>NZ_JAGEOK010000021.1 GCF_017573545.1 Actinomadura nitritigenes | reverse complement strand
AACGCCCAGCTCAAGTCATGGCGAATCCTACGGAAGCTGCGCTGCTGCCCCCACCGCGCCGGCCGCATCGCCAAGGCCATCCATACCCTGCAACTCCGCGAAACCGCAGCACGCTGAAAAAGGCTCACTGAAGTGGTTTGGCACGATCGGCTCGACGCAGCCTGGTCTGGTGCAGGCCAGCGGAACCGCCACGTGCCATTAGCGTGCCATTAAGGGCGGTGATCAGGGGTCAATCACGGTCACTTGCGGTACGTCCAAACGCCAGGTCAGCGGCTTCAACCGGCGTGATCGCAATGGTTCCCAAGCTGACAGCGCGGGTTCGATTCCCGTCACCCGCTCCACCGATGAAGGCCCAGGCCAGTGATGTATCACTGACGCTGGGCCTTTCTTGTTCATCAGCCGCCGTGCTCGCTACGTGCCCGATATCTCACCGGAGCCGTCCGGGTCCGTGCGCCGTTTCTTGGCCTTCTTCGACTTCCTGAGTTCGCGCGCCACCATCTCCCCGACCGTCGAAGGGTGGCGGCGCTCGCGCCGTTGGCGCGGCCCGCCGCCCGCGCGGCCGGGCCTGCCCGCCGGCTGACCGTCTGCCCGGGGTCGCGCCGCCGCCCGATGTCATAGGCGTCCGTTACCGTGCGCGCAGGCGCGGCCGGTTCCGGAGCATCCAGCTCTGTAGAGAATGACGGTCCCCCCGGTCTGCACGAGGGCGGCACTCGTGCCCAATCTGCGTCCGGGCGTAGCTGGGAGTCAGAGGGAGGCTCGGCAGCACCGGCCGCGCCCACGGCCGAGGACATCGCACCGGTCACGGTCGGTTCGGAGGATCGGTTGCGCGTGTGCTACTGGGGAACCCCGTGGTCCCCCAGACCCCTCCTGAACCCGGAGGGCACACTCCCGCGCGCATCTGTCTGTCACGGGGTGCGCGCCGTTCGCGCGGGAGCACCTCCGGACCGGCCCGCGGAGACGTCCCAGGCGCTAGCCGGCCCAGAGGATGTCGATGATGCGCACGGTCTCCGCCTTGTCGTCGACGAGGAGGGTCAGCATGCCTTGGTTGTCCTTGCCGAAGAACGCATGGCGCAGCGCCGTCTGATCCCGCCGTTCCGGGACGGCGTCCCAGGGGGACTCCAAGAGCTGGAGGAGGCGTTCGAGCAGGGGGCCGTTGCGGATCTCCTCGGGCAGCCCGTTCAGCTCGTACAGTGCGCGCCCGTGGAAGCCGTCGAAGCGGTAGGTCACACCCGGCCTTCCCAGCCCGGCGGTGTGTATCGCACGAAGGCGTCCTCGCGGCCCCGTAGGGCGTCTTGGACGGCATCTTCGTAGCCGGGACGGGCGTAGGCGATGGCTCGCAGGCGCCACTGCTGGAGCAGAGTTCGGACCTGCTTAAACCGCGCGAGGTCGTGCGCAGCGTCCAGCGCCTGGTCGTACTCGGCCCGGAACTGCTCCTGGTGTGACCGCGGGAGCGCGTCGTAGATCGCAGCCGGATCCTCGCCAGGATCGTGCGGCGCGGACGGTTCCTCGGGCTGGGCGGTCATGGTCCCAATCTACCTGTGCTCTTTGCGGAACATGCGCGGAACGGGCGGGCGTCGGAGGGACGAGACGAAGCGTCCCAGAGCAGGTCAGAGGTACTGCGGGCGGCGATCTGGGAAGCGCCTTCCAGAGTCGTGTCCCTAGGCGTCGATGCCGAGCACTATTGACGCGTCTACTTCCAATCGGAACTCCGGCCCCGGCCTCAACGGTTGCCATCCCTGTTCCATTGCCGCCTTGATCGCGGTGGCTACGGTCCGAGGCAGGACGGCCCCTGCAGGAAAACCAAGATCGTTGCTCGGGTGCGCGCACGGCACTGACACCAACAGCCGAGCGCCCTGCCCGTCGGCCTGCTGCACAGCGAAGCACAACGGAGACCACCCCATCGCCTGGCAGTACGTCGGCCGGCCACGCACCTTCCACCGAAACTCGACGTCGCCAACGATGATCCGCCGTGACCCCTTCCGTGCTAGTGCTACAGAATCTCCACCACGTCGCCACCTCTTGGAAGACCCTAAGGCGGGCGTACCGGACGATCCATTGAATAGAGAGTCCGTCAGCACCGGGGCTCCCTGGGAGCCACCGTGGGAGCCACGGGGGCGGATGATCTTGGATCGTGGTGAACCAATTCGGACGAAGCGCAGGTCATCGGCCCGGCATGCGGACAGGTTCGGACGGCGACAGTGATCGTTTGGGGACCTGCGGATCAGGAGGTCCGAGCTTCGGCCGGAGGTTGGGTCGTGTGCCCGCTGCGTGCCCGTTGGAGCGGGCGGTCTTGGGGGCGTGCGGTCACCGGCGGAGTTGAGGGCACGCAAGGGCAGGTCAGCGGCGCGCCTGGTCGTGGTCGATCTTGGAAGTGATTTTCCAAGCTGACAGCGCGGGTTCGATTCCGTCACCCGCTCCAGTATTTCCCCAGGTCACTGCGCTGCTGTAGCCTAAACGATCTTGATCCAAGATCGCATGTCAATCAGATGTCAATGACACCCAGCCTGATCATGTGGCATCCCGTGCCACGCAGACGGCCGGAACGAACCGCCCCAACCCGCCGAAGTGGACATCCCGCCGCCGTACCGCCCGGGCGTCCGAAGCGCTCGGCACCCCACCTCGGCAGAGCGGTCAGCTTCGCCGCCGAGAGGCGCAACCGGGCACCCTCATCTGGTGCGGTGGCCCCGGCTCCATCCGAGGACCGAACGCGCCGGCACTCTCAATGTCCCGGGCGGACGCTCCACTCGCGCTTGAGAGAGTTCGGTGCCCTTCCATGCGCGCCAGGGTTGGGCGGCCAGCGTTCCGGGACCTTGCCGCGCCGGTCGGGGCTGGGGTCAGTGCTGGCAGCGGCGCAGGGTCGGTCCAGCAGCCGTGGGCCGGTAGTCCGGCCAGGTCACGAGCGAGACGGCGGGTCATGTGGCGGACGGTGGCCCACGAACAGCTCCTGCCATAGGGCAGGATCGATGCTGTGACCTGCAGCCACCGTCTGATTCTGGGACGTTCAGGACAGCGCGTGGTTCTCCGCCCGCCCGGTCCCGCTAGCTGCTCTGTCTCCGAGAGGGTGAGACGGGCGCCGTCTCGCCGGATCCGACGGACGGGCCGGAGGCGAGGTCGAGGAGCGTCATCTTGTCGTGGTCCGGGCTGCCCGGCGGCGCCATGTAGATGATGAGGCGCTGGCCTTGTGCGCGGTTGAGGGACAGCCCTTCGTGCGAGAGCGTCATCGTGCCGACCTCCGGGTGCCGGAGCGTCTTCTCGCCGTCGCCGATCGTGTGCACCTCGTACCGCTCCCAGAGCCGGTTGAAGTCGGGGCTCTTGACGATCAGCTCACCCAGGAGTGCGGCGAGATCCGGGGCGTCCGGATCGCTGCCGGCGATCGCCCGCAACTGGGCGACGCACCCCTTGGCCTTCTGTTCCCAGTCCGCCCACAGCTCGCGGGCAGCCGGGTGCAGGAAGATGTACCGTACGGTGTTCCGCTGCCGCTCCGGCCAGTCGGCGATGCCGTGGAGCAGCCGCAGCCCGCCGGGATTGGCCGCCAGCAGGTCGTTGGTGCGGCTCACGACGTACGCCGGGTTGGGCCGGAGCGTCTCCAGAAGCTGCGTGACGGTCGGACGGACGCGGCGTGACGGCAGGGGCCTGGGCTCGGGCGCGCGCCGCGCCGCGCGCGCCGCCAGCTCGTGCAGGAAGCCGCTCTCCTCCTGGTTGAGGCGGAGCGCGTCGGCCAGCGCCTCGACCACGGAGGGGCTCGGATGGGTCTCCTTGCCGCGTTCCAGACGTATGTAGTAGTCGATGCTCACACCGGCCAGCGCCGCCACCTCCTCCCGGCGCAGCCCGGGCGTTCGGCGCGTGCCGGTTCCGGCGGGCAGCCCGACGTCTGCCGGGCGTACGTCGCCACGGCGAGCCCGCAGGAACTTCCCGAACTCGGTCATGTCGTCATTCTGCCAGCGTGTGATCAGGGTCCAGCCCGGAGCCTGGCCCTGCTGCACCCCCCTCTGGAGCACCCCGGAAGATCACGGTCTGCCTCGCCCTCGCGAGCCTCACCAGCCTGGACGGATGACCGCTCTTGAACAAGCCCGCGCCTCACAGGATGCCCGGCAACGCACGGCCGCACCGAAGCTGATCCTGGCGACCACGTTCATGGGCATCTTCATGCTCAACCTCAACACCATGGCGATGAACGTGGCGCTGCCCGGGATCGGGCGGGACTTCGGCGGCAGCACGGCGGGACTGCAATGGATCGTGGACGCCTACACGCTGATGTTCGCCGCACTCCTGCTTTCCGCGGGCGCGCTCTCCGACCGCATAGGGGCGAGCCGCGCGTTCGGCGCCGGCGTCGCGGTCTTCACGGTGGCCTCGGCGGCCTGCGGACTGGCGCCGGGGCTGGGCGAGCTGATCGCCGCCCGCCTGGTCCAGGGGAGCGCGGCGGCGATCATGCTGCCCTCCTCGCTGGCCTTCGTCCGGCAAACCTTCCCGGACGCGGCCGAACGGGCACGGGCCATCGCGCTGTGGACCGTTGGCGGAGCCGTCGCGGTCGCCGCCGGACCGGTGGCCGGCGGGGTGCTGTCCAGCACTGTGAGCTGGCGGGCGATCTTCATCGTCAACCTGCCCGTCGGCATCGCCACCCTCGCGGTGCTGACCCGCGCGGAGCGCTCGCAGCGCCGTGCCACGCCGCTCGATCCGTACGGCCAGCTCACGGTGATCGTCGCGCTCGCGGCGCTCACCTTCGCGGTGATCGACGGAGGGGAGAACGGCTTCGGCGAGCCCGCGGTGCTGGGCTGCCTGGGGCTCGCTGCAGTGTCGACGGCCGCGTTCATCATGATCGAGGCACGTGCCGCCGCGCCGCTGGTCCCGCTCGACCTCTTCCGCTCGCGCACGGTGACGGTTTCGGTCGCGATCGGCTTCGTCGTCAATGCCGCGTTCTACGGGCTGGTGTTCGTGCTGAGCCTGTTCTTTCAGGACGTTCTGAACCTGTCCGCCATGGCCGCGGGGCTGATGTTCCTACCGATGATGGCCGTGATCGCCGGAGCCAACCTGGCCTCGGCCAGGGCTGCGGCCCGCTTTGGGCCGCGGATGCCGATCGCCATCGGACAAGCGGTCTTCGCGCTGGCGCTGTTCGGCCTGCTCTGGATCGACGAGGGCACCAGCAGACCGGTGATCGCGGCGATGCTCATCCCGGTCGGCCTCGGCCTGGGCTTCTTCGTACCTTCCCTGACCGCCGTGCTGCTGAACGACATCGCCGCAGATCGGGCCGGAATGGCCGCCGGGGTCCTGAACTCCTTCCGCCAGACGGGCGGCGCGCTCGCCGTGGCCGTCTTCGGAGCCTTGGTCGCGGACCGGGGTGAGTTCATCGTGGGTCTGCGGGTCGCCTTGTGCGTCGCGGCTCTGATGCTGACAGCCACCACGGCCGCGGCACTCATGCTGCCGCGCGGCCGTAGCTGACGGGACGGAGACGGGGATGTCTGGCGCGGGGCCTGGTAAGGAACTCAACCTGAGGGAACCGGGCGGCCCGAGGCCGGGCGGTCAGCTGCGGGCGACGGGGCACGTGAGCGGCATCCGGCGGCAACGGCTCGCTCACACAGCAGCCCATCCTCCTGGCCGCCTTCGCAAGTCTGCGTTGGGGTAAGGTCACCGCGCTCAAGCGCTGTGACGCCGCCAACCACACGGTGCGGGTCCGAATGTCGTCGTCGAGCATGTCCGGAGGAGGTCATGGCCCGGACGTCCACTTGCGGATCCCAGGTCAGGGAGCGGGCCGGGATGTCGGGGCCGGCCGGAGTGGTGGCCGACACGGCGCCGACGGCGTGCCGGACGGCGTCTTCCAGGAGCCGGACGTCCGTCCAGCCGGGCGGCGGTGCGGTCGGGCCTCCGGGACCGTCGAAGCGGATGACCGCATGGAAGTGGACGCCGCCCCGGCGCTGGTGTTCGGCGACCTTGGCGATCGTGAAGCGCCGCCGCAGGTGATGTGCATACCTGGTTGCCAGCCCGAACGGTGGGCTACCGTCTGTTCTCGGCAGGGATGCGGTTGGTCTATTGGGTTGGGGCTTCAATGAGCGAGTTGGGGGAGAGCGCGCGTTCTGTCTGGTCAGGGCAGGCGGTCGCGTATGCGGAATCCTTCGCCGCGGTGTGCGCGTATCCGATCGGGGATTTGCTCGATGCCGTCGGAGCCGGTCCCGGCGTCCGTCTACTTGATGTGGGCACTGGGTCAGGGAACGTCGCTGCTGACGCGTTCGCGAGGAGCGCCCGGGTTAGCGCCGTTGATGCCGACCCGGGGATGGTGGAACTGGCTGCGAAGGCCGTGCCGTCGGCTGAGGTCGGTGTCGCAGAGCTGCCTGTTCTTCCCTTCGCTGATGATGCCTTCGATGCGGTGACCGCCAACTTCGTGCTGGACCATGTGGGGCGGCCACGGCGTTCGCTGGCGGAGTTGGGCCGGGTGACCCGGCCGGGCGGCCGGATCGCTGTGACGATGTGGGCCGTTCCGGGCGGGGCAGGGCGGGCTTTGCTGGGACGAGCGATCGAGGCCGCTGGCGTGCAGCACAAGATCCACCGGCCGGTCATGGCCTCTGAGGCCGATTTCCCGCGCACTGAACAGGGGCTCGTGGACCTGCTGCGGGCCGCCGGGATTTCCAAGCCCTCTTGCCGGACCATCGCCTGGGACCATCAGACCTCCGCACAGGGGTGGTGGCATGGCGCAGAGTCGGGTGTCGGTTTCATCGGCCACCTCGTCGCCACCCAACCGCCCGAGACCCGAGCGGAGATCAAACGGCATTTCGATCTCCTCAGTGCTGAGTTCACCGGTCCAGACGGACGGCTCGCGCTGCCGCATCGGGCACTGCTCGCCAGCGGAACGGCCGAAGCATGAGCTGTGCCGGGGGGAAGGCGGGTTCAGGGATCAGCGCGCCCTGCTCGGCTCAGCGCGGCCACGGCCAACCCTCCGGATGAGCGATCGCCTTACGCAGTTCCGCCGGGTTCGCTGCCTCTACGAGCCGTTCCCGCCGCCTTCCCAGCCTTGATCGGGCAGTGTCACCAGCGCCCACCACGAGCCGGTTGCCTTGCCGTGCCAGACGGCCAGTACTTGCCGCTCCCGCGCTATGTGGTCAGTGAGCGGCCACGCCTCGACCTCGTCGGGCAGCATGACCCGGACAGGACGCCCGCTCATCACAGCCCCCTATCCGGCGCCGGGCCGTCGGAGGCGTAGGCGTACGGGGCCGCGAGCACCCGCGATATCCGATCGGCAGCGGCCGCCGTTTCAGCGACCGGGCGCAGTGGTGCCAGCGGCACAGGACGCCAACGTTGATGTCGTAAACCTGCCAGTCCCTTCCTCGCAACCTGTCTAGGGTCGCTGCCATGTCACAACAAAGCCGGGACGTCATCCAAAACGCCTGGAAAGCCTTTGCCACCCACGATGCGGATCAGATCTCCGCCGTCTTCACCGAGGACGCCGAGTGGCTGGCCCCCCTGGGCAATGCGACCGCCGTCGCGTTGGAAGGTTCCGGTCACATAGTCGGCCGGGAGGCGATCGTGCGCTTTCTCGCCGAGGACTTCCCTCGCTTCTTTGCGCGCGACGTCACTGTCACCTTCCATGGCCTCTATGCCGACGGTGACCACGTGATCGTGGAGGAGACCATGACGGCCACGCTCGCCAACGGCAACCACTACGCCAACGACTACTGCTTCGTCTTCGAACTCCGAGACGGCCTGATCCGCCGAGTCCGCGAGTACATGGACACAGCACGCGGACATCGCATGGTCTTCGGCGAGGAGGGAGCCGGAAGGCCCGGAGGCAGTCAATCCTAGGCACTCGAAACCAGCACGCAGTAGCTGCGGTAGGTGGTGGGTCATGAGTACGGCGCGCAGCAGCCGGTACGCCTGAATTCAGGGATGCACACGAAGCGTCCGAGCTTGACGGAGCGGATGCGCCGTCCGGCGATGAGACGATGCGGGAACCGCTGCGAGGTATTGAGGTAGTCCGCCGCCTCAACGACCGTCAGCAGCTGGTGAGTGCGGCGGTGACGAGCGTCTCGCCGCGTGTGGGGTCCTGGCTTGCGAAGCGCCATTCGCCGATGGCGAGGATCAGGTCAGGGTCCTGGTCGTCGGGCGGTAGCCAGCCGGGGGACTGCTCGCGGATGAAGGCGATGCGAGCGGCCCGCAGTGTGCCGAGGGTGGTGGAGTACCGGCGGGACTTGGTGGAGAAGTGGCTCCGGAAGCCGAGCATGTGAGCCCACTGGACGAGCCGGAGGTCTGCGAACTCGTCGAGGGCACCCAAGGTCAGGCATTCGCTGATGAGTCGCTCGGCGTGCGGAGTGAGCGGCAGGTTGGCCCGGTCGTCAGCGGGGTCAAGGCGCCGGTCCAGGGTGCCGACGCATTCGGCGGCTTTGGTGGCGTGCTTGGCGATGTAGCCCGCTACGGCCTGCTGTGGCAGTCATCGGGCAGCCCCCATGAGCCGGGTAGGGGCGTGGCGCGATCAGGGCTCACGCCGAGCCGGAAGGAAGCGGCGCTTAGGCGGGGGGGAAGATGGCCGGGACGGGGTCGGTGAGGGTTTCCCGGTCCGGGGTCAGGTGCGCATACTCGCGAGCCACCTGTTCGGGGACGTAGGCCGATCGGGCGCGATGCCAGGCGCCGTCTTGGCTCGGCGACGATGCACGCGCCGGGCGTTTCGCCTGGTCACCGAACCGCCGAGGGTGAAGTTGATCATTTTGTGGGAGACTCGTGCGGTTGTTTCCCCGCCGCGGAGTTGATCAGTTGCGCTCGCCCCTTCTCGCCGCATCCGCCGTGCTCCTGCTCACCCTGGCCGCCTGCGAGGGCAAGGCGCCCTCCCGGACGGCCCCCGCCCCCAGCGCTCAGGCCTCATCGACCTCTGCCGTTCCGGAGACGAGCGCCGCGTCCACCGCCCCGGCCGCCTCGTCCAGCCCGGAACCGGCCGGTTCCGCGACGAAGCCCGCCTCCCCGAGCCGGAAGCCGGCCGCTCCGCGCCCGAAGCCGGTCGGTCCGCACACCGTCTGCGGCGAGGTCAAGGCGGCCAACGGCGATCTGCTCGCCGCGGCCGTCCAGACCGGCCGGACGACCTGCGCGACGGTCCTCAGGGTGCTCCGCGCCTACTACCGGCCGAGCACGCCCAAGCAGGGCTCCGCGGGCGTGGCCACCGTGGACGGATGGACGTGCGCGTCGAACTCCTCCGCCGAGTCCGGCCGGACCGGACGGGTGTCCTCCTGCCGCAACGGCTCGACAACGATCGTCGCCGACATCATCCCTTAGGGCGTCGTGGAGTCCGCCCGATGAACCGGGGATGCCGAGCATCGGCCCTTTCACCCCGTCAGGGGCGCGAACTTCGGACACGTTCCCATTCGACACGAAACACCTTCAAGGAGATCGCCCATCCGGAAGGAACGCGGGCCGCGTCGCATCTCAGCGCGCCACGACAGGTTCTCCGCCGCGCTGGTCGCGGCGGCGCTCATGGCCGCGGCGACCGGTTGCGGCCCTGCCACCGGAGACGGGAAGCAGACGGTGGCCGCGCGTCCGCCGTTGGCGACGCCTCGCACGCCCGGCGGCGCGGCATCGCGCACCCAGGGTTCGCCTTCCAAGCCGATGGCCAAAGCCGAGCTTGACGCACTGCTCCTGACGACGTCCGAGTTGGGGGCCAACTATTCCGAAGTACCGGCCGAGTCTGGTGGCGGCGACGACAACGTCGGGCTTCAGGGCTGTCCGGAGCTGTCGAAGATGTTCGCCACCTCGTTCGCCGCGCAGACGGCGAGGGCGTTCCAGTACGGCTACGACAGCTCGTCGCAAGTGACGGAGACCCTCTTCAGCGACTCCCCCTCGCGGCTGTCCACCGTTCTGGGCGGCGCCGTCCGGGCGATGTCCTCCTGCCGCTCGTTCACCTTCACCTCCGGAACGACCCCTGTCCAGGCCACGGTCAGCCAGGTGCACGTCCCCCAGCTCGGTGACGAGCAGTTCGGGATGACCGTGACGATGGTGGGACCGGCGCGCACCATCGTCATCGAGGAGGAATTCGTGCGCATGGGCTCCGTGGCCGTAAGCCTGACCGGCGCCCCGGGCCTGGTCGACAACCACCTGAGCCAGGCCGCGGGCAAGGTCCGGCGCCACCTGTGAAAGCAGGCGGCTCGCGGTGATCCTCAAGGCCGGGACGGTAAGCCTCGTGTCTACCCTGCCCACCGGCCTCTGGAAGCTCGTGCGTCCGCGTTCACCGTGATCGGTGCCCTGTGCACCCTCGCCTGGCTCGCGCTGTACCTCCTCTTCCGGTCGCGATGGCGCCGCCGCCCGCGCCGGCGCGCCCGGGCGGGCGGCCTGTTCCGTCCGGTCCTGGCGCGCCGCGTCGACCGTCCGCCCAGAATGCGGATTTTACCTTGGGTCGTCAGAGGATTTCCGACCCGTCAACGGCCGTAAGCGGGAGGTATTTCGAATTGACTCGTATGGGCTGTCCTTCACGGGGCCCCGGATGAGTATCAGGTCAGCCGGTCGTCTTGACCGGTGCGCTGCTGCGGCCCTGGTGTCGGCCGCTGAGTTCAGCGTCGAGGGTCTCCTGCGCCACGCGCATGCCTTCGGCGTAGACGGGTTCCTGTAGCCGTTTCCACATCTCCTCCTCTGAGACGTACTCAACGCTGCTGACCACCCACCAGATGTTGCCGAATGGGTCTTTGATTCGCCCTCCGCGTTGACCGAAGGCGTTGTCCGCCACAGGGGTGACGACATGGCCGCCGGCCGCGACGGCTCGTTGGAACACCCGGTCGGCGTCGGCGACGAACACGCGCAGCAGGCTCGGCATGTGAGGCCAGTCCGCGTGACGATCGAAGGCCAGCACGACCGTGTCGCCGATCCGGATCTCACCATGACCGATCAAGCCGTCCTCGGTCTGCACCCGCCCGAGTTCCTCGCCGTCGAATACTCGGCCGACGAAGTCGAGGAAAGCTCCTGTGTCGTCGGTGACGACCCAGGGCGCGACGGTGGTGTAGCCCTCGGGCGCGGCGTTGATCTGCTCGGGCATTGGCGTCCTCTCGCTGGTACTGCTCGGCCGGCTGAAACATAGGTGCTTCATAGGCCGGTTTCTGTCCTGAATTGTTGTCGGGTGTTCGCGCGAGACGGTCTGTCACCTGTGCCGGAGGGGAGCCTGCTGGAGAGCCGTGCTCAGTTGCCCACGCCGAGGGTGGACATGAACGCGGCCGGGTATCGGTCGCCGCGCGCCACGCCTGGCGGTACCGCCTTCTCGATCTCGGCGAGGTCGTCCGCGGTGAGGTTCAGCTCCATCGCGGGCAGCGCCTCGGCCAGCCGTTCGCGGGTGCGAGCGCCGACCAGCGGCACGATGTCCGGGCCTTGCGCAGCCACCCAGGCGATGGCCAGTTGGGCGACGGTGGACCCCTTCGCGGCGGCGACCCGGCGCAGCGCCTCCACGAGGGCGAGGTTGTGTTCCACGTTCCCGCCGGCGAACCGCGGGCTGAAACCGCGGGTGTCGCCGGGCCCCGCGGTGTGGCCGGCCTTCCAGTGCCCGGAGATGAGGCCGCGGCCGAGCACGCCGTAGGCGGTCAGGCCGATGCCCAGCTCCCGCAGCGTGGGGAGGACCTCCGCCTCCACCGCCCGGGAGATCAGCGAGTACTCGATCTGCAGGTCGGCGACCGGGTGCACGGTGTGCGCCCGGCGGATCGTCGCCGCGTCGACCTCCGAGAGCCCCAGGTACCGCACGTGCCCGGCGTCGATCAGGTCCTTGATCGCACCCACCGTCTCCTCGATCGGCACCGCCGGATCCAGCCGCGCAGGGCGGTAGATGTCGATGTGGTCGGTGCCCAGCCGGGTCAGCGAGTAGGCCAGGAAGTTCTTCACCGCCTCGGGACGGCCGTCCTGCCCGCCGAACTCCGCGCCCGGGCCCCGCAGCATGCCGAACTTGACGCTCAGCTGGTAACTGTCGCGATCCCGGCCGCGCAGCGCCTCGGCGAGCAGCAGCTCGTTGTGGCCCATGGCGTAGAAGTCGGCGGTGTCGATCAGCGTGACGCCGCCCTCCAGCGCGGCGTGCACGGTGGCGATGCTCTCCGCGCGGTCGGCCGCGCCGTAGGCGCCCGACATGCCCATCGCGCCCAGGCCCAGCGCGGAGGTGGCCGGTCCGATCCTGCCGAGGGTTCGTGTCCGCATCAGGTTCTCCTTCGTTCTCGATGTCGTCCTCCAACCCTGCGCCCGAGCCCGGACGTACGGGAGCGGAGCGTTCATCGTGGGAGAGCCGCTCCCTGGATACGCTCGCCGCCGCGAGGGACGATGGGGCCGTGCAACGTGACCAGCTCGCCGACTTCCTGCGCCGCCGCCGCGAGGCGATCCGCCCGGCCGAGGTCGGCATCGCCGACGGCCCCCGTCGCCGCACCACCGGCCTGCGCCGGGAAGAGGTGGCCATGCTCGCCGGTATGTCGGTGGACTACGTCGTACGCCTCGAACAGGGCCGCAGCAGTCAGCCCTCGCCTCAGTTGCTCGGCGCGCTGGCCCGGGCCTTGCGTCTGTCCGACGACGAACGCGACCACCTGTTCCACCTGGCCGGCCACCGGCCGCCGCCCGCCGACGGAGCGG
This sequence comes from Actinomadura nitritigenes, assembly GCF_017573545.1. Lineage (GTDB taxonomy): Bacteria > Actinomycetota > Actinomycetes > Streptosporangiales > Streptosporangiaceae > Spirillospora > Spirillospora nitritigenes. The sequence continues at coordinate 161,267 of NZ_JAGEOK010000021.1, read as the reverse complement.
CCCGCCTGGCCCGCGCCGGCCTGATGCGCATGCTCGACCTGCTCGGCGAGACCCCGGCCTTGGTCCTGTCCGACCTGGGCGAGGTCCTCGCCCAGAACCGGGCGGCCGTCCTGGTGACCGGCGACCACACGGGCTTCTCCGGCGATCAGCGCTACGTCGCCTACCGCTGGTTCACCGACGCCGCCGCCCGCGCGGTCGCCCCGGTCGAGGAGCAGGAGCACTACGCCCGCAAGCTCGTGGCCGACCTGCGCGCGGCCGCCGGCCGCCGAACCGGTGACCCCGCCGTCGCCGGACTCATCGAACGATTGCAGGCCGCCAGCGCCGACTTCCGGCGGCTGTGGGCCGAGCACGAGGTGGCGGTCCGGCGCGCCGACCGCAAGACCATGCTGCACCCGCGAGTGGGCCGCCTGCTGCTGGACTGCGAGACGCTGATCACTCCCGACCAGAGCCAGCAGCTGCTGGTGCTCACCCCTGCCGACGCCGAGACCCGCGAGCGGCTGGATCTGTTGCGGGTCCTCGGCATCGAGGACTTCCCCACCGAATCCAGATCGGCGCAATAGCCGCCACTTGACCGTCGCGCAGTACTCGTCCTCCCGCAACAAGATCTCGTCCGGGAGGACCCGCATCCGTTCGTCGCGGTCTTCCGACTCTTCCTCTTCGAGGTCCTCGGTGACTCACTCCATGTCGGAACCGGGCATGGGCGGACTGGCGGCGAGCACCGCACAAGGCGCCTCCGGCGGGGCACTCCGGCTCCGGGAGGATCGGCCGGGGAGGTCTCCCGGTCGCGTACGAACGTCACGCCCCTCCGTGTGTGTTGGAAGATATTTCCGACCCCTGGAGGAATCACGTGCAGCTCCGCTTCGACGGCCTGTACGCCGAGCAAGGCCAGGCGTACACCTCGTTCCTGCGCTTCTTCCCGACAGGCGAGGGCATGGCCGTCTCCGTCGAGCATGATCTCCCGTTGGAGGAGACCGTCGTGTCGGTGGCCCGCTGGCTGCTTCCCGACCACCCCCGCCTGCCCCGCGGTCCGTACTCGGTGGAGGGCAACGTTCTGTCGTTCGCTGCGAGGTCCAGGGAAGGGTTGGTCGAATACCTCGGCGTCATTGCGCCGCACGGCATGGAGCTATGCCTGCATTCACACAGTCACATCAACGGCCACAAGGCTTACGGCGTCTACCGGTACCAGCGCCTTCCGCCCTCCTGGCAACACCAACGCGACGACGCTGCAGGCCAGTGAGATCAAAGGTATTGCCAAGCTGACAGTGCGGCCTTGATTGTCCTGTTCCCGAGCGGGGACCCAAGGCGCAGTCTCCCCGTCGCCGGGCCGGGGACGGGGTCCTGCGGTCAATCCAGGCTTTCCCTCGGGTTCGAATCGCGCAGGAAGCGCTCGCCGAGTGGTGTCAGCGCGTGGTGCACCGTCTTGCCCCGGCGCTCGCTGGTGATGAGACCGGCGCCGCGAAGGGCGCTGGCATGCTGGGACGCGGACGCCGCGCTGATCTGGAGCCGGGCCGCCAGCGCCCCCGTCGTGAGCTCCCGCTGCGCGCCGACCACCTGGATCACGGCCGCACGCGTCCGGCCGAACACCTGCGGCAGGGCGTCGCGCCCGACCGTCGCGCCGAACGGCCGCGACGCGGGAACCACCACGGCCGCCGGATCGTCGCCGGCGAGCAGGACACGCGGCTCGGTGACGAACGGCGAGAGGACGAACTGGACGCCCCGTCCCTGCAGGCGCACGTCGCCGTCGCGCAGCGTCTCGATCTCCAGAACCGGCGGCGCCCAGCGGATGCCGGCGTGCAGGCTTCCCAGCAGGCCGCCGATCCCGCGGTCGGCCATCGTCCGGGCATGGCCGCCGGCCTCCGCGGACAGGTGGGCGCCCATACCGGACCACAGGTCGGCCAGCGCGACCCGGTGGAAGTCGCGGAGCCCGCAGATGAGCGCCCGCATCGCCTCCGGGTCTCCGGCGGCGAGGCGGGACAGCCACGAGACGGGCGGCCGCCGCCCGTACGTCCGCTCCAGTTCCGCGCGGATGCGCCGCACGGGCGTCGAGGCGACGGCGTCGAGCTCCGATTCGAACCCCGGCACGTGCGTGTACGGCGTCAGGAAATCGGGGAGCAGGCGTCCGGGCGGGACCAGGTCGAGCAGCAGACGCGACGGGCCGGTGAGCCGCGTGCGCGTTCGCGCCCGCCATGGGCCGGGAACCGGCTCCGGCCCGGCCCCGCGCAGGGCCTGGGCGCCGAGAACGGTCTGGGCGATCGGCGAGAGGCCCGGGGTGATGCGGATCCGGGTGAGGTCCTCGTAGTCGAGCCAGAGCCGCAGCATGGCCGGAATTTACAACATTTAGGCTATTTTCAAAATCATTGCACCAGGGCCGGAGCCTCCTGGAAGGTGCGGGCATGAACCGCCTCCGCCTGTTGTGCCGCACCGTTCCGCTGATGGTGTTCGCCGCCCTCACCGCGGTCGCGCTGCCCGCCCGCGCCGATGTCCGTGAGGGCGACATCGACGGAGTTCCCTACCGCGCCGAGATCCCCGCCAACTGGAACGGGACGCTTCTCCTGTGGAGCCACGGCGCGTACAGCCTGGAGTTCCCCGCGCCCTCGGACATCGAACTGACGAACCACCCGGCCACGAAGCAGTGGCTGCTCGACCACGGATACGCGCTGGCGGCCTCGCAGTTCCGCGTCCCGCGCGGCTGGGGCGTGGTCGAGTCGGGCCTGAAGGACCAGACGGCCCTGCTCGACTGGTTCACGGCGAACGTCGGCAAGCCCCGGCGGACCATCTCGGCGGGCGCGTCCGCCGGCGGCCTCACCGCCGTCCTGCTGGCGGAACGCGACCCGCGCCGCTTCGCCGGCGTCGCCTCCCTCTGCGGAGTCGTCGGCGGCACGACCGGCCACTTCAACAGCGCCCTGGACGCGAACTTCGCGGTCAAGACACTTCTCGCGCCCGACCTCGACCTCGTCGGTATCAAGGACCCGCAGACGAACACGACCAACGCCCGCCGGGCACTGGGAGCCGCGCTCGACGACCCCCGTGGACGCGCCCGCCTCGCCCTCGCCGCCGCCCTCGCCGACATTCCCGGCCGCTACGCCTCGCGCGCACCGGCACCCGGCACGGTCGCCGGCCAGGTGGAGCAGCAGACCTACTACGCCGCCTACGACCGAGGCGCCTTCTGGGGCCTCAACCGCACCGACATCGAGCAGCGCGCCGGCGGCAACCCGTCCTGGAACACGGGGGTGGACTACCGGACGCTCCTCGCCCGCTCCACGCAGAAGCAGCTGGTGAAACGCGCCTACCGCGAGGCCGGCCTGAGCCTCCGCGAGGACCTCGCCCGCCTCGACGCGGCACCCCGGGTGAAGGCCGACCCCACGGCCGTCCGCTACCTCGGCCGCTACGGCACCCCCACCGGCCGCACCCCCTGGCCGGTGGTGACCCTGCACACGACCGGCGACGGCAACGTCCCCCCGGAGAACCAGAGCCGGTACGCCGCCCAGGTGCGTCGCGCGGGCGACCCGGCCAACCTGAAGCAGCTCTTCGTCGACCGCGGCTACCACTGCTCCTTCACCGCCTCCGAAGAGATCACGACCCTCCGGACCCTCCTGACGCGAATGAACACCCGCCACTGGCCGACCACCCGGCCGGCTGCGCTGAACAGCGCCGCGGCCGAGCTCGGTCCCGACTACCAGACCGTCTTCGACACGGACCCCGAGCCGGGACTGCACCCGACGAGCCCGTCCTTCACCCGCTACCAACCGGGCCCGTACCTACGCCCATAGCCACACGGTCAGAGACCATGGTCCGCGGGGGCGAGCCATGGCCTCTGACCTCTTCCCAGGACCGGCCGAAGCCACCGGCCAGCCCCGGACACCGAACTCAGCCACCACCCCCGCCACCGGACCCGCCGCCGGGTGTGGCCCCGGTGATGGCCTGCATCTCCTGCCCGATCATCTCCTGCAGTGGCACGCCGTCGCAGTTGCCGAGGATGACACCGGCCCAGTCGGTGTCCGGGTAGATGTCCCAGTTGGCGGCGACACCGGGGTTGCCGCCGGCGCGCTGGTACATCCACTGGCCGCCGACGATGGACGCCGTAATTCCGTACGCGCCGAACGACGTCGGTCCATGGGGGAGCTTGGCCCCGGTGAGCACGTCGGCCCAGGGCCGGTCCAGGAGCGTGCCGTCGCCCAGCGCGTGCGCGAACCGGACCAGGTCCGGCGCGGTGGCGAAGCCGCCGTCTCCGGGGGGATCGATGAAGGCGCGGCCCGGATTCTTGCCGAGTGTCTCCCGGTTGGGGCTGCTCTTGTCCAGGTTGCGGACGGCGTCGACCTGGCTGCCGTCGGCCAGCGTCATGTACGGGTGGGCGATGTGCTCGTCGGCGAGCCACTGCGGCCGGGTGTAGAACGCCGAGCCGGTCATGCCGCAGCGCTTGAAGATGTTCTCCTGGACGTAGTCCCAGTACGTCGTGCCGGTCACGGCCTCCACGATCAGCGCGGAAATGGTGACCTCCGCCTCCGCGTGGGCGGTGTCGGGAACGCCTGGAACGCCCACCAGTCTCGCCTGCCGGGCCCGCCGCTGGTAATACCTGTGCACCTCTTTGCGGCTCTGGAAGACGTGTTGCACGTCCTCCTCCGGGCTGGACAGCCCGGAGGTGCCGGACAGCAAGTGGTGGATGGTCACCCGCTCGGCGATGTTCTTGGCGAAGCCCTTCAGGTGGGTGCCCACCGTGTCCGACAGCCTCAGCTTGCCCTTCTGCGCCAGCTGCAAGATGGCCACCGCGTAGAACGGCTTGCCTGCCGAGCTGAGGCTGAACGCGGTGCCTTCGTGATTGCGGATGCCCTTCTCTTCGTCGGCCATGCCGTAGCTGCGCGACAGGACCGTGCGGCCCTTGTGCGACAGCAGCACCACGCCGGAGAACTTGCCCTCGGCGGCCAGCTTCGCCACGTACCGGTCGTAGGCTCCGCCTGGACGGGCGGCCGGTGGGACGCCGTTGCCGTTCGGGGCCGGAAGGTGCTGCCCCGTGGTCACGGCATGCCCGGATCGGGAGCCCACCAGCGGCGCGGCGGCCGCCACCGCGCCGGCGGCCGCCAGCCCGCCGCCCCACCCGAGCAGCCGCCGCCGATTGACGCCACGTACGGAATCCGATTCCAAGATGACGGTCTCTTTCCTGATCGACGAACCGACCTTTGATGTGGTCGATGGCTCCACTGAAGACGGAAGAGCGTTGCGGTGGCGTATGCGTTTTTCGATACGCCCGCGATACACGTTCCGGGAGGGGCATGGGTCGTCGCGCTGGGGGCGAGGTACGGCAGGGCCGTGCGGTGGGTGAGGTGCGCCGGATCTCGCCGGTGGTCGGGCCCTCGGCGTGCAGGACTGTCCCTCTCGAGGGCGGTTCAGCGCGGGACGGCCACCAGCGCCATCGGCAGGGCCGAACGCCGGAAGTCGACCAGGGGCCACAGCAGCTGAAGCCGGCCGCCGTGCACGGCCAGCTCGTAACGTCCGCAGAAGTCCCGCCGGTACCCGCCGGCCGACACCTTCTGGCAGGCGACCGGCCCGCCGTCCAGGTTCAGGGCCAAGCGCAGGTCGAGCCCGGCCCGGGGCAGGAACGCGGCGAGCGAGGGCAGGGAGAAGTAGGCATCGCGGGTGGTGCCGACGATGATCCGCCCGGCGCCGTCCTGCCCGAGGAAGCTGCGGTTGGCCAGCCATCGCTCGTCCGTGCCGCCGGCCCGGCCATGCCCGTCGGCTCCCAGCAGCATCGGGTAGGACACCATCGCCTGGCTCGTGCCGCTGAGGGCCCGCCGCCAGTCGAGAGCGGCCAGGTCGACCAGCCGGGCACCGCCCGGGCCACCGGACCCGCCGACCACGAACGCCCCGTGCGCGGCCTGGTAGGAAGCCGGACCGAGCCGGTGGCCATCGCTGATCACCGGGGTGTCCGGCGTCCCGTGACGGCCGTAGTAGCTGCCGTTGACGACCAGCGACGCCCCGGTGGCCTTCATCCAGTCACCGACGTCCCGGTCGCCCGCCGGGCGATTGAGCACACGGAATCTGTAGCGGGCCGGGTCGATCCTGCTGAGCAGCAGGGCGTCCACGGGTCGCCCGCCCACCCGGACGGGCAACTCGGCGACCTCCAGCCCGGTGGCGATCCGACGCCAGCGCGCCGGCTCGGGCGCGTCGGGCGTGCGCCGTCCGGCCAGCGACAACCGGATCCCCGGGGACAGCCGCGAGTCGTCCGGGGCCACGTCGCCCCAGACGTTGGCGCCGCGGCGCAGCATGACGTTGACGGCGTACCAGCCGCCCTTCCCGTACGCGATCCCCACCGCCACCGACGCGACCAGGACGGGACACAAGGCCAGCGCGGCGATCCACCGCCAGCGTCGCAGGACTCTGGTCCAGATCATGCGAATTATGATGCTTGCCCTTCACGGGCGGTTCGGTCCGTCGCGTCAGTACCGTCTGCGCAGCCGATACCACTGCGGGGACGTCCGGTTCATCGGCCACCCCAGTCCCGCGGTCTCGGCGGGCCGGACGTCGAGCATCTCCCAGTCCGGGAACGCGTCCTCGACCTCCGCCCGGGACACCCCGCCGATGCGGGAGCGGAGCCGGGTGGGGCCGAAGGCGAGCATCAGCAGCGTCGCGGCGGGGTCGGCGAGTGCGGTGACACCGCGGCCCACGGCGTGCCGCCGCGGCCCACGGCGTGCCGCCGCTCGGCCTCGAAACCCTGGAAGCAGCCGATGTCGAGGAAGAAGCTGAACGTCCCCAGATCGGCCGCCGCCAGGTCCGTCACGTCGCCGACCACATAGGTGGCCCCTTCCGCGGGCCTGCGCCGGGCCGCTTCGATCGCGGCCGGGACGTCGTCGATCCCGACGGCCTGCCAGCCGCGGCGCCCCAACTCGGGGGTGAACTGGCCGCGGCCGCAGCCGAGGTCGAGGGCGCGGCCGAGCGGCCGCGAGCGGTCCGCCTCCTCGCGGTCCAGGAGCGCGGCGATGCCGGCCCCTGCGGCCTTGCCGTAGCGCTCCCAGGGGGTGATGCCGAAGCGGTACATGCGGGCGTAGTTCGTCATCTGTTCGGATCACCGTCAAGGGTCGTCGAACGCTCTTCCGCGCCTGGCCGTGGAGGGGAGCCGGTGCCCGCCTTCGGCACGTTGGCGGGCGCTCCGGTCATCGCACCGGGGCGGCCTTCGGCTTCGCAGCGGGCCGCGCATGCGCAGGCGTCCGCGGACGAGCCGGTCGCGCCGTCCGACGTCGCCGCCTGTCGTGCGGGGACGGTGCAGCAGGTGTCGCCGCGCCAGGCGTCGCGGCCTTCCTTGGCGGCGACGGCGGCGATGACCAGCGCCGTGATCGGGTCGGCCCAGGCCCAGCCGAGCAGAGCGTTGAGCGCCAGCCCGGCCAGCAGCACGGCGGACAGGTAGGTGCACAGCAGGGTCTGTTTCGAGTCGGCCACCGCGCTGGCCGAGCCCAGTTCCCGGCCGGCGCGGCGCTGCGCGGCCGACAGGAACGGCATGACCAGGAGCGACAGCGCGGCCAGCACGAGGCCCGGCGTCGAGTGTTCCGCCTGCCCGGCGCCCAGCAGGGTGCGGACCGCGTCGACGGTGACGTAGGCGGCCAGCGCGAGGAACGAGGCCGCGATGATGCGTAGTGCGCGGTGCTCGCGACGCTCGACCACGGCCGGGTCGCGGGCGGAGAACTGCCAGGCGACCGCGGCGGCCGAAGCGACCTCGATCACCGAATCGAGCCCGAACGCCACCAGCGCGCCCGAGGACGCGACCGTTCCGGCGGTGATCGCCACGACCGCCTCGGCCACGTTGTAGGTGATCGTGGCGGCCACCAGCAGCCGCACCCGCCGAGCCAGCTGCGCCCGGCGTCGGGGGGAGGGACCCAGCGACAGCGTTGTCACGCCCGCGCCTCCGCTTCGTCCGTGCACGCCCCCACGCCTTCGCCGCCGTCGATGCCGTAGGTGGGGCACAGCGCGACGGCGTGGTCCGTCGCGGCGAGAAGGCGCTCGGCCGAGCGGAGCAGGTCCAGCAGTTCGGGGGTCGCGATGAAGTAGAACGACTGGCGGCCCTCCGCGCGGTAGTCCACCAGCTTGCAGCCGCGCAGGCAGCCCAGGTGCTTGGACACCGTCGACTGCGCCAGCCCCAGTTCACGGGTCAGGTCGACCACGCGCGCCTCCCCGCGCGCCAGCCGCTGCACGATCGACAGCCGCACCGGGTCGGCCAACGAGTGGAACAGCGCCGCCGCCGGCGCGAGGGCGTCCAACGAACTCATTCCACAATCGGAATCAATCGCCATATCGCGATGATATGCGCAGGGCGTGGTGAGCGAGCCCGCGGGGTCACGGACGACGAGCGCTCGTAGTGGCCCACCGGGGGTCGATGCGGCCTAGCCAGGCGTCCTGATCGTCGGTCAGGGGCCGTTCCAGGGGGAGCGGCAGGAAACGGCAGGCGAAGGTCAGGCCGGTGTCCTCCCCGGCGCCGCCTACCGTGTGAGCCCATGTGTCCGCTGTGGACGCGGGTGCTCGGAGGTGGAAGTAGGTGGTCCTGCGCGGCTGGTGGGTGTCGGGGTGGGGCTTGTTCTCGACGACGAGCGGCTCGACCACGGAGGCAGTGCGCAGGCCGGTCTCTTCGAGAACCTCGCGTAGGACGGCCTGCTCCGGTTCCTCGCCGGGGCGGACGCCGCCGGCCGGGACCTGGGTGCCGGCCTGAGGCATGCCGACGTGGTCGAAGACGAGGAGTTCGGGAGCGGCGCGGAGCCGGATCACATAGGCGGCGACGCGGATCCTGGGTCGGGTCACCCGAGCATTCTGAGGCCGGGTGGCGAGGTGACGGCGCCGGTGGAGGAGTTCTTACGGAGATCGAACGTATGAGGGCCTGATCTGGTGCGGGGCCCGGTGAAGATCATTGACTGGGCCCATGAACGCATCCACTTCCGCTTTCTCCGTTCGGCGGGCCGGGCGCCGTGCCGGCGGCGCCGTGCTGCCCCTCGCGCTGGCCGCCGCGGTCTTCGCTCCGCTGCGTGCGTCGGCGGCCGAGGTCACGGTCGCGTCCACGACCGTGTCGCCTTCCAGGATCACCTCGGGGGAGCAGGCGATCCAGACGGTCACCCTGGCCGAGCCGGCTCCTGCGGGCGGGGTCGCCGTCGACCTTCTGGACGGCAACGAGTTCGAGGACCTGACCTACTGGCAGGCGACCAGGCACAGGGCGACGGTGCCCGCCGGGCAGCGCAGCGTCAGCTTCCCGATCAGGGTGCAGTCCGCGACCAGCGCGGGGACCGTGACCCGGCTGACCGCCCGTGCCGGCGGTTCCGCCGCGGAGACGTCCGTCACCGTCGACCCGATCGACGCGCGGGTGCAGGACGTCACCTCCTTCACCGTGGACAAGCGCATCGCGGTGGAGGGAAGCAAGATCACCGGCACGGTGCGGCTCAAGTCCCCGGCGCCGGTCGGCGGGCTGGCCGTGGACCTGCGCCAGACCCCGTACGAGAGCTCGGCCGTCTCGTTCCCGTACTACGTGGAGGTGCCGGCCGGGGCCACCGGCGCCACTTTCGCCATGGACGTCACGGCCTACGACCAGCCGCGTTTCGCGACCGTCAGGGCCGCTCTGAGCACCGCCACGCAGTTCGCCGGCGTCATCGGCGTGCCCAAGCGGTACTCCGTCGGCGTCCTCGGGCCGGTGCGTCACCGGCCGGGCAACGCCGAGAACTTCGGGGTGGTCGGTCTCGGCGGCATCTGGCACCCGTTCGGCGCCAGGATCAACCTGACGAGCGACACCCCGGGCGTCAGCGCCTACTTCAGCGGCCTGCCCGCCGACGGCAGCATCCCGTCCGACAAGGACGGCGCCCAGTTCAGCATCTACGTCGACGAGTCGGTCCCGGCCGGCACCAAGGTGAAGCTCACCGCGTCCTGGGTGCTCGGGCCCTCCCCGGTCACCACGGAGTTCACCGTCCAGGACTAGCCGCACGGCGCCGCGCGCACCGTTCGCCGGGCGGGCATCGCCCGTCCGGCGAGCGGCCGGGGCCGGGTGCTCGGGCGACCGGCCGGCTCGGCGGGCGGACTAGATTCGGTGCACGTGCGGATCATCTCCCTCAACGCCTGGGGCGGCGCGATGTTCGACGACCTCGCCCCCTGGCTCGACGCGTGCGGCGCCGACGTCCTGTGCCTGCAAGAGGTCACCCACACGCCGGGTCTCGGCGGCTGGACGCGCTTCGACGACGCCGACCGGTCGCTGCCCCAGCGGGCGAACCTGCTGGGGGATGTCCGCGCCCGCCTCCCGCGCCACCACGGGCTCTTCACCGCGAGCGACGCGGGGCCGGTCCAAGATCGGCAACAGGGGTTCCACCGGCAGGACTTCGGCCTGGCCACCTTCGTCGGGGAGACCCTTCCGCTGGTCGGCGTACGGTCCGCGTTCGTGCACGGCGCCTACACCGAGCACCGCGACCGATGGCCGAACGACGGCCGGCCCCGTGCCGCGCTGGCCGTGCGCGTGCACGACCGCCGGGCGGAGCGGTTCGTCACCGTCGTGAACCTCCACGGCCTGCGCGATCCGCGCGGCAAGGCCGACACCCCGGCCCGCCGAGCGCAGGCCGGACGGCTGGCCGACCTCGTCGAGGGAGCGCGCGAGGACGGCGACCTGACCGTGGTGTGCGGCGACTTCAACCTGCTCCCCGGCAGCACCACCTTCGCGATCCTCGCCGACCTCGGGCTGACCGACCTGGTCGGCGGCGCCGACACCCGGACCTCCCGCTACCCGAAGCCGCTCCGGCACGCGAGCTACCTGCTGGTCTCCGACCCCGGCGCGGTGGAGCGGTTCGAGATCGCGACCGCGCCCGAAGTGTCCGACCACCGGGCCCTGGTCCTCGACCTCTGATCCCCTCGCGCGTCGGGGACCGGCGCGGACTCGAGATCACGCGCTTTCGGATGTTCGAGGCCGGTGGGCGTTACCTCGGCCTCGTTAGCGCACTTCCCCAAGCGGGCTTGCCGGTGGAGACGTCACCGTGCGGGGCTTCGTGGTCCTGGCCGCGGTCGATGACATCGTCGAGAGCGGCGCGGGCCTCAAGGAGACCTTCGATGGCCTGGTCGAGCCTCGCGCGTTCGTCGCGCAGGCGCCCGATGACACCCGCGCACGCGGGAGTCGGCAGGGAGTCGTCGCGCAGACACGAGCTGACCTGGGCGATCGTGGCGGTGGACAGCCCGGCGGCCAGCAGGGCGCGGATCTTCCGCACCGCGCCGACGTCGGCGTCGGCGTAGTCGCGGTAGCCGTTGGGAGACCGCTCCGGCGTGAGCAGGCCCTGCTTCTCGTAGTAGCGGAGGAGCTGCTCGTCGACCCCCGTGCGCCTGGCGAGTTCCCCGATGCGCATCCGAACCGCTTTCGCCGCTTGACCTTGTAACTGGTTTCAGAGTTTACCTTCGTGATCGCCCGCCCGAGGCGAGCGCGCCCTGCGTGGCGCGGTACGGCATGACGACGCAAGGAGACCAAGGACGATGGCAGCACAGGCAGACGTATTCGTCGTGGGCGCGACCGGGTTGCTCGGCAACCGGATCGTGTCGGCCTTCCTGGACCGGGATGTGACCGTGCGCGCGCTGGTGCGCCCCGGCGCCGCAGGTGAGAAGAAGCGAGCGCTCGACGCCCTGCGGGCCGAGGGGGTCGAGCTGGTCGAGGGCGACATCACCGACCCGGCCGACCGGCTGGCCACCGCCATCGGCGGGGCGCGGACCGTCGTCTCCGCCGTCCAGGGCGGCCCCGACCTCATCATCGACGGGCAGGCGAACCTCCTGGCCGCCGCCGAGCAGGCCGGTGCCGCTCGGTTCGTCCCCTCGGACTTCGCCATCGACATCACCAAGCTCGACGACGGCGACAACGTCATGATCGGTTGGCGGCGGCAGGCGGCGGCACTGTTCGGGGGATCGCGGCTCGGCGTGCTGTCGGTGCTGAACGGCGCCTTCGCCGAGGTGATGACCGGCTTCATGGACCTCATCGACTGGGAGAAGGGCACCTTGTCGCACTGGGGCGACCCCGACCAGCCGATGGACCTCACCACCGTCCAGGACACGGCCCTCTACACCGTCGCCGCCGCCCTCGACCCGGCACTGGCGGACGGCGGGACGGTCCGCTTCGCCGGTGAGGTCGTCTCGATGCGCCGGTTCCGCGAGGCCGTCGAGCGCGGCACCGGCCGGAAGCTCACCTTGCGGACGCTGGGCACGGCCGACGAACTGCGGGCCGAGATAGAGCGCCGCGCCATGACGACGCAGAACCCGTTCGACTACGTGGCCCTGCAATACCAGTGGTGCATGGTCACCGGAAAGGGCAAGTTCGACACCCTGGACAACGACCGCTACCCGGAGATCAAGCCGGCCTCCGTGGAGGACTTCGCCCGCACCGCGAACCTGCCTGCCTGACACCCCGCCGGTTTCCGGCCCTTCTCCTGATCTTGCAGCGGCGGTCGCGGGTCGGGCACGCTTCGGCGGTGACCTCCGGGAAGGACGAGGAGCGCGCTGCGCTGGTGGCGGCGCTCGCGGCGGCGGCCGGGTCGAGGGCGGCTCGACGGGGCGTGCGCTGGGTGGCGGGGCGGCTGCGCAAGGTCGTCCACGAGGTCGAGTTCCTGCTGCCGCTGGCGTCGGCCGATGCGGAGGCACGTCTGCGCGCGGCCGTCGCTCGGGCGGGGCGCTCGGGCGGCTCGCCGGAGGTCCGGACGGCAGGGGACCGGCGAACGCTGCGCGGTCTGGTCGGAAGCGGCCCCGGAGGGCTCGATCCGGTGCTGGTCACCGCGACGGTCACCGCTCTCGGCCCGATGTCGACCTGGGTGGTTCTGCGGGTGGCCGTCCTGGAGGGGCCGATCCGGCGTCGCCTGGGGACGCGGATCGCCGAGCGGGTCACGGCGCTGGTGGGCGACGTCTGGCGGCTGCCGGTGCCGCCGGCCGTCACCCCGCTCGCGCCGCTCCCGGCGCAGGTCGGTGCGGGCGCTCGCCGGTGGCCCGATCGCGGTGACGGCTACCTCGCCCTCATCCCGGTTCGCGACGATCCCGAGGCGTATTACGCGGCCGACGAGGTCGCCGACTACCGGCATCCGGCGGTAGAGGCGGTCGCAGAGGAACTGGAACGCGGTTGCGGCGGCGTCGACGGGTGGTCCGTGGAGGTCGATCCGGAGCGGTACGCCGAGGCGGCGTTCGTGTTCGTGCGGGACACCATCGCCCGTTCGGAAGACGTGGACCGGTGGAGTACCGCTTATCGGGCGTCCGAGGTGCTGCGGTGCGGGGACGCCTTGTGCCACGGCAAGGCCCACCTGCTGGTCGCCCTGCTGCGCGCCCGGGGCCTTCCGGCCGGTGTGTGCTACCAGCGTCTGGCCGACGACCGCGGGCCCGGCGGCTTCCACCTGCACGCCCTCGTCGCCACCCGGATCGTCGGGCGATGGAGCCGGCTCGATCCGTGCGGCGGCGCGGCCGCCGGCTTCGACCTGTACGACGCGCGCCTCGCGCACCGCACCGACCCGGCCCGCGGTGAGACCGATCACCGGGAGGTCCACGCCGTACCGCCGCCGGCCCTGCGGGCGGCCCTGCGAACCGCCCCGCATGGACCTGCCGTCTACGCCCACCTGCCGAGCGAGCCGCGCTGAGCGCGGGCCGTGCCGGTCGTCGTCAGGAGGCGCGGCCGGTTAAAGGGTCGCGCGGAGGCGGTCCGGCGTTCCATGATGCGAGCGTGTTGGATACATCCCTTTATGTTGCGTTTCTTGTCGCCGCGCTCGCCCTGTGCCTCACGCCTGGCCCCGACATGATGTTCATCGTGGCCATGGGCGGACGGGGCGGCCCCGCCACCGGCGTGATGGCCGCGGCGGGAGTGGCCACCGGCGCGCTCACCCATGCGATCGCGGCGATGCTCGGCCTTTCGGCCCTGTTCACCACCCTGCCGACCCTCTACCACGTGCTGCGCTGGGCAGGCGCCGCCTACCTCCTCTACCTCGCGGTGAGGTCGTTCCTGGACCGCGGTGAAGCCGGTGACGAGGCCGCCCCCGCGGGACCGGGCCGGCTCCGCGCGTTCTGGCGGGGCGTCGTCACCAACCTGCTGAACCCCAAGGTCATCCTGTTCAACATCGCGTTCCTGCCGCAGTTCGTGAATCCCTCGCTCGGGCACCCGATGGTCCAGTTCCTCGTGCTCGGGCTGACGCTCGTGCTCATCGGCCTCGCCGTGGACGGGACGGTCGGGCTGCTGTCCGGCCGGCTCGCCCGGTTGCTGCGGCGGAGCCGCCGCGTCGCGCGCGGCCTCAACATCTTCAGCGGCACCGTCTTCACCGGCCTCGCCGTCCGGCTCGTGGCCGTCGCGAAATAGGGGCGTTCCCTCAGTGGCCGGCGCGGCCGATGGACGCGGCGGCGGTGTAGCGGCGGGCCAGGTCGGCGCAGGCGTCCTCGAGCTCGGCGGGACCGACGACCTCGAAGTCCGCGTCGAAGCGGCCGACGGCGGCGGCCAGGCCGGGCCAGGACCACGAGCCCAGGACGAGCCGGCACCGGTCCGGGCCGAGCTCCTCGACGAGCCCGTCCCGGGAGTAGCGGGACACGACCGCGGCGGGCAGGTCGAGGATCACCTCGCCGCGGCAGGCCCATCCGGCCGAGCCGCTGGAGCCGCGGAAGCGGCCGGCCACGAACGCGGCCACGTCGCCACCGGGAACGTTGCGGCGGGTGAAGCGGGGCCCCGTGGGGGCGCGCGGGGTGATCCGGTCGGCGCGGAAGGTGCGCCAGTCCTCGCGGTCGAGGTCCCAGGCGACGAGGTACCAGCGGCCGCCCCAGGTCACGAGGTGGTGGGGCTCGGCCCGGCGCGGCGGGACCGGGGCGCCGCCGCCCGCCTCCGGAGGTGCGGCGGGCGCGTAGTCGAACCGCACGACCTCGCGGGCGTGGACGGCGGCGCCGAGCGCCATGAGCACGCCGCCGTCGACCTGCGGTTCCGGCCGGGGCGCCGGCCGCTCGACGGCGGTGACCTGCAAGGTGTCGATCCGGTGGCGCAGCCGCGACGGCATGACCTGCCTGATGGTGGCCAGCGCGCGCGCCGCGCCGTCCTCGATGCCCGCGCCGCTGGTGGCGGCGGTCTGGAGGGCGACGGCGAGGGCGACGGCCTGCTCGTCGTCGAACAGCAGCGGCGGCAGTTCCGTGCCGGCCGCGAGCCGGTACCCGCCGTCCGGCCCCTTGATCGCGGCGATGGGGTAGCCCAGCTCGCGCAGGCGGTCGACGTCGCGGCGCACCGTGCGCGGGCTGACGCCCAGGCGCTCGGCCAGCAGCGCGCCCGGCCAGTCCCGGCGCGCCTGGAGCAGCGAGAGCAGCTCCAGCAGCCGCGCTGAGGTCTTGTGCATGCTTCCGATTCTCGCGGGAGAAGCGGCCACAACCTGTCCGCTTCCACTGCGACGGTGGACACCGAGCCCGACGAAACCGAACGATGAGGAGCCCGCGATGGCCGTCGACGCCGTGACCCACCTGAACTTCCGAGGCGATGCGCGCGAGGCGCTGTCCTTCTACCGGTCCGTGTTCGGCGGGGACATGGCCGTGGTCACCTACAAGGACGCCGGAAACGTCCAGGACCCGGCCGACGCGGACCGGGTGATGTGGGGCCAGGTGGCCGCCGGCAACGGTTTCCGGGTGATGGCGTACGACGTTCCGTCGAACCTGCCGTGGAACCGGGGCGAGAACGCGTTCTTCGTCTCGGTGCGCGGCGGGACGGCCGAGGAGATCACCGCCTGCTGGGAGAAGCTCTCCGAGGGGGCGACCGTCCGGCAGCCTCTCGGGCCCGCGCAGTGGGCGCCCCTCTACGGGATGCTCGTGGACCGGTTCGGCGTCGTCTGGGTCCTGGACGTCGCCGGCGGCTACGACGCGTCCTGACCCCGGTGGCCGTCCTCGACGACCGGGCGTTGGGCCGCGCGACGCTCGCCCGCCAGTTGCTCCTCGATCGCGCCGGCCTCCCGGCCGTCGACGCGATCGGGCACCTCTGTGGCCTGCAGGCGCAGGAACCGCAGGAGCCGTTCGTCGGGCTCTGGTCGCGGCTCCGCGCGTTCGACCCGGCGACGCTCTCGGACCTGCTGACCGGACGGCGCGTGGTGCGGACGCACCTCATGCGCCGCACCGTCCACCTCGTCACCGCCGAGGACGCCCTGTCCTGGCGGGGCCGACACGAGGCGATGCTGCGCCAGCGGGTCCTCGGGGTCTACCGCGGCGAGTTCGCCGGGGTGGATCTCGACGAACTCGCGGCGGCGGGGCGGGCGGTGACGGCCGACGGCGAGCCGCGCTCCATGGCGGAGCTGGCGCGCGCGGTCGCCGGACGCCGGCCGGACCCGTCACCGCGGGCCCTGGGCGAGATGCTCGTCGCCGCCCTCGTCCCGATGGCGCAGATCCCGCCGCGCGGGCTGTGGCGGACCAGGGCGGGGGTGCGCAACGTCCCGCTGTCCTCCTGGCTCGGCCGCGAGGCCGACCCTCCGCCGACGGACGGTTCGGACCCGGTGGGGCAGGTGCTGGTGCGGCGCTACCTGGCCGCGTTCGGGCCCGCCGCCTCGGCCGACCTGCGCGCCTGGTGCGGTCTCGCGGGACTGCCCGCCGCGATCGCCGCGATGCGCGGCGAACTGGTCGCCTTCCGGGACGGGCGGGGCCGCGAGCTGCTCGACCTCCCCGACGCGCCGCGCCCGGATCCCGACACGCCCGCCCCCGTGCGGTTCCTGCCGGCGTACGACAACGCGATCCTCGGCTACCACGACCGCGGCCGGATCATCGACGACGACCACCGCG
Source organism: Actinomadura nitritigenes (assembly GCF_017573545.1). GTDB lineage: Bacteria > Actinomycetota > Actinomycetes > Streptosporangiales > Streptosporangiaceae > Spirillospora > Spirillospora nitritigenes. The sequence continues at coordinate 144,533 of NZ_JAGEOK010000021.1, read as the reverse complement.
GCCTGTCCGTCACGGGCGCCCGCGTGGTGCTGGTCGACGGGCGGGCCGCCGCGACCTGGAGCGCCGACGCCGGCACGGTGGCCGTCACCCCGCTGCGCCGCTTCTCCCGAGCCGAGCGCACCGCCGTCGCCGAGGAGGGGCGGGCGCTGGCGTCGTTCCTCTCCGACGGCGACGGCGACCGCGTCCGGATCACCGATCCGGTGTAGGCGGAGGCGTCGGCACAGGAGCAGGCGGAGCGTGCCGCGGGAGCCGGGGAGGGCGCCGCGTCAGGCCCAGCCGTGCACGCCGAACGGCTCGCCGCGCATGATCGCGGCGAGCGCCAGCGCGCAGTGCGGGATCACGTCGCGGGGCGGCCTGACCGGGTCGATCCACACCGCCTCGGACGCCTTGTCCGGCTCGGCGGCGCGCGGTTCGCCCTCCCAGCGGTCGAAGCGGAACCAGAAGTCGCTCACCGCGTGGCACGGGCCCGGCAGCGTCTCGGCGGTGCGGTGCATGACATGGACGAAACGGGCGTCCTCGCGGCGCAGCCGGACCCCGGTCTCCTCGCGGGCCTCGCGGATCGCGGCGGCCAGCACGTCCTCGCCCGGCTCGATCCGTCCGGCGGGCGGGCAGAGCCACCCGTCGGCGTACCCGGTGTTGTGGCGGCGCAGCATCAGGACCTGGCCGTCCTGGCGCCGCAGGACGACATGGGGCGCGACGAAGGACCCGTACCAGCCGCCGGCGCCGCCCTCCGCCGGTGGCGCGGCGACCGTGCGGGCGGAGACGATCCCGAGACGTCCGGCCATGTGCGCCTCGGCCTCGGCCGCGCCGCCCGCCAGATCGACCATGGGGATCGCGGCGGACAGCATGACGTCGGCGAGCTCGTCCAGCACATCGGTCCTGCTCTTGTGGACGCCCTTACGGGGGTTGCCGCCGGTCATCCCGATGTAGGCCTCGGCGACCTCGCCGACCTCCTCGGCGAGCTTCAGCACCAGCGTGTGGGTCGGCACCTCGGCCAGGTAACCGGTCCTGACGCGGGCGGTGTCGGCCCAGAAACCCCGGCACGGCTCAGTGGTCTCGGAGGAGCTCACGGTGTCGAGCCTAGGAGCCGGAAAGGCGCCCGTCCCGGTTTCTCGAACATCCGATCGAATTCTTGATCCGGCGCCCTCGCCGGTTCCCCGTACCGCCGAGGGCGCTTCTAACTACACTTGTAGCAGACCGTTGCGGAGAGGGCGGCTGCGGTGCTCCACCGTGGCCGGGGTCTCGCGGACGAGCTGGAGTCCTGGCTGCAGGCCGTGGCCGGGCACGGTGGCGGGCACGGCTTCGGCGGGCATGAGTACGGGCACGAGGGGTTCGGCCACGGCGCCCATCACGGCGAGCACCACGGCGGCCACGGGCCGGGCTGGGGCGGCGTGGCCGCGGGCGCGGCCGGCGGTCTCGCGGCCGGGTTCGTCGCCGGTGCCGTCGTCAACGAGATGCTCGATGACGATGACGACGGCGGTGACGACGACTCGTTCGACACCGGCTTCGCCCAGCAGGCCGTCCAGAACGCCTACCAGGAAGCCGCCTACGAGCAGGCGTACGAGGACGCGATGGACACGTTCGAAGACGGCGGCTGACCCGGCGCGCCCCGAGGGTCCGAGCCGGCACGGACCTCGGGCGTCACGCCTCCCGGACGCTGATCGCGGCGCGGCGGTGGCGGGGCTTCTCGATCTCGTCGAGCAGCGCGATCGCGAAGTCCGCGTAGGTGATGCGGCTGGCCGGATCGCCGTGGTCCGCGATCGCGTACCGGCCGGCCGGGGCGCCGTCGTGGTCGAAGTCGCCCGCGGGCGCCACGTACGTCCAGTCGAGGTCGGAGGCCCGGAGCTCGTCCAGGCCCGCCGCGTGGCCGAGGTAGAAGGACCGGTACTCGTTCGGGTAGCCGGGCTCGTCCATCAGCGGAACGCCGGACGGCCCGGGCATGATCGACGCGAGCCCGACCACCAGCAGGCGGCGCACGCCCGCCCCGGCCAGCCCGGCGGCCAGCGCGCGGGACGAGGCGGTGAAGAAGTCGTGCGGCGGCACCGCCAGGTCCGCGGCGGCGCTGACGGCGGCGTCGTGCCCGGCGGCGGCCCGCCCGACGCCGGCCGCGTCGGTGACGTCGCCCGCCACGACCCGCGCGCCGGCCAGGTCGCCGTGGCGCGCCGGGTCGCGCACCACGGCGGTGACCCGGTGGCCGCGCCGGTGCGCCTCGGCGACGGCCTGCCGCCCGGCCCGGCCGCCCGCGCCGAAGACCACGATGTTCATGGAGGAACCGCCTTTCACCAGGGCCGGGAGCCCGTGCGCCCGGCCGGTGCGCCGACGTTAACGGGGGCCGCGGTTTCCGCCGGGATACCGGTTATCGTGAGGGCATGAGGGAGCCTTTGCCCGCCGACATGTTCGACGAGCTGTGCCCGTCCGCCCTCAACCCGATCCGGTTCGGCGACAAATGGGCGGGGCTCGTCATCCGCTGCCTGGAGCACGGACCGCGCCGGTTCTCCGAGCTGCGCGTCCCGCTGAGCCGCGTCACGCCCAAGGTCCTCACCCGGTCGTTGCGCTCTCTCGAACGGGACGGGCTCGTCGAGCGCACCGTCCATCCCGGGACGATGCCGCATGTCGAGTACGAGCTGACCCCGCTCGGCCGCAGCATGCTCCAGCCGATGGCCGCGGCGTGCGCCTGGACCGAGGAGCACTGGGACGAACTGCTCGACGCCCGCGAGTCCTACGACGACGCCGCCCGTCTGGACCACACCGGATGACGACGCCGCGATGTCCGGGCGGACGGTGACCGGCTTCCACGCCGGCGTCCGCTCATGAGGGTCGTCGGCCGGTCCGTGGCGCGGGGCTTCGCCGGATGTCAGGCGGTGGCCGGGTGGAGGCGGGCTCGGCGGGTCTCCATGACCAGGTAGCCGGCGAGGGCCAGGACGGCGGCCGATTCGAGGCCGAGTGCCAGCCAGACCGTCGTCCGGTAGCCGTACTCGTGGAAGCCGAAGAGCGTCGCCTGCTCGCTGATGAGCAGGCCGATGATCGTGCCCAGGAGGAACACGATCCCGCCGAGCGCGACGAGCGCGTGCGGGGCCCGGCCGATCAGCGGCAGGGACCGGACGAGCGGGATGGAGGCGAGCGGTACGAGCAGCAGGATGCCCAGTACCACCGCGCTGGCGAAGTTCGCCGCGAACAGGGGGCCGATGATCGGGATGACGCGGTAGTGGTCGGCCAGGAACTCGTACAGGTGCACGGCGCCGACGCCGAACAGCAGGAGCGCCGACAGGTGGCGCAGCAGAGCCGGGGACAGGGCCCCCGTGCCGGTGAGGTCAGGGCTGGTAGCCACCATGGGCACTCCCGGTGGTCTGGATCTGTCCTTGCGGGGTGAGGGCGAACCAGGGAGAGCCGAACTGCGTGATGCCCTGGCCCTGGGCGTCGCCGCGTCCGGTGTCGGCCTGGTAGTAGTACAGCGGGTGCCCGGCGTAGACGATCTGGCGCGGCCCGTCGGGGCGGGCGATCGTGGTCAGCATGCCCGCCTGGGCCCCGCCGGACGTCCCGGGCGGTCCCTGGGTCGTGGCCGGTGGCCAGATGCTCGCGCACGCGCCGAAGCAGGTGGACCGGTTCGGCGGGTCGGCGGCGAACAGGTACAGCGTGCGGCCCTTGTCGTCGACCAGGACCCGTCCGAGCTTCGGCACGGCGGCCGACGTGACCTGCTGGTGGCCGGGGCTCTGGGAATTCGTCGCGAACGCGCAGCCGGCGGCCAGCAGGCCCGCCGCCGCGACGGCGGACCAGCGCGGGGACGGGATCCGCGCGCGCGACGTGTCAGGAGCCACCTTTCTCGACCTTCTGGCCGGCCGAGGACACCACGTACCACCCGGCGCCGAACTGGTTGAGCCCCTGCCCCTTGGCGCTGCCCTTCACGGCGCCGTCGGGCGTGTAGTAGTACAGCGGGTGCCCACCGTAGGTGACCTGCTTCTTTCCGTCGCTCCTGGTGGTCGTGCCGAGCTTGGCCGCCTTGGCGTCGGTGCCGGCGTGCGGCGTGCCCGTCGTCGTGACGGGCGGCCACACCGCCGCGCAGGGCCCGGAGCAGGACGACGTGCCGCCCTGGTCCTTCTCGAACAGGTAGACCGTGCGGCCTTCGCCGTCGACCAGGACCTGCCCGAGGTTGCCGACCTTCGCCGTGGCGATCGTCCCGCCCTCGTTCGAGGTGTTCGGCGCCGTCGTCGCGGCCACCGGCACGGCGGGGCGGTGCGCGTGGGCGCCGCCCGGACCGGCCGAGCCCCCGCACGCGGTGGCCGCGGCCGCGAGCGCCGCGACGGGCACCGCCATGCGCACGCCGCGGCTCCGCCACGCCGGGGTCGCCGGACCGGACGAGTGCGGAGTGCTGCGCAGAGTCGTTCGGGACATCGCAGGACGTCCTTCCCTTGGAGGGCTCGGAATCGGTCGAGCCGATGCCTTCCTTTCCGGCTCCGCCCTTACCCGGGGAAGCGGTGGCCGAACTGACTTGCCAAGACGCTGACCTGCTCTTTCTCAGTCACCGAAGGCCCGATGGCGAACCCTTGAGGGAGCCCCGTGGACGAGGTGACGGCGCTACTCGCGGGTGCCTCCGCGGGAGCGCGGCGGGAAAGGAAGGGGGCTTGGCGGGGCCGGTGGGCGGTGGCGGCCTCCGTCCCCGTCAAGCCCGGTGCCGGCGGACGGCGCTGTCCGCCGACGTGTGCGGCAAGCCCGGCGGTCAGTACCCGCCGGGCTTGCTCGTGGTGGGCGCCGGCGTCGTCGGCGACGGGCTCGTCGGCGCGCCGCCGCCACCGGCGCCGGAGACGGTCAGCTGCGTGTGCATGCCGAGCCCCTTGTGGTTGTCGACGGGGCACCACATCTGGTACGTGCCGGACTTGAGGACGGCCTTCAGCATCCCGGTGGAGCCGGGCTTGACGCCCGTGATCATCTTCGTGCCGCTGATGCCCGGGCCGGAGATGGCCAGCCCGTGCACCGTCGTGCCGACGTTCTTGGCGACGAAGGTGTACGCGCCCGGCTTGAGGTTGGTCATGGACGGCGTCAGCGTGAACTCCTTCTCGGTCACGGTGACGGTCGTGGTCTTCGCGCTCGGGCTCGGGCTCGTCGTCGCGTGGGCGGCCCCGGCGGGGGCCAGCGCACCGGCCGCGAGCACTGCGGCCCCGAGTGTGGTGGAAATGGTGGATTTGTTCATAATTGCCGGGCTCCCCGCCGCCCTCCCGGCCAAACCGTGCGGGTGTCGCCGAAACCGCAGGTCAATGCGGGGTCCGGTGGAGGTCGACCAGCATGCGCGAACCCCTGTGGGCGGCGGCGTGCCGACCCCCGGACCGGGGCCGTGTCACAGGCGGCCGGGGCTGTCTCGTCTCGGGTCCGAAAGGACGGACCGGAAGCGGGAAGGGGAAGGTCATGCGCGTATTCGTGGCAGGCGGGAGCGGGGTTCTCGGGCAGCGGCTGGTGCCGCAACTCGTGGCGCGGGGCCACCAGGTGACGGCGACGACGACGAGCGCCGCCAAGCTCGACCTGCTGGAGCGCCTCGGCGCCGAGCCCGTCGTGATGGACGGGCTGGACGCGGCGTCCGTCGGCGAGGCCGTCGCGGCCGCCCGGCCGGACGCGGTCGTCCACCAGATGACGGCGATCTCGATGGCGCACGCCGGGAAGCCGGACATCAAGCACCCGGACCGCTGGTTCGCGCTCACCAACCGGCTGCGCACCGAGGGGACCGACCACCTGCTGGCCGCCGTCGAGGCGACCGGCGTGCCGCATGTCGTCGCGCAGGGCTACGCGAGCTGGAACGGCGTCCGCGAGGGCGGCTGGGTGAAGACCGAGGAGGACCCGCTCGACCTGCTGGAGGGGACGGCGGCGCAGGTCGGGATGGAGGCGATGCGGCACGTCGAGGACGAGGTCCTCCGGGTGGGCGGCGCGGTGCTGCGGTACGGGGCGTTCTACGGTCCGGGCGCCATCGACGACCAGGTGGAACTGGTCCGCAAGCGGCAGTACCCGCTCGTCGGGCGCGGCACCGGGTACAGTTCGTGGATCCATCTCGACGACGCGGCGAGCGCCACCGTGCTGGCCGTGGAGCGCAAGGCGCGGGGCGTGTTCAACATCGTGGACGACGAGCCCGCCCCGGCGAGCGAATGGCTGCCCCACCTGGCCGCGTGCGCGGGGGCGAAGCGGCCGATACGGGTCCCGGTGTGGCTGGCCCGGCTGCTCGCCGGTGACCAGGCCGTCATCATGATGACGGAGGGGCGGGGGTTCTCCAACGCCAAGGCCAAGCGGGAGCTGGGCTGGAAGCCGCGCTACCCGTCGTGGCGGCAGGGTTTCAAGGAGGAACTGGCGTGAGCCGGGCCGAGGAGTTCCAGGAGCTGCGGCCGCTGCTGTTCTCGATCGCCTACCGGATCCTCGGCAGCGTCAGCGAGGCCGAGGACGCGGTCCAGGAGACGTGGCTGCGGTACGAGGGTGCGGCGGCGCGGCCCGCCTCGGCGAAGGCGTACCTGTCGGCCGTGGTGACGCGGATCTCGATCGACGTGCTGCGCTCGGCCCGCGTCCGGCGGGAGCAGTACGTCGGGCTGTGGTTCCCCGAGCCGCTGCTGGCGGACCCCTACGAGGACCCGCAGCGGTCGGCGGAGCTGGCCGACTCGCTGTCCATGGCGGCCCTGCTGCTCCTCGAACGGCTCAGCCCGCTGGAGCGGGCGGTGTTCGTGCTGCGGGAGGTGTTCGGGTTCGGTTTCCCGGAGGTCGCGTCGGCGGTGGGGAGGTCGGAGGCGGCGTGCCGCCAGCTCGCCGTGCGCGCGCGCCGCCACATGGACGCGGGACGTCCGCGGTACGAGGCGGACCGGCGCGAGCGCGAGGAGCTCGCCGGACGCTTCTTCGACGCCTTCACCGAAGGGGACGTCGACAGGCTGCGGGAGCTGCTCGCCGCCGACGCGCGGCTGGTCAGCGACAGCGGCGGCAAGGCGCCCCGGTGGGGCGAGGGCGTCGCCGGGGCCGCGAAGGTGGCCTACGCGCTCGCCACGCTCGTCCGGCCGTTCCTGGAGATCGGCGGCGCGGTGGAGCCGTGCGAGGTGAACGGCCAGCCGGGCGCGGTGTTCCGCGACCGGGACGGCAGGGTCGTCAACACGTGGTCCCTGGACATCCTCGACGGGCGGATCCAGATGATCCGCACGGTGCTCAACCCGGACAAGCTCGGGCATGTGGGGCCCGTCGCGGACGCCTGGGCGGTCGTCCGGGAGACGGCCCGGGTGCACCGGACCCCCGGCTGACGGCCCGCCTCGCGCCCTCACCGGCGGAACCCCCGCGCGGGCCGGACCGTCTGATCCCGGGCGTCCGCGAGCACATGGGGGAAACCGGATGAACATTCGGAAGCTGCCGTTCCGGCGCGGCCGGCTCCCCTGGGTGATCGCCGCGGTCCTGATCGTCGTCGCCGGGGCGGCGGTGACCGTGGTGACGGTCCTGGACGAGCCCGCCCGGCCCCACATCTGCGGCTGCAAGCCGCCGCCGGACACCAGCGGGATCGAGGGCGTGCCCCGCGGCTGGCAGGACGCCGCGGCGCACCGCGACGCCGGGAAGGCATGGCGGCTGCTCACGCCCGAGTCGCAGCGGCGGTACGGATCGCCGCGCGGCCTGCGGGCGGCGCTGGCCCGCATCGCCCCGGACCCGCACGGCCCCGCGAAATGGACCCTCGTCGACAGGATCACGCAGGGCCGCGGCACCCCCAGCGCGTTCCTGTACCTGCTCGTCGAGAAGCGGACCCTGCGGCCCGCCGGAGCCGTCGTCGTCCACTCGCGGGCCGACGGCTCCGCCGACGGGCGGGTCGATCCCGCGCCCGCCGCGACCGTCCGCATCCTCGAACCGGCGGCGCGCGCGAAGCTGGACGCCCGCCCGGCGATGCGCGCCGCGACCGGCCGTCCGCCGGCGTACGTCGCCGTGCAGGCGGGCGGGGTGACGTTCGGCGCCGTGGGGGCGATCCGCCGTCCCGACGGCCGCGACGAGCCGTTCGACGAGCCGCTGCGTCCCGGCCCGGCCCTGATCGTCGCGGTCGAGTCCGGCGCGGACGGCCGTTTCGCGTACGGGAGCGTCCGCGTCACGGTCCGGTGACCGATCCGGCCGGCTCGATGACGCAGGCGGGCGCGGCCGAATAACCTCACCCGAGCGGTCATGTGACGCTCGCGCTCCGTCCGGCTACTCTCTGTGCCTGAAGGTGATCGGGTGGACACTGGGGCTCCTGTGGTGCCCCGGGCGGCCCGGCCCGGCCGCCTCCGCGCTGCGGATCAGGTATTCCGGCCGACCCTGGAGGGCTCCATGCCCGGCTACCGCGACTTCGTCCCGCGCCAAGGCTTCCAGCCGACCCTGGCGCTGTCTCCCGACGCGGGCACCGTGGCCTACTCGAGCAACGCCGCCGGGCGCTTCGACCTGTGGACGGTGCCCGTCGCGGGCGGCGTGCCCCGGCGGCTGACCCGGCTGCCCGACCGGGCCGTCCGGCGGATCGCGTGGGCCCCGGACGGCAAGAGCCTCGTCTTCACCGCCGACCGCGACGGCGACGAGCAGTACCGGCTGTACCGCCTCGACCTGGACGGCGACGGCGGCCGGCCGGGCGCCGGCGGCCCCGTCGAGATCGGCGCGGGCCCGCGGTGCCAGCGGGTCCTGCCCGCCGCGCCGTTCGACGCCGAGGGGCGCCGCCTGGTCTACGCGGCGAACGACCGCGACGAGACCGTCCAGGACGTGCTCGTCCGCGACCTCGCGGAGGACACCGAGCGGCGGATCGAGCCGCCGCCGGGCGTGGTCTTCCAGCCGGTCGGGATCTCCCCGGACGGGCGGTGGCTGCTGACCGGCGGGTTCCGGTCCCACACCAGGGTCGCCGCGTACCTGACCGACCTGCGGGACGCGTCCGCCGCACCGGTGTGCGTCACCGCCGACCACGGCGACGGGCTGTTCGAGCCGGGCCCGTGGGCGGCCGACTCCACGGGCTTCTACCTGCGCACGGACCTGTGGGGGGAGTTCGTCGCCGGGGCGTTCTACCGGCTGGCCACCGGGAGCCTCGAACCGGTCGCCCAGCACGACTGGGACGTGGAGCGCATCGAGGTCGCGGGCGAGACGCTCGTCTGGTCGGTCAACGAGGACGGGTGCTCCGTCCTGCACGCGCGCCACGCCGACCACCCGCTGCCGCTCCCCGACGTCCCGCCGGGCGTCGTCTCCGCGCTGGCGCTCGCGCCGCGCGCCGAGCCGCTGGTCGTCCTGCTCGACACCGCCACCCGGCCCGCCGAGATCGCCGTCCTGGACGCGGCGGACGGCGTCCGCTACCTCACCGACGCCCGCCCGCCCGCGTTCAAGGCGGGGGCGGTGGAGCCGGTGGAGCCGGAGCCGGTCGTCTACCCGTCGTCGGCGGGACGGTACGTCCACGCGCTGTACTACCGGCCGCGCACGCCGGAGCCGCACCCCGTCCTGCTGTCGATCCACGGCGGCCCGGAGGCGCAGGAACGGCCCCAGTACCTCCGTTCGGGCCTCTACCAGCACCTTCTCGCGCAGGGCATCGCGATCCTCGCGCCGAACATCGCGGGGTCCACCGGCTACGGCGCCCGGCACCAGAGGCTCGTCCACCGCAACTGGGGCGGGTTCGACCTGGACGACCTCGACCACGCGGTCTGCCACCTGCGGTCGGAGCCCGGCGTCGACGCCGCGCGCATCGCCGTGATGGGCGGCTCGTACGGCGGGTTCGCCGCGCTGTCGTGCCTGGCGAGGCTGCCCTACCGGTGGGCGGCCGGGGTGTCGCTGTGCGGGCCCGCGAACCTCGTCGCGCTCGCCCGGGCCTGCCCGCCGACCTGGAAGCACTTCGTCGCGGCCGTCCTCGGCGACCCCGAGACCGACGCCGGGGACCTCAGGCAGCGGTCGCCGATCACCTACGCCGACACGATCACCGCGCCGCTGCTGGTGCTGCAGGGCGCCCGCGACCCGCGGGTCCCGCGCGCGGAGTCGGACCGGCTCGTCGACCGGCTGCGGAGCCGCGGCGTCGACGTCCGGTACCGGGTCTTCGACGACGAGGGGCACGGGTTCACCGACCGCGAGAACGAGCTGCTCGCCTACGAGGAGATCGCGCGGTTCCTGTGCGACCACCTCATCGGCTGATCCGCGGCCGGGTCACGCCGTCTGCGGGACGGCGGAACGCCGCAGCCGCCGCGTGCGGAGCAGCGGGCGGGACCGCAGCGGGATCAGGCACAGGGCGGACGTCGCGGCGGCGGTCACCATCGCCGTCCGCAGGCCGAACGCGGACCCGACGGCCCCGGCGATCACCGAGCCGACGGGCAGCGCGCCCCAGGTGAGGAAGCGGTGGACGGCCGTCGCGCGGGTGGCGAGCTCCGGGGGCGTGGCGAGATGCCGGATGGTGATGGCGTTGACGGCGAACACGCCCTGCCCGACGCCGTTGACGAAGGTGCCCGCCGCGAGCACGGCGGCGGGCCACGGCCCCGACGCCGCCGCGCCCAGGGCGAGGCCGAGCACGGAAGGGACGCCGGCGAGCGCCAGGGACGGCCCGATGCCCGCGCGGTCCGACACGCGCCGGGCGATGAGGCTGCCCAGCGGGAACCCGGCGCCGCCGAGGGCGAGGGCCGCGCCGAGCGCCCACGCGTGCAGGCCGAGGTGCCGGACGGCGAACACCGCGATGAGCGAGTCGTACATGGCGACGCCCAGGTTGTAGAGCGCGCCGCACACCATGATCGGCCGCAGGACGGGGTGCCGGGCCACGAACCGCAGCCCGTCGCCGACGTCCCGCAGGAGCGGGCGCGCCTCGCCGGCGGGCTCGCGCGGCGGCTCGCGGTGCCGGATCAGCGCGAGCGTCGCGACGCTGACGGCGTAGCTGGACGCGTCGGTGAGCAGCGCCCGCACCGCGCCGAGGGCGGTGACGACCGCCCCGGCGATGCCGGGACCGGCGAGCAGCGCGGTCGACTCCGAGAGCGACAGCCGGGTGTTCGCCGCGTGCAGCCGCCCGTCGTCGGTGATCAGCGTGGGCGTGTACGACTGGTAGGCGACCTGGAAGAACACCATGCCGACGCCGGTGACCAGGGCGGCGAGCATCAGGTGCGGCAGTGTCAGCGCACCCGCCCACGCGGCGGCCGGCAGCGACAGGACGGCGAGGGCCCGCACGAGGTCCGCGCCGAGCATGGAGCGGCGCATGCCGAGCCGCGCGACCCAGACCCCGGCGGGCAGCCCGATCAGCAGGAACGGCAGCTTCCCGAGCGCGGCGACGAGGGCGATCCGCATCGTGCCGGCGTGCAGTTCCTGGAGCGCGGTGAGCGGCAGCGCGAGGAGGAAGACCTGGTCGCCGATCAGGCTGACGCTCTGGCCGCTCCACAGCAGCCGGAAGTCCCGCCAGGCGCGGCGGCCGTCCCGCGCGCGGACGTCGTTCGACATGCGCACAGCATCGGATCCGGCGCCCGCGCCGCGGAAGCGGCGGGACCGCCGATCACCGTTAAGATCCCGCCATCCGTCAGAGCGGCGGTTCCAGGTGGGACCAGGGGCGCTCGGCCTCCAGCTGGGCGGCCAGCGCGAGCAGCACGCCCTCGCCGCCGAGGGGGCCGACGAACTGCACGCCGAGCGGCAGGCCGCCGGGCGTCCGGTAGGTCGGGACGCTCATCGCCGGGCGCCCGGTGATGTTGGCGAGCTGCGTGTAGGGGACCGGCGCGAGGTTGGCGATGACGGCGTCCCGCCACTGCTTCGTCCGGGTCAGCGGCCCGGCGAGGCCGAGCGCGAGCGCGGCCCGGCCGACGGCGCGCAGCGGGGCGGGCGTGTCGAGCTCGCCGATGCGGATCGGCGGCCTGGCGAGGGTCGGGGTGAGCAGCAGGTCGTAGCGGGAGTGGAACGCCGCGAGCTGCCGGCCGTAGGTGTTCCAGCGCTCGTGGGCGGCGAAGTAGGCGGGCGCGGACCGGACGCGTCCGGCGGCCGCGACGAGATGGGTGTCCAGCTCGAACGCCGTGCGGGACGCGCCGGTCGCGCGGCGGATCTCGTCGACCGTGTACGCGAGCTGCGTCGACCACATCGCCAGGAAGTCGAACGCGAGGCGCCGCTCGTCGATGCCGGTCGCCGCGGGCTCGACGTCGTGGCCGAGGCCCTCCAGGAGCCGGGCCGCGTCCTCGACGGCGGCGACGGCCTGCGGGTCGACCTCGGTGCCGAGCGGCGACTCGGTGGCGAAGCCGATGCGCAGCCGCTCGGGCGGGCGCCGCGCCAGCTCCGCGTAGGGCAGGTCGGGCTTGGTGGGCAGGTAGGGGCCGCCGGGGTCGGGGGCCGCGGTGAGCACGTCGAGCATCGCGGCGCTGTCGCGGACGGTCCGGGAGACGACGCCGTCGACGGCCGCGCCGTGCAGGTGCTCGGCGTACGACGGCCCGGCGGGGACGAGGCCGCGGCCGGGCTTGAGGCCGAACAGCCCGCAGCAGGCCGCCGGGATGCGGATCGAGCCGCCGCCGTCGTTGGCGCCCGCGACCGGGACGATCCCGGCGGCGACCGCGGCGGCGGACCCGCCGGACGACCCGCCGGGGGTGCGGGCGAGGTCCCACGGGTTGCGGGTGGGGCCGTTCACCTCGGGTTCGGTGATCCCCTTGGCACCGAACTCGGGGGTGTTGGTCTTGCCGAACACGACGAGCCCCGCGTCCAGCCACCGGCGGACGACCTCGGCGTGCTCGGCGGCGGGGACGTCGCGGAGCGCCCGGTTGCCGCTGCCGGTGGGCAGCCCGGCGTAGTCCTGCGACAGGTCCTTGAGGAGGAACGGCACCCCGGCGAACGGTCCGGTCAGCGGCTCGGCGGCGCGGGTCCGCGCGAGGTCGTGCATGGGCCGGACGATCGCGTTGATCCGAGGGTCGACGGCCTCGGCGCGCGCGATCGCGGCGTCCAGGAGCTCGGCCGGGGTCGTCTCGCCGGCGGTGACGAGCGCGGCCAGCCCGACCGCGTCGCGGGCGCGGTACTCGGCGTACTCCACGGCACCCCTCCGTAAAACTAGAAGTCATAGTTTTAGCGTCGGGGGGACATTACACTGGCCGCCGTCCGCCGTCGAGAGGCGGACTCGGGGCGGATCGGGGGAGAGGCGCATGGGCAGGCCGCCGCGCCGGCTGGTGACCCGCGAGGCGATCATGCGGGCCGCGCTCGCGCTGGTCGACGAGCACGGCGCCGACGCCCTGTCGGTCAACCGCGTCGCCGCCGCGCTGGGCGTCAAGGGCCCGTCGCTCTACAACCACATCTCCGGCCGCGACGAGGTCGTCGACGGCATCCGCGAACTGATCGTCGGCGAGATGACGCTCGACCCGACCATCACGCCGTGGACGGCGGCGGTGGACGGCTGGGCCCGCTCCTACCGCGCCGCCTTCGCCGCGCACCCGCGCGCCGTCCCGCTGCTGGCCGCGCGGCCCGTCCGGTCGCGGGCGGCGCTGCGCGCCTACGCCGGCGCGTTCACCGTCCTGCGCCGGGCCGGCTGGCCCGAGGAGCGGCTCCTGCCGCTGGTGCACGCGGTCGAGTACTTCCTGCTCGGCTCCGTCCTCGTCCTCGACGACCCGCCCGGCGGCCCCCTCCCCGGCGAGGACGTCCCGGCCGGGCTCGAACCGATGCTGCACGCCCCGCCCGGCCACCGCGACCTGGCCTTCGAGGCCGGCCTGGCCGCCCTCATCCGGGGCTTCGCCGCCGAACTGGCCGCCCTCCACCCCTGACCGGCGGGTCAGCGAGCCGGGCGGGGACGGTAGGTGAGGTGCGTGACCATGCCGGTGTGCCGCACGCCGGCGGGCTCCAGATCCAGGGAGCCGACGCCGGTGAACAGCCGCTCGCCGGCGCCGAGGACGACCGGGGCGACATGCAGGCGCAGCTCGTCGATCAGCCCGGCGGCGAGGTACTGGTTCACGGTCGAGGCGCCGCCGGCGACCGCGACGTCCGCGTCGCCCGCCGCCTCGCGCGCCCGCGCCAGGGCGGACTCGATGCCGTCGGTGACGAAGTGGAACGTCGTGCCGCCCCGCATCTCGACGGGTCCGCGCGGGCGGTGGGCGAGGACGTACACAGGCGCGTGGTACGGGGGCTCGTCGCCCCACCAGCCGGTCCAGTCGAGGTCCCAGTCGCCGCGGTCGGGGCCGAACATGTTGCGGCCCATGATGAACGCGCCCGCGGCGGTGATCGCCTCCAGCTCCTCGGCGTTGGCCTCGGGCTGCTCGAACATCCAGCGGTGCAGCCGGTCCTCGGCGCCCTCGCCGATCGGGTTCTCCAGGCTCTGGTTCGGGCCGGCGACGTAGCCGTCCACCGACATCGCGATGTCGCAGGTGACCATGCTCATGGGACCGTCTCCCTCGGTGCTCGGCACCCCTTGCGGCGCCTCTCACCCGTTGGTCGGTGCCCGCGCGCGCTTCTCGACACGCCTGCCGAAGAATTCTTCGGCGGGCGTGTCGAGAAGCGCCCGCTACTGCGCGGTGAGGGGTTCCGCGGGCTCCTGCGCGGTGAGGGGCTGCGCGATGTCCTCCAGGCCCTTGCGCTCGGCCTTGACGCCGAGGACCGCCTCCACCAGCCCGGCCGCGATCATCAGGACGGCGCCGACGGCGAACGCGATCGCGGTGTCGCGGGGCACGCCCGTCCCGACGAGCTTGGCGAACAGGAGCGGCCCGGAGATCCCGCCCGCCGCGGTGCCGATCGCGTAGAAGAACGCGATGGCCAGCGCGCGCGTCTCCATCGGGAAGACCTCGCTGACCGTCAGGTACGCCGAGCTGGCTCCGGCGGACGCGAAGAACAGGACCGCGCACCAGCAGGCCGTCAGCGTCGTCGCGGTCAGGTGCCCCTGGTCGAACAGGTACGCGGTGACGAGCAGGAGGGCGCCCGACAGCACGTACGTGCCGCTGATCATCGGCTTGCGGCCCCAGCTGTCGAACAGCGGCGCCAGCAGGAGCGGGCCGAGGAAGTTCCCGGCCGCGATGACCGCGTAGAAGTAGCCGGTGTCGGTGTCGATGCGGAAGAACGTGCTCAGGATGTCCGCGAACCCGAAGGTGATCGCGTTGTAGAGGAACGCCTGCCCGATGAACAGCGCGAACCCGAGGATCGTCCGCTTCGGGTACCGCCGCCACAGCGTCCTCGCGATGAGCCCGAACCCGAGGCTCCTGCGCTGGTGGATGCGGATCGACGCGCCGGGCTCCGGCAGGCGGCCGCCGGTCTCGTCGCGGACCGTCTCCTCCACGTCGCCGACCAGCTGCTCCGCCTGCCGCGTCCGGCCGTGGATGATCAGCCAGCGCGGGCTCTCCGGGACGTGCCGCCGGACGAGCAGCACCACCAGCCCGAGGACGACCCCGAGCGCGAACGCCAGCCGCCACCCCACGTCCACCGCGAACCGCCCGAGGATCGGGATGGTGAGCAGCGCGCCCGCGGCGGCGCCGAGCCAGTAGCTGCCGTTGATGACGATGTCGATCCGGCCGCGGTGCTTGCTCGGGATCAGCTCGTCGATCGCCGAGTTGATCGCCGCGTACTCGCCGCCGATGCCGAACCCGGTGATGAACCGGCACAGGAAGAACCACCACGCCGTCCACGACAGCGCGGTCATCGCGGTGCCCGCCAGGTACACCAGCAGCGTGATCATGAAGAGCTTCCTGCGGCCGAACCGGTCGGTCAGCCAGCCGAAGAACAGCGCGCCGAGGCACGCGCCGGTCACGTAGATCGCGGCGCCGAACCCCGACACCTGGCCGGCGGTGATGGCCACGCCGCTGCCCGGCTTCGCGAGCTGGGGCGCGAGGTTGCCGACGATCGTGACCTCGAGGCCGTCCAGGATCCAGACGGTGCCGAGCCCGATGACGATCATCCAGTGCCAGCGCGCCCACGGCAGCCGGTCCAGCCGCGCGGGGATCCGCGTGTCGACGACGCCCTTTTCCGTGCGTAGCTCTGTCACGGAGACTCCGATTGCCGAACGGCACCTGATCAAACTTCGAGTTGACGGAGTCATGTGAATCAGCAGGTCATCGGCTTCCATTCGCCGTGCCGGCGCGGCACGCGGTGTGCGGCGGCAGCCTCCGGCGGGCCTCCCGCTGGGCGTCCGCGCAATGGCGGGGCGGCCGGTGATTTCGCCGATGGCGGGACGCGGAGGCGGCCGTACGTTCGGGCCGCACGCAATTCCGGGTGGAATTCGCGCCGAGCCCAGAATGGGGTGATCGAAGTGCGTCGAAGACTCCGAACGATGATCGTGGCGATGGTCGCTTTCATGGCGGCCCTCGCCGGGACGGGGCATGCGCTGGCCGCCGCCCCGGCCACGCAGACGGTGACGGTGAGGTACGGCCCGTGGACGATCCCGGGCGGCACCATGGACCGTCCCGGCGAGCTGCCGAACGTGGTGTCGGCGGCGCCGAAACCCTGCTCCAACTGCGACATCGTCGGCGAGAAACCGGACCTGGTGTACGCCGACGGCAGCACCGCCGACATGAACAGCGGCCCGATGCTGCACCACTTCGTCATCTCGAACCTGGCCGCGCACGACACCGTCTGCCCGTTCAGCCCGCTCGGCGACCGGATCTGGGCGTCCGGCGACGAGCGCACCGAGAAGACCATGCCGGACGGTTACGGGCTGCCGGTGAAAAGCTATGACCGCTGGGCCATGCTGACCGATCTGATGAATTACTCGGCGGAACCGAAGACGGTCTACATTTCCATCACATACACCATCGCCGCCGCCGGGGCCACCACGCCGGTGCGGTCGCTGTGGCTGGACGCGGGCGGCTGCCTCACCTCCGACTACAGCGTCCCGGCCGGGCCGAGCACGCACACCTGGAGCTGGACGTCCACGGTCGCCGGCCGCGTCGTGTTCGCCAACGGCCACCAGCACGCCGGCGGCGTCCACGTGAAGGCGACCGACGACTCGACCGGCACGCTGATCTGCGACTCGCCCGCCACCTACGACACGATGGGCGGGATGCGGACCATCGTGAAGATGGGCACCTGCTCCGGCGACCCGCTCGCGACGGTCCGGTTCGGCGACCGGCTGACCGTCACCAGCTACTACGACTCGCCCGCCGCGAGGAACGACGTGATGGGCATCGTCCACGCCTACATCGCGGAGGGCTGAGCGATGGCCCGTGCACGCATCCGCGGCAAGGCCCTGGCCGGTGCCGCCGCCCTCGCCGCCGCGCTGCTCGCGCTCCCGTCCGCGTCGGCGGCGCCGTCCGGTGCGGTCCCGTACGTCGCCGGCTGGACGGTCGCGGGCCAGAACGTGGCCAACACCCGGTACGCGGCGACCGAGACGGTCATCTCGCCCGGCAACGCCTCGCGGCTCAAGCCGCGGTGGTCGGCGACGCTGGCCGGCAACGTGGCCGCGACGCCGACGGTGTCGCTCGGAACCGTCTACGTGCCCGACTACGGCGGGAAGCTGTCGGCGGTGGACGCGCTCACCGGTGCCGTCCGCTGGCAGCGCCCGGTGTCCGACTACAGCGGCGTGTCCGGCGACGTGTCCCGGACGAGCCCGGCCGTCGCCGGGACGGAGATCGTGTTCGGCGACGGCGTGTCCAGCGTGCCGTCCGACGCCGGCGCCCGCGTCATGGCCGCCGACCGGCTCACCGGCGCGAAGCGCTGGAGCACGCTGATCGACGCCGACCCCGCCGCGATGGTGACGACGTCGCCGGTCGTGAACGGCGACACCGTCTACGTCGGGACGGCGAGCCGCGTCGAGTTCGGCGACGGCCACCCCGTGCGGTTCCGCGGCAGCGTCGTGGCGCTCGACGCGGTGACCGGCGCCGTCCGGTGGCGGCGGTACATGGCGCCCGACGGGTACACCGGCAACTCGGTGTGGGGCGGCTCCTTCGCCGTCGACAACACCACCGGGCGGCTGTTCGTGACGACCGGCAACAACTACACGGTGCCCGACGGCGTCTGCACCCGCCCCGGGCAGCAGGACTGCGAGCAGGGCCCGGACGACAACTACACCGACTCCGTCGTCGCCCTCGACCTGCGGACCGGCGCCGTCGACTGGTCGTTCAAGACGCTGACCGCCGACGTCGGGACGGAGGACTGCGACACCTGCGGCCCCGACTTCGACTTCGGGTCCGCGCCGAACCTCTACCAGGTCGCCGACGGCGGGCACCTGCGCAGCATCCTCGGCATCGGCCAGAAGAGCGGCATCTACTGGGCGCTCGACCCCGCGACCGGAAAGGAGATCTGGCACACCCAGGTCGGCCCCGGCAGCGACCTCGGCGGCATGGAATGGGGCTCGGCGACCGACGGGAGGCGGATCTACGTCGGCATCGGCAACGCCGAGCACGAGGAGTACGACATCGTCGGCGCGGACGGGACGAAGACCACCGTCAACGGCGGGTCGTGGGCGGCGCTCGACGCCGCCACCGGCAAGATCCTCTGGCAGGTCGGCGACCCGTACGGGACGCTCGACGTCGGGTTCCTCAGCGCGGCGAACGGCGTCGTCTACGCCGGCGGCATCAACGGCGCGGCCGACACCATGTTCGCGCTGAACGCCGCCGACGGCAGCGTCCTGTGGCGGTTCGACAGCGGCGGGGCCGTGATCGGCGGCGCGGCCGTCGTCGCGGGGACCGTCTACTGGGGCTCCGGATACTGGTTCGGGCTCTGCTCCGACGGCACCTACGACTGCGCGCAGAACAACAAGCTGTACGCGTTCTCCCCGTCCTGACCCGCCGCGTCCCGTCCTAGCATGAGGTCCGGAACGACTTCGGGGACGGGGAGACGGTGGGACCACTGAAGCGGGCACGGCGGCGTTTCCATCGGGGGACGCCGCTGTGCCTGCTGCTGCTCTTCACCGGGCTGATGGCCATGCACGGCCTCCAGGCGTCCCCCGGCCCGATGGAGATGGCCGCCGCCCCGCTGGCGAGCGCCGGCGGCCCGGCGCACCACCACGTGGTGGTCGGCGACCCGCCGGGCGACCACCACCCGGACCATCCGAGCGGGCAGATGTGCCTGGGGACGCTGCTCGTGTCCCTGCTGGTCGCGCTGCTGTTCGGCCTTCTCCGGGTGATGCGGGTCGCGGTCGCGGCGCGCCCGGCGGTCCGGGCGCCCGTGCCGCGCGGCGGACGCTCCCCGCCCGGCCCGTCCCTTCACCGGTTGAGCGTGCTCCGGCTGTGACAGGCCCACCGGCGCGCCGCTTCGGCGTGCCGCGAGGACCTGTCATGAACCGGCACACGAAAGGCTCGACCCAGTGAAACGCGCAATCGCGCTCGTCGCCGTCCCCGCCCTGGCCTTCGCCCTCGCGGCGTGCGGCGACTCCGGCGACTCCGGCGGCAAGGGCGGCTCCAAGTCGTCCGCGACCCCGTCCATGTCCATGTCCATGCCCGCGACCGCCGCTCAGGCGGCGCACAACGAGCAGGACGTCATGTTCGCGCAGATGATGATCCCGCACCACCGGCAGGCCGTCGAGATGGCCGGGCTCGCCCCGTCCCGCGCGGCGTCCGCGCAGGTCAAAACGCTCGCCGCGGGCATCGAGAAGGCGCAGGCGCCGGAGATCGAGACGATGACCGGCTGGCTGAAGGACTGGGGCGCGCCCGCCCCGATGTCCGGCATGCACCACGACATGCCCGGCATCATGAGCGAGAAGGACATGACCTCGCTCAAGGGCCTCAAGGGCGCCGCCTTCGACAGGGCGTTCCTGCGGATGATGATCGAGCATCACCAGGGCGCCGTGACGATGGCGCGGGCCGAGATCCGCTCCGGTCGGAACGCCGACGCCAAGGCGCTGGCGGCGAGGATCGTCCGCACGCAGACCGCCGAGATCGCCAAGATGCGCGGCCTCCTGAAGTAACGCGGAACGGCGGCCGGACGGGAACCCCCGTCCGGCCGCCGCCCCTCCTGCCGCTCAGCGGCCCTGGAGACCGCGCACGTTGTCGCCGAACGTCCAGCCCTTCGAGCCGTCCCAGTTGACGGACCAGGTCATCAGGCCCTTCAGGGCGCCGCCGAACTGGTTCCACGCCTGGCCGACCAGGCTCGGCGCCATGTAGCCGCCGCCGGCGCCCGGCTGCGCGGGCAGCCCGGGAACCTGCTTGTCGTAGGGCACCTTCACCGTCGTCCCCTGGATGGTCAGGCCGTTGTTGAGGCACTCGGTCTGCTTGACGAAGCCCTCCACGGTCCCCGCGGCGTACGAGTCACCGGAGCAGCCGTACATGCTGCCGTTGTAGTACTGCATGTTCAGCCACCACAGCCGCCCGTTGTCCGCGTACTTCTTGATGATCGGCAGGTAGGCGCCCCAGATCGAGCCGTAGGTGACGCTGCCGCCGGTGACGTACGCGGTCTCGGGGGCCATCGTGAGCCCGAAGTTCGACGGCATCTGCGCGAGCACGCCGTCGATGATCCGGATCAGGTTGGCCTGCGACGCCGACAGCTGGGTGATGCTGCCGCCGCCGGTCAGACCCGTCTCGATGTCGATGTCGATCCCGTCGAAGTCGTACTTCTTCAGGATCGGCACGATCGTCTGGACGAACCGGTCCGCGACGCTGCTCGAACCCAGGTCGATGCCCGCGGCGGCGCCGCCGATCGACATCAGGATCGTCGCGCCCGCCGCCTTCGCCGCGCACATCTCGGCGGGGGTGGCGACCTTGACGGTCGAGTCCATGCCGTCCTCCCACAGGACGGTGCCGTCCGACCGGATCACGGGGAACGCCGCGTTGATCACGTTGTAGCCGTGCCGCCCGATCGCCGGGTCGCCGATCGGCGTCCAGCCGAACGGCGGGTGCACGCCGTTGGACGCGCCGTCCCAGTTCTCCCAGTAGCCCTGCAGGACCTTGCCGGCGGGCCGGGACTTCACCGCGCACGTCCCGTCCCCGGGCGGAGGGCTGGTCGGCGGAGTGGTCGGTGGGCTGGTCGGGGGAGTCGTCGGCGGGGTGGTCGGGGGCGTCGAGACGTCGCACGCGCCCAGGTCGCGCCAGAGCGTGGGCGTGGACGCGGGATTCCAGTTCGCGCCCGGGTAGGCGGTGTGGGCCACGAGCGCCTCGTAACCGTCGCCCTTGTAGGTGACCCTGTCGCCGACCTTGTACGTGGTGCCCTCCGCCCACGCCGCGTACGTGCAGGCGATCGACGGGGCGGATCGCGCCGATGACGGCGCCGACAGCGCGACCAGCGCGACCAGCGACAGGACGACCGCCGCGGCGGCCGAGGCGAGCGCGGCGGCTGCCGCGGACCATCGCTTGTGCTTGAACTGCATCGGGACGACTCCTCGGTAAAGCGGGACACAGAGGAGCCGGTGTCAGAGCCGAACCGTCCCGCGTGCGGGACCCTCCCAAGTCGAGGCGCAAACGACCGGCACGGACGCCATGCGAAGGGTAACCCGGCCGGGCCCGGCCGGAAAGGCCCTACGCGCCCGCTCCGGGGCCGAGGGCGCGCTGCATCAGGATCGTGCTGATCCACCGGCCCTGCTTGTGCCCGACGTCGCTCAGCCGCCCCGCCTCGACGAACCCGAAGCGCCGGTGCAGCGCCACGGACCCGTCGCCGGCGGCGTCGGCGATCACCGCGATCATCTGCCGCATCCCCGCCTTCGCCGCACGTTCCACGAGCTCGCCGAGCAGCGCCGTCCCGAGTCCCTTGCCGAGATGCCGCGGGTCGAGGTAGATCGTGTCCTCGACGGTGTACCGGTACGCCGGCTTCGGCCGCCACGGTCCCGCGTACGCGTACCCGGCCACCTCGCCGTCCGCCTCGGCGACGAGGAACGGCAGGCCCCGCCCCTCCAGGTCGCCGAGCCGCTCCCGCCACTCCGCGACCGTCTGCGGCGTCTCCGCGAACGTCGCCGTGCTGTTCAGCACGTAATGCGCCGCGATCGCCGCCACGCCGTCCAGATCGTCCGCGCGCACGGCCCGCACCAGCGTCATGAGCGTCCTCCTCGAGCCCGGTCCGAGAATGCCACCCGCCGCCGCTCGGCGTCGATCTCGCCGACCACGACGGCGACGGCGTCGCCCGCCCGGACGTCCCCGTCCGGCACGTCGCGGAGCAGGCCCTCGATGCCGTCCGCGACGCGCACGAACGCCCCGAACGGAACGACCTTGGTCACGGTGCCGTCCAGCACGTCCCCCGCCCGGTGGCCGCGGGCGAACGCCCGGAACGGGTCGGGCCGTGTCGCGCGCAGCGACAGCCGGGCCTCGCCGTTCGTGGTGTCGAACTGGAGGAACTCGCACGTCACCCGCTGCCCCACCCGCACGGCGTCGGACGGCGCGTCGAGCCGGCGCCACGACAGTTCGGGCACCGTGACGAAGCCGACGCCCGGGTGGACGGGGTGGCGGGGACCGTCGTCCAGGTCGACGAAGACCCCGAACCGCTCGATCGCCGCCACCACGCCCGGCAGCCGCTCCCCGGTCCGCCGCCCCTCCAGGAACGCCCACAGCTCCGGATGCTCGGTCGCGGCGAGCGAGAGCCAGGCCCTGCCGCGATCGGGATCCGCGGAGAGGACGACGGCGGTGATCCGCCGTCCGGGCTCGATGGGTGCGCGCGGGTCGCGCCAGGACCGGTCGAGCGGCCCGACCACGCCCAGGGGCCGGGCCGGGAACCCGTCGAGGACCACCGAGAGTTCCTGGCGGCGGTCGTCCGCGACGACCCCGCCGCACCGGTCGCCGGGACGCAGGGTGCGGAGGAAGTTCTGGGGGGCGATGTCCGGTTCGGGCATGGTGATCATGGTCTCACGGGGTAGGGCGCGCGTTCGGTGGAAGCATGGAAGGGAAGGACGAGGTCGCCGGGTGGGAGGAGCGACGGAGATGAAGCTGGCGAAGTTCAAGGCGCTGGTCTCGCTGGACGAGCAGGCGATCGGGGCCGACCTCCCCGCCGAGGGCTGCCCGTTCACGCTGCGCGAGAAGGGCGCCGAGCAGAAGCCGAACGCGTTCCACAAGGTCGTCATGACGACCGACGACGGGGAGCCGCTGCGGCCGGGCGACGTCGACCACATCGTGACGATGACGCTGCTGACGGAGACGGCGGGGCCCGGCGCGTTCCCGGCGGGCTGCCGGTTCGACCTGTGGCACGGCGGGAAGGTCGGGCACGGGCTGGTGTCCAGGCGCCTGGTGATCTGAGGGTCACCCGGCGGCGAAACGCCGTTCGGACTCCATGGCGGACGCGACGTCCGCCGGGTAGTCGCGCCGCGCCCGCAGCAGGATCAGGCCGTTGACCAGGAGCGGGATCAGCGCGAGCAGGAACACCCGGTCCAGGCCCGTGCCGGAGTGGTCGCCGGGCGCGAACACGCCGGACAGCCAGCCGAACAGGACGGGCGCGACCGCCTCGCCGGCCATCCGCAGGATCGTGCGGATGCTCTCGGCACGGCCCCACAGCCCGAAGTGGACGACGTCGAGGCGGACGGCGTCCAGCGGCGGGTTCGCGCCGGCCAGCGCGGCGGCGGCGAGGAAGAACAGCGGCATCGCCACCCACGCCGAGGTGGTCAGCAGGCCGGGCAGGAACAGCAGCGCGGACGCGGTGTAGGCGACGCTCGGCACCAGCACGCGGGCGGCGATCCGGCCGCGCCGGACGAGGCGGTCGGCGAGGCGGCCGGCGGTGAGGACGCCCGCGAGCGCGCCGAGGCCGATGACGGGGACGAGCAGGCTCAGCCCGGCGCGCCCGATGCCGTACCGGTGCTGGACGAACACGATCGCGAAGGTGCGCAGCCCGGCGAAGAAGAAGTAGCCGATGGAGGACGCGACGATGATGATCACGTTGGTGCGGATGCGCAGGACGTGCCGGGCGGCCTGGAGCAGCGTCATCCGGGACGGGTCGCTGGTCAGCACGTTCTCCGGGCGGGGCCGCACGTCCGATTCCTCCACCGCCCGCTGGGCGGCCTCGGCGCCGGCGCGCGCGGCGGAGCGGGCCGGGCCCTGCGCGCCGCGTCCCGGCTCGGGCAGCAGCCGCCAGACCGCCGCGGCGAGCGCGACGCCGAGGGCCGCGACGAACCAGAACGACACGCGCCAGCTCAGCGCGGCGGCGACGTTCCCGCCGACGACCAGGCCGAACCCGGCGCCGATCAGCTCGCCGGCGAGGATCCGCCCGTAGATGCCGGCCCGCTCCTGGTTCGGGAACAGGTCGCCGGTCAGGGACGCGACGGTGGGTCCGGCGGTCGCGGTGACGGCGCCGAGCGCGACCCGCGACGTCAGCAGCCAGTCGTAGGAGGTGGCGAGGCCGCCGACGACCATCGCGGCGCTCCACAGCAGGATGCTGCCGGCGAGCAGCGGCACGCGCGGGACGCGGTCGGTGAGCATGCCGACCGGGACGGTCGCGACGGCGCCGACCAGCGCCGGCGCGGCGGTCAGCACGCCGACCTGCGTGTTGTCGATGTGCAGGGAGGTGCGCAGCTGCTCGACGATCGCGCCGATGACGCCGGAGTCGGCGGTGTTGAGGGCGAGGACGCAGGCGAGCAGCAGCACGATGCGGGCCTGGCGGGGCCCGCCCAGCCGCCGTGTGACGGCGTCGACCGCCCGTCCCCACCCCGGTGGGGCAGCCCGCGCCCTGATCATGATGAGACGTCCTGCCCGATCGCGGGGCAGGTATGTGACCTGGCGCGGAGGCCCCCGGCCTAGGTGCCGGGCTTGGACATCATCGCGTGCATCTTCGCCTTGACCGGCTCGGGCATGGCCCTGGAAGCCGTGGTCTGCACCTTGTTGCGCGCGGACCCGGTGACGACGTGGTCCTTGCCCGCCATGAGCGCGTCGTAGGCCTGCCGCGCCACCTCCGCCGGGTCGTCCTTGCCGGACTTGCCGAGCCTGGTGTCGAGCACCCCGGCGCGCTCGAAGAAGTTCGTGCGCGTCGGGCCCGGCAGCAGCGCGGTCACGGTGACGCCGGTGCCCTGCAGTTCGTGGCGCAGCGCCTCGGCGAAGGAGTACAGGAACGCCTTGGACGCCGCGTACGTGGCGAGGTACGGGCCGGGGGACGTCGCGGCGATCGACGAGGTGAACAGCAGCCGCCCCGAACCCCGGCGCACCATGCCGTCCAGCACCAGCTTCGCCAGGTGGACGGCCGACCGGACGTTCAGGTCGACCAGGTTCAGCTCGTCGGCGAGCGCGTTGTCGCGGGCGAAGTCGCCGCCGACGCCGACGCCCGCGTTGATCGCCACCGCGTCCAGGGGGCGCGTCCCGACCGCCGCGTACAGCTCCTCGACCCCCCGGGGCCGCGCCAGGTCCACCCGGACGGGCGTCGCGTCCCCGACGGCCTCCGCCGCCGCGGTGATCTCCGCGTTCTCCGCCGCCATGATCACGTGGAAGCCGTGCCGGGCGAACTCGTCCGCCAGCGCGCGCCCGATCCCGCTGGACGCGCCGGTGACCAGGGCCAGCCGCGTGGACTCGGTCATGGCCGTTCCTCCCGTCGGTCAGGTCCGGCCGCGGCCGCTGATCTTGTCGCGGAGCCGGTCGGCCGCCGCGACGGCGGGCCCGGCGGTCTTGAGGACGCCCGGCTTCGGCGGGGTGTGCGGGTGCGGGCGGGTCGGCGCCGTCTTCTTGGCCTGCTCGAGCTTGCCGCCGAGCCGCTCCGCCCGCTCGTCGGTGATGACCCTGCGCAGCGCCGGCCACACCGTCATCTCCTCGTAGGCGATGTGCTCGCGGGCGTCGGTGATGTGGTTCGCGAGCAGCTCCTCGAACCTCCGGTCGCCGGCGTCCAGCCGCCTCAGCTCGTCGAGTTCCCTCTTCGCCGTCTGCTCCTGCTCGATGGCGTGGTCGGCGAGCCGGTCGCCGTCCTCCACCAGCTCGCGGACGGCCGGCCAGAAGTACTCCTCCTCGACGGCCTCGTGCTTGGACTCCTCGATGATGAGGCGCCGCACCATCTCGCCGCGCCTGCGCCGCCCGTCCTCGCCCCGGACGGACGCCTCCGACGCGTTGGCCGAGCCGGCCTCCAGCTCGGTGAACATCTGCTTGACCTCGGTGTGATCCTTCGCCAGCACCGTGAAGACGTCTGCCATCGCTGCCTCCTCGAACATGCGTCCGCTGCACCCCTGCCCGCATGTCCCGCCCCAAACGCAGTGGTACGTTCCGTTTCGTGGGGCTCTCGTATGTCGTCACCGGCGGCGGGCGCGGCATCGGCCGCGCGATCGCCGAACGTCTCATCGCCGACGGCGGGCACGTGGTGGTCGTCGAGCTGGACCCGGCCGCGGTGGAGTGGGCGACCGGACCGGGCGTCTCGGCGGTCGTCGGCGACGTGCGGGACGAGTCCGTCGCGGACGAGGCGGCGGACGCGGCGCAGGCGGCGGGCACCCTCAAGGGCTGGGTCAACAACGCCGCCGTGTTCCGCGACGCCGCCGTGGACGTCCCGGGGGCGCGCGACGTCATCGACGCGGTGGCGCTGAACTTCGACCCCGCCGTGGTGGGGTCGCTGACCGCGATCCGCCGGTTCCTGGACGCGGGGACGGGCGGCGCGGTCGTGAACGTCTCGTCGCACCAGGCGGCGCGTCCCGTCCGCGGATCGCTCACCTACGCGACGGCGAAGGCGGCCGTCGAGGGCTTCAGCCGCGCCCTCGCCGTGGACTACGGGCCGCGCGGCGTCCGCGTGAACGTCGTCGCGCTGGGCTCGATCACCACCGCCCGCTACGAGGCGTTCCTCGCCGCCCGGGATCCGGCGTCCGCCGCGCGGATCGACGCCGAGATGCGCGCCCTGCACCCGGTGGGGCGCGTCGGCCGCCCGGACGAGGTCGCCGCGGCCGTCCGGTACCTGCTCTCGGACGAGGCGAGCTTCGTCAACGGCGCGGTCGTCCCCGTGGACGGCGGCCGCGCGGTGCTGGGCCGCGACCCGGAAGAAGCCTGACCGCGCCGGTTCCGGACGAGGCGACGCACCGCGTCGCGACCCGCCGGAGGCGCGTCAGCACGAGGCGCCGGCCTCCCGCAGGTCGCGGAGCGTCCGCCGCGCGAGTTCGCCGAAGTCATCGCCGTTGGCCGTGTCGCTCCAGCGCTCGAAGGCGATCTTCATGGCGAGCGCGCCCAGTTCCGCGGCGACGCGCGCGGTCAGGTCGGGGACGCCGCGCCGCCGGAGCGCGGCGGTCACGGCGGCGGTGAGGGCGAGCCCCTTCAGCGCCTCGCGTTCCTGTAGTTCCGGGTGGCTGTCGATCACGGCCCGCCTGCGGGCGATGATCTCGCGGCGGTCGGGCGTGAAGGCTTCGCGCCCGATCGCGTCCAGTGCGTTCGCCACCGCTTCGAGCGGGGTGGCGGCCGGCGGCGCCGCGGCGATCCCGTCGGCGAGGAGCGCGGTCATCGTGTCCCTGCCGAAGAGGACTTCGCGCTTGTCCGGGAAGTGCCGGAAGAAGGTGCTCTTCGTCAGGCCGGCGCGCTGCGCGATGTCGATCACGGTCGTGTTCTCGTAGCCCCGCTCCGCGAAGAGGTCGAGGGCGGCGGCGACGAGGCGTTGCGACGCGTTGGGCTGCCAGCGGGCCATGCGGACAGTCTACGGCACTTGGTCCCATCACTCGTGTACGGTGATAGGACCAAGTCCCATCACTCCGCTGCAGGAGGTCTGCCATGAGCCGAGCCGTCATCTACGAGACGTTCGGAGGTCCCGAGGTCCTGGAGCTGCGCGATGTCCCGGAGCCGCACGCGGGCCCGGGCGAGGTCCGCGTCCGCGTGACCGCCGTCGGGCTGAACCCGATGGACTGGCTCCTCGCCGCGCGGCCCGAGGCGGCGGCGCGGTTCGGCGTCACCCTGCCGTCCGGCTTCGGGTCCGACTTCGCGGGCGTCGTCGACGAGGTCGGCGACGGCGCCGCGGGCTTCGCCGTCGGCGACCGCGTCCACGGCGGCACGGTGGGCAGGGCCGCCGCCGACTTCCTGGTGGTCACGGTGCCGGCGAGGACGCCGGAGATGCTCTCCCGCACGCCGGAGGGCATCGGCGACGAGGTGGCGAGCACCCTTCCGGTGGCCGGCCTGAGCGCCTCCGCGGCGCTGGCGGCGATCGGCCTGCGGTCCGGCGACACCGTCCTGATCGGCGGTGCCGCCGGCGGCGTGGGCGTGTTCGCCGTCCAGCTCGCGCGGCTCGCCGGCGCCACCGTGATCGGGACCGCCTCGGAGGGCACCTTCGGGTTCCTGCGGGGGCTGGGCGCCGAGCCGGTGGCGTACGGCCCCGGGCTGGCCGACCGGGTGCGGGCACTGGCGCCCGGCGGTCTGACCGCCGCGACCGACCTGTTCGGCACCGAGACGGCCGAGGCCGCGCTCGCGCTCGGCGTGCCGCCCGAGCGGATCTCCACGATCGCCGCGGGGCCCAACCCGCCCGGCGGCACGCGCCCGACCGGCGGCTTCGACGCGCGGCCGGGCGCCCTGGAGCGCATCACCGACGCGATCCTCGCGGGCGAGATGACCGTGCCGATCGCCGCGACCTTCCCCATCGAGAAGATCCGCGACGCCGTGGCGCTGCAGGCCGGACGCCACGTCCACGGAAAGATCGTGATCACGCTGTGAGGACGTCCGCCGGGACTTCGGGCTTCACCAGGGAAAACACGGGGGTGCCGGACGCCTGAGAGGGCCCTGTGGTTGCCATCCGACCCACACATGGCCACACACCACCATGTGTGTGTGAATGCCGGTACAAATAGGCATTCGCTGGTGAACGAAAGGGGTTCTCGGGGTGAAGAGGCTTGTTGTGACGGGGGTCGCGGCCATCGCCGGTGCGGTGGCCGCGGGGCTGCTGGCGGCGGCGCCCGCCGAGGCGGCCAGCCCGGTGCAGATCTACCGCGTCTACTTCGACTCGCCCGGCAAGGACACCGGGTCGAACGCGTCGCTGAACGCCGAGTGGGTGCAGCTGTACAACAGGACCACGACGGCGCGGCAGCTCAAGGGGGTCACGCTGCGCGACAAGTCCGGCCACACGTACACGTTCGGCTCGTTCACCCTCAAGGGGCACAAGTCGGTCTACGTGCGCACGGGCCGTGGGACGAACACCGCGACGAACCGGTACTGGGGCTCGAAGGCGTACATCTGGAACAACACCGGTGACACCGCCTACCTCCGCTACCCGAGCGGCGCGGTGGCGGACACCTGCAAGTGGGGCAGCAGCGGCTCGTCGAAGTACTGCTGACGACCGGCGCCCCGCCCGCTCGGCGGGCGGGGCGCACGGCGGTCAGATGGTGCCGGACGTCTCCAGCGACGTGATCTCCTCGGAGGACAGGCCGAGCAACTCGCCGTAGACCTCCGCGTTGTGCTGGCCGAGGGACGGGCCGAGCGCGCGCACCTCGCCCGGCGTCTCGGACAGCTTCGGGAACACGTTGTGCATCGGGAAGTCGCCGAAGTCCGGGTGCGCCATCCGGATGATCGCCTCGCGGGCCTTGTAGTGCGGGTCCGCCAGCATGTCCTTGGCACGGTAGGTCAGCCCGGCCGGGATGCCGTTCTCGTGCAGCAACTCCAGCAGCGCGTCGGAGCCCTGGCCCGCCGTCCACGCGCCGATCAGCTCGTCCAGCTCCTCGGCGTTGGTGCCGCGCGCCCCGTGCGTCGCGTACCGCTCGTCGTCGGCGAGCTCCGGACGGCCCATCAGCGCGGCGAGCCGCCGCCAGATCGTGTCGCGGTTCGCGGCGATGAGGACGGGCCCGTCGAGCGTGGGGTAGACGTTGGACGGCGCGATGTTCGGCAGCACGGACCCGGTGCGCTCCCGCTGGTAGCCCGCGATCTCCCACTCCGGGACGAGCGACTCCATCAGCGCGAGCACCGCCTCGTAGAGAGCCGAGTCGACGATCTGGCCGCGGCCCGTCCGGTGCCGGGCGTGCAGGGCGACGAGGGTGCCGAGCGCGGCGAACGTGCCGGCCAGCTCGTCGCCCAGCGAGATGCCCGCGCGGGACGGCGGCCTGTCGGGGTCGCCCGTGACGTACCGGATGCCGCCCATCGCCTCACCGATCGAGCCGAACCCGGCACGCGGCGCGTACGGGCCGTCCTGCCCGTAGCCGGTGACGCGGGTGATGATCAGCCGCGGGTTCTCCCTCTGCAGGTCGGCGGGCGCGAGGCCCCAGCGCTCCAGCGTGCCGGGACGGAAGTTCTCCACCAGCACGTCGGCCTGCGCGATGATCCTCCGGGCGAGGGCCTGGCCCTCCGGCGTGCGCAGGTTCAGCGTGACGGACTTCTTGTTGCGGGCGAGGATCGGCCACCACAGCGACATGCCGTGCGGCTTCTCCCGGCCCCATTCGCGCATCGGGTCCCCGGACCCCGGCGGCTCGATCTTGACGACCTCGGCGCCGAAGTCGCCGAGCAGCTGCCCGCAGAAGGGGCCGGCGAGCAGCTGGCCCATCTCCACGACCCGGAGGTCTCCCAGCGCACCTGTCATCGTTCGTCCTCCGCCTCGTTCGCGTCGTGGCTCAGGTTGGCCGCGGCGGCGCGGATGTGGGCGCGCATCACCGATTCGGCCCAGTCGGGGTCGCGGGCGGCCATCGCGGCGACCAGCTCGCGGTGGTGGTTCATGCTGCGGGCCATCTCGCCGGCGTCGTACCGGCGGAACGTCCCGACGATCAGGGGGGCGTGCATGACCGACGTCAGCATCGCCGGGAGCCGCCGGTTGCGGGAGGCGTCGATGACGGCGGCGTGGAAGAGCGAGTTCAGCTGCGCGACGCGGGTGAAGTCGCCGGCCGCGACCGCCGCCTCCATCGCGTCGCACTGGCCGAGCAGGTCCGCCAGGACGTCCTCGCCGGGCGCCATCCGGGCCGCGCGCGCCGCGGCGTAGGGCTCCAGCAGCGACCGCAGCTCGAAGATCTCCTCCAGGTCCCGCCGCGTCCACCGGACGACCCGTGCCCCGCGGTGCGGCAGCACCTCGACGAGCCCGTCCGCGCCGAGCCGCTGCAGCGCCTCCCGGACGGGCGTGCGGGACAGCCCGAGCGTCTCGGCGAGCTCCGCCTCGCCGAGCCTGCTGCCCGCCGCCGCCTCGCCGGAGAGGATCATCCGGCGGACCGCGTCGTACGCCGTGTCGGTCGCCCGTGCCATCGCCCCTCCCTCGCTTCGATTGCATGCAATATAGTCACACCAGGGTCGAAACTCGCAAGCTGGAGGCGAAGTTGCATACAACAGTCCTCGAAGTGGGTCCCCGTGACGGGCTGCAGAACGAGGCCCGCGTGCTCGACCCGGACGACCGGATCGCCTTCATCACCCGCTGCGTGGACGCGGGCGCCCGCCGCATCGAGGCCGTCTCGTTCGTCAACCCCAAGCGCGTCCCGCAGATGGCGGGCGCCGAGGAGGTCATGGCGGGCGTCCCGCGCCGCGACGGGGTCTCCTACAGCGGCCTCGTGCTCAACCGGCGCGGCCTCGACCGCGCCCTCGACGCGGGCGTGGACGAGGTGAACGTCGTGCTCGTCGCGTCCGACACGTTCTCCGTGCGCAACCAGGGCAGCACCATGGCCGGGATGCTGGACGCCTGGGACGGCATCGCCGCCGCCGCGCACGACGCGGGGATCCCCGCCGGGGTCACCATCGCGGTCGCGTTCGGCTGCCCCTTCGAGGGCGAGACGCCTCCGGAGCGCGTCGCCGAGATCGCCCGCCGCGCGCACGCCGCCGGCGCCTTCGAGATCGCGATCGCCGACACGATCGGCGTCGGCGTCCCCGCGCAGGTCCGCGACCTGACCGCCCGCGTCCGCGCGGCCGCGCCCGGCACGCCGCTGCGCTTCCACTTCCACAACACCCGCAACACCGGCTACGCCAACGCGCTCACGGCCGTCGACCTCGGCGCCACCACCCTCGACGCCAGCACCGGGGGCTTCGGCGGCTGCCCGTTCGCGCCCGCCGCCACCGGCAACATCGCCACCGAGGACCTCCTCTACGCCCTCCACCGCTCCGGCGTCGAGACCGGCATCGACATGAACGCCGTCGCCGAGACCGGCACCTGGCTCGCCGGCCTCCTCGGCACGCCCGCCCCCGCCCTCCTCGGCCGCGCCGGCGGCTACCCCTGACGGACCCGCGGTCGCGCTCAGCGCCCCCGCCTGACGGGGTCCGCGGCGGCCCGATGTCCGGATATGCCAGAACCTGGTCATGGCGGTCACGGCGGGACGCCCGTGACAATGGAGGCATGTCCGCTCCGCACCGTGTCGTCATCGCCGTGTTCCCCGACGTCGACCTCCTCGACGTCACCGGGCCCGCGGAGGTGTTCGCGGCCGCGAACCGGGAGATGTCCGGCGGCACGCCCTACCGGGTGCTGCTCGCCGGGCCGGACGGCGGCCAGGTGCGCACCAGCGCCGGCGTCCGGCTCGCCACCGACCTGACGTTCGACCAGGTCGGCGACCGGGTCGGCACGCTCGTCGTGCCCGGCGCCCTGGACCGCGCCGGCGCGCCGGTGATCGATCCGGACCTGGTCGCCTGGATCGCCGCCACCGCCCGGCACGCCCGCCGCGTCGCGTCCGTCTGCGTCGGCGCGCACCTGCTCGCGGCGGCGGGCCTGCTCGCGGGCCGGACGGCGACGACGCACTGGGCCACCGCGGACCGGCTCGCTGCCGACCACCCCGACGTCGTCGTGGACCCCGACCCGATCTACGTCCGGTCGGGGAACGTCTGGACGGGCGCCGGGATCAGCGCGTGCATGGACCTCGCGCTCGCCCTGGTCGCCGAGGACCACGGCGAACGCCTCGCGCTGAAGGTCGCCCGGCAGCTCGTCATGTACCTCAAGCGGCAGGGCGGGCAGAGCCAGTTCAGCGTCCCGCTGTGGCAGGCGCCCGCCGAGCGCCGCGACATCGACGAGCTGCGCGCGTGGATCACCGCCAACCCGTCGGAGGACCTGTCGGCGGCGGCGCTCGCCGAACGGATGTGCCTCAGCGAGCGGCACTTCACCCGCGTCTTCCGCAGGGAGACCGGCGCCACACCGGCGGCCTACGTCGAGGCGGTGCGGGTGGAGGCGGCGCGCCGGCTGCTGGAGGGCACCGACGAGCCGCTCGACCGGGTCGCCGCCGCGTGCGGCCTCGGCTCGGTGGAGACGCTGCACCGGGCGTTCCGGCGGCGGCTCGGCACGACCCCGGCGGCCTACCGGAGGCGGTTCCGCACCGCCGCCTGACCTGCCCGTTCCCCTGCCCCGGCCCGTGAGGCCGGTGCTCGCCCCTGCCCGATTTCCCGCATCCCCATTTCCCGCATCCCCGCATCCCGGATCCCAGGAGGACGAGATGACCGTTTCGACGACCCTGCGCGACGTGATCGGCCTGGACGGCGCGCTCCCCGCGCTGCCCGCCGCCACCCTGATCATGATCGACTTCCAGAACACCTACCGGACCGGCGTCATGGCGCTGCCCGGCGCCGACCGCGCGCTGGACGCCGCGTCCCGGCTGCTCGCCCGCGCCCGTGCCGCCGGGACGCCGGTGGTGCATGTCGTCAACGACGGCGGTGAGGGCAGCCCCTACGACGTCCGCGCCGAGATCGGTCAGGTCGCCGAGCCCGTCGCGCCCCGGGAGGGCGAGCCGGTCGTGGTGAAGCGCTTCCCGAACTCCTTCCACGACACCGACCTGCTCGGCGTGCTGCGCCGCCTCGACGCCGGGCCCGACCTCGTGCTGGCCGGGTTCATGACCCACATGTGCGTCCAGTTCACCGCCGAGGGGGCCTTCAACCTCGGCTACCGTCCCACCGTCGTGGCGGAGGCGTGCGCGACCCGCCCGCTGGCGGGCCCGGACGGCGCGCCGATCACGGCGGACGCCCTGCACGCCGCCGCCCTCACCACGATCGGCGATCTGTTCGGCCGGGTCGCCGCCCGCGAGGCGGACCTGCCCGGCTGACCCTTCTCACGGGCGGGGGCGCCTCGTAAGGCGGGAGCGCGCCGTCACCCGGAGGCCAGGGCGAAGACCCAGAAGAGGATCTGGATCGCCAGGATGGCGGCGCCGAGGACGGTGATTCCGGTCGGCATCCGGTAGGCGGGGCGGGGGTCAGCTCGCTTGGGGTACCAGGGAGAGCCCGGCTCGGCGGGCTTGTTCGACGCTGTCATGGAGGGCCTCCTCGATCCGCCGTGCCCGCTCGGTCAGGTCGTCGATCTCGGCGATGGCCAGGTCGTCGCGGACCGTGCGGGCCAGCAGGTCGCGGTAGGCGTCGTTGCCTTCGGCCAGGTTCTGGAGGGCGCGCAGTTCGAGCAGCGCCTGGTCGGCGGCCCGGGTGCGTGCGGCGTAGCGTTCGAGCGCCTCGACGCGCTTGATGACGGACTCGGTCGCCAGGTTCAGGGCCTTGCGCTGGGGACGCAGCGCCTCGACGACGCGCGGCGTGCTGAGCCCCATCGTCCTCTCCCGCTGCTCGACGTTCAGCCGGGACAGCTCGGCGAGCGTCTGCGCGACGTCCCAGAGCTGCCGGGGCAGGGTCACCGTGTTCCGCACCTCGTCGAGGAGCCCTTCCCGGTTGACCTCGGAGCCGGTCACGGCGTCGACGGCCGCCTGCGCGCGGTCGAGAAGGGCGGGTGCGGGGCCGTCGAGTTCCTCGGGGCGGATGTAGCCGTCCTTGTGGCGGCGGATCAGTCTCGGCAGCTCCGGTTCGCCGGAGAGGACGAGGACGGCGATGAAGGCGATGATCTGGAGCGGCAGGCCGAAGAGGACGTTGACGGCCAGCCCGTAGAAGCCGGACACGGCGATGGGGGCGATGACGACGGCTTCGGCGACGATGCCGGCGATCTTCGCGCGCTTCCCGTACTGCCAGCAGGCGAGGGCGGGCAGGTAGACCCAGATCGGCGCCTGGACCGCGGCCAGCGCGACCGTGCCGAGGCCCCGCCCGCCGAGACGCGGGCGGGGCGGCGGCACGGACGGAGGGGGCAGCAGCCGCGCGTTGGCCGCGAGCACCGCGCGCGCCTTCTCGGGGATGTCCGGATCGAGCACCACTCGTGGCGTCACGCGAAGAATCCTCCACGAGCCGATCGGCCGTCCACAAGGGTTTATCCGAATGTGGAAAACCTTCCGCGTCAGCCGGGAAGCGCCAGGTGGCGCGGATTGGACACCGTGAGCCTGTCGACGATCGAGGCGCGGATCGCGCCGACCACCTCCTCCCGGCGGTCGTCGAGCGCGCCTTCGCGGATGGCGGCCGCCAGGTCGGCGTCGGACGCGCAGCCGAGTTTCGCCAGGCGGGCGGCGTGCGCGGCCCGGTGCGCCTCGCCCAGCAGCAGCTCGCGGCGCGCGATGCGCAGGGCGGACGCGGCGACGCGGGCGTGGAAGCGCAGCCGCTCGTCGGGCTGCTCGGCCTCCAGCAGGAAGGCGCCGACGGCGTCGATCAGCGCGGTCGCGCCGGGCCGGTCGTGCGGCGCCGAGCCCGGTGCCGCCGAGCCCGATCCCGCCGAGCCCGCCGCCGGGGCGAGCGGGTCCTCGACGGTGACGGGCGACGTCAGGCCGAGCGCGAGCAGCATGTCGTGCTCCTGCTCGCAGACCTTCCGGCCCAGCACGGCGTACTCGATGGACGTGTCGGAGCCGCTGAGGAAGCGCTCGGCCTGGTGGCGGCAGAGGATCGTCCAGCGGAGCGTGCCGTAGACCTCCCACCAGCGCAGTTCCTCCGGGGTGGGCGGGGTGCCGCCCGCGTCGGCGTAGCCGGCGAGGAGGTCCTCGCGGGAGCCGAACCCGCCGGCGGGGTGCGGGGAGCCGAACCGCCACGCCTTCACGCAGAGCCAGCCGAGGTCCTCGGCGGGGTCGCCGACGTGGGTGAGCTCCCAGTCCAGGACGCCGGTGACGCCGTCCGGCGCGATCATCAGGTTGCCGTTGCGGAAGTCGCCGTGCACGACCGTGCGGCGGCCGGACGCGGCGGGCCGGTTCTCGCGCAGCCAGCGCAGCGCCAGCTCGACGGCGGGGCGCGGCTCGTCGAACGCCTCGTAGTAGGCGCTGATCGCGGTCAGCGGGTCGTCGTCCGGCAGGCCGGGGACGGGCTCCATGGTGTGCAGGCGGGCGAGGACGCCGCCGAGGTCGCGGGCCAGCCGGGGCCGGACGGCGGCGAACGCCTCGTCGCGCAGCAGCCGGCGCGGGATCGTCTCGCCGGACAGCCGCTCCATGATCATGAACGGGGTGCCGGCGAGGTCGTCGCCGTGGTCGACCAGGGACGGGACGGGGACGCCGGCGCGGGCGGCGGACGCCAGCAGCGCGGCCTCGCGCGCCATCGCGTCCGGGTCGGGCGACGACGGGGGGTCGCGGCGCAGGATCAGGGCGCGCCCGCCCGCGTCGAACGACCAGGTCTCGCGGCTCGCGCCGCCGGACAGCCGGTGCAGGTCCGTGACGTCCGCGCCGAGCCGGGCGGCGAGCGCGGACTCCAGCGCGGTCATGCGCGGGCCGCGCGCCGGGCGGCGGCGAGGTCGCGCAGCGGGTCGCTGCCGCGGGTGTCGGCGTACTCCTCGATGCGCGCGATGCGCCCGGAGCCGTCCACGGTGACGAACAGGCACGCGGCGATCTCGAGGGGCGTCCCGCCGGGGAGCGTCCCGCGCAGGACGTGCCGCTGGACGTACCCGCCGGGCAGCGCGTCGCGGCGGATCTCCTCGTAGCGGAGGTCGCCGAGGTTGCGCGACAGCCAGCGCAGCGTGCGGAGATTGTCGTCCACGCTCTGCTCCGAACCGCCGCCCGGGCCGGGGCCGTTGTGCCAGATCAGCGCGCCGGGCGCGTAGAGGGAGCGGAGCGTGTCGACGTCGCCGCCGGTGATGGCGGCGATGAAGCGGTCGGCGAGTTCCTCGTGCACGCGGGTCTCCTTCGGGGGGAGTTCTCAGGGGGTGGGACGCAGGCCGAGCGCCCGGACGTTGAGGGCGTCGAGGGTGTCCAGGAGCCGTTCGGTGTCCGACGTGTCGTCGCCCTGGACGAGCCAGAGGTACAGCGAGTGGTCGACCATCGCGGCGAGCGCGCGCGCCGTCATCTCGGGGTCGAGGCCGGGGTCGACGAGCCCGGCGCGCTGCCAGCGCTCGATCGCCCGCGCGGACCGCCGGACGGACTCGGCGCGGTGCTTGCGCCGCATCTCCTGGAACTCCTCGTTGAACGTGGAGACCTGCTCGATGATCGCCATCATCTTCGCGTTGCGCCGGTACGCCTCGTAGTAGGCGCGGTTGGCGCGGCGGACGCGCGCGGCGGGCTCCGTGGCGGCGGGCTCCGTGGCGGCGGGGTCGGCGGGGGCGGAGTCGGGGCCCGGGGTGAAGGAGTGCCGCGTCATGTCCTCGAAGAGCCGGTCGGCGACCTCCAGGAAGACGGCCTCCTTGGACGGGAAGTACGTGTAGAAGGAGCCGTAGGCCACCTTGGCGTGCCGGGCGATGTGCGCGACCCGGGTGTCGAGGAAGCCGCGCTCCTCGAAGACCTCGCGGGCCGCCGCGATGAGGCGCTCCCTGGTGCGGGCGCCGCGCTCGGTCAGCGGCGCCTGCGGGCTCTCGCCGGCACCCGTGTCCGCCATCCGTGGTTCCTTTCGCCGTGGGCCGCCGCCCCGCCGGGGGCTTGACAACCCGATGTTCGCAGGAACAGTATCCGAGCATCGAGCAACTTGATATGACTGTCAAGTCAACTTCGGGGAGGCGTCGTGCCGGAGCGTCCATGCTGATCAGCGACATCGTCGAGTACGCGGCCCGCAAGCACCCGGACCGCGTCGCCCTCCGGTTCGAGGACCGGGCGGTCGGTTACGCGGAGCTTCGCGACCGGGTCCGCCGGGCCGCCAACGCGCTGCGGACCGTCGCCGAGCCCGGCGACCGGATCGCCGTGCTGTCGGGCAACCGCCCCGAGTACGTCGACCTCTACTACGGCGTCCCCGCCGCCGGGATGGCGCTGACGTTCCTCAACCACCGCCTCCACCCGTCCGAGATCATCGCGCTGGTCGAGCACGCGCAGGCGTCCGTGCTGATCGTCAGCGGCGAGTACCTCGACGCCATGACCGAGCACCGGCACGAGATGCCCGGCGTGAAGGTCGTCGTCGGGCTGGACGGCGGCGGCGACCGCGGCTACGCCGACCTCGTCGCCGGGGCGGACGCGACCGAGCCGCCCCGCCCCGACGAGGACTCCCTCGCCTGGCTCGTCTACACCAGCGGCACGACCGGCGCCCCCAAGGGCGTCATGCTCAGCCACCGCAACCTGATCACCGGCGTGATCAGCTCGGCGTCGCAGTGGGAGATCCCCGACGACACCGTCTTCCTGTTCTGCTTCCCGCTCTGCCACGTCGGCGGGTACGCGGTCCTCGTCAACCACCTGCGCTCGGCGACCGTCGGGATCGTCCGCGCCTACGACAACGAGACGTTCCTGCGGCTCGTCGCCGAATGGAAGGTCACCCAGACCGGCCTCGCCCCGACGATGATCGCGTTCCTGCTGGGCCACCCCGGCATCGAGGACCACGACCTCGGCACGCTGGAGGCGATCGGGTACGGCGCGTCCGCGATCCCCGCCGAGGTGCTGCGGCGCGGCATGGACGTCCTCGGCTGCGACTTCTACCAGGGCTTCGGCATGAGCGAGCTCGGCGGCAACATCCTGTACTTCGGGACCGCCGAGCACCGCCGCGCCGCCGCCGGCGAGACGCACCTGCTCGCCGCCGCCGGGCGCGTCATGGACCTCGCCGACATCCGGATCGTCGACGCCGACTTCAACGACGTCCCGCCCGGTGAGCCCGGCGAGATGGTCGTCCGCTGCGACCAGGTGATGCGCGGCTACTGGCGCGAGCCCGAGCTGACCGCCGAGGCGTTCCGGGACGGCTGGTTCCGCACCGGCGACGTTGTCCGCCGGGACGCCGAGGGCATGGTCTACATCGTGGACCGGATCAAGGACATGATCATCACGGGCGGCGAGAACGTCGCGTCCCGCGAGGTCGAGCAGGTCCTGTACCGGCACCCCGACGTCGCCGACGCGGCCGTCTTCGGCGTCCCCGACCCGCGCTGGGGCGAGGCCGTCTGCGCCGCCGTCGTGCTGCGGCCCGGCGCGTCCGCCGCACCCGGCGACGTCATCGCCTTCGCCCGCGAGCACCTCGGCGGCTACAAGGTCCCGCGCCGCGTCGAGGTGGTCGACGAGCTCCCGCGCAACGTCGCGGGGAAGGTCCTCAAGCGCGACCTGCGCGCCCGCTACGCCGCTCCCCTCTGAAGGAGGCACCCCGAATGCCCGCGAACGAAGAGTTCGAACTCGGCGGAATCAACCACCTCGCGCTCGTCTCGTCCGACATGCAGCGCACGATCGACTTCTACTCCGGCGTCCTCGGGATGCCGCTGATCAAGACCCTCGACCTGCCCGCCGGGATGGGGCAGCACTTCTTCTTCGACTGCGGCGGCGGCGACTGCGTCGCGTTCTTCTGGTTCCCGGACGCGCCGGACGGCGTCCCCGGCATCTCCGCGCCGAAGACCCGCCCCGAGCAGGGCGAGCTGCTCAGCGCCGTCGGGTCGATGAACCACGTCGCGTTCCACGTCCCGGTCGAGAAGTTCGAGGAGTACCGGACGCGGCTGAAGGAGAAGGGCGTCGAGGTCAGCCCGATCCTCAACCACGACGACAGCGAATGGGGCGTCGCGCCCACGTTCGACGAGGGCGTGTTCGTCCGCTCGTTCTACTTCCAGGACCCCGACGGGATCCTCCTCGAGTTCGCCTGCTGGACCCGCGCCTTCGACGAGTCCGACGTGTCGCACGCGCCGAAGACCGCCGCCGACCGCACCGTCACCAAGGAGAAGAGCAATGCCGCGCCTGCGTGAGATCCCCCGCGCCGAGGTCACCGACGAACGCATCCTGTTCTTCTACGACCACCTGTTCGCCCCCGACCGCGACCCGGCCGTCGACCACGGCACCGCGACCGGCTCGCCCGGCGACTGGTGGACGGTGTTCGCGCAGGACCCGGACGTGTTCCGGCACGCCGTCCGCGGCTTCGCCCTCTACCGCAACGCCTCCCTCGACCCCGTCCTGCGCGAGCTCGGCCAGTGCCGGGCCGGGTGGGCGCGCGGCAGCCAGTTCGTGTTCTCGCAGCACTGCAAGCAGATGCGGGCGCTCGGCATGTCGGAGGACCGGATCCAGTCCATCCCGCACTGGCAGACCGCCGACTGCTACTCGGAGCTGGAGCGGGCCGTCCTCGCCTACACCGACGGGCTCGTCCTCGACGGCGGCCGCGTCCCGGACCGGGTGTTCGAGATCCTGCAGAAGCACCTGTCCGACAAGGAGATCCTGCAGCTGACCTACATCACCTGCATGTACGAGATGCACGCGACGATGTCCCGCGCGCTGCGGCTGGAGTTCGACGACCGTCCCGAACCGATCGTCGAGGTCGCCGCGCCCGAGGGCTACGGCACCCGCGACATCTCCGCCGACCTCACCGGGGGCAGCTGATGCTGTTCCCCGTCCCGGACCGGGTGCGGGGCGTCCGCGACGCCGTCCACGCGTTCATGACCGAGCGCGTGGAGCCAGCCGAGCCCGCCCTCAACGCCGGCGACCGCGACACCCTCCTGAGCCTCCGCGACGAGGCGAAGAAGGAGGGCCTGTGGGCGCTCGGCCACCCCAGGGAGCTGGGCGGCGGCGGCCTGCCGTTCCTCGACTACGTGTACGTCAACGAGGTGCAGGGACGCAGCGAGTGGGGGCAGCTCGCCCTCGGCACGTTCACGCTCCAGGACTCGCTGATGCTGCACAAGTACGCGAGCCCCCGCTGGCGCGACCGCTACCTCGCCCCCATGGTCGCGGGCGAGGTGTCGCCGAGCTTCGCGATGACCGAGCCCGACCACGCGGGCTCCGACCCGACGCAGCTGCAGACGAAGGCCGTCCTCGACGGCGACGAATGGGTCATCACCGGTCGCAAGTGGTTCACCACGGGCGCCGCGCAGGCCGCCTACACCACCGTCATGTGCCGTACCGAGCCCGAGGGGACGGCCCCGCACCGCGCGTTCAGCATGATCATCGTGCCGACGGACACGCCGGGGTACCGGATCGTCCGCGAGACGCCCGTGCTCGGTCTCAACGGCGGGCACTACGAGGTCGCCTACGAGGACGTCCGCGTGCCGGCCGACCACCTCCTCGGCCCGCGCGGGCACGGGTTCGTCATCGCCCAGGACCGGCTCGGCCCCGGCCGGATCTTCCACTGCATGCGCTGGCTCGGCCAGGCGCAGCGCGCGTTCGAGCTGATGTGCGCGCGGCTCGGGACGCGCGTCGCGTTCGGCGAGCCGCTGTCGGCGAAGCAGCTGATGCAGCAGCACGTGTTCGACTCCTACACCGAGATCCAGGCGTCCCGGCTGCTCACGCTCCAGGCCGCCGAACGGATCGACGCCGGAGACCAGGCGCGCATCGAGATCGGCGCGATCAAGGTCGTCGGCGCGCGGATGCTGCACAACGTCGTCGACCGGGCCGTCCAGGTGCACGGCGCCGCCGGCCTCACCGACGACCTGCCGCTGTCGCGCATGTACCGGCACGCCCGCGAGGCCCGCCTGTACGACGGCCCCGACGAGGTCCACATCCAGAGCACCGCCCGCCGCATCCTCAACAGCATGAGCGAAGCGAACCGGGGGGCGCGGGGGGTCGTCCCCCCTCGCGACGAACAGGCGAAGGCGTGACAATCACCCGCCGGGCCCTCCTCGCGGGCGCCGGCGCGGCAGCCGTCCTCGGCACCACAGGGACGGCGGCCGCCGCCGGCCGTCCGCGAAAGGAGAAGAAGATGAAGATCACCAAGCTGGCGAGCGGGCTGCTGTTCCCGGAGGGCCCGACGGTCCTGCCGGACGGCGACGTGCTCGTCGTCGAGATCCACCGCGGCACCCTCACCCGCGTGAAGCCGGACGGCACCACGTCCGTCGCCGCGGAGACCGGCGGGGGCCCGAACGGCTCGGCGCTCGGCCCGGACGGGCGCGTCTACATCGCGAACTCCGGCGGGCTGCGCCGCTTCGAGGTCGGCGGGTTCGTGTTCGCGGGCGGCATCCCCGACGACTACACCGGCGGCAGCATCCAGGCCGTCGACCTCTCCGACGGGTCCGTCGAGACCCTCTACACCGAGGCGGGCGGCGTCCCGCTGCGCGGCCCGAACGACCTGGTGATCGACGCCCACGGCGGCATCTACTTCACCGACTACGGCAAGAGCGACGGCGTCACCGGCGACAAGGGCCGCCTCTACTACGCCAAGGCGGACGGCTCGTCCATCGAGCAGATCGCCGGCGGCATGGAGGGCCCGAACGGCATCGGCCTGTCGCCGGACGGCACCCGCCTGTACGTCAGCGAGACCTACACGGCCCGCGTCTGGTGGTGGGAGGTCACCGGCCCCGGCGAGATCAAGGGCGGCCGGTCGCTCGGCGGCTCCGGCGGCGGCAACTTCCTCTACACCGCCCCGGACTACGTCAACTTCGACTCGCTCGGCGTCGACGGGCACGGCAACGTCTGCGTCGCGTCGATGGTCCACGCGGGGATCTCGATCGTCAGCCCGAAGGGCGACCTCGTCCGGTTCGTCGACATCGACGTGGACGGCGACCCGGGCATCACCAACATCACCTGGGGCGGCCCCGACATGCGCACCGCGTACGTCACGGCCTCCAGCACCGGCCACCTCCTCAAGATCGAGAACTGGCCCTTCCCCGGCCTCCGCCTCAACCACCCCGCCTGACCCTCGTCCCTCGCCTCGCGGCGAGTCGCCGTTATGACCACCCCACAACAGCGACTCGCCGCAAACGAACGAAGGCCGTGGCAGTCGGGCAGTGGTTACCTCTTGAGCCGGTAGTCCGCCCAGCGTCCGGTGAGGTCGGCGTGGCGGACGATCCAGGCGTCCTGGCGCCGCTGGCTGGCCGTCCGCCATTGCCGGGCGAACGCGGCGGTGAACGTGTCGATGTCGGTGGCCTCGGCCTCGGTCCAGGTGGGGAATTGGGCGGCCCATTCCTCGGCGGCCTGTGGGTGGTGTCCTGCTTTGAGCAGCCAGGGGATGAGAAGGACGAGTTCGAGCCAGGGTGCGCCGCGCGTGACGAAGGCCCAGTCGACGACGTAGGCGGAGCCGTCGCGGGTGATGATGAAGTTGTCCTGGTTGAGGTCGGTGTGCAGTAGGACGCCGCCGGCTGCGAGTGGAGCGGGGTCGTCGACGTAGCGCTGCCAGCGCCGTTCGGCCGCCATCGCCGCGTCGGGGCAGGGTGCTTGGTGGACGGCATGGATGGTCTTGGCGAGGGTCTCCAGGTCCGGTGATCCGGCGGAGAAGTCGGCGGGACGTCCCTGCACGTGCTCGAATCCGAGTGCGAGCCACTCCCCGGATTCGATCTGCCAGCGGAGCCGGGGAGCGAACTCGGGCACGGCGGGGTTGACGGCGGCCTCGCGTCGCAGCGACGTCACCTCGGGACCGTCCTGGTCGTCGAGCTTGCGGGCGGCCTTGACGAAGACCCGTCCGGCTGCGGTGTGCAGGGTGGACGCGATGTCGGCATGGTTGCCCGTGGGCGCGGGCTCGATGCGGTCGATCGGACCCGTCTTGGCTGCGATCTGGTTCCGCAGGTCCTCGGGCAGGTCGGTCCAGTCGGTGCGCACGCGCAGCCCTTTCTGGCTGGGGTTCGGTCAGAGGCGTATGGCGAGCGGTGTGTCCAGTGGCAGGAAGCCGCTCCAGTCGACCAGGGATCGCCAGTCACGGCCGCCCTGGTCGTTGCATTCGGGCGGGCAGCAGCTGGTGCCGGCCTCGCCGTCCCAGAACTCGGGGTCCACGTAGTAGCCGGTGGCGTGGAGCCGGGGAATGGTGCGGGCCAGTGCGGCGCCCGAGCGGATGTCGTCGTCCATGACGGGGCGGTGGTGGATGAACGATTCGGCGAAGGTGACGCTCATCGGAACGTACACCTCGGTCCGCTGCAGGCTCAGGTGCCACGCCTGGTCGACGGGCGGGGTCGGGACGATGCGGACGTAGTTGCGGGGGTCCTGCCGCTCGGCACGGCGGATGACCCCGACGGCCTTGAGGAACACCAGGTTCTGCCCGACGGCGCGGGTGCAGTAGTCGTGGCCGGCGTGGGTGGCGTTGCGGAAGTCCTCCACCAGGAGCGCGAACGCTTTGGCGGGGATCAGCTCCCGCGGGTCCTTCCCGGCGTGGGTGACGCGGTCCAGCGTGATGGTCATGTTCACCTCCGGCGCGCCTTTGAGGTTTGGGTCGTGGCTCCGGTGCGCGCCTGTTGACCGGAGCAACGAGGATCGAGAGGGACGCGTCAGCTATTGCTTTGGGGGGCGGACGACCGCCAGTAGCGGCGCGAGGAGCGCGGCGATCTTCGTGGTCGCACTGGCCGGGTCATGGCAGGGCGCCAGCAGGTCACCCGTGGAGGACAGGAACCACGGCGTCCCGTCCGCGCCAGCCGTGACGCGGATGCTCTCTCCGAAGCCGGGCATGTCCTGGGCGAACACGTGCATCAGCGCGGGGACGCGGTCGTAGCGCGGAGCGGACGACCACCCGGTGTCGGCCAAGGCCCGCGCGAGCACGTCCAGGTGGTCGGCGGACGTGAAGCCCCGAGGGTCGCCTGCATCGTTGACGTCGGGCATCAGACCGTCACCCCGGCCATGACTCGGCGGACCTCGTAAGCGAGCGCCTCCTCGGTGGCCGCCTCGATCAGACGGCCACCACTCGGAGTCATGGCCCACCACGAGCCGGTGGCCTCACCGCGCCAATGCATGACGCCCGGCGGAAACCAGGGCGCCGCGCAGACGGGCTGCACCGCGGCGACAGCCGGGATGCCGCCCACCATCACCGCCCTTGAAGAGATCACCGAGTCGGATACCGTTCTCACAGCCGGACCTCGTTTCCGGTCAGGCCCCGGAACCACCGGCGTTCGCCCGCCGGCCGGGGC
Organism: Actinomadura nitritigenes; assembly: GCF_017573545.1. Lineage (GTDB taxonomy): Bacteria > Actinomycetota > Actinomycetes > Streptosporangiales > Streptosporangiaceae > Spirillospora > Spirillospora nitritigenes. The sequence goes on along the minus strand of NZ_JAGEOK010000021.1, from coordinate 100,046 downwards.
CGTTTCATGTGTCCGAGGAACACCTTTCGCACTCCAAGACAGCGCATCCGCCGTTAGCGTGAAAGGCGGTGTCCGCTGTCCACCTGGACGGACAGCGCCAGACAGCACCGCATCCCGGGGCGAAACGGGTACTAATGGCAGCGATGACCTTCGGCGAGAAACTGCGGCAACTCATGAACGAGCGGCACATCAGCCAGCGCAAGCTGGCCGCCCTCGTTCCCTGCGACAACGGACATCTGTCGAAGATCGCCAACGGGCACAAACGTCCATCGCCCGCACTCGTCGATCGGCTGGACGAGTTGCTCGACGCGGGCGGAGAACTGCGAGCCCTGCGCCCTGAAAAACGGAACGACACGATCGTGATCCGCCGCCGTCAAGTCCTGGAGATGGGCATCGCAGGCGTCGCGGCAGGCGCCCTCGCCCGCATCGGCCACAGCGGGCCTGTCGATCCCGAGCTGGTGGAGTACTTCCGCCAGCAACTCCCCGGCCACTATCGCGCCGACATGTGGCTCGGCCCGCACATGCTCATCCCGACCGTCACCGCGCAGACCGACCTGATCCGCCACCTCATCCACGCCGCCGATACCCCCGTCCGGCACGGGTTGCTGGAAATGGGCGTCGCCTACTCAGAACTCCTCGGTTGGCTCTACCAGGACGCCGCCGCATTGGAGCAATCCGGATACTGGCGGACCGCCGCACTGGAAATGGCGCACCGCTCCGGCAACCCCCAGCTCGTCAGCTACGCCCTCGCCAACAAGGCGATGCACGCGATCGACGAAGGCGACCCTGGAGCCGTCATCGACTACGCCAGCGCAGCCCTCGCCGATGAGTCCCGCCTGTGCGCGAAAGTCCGCGTCCTGGCCCTGGTCCACCTCGGCCACGGACACGCGATGACCGGCGACCGCCCGAGCGCCGACCGCGCCTTCGACCGCGCGGAAGCCCTGATCTCCCGCATCGACGACGTCTACCCCTGGGCCAACGCCTGCCGCCGCACACCGCACTACACCGACGCCCAACGCGCCACCGCCTACGGCCGCGCCGGCGACCACGACAACGCCGCGACCACATGGGACCGCGTCCTCGGCGACCAGCCCACCGACTACCGGCGAGACTCCGGCGTGTTCCGCGCCCGCCAGGCCAACTCCCTCGCCGCAGCCAGCTCACCCGACCCCGAACGAGTCGTCGCGATCGCCCAAGCCGCCGCCACCGCCTGCGGCAAAACCGGCTCGGCCCGGCTGCGCGCCGAACTGATCGCCCTGCCCGCGCACGCCGCACGCTGGAACCACAGTGCCCAGGGCCGCGAACTGGTCGAGATCATCGGCGCCATCACCTGACGAGGAGACGCCCATGGCCCCCGAGCCGCTCACCGACGACGAGATCGCCGCCCGCCTGGCCGACCTCCCCGGCTGGGAACGCACCGGCAACGCCATCACCCGGACCTACCGGCACAGCTACCACGAGACCGTCCACCTGGCGATATACGTGGCGGCCAAAGCCCGTGAGATCAGCCACCACCCCGACATCCACATCACCTGGCAACGCATCCGCTTTGACATCACCACCCACGACGCCGGACACCGTCTCACCACCAAAGACTTCGAACTGGCCCACCACATCGACGCCATCGCCGCCGGCCACGGGGCCGAACCCGCCTGATCGCTCAGCGAGGGGCGTCAGGAGGGCTTGACGTCAGGGTGGGTTGACGTCAGGGTGGAATGCATGATCACTCCTGACGGGATCGAGAAAGAGTTCACGCTGCTGACGGCGGCCGGGCGGCATGACGAGCTGTGGGTGCGCGACACGATGGGCGACGTGCCGCTGCTGCGCGAGGAGGCGCTGGAGCGGCTCGCGCTCGGCGAGGTCATCGCCCGCAAGGCGGTGTACGGGCGGCAGCTCGCGGTGCGGTCGGCGCGCGAGGCGGGCGCGTCGTGGTCGCAGATCGGCGCCGCGCTCGGCATCAGCAAGCAGGCCGCCTGGGAGGCGCACGCCCGGTGGATCGACGACCAGGAGGAGCGGCACCGCGACTGCGACTACAAGGGGATGGACGAGGCGCAGGTCGCGCGGGCCCGCGAGCTGGCCGGACGGGTCGAGGAGGGCTGACCCCGCCGGGACGCGGCGTGAATCCGCCGACCGGGGGGACGTGGATGGGATGGACGAGGGCGCGAAGGTGATGGACGCGATGGGCGACTAGCGACTCTTGCCGGATGGCCGGAGTTTCCGGAGTGCGGTACTGGGAATTCTTGCCACTAGCGAGGGAACGGAGGCGCATGGTATGGAGGTCGTCCTCGAGATGACCCTGCCGAGGAACGCCGAGAGCGCTCCACTGGTCAGGCATACGCTCGACGCCTCTCTGCGCGGTCTCGGCGTCCCGCCGGAGGTGCGCGCCGATATCGCGCTGGCGCTCGGCGAGGCGTGCGCGAACGTCATCCAGCACGCCACCGCGGGCAAGGACTACGAGGTCAGGGCCCGGATGGACGGCACGAAGTGCGTCGTCGAGGTCATCGACGGCGGGGCCGTCGTGAGCACCGCCGCGAGCACCGCGGAGAGCGTCGAGACCGGGTGGCGGGACGGTGCCACGCGCGCCGTCTGGGACGCGCCGCCGGCACCGCCGGGCGCCGAACACGGCCGCGGGCTGCAGTTGATGCGGGCGTGCACGGAGGAGGTCCGCATTCTCGATCGCGTCCAGCGGAACGGGGCCATCGTGCATTTCGAGAAATCGTTCGCCGGCTGACGCGGCATTTCCGCGCCATTCGCGCGGCCCGGTCGCTTCGGCCGGTGCGGCGCCTCCGGTGGGCGAATACGGCGGACGTCAATGCGCATCGCGACGGCCCGGCGGTGTCCGCACCGCCGGGCCGTCGCCGTTCCGGGTCGAGGGTCGTCAGCCGGTGACCGGCAGGTCGTGGTGCCTGACCGGCTTCGGCGCGGGCGCCTCGGCGGGACGCTGCGCGGGGACGCGGCCGCAGGTGGCGGACGCGACCCGGACGGCGCCCTTGCCGCCGGGCAGGTTCAGCTGCATGGCGGTGACGGCGAGCCGCCCGTTCGGCATGCGCTGCTGCTTGTTGAGGACGAGCGACGTGCGGCCGACGCCCTCGACGTCCACCGGGACGGTGGTGTTGGGCGGCGGAGTCGCGTCCAGCCGCTTGCCCGCGACGGTGGCCCGCGTCAGGTGCGCGCCGCCCTGACCGTCGTGGCAGGTCGCGGTGACCGCGTTCGCCATCAGCTTCGCGGTGGGAACGGCCAGGTCCGTGACGTTGGAGCGGGCGTTCGAGGGCGTCGCGTCGACCCTCAGCGCGGACGCGCGGACGGCCTTGAGACGGTCCTCGCTGAGCACGCTCTTGTGCGCGGGGCCGCCGTCGGACGAGACGGCGGGCTCCGGCGGGACGGCGCCGAGCGGCCCGGTGGCGGCGAGCCCGAAGGCCGACCCGGACCCGGACGGATCGGGCGGGGCGGCGAGGGCGGGTCCGGTGGCCGCGGCCGTCGCGGCGGTGAGGCCGGCGGCGAGCAGGCCGGCGGCGGTCAGGCGGGTGAAGGCGTGCATGGATCGTCTCCGATCGTGTGTATCCGGATGAAGGGGACGGCCGTGGCCGTCGAGCGGGGTTCGTGGGGTCCCGCCGGCGCTCGCGGGCGGGACCGGACGGCGTGCCGGGCGGTCCGGCCGCCGGGCTCAGGCGTCGATGAACACGAGGCTTCCGAGCGGGACCTTGGAGAGGGCCTGGAGCGCGTCCTGGGGCACGCGCACGCACCCGTGGGTGACGGCCTTGCCGAACACGGACCGGTCGGGCCAGCCGTGCAGGGCGACGGTGCCGGGGCCGCCGCCGAAGGTGTCCAGGGTGGCCGAGTGCGTGCCGAGCGGCAGCACCAGCGGGCTGGGCGTCTTCTTGGCGGGGGCGAGGGTGGCCAGCATGAAGGTGCGGCCGGTGGGCGTCGGGGTCTTGGCGGCGCCGACCGCGACCGGCCAGGCGCCGGCGGGCCTGCCGGACTTGAGCAGGGTGAGCCGGCGCCGCGACAGGTCGACCTTGACGGTGTAGGGCGTGTGCGCGGTGAGCAGGCCCTCGGCGGCGCCGGAGATCCAGCCGGTCGACCCGTTGGGGCGGCTCGGCAGCAGCACGCGCCGCCAGTCCCCGGAGCTCTGCACGACGGGGACCCAGGTGGGCCCGCCCAGTTCCGTGGCGGGGAGCGTGGCGACGGCCCGCCCGCCGGGCTTGTCGAGCACCGGGACGGGCTTGGCGGGGTGCACGACGAGCCCGCCGGTGGCGCCGTCCGGTGCGCCGTCGTGCGGGACGCCCTTGAGGCGGGCGAACGTGGTGGCCTCGGGGGCCCCGGACGTGCCGCCCGGTGCCCGCGCCGGGGTCGCCCGGTCGCCGCCGCGGGCGGACGCGGTGTTGGCGGGCGAGTGCCCGCAGCCGCCGAGCAGCAGGCCCGCGCCCGCCAGCAGGGTGCCCGCCGCGAGGGCGGCGCGCGGCCGCCGGGCGGGGGCGGAGCGGAGGCGGCGGGCGGTCATCGCGGCCTCCGCGCGGGTCTTCCGGCCGTCCGGCCGCGCTGATCGGGAAAGGCATTGTCATTCGCCATGGGGCCGGATGCTAGTAGTGGTGAGGGCGCCCGTTCGGTAAACGGCGAAAATGAGCGCGGCGTGTCCGGGAAAGTGCCCGGATAATTGCCGCCTCATTTCCGTTTATCGGGAGATTCGGCAAATGCGGGGTTTGTGGGACTGAGAGGGTGGTTCGGAGGATGATGGGGCCGGTCGGCAGGGGGTATCAGGCCAGCATGGGGAACGAGCCGCCGCCGGTGTCGCGGCCGGACGCCGCCTCGTGGAACTCCGCGAGGCCCCACAGCAGCGCCGCGCGCGCGTTCGCCGGCATCGCGGCCAGCACGTCGGCGATCTCCGCGCGCCGCCGCACGCGCAGCCGGTCCAGCAGCGCCTGCCCGTCCGTGCTGAGCCGGACGGTCACCTCGCGCCGGTCCCGGCCGGGGTCGCGGATCAGCAGCCCGGCGCCCTCCAGCCGGTCGCACAGCCGGCTCGCCGACGACACCAGCGCGTCCAGGCCGGCGGCCAGGCTGCTGATGTTCACCGGGCCGCGCTCCAGGATGAACAGCGCTCTGAGCTGCGTGGACGGCACCGGGACGTCCGGCGCGTTGTGGGCGTGCGACCATACGCTCATCAGCGTGAACGCGGCATCGTCGAGGGCGGCAGCGGAGCGGGCCGCATCATCACCCGACGTGTCCACCATGCCCTCCACTGTTACACACGACGTCTTCTGCGGCATCCCGGGCCGGTTCCGTCCCGGAACGAGATGAGGGAACCTGTGCCTTCCCGTCCACAGCGCGGCGATGCGTTCGCGGCGTTGCAGAATGCGATCTGGTCCGCACGGCCGGACGAGCTGATCGCCGCGGCCACCGCGGAGCTGGCCCGGCAGTGGCCGGGGGCGCTCGCCGAGGTGCTGCTCATCGACTACCGGCAGGCGTTCCTCCTCCCGGCCGTCCGCGGGGAGGCGGAGACGTTCGGCCGCGACCCCGCCGACGAGGACGTCCCGCTGGACAACACCGCCCCCGGACGGGCGTTCGCCGGGCAGCGCCCCGACCGGGAGACGTCCGGGCGGATCGGCGCGCGGCTCGTCCACCTGCCGCTCACCGTGCAGGGCGAGCGGCTCGGCGTGCTGACGGTCCGCGTCCCGGGCGAGGCCGGCGCCGAGGAGCCCGAACCGCCGTGGCTGGCCCCGGTGGCGGACGTCCTCGCCCGCGCGGTGAAGGTCGCCGACGCGGCGACGGACCTGTTCCGGCGGATCCGGCGCCGGACGCGGCTGACCGTCGCCGCCGAGATGCAGTGGGACCTGCTGCCGCCGCTGTCCCGCGACACCGCCGGGTTCCACCTGGCCGGGCAGCTCGAACCCGCGTACGCGGTGTGGGGCGATAACTTCGACTGGACCGCGTCCCGCGACCGGCTGACGCTGACCGTCAGCAACGGCATGGGCACGGGCACGTCCGCGGCGGCGCTCACCCACCTGGCGGTCAGCGCGCTGCGCAACGCGCGCCGGTCCGGCGCCGACATCGCCGAGCAGGCCGTGCTCGCCGACCAGACGGTGTACGGGCTGCACCGGGGCGAGCGGAGCGTCGGGACGCTGCTGATGGAGTTCGAGCTGGCCACCGGCCGGGTCCGGGCGGTCGACGCGGGCTCCCCGAAGCTGTACCGGATGCGCGGCAACGTCACCGAGGCGATCGAGTTCGACGAGCAGCTGCCGCTGGGCATGTTCGGCGACAGCCGGTACGCCGTGGAGGAGTTCACCGTCGAGCCCGGCGACCGGCTGATCATCATCAGCGACGGGGTGCACGCGGCTCTGTCGCCGTCCGGCCAGGCGTACGGGGCGGTCGCTCTGCTCCAGGCGATGCGGGACACCCGGTTGCAGGAGCCGCCCGAGGCCGTCCGCACCCTGATCCGGCACTACATCGCGCACTACGAGGGCGGCGAGCCCGCCGACGACGCGGTGATCGTCTGCGTCGACTGGACCGGGCCGGCCGAGGCCGAACCGGTCAGCGGGGGAGCTTGACCACCGTCACGAAGAAGTCGTCGATCCGGCGGACCACCGACACGAACTGCTCGAAGTCGACGGGCTTGGTGACGTAGGCGTTCGCGTGCAGGTGGTAGCTGCGCAGGATGTCCTCGTCGGCCTCGGACGTCGTCAGCACGACGACCGGGATGCTGCGCAGGTCCTCGTCGGCCTTGACCTCGCCGAGCACCTCCCGGCCGTCCTTGCGCGGCAGGTTCAGGTCGAGCAGCATCAGGTCGGGACGCGGCGCGCCCTCGTACTCGCCCTCGCGGCGCAGGAACGCCATCGCCTGCTCGCCGTCGTTCACCACGTGCAGCTTGTTGCTGACCTTGTTGTGCTCGAACGCCTCGGTGGTCAGCAGGACGTCGCCGGGGTCGTCCTCGACCAGCAGCACCTCGATGGGGCGCGCGCCGTCATTCATCGTCGTCTCCGATGGGAAGGGTCCAGTGGAAGGTGGTGCCGGGGTCGTCCTCGCCGCGCTCCTCGCCGGCCAGCCAGATCCGGCCCCCGTGGTACTCGACGATCTTCTTGCACAGCGCGAGGCCGATCCCGGTGCCGGTGTACTCGTCCCGCGGATGGAGCCGCTGGAAGATCAGGAAGATCCGGTCGGCGTAGCGGGGCTCGACGCCGATCCCGTTGTCTGCGCACGTGAACTGCCATTCGTCGCCCTCCCGACGGACGCCGATGGCGACGCGCGGCGCGACGCCGGGGCGGCGGAACTTGAGCGCGTTGCCGACGAGGTTCTGGAACAGCTGCGTGAGCTGCGTGCGCTCGCCCGGCACCACGGGCAGGTCCGCCACCTCGACCCGCGCGTCCGTCTCCTCGATCAGCGAGCCGAGGTTGTCCAGCGCCTGGGCGGCGACCTCGTTCAGGTCGATCGCGTCCTCGGGGCGGGACATGCGGCCGACGCGGGAGAAGCCGAGCAGGTCGTTGATGAGCGCCTGCATCCGCTTGGCGCCGTCCACGGCGAACTGGATGTACTGCCGCCCGCGCTCGTCGAGCTGGTCGCCGTAGCGGCGCTCGAGCATCTGGCAGAAGCTCGCCACCTTGCGCAGCGGCTCCTGGAGGTCGTGGCTGGCGACGTAGGCGAACTGCTCCAGCTCGGCGTTGGAGCGGCGCAGCTCCCCGGCCTGCTCGTCCAGCAGCGCGGCCCGCTCGGTGCTGGTCCGCCACTCCTCGATGATCCGGCGGCGCATCGCGTCGATGATCATGGCCAGCTCGTTGATCTCGGCGGGCCCGGACACGTCCAGCCGGTGCGCGAAGTCGCCCTGCGCCACCTCGCGGACCTGCGCGCCGAGCGACGCGACGGGCCGCACCACCGTCCGGCGGATCACCAGGGCCAGCGCGACGACGGCCAACGCGGCGATCAGCAGCGCGGCGCCCACCGACCACAGCGCCGCGTTCGCGCGGGCCCGCAGCCGGGCGGACGCGTGGTCGTGCAGGGTGGTGATGCCGCTCTGCAGCGGGGTCATGCCGCCCCGCGCGCGGTCGAACAGCCCGCCCGCCTGCCGGCTCTGGCCGCCGCTCAGCCCCTCGCCGCCGCGCCCGGCCGCGATCGGGTCGGCGAACCGCGCCCGCCACTCCCGCGAGCCCGCGGTCACCCGGTCGAGGAGGACGATCACCCGGCCGCCGTCCGGCACCTGCGACAGCAGCCGGCGCATGGTCGCGGCCGACGCCGCCTCCTGCGCGACGGCCCTGCGGTACTCGGTGATCCGGTCCGCGCCGCCCTCCTCGGTGTACCGGCGGATCGCGGTGTCCTGCGCGGCGATCGCCGAGGACAGCTTGTACTGCTCCAGCGCGACCGGGTCGACCCGGTCGACGAGCGTCTCGCGCGCCTTCCCGGACTCGTACAGCGCCGTCCCGGCCACCGCGAACGCCGCGAGCAGCAGGACGCCGAGGACCAGGGACCCGACGCGGTAGATCTGGACGAGGCGGAGGCGGCCGATCCCCTGGGGGGCGGGCAGCTCGGCGCCCTCCGGCACGACCGGCGGCGCCAGCGGCTCGGGCGCGCCGGCCTCCTCGACCTCCTCGGCTTCCTCGGCCTGCTCGGTCTCTTCGGTCTGCTCGGGCGCGTCGGTTTCGTCGGCGGCGTCGGTCTCCGCGGGGGGCGCGTCCTCGCGGCGTGCGTCCTCGCGCGGGGCGTCCCCGGACGTCTCCTTGCGCGGCTCCTCGGGGCCGGTCGCCGGCTCGCCGCCGGCCGTCACAGCTCCCCCCGGCTCAGCAGCAGGACCGCCAGGTCGTCGGACAGCACGTCCCCGTTCAGCCGCTCCGCCTCCGTGATCAGCCCGTCCACCAGCACGTCCCCTCGCTCGCCGCGGGCATGCGCGGCCCTCGCCAGCCTCTCCAGCCCGTCGAGGTCGAGGCGCTCGCCGCCCTCGCCGACGCAGCCCTCGATCAGCCCGTCGGTGAACAGCATCAGCCCCCACGCGTCGCCGACCTCAAGGTCGACGGCCGGCCATTCTGCGCCCGGGATCAGCCCGAGCGCCGGCCCGTGCGGGCCTTCCGGCAGGGCCTGCACGCCGGACGGGCCGAACAGCAGCGGGCAGGGATGCCCGGCCCGGTACAGCCGGACGGTGCGGCGGTCGGGCGCGATGGCGGCCATGCAGAGCGTCGTGAAGATCTCCTCGCCCCAGCGCTCGTGCTCCAGGACGGCGTCGAGCGTGGAGAGCAGCCGCTCCCCGGTGTGCCCGGCCAGCACCAGCGTCCGCCATGCCATGCGCAGCCGCACCCCGAGGGACGCCTCGTCCGCGCCGTGGCCGCTGACGTCCCCGATCACCGCGTGCACCGTGCCGTCCTCGGTCTGCACCGTGTCGTGGAAGTCGCCGCCGAGCAGGGCCCGGTCGCGGCCCGGCCGGTACCGGGTGAGGTGCCGCAGCGAGTCGTCCTCGAGGATCGGGACGGGCAGCAGCCCGCGCTCCAGCCGCGCGTTCTCCCGGCCCACCGCGCGCGCCTCGACCAGCTGCCGCTCCGACTCGTCGGCCCGCTTGCGCTCGATCGCGTAGCTGATGGCGCGCCCGAGCAGCGCGCCGTCCACGTCCTGCTTGACCAGGTAGTCCTGGGCGCCCGCGGCGACGGCCTGGACGCCGACGTGCGCGTCGGCGAGGCCGGTGAGCACCAGCACGGCGGTGGACGGCGCGCGGGCGATCACCTGGCGCAGCGCGTCCAGCCCGGACGCGTCCGGCAGGGACAGGTCGACGATCACGCACTGCACGTCGGGGCGCAGCCGCTCGAGTGCCTCGGCGAGCGTCGAGGCGACCGTGATCTGCACGTTCGGCTGGACCTCGGTGAGCAGTTCCTCGAACAGGAACGCGTCGCCGGGGTCGTCCTCCACCAGGAGGAGATGGGGAGAGCCGGCCACCCCCGGAAGACGCTCGGCACCGCGACTGTGCATCGCGGTCATAGCTCAGCTCCTTCGCCCCGGGAGGCCCCCGCGGGCGGGGGCGGCGTTGGTTGCCATCGAGCAAATGTTACGGGCAGTCCAGTAGTGGCACGACCAGCACCGACATCAGTGCTCCAGCATGGTGGTAACGATCGTCCTCCCCGGGCCACTTCCTGGTGATGGACACACCAGGACGGACGGAGGAGCGCGCGGTGGCAGACCCAGCCCCCCGTGAGAGGGCCCCCGACGAGAGACGCTTCACCGCGATGTACGACGCCTGCCGGCAGCGCGTGTGGGCGTACGCCGCCGCGCGCGCCGGGCGGCAGATCGCGGACGAGGTGGTGAGCGAGACGTTCGCGGTGGCGTGGCGGCGGATCGCGGACGTCCCCGACCCGCCGCTGCCGTGGCTGCTCGGCGTCGCGCGGAACGTGCTGCGCGACGGGTACCGCGCGGAGGCGCGGCGCGAGGCGTGCACGGCCGAGCTGGCCCGCTGGGCGCCGCGGCCGTCCGGCGACATCGCCGAGGACGTGGCGGAGCGGCTCGCCGTGCTCCGCGCGATGGCGGCGATCCCCGAGGGCGACCGGGAGATCCTGATCCTGGTCGCCTGGCAGGGGCTGAGCCCGCGGGAGGCGGCCCGGGTCGTCGGCTGCTCGCCGGCGGCGCTGCGGGTCCGGCTGCACCGCGCCCGCAGGCGCCTGCTGCGCGCCGCCGACGCGGGCGCCGAAGCGGAGGCCGGGGCCGGCCGGGCGGAGGCCGCGGGGGGTCCCGCAGGGGCGTCCGGCCCGGCACGGGGCCCGGCGCGGGGCCCGGCGGCCGAGGCGGCGGGCCGCCCGGTGCGTCCGCAAATGGGAATCGTCAGTGAGGAGAGGGCATGAACGACGTGCTGCGGACGCTGCGCGAGGCGAGGCCGGCGGAGCTGAACCCGGACGCGCCGGTCGGTGACGAGGTCCGGCGGGCCGAGCTGGCGCGCGCGATGGCGGCGCCGGCCGGGTCCGGCGTGCGGGAGGTGCGGATGCCGCGGCGGTCCCGGGTCCGGCCCGCGTGGGGGCTCGGCCTGGCCGGGGCGGTCGCGGCCGCCTCGGTGGGGGTCGTGGCGGTGGCCTCCGGCGGGGGCGACGGCGATCCGAAGGCGCCGGGCCACCGCCCGCAGGCCGGGGGGCAGCCGCTCGACGCCCGGACGGTCCTGCTCGCCGCGGCCGAGAAGCTGGACGGGGCGTCCGAGCCGGGCGGGAGCTTCTGGCACAAGTCGACGGTCGGCACCAGCTCGTGGCTGGCCCGGGGGCAGGGCGGGGAGCGCTACACCGTCCTGCTCATGGAGAGGTCGGACGAGTGGGCGCCGGGCAGGCCGGGCGGGAAGATGATCGGCCGGGTGCAGCGGCTCGGGGTGAAGCCCGCGTCCCCGGCCGACGCCGCCGCCTACCGGCGGGCCGGTTCGCCGAAGACGCTGTCGCTGCAGGTGCCGATCCAGCCGAGCGGCAAGGGCGGCTACAAGGCCATGAAGGTGTCGACCGGGCCGGGGCCGGCGGAGACGAGCAGCACCCCGCTCGTCGGCGGCGACAAGGTCTACTGGCTGGGCCGGAACGTGACCATGAAGCAGCTCCAGAGCCTGCCGGACGACCCGGCGCGGCTGAAGAAGGAGGTGCTGCGCTGGTACGACGGGCATGACACCGAGTCGTCGAGCGTGCCGATGAAGGCGGACGCGTGGCTGTTCCGCGTGGCGGGGAGCCTGGTCACCGAGCTGCCCGTGCGGCCGAAGGTGCGGGCGGCGGCGTTCCGGATGCTGGCCGGGCTGAAGACGGTCGACTCCGTGGGCAAGGTCACCGATCCGCAGGGCCGCACCGGCGACGCGATCGGGATGACGGAGAAGGGCGTGAGCGGGGTGGTCCGGCATCTGCTGGTGATCGATCCCGCGACCGGAAAGGCCCTCGCCGACGAAAGGGTGCTGCTGACCCCGTCGGCGAAGGAGCCGCGGCCCGCCGGAACGGTGCTCGACTCCAGCTCCGTGATGACCATGGAATGGACGGATTCCGCGCCGAAGTGACGCGTCGGCGATGATCCGCGCCCGCGCCGGGCGCGGATCGGGGAGGGACGGTGCCATGGCCTCGGCGGCCGTGCGCCGTCCCTTCCGCCGCTTCGCGAAACGGGTCGCCGTGATCGGGATGTGATCAGGCGCTTTTGGGGGTCCGGCGGGCGGTTCTCTGGGCGGCCCGCCGCTGCGCGGCGGCGGTGCGGGCGCGGTTCAGGCTGTCGCGGACGCGGGCGGCGCCGCGCATTGCGGTGGCGGAGTCCTTGACGCGTCCGGCATAGGCGGCGAGGACCTCCCCGACGGGCGGCGGCTGCCATTCCTCCTTGGCGGTGACCGGCGGGACGGGCGCCTGAACGGGCGCCTGTGCGGGCTGCGCGGCGGACGGTGGAGTCGGCCCTGCGGCGGGCTCTGTGGCGGGCACCGCCGCGGCGGCGGTATTTCCGGGCACGGGGACGAGCGCGAGATGGGAATGGCAGTGCGGGCACTGCACCCCCGGATGAGTGTCTCTGCTCATAACAAGAATCATTACCCAAAGCACTGACAAAACAGTGGCGCGCCCTTTTGACGATCACCTGGGCCGGCCTGACGGTGCCGGAGTCAGGGCGTGAGGGGCCGCACGCCCCGGCGCGCGGCGGGATGCGCCGCGCGCCGTCCGTACGAGGAAAAGGGCTGGTGGGAACGGGTGCGGGGGGCCGCCTCGGGGTGCTGGTGGCGGACGAACAGCAGCCCGCAGCAGACCAGCGCGACGGCGAGCGCGAGCCAGGCCGCCATCCGCCCGGCGCGCAGCCCGTACCCGCTGGTGATCCACAGCAGGTGCAGGGCCCAGCGCCGCCACTGGTGCGGCTCGCTGCGGCGGCGCATCTCCAGCGCGCTGTAGCGGAAGTCGCGGGCGAGGCGGGCGCGGTCGGAGCCCGCCGTGGCGCGGGCCAGCTCCCGGTAGAGGTCCTCCAGCCGGTCCTCGCCGGACGCGGCGCCGCCAGCGTCGCGCGCCAGGTCGTCGGCGAGCACGGCGCGGCCGGCGCCGCGCCCCCAGGGCCGCCAGCGGTGCCGGTCCGGGACGGTCGCGAACGGGCAGTCGCCGCTGATCCGCAGCCGGTCGGGGCGGACGAGCCCGAGGAAGCCGCAGCCGCTGAGGTCGACGTCGGCGAGGTGCAGGCGGGCCGCGTCCACCCGGCGCAGCGACACGAGCCGGACCGTCGCGGGACCGGTCCACGACTCCGGCTCGGCGAGCCCCTGGATCGGGTTCGGCAGCGACCGGACGTTCACCGCCGCGTCGAAGCACGCGCCCTCGAGATCGAGTTCGGCGCGGCGCAGCCGGAACTCGGCCTCGCCGCGGACCGTGACGGCGCGGGCGTTGACCGCCCGCGCGGCCGCGTGGACGCGCAGCCCGCCGCGCGCCGCGGCGTCCGCGAGGCCGATCCGGCCGCCCGCGACGAGCGGGCCGAGCCACAGCCCGCTCCGGAACCGGGTGCGCTCGAACCGGGCGTGCCGGGCGACGCGGACCCGCCGGAACGAGACCGCCGCGCCGAAGCACGCGCCCTGCATCGCCGCGTCCCGCCCGAACTCGGCGCGGTCGAAGCAGGCGGCGCCGAAGAACACCGCCTTCGGGAACGCGGCGTCGGCGTGCCAGACGGCCTCGCCGAACAGCGCGTCGCCGCTGAACACGGCCTCCTCGAAGGAGGCGTGCCGGTGGAACCGGGCCTCGTGGAAGGAGGCGTTGCCGCCGAACCGCGCCCCGCGGAAGGAGACGTGGCCGAAGAACCGCGCGTCGAAGAACGACGCGCCGCCGAGGAAGCGGGAGCCGTCGAACGAGCTGTCGCCCTCGACGCACACGCCGCGCAGCACGGCGTGGGACGGCAGCACGGCCCCGTCGAACCGGGCGCGGCCGAGGTGCGGGCGCCCGTCGGGGCCGGTGACCGCGTCGAGCACCGCGTCCAGCAGCCACGGGGGGACCGTGACGCCGCGCAGGTCGAGGTCGCCTCCGGGGCGCAGCCCGGCCGCGAACCGCGCGAACTCGGCGGGCCGCAGGTGGGCGGGGCAGCCCGCGAATCCGCCGGCGGCGCGCCCGGCGCATCCGTGGACGGCCGAGCACCGCGGCCACAGGACCGCGGTGGGGGGCGGAGGGGGAGGCTCGTGAGAGGTCACCGTCCCGTTGTACCCACAGGTGGTTCCCCCGGGAATCTCCCGGCGGTCAGGTCGTTACTTCCGCATGGTTACTGTACGCACGGGAACGACCACACTAAGACGTTGATTGGCTCTTTACCTCGTCTGTCACCGCTTTCGCGCAAGTCCCTCGTTCTTCTTCGGGTTTGTCCCTGTCGTCGTACTGTGAGCGCATGGGGGAACGGAGCCGCTGGATCGCGGACCTCGACGCGCTTCCGGGCGACGCGCCGGACCTCGCGGACCGCGTCCTGACCCGCCTCGTGGACGCCGGGATCGTGCTGGCCGAGCGGACCGACTGCGTCCTCGGCGACGTCCCCGGCGGGTACGCGCCCGGCCCGGCCGCCGGGTCGGTGGCGATGGGGGATCCGGCCGGCTTCCCGGACGTGTGGCCGAACGGCCTGGAGATCGACGTCGGCCGCGGCGCCTACTACGGGACGATGCGCGAGGACGACCGGGTGCGGTGCCCGCACTGCGGCGCGTGGCTGCCGTTCGAGACCGTCCTGGACGCGGTGGAGGAGTGGCTGGAGGGCGGCCCGGACGCGCTGGTCTGCGCGCGCTGCGGCGAGCGGACCGGGTTCAACGGCTGGCGGTGGCCGGTGCCGTGCGCGTTCGCGGAGCTCGGGCTGCGGTTCTGGAACTGGCCGCCGCTGGCCGACGCGTTCGTCGCGGACCTGGCGGCCTGGCTGGGGCACCGCCTCGTCGCCGGCTCCTGCGGCATCTAGCCCGGTGGGCACGAGAGGACCTATGTCCCGGTTGATCAACGGGAACCGCGGGCATGATCGACGTATCTGACTCTTCGCCGAAACACCGGCGTTCCACCGTTGTTCACCTTGGTCAGGGAAAATTGGGGACATGACCGTCAATCCAGGACATCTTCCTCGTGCCACCGAAGCGCTGCCCGACGACCGCTTCCTCGATCGCGAAGAGAGCTGGCTGCGCTTCAACCAGCGCGTCCTGGAGCTGGCGGAGGATCCCGAGCTGCCGCTGCTGGAGCGCGTCCGGTTCCTGTCGATCTTCGCGAGCAACCTCGACGAGTTCTTCATGGTCCGCGTCGCCGGCCTGGCCCGCCGGATGGCGACCGGCCTCGCCGTCCAGTCCGCCAGCGGCCGGCAGCCCCGCGAGGTGCTGGAGCGCACCGGCGAGGTCGCGCACGAGCTGATGCGCCGGCACGCCGCGTGCTTCCGAAAGGAGGTCCTGCCCGACCTCGCCAAGGAGGGCATCGAGATCCTGCGCTGGGACGAGCTGGCCGAGACCGAGCAGGAGCGGCTGCGCCGGCTGTTCCGCGACCGGATCTACCCCGTCCTCACCCCGCTGGTCGTCGACTCCGCGCACCCCTTCCCCTACATCTCCGGCCTGTCGCTGAACCTCGCCGTGATCGTCCGCGACCCGGAGACGGACGCGACGATGTTCGCCCGGGTCAAGGTGCCGCCGCTGCTGCCGCGCTTCTTCGAGGCGTCCCCCGACCGGTTCACGCCGCTGGAGGACGTGATCGCCGCGCACCTCGGGCAGCTGTTCGTCGGGATGGAGGTCGTCGAGCACCACGCGTTCCGCGTCACCCGCAACCAGGACCTGGAGATCGACGACGACATCAGCGAGGGGCTGCTCCAGGCCCTGGAGCGCGAGCTGCTGCGCCGCCGGTTCGGCCCGGTCGTCCGGCTGGAGGTCGAGGAGTCGATCTCCGACGGCGTGCTGGAGCTGCTCACCACCGAGCTGGCCATCGAGGAGCGCCAGATCTACCGGCTCGTCGGGCCGCTCGACCTCGCCGGGCTCGGCGCCATCGCCGACCTGGACCGGCCCGAGCTGAAGTACTCGCCGTTCGTGCCGTCGAAGGAGGCGCTGCCCGAGGACGTGGACATCTTCTCCGCGATCCGCCAGGGCGACGTCCTCGTGCACCACCCCTACGACTCGTTCACCACGACCGTGCAGCGGCTGATCGAGGACGCCGCGACCGACCCCGGCGTCCTCGCGATCAAGCAGACGCTGTACCGGACGAGCGGCGACTCCCCGATCGTCGACGCGCTGATGAGCGCCGCCGAGGCGGGTAAGCAGGTCGTCGTGGTGGTGGAGCTCAAGGCCCGCTTCGACGAGCGCGCCAACATCGCGTGGGCGCGCAAGCTGGAGACGGCCGGCTGCCACGTCGTGTACGGGTTCGTCGGGCTGAAGACGCATTGCAAGCTCGCGCTGATCGTCCGGGAGGACCCGGACGGCTCGCTGCGCCGCTACTGCCACATCGGCACCGGCAACTACCATCCGAAGACGGCCCGCCTCTACGAGGACTTCGGCCTGCTGACCTGCGCGCCCGACGTCGGCGAGGACGTCAGCGCGCTGTTCAACCACCTCACCGGCTACTCCCGGCAGGGCTCCTACAACCGGCTGCTGGTCGCGCCGAACAGCCTGCGGTCCGGGCTCGTCCAGCGGATCGAGCACGAGATCGACAACCACCGCGCCGGGCACCGCGCGCGGGTCCGGATCAAGTGCAACTCGCTGGTCGACGAGGTGGTCATCGACGCGCTGTACCGGGCCTCGCGGGCCGGGGTGCCGGTGGACGTGTGGGTGCGCGGGATCTGCGCGCTGCGGCCGGGCGTGCCGGGGCTGTCGGAGACGATCCGGGTCCGCAGCGTCCTCGGCCGGTTCCTGGAGCACTCCCGGGTGTTCGCGTTCGAGAACGGCGGCGAGCCGGAGGTGTGGCTCGGCAGCGCCGACCTGATGCACCGCAACCTCGACCGCCGCGTCGAGGCGCTCGTCACCGTCACCGACCGGACCCAGCGCGACGAGCTGATCGCGCTGCTCGACCGGGCCATGGACCCCGGCACGCACGCCTGGGCGCTCGACGGCGACGGCACCTGGACGCGCAGCGAGCCCGGCCCCGGCGAGGCGCTGCTGGACATCCAGACCCACCTGGTCCGGAGCCGGCGGTGGAGGACGGTCGATGACTGACGCCGGCCCGATCCGCGCGGCCGGCGCGCTGCTGTGGCGCGACGGCCCGGACGGCCCCGAGTTCGCGGTCGCGCACCGCCCCCGGTACGACGACTGGTCGTTCCCGAAGGGCAAGCTCGACCGGGGCGAGCACGTGCTGCGCGCCGCCGTCCGCGAGATCGAGGAGGAGACGGGCCTCGTGCCGCGGCTCGGCCGCCGCCTCCCGACCGCGAAGTACCGGCACGGCGACCGGCCCAAACGGGTCGAGTACTGGGCGGCGCGGCCCGTCGCGGAGGCCGCGTTCACGCCGAACGAGGAGGTCGACGAGCTGGCGTGGCTGCCCGCGGCCGAGGCCGGGGCGCGGCTGAGCTACCCGCACGACGCCGACCTGCTCCGCGCGTTCCTGGACGGCCCGTCCCGCACCTGGCCGCTGATGATCGTCCGGCACGGGTCGGCGGGGGAGAAGCACGCGTGGCGCGAGCCCGACGAGCTGCGCCCGCTGGACGGGCGCGGCCGGACGGAGGCGGCGGAGCTCGCCGCGCTGCTGCACGCCTTCGGCCCGGCGCGGGTGCTCAGCTCGGCGACGGCCCGCTGCCTGGAGACCGTCCTGCCGTACGCGCGCCGCATCCGCGCCGACGTCGTCACCGACGCCGCGTTCACGGTCGGCGAGACGGGCCCCGACCGTGCCCGGGAGCGGCTGCTCGACCTGCTCGGCGACGGCGTCCCGACCGTCGTGTGCACCCACGGCGAGAACGTGTCGGAGCTGGTCGCGGGGCTGTGCCGGGAGCTCGGCGAGAAGGTCCCGGACGACCCGAGCCTCCACAAGGGCGAGTTCTGGGTGGCCCACATGGGCGAAGGCACGCTGGCCGCTCTGGAGCGCCACTCACCCAGATCCCGCTGAGTCGCGGCGAGTCGCCGTCATCCGGGCATCCCGGCCGATCGGAACGACGACTCGCCGCAGGTCAACGTTCAGGACGCGGGCTCAGAAGGCGGGGCCGAGCGTCTGGGACCAGGTCACTGAGAGCTTCTCGCGGGCGGTCTCCGCCTCGCAGCGCTCCAACCCGTACAGGACGCCGAGGTCGAACGCCTCGGACGGGTTCCGTGTGCGCGCGGCCGCCGCCTTGAGGTGCTCCATCGCGATGACGCCGTCCTGGTAGCCGCCCAGGACCTCCTGGATGCGCTTGGCGTCCTTCGCCACCCGCTTGGCCGCGACTCCCAGCACGGGCATGGCCAGCTCGGCGGCGTACCGCGCGCGCTTGGCGGCCTTACGGGTCTCGTGGCGCGCCACCTCCGCGTCCTCGGCGATCGCTATGGACGTGTACGCGCGCGCCATCCGATCCCAGGACCGCCTTACCAGCTCGGGCAGTTCCTTGCGCGCCTTGCGGTCGGCCCCCTCCGCCAGCGGCGGCTCCGCGATGAGACGGTCCAGCTCGTCCAGCAGCGCGAAGTACCGGGGCTCCTTGAGCGACGCGTTCATCCGCCTGTAGGCGGTGCGCTCCTGGCGGGCCAGATCGTCCAGCCACGCGGGCGCCGCCCCGTCCAGCCGCGCGGGCGCCGCCCCGTCCAGCCGCTCCTGGAACCGCATCCGCAGCACCTCCAGGTCGCGGACCTCGCCCAGCACCGCCGCGAGCCACCGCAGTTCCGGCCCGAGCGGCTCCGTGCGCGCCTCCTCCAGGACGGGCCGGTACGCCTTCAGCGTGCTGCGGATCCGGCGGACCGCCACCCGCATCCGGTGTACGGCGTCGTCCTCGCCCAGCCGCGCCTTCGGATCGGACGCCACGACCGTCTCGACCTGCGCTGCGAGGTACGCCATCACCGCGTCGCCCGTCGTCGCGGGGCCCTTCCCGTTGTCGATCGCCGCCACCAGCCGCGTCTTGCACGCGGCACGCGCGCGCGCCGCCTCCGACGGCGCGATCGCGTCGCCCAGCAGCCGGCCGAGCTTCGACGACGACTTCGCCCGCCGCGCCCCCGCCTTCCGCAGCCGCTTGCCCGCCGCCTTCAGCAGCTCGGCCGTCCCGTCCCCGAGCTCGACCTCGATCTCCCGCCATCGCCGCGCGGGGCCGTCCGCGGGCGGCTCGTCCGGGGCGTCCCGCACGTCCCGGCCCGTCACCAGGTCGTCGGCGACCTCCGCGAGCATCGCGCCGTCGTCCGCGTACAGCCGGACGACGGTCCGCCGCGTCTCCAGCGTCGCCACCGGACGCAGGGGCTCGCCCCGCGTGTACGCCGCGACCAGCGCCGCCAGCCGCGCCGGCACGATCTTCGGGCGTCCCAGCGGAGCGTGCAGTTCCTCCTTGCCGTCGGGGCCCGCCGGCATCTTCAGATGCCATCCGGCGTCCGTCCCGCCGCGCCGCCGCCGCAGCGTGATCCCGTGCGCCGCGAGCCGCAGGTCGGCCGTGTCGAAGTAGCTCGCGTGCAGGTCGAAGGTCTCCGGTTCCCCGACCGACGCCACGCCCGGCAGCCCGCCCAGCTCCGGAACGACGAAATCGGCCTTGGCGTCGTACTTGTGCTCGATCTCCAGATGCCTTTCGGCCACGACCAGCTCCTTCGGGGGACGGCTCCTACGGCGGCGGGCACACCCAGATGTCCACCATTTCACGCCGAGGTGAACAGAAGCCGAAATCTTGACGGCCTACCATGCGTCCGTGCGCACCCTGGTCCTCTGGGACATCGACCACACCCTCCTCCACGCGGGCGGGCTGTCCGCGGACATCTACGCGGAGGTGTTCCACCGCGTCATCGGCCGCCCGGCCGAGCACGTCGCGCCGATGGCCGGCCGGACCGACCGCGCCATCACCACCGACACGCTCCGGCACCACGGCATCGACCCCACGCCCGACGTCCTCGAAGCCTTCACCGACGGGCTCGCCGTCGCCTTCGAAGCGCGCGCGCACGAACTCGCGGCCCGGGGCCGGACGCACGACGGCGCCCGCGACGTCCTGGAGGCCCTCGCCGCCCGCCCGGACGTGATCCAGTCCGTCCTGACGGGCAACATGGCGCGGATCGCCGCCTGCAAGCTGAAGGCGTTCGGGCTCGACGCGTTCCTCGACCTGGAGATCGGCGCCTACGGCATGGACGGCGTCGAGCGGCCGCCGCTGGTGGAGCTCGCCCGCGAGCGCACCGCCGCGAAGTACGGCGAGCGGTTCGGGCCGTCGAGCACCGTGCTGATCGGCGACACCCCGCACGACGTCCGCGCGGGCCACGAGGGCGGCGCGCGGGTCGTCGCCGTCGCGACCGGGGCCACGTCCGCCGCCGACCTGCGGCTGTCCGGCGCCGACACGGTCCTGCCCGATCTGAGCGACACCGCCCAGGTCATCGACCTCGTCCTCGGCGTCGCGCGCTAGCGTCCGCAGGTCCGCGCGCTAGCGTCCGCAGGTCCGCGCGCTAGCGTCCGCAGGTCCGCGCGCTAGCGTCCGCCGGTCTCGGCGCGGGGCGCGGCGGGGAGCGTGAGGCTGCCCGGCAGCGCGGCCACGGCGTCGCGGACGCGGGCGGCGAGGCCGGTCGCCGAGGGCGGCTCCACCGCCGCGGACGCCCATCCGCCGAGGGCGTGCCGCCACGCCGCGACCAGCATGTCGCCCGCGAGGCGCGGCCGCGCGTCGTCGGGCAGGTCGAGGCGCCGGTGCAGGACGTCCAGGACGGACCGGAGGGTGTCCTCGCAGAAGTGCAGGCCGTGCGCGTCCATCGACGGCGTCACCTGGAGGAGCCGGTAGCTGCGCAGCGCCCGGCCCGCCCACTCCTCGTCCGCGACCCGGTCCAGCGCCGCGAGCAGCACCGACTCCAGCAGCCCGAGCAGCGGCCGGCCGTCGGCCGGGCACGTCTCCAGCTCGTCGAGGAAGGTGCGCCACAGGTCCTCCAGCGGCGCCATCGCGACGGCCTCCTTGCCGGTGAAGTACCGGAAGAACGTGCGCTTGGAGACCTCGACCTCGGCGCACACCTCGTCCAGGGTGACCCCGCCGAAGCCGCGCTCGCCGAACAGGGCCAGCGCGGTGTCGATCAGCGCCTGGCGGGTGCGCTGCTTCTTGCGCTCGCGCAGCGACGGTGCCGTGGTCATGCCCCGAAGTGTAGCCGGGCGGCCAACGCCACTTGCAGGCGTATGCCACTCAGTGGCATAAAGTGGGTCCCGTTCCCTCCTCGGAAGGCGGCACCCATGCGTGCACTGCTCATCGACCACTCGACGGCCTCCGGCCTGCGCCTCGGCGAGACCGCCGCGCCCGAGCCCGCGCCGGACCAGGCGCTGGTGCGGGTCCGCGCCACCTCGCTCAACTACGGCGAGGTCGCCCACGGCATCGCCGGGACGCCGGACGGCGCCGTGCTCGGCTGGGACGCCGCGGGCGTGGTCGAGCGCGCGGCGGCCGACGGATCCGGCCCGGCCGCGGGCACCCCCGTGGTCACCCTCGGCTCGGACGGCGCGTGGGCGGAGCTCCGCGCCGTCGACACCGCGCTGCTCGGCGCCGTGCCGCCGGAGGCCGACCTCGGCGCGATCAGCACCGTCCCGGTGGCGGCGGCGAGCGCGCTCCGCGCGCTGCGCCGGATCGGGCCGCTGCTCGGCAAGCGCGTCCTGGTGCTGGGCGCCACCGGAGGCGTCGGCCGGTACGCCGTGCAGCTCGCACGCCTCGGCGGAGCCCACGTCGTCGCGTCGACCGGCGACCCCGCCGCGCACGGCGACGCCCTGCGCGCGCTGGGCGCCGACGAGGTGGTCGCGCACCCGGAGAAGGTCGGCGACCCGGTCGACGGGGTCGTGGACAACGTCGGAGGCTCCCAGCTCGTCGCCGCGTTCGCCAGGCTCGCGCCGCACGGCACCCTGATCGCGGTCGGCCACGGGACGGGTGAGGCGGAGACGTTCCCGTTCGGCGACCTCTTCGGCAACGAAGGCCGCCACGACCGCTCCCTCGTCACCTTCTACCTGCTCGACGGAGCCGACCTCGCCCCCGACCTGGCATGGCTCGCCGGCCAGGTCGCCGCCGGACGGCTCGACCCGGGGATCTCCTGGCGCGGCGGCTGGGACCGGGCGGACGAGGCCGTCACCGCCCTCCTCGAACGCCGCCTGCACGGCAAGGCCGTCCTCGAGATCGGCTGACTCCCGCGCGGGCCGGCCGCCCCGCGTGGCGGCCGGCCCGCGCGGCGTTGCACCATGGGCTCATGGATGCGAACACCCTGTACCGGCGGTGGCTGTTCGAGGCGTGGTCCGGCGACTACGACGTCCTCACGGAGATCCTCACTCCCGGCTTCGCCGGCCACTGGCCCGGCATGGACGTCCACGGCCCGGACGGCGTCGCCGAGCAGATCCGCCGGTCCCGCGCCTACTTCTCCGACATCGAGAACACCCTGGACATCGGCCCGCTCGTCGACGGCGACCTGCTGGCCGCGCGCTGGACCTTCCACGGCTCCTACCAGGGCGGGATCCCCGGCACCACCGCCGAACCCGGCACCCGGATCTCGTTCCCCGGCCACGACATCTTCCGCATGGAGGACGGACGCTTCGCCGAATACTGGCCCATCTCCGACGCCCTCGGCATGATGCAATCCCTCGGCGCCCTCTAAGGGACGCCGCTACTGGGTCTCCGCCGCCCGAAGGGCGAGCTTGAAGCCCTCGTGGCTGCGGGCGAAACCCAGCGAGTCATAGAAGCGGTGCGCGTCGCCGCGCCTCTTGTGGCTGGTCAGCTGGACGAGCGCGCACCCCCGCGCGCGGGCCCGGTCGATCGCGCTCTCCATCAGCGTCCGGCCGAGGCCGCCGCCGCGCCGGTCCGCGCGGACCCGCACCGCCTCGATCAGGACCCGTTCGGCGCCGCCCTTGCCGAGCCCGGGGATGTAGGTCGCCTGCAGGCAGCCCACGACCGTCCCGCCGTCCACCAGCACCAGCATCTCGTTGCGCGGGTCGCGGTCGATCGCCGCGAACGCCCGCTCGTAGGCGTCCGTCACCACGACCGACGCCGGGTCCACGACCTCTTCCTCGTCCGCCAGCAAGGCCAGAACCGCGGGCAGATCGGCCCGCGCCGCCGGACGCACACAGAGCATGGAGCCGACCCTACTCACCCTCACGGGCCCGCCCCGGCGCCGAAAGTCGTCGCCCTCAAGCCGGTCACTTCACCCGGTTCGCCGTGTCGGTAAAGGTGACAGCGACCCATGAAGGGACCAGCGATGCAGAAGATCGCCGTAGTGCAGTACAAGGCCCGCCCGGAGCGCGCCGACGAGAACCAGCGGCTGATCGAGGACGTCATGGACGAGTTGGAGCGCGACGACCCCGGCGGCGTCCGATACGCCGCGTTCCGCCTGGACGGCGACACGTTCCTCCACATCGTGGCCAACGAGGACGACCGCGACGTCCTGCCGTCGACCCCCGCCTTTCAGGAGTTCCAGCGGGAATTCACCGACCGCATGATCCCCGGCACCCTCACCCGGACCACCGCCACCCTGGTCGGCGCCTACCGCGTCGCCGCCGCCCAGGCGACGGCCACCGCCGACTGACCGCCTGCCGTGCACAGGCGTGGGCCCTGGTTGGGGGCCCACGCCTCTGCGCCGTGGTCAGCAGGTGTTGAGCATCGAGGTGAGCGCGCTCTTCTCCGCGCTGTCCACGGTGAGGCCGTAGTACCACTTCACCTGGACCCAGGCGCGCGCGTACGTGCAGCGGAAGGCGGTGCGGGACGGCTGCCACTCGGCGGGGTCCTTGTCGCCCTTGGCCTGGTTGACGTTGTCGGTGACCGCCCACAGCTCCGGACCGCCGAGGTCGTTGGCGTACTCCTGGCGGTGCGCGGTCGTCCAGGCCCAGGCGCCGGACGCCCACGCCTCGGCCAACGGCACCATGTGGTCGATGTCCACATCGGCCGGTGACGTCCAGGTGGCGCCGTCGTACGGCGAGTACCAGGATCCGGACGTCGGATAGCACGAGGAGTCGGTGCTCACGTTCGTGCCGTCCCGCTTGAGCACCATCTCCCGCGTGTTGCAGGTGCCGGAGATGGTGATCCAGTGCGGGAACAGCGAGCGGTCGTAGGAGCTCGCGTGCGACTCGGCGGCCACGGTCAGCTCGCCGAGCCGGGTGCGGGCCGTGTCGGCGGACGGGATGTTCGGCGGGGTCGCGGACGCCGGTGCCTGCACGGCGACGAGCAGTGCGCCGAGCAGCGCCGCCGGCAGCAGGAACAGGAGCAGACGTCGCATCGAGGATGCCCTTCTGCGGCCGCCCGCCGGCGGGGACCGGACTCCCCGAACAGGGCACGGGGACGACAGCCCCGATACCGTGACATTCAGGACAACTCAGTTAAACGTCACTGATTGCCCAGAGTGCGTCCTCGCCTTGGTGGGAACCTGTCGGTCCCCGGCTCCACCTGCACCGGCGCCGCACCGCCCGGCTTCCGCGCCGCAAGAATTCACCGGACCCGGCCCTCGCATTAACGCGCCGTTCCCGGCCGCCTACGTCGAGAACAAGCTCGCGGATGACCACGTCCACGAGGGTCCGCAGGTCGTGGACGCCGGCCCCGAGCCCCGCCGCACACCTCGCGATACGTCTCCCGCAGGTCACCCGCCTCGGGCACGCCCAGCCCGTCCACCGCCACCACGACCTCCGCGGCCCGCCAGTGGTTGGACGGCACGAGCCGCCCGCTCGTCACCGCCTCCAAGGCCCGGTGCGCCGCCTCCTCGGGTTGTTCCGCGGCGATCAATGCCAGCGCCAGGTCCAGCCGTGCGGACGCGCCGCGCCGTGGGCGCGCCGGCCCGCTGACCGGCGCCTCCAGCCGGGCGAGGACGCCCCGCGCGTACGGCTCGGCCGCCGGATCCCCGAGCCATGACAGCGTGGTCGCCGTGTAAGCGGCGCTCTTCGCGGGGTTGTAGTGGAAGTGGTGCTCCGGCCGTTCCGGCATGGCCAGCGGCGCGACGAGCCGCTCGACGCGTCCCAGCGCGTCCCGCGTCTCCCGCCCGGCGCCGAGCCGCGCCCAGGCCCGCCCCTCCTGCGCCGTCGCCTGGATGAACGCCGACCCGCCGTGCGGCGCGATCTCCTGTGCGCCCCGGGACAACGCGACGGCCGCCCGGTAGTTCGCATCGGTGACGGCCTGCCACGCACGCGTCTCCAACGTCCACGCGACGATCTCTGGATGCCCGGCGTGCCCGGCGAGCTGCGCGGCCGTCCGCAGTCGCGCGCCGGCCGCTGCGTGGCGCCCGAGGTCGATGTCGCACGTCGCCGCCAGCAGCGACAGCCATGCCCCGACCACCACGAGCCGCCGCCGTTCGGCCGGTGTCATACGCACGTCCACGAGCCGCGCCACGTAGTCGAGATGGCGGCGCGTCCGCGCGAGCAACGCGTCGGGCGCCGACCGCGGATACGCGGATGCGAGCTCGTCCACCGTCATCTTCGAGATCGCGGAGGGACGGGAGGCGTTGCCGGACGCGCTCGGGAGCGACGTCGCGGACGCGTTCGGCCAGGTCGGCGACGGTCGGTCCCGCGGCCTTCCGAGCCGTCCGCAGGCGCGCGCCGTCGCCCTTGACCGGGTCTTGGGCGGGCGCGACCTCACTTCGCGAGCTTCGCGGCGGGACTCGCCTCCGGCTTCGCCCCGCCGCTCAGAGAACGCGCCCGCGCGACTGCTCAGGTCCGTTTCGCCGCCGCGAACAGTGCGAGCAGCTCGCTCACCTCCATGCATGCGCGCCGCACCTCGTGGCGTGGTGCCACCGGACCGAGCCGCCAGGCGAGGCCCTTGGGCCGGGATTGCCTACTGCAGGTGGTACTTCATGCCCATGTGGGAGGGGCGGAAGCCGATCTTCTGGTAGAAGCGGATCGCGTCGGGGCGCTGGCGGTCGGTGGTGAGCTGGACGACGCGGCAGCCGCGGGCGCGGGCCTGGTCGATGGCCCAGGTGATCATGGCCTGGCCGAGGCCGCGGCCGCGCTCGTCGGCCGCGATGCGGACGCCCTCGATCTGGGCGCGCTCGCCGCCGGTGTAGGTGAGGCCGGGGATGTAGGTGAGCTGCAGCGTGCCCGCGACCGTTCCCGCGACGTCCGCGACGATCAGGTGGTTGTTGGGGTCCTTCTCGATCGCGGCGAAGGCGCTGACATAGGCCTCAGGGATTTCCTCCGCGAGTGTTTCGCGCGTCGCGCCCAGGGGATCGTCGGCCAGTAGCCGGACGATCTGGGGCAGATCGGTGGCCGTCGCCTCGCGAAAGGTCACTTCTTGATCACGCTGCACGTCACAAGGTTATCCGGGCGCTAAGTTGCAATGTTCACAACGACTTGTAGTACTACGGTTCGTAGTACTACGTTGGGTGGAGACCACCCCTGAGCGAACCGCCGGTGGCCTCCTCACCATGCCCCGCAGGGAGAAAGCCATGCACAACGACGAGAACGAGGAACACTGGACCGACCACGCCATCTGCCGTGGCGCCGACCCCGACCTGTTCTTCCCGATCGGGTACTCGGCGGAGGTGCTGCGGGAGCAGATGGACGCGGCGAAGGCGATCTGCGCGAACTGCCCGGTGAAGGCGGAGTGCCTCGCCTGGGCGCTGCGGGTGGGCGAGCCCGACGGCATCTGGGGCGGGACGACCCCGGAGGAGCGGCGCTACCTGCGCCGGACCGCCGAGGCCCCCGCGCGGCGCCGCCTGCCGGTGATCGTGGTCCGCGGCGACGCGTCCGAGTCCGAGCACGCCTCCGCCGCCTGAACCGGCGCGCCGGCGGGCCCGCCCGCCGAACCGGTACAACGAAGAGCATGGGAAGTGGACTACTTCACTGAACCGGTGGCGTCCTAGCGTCGGCGGCATGTCCACTCTCACCACATTGATGCACCAGGTTCCGCCCTTCATCCCTTCGGGTGCCGAGGCGATGACCGCGACGGTCGAGCTCCCACCGGGGGACCCGGGAACGCCGCCGCACCGCCACTCCGGCCCCGTCTTCGGCTACCTGCTCGAGGGCGAGATGCTGTTCGAGTTGGAGGGCGAGCCCGAACGGGTGATCCGGGCCGGCGAGGCGTTCTGGGAGCCGGGCGGCGACGTGATCCACTACCAGGCCGCCAACAACCTCGCCGGCGGCTGGACCCGTTTCGTCATCGTCATGCTGGGCGTTCCCGGCGAGCCGATGCTGACCCTCGTCGACGAGGCGGAACTGCGCGCGCGCCGCGACCGCCGGGCGCCGCGCCGGACGTCGTGATGCACCAGCTCGCCGGCCTCGCGGATGACAGCAGCCACGCCAACGCCGCATGCGTGCGACCGGCACGCGCCACCTGGTGGACGCGGCCGCCGACAATCACGACGCGCGCGAGCACCTCGGCTGGGTGCCGGATCACCCGTCGTGGCGGTCCGGGTTCTCCGTCTGACCGGCCACCGCGTCGACGAGTCCGGCCAGGGCCTCCAGGGCGGCGTGCCAGGCGTGCGGGGGAGGGGTGGCGAAGCCGATGACGAGCGCCGCGCGGCGCTCGGGGGACGCCTCGTGCCAGTACCCGTCGGCGTGCAGGCCGTGCAGGCGGAGGCCCGCGTAGAGCCCGGTCTCCACCAGCGCCCGCTCCTCCCCGGCCGACCCGGCAGGCAGCAGGGCGTGCAGGCCGGCGGCCACCCCGTCCAGCGGGCGCGCCAGCCGGGCCGCCAGCTCCGCGCGCCGCCGCCGGTAGACGAGCCGGGCCCGCCGGACGTGCCGGTCGTAGTCGCCGCGTTCCAGCAGGTCGGCGAAGGCGAGCTGGTCGACGGCGGGTACCGCCGCGCCGAGGTCCTCCATCGCGGCCAGCACCGGGGCGAGCAGCGCGGGCGGCACGACGAGCCAGCCGAGCCGCATGCCCGGTGCCAGCGACTTGCTGGCGCTCCCGGCGAAGACCACCCGGTCGGGGGCGAGCGCCTGCATCGCCCCGACCGGTTGCCGGTCGTAGCGGAACTCGCCGTCGTAGTCGTCCTCGATCACGAAGCCGTCCCGGTGGCGCGCCCACGCGGCGAAGGCCGCCCGGCGGGACGGCGCGAGCACCACGCCGCACGGGTACTGGTGCGCCGGTGTGAGGAGCACGGCCCCGGCCCGGTCCGGCATGTCGGCGGGGTCGGCGCCGTCGCCGTCCACGCGCACCGGGACGACGCCCAGCCCCGTCGCGCGCAGCAGGGCCCGGTGCCGGGGCAGTCCCGGGTCCTCGGTGGCCGCGCACCGGACGCCGACGCTCCGCAGGGCCCGTCCGAGCACCGCGAGCGCGTGGGCGAAGCCCGCGGTGACGACCACGGCTCCGGGGTCGGCCCGCACACCGCGCGTGCGGGCGGTGTATCCCGCGATCGCAGCCCTCAGCACGGGCAGCCCGGCCGGTTCCGCGTAGTCCCAGGCGGCCGGCGCGGCCGAGGCCAGCGCCCGCCGCACCGCGGAGGCCCATGCCGTGCGCGGGAACGAGCTGAGATCCGGGCGGCCCGGCCGCAGGTCGAGGTGCGCGCCGGGGCGGCGTGCGGGCGGCTGCGCGTCCGGGCGGGCCTCGACCGCGCCGACGCCGGCGACGCGGGTTCCGGACCCGGGCGTTCCCGACAGCCACCCCTCGGCCGTCAGCTGGGCGTAGACCTGGACGACCGTTCCCCGGGCGACCCCGAGATCGGAGGCGAGGGTCCGGCTGCCGGGCAGCCGGGTGCCCGGGGCGAGGCGCCCCGACCGCACCGCCGCGCGCAGGGCCTCCTCCAGGGCGCGCCCCACGCCGCTGCCCTGCGTCACGTCCAGGTGCAGGTCGAGACCAGGTTCGCGACCGTCCATCACCACCTGCTCCGAACACCGTCCCGTGGCCGGCCGGAGGTCACGGCAGCAGGGCGACCTTGCCGACGACGCGGCGGTTGAGCAGGTCGTCGAGGACCTGCGGCGCGGACGTGAGCGGCTCCGTGCGCGGCGAGACGGGGTCGAGGCGCTCGTCGGCGACCATGGCGAGCAGCTCGTCGAGAAGGGCGCGCTGCTCGGCGGGGTGCCTCATGGACCAGGCCCCCCAGTCGACGCCGACGATGGAGCGGTTGCGCAGCAGCACCTGGTTGAGCGGGAGGGACGGGATGTCCCCGGACGCGAAGCCGATCACCGCGTAGCGGCCGCCCTCGCGCAGGGCGCGCAGTGCCGGGTCGGCGAGGGCGCCGCCGACGGGGTCGTAGACGAGGTCGACACCGCCGTCCGACCAGGCGCGGGCGGCGGCCTTGACGTCGGCGGCG
This sequence comes from Actinomadura nitritigenes, assembly GCF_017573545.1. Lineage (GTDB taxonomy): Bacteria > Actinomycetota > Actinomycetes > Streptosporangiales > Streptosporangiaceae > Spirillospora > Spirillospora nitritigenes. The sequence continues at coordinate 70,915 of NZ_JAGEOK010000021.1, read as the reverse complement.
TCGACGGCGGAGTCCGCGCCCGCGGCGAGGGCCGCGCGGCGCTTCTCCTCCGACGACGCGACCGCCAGCACCCGGGCGCCGAGGGCCGTCGCGACCTGGACGGCGGCGAGGCCGACGCCGCCGCCGGCACCGAGGACGAGGACGGTCTCGCCGGCGGCGAGGGCGGCGCGGTCGCGCAGGGCGAAGAGGGCGGTGCAGTGGCTCTGGGTGAAGGTCGCGGCGCGCGGGGCGTCCAGCTTGTCCGGGAGCGGCACCGCCGCGGCGGCGGGGACGGCGACGTGCGACGCGAAGCCGCCGAGCCCGCACATGGCGAGGACGCGCGTCCCGTCCGGGAGGGTGCCGGCGACCTCGCTGCCGGGGACGAACGGCAGCGGCGGCTTGATCTGGTAGCGGCCCTGGACGAACAGGGCGTCGACGTAGTTGACGCCGGCCGCCTCGACGGTGACCAGGACCTGGCCGGGACCGGGCTCGATCGGGGCGGTGTCCTTGACGGCGAGGGAGCCGAGCTCCTCGCAGATCGCAGCGCGCATCCGTCCACTATGCCGGAAACCGAATCTCGTTCACCATTGGGCACCTTCGTTCGGGTATGTGCGTTGAGCCCGGTGACGGCAGGATCGATCGGTCATACGGTGGCGACATGAGCTACACCCCCGACAAGCAACGCTCCGACGGGCTCGTCAAGGCCGGCACGCGCGCGCTGTCGGCGGCGGTGCTCATCGGCTCGGTGACGGTTCTGATGTGGGTCCTCGAGGGCATCGACGTGCTCGACAACGGCGCGCTGGACCAGTTCGGCATCCAGCCGCACGACGTCAACGACCTTCCGGACATCTTCACCGCGCCCTTCATGCACGCGGGCTTCCCGCACCTGATGGCCAACACGATCCCGTTCGTGATCCTCGGCTTCATCGCGGCGGCGCGGGGGATCGCGAAGTTCCTGGCCGCGAGCCTGATCATCATCGTGGTCGGCGGGCTCGGCGTGTGGTTCCTCAGCTCGGCGAACACGCTCGGGTCCAGCATCCTGATCTTCGGGTTCTTCGGGTACCTGGTCGGGCGCGGCATCTTCGAGCGGCGGGTGCTGGACGTCGTGATCGCCGTGCTGGTCGTCGCGGTCTACGGGACGATGCTGGTCGGCGTGGTCCCGAACGACCCGACGATCTCCTGGCAGGGCCACTTGTTCGGGCTGATCGGCGGCGTGCTGGGCGCGTGGTTCCTGCGCCGGGGCCGCGACGAGCGTCCGGAGCTCACCCGCCGGGTGTGAGGTCGGCCGTCTCCGCTTCGAGGCGCTTGGGGCGGGACGGGACGTCCTCGTCGGGCTGCTCGGCGGTGCGCGCCGTCAGGGCGGCCAGGCCGAAGGCGACGGGGATCCACGCCACCGCGGACAGCCGCGCCGTCTCGCTGACGATCGGGTGCACCGAGGCGACGGCCGCGCCCGTGAGCCCCGCGGCGGCGACGGGCCAGGCGGCGTCCCAGCGGACGCGGGAGACCAGGCCGGCGGCGGCGAACAGGAACGCGGCCGGGATCAGCAGGTCCTCCAGCATCGCGGGGCCGATCTCGTCGCTCCACAGCTTCCTTGCGGCGCCCGGGAGCCGGTGCCACGGATGCGGCACGTCGGGATGCCGGAAATGCCAGGTGAAGGTGTCCTGGAGCGTCTCGTGGACGCCCGGCAGGTGCAGGGCCGAGCTGATCCACAGGTTGCCCGCCAGGACGAGGGCGGCGACGCCGGCGACGGCCAGGAACGTCCGCCGCGACGCGAAGACCGGGAGCAGGAGCACGGCGCCGGCGGCGAGCGCGGCGGCCAGCGCGACGCCGTTGGCGGGCTTGACGACGCACAGCAGCGCGAGCGCGCCGGCCAGCAGCGCCGATCCCGAGATCACGGCGCGTCCGCGGAGCACCAGCACGGCACCGGTCAGCGCGAGCATCACGCACAGCATCATGGGTGCCTCGGCGAGCATTCGGCTGCCCCACAGACCGGTCGGGAGCAGGTAGAACAGGGCCTCCGCCACCAGGGCCTGGAGGGGCCGCAGCCCGATCGCGAGCGCCAGCAGGACGGCCGCGAGGCCGCACGCCACCCCCAGCGCGGCCGTCGCGGCGCTGAACCCGGCCTTGCCCATGACCCGGATGAACGGCACCGTGAGCAGCGGGTAGCCCGGACGCGAGGTGAAGATCCGCTGGAAGCGCTCCGGTGCGACGCCGGGCAGCGCGGTCCGGTACCGGACGCAGTCGGGCCGCGTCCCCGCCGGGCGCGAGCGGCCCCGCATCAGGCCGCCGCAGGTGATGTCCGCCGCGGCGCGGTCGGCGGCGGGCTCCGACCAGCCCGCGTACCGGAACGCGTCGCGCGCGTACCAGAAGGTGTCGGGCGTCGCGGTCGCGGCGCTCCCCGACCAGCGCAGCAGCCACAGGCCCGACCCGAGCAGGGCGGCGACCGCGACGAGCAGCGCCGCCCGCGCCCAGGGCCGGTCGAGCAGGCGCGGTGCCGCGACGTCGGCGAACCGCACCCGCGATGGCGGCCACACCGCCGGGAGCCATCGGCGGCGCCACGTCCGCGGCATGCGGGACGGCCGCCCGTGCGTTCCGCCGGGTTCCGGGCCGTCGCCGGGGATCCGGCGGCCGGCGTCCTCAGGCCGTGAATAACTCTGCGTCACGGGCCGGGCACTGCCCGGCCGCGCGCCCGGCAAGCGAGTTATGGGGATCTATCAGAAAATATTGGACATCCCTATAACCCCCCAGATCACCCGGAACCCGCTAGTTCGGACGGACGGTCACGTCCGACACGACGGCGTCGCGGGGCGTCTCCAGCGCGGCGACCAGCACGCGCGCCACCGTGCCGGGCGCGGCGAAGTCGTCCTCCGCGTACGGGTGGCCCTCCTGCGCGCGCACCTTCCGCTGCATCTCCGTGGCCGTCCGCCCCGGATAGACGGTCGTGACCCGCAGCGACGGCTCCTCCGCCCGCAGCGAGTCGGCGAGCGCGCGCAGCCCGAACTTGCTCGCCGCGTACGCCGACCACTCCGGGTTGGCGCGCAGCCCGGCCGTCGAGTTGACGAAGACCACATGGCCCTCGGCGGCGCGCAGCGCGGGCAGCAGCAGCCGGGTCACCTCGGCGGCGGACACCAGGTTCACCGACAGGTGGTCCATCCACTCGTCCGCCTCCAGCTCCGCGACCGGCGACAGATGGACGACCCCCGCCGCGTGGACGACGCCGTCGAGCCGGTCGGGCAGCTCCGCCCCCGCGAGCACCGCCTCGATCCGCCGCGGCTCGGTGAGGTCCAGCGCGACCGTGGTGATGGACGCGCCCGACGCGGCGACGGGCGGAGCGCCCGGCGCGATCGAGATGGACTGGGTGGCGGCGTGCGCCGCGCCGGTGCGCAGCTTCCCCGCCAGCGCGGCCAGCCGGTCGGAGGAGCGGCCGGTCAGGACCAGGTCGTGCCCGCGCTCGCGGAGCAGCTCCGCGACCGCCGTGCCGATGCCGCCGGTCGCCCCCGTGATCAGATACGTGCCCATGGGGCCCCATTCTCCTCGATCTCCCTACCTCCCTGGACGCGCGCGCCGCCGCCCCGGTTCGGGCGCGGCGGGCGGGGCTCGTCAGTTCGGGCGCAGGACGCGGGTGACGCCCGCGATGAGCGCGGTGGCGAGCACCCACCCCGTCGCGATCAGCGCGTAGGCGACCCAGCGGGACCAGTTCTGCGGGTCGAACGCCTGCTGCTGCCCGAACGTGTCGATCGGGATCAGCAGGTCGAGGCTGTAGACGAGCGCGTGGAAGTGCGGCTGCTCCGCCGGCTGCTTGATCCCCTTCGGATGGTCGAGGGAGAACACCGCGGTCCCGACGGCGAGCAGCACCGCGAACCACGCGAACGCCAGCCACGGCCGGTACCCGTAGCCGACCGTCCAGTCCAGGACGAGGTTCCACACCCGGCTGACCGCGTGGACCTTCCGGCGGCGGGCGCGCAGCTTGGCGAGCTGCACCTTGCGCGCCAGGACGTCGTGGCCGATGCCGTGGTACCAGGCGGCGAGCTGCTCGTACGGCTGGAGGTGGAACTCCGGATCGCGGGACACCCAGCTCAGCCGGTCCTTGAACCCGCCGCCGCGCAGCGTCTGGTACGTGGTGCCGTTCAGGTACAGCTCGTCCGGCCAGATCGACGGATGGTCCATGATCAGGTCGATCTTCGAGTACGACAGCGACACCCGGCCCTTGATCTTCTCCGCGGGCCACAGCAGCAGCTCGTCGCAGACCATGTGGCTGGCGTGCAGCGCCATCCGCGCCGGGTCGGCGGAGTCGAGGATCCCCTTGGAGAACGACAGGATGCCGTTGAAGCGGGCGCTGCGCAGCCGGACCGTCCCGATCGCGCGGAAGCCGGCGCTGAACTCGCAGGTGTTCTCGACCACCATGTTCTGCCCGTCCAGCGCGATCCGCCCCGGGTTGGACAGCGTGGTGCCCTCCATGAACAGCCCGCCGTTCATCTTCGCGCCGACGAACCGGACCCCGCCGGTGATCTCCGCGTTCCGGGCGAACAGCCCGACCTCGACGACCATGCTGCCGCTGAACAGCGCCCACTGGTCCGGCGCGGACGCGGTGATGCGGGTCCCGTTCATCCGGAACCCGCCGAGCAGCTGCGCGCGCGGCAGCCGCACCTCGCCCTCGATCTCCGAGCCGGACAGGCTGAGGAACCCGTCGGCCTGGAGGCCGCCGCCGTCGAAGCCCGGCATCCGGCACCCGGCGAACCGCAGCTGCCCGGTGCGCGCGTTGGACAGGCGCGGCGCCTCGACGAGGCGGCATCGCTCCAGCCGCAGCGGATGCTCGACGGTGCCGTTGGACACGTCCAGGCACCCGGTGATGTACGCGCCGGTGAGCCGGACGGCGGCGACGGCGCCGGTGCGGGTCTCGCCCGCGCCGAGGAGGAGCCGGTTGAGGACCTCCGCCCGGACGATCCGGTCGGGCAGCGGCCCGGCGGGACGGTCGTCGCCGAGGACGACGGGGGCGCCGGTCGGGAACGCGGCCCACAGCCGCCGCTCGGCGGCGCTGAGGCCGGGCGGCTCGCGGAGGCCGGAGGGCTCGCTGAGGCCAGGGGGGTGAGGCACGGGAACCCTTTCTACGGGGAGACCCCCTCCGCGATCAACACCGCGGAGGGGGTCCGCGTCGTCCCCCCAGGCCAGGGATCAGAAGAAGCCGCGGCGGCGGCCGGCCTCCTGGAGGAAGCCGTCCAGCTCGCGCTCCCAGTCGGTGTGCTCGACGGTCGCGTAGTCGACCGTGAAGCGGCTGAACGCGTCGTGGCCCTCGGTGAAGACGCCGCCGCGCTTGTCCAGCTCCAGGACGACCTCCATCGACTGCGGGTACGACACGAACGTCACTTCGAGCTGGTTGACGCCGTGCGAGTACTGGTGCGGCGGGTGGAACTCGATCTCCTGGTAGAACGGCAGCTCCTGGTGCACGCCCCAGATGCGGCCCTTCTCGCAGTCGGCGTTGCGGAAGTGGAAGCCGAGGTTCGAGAACGCCGCGAGGATGCGCTCCTGCGCGGGCAGCGGGTGCACGGCGATCGGGTCGAGGTCGCCCGGGTCGAGGGCGCCCGCGACCTCCAGCTCGGTGGCGATGCCGACGGTGGTGCCGTGCAGCGGGTGCCCGTACATGTGGGTGAGCGGCGCCTCCCACGGGATCGGGAACTGGAACGGGACGCTGTGCCGCATCCCCTCCTCCAGCTTGAACCCGCCCGCGACCGGCATCTTCGAGTACTCGATGTTGGAGGTGTACTCGCTGTCGTCCGTCTCGACCTCGACCCGGGTGCGCAGCGCGAGGTTCACCGACTTGATGTCGGAGTTGTACTGGCCGCCGATGATGACGACCTCGCCCGTCACGACCCCGCCCGGGGTGGTGTTCGGGTCGTGCAGGGTCGTCTCGATCGAGGGCCCGCCGATGCCCATCGCCTGCCGCAGCTTCTTGAAGACCAAAGCCCGTCCTCCTGTGTCCGAGCACCCCCGGTGCTCCCGTCGTCGCATAGACGCGCTTACGGGAGATTACGTTCCATTACGCCAGGTCGTAAGGCGAATCAGTATTTCCCGAGGGGGGACGAGCCCCCACGCCCCCGGCCGACTCCGTCGAGTTCAGTGGCCCCCACCGGCCAGGTTCAGCCCCACGACCCCGACGACGATGCACGCGAGCGCCCCGATCCTCACCGCGGAGACCTGGTCACCCATCACCAGCATCCCGAGGGCGGCGGTGCCGACGGCGCCGATCCCGACCCAGACGGCGTACGCGGTGCCGACGTCCAGCGTCTTCAGCGCATGGCTGAGCAGGCCGAAACCGGTCACGGCGAACACGAGGAACCCGAGGGACGGCGGCCACTCGGAGAAGTTCTTGCTGGCCTTCAGGCACAGCGCCATCGCGACCTCGAACAGGCCCGCGAGGATGACGAGGATCCACGCCATGGTGACTCCCGGATGCGTGAGACGGCACGGTCACGCGTCGTCTTCGCTTTCCGGGTACGGCGCACCTCGTCCGGGAGGGCCCCGGTCAGGGGCCTTCGATCGCGTCAACGGCCCCGCGGTGCGGGGTGTTCCCGCCGGTGGCCGATGTCACCGGCGGGAACGTCGGAACGCGGGGAACGCGGGGAACGCGGGGGACGCGGCGAACGCGGCCTCAGGAGCGTCCCAGCGCGCGGTACTCCCAGCCCGCGGAGCGCCACTTCTCGGCGTCCAGCGCGTGCCGGCCGTCCACGATCCGCTTGTGCCTGACGACCTGCGCCAGCGCGTCGGGCTCGATCTCCTTGAAGTCCGACCACTCGGTCAGCAGCACGACGACGTCGGCGTCCCGCGCGACGTCGAACGCGCTGTCGCCGTAGCGCAGCTCCGGGAACGCCCGCCGCGCGTTGTCGAGCGCCGCCGGGTCGAACACCCGGACGTGCCCGCCGAGCCCGTGCATGGTGCGCGCCACGTCCAGCGCGGGCGCGTCGCGGATGTCGTCGGAGTTCGGCTTGAACGCCGCGCCCCACGCCGCGATCCGCTTCCCGGAGATCCCGCCGAGCATCTCCCGGACGAGGTCGACGGTGCGGGCGCGCCGCCGCCGGTTGATGTCGTCGACCTCGCGCAGGAACGACACGGCCTGCCCGACGCCGAGCTCCTCCGCGCGGTGCGCGAACGCCCGGATGTCCTTCGGCAGGCAGCCGCCGCCGAAGCCGAGGCCCGGCTTGAGGAACTTGCCGCCGATCCGGTCGTCCAGCGCGAGCGAGTCCGCGAGGTGCTTGATGTCGGCGCCGACCGCCTCGCAGACCTCCGCCATCGCGTTGATGTAGGAGATCTTCGTGGCGAGGAAGGAGTTCGCGGCGACCTTCACCAGCTCGGCGGTCGCGAGGTCGGTGCGGACCACCGGCGTGCCGAGGTCCAGGATCGGCCGGAACGCGGCCTCCAGCCGCTCCAGCGCCCAGTCGGACGCGACGCCGAACACCAGCCGGTCGGGGCGCATCGTGTCGTCCACGGCGAAGCCCTCGCGCAGGAACTCGGGGTTCCACGCCACCTCGACCTCCTCGCCCGCCGGGGCGAGGTCGTGGATGACGCCGGTGATGCGCTGGGCCGTGCCGACCGGCACCGTCGACTTGCCGACGACCAGCGCGCGCCGGGTCAGGTTCGGCGCGAGCGCCCGTACGGCCGCGTCGACGTAGGTGAGGTCGGCGGCGTCCGACCCCGGCTGCTGCGGCGTCCCCACGCACAGGAAGTGGACGTCGCCGAACTCGCCGGCCTCCTCGAAGGAGGTGGTGAACCGCAGCCGGCCGGACTCCAGCGCCTTGGTGAGCAGCTCCGGCAGGCCGGGCTCGAAGAACGGCACCTCGCCGGACGCGAGCCTGTCGACCTTCCGCTGGTCGACGTCCACGCCGAGGACCTCGAAGCCCAGCACGGCCATGCAGATGGCGTGCGTGGCGCCCAGGTAGCCGGTGCCGATGACGGTGAGCCGCGGGGACTCCGTCGGGTTCATTGCACTTCTCCTTCTTCACAGCTGACGGAAGAGACGACTCCCGATGGCTCTAGGAGCACTTGCCCTTGTTGATCAGTTGGCCGCCGGTGACGCGGTTGTCGCAGGCGACCGTGTTGCCGTCCGAACCGAGGAAGATCCCGACGCCCTTGCCGCCGCCCAGGTCGATGACGTTGCGGCGGAAGACGTTCCCGGTGCCCCAGCCCTTGTACTCCTCGTGGGTCTGGAAACCGTCCTTGAGCGTCCTGGACCCGCGGTTGCCCTCGATCACGTAGCCGTTGCCCTTGGCGTCGACCCACGAGTCGTTGACGCTCCCGCCGGAGAGCTGCGAGCCGTCGAAGACGTTCCCGACGAGCCGCCCGCCCGACGTTCCCTCCTTGATGTCCACCGCCTCGGCGGTCGCGGTGATCCGGTTCCCGGCGACGAGGTTGGCGTCGCTGGCGTCCGGCCTGCCCTGGGTGAGCTGCCCCCAGTTGTTGTGCGACGAGCCGAGGTACACGCCCTCGCCGAAGCGCGGGTTCGCCCGGCCCGTCCGGTTGATCATGTTGTACTGCACCGCGTTGCCGGTGCTGAAATCGCGCAGGTGGACGGCCTCGTCGCCCACGTCGTGGACGTTCAGCCCCTGCACGACCGTCCCGCTGGTGCCGTCGAGCATGACGCCCTTCTGGCTGCGGGTGACGGTGAAGCCGATGAGCCGCCAGTGGCTCGCGTTCTCCAGGTGGAAGCCGTAGCCCTTGGAGACGGAGCCGCCGTCCAGCACCGACTGCGGCGTGCCGCACACGAAGATCGGCTTGGCCCGCGTGCCGGACTTCTGGCTGGAGAACTGGCCCGCGTACCGGCCCGGGGCCAGCCGGATGACGTCACCGGGCGCGGCCGTGTTCAGCTTCTCCTGCAGCTGGACGGCGCCGTGCACGGTCACGGTCGCCGTGGGGCACGCGATCCGCTGGTACGACGACGGCAGCGGCATCGCCGGCGCCGGCTGCCCGATCCCGCTCCCCGAGCCGGCCCCGGCCCCGGCGCCCGCGCCCGCGCCGTTCCCCGTGCCGGCGGGCGCGGCCTGCCCCGTCCCGGGGAACGGGTCGCTCTCGGCGGCCTCCTTGCCCTTGCCGCCGCCCTGGGTGGCCAGCACGACCACGGCGCTGGTCGCGACGGCCCCGACGGCCAGCAGCCCGGCGAACTTCACATCGATCTTCACGGTTCACCCCCGTCCCCCGTTCACGCGCCCCCGCGCGTCAGGAGCACTTGCCCTTCGCGGTGAGCTGGCCGCCGGACACCTTGTTGTTGCAGGCGATCGTGTTGCCGCCGACGGTGTCGTTGATGCCGACGCCCTTGCCGCCGTCCAGGTTGATCGTGTTGTTGCGGAAGGTGTTGCCGGTGCCCCAGCCGTTCATGATCTGGTGCACCTGGAAGCCGTCCGCGGGCGTCTTGTCGCCCTTGTTGCCCTCGATCAGGTAGCCGTTGCCCTTGACGTCCACCCACGAGTCGTTGTGCTTGTCGCCGCCGGTCCTCGACCCGTCGAACACGTTGTCCAGGATCTTGCCGCCCTTCGTGCCCTCCTTGATGTCGATCGCCTCCGCGGTGGCCCGGATGACGTTGCCGCGGACCACGTTGTTGTCGCTGTTGTCGACCTTGCCGTCGGAGACCGACTTGAAGTTGGACTGCGCGGTGCCGAGGTAGACGCCCTCGCCGAACTTCTCGCGCCGCAGGCCGGTGTTGAAGATCTTGTTGTACTGGATGGTGTTGCCGGTGGAGAAGTCCCGCACGTGGATGCCCTCGTCGCCGATGTCGTGCACGTTCAGGCCCTGGATGATGGACCCGTTCGTGGTGTCGCCGACGACGCCCTTCTGGCTGTTCTGGACGGTGAAGCCGATCAGCCGCCAGTAGTTCGCCTTGTCCAGGTGGAAGCCGTAGCCCTTCTTGACGCCGCCGCCGTCGATGATCGACCCCTGCTCGCCGCACAGGAAGATCGGCTGCTGCTGGGTGCCGGACGCGGTCGCGACGAACTTGCCGACGTACTTCCCGGGGTTCATCTTGATGACGTCGCCGGCCTGCGCCCCCTTCAGCGCCTGCTGGAGCGAGTTCGCGTCGCCGACGGTCTTGGTCGGCTTCGGGCAGGCGACCTTCCCGCCGCCGTCGGGGACGGGCAGCGTCAGCGGCGCGCCGGCCTGCGCGCCGCCGCCCGAGCCGCCGTCGCCGTCGCCGTTCCCCTCGCCGTCACCGGAGCCCTGGTCGCCGCCGCCCTGCGGGGCGGGGCTGATCTTGCCGTCCGCGGACGTCTTCTTCGAGTCGCCCCCGCCGCCCCCGCCGGTGAACAGGATCACCAGGCCGGCCGCCACCAGCGCGCCGACCGCGAGGCCGATGAGGAACTTGACGTCGATCTTGATCGTCATTGCTGAACTACTCCTTGGATGACCGCTCTGGTGCGTCGTGCCGCCGTGGGCGCCGGGCTAGCGCCCCGTGCGCGCACCGACTCGCTGACCGTCCTGGGAGGGGACGGTATCGGCGCGGCGGAGCAGCCGCACGGGCCGTTCCTCGAGCTTGTCCTGCGCCGAATACGGGTGGGCGCCGAGGCTGCCGATGCGCAGCCGCGTGCCACGGGAACGGAACATGGAGATGGCCACCAGCAGGAACACGCCCGCCCAGATGACGTTCATCGGCTTGAAGATCCGCTTCAGCCAGGTCACGAAGCCCGCGGTCTTGTGCCATCCCTTGATGTTGTTGTTGGCGTTCTGGTATTTGCCTGTGGCCCGGTCGAGGTCCATCACGCTCGTCCCGGCGCCGCTCAGGGTGTTGCCGGTGATGACGGAGCCGGTGACGTCGCCGCGCAGCGTGATCCCGTGCCGGTGCGCCGACTGCACCGTGTTGCCGTTGAACGTGCCGTTGGCGTCGCGGACGTACAGCGCGGTCTTCCCGCCGGTGACGACGTTGCCGGACACCGTCGCGGCCGCCATCCCGTCGCGGACGACGATCCCCTGCCGGGAGAAGCCCTTCACCTGGTTCCCCGCGATCTGGATGCGGGTGCCCTTCTCGCGCGCCACGATGCCCATGTCGCCGCCGGTGATCTGGCTGTTCTGCACGGCGACGCCGGTGCCGCCGAGCAGCTCCACCCCGTAGCGCCCGTTGTTCTTCGCGACGCTGCTGCTCACCAGGTTGTTGCCGAAGCTCGTGATCGCCTCGCCGGACGCCGACGGCCCCTCGGCGAGCGGCTCGCCGTTCAGCGTGAACCCGTTGCCGCCGTTGTCGTTCGACGTGCAGTTGGTGACGCGGACGCCCTCCGTCCCGCGCGACAGCACGAAGCCGTCGCCGCGGCTGGCGGTGACGGTGGTGTTCTCGATCGTCGCGTTCTTCGCGAACCGGTGCAGCAGCACCCCGTCGACCAGGCTGTTCCTGATGGCGGTGTTGGTGATCTGCACCTGGTTGGACGCGGTGACGAACACCCCGTAGGCGTCGCCGTCGAAGCGGGAGTGGTCGATCGTCCCGCTGACCAGGCTCGCCGCCGGGACCTCGAACGTGCCGCCCTTGCCGGCGCCGCCCGCCGGGGTGACCTGGACCCGCTGCCGGTCGCCCTGGGTCGCCTCCTGCTGGCCGTCCGGGAGCTGCACCCGGTGCGCGGGCCCGGCGTCGGCCGGTTCGGCGGACGAGTCCGGGCGGTCCGAGCCGGTCAGCGCGACGCCGCCGGTGCGGCCGCTCCAGAAGCCGAGGTCGGACGCCTGCGTGTAGTGCATCTCGAACGTGCCGCCGATCGCGCGGATGTAGGCGCGGCCGTCGGCGACCTGCGTGTCCGGCTTGTTCGTGTCGTCGTTCCAGCTGGTGAAGCGGACCGGGTTCTGCGCCGACCCGTTGATCCGGACGGTGCCGCCCGCGCTGACGATCGAGGTGAACGAGCCGGGCACGCTGCGCATCCGGATCGTCAGCGGGCCGGTGGAGCTCTGCAGGATCAGCTTGCCGCCGGCCGCGACCATGATGTTGACGCTGAGCAGGTAGGAGCCGTCGCTCTGCTTCTGGAAGTCCTGCCCGGCGAGCTTCTGCAGCTCGGAGACGTAGTACGGCTGCCGGCGCTGCGGCAGCATCAGCGTCCGGCCGGTGGCCGACGTCATCAGCCGCGGCTGGCGGGCCGCGGCGGCGGCCGCGCCGCCGCCCGCGAGGTCGGACTCCTGCTTCGCGCGGATCTGCATGACCCGCAGGTCCTCCTGGTCGACGAGCGTCGACTGCTGCCGCGCCGCGCTCGGCGCGACGTCGTCGACGCCCGGCAGCCCGGAGTTCTGCTGGGAGTAGACGCGGTAGGCGTACGTGCCGCCGCCCGCGAGGCCGAGGACGAGCAGCGTCACGACGACCTTGCCGGCGCCGCCCTTCTTCTTCCCGGCCGCTGTGCCGTGCCGCGGCCCCGCAGGCCCGGCCGGTGCCGGAGTCGGCCCGCTCATGTCAGACACCCCTTCGTTGCGGCTGCGGGACGCCGCCGCGCGGCGTCGGGTGCGGCGGCGTCGCCGGCGGCGGCACCGGGCGCGGTCCGGTCGTCTGCGACGCGTGCGGCGCGACCGGCTGCGGCATCGCGGGACGCGGCACGTTGCCGGGGACCGTCGGCGAGGCGGACGGCCCGCCCGGGGGCGGCGCGGCGTGCCGTCCGGCGACCGGCTGCCCGGGCGCCGCGGCGAGCGGGTTCCCGCCGAGGCCGCCGGCCCCGGCGCCCGCCATCGCGGGGGCGCCCGGCATCGGACCCGGCATCGGGCCGGGCATCGGGCCGGGCCGCGCGGGCATCGGCCGCGGCTGCGGACGCGCCGACCTTCGCGGCAGGCTCCACACCTGCCGCTTCTCCAGCGGCTGCTGCAGCATGTACGGGTGCAGGCCGAGCCGGCCGATCCGCTGCCGGTCGTTGCGGGCCCGGACCATCGAGAAGATGACGACCGCGAACACGCACGTCCAGATGACGTTCAGCGGCGTCAGGTACCGCTGGGCCTTCATCCACAGCGACGCGGTGTCGTGCCAGCCGTCGTCGTTGTTGTCCTCCTTGACGACCTTCCCGTGCGACCGGGACGTGCTGACCGCGCTGGTGCCGGACCCGCTGAGCGTGTTGTCGCGGATCTCCGAGCCGCCCGCCGGGCCGATCACCGAGATGCCGTGCGCCTTCGCGCCCCTGATCGTGTTGCCGAGCAGCGTGGCCGACGAGGAGCGCAGGTAGATGCCGGTGCGGGCGCCGTCGACGGTGTTGCCGGCGAGGTTCGCGTCCTGCACCCCGTCGCGCAGCGAGATGCCCTGCCGGACCTGCCCGGTCAGCTGGTTGCCGGAGATCTGCACGTTGGTGGCGGCGTCCCGGACGACGATGCCCATGTCGCCGCCGATGACCTTGCTGTTCTGCACCGACAGCTTGTCGCCGCCGAGCAGTTCGATCCCGTAGTGGCCGTTGTTCTTGGCCAGGCTGTTGTTGATCGAGCTGTCGCCGAAGCTCTCCAGCGACTCGCCGGACGCGGACGGCCCGTCCGCGAGCGCCTTGCCGTTCAGCGTGAAGCCGTCGTGGCCGTTCCTCTCCGCGGTGCAGTTGGTGACGCGGATCTTCTCGGTGGCCCGCGACAGCACGAACCCGTCGCCGCGGCTGCCCCGCACCGTCGTGTTCGCGATGTTGGCGTTCTTCGCGAACCGGTGCATGACCAGCCCGTTCACCAGGCTGTTCTGGATCTCGTCGTTGGTGATCTGGGTCTGGTTGGAGCCGGACACGAACAGCCCGAACGCGTCGCCGGTGACGGTGCTGTTGGTGATCGACCCGGTGACGAGGTCGGCGGCCGGGACGTGCGTGGCGGTGCCGCCGGGCGTCTCGGTCTCGATGTCGCCGGGGCCGCCGCCGGTGTTGCCGCCGTCCTGCTGCTGTTGCTGGCGCTTCTTCTTCGCCTCGTGCCGCTGCTGCTTGTTCAGGTGCTTGGTGGCGCTGGACGGGCGGTCGGTGCCGGTCAGCGCGATGCCGCCGGTCCGGCCGCTCCAGAAGCCGAGGTCGCTGACCCGGGTGTAGTCCATCCGGAACTCGCCGCCGACGGCGCGGATGTAGGCGCGGCCGTCGGCGACCTGCCGGTCCGGGGCGTTGACGCGCGGGTTCCAGCTGGTGATCTGCACCGGGTTGCGCTGGGTGCCCTTGATCTGGACGGTGCCGCCGAAGCTGACGATGGAGCTGAACGCGCCCGGCAGGCTGCCCATCCGCAGGACGAGCGGGCTCGTCCCGCTGGCCAGCAGCAGCTTCGCGCCGTCGGCCACGAACACGTGGATGCCGAGCAGGAACGAGCCGTCGCCCTGGCGGCGGAAGTACTGCCCGCCGTACTTGGCGAGGTCGGCGACGGTGTAGGGGCGTCCGGTGGCCGTCGCCGGCAGGACCAGCGTCTTGCCCTGCGCGGAGCCGAAGATCTGCGGCCGCTTCCACTGCGCGGTCGCCTGCCCGCCGATCATCAGGATCGCGGAGAGCACGGACCGCGTCTGCATGATCCGCTGGTCCTCCTGGTCGACCAGCGCGGCCTGCCGGTTGGCGTCGGCGACCGGGTCGGCGTGCGCGCGCGTCGCGGGCGTCCCGGGCAGCAGCCCGAGCGGGACGAGCCCCAGGCCGAGCGCGACGGCGGCCGCGGCGAGGCCCCGCCCCGGAGCGCTCGGCAGGCGCGGGCGGCGGTTCGGTCGTGTCACCTCAGCCCACTCCCTGGAGCGAGCTCGCGCTCTGCCCGGCGCCGCCGACCTGGTCGGAGGTGCGGGTCAGCCAGCCCTGCTTGTTCATCGTGACGAACGCGTACAGCTTGATCGGCAGCGAGATGCCGATGACGACGAACACGGTCAGCGGCAGCAGCAGGATCTCGCCGGGGTGCCGCTTGAGGTGCGACCAGCCGCGGATGCCGCGGCCGAGCAGGACCCAGCCGAGCGCGAGCGTGATGCCGAGCGGGTTGAAGTTGTCGGCCAGCCGGCTGAAGATCAGGTAGCCGAGGGTGACGGCCATGGTGACCGGGGTCAGCAGGATCTGCAGGACGGTCACCTTGGTGACGAACGGCGTCTTCCACAGCCACCCCTTCCACAGGGCGGTGAGGTAGCAGCGGTAGGAGTTGCGGCTCCACCGGATGCGCTGCTTGAAGAAGGCCCGGAACGAGTCGGGGAACATCGAGATCGCGCGCGCCGACGACTGGTGCACGGTCTTGTAGCCCTGCGACAGGGTGAGCCAGGTGAGCCGGCCGTCGTCGCCGGCGATGCAGCGGCGGCCGAGGAAGAACTCGTTCTCCAGGTTCTCCACGACGGGGAGGATCACCGAGCGGCGGTAGGCGGCGGTGCGGCCGGACAGGCAGGCGACGCCGCCCTTGGAGCCCATCGCGGGGACGTAGTCGTAGTAGCGCAGGTTGACCAGCCAGTCGGCGATGCGGCGCCACACGCTGGTCGTGCGCTGGAAGACGTTCTGCTGGGTGCCGACGCCGCCGACCTGCGGGTCCTCGAACGGCATCTGCACGGCGTCCAGCAGGCCGGGCTGCCACCAGGTGTCGGAGTCGGCGAACACGATGACCTCGCCGCGGGCGGCGCGGATGCCGACGCCGAGCGCCGAGCGCTTGCCGGAGTGCTCGTAGACGAGCACGTGCAGCCGCGGGTCGGTGACCTGGGCGAGCCGCCGGTGCCCCTCGGTGTCGCCGACGTCGATCACGATGATGACCTCGCTGGGGTTCTGGGCGAGCCAGCTCTCCAGGCAGCGGATGAGGATCTCGGGGTCCTCGCGGTAGGAGGGGACCACGACCGAGACGGTCGTCCGGAAGTTGTTGACGACCGGCTTGTCCATGCGGGACAGGATCACCCGGTAGAGCCAGAGCCCCCAGACCAGCAGTCCGGCGAAGCCCAGCGGGACGAACTTCCGCCAGTCGCCTCCGGCCGTCGCCCCCGCGACCGAACTCCAGGCGTCACTCAGCCACCCCGTGACAGACGACAAAACAGGTCCTCTCTCTCCCGTGGCATCGGCGGATCCGCCGACTCTTGCGACCCCGTGCCACCTCCAGTAAGAGTGAGCAGACCAGCAAATGGTTCACATTTGCCAGATGCGGCCACGCATGCCCCTTGTGTCGGGCCCTTTATCGTGCCGCTTGATCATCTGTCAAGGACCTTTCGGAATTCGTTCGTCGATCGAGGTGTTCGTCAGGAGCCGGACGTGCGAACGCCATGATTCGGAAACACCCGACTGGAAGTCAGTGGTCGTGTATAGGGATCGGGATCCGAATGCTGCCTATTCGTCCGTTTATTGCTCCGTGCCGGTACAGGGCGTGTGATTCGCGTCACGTTTAGCGGCCGCGCCGGGCCTCGATGTGGCCTGCGTCCCGGGATCCGTCCGGTTCGGGGTGGTTGCCACTGGTTACCAGCGGGTAGCATGATGGCGAGTTACTGACCAGTAGACGTGCGGGGCCGGCCGGCGCCGCCGGACCAGACGGAGTCTCGAATGGGGCACTACAAGAGCAACCTCCGGGACCTGGAGTTCAACCTCTTCGAGGTGTTCAAGCGCCAGGACCTCCTCGGCAGCGGGCCGTACGCCGACCTGGACGAGGACACGGTGCGCAGCATCCTCGACGAGGTGAACCGGCTCGCCGAGGGCCCGCTGGCCGAATCCTTCGAGGACGCCGACCGCCACCCGCCCACGTTCGACCCCGCCACCGGCAGCGTCGCGATGCCGGAGAGCTTCAAGAAGTCGTTCAAGGCGTGGATGGACGCCGAGTGGTACCGCCTCGACCTCGCCCCCGAGTTCGGCGGCAGCGGCGCCCCCCGCTCGCTGACCTGGGCCGTCGCGGAGCAGGTGCTCGGCGCCAACCCGGCGGTCTACATGTTCGCCTCCGGCCCCGGGTTCGCCCAGATCCTGTGGCACATCGGCACCCCGGAGCAGAAGAGGTTCGCCGAGCTGGCGCTCGAGCGGCAGTGGGGCGCCACGATGGTGCTGACCGAGCCGGACGCCGGCTCCGACGTCGGCGCCGGCCGCACCAAGGCCGTCCAGCAGCCCGACGGCACCTGGCACATCGAGGGCGTCAAGCGCTTCATCACCTCGGCCGAGCACGACATGGCCGAGAACATCTTCCACCTGGTGCTCGCCCGCCCCGAGGGCGCCGGCCCCGGCACCAAGGGCCTGTCGATGTTCCTCGTCCCCAAGTACCTGGTGGACCTGGAGACCGGTGAGCTCGGCGAGCGCAACGGCGCCTACGTCACCAACGTCGAGAAGAAGATGGGCCTCAAGGTCTCCACGACCTGCGAGCTCACCCTCGGCGAGAAGCACCCCGCGGTCGGCTACCTCGTCGGCGACGTGCACCAGGGCATCAAGCAGATGTTCCTCGTCATCGAGTACGCCCGGATGATGGTCGGCACCAAGGCGATCGCCACCCTGTCCACCGGCTACCTGAACGCGCTGGAGTACGCCAAGGAGCGCGTCCAGGGCGCCGACATGACGCAGATGACCGACAAGGCGGCCCCGCGCGTCACGATCACCCACCACCCGGACGTCCGCCGCAGCCTGATGACCCAGAAGGCGTACGCCGAGGGCATGCGGGCGCTGGTGCAGCTCACCGCCACCTACCAGGACGCGGTGCAGATCGCCGAGTTCGAGGGCCGCAAGGACGAGCAGGCCGAGAAGGTCAACGACCTGCTGCTCCCGATCGTCAAGGGCTTCGGCTCCGAGCGGGCCTACGCGCTGCTCGGCGCGGAGTCCCTGCAGACCTTCGGCGGCTCCGGCTTCCTGCAGGAGTACCCGGTCGAGCAGTACATCCGCGACTCCAAGATCGACACCCTGTACGAGGGCACCACCGCGATCCAGGGCCAGGACCTGTTCTTCCGCAAGATCCTCCGGGACAACGGCGAGGCCCTCAAGGTGCTCGCCGGGCAGGTCCAGGCGTTCGCCGAGTCCGACGCCGGCAACGGCCGGCTGAAGAACGAGCGGGCCCTGCTCGGCAAGGCGCTGGAGGACGTGCAGGGCATCCTGAACCCGATGATCGGGTGGGCGCTCGGCTCGATGGAGAACCCGAAGGAGCTGTACCGGGTCGGCCTCAACACCTCCCGGCTGCTGCTCGCCCTCGGCGACCTGATCGTCGCGTGGCTGCTGTGCCGGCAGGCCGAGGTCGCCCTGACCGCGCTCGGCGGCGGCGACGTCTCCGACGCCGACAAGGCGTTCTACACCGGCAAGGTCGCCGCCGCGCAGTTCTTCTGCCAGACCGTGCTGCCGCGCCTGGCGTCCGACCGCGCCGTCACCGAGGCCACCACCCTGGACGTGATGGAGCTGCCCGAAGAGGCCTTCTGAGACCCTCCGCCTCCCCGCGGACAGGGAACAGCGGCCCCCGCCACCCCGTGTGGCGGGGGCCGCTGCCGTTCCGGCGCCGGGGTCACTACTGTGGGCGCCGTCCCCGCCCCTCCCCCCGAACCGAACCGGAGAAGCCGATGCCGTTAAGCCGCCCGCGGGATCGCCGAAGCCGACAGCGCCTCTCCTTCGGCGTCCCCTTGGCCGTGTCCCTCGCCGGGGTGCTGGTCGCCGCGGGCTGCTCCGACTCCGGCAAGGCGAGCAAGAGCGACCCGCCGACGGCCAAGGGCGGCGGCCCCGCCACGCCCGCGGCGACCACCGCGGCGGCCGGGTTCAGCAAGGAGGGCTGGTTCGGCGGCGCGGACGGCCTGCACGCCCGGCTCCAGATCACCGGCGTCGAGCGGCAGGGCGCCAAGTCCGTCCTGAAGTACAGCCTCACCTCGCTCGACCAGGCTCCGAAGTCGGTGCCGGTCGAGATCGCCCTGCTCGACCCGGTCGCCGGGAAGCTGTACAAGCCGACCGCGACGACCAGCGCCGCGCAGCTCGCGCCCAACGCCACCCGGCAGATGCAGGCCGAGTACCCGGCGATCCCGCAGACCGTCCAGAAGGTCACCGCGATCACCCCGGGCACGGCGGGGGAGTACACCGGAATCCCGGTGACGGGCACGGGGGACTCGCCCGCGACGGGGTCCGGGGCGTCCGGCGGCAACCCGGCGGAGCTGTACGACATCACCGAGGGCGAGATCAAGGACGTCACGTCCAGCGGCACCGACGTCACGATGAACCTGCGCACCGACGTGCTGTTCGCGTTCAACTCGGCCAAGCTGTCCGGCCGCGCCAAGTCCGTCCTGGACGAGGCCGCGCAGGAGATCAAGGCGAAGGCCGACCCGGACAAGCGGCCGCTGACCTTCGACGGCCACACCGACAGCAAGGGCGGCGACTCCTACAACCTCAAGCTGTCCCGCCAGCGCGCCGAAGCCGTCATGGGCGAGATGAAGAAGCGGCTCGGCAACGCGTTCACGTACTCCGCGCACGGCAAGGGCGAGGCCGAGCCCGTCGCGAAGGAGGGCGGCAAGGACGACGCGCAGGCCCGCGCCCGCAACCGGCGCGTCGAGATCTCCTACGTCGTCCGGCAGCAGGCCGACGGCGCCACCGGCTCCAGCACCGCGGCCGCCGGCGGGCGCGGCGGCACGGTCGCGCCCGCCGCCTTCCACGGCCAGGACGGCAACACCGTCGCCAGCCGGTACGGGCGGTTCGGCGCCGACAAGCGCCGCCTGGACGTGAAGCCGTTCTACCGGGACGGCGCGTACATCGTCTGCGTCTTCACCATCACCGACGAAGGCCCAGGGACCACCCCGCCCGACGCGAACTACGCGCACAAGGACTACCCGGGCGGCGCGTTCACGTCGTTCTCCGTCCTCGCGCAGGGAGGCAAGGACGTGTACCGGGCCGTCCGGATCGGCCCCGGCGACCCCGGCAAGCCCGCCGCCTACGTCGACCCGGGCCGCGCCACCTTCCTCACCGCCGTGAACCAGCCTCAGCGCGGGTTCATCTACGTCCCGGCCCCGCCGGGGAACATCTCGTCGGTGGTCTTCGACGGCGGGCCGTTCGGGAAGGTCCTCAACGTCCCCGTCTCGTGACCGCGCTCCGCGTCACCGCTTGGCGGACGCCACGAACGCCGCGATGCTCCGGGCCGCCCGGTCCAGGTCGGCCTTGGCCGCGTGCGCCCCTCCGGCCGCCTGCACGAACGCGTAGGTGAGCGCGGCCGTGCAGAGGTCGGCCTGCGCCCACGGCTTGGTGCAGCCGACCACCGTCGGCCACCCGTTGGGATCCATCGTCGCGAGGGACACGGCCACGTAGGGGCTCGGCGGGCCGCCGTTCGTCACCTCGTCCTTCCGGATGGACGCCCGCACCGACGGCACTCCGGTCGGGATGGCCTGCACGGGCAGCACGGGCCGGCATTCGCCCTGCTTCCGCCCCTCCGGAGAGTCGGGGAAGTAGTCGCAGTCCATCTGGTACCTCGAGCCGACCCCTCCCGGCAGGACCTGGACGATCGACCCGGTCGGCCCCGCGCCCCCGGTCCCGGTGCGGGCCGGGATGTCCGTCTCCCCGCCGCCGTCCACGCCCAGCGCCCCCGCGCACCGCTCGGCGGCGGGGGCGATCAGGTACTGCCCGGTCTGGCTGCGGAAGACGGCCGCGCCCTTCGGGAGCCTGACCTGCTCGGGCAGGCGCACCTTCGCGGGCCCGGGGGACGGCGTCATCGTCGTTCTCGTCGGGCCGGCGTAGGTGGTGGTGGTGCAGTTCCGGACGGCGGCGACGGTGAGGGCGGACGGCGCGCCGGTGTCGTGCTTCCCGCCCGACCCGTGCCCGGCCGTGGTCACGACGACGACGGCGCCGGCGGCGACGACCGCCGCCGTCCCGGCCGCTGCCGCCAAGAGGCCCTTCGCCCCGCCGGCGGCTCCCTTCACGGCCGTCCCCCCGGCCTTCGCCGCGGCCTGGCCCGCGCCGTGCTGGGCGCCGTGCGCGGTGATGTGGCCGGCCGTCCCGCTCGATGCCTGGCCGGCGCCCTGCGAGGCGGCTTGGCCCGCCGCATGGCCTGCGGCCTGCCCGGCGGCTTGGCCCGCGGCCTGACCGGCCGCGTGACCCGCGGCCTGCCCGCCGGGGAGCAGCCAGGCGGCGAGCGGGAACAGCGCGGCGAGTGCCGCGGCCGCCCCCGCGAGCCCGCGGACGCCCCGTTCCTCCCAATCCGGCCCGTACGCCTCCCGGGCGACCCGTTCCAGGTCCGCGACGAAGGCGGCGGCGCCGGCCGGCCGGTCGTCCGGCGACTTGGCCATCCCGGCCGCGACCAGCGGACGCAGCGGCTCGGGGACGGTCTCGACCGGCACCGGCGCCGTGAGGTGCGCCCGCATCAGCTCCCGCCGGTCACCGCCGTAGGGCCGCCGCCCGCTGACGCATTCCACGAACACGCAGGTGGCCGAGTACACGTCGCCGGCGGGCCGGGCGACGTGCCGGTCCCACTGCTCGGGCGCCATGTAGGACGCGGTGCCCGAGCCGCCCGCCTCCCGCCCGGCCGGGACGGCGATGCCGAAGTCGACCAGCCGGCTCGTGCCGTCCGCCGGGACGACGACGTTCGCGGGCTTGTAGTCGCGGTGGACGACGCCCAGCGCATGCGCCGCCGCCAGGCCCAGCAGCGAGCCCTTCAACACGGCCAGGGACGCCTCGGGCCCGAGCGCCCCGTTCCGCGCGAGAAGCTCCTTCAGCGACACGCCGTCGACCGCCTCCATGATGATCGCGACGCCGTCCGCGCGCTCCACCAGGCGGTACAGGCGGGCGACGTGGGGGCTGTCGGCCCGCGCGAGCATGCGCGCCTCGTGGCGCATCCGCTCCCGGTCCGCCTCGTCCGCGCCACCGGCCAGATACTTGATCGCCACGGGCGCGCCGGACGCGTCGTTCCGCGCCAGGACGACCCGCCCCTGACCTCCGCGCCCGAGTTCGCGGACCTCGGTGTACCCGTCGACGTGCCAGCCGTTCATGCTTCCCCGCCTGTTCGTCCGGGAGTGAAGAGAGGCGGACCCGGCCCATGCCTCCGCCGCCGGGACTCCCGCCCGCGCGCACTGCGGAGATCCTATTCTCGCCGCCATATCCGAAAAAGGCGCGCCCGCGAACCGTATCCGCCGACGTCGATGTGCGGCTCTTTCGTCCGGCCATTTCCGGCCCGCGATATAGAGATCATCGCGGCCGGGTCAAGTACCCGACCGAAAAACGGGTCCGCCTACCCGGCCCGCCCCCGCACCAGGGGCAGGAACACCTCGTCCACGATCTCGGTCAGCACCGTGTCCGGGACCTCGGGCAGGCCGCGCACCGCGTACTCGCCGCGCAGCATCGTCATGGGAAGTGAGGCCACGCGCGGGTGCACCGCCTCCGGCGGGGCCTCGCCCCGCGCCACCGCGCGGCCGAGCAGCGCCAGCCACGCGTTGTCCATGGTGCCGTCGCCGGACCGCTCACGCAGCAGCCCCAGCAATTGCGGATCGTCCCCGGCGGCCGTGAGCAGTTCCCGCAACACGGCGCCCTGCGGCGACGACCATGTCGCGTTCGCCCGCCGGAGCAGCTCCAGCGCGTCGCCCCGCAACGTCCCGGTGTCCGGCACGGTCAGGTGCGCGCGCGCGAGCCGCCCGTACGCGGCGACGCCGAGCGCCGCCCGGTTCGGCCAGCGCCGGTAGATGGCGTTCTTGTTGGTGGCGGCGCGCCGGGCGACGTTGTCCATGGTCATCGCCGCGTAGCCGGACTCGCGCATCTCGTCGGCCGCCGCCTCCAGGATCGCCTCCTCGAGAGCCGCACCCCGCCGCCTCGTCCCCGGCATCGCGCCCACCTCCAGAGTACGAACCGTACGCCATGACCCCCGCGAGCCAAGCCAGAGCGATAATCGCCTCCTGAACATAAGGTACCTTACGTACCGTAAGAGGCGACTGATCGGAGAAGCATGCGCGCCTACGGCATCACCTACGACACCGGCTTCACGTCCGCCGGGACCACCACCCACGAGCCCTTCGACCCGGACCTGGTCCGCCGCGAGATGCGGATCATCCGGGACGAGCTGCGCTGCGACGCCGTCCGGATCACCGGCGGTCTCCAGGACCGCCTGGAGACCGCCTCGCGTCACGCCGCCGACGCCGGCCTGGAGGTCTGGTACTCGCCGTTCACCAACGGCCTCACCCAGGACGAGCTGACGGCGTTCATCCTCGACGGCGCCGAGCGCGCCGAGCGCATCCGCCGTTCCGGCGCGTCCGTCGTCTTCCTCACCGGCTCCGAGATCACCCTGTTCACGCACGGTTTCCTGCCGGGCGACGACCTTCGGGCCCGGGTGGCCCTGATGGCGGACCCCGTCCGCTTCCGCGCGCTGCTCCCCGATCTGCACCCCCGCGTGAACGCCTTCCTCGGCCGGGCCGTCGCCGCCGTCCGCGAGCGCTTCGCCGGCCCCGTCGGCTACGCGTCACTGCCGTTCGAAGGCGTCGACTGGGCCCCGTTCGACGTCATCGCCACCGACGCCGGATACCGCGACGCGAACACCGCCCCCGCCTTCGGCGAGTGCCTCGCCGGGCAGACGTCGCAGGGCAAGCCGTTCGCGGTCACCGAGTTCGGCTGCACCACCCACCGCGGCTCCGCCGACCTCGGCGGGCACGGCGAGTCCGTGCTCGAATACGACGAGCGCGCCCGCCCCGTCCGCATGACGAAGCCGCTCGTCCGCGACGAGCAGGAGCAGGCGGACTACATCCGCGAACTCCTCGAGGTCTACGACGGGGGCGGCGTCGACGCGGCCTTCGTCAACACGTTCGCCCGCCGCGACCTCCCCGCGTCGTCCGACCCCGAACGCGACTTCGACAAGGCCAGCTACGGCATCGTGAAGATCCTCGAGCCCGGCGCCGCCCTGCCGCCCGACGGGCTCCCCTGGGAGCGCAAGGCCGCCTTCCACGCCCTCGCCACCTACCCCCGCACCCGCCCCGCCCCCCGTTGAGCCGACGCCCACCATGCGGCAGGCGTGGGTGCCGGTCGGGTGCAACGGCCGCAACCGTGCCCGGCCGGGGCGTGCTAGTCAGCCGCAGGAATCCCCAGGATGTAACCGAGCAGACCAACGGAATCGGGCCGGTGATGTCCGTCGGGCGCCCAACCCTGGGAGCGGTAGAAGGCCTGGGCGCGCTGGTTGAAGTCTTGAACCCACAGGCGGGCCGTGCTCACGGACGCCGCCTGCCATGCCCGAACACAAGCCCTGTGCAGGTCGGTGCCGATGCCTTGCCGGAAGCTGCCGGGATCAACGTAAAGGTGCATCTCGCTGCTCACGCGCGGATCGGGGTCGGGATGGGCGCACGCCCCGATCATCGCGAATCCCACGGGACGGTCCGCTCGGTGAGCGAGAAAGACCGTGTGATCGTCAGAGCCGAGGATTCGGCCCCAGTAGTCGCGTCGGGCCACGGCCTTGGCCGGATCGGTGAGTTCGGCCTCTTCGACGAATCCTCGGTAGTAGTCGGAACGGGCCCGGGTGTGCAGCCCGGCGACCGCATCGAGGTCTCCTGGCATGGCCGTGCGGATTCGGGTTGGAGAAGGTCTCATGTCGCCTTCGATGGCGGAGGGGCGGTGGCTTGTTCATGGTCGGCGCTTGATGGCGTCGAGGACTTCGGCGAGGTGGCCGCGGGCCTGTGCGGAGCGCAGGTGATCCAGGTAGTCGCGGGATTCGACGATCTTCCCGTCCCGGACCCGGAGGACGAAGATCCCGGGGATGGTGAACGGCTCGCCGGTCTCCACCACGGTTCCCTCGTACCGGAACTCGGCGACGATGACCTCGGGGTCCGCCGTCTCGTGGACGGTGATTCCGGCCGGCCGGCGGCGCAGGGTGCGCCCTGGAGGGGCGCCGGGCGGCGCGGTGACCCCGAAGTGCGCGCGCAGGTCGTCGAGGGATCGCATCGGCGGCGGCGCGAGCGGATGGAAGGGGTGCTCGACGTGGAGCCGTTCGGCGTACAGGTCGATCACCTCTTCCCAGCGTTCCTCGCAGACGCCGTGGACGAGCTTCAGAAAGACCTCGCGTGGAGTCAGGGGTTCGGGCATGAGGCTTCTCCCACTAGAGCCCACCTGCCGTCGGTGATGGCCGCGCGGCAGGACGGCCGGTGCGGAGGTCGGGCATGGAGCACAGTAGTTCGTTGGAGAATTATTCGTCAACGAACTATCTGGCATCGCCGACGTGGCTCGGGGCCGGCGAGCGCGACGAGGGCGCGCGCCCGGTCGGCGCGCGCCCTCGTCCTGTCCGGGACTACGGCTGGGTGGGCAGGGTCTTGCAGGTGGAGGGGCTCGGCTTGCCGGTGAGGCGGTCGGTGAGCCAGGAGACCGCGTCACCCTGGTCGAGGAGCAGCGGCGCGAAGTGGTTCAGGAGCGTCTTGTCGCCGAGGTCGGGCAGGTCGACGGGGACGTAGCTGACGTTGCCGCCCCGCCGGCACCAGTCGACGGCGAGCTGCCGCGCCTGCGCGTGCGGGACGATGTCGTCCTTGACCCCCGTCGTCAGCCGGACGGGCCCGGCGGGCTTGAGCGTGCCGATGCGCTGCTTGTCCAGGACGGCCCGCGCCTCCGGGATGGCGGGGATGATGTCGCCGATGGGCTTCCCGCTGACGCTCCACTTGGTGCTGGAGGTGAAGCCGTACTTGAACAGCACGTCGCCCACGCACATGGTGGACATGTCCTTGAGCGCCGCCTTGCCCGCCGCGTTGATGTTGTCGTCGACGAGGCGGCGCAGGGCGGGGTCGGACTGGGCGAAGCCGTTGATCGACCAGCCGAGTGCCCCGACGAGCGCGCTGCCGTCGATGCCCTTCATGACGGCGGTCAGGTCGGCGGGCGGCGCCCCGGCGTAGGTGCCGGCCAGGTGGACGTCGGGCGCGTAGGACGGCTGGAGTTCGGCCGCCGCGGCGCTGGCGCCGCCGCCCTGGCTGTAGCCGTAGAGCCCGACCTTCGACGTCGCCGTGATGGACGCCCCCGGCACGGCGTGCGCGGCGCGGGCGGCGTCGAGGAGGGCGTGCCCCTCGTCGGCGCGGTTCACGTAGGTGTGGAGCCGGTCGGTGGCGCCGAGGCCGACGTAGTCGGTGACGACCACCGCCGCGCCGCTGGACAGCAGCCGGTAGATCGCCA
This sequence comes from Actinomadura nitritigenes, assembly GCF_017573545.1. GTDB lineage: Bacteria > Actinomycetota > Actinomycetes > Streptosporangiales > Streptosporangiaceae > Spirillospora > Spirillospora nitritigenes. Next base: position 45,041 of record NZ_JAGEOK010000021.1, on the reverse strand, counting down.
GGTCCTCGTAGGCCACGGACATGGTGTCGCCGGTCAGCGTCAGCGGGTTCTGCAGGCCGTACGAGGGGGCGCACTGGTCGCCCTGCCCCATCGTCCCGGAGGCCAGCGCGACCAGCGGCCGGGGGCCGCCGCCGTTCCAGGCCGCCGAGGGCTCGATGTAGGCGCCCGTCACCGCGACGGGCTTCCCGTTGGAGTCGGTGGACCTGTACATCAGCCGCGTCGCCTTGCCGGGCAGCGGGCGGCCGTCCAGCCCCGGCAGGCTCAGCCCGAGCGGCAGCGGCTCGGTGCGGACGAGCGTGCCGTTGGCGCGCGGCAGCACGGCGGGCGGGTTGTAGAAGACCGGGATCGTGACTCCCCGGGACACCACGGGCGCCGGGCCCGGGGTCGCCGCCAGGCCCGGTCCGGCCTGGACGGTCGCCGCGAGGGCGCCCGCCGACGACACGGCCAGCACCCTGCGCGCCAGGGATCCGGTTCTCCTCATGCTCGCTCCAGGGGACGGCCGATAAGGACGCGCTTACTCTGCCACCTGTTGACGCCGCGTCCTATAAGCGGGGTGCGCAATCGGAGCGCTCCAACCCACCTCCGGCTGACATGCCGGAGGCGCGCGCCGGACCGGCGCGCCTCCGGAGCGATTCGTCAGGACCAGGTGAGCATGCGGAGCGGGTCCTCGAGCATGTCGCGCAGGACGCGGGAGCCGAGCTCGCCGTCGACGATGTGGTGGTCGAACGACAGCGCGAGCGTGGTGACCATCGGGTGCCGCGCGGCGCCGTTGTCCACCGCGACGGTGGCCGCGAGGCGCCGCCCCTTCGCCAAGGGGTCTTCGATGTCCCAGTTTTATGACCTTCGTCCCGTGTGCCGGGTCGAGTGGGCGGACACAATTCGACTGACACTTGAACAGCGCGAGCCGTCCGGCGGAGGTCATCGATGGGCATCGGCGTCAGCATCTTCCTGATCACCCTTGGTCTGATCCTCAAGTTCGCCGTCAACGCGGACGCGCTGACCGATCCGGTCGACGTGCACGTCATCGGCGTCATCCTCGTCATCGTCGGCGGGTTGATGCTCGCTCTGCAGCTGGTCCTGATGCTGCGGCCGTCGGCGAGGGACGAGGAGCACGGCCCCGACGGCCACTCCGACCCCTTCCACGAGGAGTACTTCGAGGAGGACCGCTCCCCCGGTGGCCACCTCCACGGTGAAGAGGGCCACCGCCCGTGACGCCGCAGGTCAACGCGGCTCGAACGTGACGGTTGGGTTCGGCGCGCTGCTGACGGCCGCGCTGCAGGAACCGATGTTCTTGGCATTGACCCGCAGGTCGACGCGGACCGACGCGGTGCCGCGCAACTGCGCGTCGGCACCCTCGATCAGCGCGAGCTCGATCTCGATCTCGATCTCGATCTCGATCTCGCCGAGCGTGCCGCTGAAGTCGACCTCGACGGTGCTCTGCCCGATTCCGGGCTTGATCGTGTGCGACCAGTGGCCGGAGAAGGTCCTGCCCTCGAGCAGGCGGTCGGCCGCCATGTCGAGCAGTCGAGCGTCGACGCTCAGGAAGGCCGTCCCCGCGGGCCATCCGCCCGAGGGCGGCCGGAGCGACGGGCCGGGCTCGATGCAGGTCGAGGGTCGTGAGAAAGGCGCGGGGCCCTGAGGGACGGCGCCCGGCACATGCCGGAGGCGCGCGCCGGGACGGCGCGCGCCTTCGACGGGGTCTCTCAGCCCCAGGCGAGCATGCGCAGGGGGTCTTCGAGCATGTCGCCGACGTCGCGGAGGACGCGGGAGCCGAGCTCGCCGTCGACGATGCGGTGGTCGAACGACAGCGCGAGCGTGGTGACCTTGCGGATCGCCAGCTCGCCCTCGTGCACCCAGGGCATGTCGCGGATCTGGCCGAAGGCCAGGATCGCGACCTCGCCGGGGGTGAGGATCGGGGTCCCGGTGTCCACGCCGAACACGCCGACGTTGGTGATGGTGATGGTGCCGTCGGACAGGTCGGCGGGGGACGCCTTGCCCGCGCGGGCCTTCTCCGCCAGCTCGGTCAGCGCGCGCGCCAGGTCGGGCAGGGACATGTCCTGCGCGTCCTTGATCTTCGGGACGATCAGTCCCCGCTCGGTGGCGGCGGCGATGCCGAGGTTGACGTAGCGCTTGACGACGATCTCCGCGCCGGACGGCCCGTCCGCCCAGGTGGAGTTCACCATCGGGTGGCGTGCCACGGCGGTGAGCAGCGCGCGCGCGACGAGCAGGAGCGGGGAGACCTTGACCCCGGCGAAGTCGGGGAGTTCGCGGAGCCGGGCCACCGCCTCCATCGTGCGGGTCACGTCGACCTGGAGGAACTCGGTGACGTGCGGTGCGGTGAACGCCGATCCCGAGACCGCGGCGGCGGTCGCCTTGCGGACGCCCTTGACCGCGATCCGCTCCTCGCGTTCGGCGGCGGCGCGCTGCGCCGGCACCGCCCCGGCGGCCTGCGCCGCGGCCGGTCCCGCCTGGGCGGCGAGGACGTCGTCGCGGGTGATCGAGCCGTTCGGGCCCGAGCCGGTGACCGTCGTCAGGTCGACGCCGAGGTCCTTGGCCATCTTCCGGACGGGCGGCTTGGCCAGCGGAAGCCCGTTTTCCACAGGCTGTGGACGAACGGGCGGCGCGGGCGGCCGGACGGCCGGTGCCGGCGGCGCCGGGGGCGCCGCCTGCGGTGCGGCCCGCGGTGGCGCGGGGGACGGGGCGGGCACCGGCGCCGCGCCGCCCGCCGCCTTGCGGGGACGGCGCTTGGTCGTCCCCTCCTTGACCCCGTAGCCGACCAGGACGGGCTGCCGTTTCGGCTGGTCGGGGGCCGTCATGCCGGGTTCGCCGGCGGACGGGACGCCCTCCTCGCGCATCGCCGCGGCCTGCGCCGGGGGCTCGGAGACCGGCGTCGCGACGCCGCCCTCGGCCTCGGTGCTCACCGCGATGATCGGCACCCCGACGTCCACGGTCTGGCCCTCGGTGACCAGCAGCTCGGCGACCACGCCCTCGAACGGGCAGGGCAGCTCCACGATCGCCTTGGCCGTCTCGATCTCCACGATCGTCTGGTTGACCTCGACGGTGTCGCCCGGCTGGACGTGCCACTTGACGATCTCCGCCTCGGTCAGCCCCTCGCCGACATCCGGCAGCTTGAACAGTTTCGGGCTCACTGGCGTCACCACGCGAAGGTCCGGTCGACCGCGTCGAGGATGCGGTCCAGGTCGGGCAGGTAGTGGTCCTCGAGGCGGGACGGCGGGTACGGGGTGGAGAACCCGCCGACGCGCAGCACCGGCGACTCCAGCCGGTAGAAGCACCTCTCGGTGATCCGCGCGGCCAGCTCGGCGCCGAACCCGCTGAACACCGGGGCCTCGTGGACGACGACGCAGCGTCCGGTGCGGTTCACCGAGTCCGTGATCGCGTCGATGTCGAGGGGGTTGAGCGAGCGCAGGTCGATGACCTCCAGGGACCGCCCCTCCTCGGCGGCGGCCGCGGCGGCCTCCAGGCAGGTCTTCACCTGCGGCCCGTAGGCCAGCAGCGTCACGTGCTCGCCGGGCCGGACGACCTTCGCGCCGTGCAGCGGCGCCCACGCGTCCGGCGCGGCGTCGACGTCGACCTCGGCCTTGTCCCAGTACCGGCGCTTCGGCTCGAAGAAGATCACCGGGTCGGGCGAGGCGATCGACTGCTGGATCATCGTGAACGCGTCCGCCGGGTTGGAGCAGGCGACGACGCGCAGCCCGGCGGTGTGGGTGAAGTACGCCTCGGGCGACTCCGAGTGGTGCTCGACCGCGCCGATGCCGCCGCCGCACGGGATGCGGACGACGACCGGCAGCGACAGCGCGCCCAGCGACCGCATGCCCATCTTGGCGAGCTGCGTGATGATCTGGTCGGCCGCGGGGAACACGAACCCGTCGAACTGGATCTCGCAGACCGGGCGGTACCCGCGCAGCGCGAGCCCGATCGCGGTGCCGACGATGCCGGACTCGGCCAGCGGGGTGTCGATCACCCGCTCCTCGCCGAAGTCCTTCTGCAGCCCGTCGGTGATCCGGAACACGCCGCCGAGCTTCCCGACGTCCTCGCCCATGACCAGGACCTTCGGGTCGTCCTCCATGGCCTTGCGCAGGCCGGCGTTCAGCGCCTTGCCGAGCGTCAGGGTCTCCGCGGTCACGACGGCACCTCTTCCTCGAAGGACGCCAGGTAGGCGGCGAACTGCTCCTGCTCCTCGGTCATCAGCGGATGGTCTTCTGCGTAGACGTGCTCGAACATCGACAGCGGCGCAGGGTCGGGCAGGGCCAGGCAGCCCTCCCGCAGCTCCTTGGCGACCTGCTTGGCCTCTGCCTCGACGTCGTCCAGGAACGCGGTGTCGGCGAGGTCGTTGCGGATCAGGTACGCCTTCACCCGCTCGATCGGGTCCTTGAGCTTCCACGCCTCCTCTTCGGCCTTCAGCCGGTAGCGCGTGGGGTCGTCGGTGGTGGTGTGGGCGCCCATCCGGTACGTGTACGCCTCGATCAGCGTGGGGCCCTGGCCCGTCCGCGCGTTCTCCAGCGCCTTCCTGGTGACGGCGAGGCACGCGAACACGTCGTTGCCGTCCACCCGCAGCCCGGGGAACCCGTAGCCCTGCGCGCGCCTGTACAGCGGGATGCGCGTCTGCTTCTCCAGCGGCTCGGAGATGGCCCACTGGTTGTTCTGGCAGAAGAACACGATCGGCGCGTTGAACACCGAGGCGAACACGAACGCCTCGTTCACGTCGCCCTGCGACGTCGCGCCGTCGCCGAAGTAGGCGATCGTGGCGCCGGCGGACGGCGTGCCCAGCACCCCGTCGCGCTGCACGCCCATCGCGTAGCCCGTCGCGTGCAGCGTCTGGCTGCCGATCACGACGGTGTACAGGTGGAAGCCGTGCTCGGCGGGGTCCCAGCCGCCGTGGTTCACGCCGCGGAACAGGCCGAGCAGGTTCAGCGGCGGGACGTCCCGGCACCACGCGACGCCGTGCTCGCGGTAGGTGGGGAAGACCATGTCGTGCTCGGACAGCGCGCGTCCCGAGCCGATCTGCGCGGCCTCCTGGCCGAGCAGCGACGCCCACAGGCCGAGCTCGCCCTGCCGGGTCAGCGCCACGGCCTCCCGGTCGATCCGGCGGACGATCACCAGGTCGCGGTACAGCCCGCGGACCTCGCCGGCGCTCAGGTCCAGCGGGTAGTCGGGATGCTCGACGCGCTCCCCCTCGGGGGTCAGCAGCCTGATGAGCTCGGGTTCGGCGAGCTCGGAGGCGCCTGGCGCGCCGCGCACGGAGTCGATCGTCATTGATGGCACTCCTCGTTCGGGGCCGGTACGCGGGATCGCCGCACAGCCGGCCGATGTCAGCGGCCCCGTCCCCGGTAAGGGACAAAACCCACCAAAGACATCGTGGCAGACGTCACACCCGGAGATGCAAGTGCCGCCGCCTATCTCCTACCCCGCTCCGGAGCCCTGATCCGCCGTGATCCGCGCCACGGCACGCGCCCGCGCGCCCCCGGCTACTCGCGGGACAGGGCCCGGGTCGCGCCCGCCGCGACGGTCAGGCCGAGGACCAGCCCGGCGGCCACGATGAGGTTGGCCACCCACTGGTAGATCCCGCTCGGCGCGAACTCGACCTCCTGGCCGAGGCTGCCGATGGGGAGCAGCAGGTCGAGCGTGTAGAAGAAGGCGTTGAAATGCGGCTTGTGGCCGGTGTCCAGGACGTCCGGCCGGTGGATGGAGAAGACGATCGTGCCGAACGCGAGCAGCCCGATCAGCCAGCTCGCCGCCCGGAACGGCCGGTACCCGTAGCCGACCAGGACGTCCTGCAGGAAGCCGACGACCTTCAGGGGGATGCCCTGCGTGCGGCGCCGGTCGCGGGCCTTGGCGAGCAGGACCGAGCGCCCGTCGGCGTCCAGGCCGAGGGACCGGTACGTCTGCGCGAGGCGCTCGTACGGCTGCGGCGCGTAGCCGTCGGTGTCGCGGCGCAGCCAGGCCAGCCGCTCGCGGGCGCTGAGCGGCGGGTCGAGCGTCTCGTACTGGAGGCCGTCGAGCTGCAGCCGGTCCGGCCACGTCGCCGCCTCGTCCCGCAGCAGGTTGATCCGCGCGTACGACAGGTCGGTGATCCCGGCGATCTTGTCCGCCGGGCGCAGCAGCAGCTCCTCCGCCTGGACGCGCTGCAGGCTCAGCGCGGTCCCCTGCTCGTGCCGCAGGTGCGCGCCGCGCAGGCTGAGCTGCCCCGTGACGTGCGCCCCGGAGAAGCTGACCGAGCCGTGCGCGGTGAACCCGTCCGAGCAGTACACGTCGGTCTCGACGGTGAGGTCGTCGGCGTTCAGCGCGGTCCGCTCGGGCGCCGACAGGTGCGCGCCGACGAACGACAGGTAGCCGCCGACGCGGGCGCCGCGCAGCCGGACCTCGCCCTCCGCGACGAACCCGCCGTCGCAGAACACGTTCGCCGCCACGTCCAGCCGGCTCGCGTAGAGCGCGGCGCCGGACGGGTTGTGCAGCCGCGCCTTCCGGAAGATCAGCTGGCCGCCGACCCGCGCGCCGGGCAGCCGGACCTCGCCGTTCGCCGCGAACCCCTGGTCGCAGTAGACGTTCGCCTCCACCGTCAGCCGGTCGGCGAGCAGCGCGTCCCCGCCCGGGTTGGACAGCTGGACGCCCGACATGTTCAGGATGCCGGTGATGTTCGCCCCGTCCAGCCAGAGGCCGCCGGAGATCCGGCTGCCCTCCAGCCACAGGTGGCCGTCCACCCGGGTGCCGGACGCGACCAGCCCCGGCAGCCGGCACCCCATCAGGTGGACGCTGTTCATGCTGGCCCAGTACAGGTGCGGCGCCGCGTCGAACGAGCAGCCGGTCAGCGCCAGCGGCACGCGGACCTCGGCGTGCCCGAGGTTCAGCGAGCCGGTGATCCGGGCGCCGCTCAGCCGGACGGCGGCGACCCGTCCCGGCTCCGGCTCCACCGCGCCCACCAGCAGCGCGACCAGCACCTCGGCCCTGACCATCCGGTCATGCCCCCAGTGCGTCGCGGACCCGGGATCGTCGTGCGCCGGGTCGCCGGTCGACAGGTCCACGGATTCGCCGCTCGGGAACGCCTCCCACAGGCGGCGCTCCGATGGGGTGAGGTCCTCGATGTTCATCGGACGGCTCCGGGTGGTGCGGGCGGGGTGCGGACAAGGGGGATGCGTGGGTCGCGAGTGCCAATGGTGCCGTACGCTTCAGGTCCGTAAGCAAAAGCGCAGATCAGTGAGGGGGCGACCGTGGCGCGTGTCGTCGTCGACGTCATGCTCAAGCCGGAGATCCTCGACCCGCAGGGCCAGGCGATCGCCCGGAAGCTGCCGCAGATGGGGTTCGACGGCGTCGTGGCCGTCCGGCAGGGCAAGCGGTTCGAGGTCGAGCTCGAGGGGCCGGCCGACGAGGCCGCGCTGGAGCGGGTCCGCCGGATCGCCGAGACCCTGCTCGCCAACCCGGTGATCGAGAACTTCGAGGTGCGGGTCCTGCAGCCCGAAGGGCTCGAACCCGAGGCTCCGGAGGGCCTTCCCGAGGGCGCACCGGCCGAGGCGCCGCAGGTCGAAGGGCAGCAGGTCCCGTCCGAGGGGCTCCAGGGCGAGGCGAAAGACCCGACAGTATAGCGGTTACGGAAGATTCCGGCGGGGAAGTCTTACCTGCGTCGAGTCGTCGAGCACGCTCCGGGTCCGGGGGCCTTGCCGGGACGCCCGGGGCATGACACGAGGTGTCCGGGGTGGATATGGAGTTCGCGCTCGCGCTGCCGCGCGAGGCGCCGAGCATTCCGGTGGTACGCCGGGTGGTGGGGGACGCGCTGCGGGGGCTGGGCGTCGCCGAGGACTGCGTCGCCGACATCCTGGTCGCCGCCTCCGAGGCGTGCACCAACGCGGTCCAGCACGCCCGCGCCACCGGGGACTACCGCGTCGCCGGGCGCGTCGACGACGGCACCTGCCTGCTGGAGATCGAGGACGGCGGCCACGGGCCGCGTCCCGTCCCGGCGGACCGGGGGGTTTTGAGCGAATCCGGGCGCGGGCTTAAAATCATGCGGGCGCTGGTGGACGATCTGGACATCGACCGCACGTCCGACCGGGGCACCATCGTCCACCTGCGGAAGCGCCTGACCTGGCGGGACGGGGCACTGGTGGGCGGCCTCGCCCGCCGGCTCATGCACACGGCCGGGTAGATTGGTACACGCGCGGGGGGAATGTGCGACGCGCGCAGCGGTGATCGGCGGATGAGACCCGACCGTCCCGGCCGCACCTCATTTCGGAGGAACAGAACAGATGGACGCTGCCCGGGTGGGGGTCATCACCTTCCCTGGTTCCCTGGACGACAAGGACGCCGCGCGCGCCGTGCGGCTCGCCGGCGCCGAGCCGGTCGCCCTCTGGCACGCCGACCACGACCTGCAAGGGGTCGACGCGGTCGTGCTGCCCGGAGGGTTCTCCTACGGGGACTACCTGCGGGCCGGCGCGATCGCCCGGTTCGCTCCGCTGATGACCGAACTGGTCGCGGCCGCCAAGGCAGGGCTGCCGGTCCTCGGCATCTGCAACGGCTTCCAGGTGCTCTGCGAGTCGCACCTGCTCCCGGGCGCGCTGCTGCCCAACGCGGGGCTGCACTTCGTCTGCCGCGACCAGCGGCTGCGCGTCGAGAACGCCGGCACCGCCTGGACCTCGGAGTACACCGAGGGCCAGGAGCTGGTGATCCCGGTCAAGAACGCGGACGGCCGCTACACCGCCGACCGCGAGACCCTGGCCGAACTGGCCGACTCCGGCCGGATCGTCGCCCGCTACCTCGACCTGAACCCCAACGGCTCCCTCGACGACATCGCCGGGATCTGCAACGAGGCCGGCAACGTGGTCGGTCTCATGCCGCATCCCGAGCACGCCGCGGAGTCGCTGACCGGCCCGTCCACCGACGGGCTCGGCTTCTTCACCTCGATCGTCAAGAGACTGGTCAACGCATGAGCGAGCAACGGCCCAACGCTTCCGGCCGCGCGGCGCGCGACGCCGCGCACGACGAGCCGTCGCTGGACTGGCTGGACGAGCTGAAGTCCGACGCCGACGACCCCGAGCTGCAGCCCGTCGACCCGTCGGTGACGCAGGCCTTCGAGGCGATCCTGGAGGAGGACCGGTCCAACTCGCCCGCCGCGTCGCCGACGCCGCAGGGACCGCCGGCCCCGCCCGCCCCGCAGGGGCCGTTCACCGGGCCGCTACCCGTGCTGAACGACGACGCGGCCGCGACGGGACGCACCACGCCGGACACGAGCGCCCCCTCGGACGACCTCGCGCGCGCGCTGGCAGAGGAGGGCGTCGCCGTCCCCCTGCCGCCGCACACCGACCCCACGCTCACCACCCCTGACCTGAGCGAGTACGCCGCGTTCCCGCCGCCTCCGCCCGCCGCGCCGCAGCGCGTCGCCGGCCCCGGGACCGGCCCGCAGCCCGCCATCGGCTCCGGCACGGGCCCGCAGCCCGCCGTCGGGCCGCAGGGGCAGTCCGGCCCCTGGGCGGGTCCCGGCGCGAGCCCGCAGGCCGTCCCCGGTCCCGCGACGGGCCCGCTGCCCGCCGTGAACCCGAACACCGGCCCGCTGCCGCCCGTCGGCCCGGCGACCGGTCCGCTGCCCGCGATCGGTTCCGGGACGGGCCCGCAGCCCGCCGTGGGATCGAACACCGGCCAGTTCCCGGCCGTCGGCCCGTCCACCAGCGGCCCGTTCCCGTCCGGCACCGGCCAGTTCCCGGCCGTCGGCTCCGGGACGGGGCCGCTGCCGCCCGTCGGCCCGGCGACCGGTCCGCTGCCCGCGATCGGGTCGGGCACCGGCCCGCAGCCCGCCGTGGGCTCCGGCACCGGCCCGCAGCCCGCCGTCGGCGGCCCGAACACCGGCCCGCAGCCCGCGGTCGGCGGCCCGAACACCGGGCCCCAGCACGCCGTCGGGTCCGGGACGGGCCCGCAGCCCGCCATCGGCGGGGGCGCCCGGCTCGCGATCGAGTCGTCCGTCAAGGCCGACCCCGGCACCGACACCGTCGCCATCGCCGCCGCCTCGCCGGACCGCCCGCAGCCGTACGTCGAGCTGGGCATGAACGACGAGGAGTACCAGCGCGTCCGGCACATCCTCGGCCGCCGCCCCACCTCCGCCGAGCTGGCGATCTACTCGGTGATGTGGAGCGAGCACTGCTCCTACAAGAGCTCCAAGGTCCATCTGCGCCAGTTCGGCGACAAGGCCCCCAAGACCGACAAGCTGCTCGTCGGCATGGGGGAGAACGCCGGCGTCGTCGACATCGGCCAGGGCTGGGCGGTCACCTTCAAGGTCGAGTCCCACAACCACCCGTCCTACGTCGAGCCGTACCAGGGCGCCGCGACCGGCGTCGGCGGGATCGTCCGCGACATCATGTCGATGGGCGCCCGCCCGATCGCCGTCATGGACTCGCTCCGCTTCGGCCCGGCCGACGCCCCCGACACCCAGCGCGTGCTGCCCGGCGTCGTCGCCGGCGTCGGCGGCTACGGCAACTCCCTCGGCCTGCCCAACATCGGCGGCGAGACCGTCTTCGACGCCTGCTACGAGGGCAACCCGCTGGTCAACGCCCTCTGCGTCGGCGTGATGAAGCACGAGGACATCAAGCGCGCCGTGGCCCCCGGCCCCGGCAACAAGGTGATCCTGTTCGGCGCCCTCACCGGCCCGGACGGCATCGGCGGCGCGTCCGTCCTCGCGTCCGCGACCTTCGACGAGGAGTCGCACACCAAGCGGCCGTCGGTCCAGGTCGGCGACCCGTTCATGGAGAAGCTGCTCATCGAGTGCTGCCTGGAGCTGTTCCGCGAGGACCTCGTGGTCGGCATCCAGGACCTCGGCGCCGCCGGCGTCTCCTGCGCGACGACGGAGCTGGCCGCCGCCGGCACCGGCGGCATGTACGTCGACCTCGACGCCGTCCCGCTGCGCGACGCGACCCTGCGCCCTGAGGAGATCCTCATGAGCGAGTCGCAGGAGCGCATGATGGCGGTCGTGTCGCCCGACAAGGTCGACCGCTTCATGGAGATCTGCGCCCGCTGGGAGATCCCCGCCACCGTCATCGGCCAGGTCACCGACACCCGCCGCCTCGTCATGACGTGGCGCGGCGAGACGATCGTCGACATCCCGCCGGTCACCGCCGCCGACGAGGGCCCCGTCTACGAGCGTCCCCTGGAGCCCCCGCACGACCTGGGCTCCCTCCAGTCCGACACCCCGGGCCGGCTGACCCGCCCGTCCAACGGCGACGAGCTGCGCCGCACCGTGCTGTGGCTCGCGGGCTCGCCGAACCTGGCGAGCAAGACGTGGGTGACCTCGCAGTACGACCGGTACGTGCTGGGCAACACCGTCCTCGCCATGCCGGACAACGCGGGCGTCGTCCGGATCGACGACGAGTCGGGCCTCGGCATCTCGCTGTCCCTGGACGGCAACGGCCGCTACACCCGGCTCGACCCGTACTCGGGCGCGCAGCTCGCGCTGTCCGAGGCGTACCGCAACGTGGCCGCCACCGGCGCCCGCCCCCTCGCCGTGACGAACTGCCTGAACTTCGGCTCCCCGGAGGACCCGGGCGTCATGTGGCAGTTCGCCCGCGCCGTCGAGGGCCTCGCGGACGCCTGCCAGTACCTCGGCATCCCGGTGACCGGCGGCAACGTCAGCTTCTACAACCAGACCGGCACCACGCCGATCAACCCGACCCCGGTCATCGGCGTCCTCGGCGTCCACGACGACGTCCGCCGCCGCGTGGACATGGCGCTCACCTCCGACGGCGCCACGATCGCGCTGCTCGGCGAGACCCGCGAGGAGTTCGGCGGCTCCGAATGGGCGCACGTCGTCTACAACCACCTCGGCGGCCTGCCGCCGCTGGTCGACCTGAAGGCGGAGGCGGCCCTGGCGTCCGTCATGGTCACCGCGATCCGCGAGGGCCTCCTGACGGCCGTCCACGACCTGTCGGACGGCGGCCTGTCGCAGACCCTGGTGGAGTCCTGCCTGCGCGGCGGCCTCGGCGCCCGGATCACCCTGCCCGGCGACCCGTTCGTCACGCTGTTCAGCGAGTCGGTGGCCCGCGCCATGGTCGCGGTCCGTCCCGGCGGCGAGGCCCGCCTGGCGGCCCTCTGCGAGTCGGCGGGCGTCCCGGTCACCCAGATCGGCGTCGCCGGCGGCGACGCGCTGAACGTCGCGGGGCGCGGCCCGGAGGGCGACCAGCAGGAGCTGTTCTCCATCCCCCTCGCCGAACTCCGCGAGGCCAACGAGCGCATGCTCCCCAGCTACGCGAACTGACCCGCACGACCACGGAAGGGCGCCCCAAGGGGGCGCCCTTCTCGTATTTTCGTGAGGCATGTCCCGCGCGATCCGAACTGCCACTGAGGCCGACGCTCCCGCGATCGCCCGCCTGCACCTGTCCTCGTACCGTGCCGCCTACCGCGGCCTCCTCCCGGACGGCTTCCTCGCCGCCTACGACCCCGCCGAACGCGAGCACCGGTGGCGCGAAAGGCTCCGCGACCCGTCCCGCACCACGTTCGTCACCACGCCCGCCATGGTGGCCTTCGCCGAGACCGGCCCGTCACACGACGTCCCTCACACGGGCGAACTGCTGGCCCTGCACGTGGCCGAGTCACATTGGCGGCAAGGGATCGGCGGCGCACTCCACGCGCACGCCCTCAACGCCCTTTCCGGCCTTGGCTACGAAAGCGCCGTCCTCTGGGTCCTCGACGGCAACCGGCGCGCCTGCGCCTTCTACGAGGCCGCCGGCTGGGCCTTCACCGGCGAGACCCGCCGCCGGACCGTCCGCGGCACCGCCGTCGACGAACTCCGCTACCGCCGCGAACTGCGTCCGCGCCGTAGCCTGCGGGTGTGAAGGAGATCGTGACGTACGTCGAGATGACCGACCGCGCGCAGCTGGTCGCGGCCGCCCCCGTCCCCGGCCTGGTCCTGGAACCCCTGGACCGGACCTCGCCCCTCGTCCCGGACGTCCTCGCCCGCGTCGGCGCCCCGTACGGCTGGAGAAGCTCCCGCCGCACCCCCGACGAATGGCGGGCCTGGTTCGACGAGAACCCCCGCCGGGCGTTCGGCCTGCTGTCCTTCACCGACGACCACGCCGGCATCGTCGCCTACGACCCCCAGGACCACGAGGTCGAGATCAAGAGCTTCGGGCCTGCTCCCCGACTTCGTCGGCAAGGGCCTCGGCGGCTACGCGCTGACCCTGGGAATTCAGCACGCGTGGGAACTGTCCCCGACGGCCGCCCGGGTGTGGCTCCACACCTCGTCCTTCGACCACCCCAGCGCCCTCCCCAACTACCACCGCCGAGGCTTCCGCACCTTCAAGACCGAAGAAGGCGAACGAACCTGATCGCCTCGCCCCCCGCCCGCGCCTGAGGCGGTCGCCCTTCATCCCGGACGGGCGGGGTCCTGCCGGGCGGCGGGGATTCCGAGGGCTTTGCAGAGCTCCTCGAAGACCTCTTCGACAAAGCCGCCCGTGGCGCTGAGGGCCCGCACGACGGGTTCGGCTTCGGCGCGGTACCCCGCCTCTGCGGACCAACGGATAGCGCGGCGGGCGATGTCCTCGACCGGGCCGCACATGTCGGTGAGCGCCGTGCGCAAACGTTCGCGTTCCCGCAGGTACTCCGGATCGTCGTCGAGCATGCGAGGGGTCTCCTCGCCGTCCACCCACTCGATGACCGGAACGACCAGGTGCGCCAGGACGCCTTCCATCTCGAGCACCGCCGACCAGGGGCCGTTCACGGGGTCGGCGCCGAGGACGCACGCGCCGTCGCTGTCGAGGACGAAGGCGCCGAGCACGGGCCGGGCGGTCTCGTGCATCACCTCGATGAGCACCGTGCGCCAATCGAGGTATTGGTCGTGGCGGAACTGGACGCATTGCCAGCCGTCCCCGTGCTGCCAGGAGGCCATGCCGAGGGCGGCCCAAGAGGACAGCGCGTCCAGCGTCCCCGCGGGACGAGGGGATCGGACGAAGGCGAGGGTGCCCCAGAAGCCCATTCGGCGGTCAGAAGACCGAAATGTGGACGTGGTCGAAGTGGTTGGCGGTCACGCCGCCGCGGTTCTCCATCATGCGCCAGCCGGGGCTGCGGAGGTCGTAGATGCGCTGGCGCCAGATGATGTACTTGATGCCGAGGGCGCTCGCGTGGGCGATGGCGTAGGCGGCCGTGGCGTCGCCGTGGGCCTTGGCGGCGCCGGTGGCCATGACACCGCCGGTGGTGACCATGAAGTCGCAGGCGTGGCCGGTGCCGTGGTCCTGCGGGTCGCCGGTGGTGCGGACGCAGCCGATCGTGGGGAAGGGGCCCTCTTCCTGGTCGATGACGGTCTTGACGTTCATCATGCGCGGGGTGACGCCGCCCATGCCGACGCTCGGTGACTGCGGCTTGTACTTCTTGACCAGGGCCTCGACGCGCTTCTTCTGGCCGAGGAGGTCCTTGATCTCCTTCTGCAGCTCGGTGATCTTCTGCTGGGCCTGGGTGTGCGCCTTGGCCTGCTCGTCGACGAGCTTGCCGATCTGCGCGACCTTCGCCGTCTTGTTCTGCGAGAGGTGCTCGATGAGGGTGTAGCCGCTCAGCATGTCGGACGGGTTGCCGGCGGCGAGCATGGAGATGGTGGGGCCCTGGCCGTCCGTCATGTACTGGGTGGCGGCCATCTGGGCGACGAGGGAGCGGGCGTCGTTGAGGTCGCCCTGCAGGCTCTCGGACTTCTGCAGCGCCTTCTTCGCGGCGTACTGGGCGTCCTTCAGCTTGGCGAGGTCGCCGCCGTAGGCCTTGTCGAGCTTGGCGATCTGGGCGTTCATCCTGGCGAACTTGCCGCTGTCGCCGGGGTCGGACGGCAGTGCGGCGGGGGTGCGCGGCGCGGCGGAGGAGGGGGCGGCGGTGCCGGCCAGCGGCAGGGCGACGGCGATGAGGGCCAGGGCCGCGCGCCGGGTTCGTCTCCGGAGGGTGGAGGTGGGGGACTCCACGTCTGCTCCTCTCCGGCCGGACCCGGGGGCGCCCGGCCGAATGCCAACGGACGGCGAGGGGGCCGTCCTTGTCCTCGCCAAGGTTAAACGGCTGTGACGGGTGGGACGGTTCAACGCCCAGAAGCCCGGCCCCCATGGGGGGCCGGGCCATCCTACGGGAGGGTCAGAGGTTGCTCTTGTAGAGCAGCCGGTTGGCCTGGCTGCGCATGCGGCCGAGGACGTTCTTGGTGGAGTTGTCGTTCAGCCACTTCTGCACCGTGGGGAAGGACGCGTTGGGGTGCGTCTGCAGGTAGAGGGCGGCGGTGCCGGCGACGAACGGCGAGGCCATGGACGTGCCGCTCTCCAGGCCGGTCTTGTTGCCGGGCAGCGTCGACCGGATGTCGTAGCCGGGGGCGTTGATGTCCACGCACTTGCCCCAGTTGGAGAAGGTGGCGCGGTTGTCGTAGGACGTGGTGGCGCCGACGGCCATGACCCAGCCCGCGCCGGACGGCGAGGACTTGCACGCGTCGGCGTTGTCGTTGCCCGCCGCGACGGAGACGAAGACGCCGGACCGGGACAGGTTCTCCACGGCGGTGTTCAGGGCGGCGGACTTGGGCGCGCCGATCGAGATGTTCGCCACGGCCGGCTTGGCGGCGTGCGTGCGCAGCCACTGCGCGGCGGACACGAGGTCGGACACGTAGCCCGTGCCGTCGCAGTCGAGGACGCGGAGCGCGCGCAGCTTGACGCCCTTGGCGACGCCGTAGGTGGACGACCCGATGATGCCGGCGACGTGGGTGCCGTGGCCGTTGCAGTCGGCGCCGTTGCCGTTGTAGGTGGGAGCGACCCAGGCGATGGCGGCGCGGCCGCCGAACTGCGTGTGGGTGACGTCGAGGCCGGAGTCGATGACGTAGGCGGTGACGTTCTTGGCCAGCGAGGTGTAGTGGTAGCTCTTCGACAGCGGCCGCTTGCGCTGGTCGATGCGGTCGAGGCCCCAGGGCGCGGAGCCCTGCGTCCCCTGGGCCTTCATGACCTGGTCCTGCTCGATGGCGGCGACGCGGCTGTCGCGGCGGAGCTTGTCGAGCTGGGCGCCGGTCAGCTTCGCGGCGAAGCCGTTGAGGACGCCGTCGAAGCGCTGGGCGCCGGTGGCCTTCACCTTGTTGACGGCCGACTCGGCGGACGCGCCCTTCTTCAGGGTGACGATGTAGCGGCCGGGCACGGGGGTGCCCTCGGCGGCGGTCACCTTGACGAGGGAGGGGGAAGAGGAGTCCGCGAGGACGGGGAAGGCCGCCGCGCCGCCGACGCACGCCGCGACGACGCCGGCCAACAGGAGCCTCCGGTGGACAGCCCGCAAGGCGTGTCTCCTTCTGCCGGGGGGCCGCGCTCTCGGCGGCCCGTCAGAAGATCGGGAATTCGATCGAGGGGAAACCCTAGCGGAACTATCCCGAAATAGGCCGCAAAGCGGACGGGTTGGACGGGTCGCGCGGCGGCCGGAGTCGGCCGTCAACCGGAAGGCCACCTCAAGAGACGGTTCCGATCCGGTCGCGCGCGGGCGGGGTCAGCCGCGCGACAGCTTCCCGGAGTAGGCGAGCTTCGTGCCGGGCCTGCTCCACGCGTACTGGAGCGTCCCGTCCGGCATCCGCTTGATCTGGACGGTCCCGGACGTGCAGGGCGCCGGGATGGCGAGGTCCATGGTCAGGTTGCTCTGCGTGCCGCTCTTGAGCGTGAGCGTCCCGGTGCAGCGCTCCCGCGGGTACACCGCGCGCGGTGGTGGCCCCGGTCTGGAACGTCACCTCGACGGGGAAGGACGCGTGCTGGCCGGCGTTCACCACCGTGCCCTTCCAGGTCCCCGCGAACGGGCCGGGGACCGTGCTCACCGGCTGGTTGGCGGACGCGTTGGTCTGGTTGGTGGGCGGGTCGCCGTCGTCCTTCAGCTGCGGCCACAGCACGAGCACGATGATGGCGATGCCCACGCCGACGCCGATGACGAGCGACAGCGCCACGCCCAGGACGTGGTTGCTGGGACGGCGCATCCGGCCGAGGGCCAGGAGCGCCGACCCCTTCCGGTCGCCACCGCCGCCCTGCTCGGCCCGCAGGCCGGGGATCAGGTGCGACGCCGTCGTCGAGTCCGGCGCGTCCGGCGCGTCCGGCATGTCGAGGGGGTCGAACATGGCGGTCGGGGCGGGGTCGTGCCGGCCGGGGGGCTCGGGGACGGCGCTCAACGTGGCCGTGGCGTCCGCCGACGGGGCGACCACGTTGAACGTGGTGGTCGCCTCGAAGGCGGCCGGGTCCAGATCAGGCACGGACGGCGCCGGGCCGCCGGAACCGGCGGGGCCTTCCGGCTCGGGCTTCTGCTTGTCCTTCCCCAGCGAAGTAGAGGACAGGAACTGTGAGAGCTTCCGGAAGGGACGTGACGGCGGCGGCTGGAACGCGTGCCGGGCCGTCGTGGGCGGCGGCTGCGTCCCGGGCGCGTTGCCGGGAGGCGGGGGCATGAATTCCTGCTGGGGCGGCGGACCCTGAGGGGCGACCATGGGTGCGCCGACGGGACCGCCCACAGGAGAAGGCGATGTCCCCATGGGGACGCCCATAGGCGAGCGTGGCGGCCCCGGCGGCATGGGCGCCGGCCCGGCGCCGGGTGGCGGCCCCTGCGGCGGCGGCCCTTGCGGTGGTGGCGGCACCTGTGCGGAGGGCCCTTGCGGTGAGGGCGACCTGAGGGGCTGCCCCAGGCCGGCGAGCGGCGGCGCTTGGACCGGCGGCTGCGCCGGAGGCTGAGGGGGCGGCGGGGTGGCCTGCGCGGCCGGTACGGCGCTCGTGGCGAGCGCACGGCCCTCGTCCAGCATCGATGCGGGCAGGCGCCCAGCGAGCGCGCTGCTCTCCCCCAGGAGCCGTTCGAGTACCTGCTTGGCGGTGGGACGCGCGGCGGGGTCCTTGGCGAACGCGTCGCGCATCACGTCTCGCAGGGACGGCGGTGCCTCCGACAGGTCCGGCTCCTCGTAGATGATGTGCTGCATCACCTCCGACGGGGAGCCGTCCCCGAAGGGCGCCTTGCCCGTCGCCGCGAAGAGCATGGTGGCGGCCCAGGCGAAGACGTCGGCGGCGGGGCCTATGCCGCTGCCGCTGAGTTGCTCGGGCGCCTTGTAGGCGGGGTCTTCGGTGATGCGTCCGGTGGGCGCGGCGTTAACGGCCTCCAGCGCGCGCGCTATCCCGAAGTCCGACATCCGGGGGCCGTTCCTGCCGAGCAGGATGTTCCCCGGCTTCAGGCCGTGGTGGACGGCGCCCGCCCGGTGGACGGCGGCCAGCGCGACCGCCGCACCGACGGCCACGCGTTCCACCACGGCGCCGCCGCGCTTCCCCTCCTCGTCCACGAGCTGCTGCAGGGAAGGCCCGTCCACCCACTCGCTCACCACGTAGGGACGGTCGCCCTCCACATCGGCGCTGAGGATCGCCGCCGTGCAGAAGCCTGAGACCTTCTGGGCGGACGCGAAGGCGTTGGCGAACCGGGAGCGCGCCACGGGCTCGCCGCTCAGCCGGACGTGCAGGAGCTTCACGGCGACGAGGCCGCCCGCAGGGTCCCGGCCGAGGAAGACGGCGCCCTGCTCGCCGACGCCCAGCCGGCCCGTGACCTCGTACGAGCCGAGCCGTCGCGGGTCACCGGGCTGCAGGGGCAGCGCCTCGGGCATCTGACGAACCTCCGTGTCCTCCGGGGACCGCGTCCCCGGCTTCCCCGTTCCTTTCGAGTCCCCATGCGTGCCTGCTACCGGGGTCCATTTTTACCGTGTGTGAGGCGTTCGGGTGCCATCGACGGCGGAGCGCCCCGCCCTGCCGCCGCCGAACACCCTCGTCCGGCGGCCCTCAGGCACCCGCCGCCCGGCGGTCTCCCGCTCCCTTCCGCCGGCGGCGACCCGGTAGCGTCGGGACGGTGCCGCGAACACCCCTCTCCACCGCCGTGCTGAACGAGCAGCGCGCCGCCCTGGGCCTGCCGCCCTTCCCCGGCCCGGACGAGGCCGCCGCGCTGCGCCGCGCGGCCCTGGAGACCGTTCTGGCGGCCCTGGACGCGGGCAAGGACCTGGCCGGGGACGTGTCCCGCCCGGTCGTCCGCGGCGCCGTCCGGTTCCTGCTCGACCGGCTCGCGGAGCTGGCGCCGGGCCGGTCGGTCGAGGTGCGCGTCCCTCCGCACGCCGCCGTGCAGTGCATCGCCGGCCCGCACCATACCCGGGGAACCCCGCCGAATGTGGTGGAGATGGACGCCGGGACCTGGATCGCGCTGGCGACGGGACGGCTGAGCTGGGAGGACGCCGTCACCGCCAACCGGGTGAGGGCCAGTGGCGCGCGCGCGGACCTGTCCGCGCAGGTCCCGCTGCCGCTCGGCTGATCGGGTTTACCGGGCCTGACCTGCGCCGCCGGGCGCCGTGTCCGATTCGTGCCTTGCCTGGCGCGCCGGGCGCTGCGAGCGTGGGGGCCGACCGTCGGGGCACCGCATCGGCGAGACGCCGTGCAGGAGGTGGACCCGTGCTCGTTGCGCATTGGACGTTCGACGTCGAGACCGTCGACGGCCGCCGGGTGGCGGACGCCGCCGGGGGCGGGCCGGTCGCGGAGCTGAACGAGTCCGCGCAGATCGTCCCGGGGCGGCACGGGGAGGCGCTGAGCCTGGACGGCCGCGGCCGGGCGCTGATCCCCGCGATGCCGCAGCTGGTGCTGAGCCAGGTGTTCGGGTTCAGCGTGGCGTTCTTCGTCCGGGTGGTGGAGGAGCCGACCGGCGAGTGGCGGAGCCTGCTCTACAAGCCGGTGGCGGAGAGCGATGCGCGCGCGCTCGGCATGTGGCTCTACCCGGACGCCATGCGCATGCGTGTGCAGCTGTTCACCATCAAGGGGCCTGAGTACGTGGACAGCCACGCGAGGCTGACCCTGGGGGACTGGACCCACGTCGCCTTCGTCGTGGATCAGGAAGGCATGTTCCTCTACATCAACGGCCGTCTCGACACGGGCATGTCCCTGGAGCACGCCGTCGTGACGCCGGCCGGGCCCATCTACCTGGGCAGCGAACCCACCAAGCCCGGTTTCGGGGGCCTGATGGACGATTTCCGGGTCTACGCGTCGCCCCTGACCGCCGAGGCGGTGGCCGCCCTCGCCGCCCAGGAAGCGGGCTGACAAGGGACCCGGCTCAGGGGGCCGGAGTATCGCGGATGAACGGGAACTCATGCTCCACGCACTCTTGGCGCGCCGCGTCGTCCGGGTAGCGGGACGTGTCCCCGCACGTCGCCGCCTTGCTCAGCAACCAGGACAGCGCGAGGGCGCCCACCACGACGGCTATCCCGGAGCACACGACCCCCGCCACTGCGGGCCACCGCTCGGACTGCCCGCGGACGAGAGCGATCGTCCCCAGGACAAGCCCCACGAGCGCCGGGATCAGCCCCAGGAGGCAGAGGGCGAGCCCTAGGAGCCCGACGATGCCGAGCACCAGGGAGGCCCGTGCCAGCCCGCTCCGCCTGGGCGGAGCGGGAGGCGAATAGGTCCGGTACCCAGGCAGCGTCATGCGTCCCTCCACGTGTCGGCCACCAGATTTGCGTGCGGACGCTGAAAGCCGTGCTCGCGGGGAGTAAAGGTCGCTTAAGGAGATCCACCGATCCGAGCAGGTGAAGGGGGCATCTAGACTGGCTGATGTGCCTCTCCGTGACGGACGTCTGAGCCACGACATCGATCCCTCCGACCGCCCCCCGCAGGACGCCTGCGGGGTCTTCGGCGTCTGGGTCCCCGCGGACCAGGCGCCACGGGCGGAAGTGAGCAAGCTCACCTACTACGGCCTGTACGCGCTCCAGCACCGCGGGCAGGAGTCGGCGGGCATCGCGGTAAGCGACGGCTCCCGGATCGTCGTCTACAAGGACATGGGCCTGGTCGCCCAGGTCTTCGACGAGTCGGTGCTGAACACCCTGCGCGGCCACATCGCCGTGGGCCACTGCCGCTACTCCACGACCGGCTCGCCGACGTGGGAGAACGCGCAGCCCACGTTCCGCTCGACCGACACGGGCGGGCTGGCGCTGGTCCACAACGGCAACCTGATCAACACCCCGGACCTGGCCGCCCGGCTGGAGCCGGGGGTGCTGACCGCCACCACCGACACCGAGGTCCTGACCGCGCTGCTGGCCACCCGCGACGGCGGCCCGCTCGCGGCGGCGCGCGAGATCCTCCCGGTGACGCGCGGCGCGTACTCCCTGGTCTTCATGGACGAGGGCGTCCTGTACGCCGCCCGCGACCCCGAGGGGATCCGCCCGCTGGTGCTGGGCTCGCTGGAGGACGGCGGCTGGGTGGTCGCGTCCGAGACCGCCGGTCTCGACATCGTCGGCGCCCGGTTCGTCCGGGAGATCGAGCCCGGCGAGCTGATCGCGATCGACGGCGAGGGCGTCCGCTCCGAGCGGTTCGCCGAGCCGCGGCCGAAGGGCTGCCTGTTCGAGTACGTGTACCTGGCCAGGCCGGACACCACGATCGCCGGGCGCAGCGTCCAGGCGACCCGGGTCGAGGTCGGCCGCCGGCTGGCCCGCGAGCACCCCGTCGAGGCCGACCTGGTCATCCCGACGCCGGAGTCGGGAACCCCGGCCGCGATCGGCTACGCCGAGGCGTCCGGGATCCCCTACGGCCAGGGCCTGGTGAAGAACTCCTACGTCGGCCGGACGTTCATCCAGCCGTCGCAGACGATCCGCCAGCTCGGCATCCGGCTGAAGCTGAACCCGCTGCGCGAGGCGATCGAGGGCAAGCGCCTGGTGGTGGTGGACGACTCGATCGTCCGCGGCAACACCCAGCGCGCGATCGTGGGGATGCTGCGGGACGCGGGCGCCAGGGAGGTGCACGTGCGCATCTCCAGCCCGCCCGTGTCGTGGCCGTGCTTCTACGGCATCGACTTCGCCACGCGGGCCGAGCTGATCGCCGGGAACCTGTCGGTGGAGGAGATCCGCGACTCCATCGGCGCCGACTCGCTCGGCTACATCTCGCTGGACGAGCTGATCTCCGCGTCGCGGATCCCCAAGGACAACCTGTGCCGGGCCTGCTTCGACGGCGTCTACCCCATCCCGGTGGAGGACGCCGCCCGCGGCAAGCACCTGCTGGAGGTCACCCGATGACCTCGTACGAGGCCGCCGGTGTGGACATCGCCGCGGGCGAGCGCGCCGTCGAGCTGATGAAGTCGCGGGTGGCGCGCTCGCGGCGTCCCGAGGTCGTGGACGACGCCAGCGGTTTCGCGGGCCTCTTCGACGCGTCCGCCTTCCTGCGCTACAAGCGGCCCCTGCTGGCGACGTCCACGGACGGCGTCGGCACCAAGGTCGACCTGGCGCGGCGCCTCGGCGTCTACGACACGGTGGGGCACGACCTCGTCGGCATGGTCATCGACGACCTCGCCGTCTGCGGCGCCGAACCGCTGTTCATGACCGACTACATCGCCTGCGGCAAGGTCGTGCCGGAGCGCATCGCCGACATCGTCGGCGGCATCGCGGACGGCTGCGCCCTCGCGGGCTGCGCCCTGGTCGGCGGCGAGACCGCCGAGCACCCCGGCCTGCTGGAGGCGGACGAGTTCGACATCGCCGGCGCCGGGACGGGCGTGGTGGAGGCCGGAGAGCTGCTCGGGCCGGACCGTGTCCGCCCCGGGGACGCGGTCATCGCCATGGCGTCGTCCGGCATCCACTCCAACGGGTACTCGCTCGTCCGCCACATCCTGGCCACGACCGATCTCACGCTGGAGTCGCAGCCGCCGGAGCTGGACCGCCCGCTGGGTGAGGAACTGCTCACACCGACCCGCATCTACGCGCAGGACTGCCTGGCCCTGACCCGGGCCGGGGGCGTCCGTGCGTTCGCTCACATCACGGGCGGCGGGCTCGCGGCGAACCTGGCGCGGTCCCTGCCGCCGACCGCGGACGCCGTGCTGCGCCGCTCGTCGTGGGAGGTGCCCGCGCTGTTCCGGGTCCTGCAGGGCCACGGCGGCGTGCCGCAGGCGGAGATGGACAAGACGTTCAACCTGGGCGTGGGCATGGCCGCCATCGTCGCCCCGGAGACCGCTGACGAGGCGCTGCGGCTGCTGGCGTCGCGCGGCGTGCCGTCCTGGGTCCTCGGCGAGGTCACCGAGGGGAGCGGCCGGGCCGACGTCGCCTGACCCGTCCGGGAAGCGACCGTCCGATCCGCCGATGAACCGACCGACCCTCCGATCCGTCCCGCCCGGGCCTCCGGGTGGGACGGCGAGGCGCTGAGCGCGACGCTGGGACGCCCGGGAGACCCGCGGGTCCGCTGATGCGCCCGAGACGCCGAACGCGCCCCTAGGCGGCTCTCAGTCGTGCGGGGCGGCTTTCAGGGACGCCGGGGACCGCATGCCCGAAACCGAACAAACGCCACCGCCCGCGCGAGCGGGCAGTGGCGTGTTGTCGGCCGGTCAACCGGAGGTGCCGTCCTTGCGGTCCTCGGTCCCGTAGTCATCGGCGAAGTCCGCGTACTTCTCGGCGAGCTCATCGTAGGAGTCGTCACCGGAGTCGTTGACCCCGAGTTCGTGCTTCAGGCGGTCGAGGTCTGTACCGCCGCTGTTGTACTTGAGCTGGCGGGCAACCTTCACCTGCTTGGCCTTGGCTCGGCCGCGACCCATTGGCTCGACCCCCTCGATGGTCAGGGCTTTCGTGGGCCCATCAACGCGCGCGTGTACCACACGAACCGGTGCCTGATGAGCCATGCGTCAGTCACGGGTACAACCGTACCCGTTTTGCGCCCGGCTCGGTACATCGACGGTACGTGGTGGCGCTCTTGTTGCTGCGGACTCCAGTGTATCCGGTGGTCAGGCCGGTCCTCCAGGGCGGCCGCACGGCGCCGCGACACGCGGCGAGAGCGGTCGCCATCGGCGCAAACGCGGCGGGCCGCCACGGAACCGGACATACGGCCCCGTGGCGGCCCGGAGCGCCGTCCGCTCAGAGGAGAATGCCGCGCAGGCGTCCGATCTCGGACATCCGCCGCTCGGCGAGCCGGTCGGCGGCCACCGCCGGCGGGACGCCCTCGTCGGCGGCCAGCGCGAAGATCTTCCGGGTCGTGTCGTAGATCCCCGTCGCGCGCGCCTTCGCCCGGTCGAAGTTGAAGCCCTCGATCTCGTCCGCCACCTGGATCACGCCGCCGGAGTTCACCACGTAGTCGGGGGCGTACAGCACGTCGCGGTCGGCGAGGCGCTTCTCGATGCCGGAGTGGGCGAGCTGGTTGTTGGCCGCCCCGCACACCACCTTCGCGCTCAGCACCGGCACCGTGTCGTCGTTGAGGGAACCGCCGAGCGCGCACGGTGCGTACACGTCCAGCTCCGTACGGACCATCTCGTCCTTGTCCGCGACGACGTCCACCTCGGGGTGCAGCGCCTGGACGCGCTCGACCGCCGCTTCGCTGACGTCGCAGATGACCACGTCCGCGCCGTCCTCGCGCAGGTGCTCCACCAGCCTGTGGCCGACCTTCCCGACGCCCTCCACGCCGACCCTCCTGCCCCGCAGGGACGGCGTGCCCCACACCGTCTCCGCCGCGGCGCGCATGCCCTGGAACACGCCGTACGCGGTCAGGATCGACGAGTCGCCCGCGCCGCCGTGCGCGACCGTCCGCCCGGTCACGAACCGGCACTCCCGCGCCACCACGTCCATGTCCTCGCTGTACGTACCGACGTCGCACGCCGTGTAGTAGCGGCCGTTGAGCGACTGGACGAACCGTCCGTACGCCCTCAGCAGCGCCTCCGACTTGTCCTGGGCGGGGTCACCGATGATGACGGCCTTGCCGCCGCCGAGGTCCAGCCCCGCCATGGCGTTCTTGTAGGCCATGCCGCGGGACAGGTTCAGCACGTCGGTGAGCGCCTCCTCCTCCGACCCGTAGGGGTAGAAGCGGGTGCCGCCCAGCGAGGGGCCGAGCGCGGTGGAGTAGATCGCGATGATCGCGCGCAGGCCGCTGGCCTCGTCCTGGCAGAAGACGACCTGCTCGTGTCGGGGCTCTGTGCCCTTGTGGGGCGACCCGAAGACATTAGGCACGGTAGTGCCCTCCTCTCTGTCTGTAGATCAGACTAAGGGGCGCGGTATGGCGTGTTCACGGCAGCGTTCGTCCGGTCTCATGTCACGATGCGGTGGTGTTTCCGTACGCGGCGTACCTACGGATATATGAACCGGTGACCGCCTTCCCGGAGCCCGCGCGGACCCTGTGGACGGCCTATGCCGACTCCAGGCGGCGGCCCCGGAGGCTCCACGCGCTCGGCGCCGAGCACGACGACGCGGCGCGCCGGCTCGTCGGCGCGCCGCCGGAGGTCGTGCCGGAACGGGAGAGCCGGGACGCCTACGTCCGGCGTGTCGGCGACACGATCTACGTCTGCCCGTGGGAGACGAGGCTGCGGTCCTGGCTGGCGTTCGAGCGGTTCCGCGGGGAGCACGCGGCGGCGCTCGCGGCCGCGTTCGTCCCGCCGCCGCTCGCCGAGCGGGCCGTGCGCGAGTTCGATCAGTGGAAGCGGGCCGGCCGCTCGCTGCGGCCGCACATCCTCACCAGTACGTGGCACGTGCCACTGGACTGGTTCGTGCCGTTCGCCCGCGGGGAGCGGTGCCTGATGCTGGGCGCGCCGGGCGCCGGATACGGCCCGGAGGAGGACGCGTCCCAAGAACAAGCAGGTCATGGCCCTGCAACGGCGGCTCCTGCGCGTACCCTCATCTACGTCACCTCGATGGGGGAGGCGCGCCGCCGGGTCGCCGCCGCCCTCCCGGTGGTGCGCGAGAACCTCGGCGACGGGACGGGAGAGGTCTTCCTGCTGTCGGCGGGCCGGCTGGACACGCTCGCCCGGTGGCTCGGGGAGTTCCATCCGCAGGCGCTGGTCGAGCTGGACTACGGCGGCCTCGTCCACCTGCTGGACGACCGGACGCTGCAGGGGGACGAGTCCGTCGCGGAGATGGCCGTCGCGCTCACCGGGATGGAGCGCGGTGAGGTCGAGCTGACCGTGGCGATGTACAAGCGTCTCCTCGCGCGCTGGAGGCCCGTGCGGGCCCTGGAATCGGCGAACTAAAACAAATTTCCCGAATCCGCGCGCGATACGACTATACGTGTCGCTAGAATCACGCAGCGTGACTCAGTCATCACCGGACACGCGCAGCTCCCGGCCCCGGCGGGGATGTTTGCACGCAACTACCGCCAGGAACTTGCTTGTTGCGCTGAGTGGTGGCAAGGTTACACGTTGTGATGTCATAGTGGCTCTTTCGGGCCATAGGGGACATCAGTGACCGCGCGAGGATCAATCGCAGGATCGCTGTCATCGGTCCACGGAGGAGAGGCCGCAAACATGTCAGCACGTACGCCAGAGGCCGAGCCCCTGCTGACGCCGGCGGAGGTGGCGACGATGTTCCGCGTCGACCCCAAGACCGTCACGCGGTGGGCGAAGGCGGGGAAGCTCACGTCCATCCGCACGCTCGGGGGGCATCGGCGCTACCGCGAGGCGGAGGTGCGCGCGCTGCTGGCGGGCATTCCGCAGCAGCGGTCGGAGTAGCCGCTCCGGCCGGCCGGGCTCGAGCCGAGCCCTGCCGGAAGCACCCGGCCGAACAACTGGGGGGGCGGTCAGGGGGCCCCTCGACGGCCTCGCACGTCGATTACGCGCGAGGACGCCGCAGCGGCCTCCTGGACGAACGGGCCGGGACCACGGTCATCCGAGAATCGCGGTCCCGGGCCGATCACCGTCCGATCTGGATGTCCCGCTCGCAACCGCGAGCGGGGCAATCCTTTTTCGACCCCGGCCCAAGGGCCTCGCCTGGCGGCAGAGCCTCGCCTGGCGGCTCGGCCCTTGACCGTGCTCGGGCGAGCGCGAACTCGCTTCGCGAGCTTCCCGGTGGGGGCTCGCCTCCGGCTTCGCCCCCACCGGTCGGTTGGCGCGCTCGCGTGACGGTTCGGTTGCACAGGGCGTGACCGGATCAGGTCACCGGGTCTTCCCGTTGTGGCAGGACGGGGGACCGGTCAGACGCTCATCTCTTCCTGGGCGAGACGGTCGAACAGGGCGCCGGTCGACGGGTCGTGCTTGCCGGCCACGTTCAGCATCACCACGAGCTGGTCCACCACGAGGGCCTCCAGCTCGGGGCGGGACACGTCGCGGTTGTCCAGCCAGTCCAGTCCCGCGGTCTCCACGGCCGCCATCCACGAGCGCAGCGTGATGCGCAGGATCGGCGGCGGGGTCTCCACGTCCAGCGAGTGCAGGATCCGGTCCAGCAGGAGCTGCCGGATGCCGTCGACGATCTCCCCGACCTCGCCGGAGCGGTCCGCGGGCCCGCCGCGCAGCAGCGCCGTGTAACCGGCCGCGTGGCTCTCCACGAAGTCGAAGTAGCGCTCCAGCGACACCCGCAGCCGCTCCAGCGGCTTGCCCTCCGCCGGCGGCTCCAGCAGCACCGACAGCTGCTTGGCGGCGCTGCCGAGCGCCGCGAGGTACAGCTCGTACTTGCCGCCGAAGTAGTGGTAGACCAGCGCGCGCGAGGCGCCCGCGGCGGCCGCGACGTCGTCGATCGAGATGTCCTCGGGCGAGCGCGTGCTGAACAGCTGCAGCGCCGCCTCGATCAGTTCCTCTCGCCGTTCGTCCACGCTGAGCCTGCGGCGTCCTTGCCCGCCGCCCTGCCGGCTCCGCGCCTTACCGCCGGCCACCGCACGTTCTGCCACCTGGGCAGCGTATCCGAGGGCGGCCGGGGCGGGTCGCGAGCGCGTCCCGCGGGGCGGGCTTTTCACCGCCTCGTGATCACCCGCCGACACCGCTGTGATCCGGAACACCACAGGCCGCAACTGCCATTGTCGTATGCCCGTTACTCACTGTTGCGACGATATGGGGCGAAGGAGAGGCATCATGGCATCTCCTCCGCGGCGCAGGAGGTGCGCCGACCCCCGCGGCGCGCCGCCGCGGCAGGTCCGCCAAGACCCATGAGGCATGCCTAGGCCCCCCTGGACGGAGTGCCATGTCAGCTGGTGAAGCAAGCCCCCCGCACGAGACGCCGGTGGCGGGGGAGGGCGCGGTGCCCCCGCCGCGCGAGCCCGCCTCCGCGGCGCGCGGCAGCGACGAGGGGAGACCGGTGCCCGCGCCGAAACCGACCATCCGCAACGTCGCCGAGCGCGCCGGCGTGTCCAAGTCGCTCGTGTCGCTGGTGATGCGGGGGTCACCGCACGTGAGCGAGCGGCGCCGGCAGGCGGTGCTGCAGGCGGCGCGCGAGCTCGGCTACCGGCCGAACGCGGTGGCGCGCAGCCTGGTCGAGGGCCGCACCCGGCTGATTGGGGCGATCGTCGCCGACCTGCACAACCCGTTCTTCGCCGAGTTCCTGGACGGCCTGCAGGAGAGCCTGCACGGCGCCGGGCTGCGGATGCTGGTCGGCAGCGGCCGCTGGGACCCGCTGTTCGAGGCGGAGGCCGTCGAGGCGTTCCTGGAGATGCGGGTGGACGGCCTCGTCCTGCTCAGCGTCGTCCCGGAGTCGCTGAAGGAGGCCGCGGCGAGCGTCCCGGTGGTGGTCGTCGGCGAGCGCGACGTCGTCGGGGTCGACATCGTGGTGGACGACGACGAGCTGGGTGCGAGCCTGGCCGTCGACCACCTGGTCGGCCTGGGGCACCGGCGGATCGCGCACATCGAGGGGGCGCGCTCGACGACCGCGCGGTACCGGCGGGCGGGCTACGAGAAGGCGATGCGCCGGCACGGGCTGAGCGACGAGATCGTGGTCGAGCCCGGCGACTTCACCGAGGACGGCGGCTACCGGGCGACCCTGGAGCTGCTGCGCCGCGAGCAGCGGCCCACCGCGATCTTCGCGCCGAACGACCTGGTCGCCACCGGCGCGCTGTCGGCGGCGGACGAGCTGGACATGTCGGTGCCCGGGGAGCTGTCGATCGTCGGCTACGACAACACGCATCTCGCCGCGATCCGGCACATCTCGCTGACCAGCGTGGATCAGCCGCGCCGGGACATGGGCAGGGTGGCCGCGGAGCTGCTCACCGCGCGGATCGGCGACCCGTCCCGGGCGGCCAAGCAGAACCTCGTCGTCCCGCATCTGGTGATCCGTTCGACGACCGGCCCCGCTCCCGCCGTCTAGCGCGGCAACGCCGTGCGGCGCGCACGGCCCGCGGGCGCTCCCCTCTCCCCTTGCCCGCGGACTCTCCTGGCACCTGCCTGGGGCTCCCTCGCGCCCGCCCGGGTTCTCTACGCACCTGCCCGCGCGCGCTCCCCTCGCGTCCGTCCGGGGCTCCGGACGGCCCGTGTTCCTCGAAGTGGTGTGGTGCGGGTAAGGGGCTGGCCAAGCCTGCCGCATTCACCGGCCTCCGTTCCCCCGGCGGCGCCTTAATGGACTCACCGTTCGGCGTGGCGCGCGGGCGGCTCCTGTATGGGGCCGCCCGCGCGGCCGGGCGGACATGGGCAAGGGTCGTGTTCACCCAAGGGGGTTCAGCTCGTGCGTGATCCGGAACTGGTGTCGTGCGCGCAGCGCGCGGCGAGCGAACTGGAGCAGGCGTGGTCGCAGTGGCGGCACGCGCGCGGCCTGGCCGAGCAGGTCTCGGAGTCGGTCGCCAGTTACGTCGCCCATTCGATCGACCACCCCTGGGGGCGGCCCCGCGTGGTCCTCGGCCTGGACGCGGACGAGGCGCGCGCGCTGGCGGCGCTGCTGGGCAAGGAGGACCCGCTCCTTTGACCGGTGCCTCCCCGCGCCCGTACGGGCGCGCCAGGGCCGCGTACGGCCGTCCTCGTTGACCGGGTACGGCCGGAACTCGCCCTACCCGTTTCTCCGACTTCGTTTGACGAACTCCCGCGCGTGTGCAGACTGTCAGGGTCGGTAACGAAGTCATCACGGAGGACGGTCTGTGCGC
Source organism: Actinomadura nitritigenes (assembly GCF_017573545.1). Lineage (GTDB taxonomy): Bacteria > Actinomycetota > Actinomycetes > Streptosporangiales > Streptosporangiaceae > Spirillospora > Spirillospora nitritigenes. The sequence continues at coordinate 15,315 of NZ_JAGEOK010000021.1, read as the reverse complement.
ATCCAACGAGGAGGCCCCGCGGTCGCCGGTCTCGCGCTGTGCCTCGGCGCACTGGTCGCGTGCGGCGGATCGTCCGGTGGGAAGGCGTCGCCGGCCGGTGACACCGCGGCGCCGCCGACCACCGGCGCGACGACGGGCACCTCGGCGGGCGGCCCCGTCTCGACCAAGGGGGCCGGCGGCCACCCGCTGGCGGGCAAGGTCATCGTGATCGACCCGGGCCACAACGGCGGGAACGCCTCGCACCCGCGCGAGATCGCCAAGCAGGTGTACGTCGGCAACGGCACCAAGGAGTGCGACACCACCGGCACCGACACCGTCTCCGGGTACTCCGAGCACGCCTTCACCTGGGACGTGTCGAACCGGCTGGCGAAGATCCTGCGCGCCGAGGGCGCGAAGGTGACGCTGACCCGCAGGAGCGACACGGGCGTCGGGCCGTGCGTGGACCAGCGGGCGGCGGTCGGCAACGCCGCGCACGCCGACGCCGCCATCTCCATCCACGGCGACGGCGCCGCCGCGTCCGGGCACGGGTTCCACATCATCGAGCCGCTGGCGGTCGGCAGGAACGCCAAGATCGTCGCGCCGTCCGCCCGGCTCGGCACGGCGCTGCGCGACGCGTACCACTCCGGCACCGGCATCTCCTACTCCACGTATCTCGGCACGAAGGCGATCGACAAGCGCAGCGACCTCGGCGGGCTGAACATGTCGACGGTCCCGAAGGTCTTCATCGAGTGCGGCAACATGCGCAACAAGGGCGACGCGGCCAAGATGACCAGCGCCTCGTTCCGGCAGCGCATGGCGGAGTCCCTCGCGAAGGGCTTCCAGAACTACCTGGCCTGATCGTCGGCGTGGCGGCGGGCCGCCAGGACGACGAGGCCGCCGGTCACGGCGAGGGCGGCCAGCGCGGCGGCGAACAGGGTGGCGCCCGCGGTGAGGCCGACGGCGTCGCTGAGGTAGCCGGCGGTGACCGGCAGGAGGCCGGCGGGGACGTAGCCGCCGATGTTGAACGCGGCGTTGGCCTCGGCGAGGCGGCGCGGCGGGACGGCGGAGTTCAGCAGGGACAGGCCGCCGAGCTGGCCCATCCCCTGCCCGGCGCCCGCGAGCACGGCGGACGCGGCGAGCGCCGCGACCGACCCGCCGTGCACGGCGGCGACCAGCGCGGCCATCGCGGCGGTCGTGGCGGCGGCGCCGGCGAGGAGGACGGCGCGCCGGGGCAGCCGCTGGACGGCGAACTGCACGCCGGTGGCGGCGGCGAACATGACGAACGCCATGCCGCCGGCGACGATCCGGTCACCGGTGCCGAGCAGCCCGGACAGCAGTGACGGGCCGAGCGACAGCACGAACGACGTCGCGGTGATGCCGGGCGCGAAGACCGCGATGCCGGCGACGAGCCGCATGGCGCTCCCGCGCGGCACGCCCGGTACCCGGATCCACGACCGCGCGGCGGGGCCGGACGGGCGACCCACCGGCATGCGCAGCACGACGAGGACCGCGGTGGCCAGCAGGGCGGCCTCGACGGCGAACACGGTGACGGTCGGGGCGGGCAGCGTCTCGGACAGGACGCCGGACAGGAGCGGCCCGAGCCCGGCGCCGAAGACCATCGCGGACGAGGCGAGGAGCGCGGCGAGGCGGCGGCGGGACGGCCCGGCGACGTCGGTGACGGCGGCCATGCCGGCGGAGACGGCCGCGCCGACGGCGACGCCGGTCAGCAGCCGGGCGGCGATGAGCGCGGCGACGGTGCCGGCGGTCGCGAACACGCCGCAGGCGATGAGCGCGAGGGCGAGCGCGGGCAGCAGCACGGGACGGCGGCCGAGCCGGTCGGAGAGCACGCCGGAGACGAGCAGGGAGCCGAGCAGCCCGACGATGTAGAAGGCGAAGACGACGGTGAGCGTGCCCCTGGAGAAGCCGATGTCGCGCTGCCAGAGCACGTAGAGCGGCGTGGCGGCGTTCGACAGCACGAAGACGGCGGTGACGGGCCAGGCGGCGAGCCAGATCCAGCGGGTGGGGATGCCCGCGGGCGGGGCGTCCTCGGGGGCGCTCTCGGGGGTGCGGATCGTCCGGGCGTGCGGCATGGGGGTCCCTTCGCCGAAGCAGTACGACTTTTTTCGAACCTAGCATGCAGTACGATGAAATTCGTACAAGCGGGAGAGGGGACGCGACATGGCGACGACCGTGCGACCGGCGATCCGGGTGATGGCCGAACCGCCCGGACTGCCCGAGCCCCTGCCGGAGCCGGCCGTCGAGGACCTCCGGCTGGAGACGGTGTTCGGCGCGCTCAGCGGGCCGCTGCGGCTGGAGATCGTGCGCAGGCTGCTGCTCGAACGCGAGGAGTTCGACCATCCCTGCGGCTGGTTCGGGTTCGACCGGCCGAAGTCGTCGCTGACCCACCACTTCAAGGCGCTGCGCGAGGCCGGTGTCCTGCGGCAGCGCCAGTACGGCCTGGAGCGCCGCAGCGAGGTCCGCATCGACGACCTCAACGCCCGCTTCCCCGGCCTGCTGGATCTGATCGCGTCGTCCTCGGCGTCAGGCCGCTAGACGGCCTTCCTTCAACGGGCGACGTGTGCGTGTGCGATCGCCGCATCGCTCCGACTCGCCCAGGGACTCGCTGCGCGATCGGATTCTCGCTTCCCTCGGATCCGGCTTCGCTCGCGATCGCGACGCCTGCGGTTCCTGTGGGGCCGGGCGGTGCAGCGCGGGTTCGCACATGCCGGAGAGCGGTCGGGCAGGATGGGCGGATGCGTGATCTTCGGGAGCCCCTGCGCCGCGTCCGTGCCGCGTTCGAGGACGCGGGCTACACCGTCGGCGGCGTGCGCGGGCTGCTCGGCGCGGTCGCGGGCGGCGCGCTGGCCCGCGACGAGGTCGTCCCGGCGCTGCGGGCGACGCGCGGCGGGTCGCCGCTGGAGCTGCTGACCCGGCTGTTCTGGCTTCAGGTGCCGGTGGACGCGTCCGCGCTCGCCGCGGCGGGCCTGGACGCCCGCGACCTCCTCGCGGCGGGGCTGGCCGAGCCGTCCGGCGCCGAGGTGCGGCCGCTGCTGCACGCCGAGCCGCTGGAGTCGGTGGGCGGCGAGGGGCACGCCGGCTACGCCGTCTCCGATCTCAAGGTGCGGCCAGGCTCCGGCGCCGTGCCGGCGGACGACCACGTCGTGGGGGCGGGCGGCGCGTCGGGGAATCTGGCCCGGCTCGTTGTCCACAAGGCTGTGGATAACGTCCTCGATCTCGGTACCGGCTGCGGCGTCCAGGCGGTGCATCTGCACGACCGGCTGCGCCCCGGCCGGATCACCGCGACGGACGTGAACCCGCGCGCCCTGGAGCTCGCCGCGATGAGTTTCGCGCTGTCCGGAACGGACGGTGTCGAACTGCTGGAGGGGTCGCTCCTGGAGCCGGTGCGGGGCCGCCGCTTCGACCTGATCGTGTCGAACCCGCCGTTCGTGGTCGCGCCGTCCGGCGACCGCCGGTTCACCTACCGGGAGTCCGGGATGCCCGGCGACGACTTCTGCCGGCGGCTCGTCGCCGCCGCGCCGGAGATGCTGGAGGACGGCGGGTACTGCCAGCTCCTGGCCAACTGGCTGCACGTCGACGGCGTGCCGTGGGAGGAGCGCGTCGGCGCGTGGACGGCGGGCTGCGACGCGTGGATCGTCCAGCGGGACGTCCAGGACCCCGCCGAGTACGCCGAGTTGTGGCTGCGCGATTCGTGCGAGGCGGGAACGCCCGAACACCGGGCGCGCTACGACGCGTGGCTCGACCACTTCGAGCGGCAGGGGGTCACCGGCATCGGGTTCGGGTGGATCACGTTGCGCCGCAGCGACCGCCCCTCCGTCCGGATCGAGGAGCTGAGGCAGGCCGTCGACCAACCGGTCGGCGCCTATGTGGAAAGCGTCCTGGACGGGTTCCGGAACGCCGAAAAGTTTTCCACAGGCTGTGGATCGCGGGTGCGGGCCGCGGCCGGGCTCGTCCAGGAACAGGTCGGCCCGCCGGGCGCCGAGGACCCCGAGCGGATCGTCCTGCGGCAGACCGCCGGGCTGCGCCGGGCCGCCGGGGTCGGCACGGTGGAGGCGGCCCTCGCCGGGGTCTGCGACGGCAGCCTCCCGATCGACCCCCTCCTCGACGCGATCGCCCAGCTCACCGGCATGGACGCGGGCCAGGTCCGGGCGCACGCCGAGGCCGTGCTGCCCGAGCTGATCGCCGACGGCTTCTTCGAGACGGTCTAGCCGTGTCGGCTACCGCCTGAGGACGGTCTCCATCGCGCGGCCGAGATCGCGGTACCGGTTGATCAGGACGGTGAAGCCGATCGCGAGGTAGATCCCGGAGAGCACCAGCCGGGCCTGCTCGCCCGGCAGCGCGAACTGGATCGCGAACAGCGCGAACAGCAGCGCGGCCTCCCATCGCCGCAGCACCAGGTCGATGAGCAGGCCGAGCCCGAGGACGGTCTGCGCGGCGGTCAGCAGCACCTCCTCCAGCTGCCGCGAGTCGAGCGGCAGCGACCAGGCGCCGCCGCCCGCCTTGTAGGCGAGGGGCAGGCTGCCGATCAGCAGCGTCCACTGGTTGACCTTGCTGGACAGCAGCGCGCCGATCGCGTCGGCGTCGCGCAGCCGCCACGCGAACATCACCGCGACGATCAGCTCCGGCGCCTCGGACGCCAGCGGCGCGAGCCACTGGACCAGCAGGAACTCGTCGACGCCGAGCGCGGACCCGGCGTCCACCAGCGAGTTCGCGAACGGCTCGGCGGAGATGAACACGAGGACCGCGCCGACCGCGAACCCGGCCGCGGTGGCGGTGCGGCGCATCCGGCGCGGCAGCGTGACGAGCCAGGCGGGCACGCCGGCGAGGTTCTCCACGTCCTCGCCGCCGCCCCGGGCGATCCGGCCGAGGTAGACCACGTACACGGCGATCAGGACGATCGCGATGTACCACCCGATCTCGGCGGTGAGCGCGGGGACGAAGCCGAGCACGGTCGCGAGCGCGAGGAAGCCCAGCTCCATCCGGTGGTGCGGGGCGAGCCGCACGTCCCGCCGCTCGCCGGGCGGCGGCGTCCCCGGCCGTCCGCCGGGCCGCCTGCCGTGCCGCCGGCGCCGCCGCGCCGCCCGCCGCGCGCCGAGCGTGAACGCGAGCACGACCAGCGCCCACCCGACGCCGACGAGGAGCCGGTTCGCGCCCGTCATGTTGGCCGCCGCATAGCCCGCGTACTGCGGTCTCGTGCCGGCCGCGAACGCGTAGTACACGTCCACGGCGTACTCGGGGAGCACGGCGATGAGGGCGAGCAGCGCGAGGGCGAGCGCTCCCGACATGTCGGCGCGCGCCGTCTCGGCGGCCCACATCAGCAGGACGGCGGCGGCCAGCACCCCGGCGCCGTAGATCACCGCGGCGGCGACGGAGGGCGGGTGCAGCCCGGCGACCCGCGTCACGACGGCGGGCATGCCGACGGCCAGCGCGGCGCCGATGCGGACGAGCAGCGTCTCACGGGGCACCAGGTCGCCGGGCATACCTGCACTCGTGCCCGCGCGATGCTCAGCTCACGGCAAAGCCGTGATCTCCGTTGGGTCGCGGCGGGCCGCCCTCGTCCGCCGCGCAGGGGCGGGCGCCGCGACTCAGCCGGGGTGGCGGGCGGCGGTGATGGTGGGGAAGGCGCTGGTCCTGAGGCGGCGCGCCAGGTCGCGGTGGACGCGGTGGGCCCACAGCGGGCCGCCGTAGATCATGCCGGTGTAGCCCTGGACGAGGGTGGCGCCGGCGCGGACGCGTTCCCACACGTCGTCGGCGGACTCGACGCCGCCGACCGAGATCAGGACGAGCCGGTCGCCGGCGCGGTCGCGCAGCCGGCGCAGGACGTCCAGGGACCGGTCCTTCAGCGGCGCGCCGGACAGCCCGCCGGCCTCCTTCGCCAGCGCGGCGTCGCTGCGCAGGCCGGAGCGCTCGATGGTGGTGTTGGTCGCGATGATCCCGTCGAGGCCGAGGTCGAGGGCGAGGTCGGCGACCGCGTCGACGTCGTCGTCGGCGAGGTCCGGCGCGATCTTGACCAGCAGCGGGACGCGGCGCGGCGCGGACCGGTCGGCGGCCTCGCGGACGGCGGTGAGTAGCGGCCGCAGGTGCTCGACGGCCTGCAGGTTCCGCAGCCCCGGCGTGTTCGGGGAGCTGACGTTGACCACGAGGTAGTCGGCGTAGGGGGCGAGCCGTTCGGTGCTCGCGACGTAGTCGGCGGCGGCCTCGGCCTCCGGGACGACCTTGGTCTTGCCGATGTTGACCCCGACGATCGTCCCGGGACGGCGGTTCCGCAGCCGGGCGGCGGCGGCCTCGGAGCCGGCGTTGTTGAACCCCATCCGGTTGATGACCGCCCGGTCGCGGACGAGGCGGAACAGCCGGGGGCGCGGGTTGCCGGGCTGCGGCCGTCCGGTCACGGTGCCGATCTCGACATGGCCGAACCCGAACGCGCCGAGCGCCTCGTAGGCGACGGCGTCCTTGTCGAACCCGGCGGCGAGCCCGAGCGGGCTCGGGAAGTCCAGGCCGAGCGCGTGGACGCGGAGCGCCGGGTCGCGCGGTGCGAGGACCCGCCGCAGCAGCGGCGCCGCGCCCGGGACGCCCTGGACGACGCGCAGCGCCCGCAGCGTCAGGTGGTGCACGGTCTCCGCGGAGATCCGGGCGATGACCAGTGAGAACAGGAGTCGATACATCGCCGCCAGTATCGCAGCCCGGCGGTGCCGCCCCGCCCGCCCGGGGCGGTGCGCGCCCGTCAGTAGTCGTGATGCCGCCAGGGGTGGTTCATCCTGTGCACGGTCAGCACGATCTTCGCGCGGAGGTCCACCCGCGCGCCCGCCTTGACCGACTGCTCGTCCACCACCCAATGGGAGGGCATGCCGACGAACACGTGCATCTCGGGACGGAGCTTGATCCGGTCGTCGGCGAACCCGAGGCGGTGGAGGTCGTCCTCGGCGGCATCGCCCCGCTTGCCCACCTCCTTCGGCATGATGACGCTGCCGGTCCGCGCGGGGTGCGTCCTTCCGGCGTCGCCGCAGCCGGTCAGGAGGGCCGCCGCCGCGAGGAGCAGTGCGGCGGTGGTGGTGTGCTTCTTCATGGCTCCCGCTCTCTCTTCTGCTGTCAGCGGCCGAGGAACGTGCGGCGCAGCGTCCTGCGGACGTCGCGGCCCGCCTCGCGCAGCGTCCGGCGGACGGCCCGCAGCGGGTCGCGGACGGTGACACGCCACGCCGCGGCGATCCCGCGCCCGGCGGGGGCCAGCACGTTCGTCCCGAACCAGCGGAGCGGGATCACCACCAGCACGCGGACGGGCGCGACCACCAGGGTGCGCCACAGCCACAACAGGACGCGGGCGGAGAGCTGCCACGTCCCGGCGATGCCTGCGCCGATAGGCGCCAGCACGTACCGCCACAGCGCGCGCGCCGGAATGACGACGAGGACGCGCAGCAGCCACCCGAGACAGCGCCCGGTCTGCCGCCATGCCCATACGGCGGCGGTGGCGAAGGCCCGCCATGCGGCGGCGAGGCCGCGCCCGATCCAGCGCGCGACCCAGGCGAGCCCGAGCAGCGGCGGCAGCAGCAGGTACCGCCAGAGCAGGCCGAGGGGCAGGACGATGAGCACGGTGAGGAGCCATCCGACGCCCCGGAATAGCCACGCGAGCCCGCGCCCGATCCACCTGCCGAGCCAGGCGAGGCCCCGCCCGAGGGCGCGGAGGGGCCCGAGCAGGACCAGGTCGAGGAAGTGCCCGATCGGCGTCAGAACGTACCGGTAGAGCCAGCGTGCGGCGGCAGCGATGCCGAGGCCGAGCATGCGCAGCGGCCACCACAGGACGAGGCCGAGCGGCCGCAGCACCCACCGGTACAGCGCGACGGCGATCGCCACCGGGACGCGGATCAGGAACCGCCAGCACGCCGCGACGCCGCGCCCGATCACCCTGAGCAGGTCGTACAGGAGCCGGAACGGCACGACGACGATCAGCGCGACCACCCGCGCCGGGAAGACGAGCCAGGCCGGACCGGCCGGCGGGTCGGGCTCGGGCGGCGGCGGCTTGGCGAAGAGGCCGGCCGTGTCGGGGGACGGGCGGCTCGGACGGTCGGGGGTCGGCACCTGCATACCTCGATCGCGGTGTTCGTGGGCTTTTCCTGGGACGTGTCCGAGGTTGAACCCGTTCCGCGCCGTTCACCGTACTGCTCCTCGATCAGGACGAGCGGTGCGGCCGCCTCCTCGATCGGCGTGCGGCGCCCGGACCGAGCCGGGGCCCACAACACATGGAGGACACGAGATGCATTTCCCACGTTGGGCGTTCCCCGCCGCGGCCGCCCTCATCGCGTCCGGGATGGTGCTGTCGGCGTGCGGGCAGGAGAGCGGGAACGGGAAGGGGCAGCGGAACGCCGCCGCCGGGAGCAGGGCCCAGGCGGACCCGCCGGCGTCGCCGTCGCCGTCCGCCGCGCCGACGACGCTGGAGGTCGCGAGCGTCACCAGGCTCGGCAAGGTGGTGACGGACGGCCAGGGCAGGACGCTGTACCGGTTCGACGACGACACGGCGAAGCCGCCCGCGTCGACCTGCGCGGGCGCGTGCGCGAAGGCGTGGCCGCCGGTGTGGGCGAACGGCGCCGCCACGCAGGTCAAGGGCGTCGAGGCGGCGCTGGTCGGGAAGGTGCGGCGGCCGGACGGCAAGTGGCAGGTCACCCTCGGAGGCTGGCCGCTGTACCGCTACGTGAAGGACCAGAGCCCGGGCGACGTGCGCGGGCAGGGCGTCGGGAAGAAGTGGTACGCGGCGGCGCCGACCGGCAAGAAGGCGCTCGCGGCGGCCAAGACCGCGAACAGGTGGAAGGGCTGGACGGTCGTCAGGGCGAAGAACGACCCGAAGTTCGGGATGATCCTGACCGACGGGAACGGTCGCACGCTGTACCGCTACGACAAGGACACCAGCAAGCCGCCGAACTCCACGTGCTTCGGCGCGTGCAAGAAGGCGTGGCCGCCGGCGGTGTTCAACGGCTGGAAGCACCTCAAGCTCGAAGGCGTCAGCCGGAAGGTCGTCAACTTCATCGAGCGCAAGGACGACGGCAAGTGCCAGCTCACCGTCAACGGCTGGCCGATGTACTTCTACGAGAAGGACAAGCGGCCGGGTGACACCAAGGGCCAGGGCGTCGGCGGGGTGTGGTGGCTGACCCGGCCGAGCGGCGCGAAGATCATGACCGGCGCGGGCTCCGGCGGCGCGGGCGGCGGCTCGGGCACCGGGTCCGGCGGCGGCTCCGGTTACGGGACGGGCGGCGGTTACTGAGCCCCTGGCGCCGTCCCCATGGGCGAAGGCGCGGGAGGATCGCGGGTCGGTCGGGGTCCGCGAGCCTTCCGCGCCTTCTTCGCCGTTGCGCGCTGTCCGGGGCGGGGCGGCTCAGGCGCCCTGCTCCTGCTGCTTGGCGAGGCCGAGCGGGGAGGGGTGGGCGGCGACCTTGCCGAGCGGGTTGGCGTGGCCGTTGACGCCGTGCTCGTAGGCGGTCTCGGCGTGCAGGGCGAGGTCGACGCCGCTGGTCTCGTCCTCGGCGGACACCCGGAACCCCATCACCTTGTCGATCAGCTTCCCGACCGCGAACGTGACGGTGAACGCGAACAGCCCGACGACCGGGACCGCGATGGCCTGCTTGCCGAGCTGGACGCCGCTGCCGCCGGCGATCAGCCCGGCCGCGCCGCCGGTCATCGAGCGCACGGCGAGCAGCCCGATCAGCAGCGTCCCGATGACGCCTCCGACGAGGTGGACGCCGACGACGTCGAGGGAGTCGTCGTAGCCGAGCCGGTGCTTCCAGCCGACCGCGTAGGAGCAGACGACGCCCGCGACGAGCCCGACGGCGAGCGCGCCGAGCACGTTCACCGACCCGCAGGACGGGGTGATCGCGACGAGCCCGGCGACGACGCCGGACGCGGCGCCGAACGTGGTGGGGCGGCCGTCGCGGCGCTGCTCGACGAGCAGCCAGCCGAGCAGGCCGGTGCAGCCGGCGACGAGGGTGTTGAGGAAGACGGCGGCGGCGGTCCCGTTCGCGGCGAGCGCGGACCCGGCGTTGAAGCCGAACCAGCCGAACCAGAGCAGCCCGACGCCGAGCAGCACCATCGGCAGGTTGTGCGGCCGCATCGCCTCCTTGCGGAACCCGATGCGAGGGCCGAGGACGAGCGCCATCGCGAGCCCGGACGCGCCGGAGGCGATCTCGACGACGAGGCCGCCCGCGTAGTCGAGGGCGCCGAGGTGGGAGATCCAGCCGCCGCCCCACACCCAGTGGGCGATCGGCGCGTAGACGGCGAGGGCCCAGACCGGGACGAACACCATCCAGGCGGAGAACTTGGCGCGGTCGGCGATGGCGCCGCTGATGAGCGCGGTGGTGAGGATCGCGAAGGTGAGCTGGAAGGTGACGAACAGCAGCGCCGGGACGTGACCATGGGGTGTCGTCGGGGTGATGCCTTTAAGGCCCACGTGCTCGAATCCGCCGAGCAGCCCGAGGCCGCCGAGATCGTGGCCGAACGCGAGGCTGTAGCCGGCGACGAGCCAGGAGACGGTCACCAGCGCGACCGAGACCAGGCTCATCATGATCATGTTGAGGGTGCTCTTGGCGCGGACCATCCCGCCGTAGAACAGCGCGAGTCCCGGCGTCATCAGCAGGACGAGCGCGGTGCTGGCGAGCAGCCACGCGGTGTCGCCCGCATCGGTTCCTCTGGGCACGGCGTCTCCCCCTTCGCGGATCCGGTGTCCGCCATCGAGAATCACCCGCGTCCGTTTCGCGTCTTATGCCGCTTTGTTTCGGCTGTGTTTCGTGTTGCCGGTGCGTTGCGTTCCGCTCACCACCTCACTCTTCGCATCTCGACAGTTACGCATTCCGGTGTTCTCATGAAATCGGACCCGCCATGGATGCGTTCCGGCGAAGCGCCCGCACATGGTGGGTGGCTTCGGGAGGCCCGATGGTCGAGGGAGTCGGACGAGCACGCAGAACCGGTACCGCACTGAGAGCCGCGGTCGCGCTGGCGCTGCCGGCGAGCTGCCTCGCCGCCTGCGGAGGCGGCGGAACACCCACCCTGAACTGGTACATCAACCCCGACAACGGCGGGCAGGTCAAGCTCGCCGCCGCCTGCTCCAAGGCGTCCGGCGGCAAGTACAGGATCAAGACCTCGCTGATGCCGGACGACGCCACGCAGCAGCGCGAGCAGCTCGTCCGGCGGCTGGCCGCCAAGGACAGCGGGCTCGACCTGATGAGCCTGGACCCGGTGTTCGTCGCGGAGGCCGCGAACGCCGGCTTCCTGCGGCCGTTCCCGGCGAGCCAGGCGGCCCGGTTCACGCAGGGCGTGTTCCCGGTGGCGGTGCAGAGCTCCACCTGGGACGGGAAGCTGTACGCCGCGCCGTTCTGGGCGAACACGCAGCTGCTCTGGTACCGCAAGTCCGCCGTGAAGAAGGCCGGCGTCGATCCGAACGCGCCCGACTTCACCTGGGACAAGATGATCGACGCGGCGCTGCGCACCGGCACCACGGTCGGCGTGCAGGCCAACAAGTACGAGGGCTACATGGTGTGGATCAACGCCCTCGTCGCGTCCGCCGGCGGGCAGGTGGTCAGCGAGGCGCAGAAGGGCGACAACGCGCGGATCGACATCGACTCCCCGGCCGGGCGGGCCGCGGCGGCGATCATCCGCCGGCTGGCGAACTCCAGGGCCGCCAGCCCGACGCTCTCCACCGACATCGAGGAGCAGTCCCGCGCCCTGTTCAACGGCGCGCGCGGCGGCTTCATGGTCAACTGGCCCTACATCTGGGCCGCCGACGCCAGCGACGCCAAGGCCGGCGTCATCGGCAAGGCGGTCCCGTCCGACATCGGCTGGGCCCGCTACCCGAAGGTGACGGCGGGCCAGGACTCCAAGCCGCCGTTCGGCGGCATCGAGGTCGCGATCGGCGCCTACGGCAAGCACAAGGACACCCTCGCGGTGGACGCGGTCACGTGCATCACCTCCACCGAGCACCAGAAGGAGTACATGCTCGCCGAGGGCAACCCGGCGGCGCGCCCGGCCGTCTACGACGATCCGGAGATCCGGAAGCAGTTCCCGATGGCGGGGCTGATCCGCGACTCGATCAACGCGGCGGCGCCGCGCCCGATCACGCCGTACTACACCGACGTGTCCGGCGCGATCCAGAGCCGCTGGCACCCGCCGGCGTCGGTGAACCCGAACTCGACGCCGCGCGAGTCCGCCACGTTCGTCCACCAGGTCCTGCGCGACCAGCGCCTGCTCTGAAGGGACCGACGATGACCGCAGTGCACACCGCCCCCGCCGCCGGAAGACCCGCGGCGCCCACGGCGGAGATCTCCGACCGCGGCCGCGCCGAACGCCGGCTCGGCCTCCTCCTGTCCGCCCCGGCCGTGATCGTCATGCTGGTCGTGACCGCGTACCCGCTGGTCAACGCGCTGTACCTGTCGCTGTTCAGCTACCGGATCACCGCGCCGGACGACCGCCGCTTCGTCGGCCTCGCCAACTACGGGACGGCGCTGTCCGACCCGCTGTTCTGGCAGGACGTCCTCACCACCTTCGTCATCACCTTCGTCACCGTCGCGGTGGAGCTCGTCATCGGGTTCGCGCTCGCGATGGTGATGCACCGGGCGGTCTTCGCGCGGCGGACCGTCCGCACCGCGATCCTGCTGCCCTACGGGATCGTCACGGTGATCTCCGCGTTCGCCTGGAAGTACGCGTTCGACCTCCAGTCGGGGTTCGTGAACTCCTGGTTCGGGCTCGGCGACTACGCCTGGTTCTCCGGCCGCTGGTCCTCGATGACCGTGATCGTCCTGTCGGAGATCTGGAAGACGACGCCGTTCGTGTCGCTGCTGCTCCTCGCCGGGCTGGCGCAGGTGCCGGGCGACCTCGGCGAGGCCGCGACCGTGGACGGCGCGACGGCGTGGCAGCGGCTGCGCCGGGTGACGATCCCCAACATGAAGGCCGCGATCCTCGTCGCGGTGCTGTTCCGCACGCTCGACGCGTGGCGGATCTTCGACAACGTCTTCGTCATGACGTCCGGCCAGCAGAAGACCGAGACGCTGTCGTTCCTCACCTACCGGCAGACGATCACCCGGACCGCGATCGGGCTCGGCGACGCGGTCGGCGTGCTGCTGTTCCTGTCGGTGGTCCTCATCGCGGTCGTGTTCATCAAGGGGTTCCGCGTCGACCTGGCGCAGGCGCGCGGCGAGCGCGGGGGAGGCGAGAAGTGATGGAGACCGCCCGTTCCAAATGGCTGTGGGCCGCCGCGTCCCTGCTGATCCTCGTGTGGACGGTGTTCCCGATCCTGTGGATCGTGATGCTGTCGTTCAAGCAGCCCGGCGAGATCGGCAACCAGAAGGGCTTCCTGCCGCACCACTGGACCTGGGACAACTACCGGACGGTCTTCAAGACCGACCTGTTCACCGCCGCGCTGATCAACTCGATCGGCATCTCGCTGATCGCGACCGTGATCGGCGTCGTGTTCGCCACGCTCGTCGCGTACGCGATCGCCCGGCTGGAGTTCCCCGGCAAGAAGGCGATCCTGTCGTTCGCCCTCGCGATCGCGATGTTCCCGGTCGTGTCGCTGGTCGGGCCGCTGTTCGACCTGTGGCGCGACGTCGGCCTGTACGACACCTGGCCGGGGCTGATCATCCCGTACATCTCGTTCGCCCTGCCTCTCGCGATCTGGACGCTGTCGGCGTTCTTCCGCGAGATCCCGTGGGAGATGGAGCAGGCCGCGCAGGTGGACGGCGCGACGACCTGGCAGGCGTTCCGCAAGGTGATCGTCCCGCTGGCCGCGCCCGGCGTGTTCACCGCCGCGATCCTCACCTTCTTCTTCTGCTGGAACGACTTCGTCTTCGGGATCTCGCTGACGTCGTCGGACCGGGCCCGGGTCGTGCCCGCCGCGCTCGCGTTCTTCACCGGCGCGTCGGAGTTCCAGCAGCCGACGACCGCCATCTGCGCGGCGGCGGTCGTGGTGACCGTCCCGATCGTCGTCATCGTCCTGGCGTTCCAGCGCCGCATCGTGGCCGGGCTGACGTCCGGCGCAGTCAAGGGCTGAGGGCCCGAGGGGGTTGAAGCATGGCCGCCATCACCATGAAGAACATCGTCAAGCGGTACGGCGACGGGTTCCCGGCCGTGAACGAGGTGTCCCTGGACGTGCGGGACGGCGAGTTCATGATCCTGGTCGGGCCGTCCGGCTGCGGCAAGTCCACCCTGCTGCGGATGATCGTCGGGCTGGAGGACATCACCGGCGGTGAGATGCGCATCGGCGAGCGGGTCGTCAACACGATCGCGCCGCGGCAGCGGAACCTGTCGATGGTGTTCCAGAACTACGCCCTGTACCCGCACCTCACGGTGTTCGAGAACATCGCGTTCCCGCTGCGGCTGGCGAAGGTGCCGCGCGAGGAGGTCGACCGGCGCGTCCGCGAGACCGCCGAGCTGCTCGAGCTGACCGAGCATCTGGACCGCAAGCCGGCGAACCTGTCCGGCGGGCAGCGGCAGCGCGTCGCGATGGGCCGCGCGATCATCCGGCAGGCGAACGCGTTCCTGTTCGACGAGCCGCTGTCGAACCTGGACGCCAAGCTGCGCGGGCAGATGCGCACGGAGATCTCCCGGCTCCAGCGCCGGCTCGGCGTCACCACCGTGTACGTCACGCACGACCAGACGGAGGCGATGACGCTCGGCGACCGCGTCGCGGTGCTGCGCAAGGGCGTCCTGCAGCAGGTCGGCAGCCCGCGCGAGCTGTACGAGGAGCCGGTCAACCTGTTCGTCGCCGGGTTCATCGGCTCGCCGTCGATGAACTTCCTGCCCGCGTCCGTCGACGGCACGGCGCTCGACACCCCGCTCGGCCGCTTCGAGGTCGGCGACGCGCGCAAGGCCGCCGCGGTGGAGGGCCGCGACGTCGTGCTCGTCGGCATCCGCCCCGAGCACTTCGAGGACGCCGCGCTGGTCGGCGCCGAGAAGAAGGCGCGCGGCAGCACGGTCAGCGCGCGCGTCGACGTCACCGAGTGGCTCGGCAACGAGCTGTACGCCTACGTCCCGTACGAGGCGCCGGCCGACCTCGCCGCGCAGCTCCGCGACCTGTCCCGCGAGCTGGACAGCGACCAGCTGCGCACGCAGGCGGTGGTGGCGCTGGACGCGTCCAGCGGGATCGCGCCGGGCGACGAGGCGGAGCTGTGGATCGACACCTCGAAGATCCACATCTTCGATCCGGCGAGCGGCGAGAACCTCACCCGCGACGAGGCGCGGGTCGCGGAGCTGGCGCGGGTGGCCGAGCGCGCCCGCGAGGCCCAGCGCCGGGCGCAGCGCCCCGGCGAGGGCGCCGGCGCGAGACCGGACGGCCGCCCCACAACGCACGCG
>NZ_JAGEOK010000020.1 GCF_017573545.1 Actinomadura nitritigenes | reverse complement strand
ACCGTGCATTAGCGTGGGCCATGAAGACCTCCGAGACGGGTGAAGACGGCTATCTCCACCGCACTCGGAGGTCTTCGCTTTGATCAACCACCAACCCGGCGTGTCACCAACCTCGTGACCGAGTACATCTAGACGCTCTCAGGGCCGGCCGCCCGGCGCAGGCGATGCCGTCACGGGCGATGCCGTCACGGGTGGCCGGCGCGGGTCAGGTGCAGGCCGATGCCGTACCCGGTGACGACGGTCAGGGTGTAGGCGTCGACGGGGGTGTGGCCGTCGTCGTAGGCGGTGCCGGTGATGGCGAGCGCCGGGTCGCCGGGGGACGCGCCGCAGCGCCCGGCGTCCGCCGCGTCCAGGACGGCGGGCTCGAGGCGCTGCAGGCTCTCGGCGACGCGGCTCCCCGCGAGCGCCAGCGCGTCGACGATCGTGGGGCTCGCGTCGAGGACGTCCGGGGTGACGCGCTCCGCGACCGCCCGCGGCACCACGTCGGTCGCCACGCCGTACGGGACGCCGTGGCGGAGCCGGGTGGCGCGGTAGCGGACCAGGGGCGCGCCCACCGGGACCTTCAGGCGCGCGGCCAGCGCCTCGTCCGCGGCGAGCGCGTCCTGGACGCGGTCGCGTTCGAGGACGTGGTGCGCCTCGTTGTCGAGGTCGTCGAGGAAGCCGGTGTAGACCGGACCCGACCGCGGCGACAGCGGCTCGATCGGCAGCGGGTCCGCGACGTAGCTGCCCGACCCGCGGCGGCTGGTGACGTAGCCGGTGTCGCGGAGCTCGGCCAGCGCCTGGCGGACGGTGCTGCGGCTCGCGCCCATCGCCGCGGCGAGCTCGTCCTCCCCGGGGAGCCGCCCGCCGGGCGTGTAGTGCCCGGCGAGGATCCGGCTCTTGAGCGACATCGCGATGCGCACGTACAGCGGGCGGTCCGCCCCCGGCGGGCGTGCCATGGCAGGTCCCTCCTCGTCACAGGCCGGTGTCCCGGAGCTCCCGGCGCACGGCGGCCTTCGTCGCGGCGGGCGCGTACGAGGCTTCCAGCGCGGCGACCTGCGCGTCCAGCAGCGCGCGGCGGGTGAAGCCGTGCAGGTCGTGGGCGATGCGGAGCTCGTCGTTCAGCGTGGTCCGGAAGTAGGCCGGGTCGTCGGTGTTCAGCGTCACGACGAGCCCGGCCCGCGCCAGCTCCCCCAGCACGTGGCTCCGCGCGTCCTTCACCAGCTTGAGGGCGACGTTGGACGTCGGCGCCACCTCCAGCGGGATCCGCCGTTCGGCGAGGTGCGCGACCAGCGCCGGGTCGTCCAGGCAGCGGATGCCGTGCCCGATCCGGTCGGCGCCCAGCGCCCGCAGCGCGCCCCAGACGCTCTCGGGGCCGGCGGTCTCCCCGGCGTGCGGCAGCGCGGCCAGCCCGGCCGCCTTCGCTCGGGCGAACGAGGACGCGAACGGCTCGGGCGGAAACCCCTCCTCCACCCCGCCGAGGCCGAGGCCGACGACCCCGCCGGGCGCCGTCCGGCCGAGCAGGAAGCCGACGGTGAGATGGGAGTCCGGCGCCTCCGACTCGCGGGAGATGTCGCAGATCCAGCCGATCTCCACCCCGTGCTCCTCGCGGGCGCGCCGCCGCCCCTCGTCCAGCCCGGCGGCGTACTCCTCCAGCGCGACGCCGCGGCGGTGGTGCTGCACCGGAGTCGTGGTGACCTCGGCGTATCGGACGTTCTGCGCCGCCAGCTCGGCGGCCAGCGCGGCGGTGGCGTCCGCGAAGTCCGCGGCGCCGCGCAGCACGTCCAGGCCGGCGAGGAACAGCCGCGCGAAGTCGCCGAAGTCCTCGAACCGGTAGAGCCCCTCCAGGTCCTCGGCCGACTCCGCGCCCAGGTCGGCGCCGTGGCGGCGCGCCAGCGCCAGCAGCGTCGCCGGACGCAGCGACCCCTCCAAGTGCACGTGCAGCTCGACCTTGGGCAGCCGCCCGATCCACTCGTCGATTCCCATCGCCCCTCCGATCTGTACGGCCAACCATACAGGTGAATCTGTACGGTAAACCATACAAATCCCGGCCGAGCGCGTTCTCGCAGGTGACGGGCCCGCACGGTGCTTGAACGCGGCCCGTCCGGCTGGCAGTGTCCGAATGTGATCACCGCACTCGCCGCCCGCCACCGCGCGATGGCGCTCGCCGCCCTGCCGCTCGCCGCCGTCCCGCCGCTCGTGGCGGCCCCGGCCCGCGCGGCGGCCCCGGTGCGCGCGGCGGCGCGTCCCGCCGCCGGACCGTCCGGCGTCGTCGCCAAGTCCGCGCTCCTGTACGACGTGACGGACGGCGCGACCGCGTGGTCCCGCGCCGCCGACACCGAACGCCCCATCGCCAGCATCACCAAGGTGATGACGGCGCTCGTCGTCCTGCACGACGGCGGCCTCGACCGGAAGATCACCATCAGGCGCAGGTACCTGGCGTACGCGAAGAGGCACGACGGCAGCACCGCCGGCCTGCACGCGGGCGACCGGCTCACCGCGCGGCAGCTGCTCAACGCGCTGCTGCTGCCGTCCGGCTGCGACGCCGCCTACGCCCTCGCCGACGCCTACGGCCCCGGCAAGGACGGGTTCGTCGCCAAGATGAACGACGCCGCCCGCGAGCTCGGCCTCGACCACACCACCTACGCCAACTTCGACGGCCTGCCCTGGCCGACCGCCACGTCCACCCGCTCCACCGCCCGCGACCAGGTCCGCCTCGCCGGTTACGCGATGGACGACGGCACCTTCCGCGCCACCGTCGCCCGCCGGACCTACAGGCTCGCCAGGACCAGGACCCACCACGCCTACAGGTGGACCAACACCAACCGGCTCCTCCGCTTCTACAAGGGCGCGATCGGCATCAAGACCGGCACCACCGACGCCGCCGGCTACTCCCTGGTGTTCGCCGCCCGCCGCGGCGGCCGCACCTTCACCGGCATCGTCCTCAACAGCTCCACCACCGACGAGCGCGCCCGCTTCACCGACGCCGCCCGCATGCTCGACTGGGGCTTCGGCACCGCCGGCCCCCACCGCGTACCCCCCGCCGACACCGACACCGACACCGACTGACGCCGGGGTCCCCCGCCCTCGCACGCCTCTACGGCGTCAGGGTGTAGGCGGCACTGGCCGGCTCGAACTCGTGGACGTTGGTCCTGCCAACAGGCTGACCAGGATCGTCAGCGGCGCCGGAAGACGTCCCGGAGTCCGATGTCAATGGAGAACGGGACGGTCACCTGGAGGCGGTCACGATGGACCCCGGTCAGAACATACGACTTCACGACCGGATCGAGTTCATGGACGTGGACGACCGCGTCCCTACCGTCCTGCTCGACCAGCCAGAAATGCTCGATCCCGGCGGCTGCATACCGTCGGGGCTTGACATCGCGGTCCCGGATCTCGGAGTCGGGCAGGATCGCCTCCCCCACGAGCGTGACGTCCTCCAGGAAGAAGAAATGGTCGGGGACTGCGCGATGGAACGCCTCCGCCGAGACGAGAAGCACGTCCGGTGCCGGCGCCTGCCGTTCGTCGAGCCGTACCGTCATGCTGTGGAGTGGCTCGATGCCCTCCGGTGCCTGCCGTCTCAGTTCGGCGGGGCAGATCGCGCATGCGGAGGAAGTGATCCGTGGTGAACCCGCCCGCCGGTGGGCGCACCCACTCCGGCAAGGACTCGACGCTCGCCATGATGCTTCCGGGAGCGTCGTCATCACGCTTCGTGCTCATGCCGGCACCCTGGCACATGACCACATCCCACGTCGCGTGAATGCCCGTCCGGAACGTCAGGCGGGGTCGGGGGTTTCGCTGCGGGTGCGCAGGTGGGCCTTCAGCTCGGTGAGCTGGCGGGCGGCGAGGGCCTTCTCGGCGCCGTTGATGCCCATCGCGCCGATGGACGTCCCGTCGGCGAGGTCGAGGGTGGGCCAGGGGTCGCCCTCGACCATCGACGCGCCGAGCACCTCGGGCCAGGCGAGGCGGCGGGTGCGGAAGGCGTTGACGACCGTGAGGCCCGCCTCGTCGGCGACGACGCGGCAGCGGGCCAGCATGTGCAGGACCCACGCGACGACCAGGCCGAACACGACCATCAGCGCCCGGTCGAACAGCTTGAACTGCGGGGCCACCACCACGGCGAGCGCGATCAGGCCGACCACGACCACGCCCGCCGTGATGTAGGCCACGAGCCGTGTGGTGCGGGGACGCCACACGACCGGAAGGGCCCTGACCTCAGTCAACGATCTTCGAGATGGGGATCTCGAGGATGTCGTGGGCGCCGGCCGCCTTCAGCGCGGGGATCAGCGTGTTCACGCCGCGCTTGGCGACGACGGACTCGACCGCGCTGGAGTCGCCGCCGGCCAGCGAGGTGACCGTGGGCGACGACATCGACGGCATGATGTCCAGGACCTTCTGCAGGTCGGACTGGGCGACGTTCAGCTTCAGCAGCACGTTGCCGCGCGCGCGGATCGCGCCCTGCAGCAGCAGGGAGACGTCCTCCATCGCGGCGCGCTTCTCGGCGTCCTCGTACGCCTCGCGGTTCGCGACCAGCTCGGTGTAGCTGGTCAGCAGGGTGTCGAGGATGCGCAGGCCGTTCTTGCGGAGCGACGAGCCGGTCTCGGTGAGGTCGACGATCGCGTCCACGATGTCGGGGACCTTGGCCTCCGTCGCGCCGTAGGACGGGACGACCTTCGCCTTGACGCCGTGCTTGTCGAGGAACCGCTTGGTCATCGCCGGGAACTCGGTGGAGATCCGGACGCCCTCCGGCAGCTCGGACACGCTCTGCCAGGGCGCGTCCTCCGGCACCGCCATGATCACGCGGACCGGGTTGGAGGTGGCCTTGGAGTACTGGAGCTCGCCGAGGCTGACCACGTCGGAGTCGGTCTCGGTGATCCAGTCGCGGCCGGTGATGCCGAGGTCGAACAGGCCCTGTTCGAGGTAGGTCGGGATCTCCTGCGGGCGCAGCACCCGGACGCGGTCGATGCGCGGGTCGTCGATGGAGGCGCGGTAGTCGCGGTCCGAGGCGCGCCGGACGGTGAGGTCGGCGGCGTCGAACAGCTGCATGGTCGCCTTCTCCAGCGACCCCTTGGGCAGGACGAGTGACAGCACGGAATTGCCTTTCGGAATGGGTTGCGTACGGATACCGGGCGGATCGAGGAGCCCAGATGCGCGAGTCGTTCAGGGGCGGAGCCCCCGGACCCGCTAGAAATGCTCCAAACCGTGCCCGGCGTGACCGTGATGCCGCAGACCTCGCAGGGTCAGTGCCGTGTCGAGTGCGGCCACAGTCGCCTCCCATCCCTTGTCCTCGGAGCTGCCCGGCAGCCCGCTGCGTTCCAGTGCCTGCTCAATGGTGTCACATGTGAGGACCCCGTTGCCCACCGGAGTCGACTCGTCCAGTGCAACGCGTGTCACACCGCTCGTCACGGACTCGCAGACATAGTCGAAATGGGCGGTCGCGCCCCGGATGACCGCGCCGAGGCAGACGACGGCGTCGAGGTCGCGGGCCATCTGCTGGGCGATGACGGGGATCTCCAGGGCGCCGGCGACCCGGACGACCACGGGCGCGTCGATCCCGCACGCCTTCGCGGCGGCGACGGCGCGCTCCAGCAGCTGGTCGGTGATCTGCCCGTGCCAGCGGGTGCAGACGACGCCGAGCGTCAGCCCGGCCGCGTCGACGACCGTGTCCTCCGGGCGTCCCGCACCACTCATGAGAGTCCCTCGATCTCGTGTCCGAGACGGTCCCGCTTGACCGTCAGGTAGCGCCGGTTGTGCTCGGTGACGACGACGGGCATCGTCTCGCGGCCGCGCACGTCCAGCCCGAACCCGTCCAGGCCCTTGAGCTTGTCGGGGTTGTTGGTGAGCACCCGGATCGAGCGGACGCCCAGGTCACGCAGCATATGCGCGGCGTTGGAGTACTCGCGCGCGTCGGCGGGCAGGCCGAGTTCGAGGTTGGCGTCGACGGTGTCGGAGCCGGCGTCCTGCAGGGCGTAGGCGCGCAGCTTGGCGAGCAGGCCGATGCCGCGGCCCTCGTGACCGCGCAGGTACACCACCACGCCGCGGCCCTCCTCGGCGATGCGCTCCATGGCGGCGTCGAGCTGGGTGCCGCAGTCGCAGCGCTCGGAGTGCAGGACGTCGCCGGTGAGGCACTCGGAGTGCGCGCGGACCAGGACGTCCTCGCCGTCGGCGAGGTCGCCGAGGACGAGCGCGAGGTGCTCCCCGCCGTCGATCCCGCTCGAGAACCCGACGGCGCGCCACATCCCGTACCGGTTCGGCAGCCGGGTCTCGACGACCCGGGTGACCATCGGCTCGGTGCGGCGGCGGTGCTCGGCGAGCTGCTCGATGGAGATCAGCTTGAGGCCGTGCTCCTTGGCGAACACCTGCAGCTCGGGGAGGCGCGCCATGGTGCCGTCCTCGTTGACGACCTCGGCGAGGACGCCCGACGGGGCGAGCCCGGCCATCCGGGCGAGGTCCACGGCGGCCTCGGTGTGGCCGCGGCGGCGCAGCACGCCGCCCTCGCGGTAGCGGAGCGGGAAGATGTGGCCGGGGCGGACGAGGTCGCCCGGCTCGGACGCCGAGTCGGCGAGCGTCCGGATCGTCCGGGCCCGGTCGGCGGCGGAGATGCCGGTGCTGACGCCGAGCCGGGCGTCGACGCTGACGGTGTAGGCGGTGCGCATGCGCTCGCTGTTCTGCGCCGTCATCAGCGGGATCTGCAGCCGGTCGAGGTCGGCGCCCGCCATCGGGACGCAGATCACGCCGCTGGTGTACCGGATCGTGAAGGTGAGCAGCTCCGGCGTCGCCTTCGACGCGGCGAAGATGATGTCGCCCTCGTTCTCGCGGTCCTCGTCGTCGACCACCACGACGGGGCGTCCCGCCGCGATGTCGGCGACCGCCTCCTCGATCGGGTCGAAGATCCCGCCGCCGTTCGGTCCGTCGTTCAGTCCGTCGTTGCCGCTCATGCGGTCACCGCCTTGTTCCCGGGGGCCGGTACTGCCTTCGCTTCCCGCAGCCAGTTCCTGAACCCGACCATCACCATCACGAAGAAGATCACGTACACCGCGCCGGACGCGTACAGCCCGGAGTGCAGGGCCACCGGCACGCCGACCAGGTCGACCAGCACCCACACGATCCAGAAGTCGACGAGCGCGCGGCTCTGCGCGAACGTCGCGACGGCGCTGCCGACGAAGATGTAGGCGTTCGCCCACGGCGACCAGGCGGCCTTGAGCCAGTCGACGTGGAGGAACAGCTCGGCGACCGCGGCGGTGCCGGCGACGAGGGCCGCGATCAGCACGGCGCGCTCCTTCGCCGTCGCGCTCCGCACGACCAGGGGGTCGCCGCCGCGCCGTCCGCGCGCCCACATCGCCCAGCCGTAGACGGCGAGGACGCCGAAGAGCACCTGCTTGAGGGCGTTGCCGGGGACGTCGGCGTGCAGGGACGCGGCGAGCAGGAGCAGCGCGCCGACCAGTTGCACCGGCCACGTCCAGAGGGTCTTGCGCATGGCGAGCCACACCACGGCGAGCGACAGCACGTTGCCGACGAGGTCGGTCCAGAGGATGTGCTCGCCGAAGAGGTCGAAGCCCGCGTCCAGCCAGCTCATGCCGCGCCGCCCACCGGGTCGGGATCACTCGCCGGGCCGCCCGCCGCCGCGCGGTCGCCGAGCATCCGCTCGACGTACTTGGCGACGACGTCGACTTCGAGGTTGACGGGGTCTCCGGGCTTCTTGCGGCCGAGCGTCGTGAGGGACAGCGTCGTCGGGATGAGCGCGACGCTGAACCGGTCGGCGCCGGCCTCGACGACCGTGAGGCTGATGCCGTCGACCGTGATCGAGCCCTTGCCGACCACGTAGCGGGCCAGCGGCGCGGGGAGCGAGACGGTGACGACGTCCCAGCGTTCGCCCGGTTCGCGGGAGAGGATCGTTCCGACGCCGTCGACGTGGCCCTGGACGAGGTGGCCGCCGAGCCGGTCCGAGAGCCGGACGGGCCGCTCCAGGTTGACCTTCGACCCGGGTTCCAGCGCGCCGAGGCTGGACCGGTCCAGGGTCTCCTTCATCGCGTCGGCGGTGAAGGCCCCGTCCTTGACGTCCACCACGGTGAGACAGACGCCGTTGACGGCGATCGACGCGCCGTGGACGGCGTCCTCGGTGACGAGCGGGCCGCGGATCGTCAGGACGGCCGAGTCGCCCTCGGCCTCGATCGCGACGATCTCGCCGAGCTCCTCGACGATGCCGGTGAACATTCCCCGGGCCTCCTTGTTCCGCTGCTACGGAACCCGGCTCCGGGGGTACGTGCGTCGACATTGCGACACCCCTGGATCACCAGGGGTGCACTGCGCGCTGCCTCCCATCCGGACTTTCACCGTCGGTCCTGGAGTTCCACCAGGTCAACCGGCCGATGGCTTCGGCCGGGTCGCGGACTGTCACCGCCGGTTCGGAATTGCACCGACCCCGGAGCACGCGTTCATGCTTTGGGAACCAGTGTGCCATGCAAACCATTCCCCGCCCTATGTGAGCATCGCCACGGCCGCATGCGGACGACCAAGCGCTCGCTCGGCTTATCCTTGCGCGGTTCAACGTTCAACGATCTCCGGCACCGGGTAGACCCCGATCCGGATCCGGCCTCCGCTCCCCGCATCCGACTCCGCGCCGCCGAGGCCCGTGGTGACCGCCATTCCCAACGTGGGCCCGGCGGCGCGGCCCGGACCCGGCCCGTCCCCCCGCGGCCGGGCGTGCGGCTCAGTGGGCGAGGCGCAGGCCTCCGGGCGCGGTGGCGACGTGCGTCAGGTCCGGGACGATCGCGTGCGCCCGGGTCAGCTCGGCCCGGTCGTGGCTGGTGCCCACGGCGAGGACGGTCGCGCCCGCGGCGCGGCCCGCGGCGATGCCGGCCGGGGCGTCCTCGACGACCACGCAGGCCGCCGGGTCGACGCCGAGGCGGTCGGCCGCCAGCAGGTAGCCGGACGGGTCGGGCTTGCCGCGCGCGACGTCCTCGGCGGTGATGACCACGGGCGGCAGCGGGACGCCGGCGACCCCGGTCCGGACGCGGAGCTGCTCCTTGTCCATGGACGTCACCATCGCCCACGGCATGCCGCTCATCGCGGTCAGCAGGGCCAGGGCGCCGGGCAGCGCGGTGATCCCGCCGGTGCGCTCGGCCTCCAGCGCGTCCAGGCGCGCGGTGGCCGCGGCGACCCGGTCGGCGGGCAGGAAGTCGGCGACGCGGTCGCTCGTGCGGCGGCCGTGCGCGCCCGACAGGAAGTCCCCGGCGTCAAGCCCGTACTCCGCCGCCCAGACGCGGGCGGCGGCCTCGACCAGCGGGGTCGAGTCGACGAGCGTGCCGTCCACGTCGAACAGGACGGCGGTACAGGGCAGTGTCACCATGCCGTCACCGAACCCTCACCACGCGGCGGCCGCGGTCGCCTTCTCCGCCTGCGCCTTCAGCCTCCGGACGGCCTCGGACGGGTCGTCGGCGCCGTAGACGGCGCTGCCCGCGACGAAGACGTCCGCGCCGGCCTCCGCGCAGCGCTCGATCGTCTCGGCGCTGACGCCGCCGTCCACCTGGACCCAGACCGGCAGGTCCCGGCCCTTGATCATGTCGCGGGCGCGGCGGACCTTCGGCAGCACGACGTCCAGGAACCTCTGGCCGCCGAAGCCGGGTTCGACGGTCATCAGCAAGAGCATGTCGATCTCGCCGAGGAGGTCCTCGAAGCCCTCGACCGGCGTGGCGGGATTCACACCGAGCCCGGCGCGCGCGCCGGCGGCGCGGATGGCGCGCAGCGTCCGGATCGGCGCCTTGGCGGCTTCGGCGTGGATCGTGACGGAGCCCGCCCCGGCCTCGGCGTACTGCGGCGCCCACCGGTCCGGGTCCTCGATCATCAGGTGGCAGTCGAGGGGCAGCGCGCTGTGCTTGAGCAGCGCCTCGACGACCGGGAGGCCCAGGGTGAGGTTGGGCACGAAGTGGTTGTCCATGACGTCGACGTGCACCCAGTCGGCGGTGCCGGAGATGAGCGCGACGTCCTCGGCCAGGCGGGCGAAGTCCGCGGAGAGGATGCTCGGTGCGATCTGTGGTGCCATGATGCCCCGAGTCTATTGGGCCGGTTCGTCCGGCCCATCACCCGGCCGGGTGAGCGCGGGGGTGGCCCGGCGCGCCAGGCCGAGCCGGACGAACGCCTCCGGCGCGCCCGCCGTCGCCCACAGGGCGAGCAGCGCCTGGACGGCGAACGCCCCGGCCGCGTGGGGCCACGGGAGCAGGTCGAGCAGGGAGACCGCGCCCGCGCCCGCGGCACCGACGGGCAGGCGCGCGAGGCGGCGCGGGAGGGGGCCGCCCGCGTCGAACCAGCCGCGCGCGGCGGCGATCGACATCCCCGCGAGGATCCCGAACAGGCCGCCGGAGGCGGCGGCCGCCTCGTTCACGGTGAGGGGACGGGTGTGCCCGCCGGCCGCGACGATGGCCCTCGCCCAGGCGGCGGGCCAGTGCCAGCCGTGCAGGGAGCGGACGGCGAGCCACGCCCCGCCCAGGAACGCCAGCGCGATCACCAGCGCCATCGCCGCCTGCAGGAGCAGCGGGCGCCCGCTCCACCACGGGACGACCCGCGGTTCGAGCCACAGCCCGAGGACCAGAACGCCCAGGCCGATCCCCCATCCGGCGAGGACCTGGCCCGGCGAGTGCACGCCCAGGTAGACCCGCGACACCCCGATCAGCGCGATGAGGGCGACCGCCGCCGCCCACACGCCGGCGCGGCGCGTCCGGGACGCGAGGAAGCCCCAGGTCACGACCGCGTTCTGGGCATGTCCCGACGGCATGCCGAACGAGGCGAGCGGCTGCCGGCCGTCGATGGACGGGTCCGTCCAGAACGGGCGCGGGGCGTGCCACACCAGCTTCAGGACGGTGTTGAGCGTCGACCCGAACGACAGCAGGACGATCGCGCGCGCGGCGAGCCGCGGGTGCACGCACCAGTAGAGGACCACCAGCGCCGGGATGTAGAACCCGGCGCTGCCGAGGTACGTCATCGCGAGCATGAAGCCGGTGAGCACCGGCGGATCAGTCCCCGCGGCGCAGGAGGGCGAGGAACATGGCGTCGGTGCCGTGCCGGTGCGGCCAGAACTGCGCGTACGGGCCGTCGCCCGCGCCGGTGAGGCCGGCCGCGACCGAGGCGAGGACGGCGGGCGCGTCGAGCCGTTCGACGTCGTCGCGGCCGCGGAGCACGTCGTCCACCACCACCCGCGTCTCGGCGAGGTGCGGCGAGCAGGTGACGTAGGCGACGACGCCGCCGGGGCGGACCGACTCCAGCGCGGTCGCCAGCAGCCGGCGCTGCAGCGGCCCGAGTTCGGCGACCGACTCGGGGCCGCGGCGCCAGCGGGCCTCGGGGCGGCGCCGCAGCGCGCCCAGGCCGGTGCAGGGCGCGTCCACCATGACGCGGTCGAACGCGCCGGGGCGCCACGCCGGGGCGGTGCCGTCCGCCGCGACGACGCCCGTCCGGTCGTCGACCGCGCGCCTGACGAGGCCCGCGCGGTGCGGCTGGACGTCGGCGGCGAGGAGGCGCGCGCCGCGCCCGGCGGCCACGGCCGACAGCAGGCCCGCCTTGCCGCCGGGGCCGGCGCAGACGTCCGCCCAGCGGGCGTCCGGGCCGTCCAGCGGCGCCGCCGCGAGCGCGAGCGCGACCATCTGGCTCGCCTCGTCCTGGACGGCGGCGCGCCCCTCCCGGACGGCGTCGATGTGCGCCGGGTCGCCCTCCGCCAGCACGGCCGCGTACGGCGAGTACAGGGCCGGCGCGGCGCCCGCGTCGTAGAGCTCCTGCGCGGTCGCGCGGCCGGGACGGGCGACCAGCGTCACCCGGGGGCGCGCGTTGTCGGCCTCCAGCAGGGCGCCGATCTCGTCGCGGTCCGGGCCGAGCGCGTCGCGCAGCGCCGACACGATCCACTTCGGGTGGCTGTGCGCGACCGACAGCCGGGTGGTGGCGTCGGCGTCGGCGGGCGCGACGATCGCGAGCCAGGCGTCCAGGTCGCGGGAGGCGACCTTGCGGAGCACCGCGTTCGCGAACTTGGCCTGGCCGGGGCCCGACACCGACCGCGCCAGCTCCACCGCCGTCCCGACCGCGGCGTGCGGCGGGATGCGGGTGGCGAGGATCTGGTGGGCGCCGAGGCGCAGCACGTCCAGCAGCGGCGCGTCGATGCGGCGCAGCTCGCGGTCGCTGCACAGGGCGAGGACCGCGTCGTAGGTGCCGCGGCCGCGCAGCGTGCCGTAGGTCAGCTCGGTGGCGAGGGCGGCGTCGCGGCCGGTGATGCCGCGGTCGCGCAGGCGGGTGGGCAGCAGCAGGTTGGCGTACGCGTCGCGGGTCTCGACGGCGCGGATCACGTCGAACGCGGTGCGCCGGACGAGGTCCTGCGGGCGGCCCGTCCGGCGGGGGCCGCCGGGCCTGCGGTTGCGGTCGGGGCGGCCGCGGCCGCCACGGGTCTGCGGCATCAGTGCAACGCGTCCTTGTCGGTGAGGTCGACGCCGCGGATCCAGTCGGCGGCCGCCATGCGGCGCTTGCCCTGCGGCTGGACGTCGCCGAGCGCGACGGGGTGCGTGGCCGTGCCGACCAGCACCTCCTTCTTCCCGGCGCGCAGCTCGCCCGGCGCCAGCCCCTCCGCGTCCGGGGCGGGACGCACGGGGCCGAGCTTGAGGCGGGCGTCGCGGAACGTCGTCCACGCGCCCGGCGCGGGCGTGCAGGCGCGGACCAGGCGGTCGATGTGCAGCGCGGGCGTCCGCCAGTCGACGCGGCCGTCCTCGGGGGTCAGCTTGGCCGCGTGCGACACGCCCTCGGTGGGCTGGGGGCGCGGCTCGAGGACGCCGGCCTCGATGCCGTTCATCGTGTCGAGCAGCAGGCCGGCGCCCGCGACGGCGAGCCGTCCGAGCAGGTCGCCCGTGGTGTCGGTGGGGCGGATGGGCTCGGTGAGCACCCCGTAGACGGGGCCGGTGTCGAGGCCCTCCTCGATCTGGAACGTGGCCGCGCCGGTCACGTCGTCGCCGTGCAGGATCGCCCGCTGGACGGGCGCCGCGCCGCGCCACGCCGGCAGCAGCGAGAAGTGCAGGTTCACCCAGCCGTGCCGGGGGATGTCCAGCGCCTCGCGCGGGAGCAGCGCCCCGTAGGCGACGACCGGGCAGCAGTCGGGCGCGATCGCGCGAAGCCGGTCGAGGAACTCCGGGTCGCGGGCCTTGGCGGGCTTGAGCACCTCGACGCCCGCCTCGGCGGCGCGGACCGCGACCGGGCTCGCATCCAGGTGCCGGCCGCGCCCGGACCGGGCGTCCGGGCGGGTCACCACCGCGGCCACCTCGTGGTCGGACGCGAGCAGCGCGTCCAGCGCCGGGACGGAGGTCTCGGGGGTTCCCGCGAAGACGAGGCGCACTCTAGATCGCCTTCCCGAGGGTGCGGTGCGGCGACTCCTTCACGACGGGCGCCGGGTCGCCGAACCACTCGGCCTCCCGGATCGCCTTCATCGCGGCCTTGCGCTGCTCGGGGTCCATCCGGTCGATGAAGATGATCCCGTCCAGGTGGTCGGTCTCGTGCTGGACGCAGCGGGCGAGCAGGTGCGTGCCCTCCAGCGTGATCGGCTCCCCGTGCATGTTGAAGCCCTTCGCCACGACGCCGACCGAGCGGGGCGTCGGGAACGCCAGGCCGGGCAGCGACAGGCAGCCCTCGTCGTCGGTCTCCTGCTCGTCCGACAGGTCGAGCGTCGGGTTCACCACGTGCCCGAGCCGGTCGTCGACGTAGTAGGTGAACACCCGCAGGCCCACGCCGAGCTGCGGCGCCGCCAGGCCCGCCCCGGGAGCGTCGATCATCGTGTCGGTGAGGTCCTTGACGAGCTGGCGCAGCTCCTTGTCGAAGTCCTTCACCGGCTCCGCGGGCGTGCGCAGCACAGGGTCGCCGAAGAGGCGGATGGGCTTGACGGCCAACGAGGACTCCGTTCCTGCGGGTGGGGCGCCGCGCGCCCGCTCGTGGGGGCGCGCCGGGCGGGACCGTGGGTGTCGCGGCCTCCAGTCTACGGAGGGATCACGCGGACCTCACACGCCGCCGCTCCCGGCGGTCCGCGCCGAGCGGGCCTTGTAGGCGGCGGTGCGGGCCGCCTTGGCGGTCGCCTTGTCGGGATGGTGGTCGCCGAGCGCCTCCAGGACGTCCGCGACGCCCGGGTGGTCGGTGCGCCACAGCTCGTCCACCATCTCCCGCATCTCCGCCCCGGGCGGCGCGTCGACCAGCGCGGCCGCGACGGCCTCCTCCGGTTCGGCTGTCTCCAGCATCCCGGCGACGGTGTCGACGAACACCCACAGGTACTCGGTGCGGGACAGCTCACGGCCGGCCGGGTCGCCCGCCGCGTTCAGCCAGAGCGCCGCGTAGGGCGACACGAGCGGGTGCTCCTGCGCGGCCCGCACCACCGGCGCGGCCTCCGGCCCGACGCGGTGCAGGACGGCGGCGGCGAGGTTGCGGGCGCCCGGCCCGCCGCCGCGCATGACGTCCAGCAGGTCGGCGGCGGCGTCCTTGACGTCGTGGGAGGCGAGCCACCCGTCGATCTCCTCGTCGGCGGTCTCGGGCCGGTGCCAGGCGAGCCCGGCGACCAGCTCGGCGGCCGGCGCGCCGGCCAGCTCCCCGACGACCGGCGCGGTGAACCCGTCCGACAGCAGCAGCTCCCGCACGCCCCACACGCCGAGCGGGGTGAGCGCGCGGCCCCCGTCGCCGGCGGGCTCGACGACGCCCCAGCGGGCCAGGTCGTCCAGTTCGAGGGTGAGCGCGTCGCGCACCGCCGTCGCCAGCGACCGCTCGTCGGAGATCTCGTAGGCCTCGGCGACGTGGCCGAGCAGCGCGTCGGCCAGCTCGCCGGGGGTGGCGGGCTCCTCCTGCTCGTACAGGTGGATCAGCACGCCGGTCAGCTCGTTCTGGACCAGCTCGATCGCGTCGAGGCCGTCGGACGGGTCGTGCTCGGGGACGGCGACGGAGTCCAGCAGCCGCAGCCAGAGGCGCAGCACGCGCTCGTCGTCGTCGGAGCCGAGGTCGTGCAGCGCCGGGCCCGCCGCGGCCTTGCCGCCCTCCGCGCGGATCACCCCGGCCTCGGTCGCGGCCCACCAGAGCCGGTCGAGCTCCGGCAGGTCGGTCTGGTCGCCGACCTCGACATCGGGGAGGCGGCGCGGCGTGGCGAGGCCGAGCGCGGCGACCGCGGCCTCGGCGTCCGCCGCGGTCAGCTCGTCCAGCTCGGTCAGCGCCCGCTCGCCCGTCCACTCGGCCAGCGCGCGGATCTCGGCGGTCAGCCCGGAGCGGCGCGCCGCGTCCGCCAGGTCCGCCACGGGGGCCAGCCGGACCGGCGGCACGACGAGGTCCTCGGTGCGGCGCAGGTACTCCTCGGCGCGGGAGTAGCGCTCCTCGTCGGGCAGCGCCTCGAACTCCCGCATCCACTCCTCGACGGCGGGCTGGTCGTCGAGGGAGATCCCGTCGGCCTCCATCAGGCCGGCGACGACCTCCGCGGCGACCTGCCGCTCGGCGCTGTCGGTCGCGGCGACCACCTCGGTGAACTCGGGGGCGAGCCGCTCGATCTCGGCGGCCAGCTCCGCCGCGCGCTCGGCGGTCACGGCCCCGGTGTCGCCGAGGAACGCCGCGATGGCGCGCAGCGTGTCCAGCACGGACGGCACCTCGTCGGCGCCCGCGACCACCGTGTCCGGGAACACCTCCAGCAGCAGCCCGCGGAGCGCGGCGGGAGTGAGGGCGTCCGGGCCCTCCAGCCCCATCTCGCGCCCGGCGAGGTCGAGCAGCAGGTGAGCGCCCTGCCCGTCGATCTTCTCGCCGCGTTCGTCCGCCCAGCGCCGCAGGTCGCCCGCGGTCGTCTCCACCCAGTTCTCGGCCACCCGAGAACCCTATTGGCCCGCGCCTCCCGCGGGGGCCAACTCCGGGCACAGCCGCGCCGCGCCGCCGCAATCCGCGCCCTCCGGAAGGGACGCCCCCGCCGGGCTCGCCGGGATCAGATGAGTTCGAGGGGGTCGATCTGGACACGGACGGTCTCGGTCGCCTTGCGCGCGCTTCGGACGCCTTGGGCCTCTTTGAGAGCGCGCGCGAGCGCGGGCACCGCCGCGCGCGGCACCCGGACGAGGGCGCGCTCCTTCTCCGGCCCCTCCGCGCCCGGCTGCCGCGGGACGGGGACCGGCCCGAGCACCTCCGCCCCGTCCGGCAGCCGCGCGTCCGCCAGCAGCTCCCGGATCGCGGCCGGGGTCGCGGTCAGCGACGCCATCCGCGCCGCCGGCGGGAACCCGGCCTCCCGGCGCTCGGCCAGCTCCCGCTCGGCGTAGGTGACCGGATCCCACCGGACGAGCGCCTGGACCGCCGGCAGCGCGCCCTCGGCCGCCACCACCACCGGCCCCTCCGGCCGGACGAGCGCCGCCGCGTTCATCCACCGCCGCAGCGTCTCCTCCCCCGCCCGCAGATCGGGCCGCCCCAGCAGCACCCAGCCGTCCAGCAGCAGCCCGGCCGCGTAGCCACCGTCGGCGGGGGGCTCCGCGCCCGGCGTCGACACCACCAGCGCCCGCTCCGGGCCGACCCGCTCCAGGATCGCCTCCCGCCCGGACGTCCGCACCGGCACGCCGGGGAACGCCCGGCCCAGCTCCTCGGCCGTGCGCTTCGCGCCCACGACGATCGCCCGCACCTGGAAGAAGCCGCATTCCGGGCAGTGCCAGTCGCCCGCGATCCGGCCGCACCAGCGGCAGTAGGGAGCCGCGTGCGACGACGGCAGCGCCAACGGCCCCTGGCAGGCGACGCAGTGCGCGGGGGTGCGGCACCGCCCGCACGCGATGCCCGGCACGTATCCCCGCCTGGGGACCTGCACGAGCACCGGCCCGTCCTCGAGCGCACGCCGCGCCGCCTCGAACGCCAGATTCGGGAGCCGCGCCGTGCGCGCCGCCGCGTCCCGGGCGAGCTGCGCGTCCTCCCCCACGTACCGGACGCGCGGCATCGCGCGCCGCACCCGCGCCCGGTCGGCCGCCAAGGCGTGCGCCCATCCCGTCTCGACCAGCACGGTCGCGTCCGTGGTCCGGGTGAACCCGCCGATCAGCGCGCCCGCCTTCGCCCGGTGCGCGCGCAGCGCCAGCACCTCGCGCGGATGCGGATACGGGGCGTGCGGCTCGGCGTGCACGTCGTCCCCGTCGTCCCACAGCACGGCGAGGCCCAGATCGGCGACCGGCGCGAACATCGCCGCCCGCGTGCCGACCACCGCCCGCGCCTTCCCCCGCAGCACCGCCAGCCACCGCCGGTACCGCTCGGCCGGGCCCAGCTCCGCCGTCAGCGCGACATGCCGCCCCTCCCCGAGCTCCGCGGCCAGCGCCGCGTCGACCCGGGCGACGTCACGGCCGTCCGCCACGACGACGAGGGCCCCGCGCCCGGCGCGCAGCGTCACCGCCGCGGCCCGCGCGATGGCCGCCGCCCACTCCGGCCCCGGCAGCGCCGTCCACACCGCCCGCGGCGCCCTGCCCTCCGCCAGCGCGGTCAGGAACGACGCGCCCGCCGGATATTCGAGCCAGGGGTTCCCGCCCTCGTCCGGCTCGGCCGCCGGCTCCTCCCCGGCGGCGTCCTTGACGGCCTCGGCCTCCACGCGGGCGTGCCGGGGCGGGACGGCGAGCCTGAGCACGTCCGCGAACGTCCCGGCGTAGCGGTCGGCGACCTCCCGCGCGAGCGAGGCGATCTCCGGGGTGAGGACGGGTTCCGGGGACGTCACGCGCTCCAGGTACAGGAGCTTCCCGTCATGGCCGCTCTCCTCGACCCGCTCCAGCAGGAACCCGTCGACGAGCTGCCCCGCGAACCGCACCCTCACCCGGCACCCCGGCACGGCCTTCGCGTCGAGCTCCACCGGGACCAGATAGTCGAACGGGCGGTCCAGATGCGGGAGGGACATGTCGACGGCGACACGCGCGACGGGCCGCTCCTCCGCCGGGCGCCGCGCCCCCTTCTTCGGGGCCTTCCCGCCGCCCGCGCCCGCGGCCGCCTTCCCCTGCCGCGCCTTGGCGGCGGGCACCCTGGGCACGTCGTCCAGACCCGGGATCAGGTCCGCCCCACCTCCGTCCTCGGTCACGCCCCCGTCCTACCAGATCAGCCCGACGCTCAGCGGCGCGCGCTAAGGTGTGGTCCGTTTGAACGGGGCGCGCATCAGGCCGATCCGCGAACAAGCGGGGTCGCCCGACGCCCTCACCCGCCGTCCGACGAGCACGTGCAGGCGATGTGACCACAGCGCATTCTCCAGAGCTGACCGACGCCCGGAACCGGGCCGGGGCATCGGCCCGCCCGGGCCGCCCCGGCGCGTCCTGGTGGAAGCGGTGGACCGACCCCCGCAACCCCGTCGTGGCCGCCGCAGCCGCCGCGGCCGTCATGCACCTGGTCTGGGCCCTGTACCTGGCGACCGAGGGCGGCGACCTCGCCGCCCAGGCCGCCTGGACCGACTTCGCCTGGAAGCACCCCACCGCCGCCTACAGCTTCGCCTGGTACGGCGGCATGCACCCCGCCTCCTACAGCCTCCTGTCCCCGTACCTGATGGCGCTGTTCGGCATCCGGACCGTCGCCGTGGTCGCCGGCACCGTCTCGGCGGGGCTCACCGCGCACCTCCTCAGGCGGTTCAAGGCGCCCATGGCCCTGCCCGCCGCGCTGTGGGCCGCGTTCGCGCTGTCGTGCAACACCGCCTCCGGCCGCGTGACGTTCGGCCTCGGCCTCATGTTCGCGCTGATGGCGGTGCTCGTCGCGTTCACCCCGCGCGGCACGCCCGCGCTCCGCTTCGCCGGGATGGTCGGCCTCGGCCTGCTCGCCACGGCGTCCAGCCCCGTCGCGGGCCTGTTCCTGCTCGTCCTCGCCGCCGCGCTCTTCCTCACCGGACGGCGCCGCGCCGGCGTCTCCGTCGCGATCGGAATGCCCGTCGTGGTCGGGACGACGAGCCTGCTGTTCCCCTTCAACGGCGTCCAGCCGATCGACTTCACCGCGATCGTGCTGTGGGCGATCATCAGCGTCATCGCGATCCTGTTCTTCGCCCCGCCGAGCTGGCGGTTCGTCCGCGTCGGCGCCGGCGTCTACCTGCTGGGTATCCTGCTCACCTGGGCGATCCCCTCCCCCGTCGGGAGCAACGTCGAGCGCCTCTCGCTCGTCTTCGGCGCCATGTTCTGCCTGTCCGCCGTCGCGCGCGCGCACGGCCGCGTCCGCATCGCCGTGCTGTCGCTGGCGTTCATCGTCACCGGCTCCTGGCAGGTCGTGAAGCCCATCGAGGACCTCGTCCACACCACCCCCGCCGCGTCCGCCGCCTCGAACGCCCAGGGGCTCGTCGACGAACTCCACGCCCTCGGCGCCCAGCGGACCCGCATCGAGGTCGTCCCCCTCCGCTCCCACTGGGAGGCCGCCGGCCTCAGCCGCCACTTCGTCCTCGCGCGCGGCTGGAACCGCCAGGTCGACGCCGAACGCCACGAGCTCTTCTACAAGGAGGGCGCCCTCACCGCCGCCAGCTACCACGAGTGGCTGGGGAAGTGGGCCGTCCAGTACGTCGTGCTCCCCGAGCAGGAGGCCGACTGGTCCGGCAAGGCCGAGGCCGCGCTCGTCAAGGCCGGCCAGCCGTACCTCGCGGAGGTCTGGCACGACGAGCACTGGCGCCTCTACCGCGTCGCCTACCCCACGCCGCTCGTCGACCCGCCCGCGACCGTCCAGACCCTCGACTCCGGCGAGCTGACCGTGGAGATGCCGTCGGCCGGCTCCGTCCTGGTCCGCGTCTCCTGGTCCCCCTGGCTCAGCGTCACCGGCGACGCCTGCCTCGCCCGCGCCGGCGACTTCGTCCGGATGAACGCCAAGGGCCCCGGCCACTACACCCTCGCCGCCCAC
Organism: Actinomadura nitritigenes; assembly: GCF_017573545.1. GTDB lineage: Bacteria > Actinomycetota > Actinomycetes > Streptosporangiales > Streptosporangiaceae > Spirillospora > Spirillospora nitritigenes. The sequence goes on along the minus strand of NZ_JAGEOK010000020.1, from coordinate 159,589 downwards.
TACGGCCTCCACCGCGGCAACCACTGTGTTGGTTGAATTCCAGCCCAGGAGCCTCGCCTAGCGGCTCGGCCCCTGACTGGCCTTCGGCGAGCGCGACCTCGCTTCGCGAGCTTCCCGGTGGGGCTCGCCTCCGGCTTCGCCCCACCGGTCAGATAACGCGCTCGCGCGACGGCTGAGGCGGTCGGACGGTTTCCCGGCCCGCTCGCTGATGAGTGTGCGGGCGTCCGCTATGGGCGGCCTCGTGCTCGCGCGGCGCGAGACGGGCTTCAACGGTCTTGTAGCCGCTCCTCGGTGCGCACGGGTGTGGGGCGGCTCTGAGAGGGGCCAGATGGCCCTCAGACGTGCGGAAGGGCCCTGGAGGTGCTCCAGGGCCCTTCCGATCGTCAGGGACGGCTACGGCGCGTTCAGAGGCCGGCGGCGGAGGCCAGGTCCTTGGCGCGGTCCGTGGACTCCCAGGAGAAGTCCGGCTCCTCGCGGCCGAAGTGGCCGTACGCGGCGGTCTGCGAGTAGATCGGGCGGAGCAGGTCGAGGTCGCGGACGATCGCGGCGGGACGCAGGTCGAAGACGTCGGCGACGGCCTTCTCGATCTTCTCCGGGGCGACCTTCTCGGTGCCGAACGTCTCGACGAACACGCCGACCGGGTGCGCCTTGCCGATCGCGTAGGCGACCTGGACCTCGGCGCGGTCGGCGAGCTGCGCGGCGACGATGTTCTTGGCGACCCAGCGCATCGCGTACGCGGCGGACCGGTCGACCTTGGACGGGTCCTTGCCGGAGAACGCGCCGCCGCCGTGCCGGGCCATGCCGCCGTAGGTGTCCACGATGATCTTGCGGCCGGTGAGGCCGGCGTCGCCCATCGGGCCGCCGATCTCGAAGCGGCCGGTCGGGTTGACCAGCAGCCGGTAGCCGTCGGTGTCGAGGTCGAACTGGGCGAGCACCGGGTCGACGACGTGCTCCTTGACGTCCGGGGCGAGCAGCTCCTTCAGGTCGATGTCGGGAGCGTGCTGGCTGGACACCACGACGGTGTCGAGGCGGACGCCGCGGTCGCCGTCGTACTCGATGGTGACCTGGGTCTTGCCGTCCGGGCGCAGGTAGGGGACGGTGCCCTCCTTGCGGACGGCGGACAGCCGCTGCGCGAGCCGGTGCGCCAGCGTGATCGGCAGCGGCATCAGCTCGGGGGTCTCGCTGGTGGCGTAGCCGAACATCAGGCCCTGGTCGCCGGCGCCCTGCCGGTCCAGGTCGTCGACGCCCTCGCCCTCGCGGGTCTCGTAGGCGTCGTCGACGCCCTGCGCGATGTCGGGCGACTGCGCGCCGATGGACACCGACACGCCGCAGGAGTGGCCGTCGAAGCCCTTCTTGGACGAGTCGTAGCCGATCTCGAGGATCTTCTCCCGGATGACGCCGGGGATGTCCACATAGGTCTCGGTGGTGACCTCACCGGCCACATGCACCTGACCGGTCGTGATCATCGTCTCGACCGCGACGCGGCTCTTCGGGTCGTCCTTGAGCATCGAGTCGAGGATCGCGTCGCTGATCTGGTCCGCGATCTTGTCCGGGTGTCCTTCGGTGACGGACTCGGAGGTGAACAGGCGGCGAGACACGTACGTGAACTCCTTGCAGCGGCTGCTGACTGGCGTCGCAGGGCGGATATGTCATCGAGTTCGGCGGGGACCTCCCCGCACGGGCGTTCAAGGGTGGTAAGCCCGCAGTCTAGCGGGATCGGCTCCGGACGCCGGTATGGCGTTGGTCGCGGTCGGGCAGCCTCCGGTCAATCCGCGGGCAGAGGGTCGAGGCGCGCGGCGACCAGGTCCCAGACGACGTCGGCCAGGGCCTCCTTCGCGCCGCGCTCGACCTCGGTGCTCGACCCGTCGGCGCCGAGGATCACCGCGGCGTTGTCGGGGCGGCCGAAGGTGAGGTCCGCCCCCACCTGGTTGACGACCAGCAGGTCGCTGCGCTTGCGGGCGAGCTTGGCGCGGCCGTTGGCGAGCACGTCGTCGGTCTCGGCGGCGAAGCCCACGATCACCTGCCCGGCCCGGCGGCGCTCGCCGAGCTCGGCCAGGATGTCGGGGTTCTTGGCGAGCCGGATCGGCTCCGGTTCGCCGCCCTCGGTCTTCTTGATCTTCGAGTCGCGGTAGTCGACCGGGCGGAAGTCGGCGACGGCGGCGGCCATCACCACCGCGTCGGCGTCGCCGGCGGCCTCCAGCACGGCCTTGCGCATGTCCTCCGCGGACCCCGCCGGCACGACGCGAGCGCCGGCCGGGTCGGGCAGCGCCACGTTGGCCGCGACGAGCGTGACCCGCGCGCCGCGGGCCACGGCCGTGCGGGCCAGCGCGTACCCCTGCAGGCCGGACGAGCGGTTGCCGAGGAACCGGACGGGGTCGAGGGGCTCGCGGGTGCCGCCGGCGGACACCACGACGTGCCGTCCGGCGAGGTCGTGCCCCGCGCTCCCGCGGGCGAGGACGCGCCGGGCGACCTCGAACAGCTCGGCGGGGTCGGGCAGCCGGCCGGGGCCGGTGTCCTTGCCGGTCAGCCGGCCGGACGCGGGCTCCACCACGATCGCGCCGCGCTCGCGGAGCGTCGCGACGTTCGCCCGGGTCGCCGGGTGCTCCCACATCTCGGTGTGCATCGCGGGCGCGAACACCACCGGGCAGCGGGCGGTGAGGAGGGTGTTGGTGAGCAGGTCGTCGGCCAGGCCGTGCGCGGCCCGGGCGAGCAGGTCGGCGGTGGCGGGGGCGACGAACACGAGGTCGGCGCCCTGCCCGAGGCGGACGTGCGGGACCTGCGCGACCCCGTCCCACACCGCGGTGGAGACGGGGTTGCCGGACAGCGCCGCCCAGGTCGGCTCGCCGACGAAGCGCAGCGCGTCCTCGGTCGGGACGACGGTGACGTCGTGGCCCGACTCGGTGAGCCGCCGCAGCAGCTCGCACACCTTGTACGCGGCGATCCCGGCGCTCACACCGAGGACGACGCGCGGCTTACGGGAGGTCATGCGGACACTGTCCCATCAGGCCCGGGGGCCGGCCGCACCCGGGGTCGCCGCCTGGACGGCGCTCCGGGGCATCGCCGAGGTCGCCTGCCGGCAGGCCGGCGCGGCGGGCCGCCTCACCCGGACCGGGGCGCTCAGCCCTCGATCGGCTCGGCGTTGAGGAGGCCCTCGCGCGTCTCGCGGAGCGCGATCGACAGGGGCTTCTCCTGCACCTGGGTCTCGACGAGCGGGCCGACGTACTCCAGCAGGCCCTCGCCGAGCTGGGCGTAGTAGGCGTTGATCTGCCGGGCGCGCTTGGCCGCGATGCTCACGAGGCCGTACTTGGTCTCGACGACCTCGAGGAGCTCGTCGATCGACGGGTTGGTGATGCCTTCGCTGCTGGCTGCCACTCCGTGGCCTTCCACTAGTGATTCACTGCGGTGTCGGCCCGCCGGTCACGGCGGTGGCCGACACTAACGACCAGCCATCAAGGTTAGCAGCTCGCCGCACACGTCCTGGACGGACGTGTTCACCAGGGTGACGTCGAACTCCTTCTCGGCGGCGAGCTCGACGCGGGCCGCGTCCAGCCGGCGCTCGATCACCTCGGGCGGCTCGGTGCCGCGGCCGGTGAGGCGGCGGACCAGCTCGTCCCAGCTGGGCGGTGCGAGGAAGACCAGCCGCGCGCCGGGCATCGTCTCGCGGACCTGCCGGGCGCCCTGAAGGTCGATCTCCAGGAGGACGGGCTCGCCGCGGGCGAGGCGCTCCTCCACGGGCCGGCGCGGGGTGCCGTAGCGGTTGCCCGCGAACTCGGCCCACTCGAGCAGCTCCCCTTCGGCGACGAGCCGGTCGAAACCGGCGTCGTCGACGAAGAAGTACTGCACACCGTGGGTCTCACCCGGGCGGGGGGCCCGGGTGGTCACCGAGACCGACAGCCACACCCGGGGGTGTGAGCGCCGGATCTCGGCGACGACCGTGCTCTTGCCGACGCCCGACGGCCCGGACAGGACCGTCAGGCGGGACACGAGCGGGCCATGCGGTTGTTCGGAGCCCTCCGGCGCAGTGATGGGTGCGCCGGAGCCGGGCGAGATGGTGCCGGAGCCGGGGAGCCCGGACCCGGCCGCGGCGGCCTCGCCGCCGCGCCCGCCCGAGAGTCGCGCGTCAGCGGTTCGCACTTCCGCCGAACTCACGCTCCAGGGAGGCGCGCTGGTTGGCGCCGAGGCCCCGCACGCGGCGGGACTCGGCGATGCCCAGGCGCTCCATGATCTGCTTCGCACGGACCTTGCCCACACCGGGCAGCGATTCCAGGAGGGCCGACACCTTCATCTTCCCGATGACGTCGTCGGACTGACCCTCCTTGAGAACCTCGGCCAGCGAGGTCCCCCCGTGCTTGAGCTTGTTCTTAACCTCGGCCCGCTCCTTGCGAGCCTTGGCAGCCTTCTCCAGGGCTGCGGCGCGCTGTTCGGGGGTTAGGGGCGGAAGAGCCACGCCGGGTCACCTCAGGTTTCCACTCGACGGAGTCGGACGGGTTGGGAAACTAGCGAGTTCACGCCCCATAAGGCAACGTGAAGTGCCGTTTAGCCCGCCACAAAATCACGAAAATCACTCCCTGGAGTGTCCTGAATACAGAGTGTACTCGACTTGGACCCTCCGGAGGCGCATCCCCTTGCCTTGCTGGGACTTTCGCATGATCGTGAAAATCCGCCCATTCTGCCCCGATTTACGGCACTCGGCACCGCACCGGCGCGGCGGTCCGCTCCTTCCGGGGGCCTCCGCACCATGATCCCGCCACCCTCCGCCGGCCGGGATCCGGCCCCCGGCGAGGGCCCCGTGTGAAGTCCCCCACAACCCGTCCCGACCGAGTGACGCTCGTCACGCCGGGCCGTTCCGCACGTCGCGGGCGCACCGCAACTGCCATCCTCGACAGCACACCCGCCAAGATCGTTCAGCAGACCGGAGCCGCCTCCGCCCGCACCCCCCGCTCCCCTCCCGCGCACGCCCGCCTCCCCGGTGCGCCCGGACGCCCGTCCGGGCCCCGCGGGCGTTCCCGGACCGCGAATCGGTCGAACCGACTTCGCCGTCCGCCGTATCGCTTTGCGGATCCCCCGGGCCGGCATTCGCAGGCGAAGTAAAACGACAATGCGCGCTCCCGTACGCCCAAGAACACGGCGCTAAATCCGCCCCCAAAACCAAATCCATCCCCCGCGCCCCAATGCCGCCGCGCCCACTCCGCGCACGCATCCGGACCCGGCCGAGCACCACCACGGACGGCCGGGCCCCGACCGCCAAGACGCGAAACCCGGCTGAGCCCCGCGGAGACGTGGAACCCGGCCGAGCACCGCCACGGAAGGCCAGACCTCGGCCGCCGCCACGGGCAGGCACGCGGAGCGAGTGCAGCGAGCGCAGCGGGCATGCCCGCCGGTTGAGGGGTTGTTTCGCGCGGAGCTCTAGCGGAGCGCGAAACAACCCCTCAACCGTGACGGGGGGTTCCGGGGGGTCGCTCCCCCGGGAATCTGCGCAGCGCCGCGGCCATGGCCGCGGCGGCGGCGCCGGGGTCGGGGGCGGCGGTGATGGGGCGGCCGACGACGAGGAGGTCGGCGCCGGCGGCGAGCGCGGCCTCGGGGGTGGCGACGCGGGCCTGGTCCTGGGTGTCGGCGCCGGCGGGGCGGACGCCGGGGGTGATGAGGGTGATGTCGGGGCCGACCTCGGCGCGGACGGCGGCGGCCTCCTGCGGGGAGCAGACGAGGGCCTGGGCGCCGGCGCCGACGGCGAGGGCGGCGAGGCGGCGGACGGCGTCGGGGGCGGGCCCCTCGATCCCGACGGCGCGCAGGTCGGCCTCGTCCAGGGAGGTCAGCACGGTCACCGCGGCGATCTTGGTGGCGGGGGCGGCCTCGACCGCCTCGCGGATCATGGCGGGACCGCCGGCGGCGTGCACGGTGAGGTAGGACGGCTTGAGCCGGGCGACGGCGCGGGCGGCGCCGCGCACGGTGGCGGGGATGTCGTGCAGCTTGAGGTCCAGGAAGACCTGGACGCGGCTGGCGCCGCGGACGCTGGCGACGACGTCCGGGCCGTACCGCAGGTACAGCTCGAGGCCCACCTTGACGGTGGAGACGTGCGGGGTGACCAGGGTGGCCCAGCGCGCGGCCGTGTCCAGGTCGGGCGCGTCCAGCGCGACGGCGATGGGGGCTGCGGTCACAGCTTCTCCTTCTCGGGCTCTTGGGGCCGCACCTGGGGCGGTACGTAGCCGGCGGGCTTGTGGGCGAGCCCGACGGCGTCGGCCAGGCGCCCGATGCGGCGGGCGGCGAGGGCCTCGTCCAGCTCGCGCAGGACGCGGGGGCCGGCCGCGGGGTCGTGGAACAGGGCGGTGCCGACGGCGACGGCGGACGCGCCGGCCAGGATGAACTCGAGCGCGTCGAGGCCGGTCGCGATGCCGCCGACGCCGATGATCGGCGTGCTGGGCAGCGCGGCGTGCACCTGGTAGACGCAGCGGACGGCGACGGGCCGGATCGCCGGCCCGGACAGGCCGCCGGACACGCCGGTGAGGGCGGGCCGGAGGGTGTGCGGGTCGATCGCCATGCCGTCCATGGTGTTGATCAGGGTGAGGCCGTCGGCGCCGGCGTCGACGCAGGCGAGCGCGATCCCGACGATGTCGGTGACGTCCGGGGCGAGCTTGGCGAAGACGGGGGTGCCGGGCCGGGCGCCGGCGCGGACGGCGCGGAGCACGGACGCGGCGGCGGACGGGTGCCAGCCGAACATGCGGCCGCGGTCCTCGACGTTGGGGCAGGCGACGTTGACCTCGATGGCGGCGACGCCGGGGACGTGGCGGAGCCGGCGGGCTAGGTCGCCGAACTCCTCGGCGCTGTTGCCGGCGATGGACACGATGGTGCGGACGTCCTGCTCGATCAGCCAGGGAAGGTCGCGTTCCAGGAACGTCTCGATGCCGGGCCCGGGCAGGCCCATGGCGGTGAGGAGCCCGCTGGGCGTCTCGGTCACGCGCGGAGTGGGGCGTCCCGCGCGCGCTTGGGGCATCACCGAGGTGGTGACGAAGGCGCCGAGGCGGGTGAGGTCGAAGAACTGGGCGAGCTCGCGCCCGGTGCCGCCGCATCCGGAGGCCGTCAGGACGGGGTTCGGGAGCTCCAGGGCGCCGAGGGCGGTCCTCATCCGGCCGCTCGCGCGGTCGCTCACTTGGAGCCTCCTTCCGTGACGCTGAGGACGCGCGGGGCGCCGAGCGCGTCGAACGGGATGGTGCCGAGGTCGCCCCAGCGGACGCGGTCGCCGCGCAGGACGGGCCCGTCGGCGCAGGCGCGGACCATGCGGGTGACGCCGTCCTCGCCGTGGACGGGCAGCATGCAGGTCATGCAGACGCCGATGCCGCAGGCGCCGGTGCGCTGGAGGAACTCCTCGACCGACACCTGGGAGGGCAGCCCGAACTCGCCGGCGATCTGGGTGACGGAGCGCAGCAGCCCCGTCGGCCCGCACGCGTAGACGACGTCGGCGCCGGTCTCCTGGACGACGCGGGGCAGGACGTCCCGCATCGTGCCCTTCTCGCCGAGCGAGCCGTCCTCGGTGACGACGGTGGCGGAGTCGCCGATGCGCTGCGCCATCCGGGACCCGAACACCTGCCGGGCGGTCGGGCCGGCGAGCACGAAGTGGACCTGGCAGCCGCGGCGCAGCAGCGTGTCGGCGAGCGCGAACACCGAGGCGCCGCCGGGGCCGCCGGCGGCCAGCAGGCAGCTGACGGGGTCGCGGGGCAGCCGGAACGGGCGGCCGAGGGGGCCGAGCAGGTCGAGCTGGTCGCGGGAGCGGCGGCCGGCGAGCCAGCCGGTGCCGGGCTCGGTGTCGGCGAACACGACCTCGACGGTGCCGCCGTAGTCGGACTGGACCTGGTGGACGCCGAAGCAGCGGCGGACCAGCCGGGCGGTGTGCTCGCCGCCGACGGCGACGGCCACGAACTGGCCGGGCCGGAACCGCTCGGCGATGGCGGGCGCCACCAGCGTCATCGCGTGGTAGTCCTGCACCTGGCGGACCGTGAGGACCGTCGCCGACGTCTGCACCGGCGTGTCGGACACCCGTCTCCCTCTCCTCGTCGCGTTCGCCGCGCGGGCGGGGCGTCGGCCCCGCCCGCGCGGCGGCTGTCACCCGGGCGCCACCGTGCCGTCACCCGCGGGAGTGACCGCGCCGGTGCGCCCGTGGGCGCCGCTGAGCCGCTCGGCGTGCTCCTGGAGGGAGCGGACGCCGACCTGGCCGCCCGCGACGGCCTCGATGCCCTGGACGGCGGCGGCGAGCCCCTGGACGGTCGTCACGCACGGTACGCCCCGCAGCACGGCCGCGGTGCGGATCTCGTACCCGTCGAGCCGCGGCCCCGACTGGCCGGGGCTTCCGAAGGGAGTATTGACGATGAGGTCGACCTCGCCGTCCAGGACGCGCCGCACGATGGTGGGCTCGCCGGCCGGGCCCGGGCCTTCGCTGTGCTTGCGCACGATCTTGGCACGCACGCCGTTGCGGCGCAGGACCTCCGCGGTCCCTTCCGTGGCAAGAATCTCAAAGCCCAGGTCAGCGAGCCGCTTGACCGGGAAGATCATGTGCCGCTTGTCCCGGTTGGCGACCGACACGAACGCGCGGCCCTTGGTGGGCAGCGAGCCGTAGGCGGCCTGCTGCGACTTGGCGAACGCGGTGCCGAACACCTCGTCGATGCCCATGACCTCGCCGGTGGAGCGCATCTCGGGGCCGAGGATGGTGTCGACGCCCTGCCCGCGCTCGTTGCGGAACCGGTCGAAGGGCAGCACGGCCTCCTTCACCGCGATCGGCGCGTCCAGCGGCAGGGAACCGCCGTCGCCGGACTCCGGCAGCAGCCCCTCGGCGCGCAGCTCGGCGATCGTGGCGCCCATCATGACGCGGGCGGCGGCCTTGGCGAGCTGCACCGCGGTCGCCTTGGACACGAACGGGACGGTCCGGGACGCGCGCGGGTTGGCCTCCAGGACGTACAGGACGCCCGCCGCCAGCGCGTACTGGACGTTCATCAGCCCGCGCACCCCGACGCCCTTGGCGAGCGCCTCGGTGGACTCGCGGATGCGGCGGACGTCGTCGTGGCCGAGGGTGATGGGCGGCAGCGCGCACGCCGAGTCGCCGGAGTGGATGCCGGCCTCCTCGATGTGCTCCATGACGCCGCCGAGGTACAGCTCCTCGCCGTCGTAGAGGGCGTCGACGTCGATCTCGATGGCCTCGTCCAGGAACCGGTCGACGAGCACGGGGTGCTCCGGGCTGGCCTCGGTGGCCCGCGCCATGTACGACTCCAGCGTGGTGTCGTCGTACACGATCTCCATGCCGCGCCCGCCGAGCACGTAGGAGGGGCGGACGAGCACGGGGTAGCCGATCTCGTCGGCGATCTCGCGGGCCTCCTCGTAGGAGCCGGCGGTGCCGTGCTTGGGCGCGAGCAGCCCGGCCCGGTGCAGGACGCGGCCGAACGCGCCGCGCTCCTCGGCGAGGTGGATGCTCTCGGGGGACGTCCCGACGATCGGCACGCCGGCGTCCTTCAGCTTCTGCGCCAGGCCGAGCGGGGTCTGCCCGCCGAGCTGGACGATGACGCCCGCGACCTCGCCGGACTGCTGCTCGGCGTACACCACCTCCAGGACGTCCTCCAGGGTGAGCGGCTCGAAGTAGAGCCGGTCGGAGGTGTCGTAGTCGGTGGAGACCGTCTCGGGGTTGCAGTTGACCATCACGGTCTCGTAGCCGGCCTCGGCCAGCGCGAACGAGGCGTGGACGCACGAGTAGTCGAACTCGACGCCCTGCCCGATCCGGTTGGGGCCGCTGCCGAGGATGATCACCTTGGGCTTCTCGCCCGGCGGGACCTCGGTCTCCTCGTCGTAGGCGGAGTACAGGTACGGGGTCTGCGCGGCGAACTCGGCGGCGCAGGTGTCGACCGTCAGGTAGACGGGGCGGACGCCGAGCGCGTGCCGCAGCTCCCGGACGACCTCCTCCGACAGGCCCCGCAGCTCGCCGATCTGCGCGTCGGAGAACCCGTGCCGCTTGGCGCGCAGGAGCTTGTCCTTGGTGAGCGCGTCGTCGGCGGTGCGGATCTCCTCGGCGATCTCGTTGATCGCGGCGATCTGGTCGAGGAACCAGGGGTCGATCCCGGTCGCCTCGTAGACCTCCTGGACGCTCGCCCCGGCCCACAGCGCCCGCTGGACATCGCGGAGGCGCCCGTCGTGCGGCCGCCGCGCCGACTCCAGCAGCGCGGCGTCGTCGGCGGCGCCGGCCCAGCTGAACGACGAGCCCTTGCGCTCCAGGGACCGCAGCGCCTTCTGCAGCGCCTCGGTGAAGCAGCGGCCGATCGCCATGGCCTCGCCGACCGACTTCATGTGGGTGGTGAGGGTCGGGTCGGCGCCGGGGAACTTCTCGAACGCGAACCGCGGCACCTTCACCACGACGTAGTCGAGGGTCGGCTCGAACGACGCGGGCGTCTCGCGGGTGATGTCGTTGGGGATCTCGTCGAGGGTGTAGCCGATGGCCAGCTTCGCGGCGATCTTGGCGATCGGGAAGCCGGTGGCCTTGGACGCCAGTGCGGACGACCGCGACACCCGCGGGTTCATCTCGATGACGATCATCCGGCCGGTGCCGGGGTGCACGGCGAACTGGATGTTGCAGCCGCCGGTGTCGACGCCGACCTCGCGGATCACCGCGATCGCGACGTCGCGCATGTTCTGGTACTCGCGGTCGGTCAGCGTCATGGCGGGCGCGACGGTGATCGAGTCGCCGGTGTGCACGCCCATCGGGTCGAGGTTCTCGATGGAGCAGACGATGACCACGTTGTCGGCGCGGTCCCGCATGACCTCCAGCTCGTACTCCTTCCAGCCGAGGATCGACTCCTCCAGGAGCACCTCGCTGGTCGGGGACGCGTCGAGGCCGGCGCCGGCGATGCGGCGCAGCTCGTCCTCGTCGTGGGCGAAGCCGGAGCCGCGGCCGCCCATGGTGAACGACGGCCGGACGACGAGCGGGTAGCCGAGCTCGCCGGCCGCCGCGATGATCTCGTCCATGGTGTGGCAGATGACCGACCGGGCGGACTCGGCGTTCAGGCCCTGCTCGCGCGCGACCTTGGCGACGATCTCCTTGAACTTCTCCCGGTTCTCGCCCGCCTGGATGGCGTCGACGTCGGCGCCGATCAGCTCGACCCCGTACCCGGCGAGGACGCCGCTCTCGTAGAGCGCGATGGCGGTGTTGAGGGCCGTCTGCCCGCCCAGGGTGGGCAGCAGCGCGTCCGGCCGCTCCTTGGCGATGATCTTCTCGACGACCTCGGGGGTGATCGGCTCGACGTAGGTGGCGTCGGCGAACTCCGGGTCGGTCATGATCGTGGCGGGGTTGCTGTTGACCAGCGTCACCCGCAGGCCCTCGGCCTTCAGCACCCGGCACGCCTGGGTGCCGGAGTAGTCGAACTCGCACGCCTGGCCGATGACGATCGGCCCCGAGCCGATGACCAGGACGGACTTCAGGTCTTCGCGGCGCGGCATTACTTCGACGCCTCCATCAGGTCGCAGAAACGGTCGAAGAGCCCGGACGCGTCGTGCGGGCCCGCCGCGGCCTCCGGGTGGTATTGGACGGAGAACGCGGGGCGGTCCAGCAGCCGCAGCCCCTCGACGCAGCCGTCGTTGAGGTTCACGTGGCTGACCTCGGCGCGCCCGTAGGGGGTGTCGAACGGGCCGTCGGTGGGCGCGTCCACGGCGAACCCGTGGTTGTGCGCCGACACGTCGACCTTCCCGGTCGTCCGGTCCTGGACGGGCTGGTTGATGCCCCGGTGCCCGAACCGCAGCTTGTAGGTGCCGAGGCCGAGCGCGCGGCCGAAGATCTGGTTGCCGAAGCAGATGCCGAAGAACGGCTTGCCCGCGTCCAGGACGCCGCGCAGCGCGTCGACGGCGTAGCCGGCGGCGGCGGGGTCGCCGGGGCCGTTGGAGAAGAACACCCCGTCGGGGTTCAGCGCGAGGATGTCCTCGGCGGTGCTGGCCGCGGGCAGCACGTGCACCTCGCAGCCCCGCTCGGACATCCGGTAGGGGGTCATCGCCTTGATGCCGAGGTCGACGGCGGCGACGGTGAAACGCTTCTCGCCTTGCGCCGCGACGACGTAGGGCTCGGCGGCCGAAACGTCCCGCGCAAGGTCGGCGCCCTCCATCGACGGGCTCGTCCGGACGCGCTCCAGCAGCGCGTCCTCGCCGGGGGCGAGGGCGTCCGGGCCGCTGAAGACGCCGGCGCGCATCGCGCCCCGGTCGCGCAGGTGCCGCGTCAGCGCGCGGGTGCCGGGGATCGCGATGCCCACGATCCCCTGCTCGCGCAGCAGCGACCCGAGCGAGCCGGTCGCGCGCCAGTTGGACGCCACGCGCGCGGGCTCGCGCACCACGTACCCGGCGACCTGGATCCGCGCCGACTCCGGGTCCTCGGCGTTGACGCCGGTGTTGCCGATGTGGGGGGACGTCATCGCGACGATCTGGCGGGCGTAGGAGGGGTCGGTGAGCGTCTCCTGGTAGCCGGTCATGCCGGTGTTGAAGACCATCTCGCCGAAGGTCTCGCCCGTGGCGCCGTAGGCGGTCCCGCGGAAGACCCTGCCGTCTTCCAGAACGAGCAGTGCAGGGGTCACTGAAGCTTCCCTTCCAGGACGGTCGGCTCGCCGCGCAGGAACGTCGCGACGACCCGGCCGGGCAGTTCCAGCCCCGCGAACGGGGTGTTGCGGCTCTTGGAGGTCATCGCCGACGGGTCGACGGCGCGGCGCGGCGACGGGTCGTACAGCGTGATGTTGGCGGGCGACCCCGCCTCCAGCGGACGGCCCTGTCCGGACAGGCGGCCGATCTTCGCGGGACGGTACGACATCCGGTCGGCGACCCCGGCCCAGTCCAGCAGGCCGGTCTCGACCATCGCCTCCTGGACGACCGGCAGCGCCGTCTCCAGCCCGATCATGCCCATCGCGGCGACCGCCCACTCGGTCTCCTTGGCCTCGACCGGGTGGGGGGCGTGGTCGGTGGCGACGCAGTCGATGGTGCCGTCGGCGAGCGCGTGCCGCAGCGCGGTGACGTCGTCGGCGGTGCGCAGCGGCGGGTTGACCTTGAAGATCGGGTCGTAGGTGCCGGCCTTGGCGTCGTTCAGCAGCAGGTGGTGCGGCGTGACCTCGGCGGTCACCGGGCAGCCCTTGCTCTTCGCCCACCGGATGATCTCCACCGAGCCGGCGGTGGAGACGTGGCAGACGTGCAGCCGCGACCCGACGTGCTGGGCGAGCAGCACGTCCCGGGCGATGATCGCCTCCTCGGCGACGGCGGGCCAGCCGCGCAGCCCGAGCGCCGCCGACATCTCGCCCTCGTTCATCTGCGCGCCCTCGGTGAGCCGGGGCTCCTGGGCGTGCTGGGCGACGACGCCGTCGAACGCCTTCACGTACTCCAGCGCGCGCCGCATGATCACCGCGTCGGACACGCAGTGCCCGTCGTCGGAGAACACCCGGACCCGCGCGGCGGAGTCGGCCATCGCGCCGAGCTCGGCGAGCTTCTCGCCGGCGATCCCGCGCGTCACCGCCCCGACGGGCTGGACGTCGCAGTACCCGGCCTCGCGGCCGAGCCGCCACACCTGCTCGACGACGCCGGCGGTGTCGGCGACCGGGTCGGTGTTGGCCATCGCGTGGACGGCCGTGTAGCCGCCCATCGCCGCCGCCTTCGTGCCGGACTCGACGGTCTCGGCGTCCTCGCGGCCGGGCTCGCGCAGGTGGGTGTGCAGGTCGACCAGGCCGGGCAGCGCGACGAGGCCCGCCGCGTCGACGACCTGCGCGCCGGACCCGTCCAGGCCGGTCCCGACCTCGGCGATGACGCCGTCGCGGACCAGGACGTCGGCCGGCTCGCCGCCGAGGACGCGGGCGCCCTTGATGATGTACGTGCTCACTGGGAGACCTCCTGGCCGATGGCGGGCTCGGAGCCTCCGAGCAGCAGGTACAGCACCGCCATGCGGGCGCTGACGCCGTTGGCGACCTGCTCGACGATCGTGGAACGGACGGAGTCGGCGACCTCCGCGGCGATCTCGACGCCGCGGTTCATCGGGCCGGGGTGCATGACGATGGCGTGGTCGGGCAGCGCCGCCATGCGCTCGGCGTCGAGGCCGTAGCGGCGGCTGTACTCGCGCACCGTCGGGAAGTAGGCGGCGTTCATCCGCTCCTGCTGGACGCGCAGCATCATGATGACGTCGCTCTTGGGGAGCACGCCGTCCAGGTCGTAGGAGACCGAGCACGGCCAGGTGTCGATCGCGACCGGGAGCAGCGTCGGCGGCGCGACGACGGTGACGTCGGCGCCGAGGGTGTTCAGCAGCAGCACGTTGGATCGTGCCACCCGGCTGTGCAGGACGTCGCCGACGATGGTGACGCGGCGGCCCTCCAGCTCGCCGAGCCGCTTGCGCATCGTGAACGCGTCCAGCAGCGCCTGCGTCGGGTGCTCGTGGGTGCCGTCGCCGGCGTTGACGACGCTGCCCTGCACCCATCCCGCGAGCCGGTGCGGGGCGCCCGAGGCGCTGTGCCGGATGACGACGCCGTCGGCGCCCATCGCCTCCAGGGTGAGCGCGGTGTCCTTCAGGCTCTCGCCCTTGGACACGCTGGACCCCTTCGCGGAGAAGTTGATCACGTCGGCCGACAGCCGCTTGGCGGCCGCCTCGAACGAGATCCGGGTGCGGGTGGAGTCCTCGAAGAACAGGTTGACGACCGTCCGGCCGCGCAGCGTCGGCAGCTTCTTGACGGCGCGGCTCGCGATCTGGGCCAGTTCCTCGGCCGTGTCCAGCACCAGCAGCGCGTCGTCGCGGGTGAGGTCGGCCGCCGAGATCAGATGGCGTTTCACTTGGCTCCCTCCGCGGGGACGGGCGCCCCTGCCGCGGGGCCGAGCAGGACGGCGTCGCGGCCGTCGTTCTCGGCCAGCAGCACCCGGACGTTCTCGCGCATCGAGGTGGGCAGGTTCTTGCCCACGTAGTCGGCGCGGATGGGCAGTTCCCGGTGCCCGCGGTCCACCAGGACGGCGAGCTGGACGGCGCGCGGCCGCCCGAGGTCGTTGAGCGCGTCGAGCGCGGCGCGGACCGTCCGGCCGGAGAACAGCACGTCGTCGACCAGCACGACGACGCGGTCGTCGATCCCGTCGGACGGCAGCTCGGTGCGGCCGAGCGCGCGGGCGGGACGCATGCGCAGGTCGTCGCGGTACATGGTGACGTCGAGGGACCCCCACGGCACCGGCCGGCCCTCGACGTCGTGCAGCAGGCCGGCGAGCCGCTCGGCGAGCGTCACGCCGCGCGTCTGGATGCCGAGGAGCAGGACGTCGTGCCCGCCCTTGGTGCGTTCGAGGATCTCGTGCGCGATCCGGGTCAGCGCCCGTCTGATGTCGGGACCCTCCAGAACGGCCTTGGGCCGGGGGTCCGTGTCCGGGCGCGCCCCCGCAGGCCGTTCCGGCCTGGAGGCAGCATTCACCACCGAAACCTCCTTTCCCGCCTCACGGGACGGGTCTTAAAGGACGTCTTGTCCCCGACACGGTAGCAGCCGGGCGCGGCTGCTCCGCACCCGGCCCTTCCGCGTCTTGCCTGGTGAGAGGGGTCACACTCGGCCCGTTTCGGAGGCCGTCCGGCGGCCCGCCGCAACCCCGCGCCCCCTTGCCCGCCAGGGGTTGCGGGGATCCGGACGGCCCGGATCGAGACCTGCGGATTCGACCGCTTTTTTCCAATCAGCTTGACCTAGGGCCCTCACCGTTTTACCGTCACTGTCCGTAACCATCCCTGGGGACAGGGTCTTGGGCCCCAATGGCTCCGGGAATCTGTCTCCCCCCGGCGTCCGCCGGGGTCCAACCGACGACGAAAGTGAGCCTGGGGGCCGCAAATGCCGTCTGAATACGCAAAGGCTCTCGGCGCGCGCCTGCGCGCCATCCGCACCCAGCAGGGGCTGTCGCTGCACGGTGTGGAGGAGAAGTCCCGCGGCCGCTGGAAGGCCGTCGTCGTGGGTTCGTACGAGCGGGGCGACCGCGCCGTCACCGTTCAGAAGCTGGCCGAGCTCGCCGATTTCTACGGCGTGCCGGTCTCCGAGTTGCTGCCCGGCGGAGCCGCGCCGAGCCCGCTCGGGCCCACGCCCAAGCTCGTCATCGACCTTGAGCGGCTGCAGCAGCTTCCGAAGGACAAGGCCGGTCCTCTCGCCCGTTACGCCGCGACGATCCAGAGCCAGCGGGGCGACTACAACGGAAAGGTCCTGTCCATCCGCCAGGAAGACCTGCGCTCCCTGGCGGTCATCTATGACAAGTCCCCGACCGAGCTGACCGAGGAGCTCATCACCTGGGGCGTGCTCGACCCGGAGGCGCGCCGCGCCGTCGAGTCGTTCTGATCCCGGCCGGCCGCCGGGACCGCGGGGGTCCGTCCCCCCTCGGGAAGTACTGATCGACCGCACCGCCGAGACGGGACCCGGCACCGCCGGGTCCCGTTCCGTTTCGTCCGCGCGCCCGGCCGGGCGGCGGGAACTCGACGGCGATTCCGCCCGGATTCCTCTGCGGGCGGGAAATCCTCCGGGAAAAGCGCGGAGGTCTCTTCCGCACGCGCCGGTTCCCCGGGGCTCGCGAGCCGCATCCATCACTCTGCGTCCATGCCGCCGCATCACGACACGGGAGCGGTCCGGCATTCCTTTCCGGGGGACGTGACCCCGCCGCGCGAGCGGCGCCCGCGGCGCGGGACGAGCAGGGCGAGCGGGAGCACGGCGACCATGACGGCGGCGCTGACCGCGAACCCCGCCGAGAAGCCGCGCTCGCCGGGCAGGCCCGCCACGATCACGGCGCTGACCTGCGTGCCGAGGGACGCGCCGACGGTGCGGATGAGGGTGTTGATGCCGGTGGCGACGCCCGTCTCCCCCGCCGGGACCGCCGCGACGACGAGGTTCGCGACGGCGGCGTAGGCGAACCCGAGGCCGATGCCGCGGCCGAGCCCGCCGACGTAGAGCTGCCACATCGCCGCGTGCTGGACCACCACGAAGGCGTAGCCGGCGGCGGTCAGCACCGCCCCGCCGAGCAGGACCAGGCGGGACCCGATCCGGCGGTCGAGGAGCCCGGCGGTCATCCCCGCCGCCGTCATCCCGATGCTGGCCGGCAGCTGCAGGAGGGCCGCCTGCGTGGCCGTCCCGCCGAAGCCGTACCCGGTGCTCGCGGGCAGCTGGACGAGCAGCGGGAACAGCAGCCCGCCCGCCATCAGCGCGTACCCCGACAGCAGGGACGCGGCGTTGGCCGTCCAGACCCCGCGGACCCGCATCAGCCGCAGGTCGACCAGGGGCTCGGCGACGCGGGTCTCGACCCGCAGCCACGCCGCCGCCAGCAGCGCGGCGAGGCCGAGCAGGCCGAGGACGCCCGGAGACGTCCAGCCCCAGTCCATCCCCTCGGTGAGCGCGGTCAGCGCCGCGACGAGCCAGCCGGCGAACAGCGCGGCGCCCCACCAGTCGACGCCGGCGGCCTCCCGGGGCTCGGATGCTGGAACGATCCACCAGGCGAGCAGGACGCCCGGCACGAGCCCGGCCACCGGCACCCACAGCAGCCAGCGCCAGCCCAGCAGGTCGATGATCGGGCCCGCCAGGCACCACGACACCGCGCCGCCGAGGCCCAGCATGGACGACATCAGGCCGACCGCCGACGCCGTCCGGGCGGGCGGGAAGACGTCCCGGATGATCGTGTAGGCGAGCGGGAACACGCCGCCGCCGATCCCGCTCAGCATCCGGCCGAGCAGCATCAGCGGCAGCGACCCCGCCGCCGCCGCGACGACCATGCCGACGGTGGCGATCACCAGCACCGCGAGCAGCACGCGGCGCGGCCCGTACAGGTCGCCGAGCCGGCCGACCACGGGCGTCGCCACGGCCGCCGACAGCGTCATCGACGTGAGCGCCCAGGCGGCGCCGGCCGCCGTGGTGTGCAGGCCCTGCTGGATCAGCGCGAGCGCCGGCGTCACGACCGCCATCGACAGCGAGTACGCCATCACGCCGAGGAACGCCAGCAGCGGCACCAGCCCTCGTCCGCCCCGCGCCGTCACGATGCCCTCCCTTACTTCGCCGCCCTAACGATCGCACAACCACCCGAAAGGGCCGCAAAGCAGGTCATCCTCGCGTCAGCGCGGTGGGCGGGGCTCGCCGGCGACGCCGCGGGCGCGCAGGTCCTCCACCTCGTCGGCGGGGACGCCCAGGACGTCGCGGAGGATCTCGCCGGTGTGCCGCCCCAGCTCCGGGGCGGGCGCCGGGACGGGGACGCCGTCGCCCAGCCGCAGCGGGGACGCGGGGGCGAGGTGGCGGCCGATGCCCGGCTGGTCGATCTCGCCCATGATCGGCTCGTCGTGCAGGCCGGCGGCGACCTCCGCGAAGTCGCGGTACCGGGAGCGCAGCACGGAGGCGCCCTTCAGGCCGTCCTCGACCTCGGCGCAGGTCCGGGACGCGAACCACGGCGCGAGGACGCCGCCGAGCGCGTCCCGGTAGGTGTAGCGGTCGCCCGCGGTGCGGAAGTCGGCGCCGAGCGCGCGTTCCAGCGCCTCCGCGACCTCGGTGAGGCCGGTGGCGGCGACCAGGTCGCGCCAGTGGCGGGCGGTGAGGACGGCGACCATGACGCGCCCGTCGGCGGTGGCGAAGTCGCGGCCGAAGTCGCCGAACAGGTGGTTGCCGAGCCGCGGCCGGACCTGCCCGAGCTGCGCCTCGGCGAGCATGCCGAGGTTGCCGGCGGTGGCGAGGGCGACGTCGGACAGGGCGACCCGCAGCCGCGTCCCCTCGCCGGTGCGCAGCCGGTGGCGCTCGGCGGCCAGCAGCCCGACCGCGAGGTACAGCCCGCACGCGACGTCCCAGGCGGGCAGCACGTGGTTGGACGGCTCGGCGCTCGCGGACGGCCCGGTGAGCGACGGGAGGCCGACCGCGGCGTTCACCGTGTAGTCCACGGCGTTGCCGCCGTCGCGCGTCCCGAGGAGCTGGACGTGGATCAGGTCGGGACGCGCCTCGCGCAGCGCCTCGTAGGTGAGGCCGTCGCGGGGCGGCGCGTTCGTCAGCACCACGCCGGCGCGGGCGGCCAGCCGCGCGACGAGGGCGCGCCCTTCGGCCGACCGCAGGTCCGCGGTCAGCGACCGCTTGCCCTTGTTGAGGCCGGCCCAGTACAGGCTGCGGCCGGACGGGGCGAGCGGCCACCGGTCGATGTCGGGGCCGCCGCCGATCTGGTCGACCCGGATCACGTCGGCGCCGAGCTGGGCGAGGGTCATCCCGCCGAGCGGCGAGGCGACGAAGCTGGACAGCTCGACCACCCGCAGCCCCGCGAGCGGCGGCGTCACGTCACTCTGCATTCTATAGAGTATGCATGAGGGCCCTCCGGCATCCGCCGGCCCGCCGGCCCGCCGGCGGTATGCTCGGCCCGTTCCGGACACGCGGCGAGCGGGGGTGCGCAGGTCATGTCCGCCGGCCCGGCACCGGCCGCGGGACGCCTCCCCGCGATGCGCGGCAGGCACCAGCTCAGCGAGATGGTCGCCGCGCACGTCCGCGAGGCCATCATGATCGGCGCCCTGCGCGCGCCCGGCTACCTCCGCACCGAGCACCTCGCCGCCGAGCTCGGCATCAGCGCGACCCCGGTGCGGGAGGCGCTGATGATCCTGCACAGCGAGGGCGCGGTCCGCTGGGAGCCGCGCCGCGGCTTCCGCGTGCTGCCGCTCACCGAGCGGGACGTCGACGACCTGTTCGAGGTGCAGGCTCACATCGCCGGCGAGCTGGCCGCCCGCGCCGCCACCGCGCTGGAGAGCGCCGGGATCGAGCGGCTCGAGCAGGTCCAGGCCCGGCTGGAGGCCGCCGCCCGCGACCGGGACGCCGACCTCGTCGACCGCCTCAACCACGAGATCCACCGGACGATCAACCGGTCCTCCGGCTCGTCGCGGCTGACGACGCTGCTGGCGCTGACCGTGCACTACGTCCCGCTGGGCTTCTTCGGGCGGATCGAGGGCTGGGCGGAGGCGTCCGCGCACGACCACTCCGCCGTCTTCGCCGCCCTGCGCGCCCGCGACGCGGAGGCCGCCCGCACCGCGATGGCCGGGCACATCCGCCACATCGGCCGCCTGCTGGTCGACCATCTCCGCGCCGAGGGCGTCCTGGCGGACGCGCCCTGAGACGGGACCGCGCCGGTGCCGGTCGGCTCGGGGGGATTGCGACCGGCACCGGCGCGGCCGGCTGGGAAGTGTCCTCGGTTGTTCCGGCGGCCTCAGCCGCTCCCCCGGCCACGCGACGACCCGGGCCGTCGCGATCGCGAGCGAAGCCGGATTCGAGCCTGCGAGAATCCGATCGCGCAGCGAGCCCCCAGGGCGAGCCGGAGCGATGCAGCGATCGCACGCAGGGCCCGCCGAAGGAAGGCCGTCTAACGGCCTGACGCCAAGGGCACTGCAATCAATAGAGCGTGGGCTGACTGGTGATGCCAAGGGTGTCCTCGACGAGGGTGACGAAGACCTCGGCGTCGTGGAGGAGCTCCTCGGCCTCGCGCGGGGTGACGGCGCGCGGGAGCCCGGCCTCGGCGGCGGCGCGCTTGTCGGCGCCGGCGGCGAAGAACGCGGCCCACTCGCGCAGCGCGGGCTCGGCCTCGGGCAGCAGCACCCAGACGCTGCGCGGGCGCCCGCGGCGGTGGGTCTCCAGGGGCTCCTTGGACGCCAGCACCGCGGCGGCCGCGCGCAGCGCGGCGAGGTGGGCGCAGACGTAGCGGACGGCGGGCGAGGTGGCCTCGGCCGCCTCGGCGAGGCCCATGCGGGCGGCGTGCAGCTGGCCGACCGCCGTGTGCGCCGGACGCGGCGCGGGCAGCGCGCGGTGGCGCGGGCCCGGCGCGGCCTGGGCGGCGGAGTGGACTCCGTGCGAGGTCATCGTTGCGGACATGACTGCCTCCTTCCGGGGCTCGGGCCGGCCGGGCGGAGAGCTTCCCCTCACTCCGCCCGGCCGTCCGTCCCGCCGGCCACGACTGCGCCGGTCGGGGACGTCGCCCTGGTACGGGCCGCGAGTCCCGCACCACATCGAACATAAGTTCGACGCACTCACAGTAAAGCGCCCGGTCGCCGATTCGTCAACGTGTTCGAACAGGTGTCGCTTTCCGCAGGCCGGAGGCGTCCGAGGGGGCGTCCGCGCAGGCGTTCGCGCAGGCGAACGGGGGGCCGGACGACCCGGGGCACCGTAGGGTGCTGGCATGCATCCGAATGTCGAACGGGTCGCCGCGGCGCTGCGCGGGCACGGCGCCGCCGCAGAGATCGTCGAGCTGCCGGCCTCGGCCCGCACCGCGCAGGCGGCCGCGGACCAGCTCGGCTGCGAGGTCGGCGCGATCGCCAACAGCCTGGTGTTCGACGCCGACGGGGCGCCGCTGCTGGTGATGACGAGCGGCGCGCACCGCGTGGACACCGGCAAGGTCGCGCTGCTGGTGGGCGCGGAGAAGGTGCGGCGGGCGACGCCCGAGTTCGTCCGGGAGGCGACCGGGCAGCCGATCGGCGGCGTCGCGCCGGTCGGGCACCCGGCCCCGATCCGCACGCTCGTGGACGTGTGGCTGGACAAGTACGACGAGGTGTGGGCGGCGGGCGGGCATCCGCACACGGTCTTCCCGACCTCCTACGAGGAACTGCTGAGGATCACCGGGGGCGACCCGGCCGAGGTGGGTTGAGAGGCTGACCATGGAGATCTGGCACAACCCGCGCTGCTCGAAGAGCCGTGCCGCCAAGGCCGCGCTGGACGAGGCGGGCGTGGAGTACACCGAGCGGCGCTACCTGGACGAGCCGCCGACGGCCGGCGAGCTGGACGCGGTGCTGAAGCGCATCGGCGCGGAGCCGTGGGACGTGGCGCGCCTCGGCGAGCCCGTCGCCAAGGAGCTGGGGCTGAAGGACCTCGAGCACGACCGCGCCCGGTGGATCGAGATCATGGTGGCGAACCCGGTCCTGATCCAGCGGCCGATCGTCCTGGCCGGCGAGGAGGCCGTGGTGGCGCGCGACCCCGACTCGGTCAAGAAGGCCCTCGACAGCCGCTGATGCGGGTGTGATTCTGGGGGTCGGAACGCTGCGGCGTTCCACGCCGACGATGAGTGACGTCCGGGAGGGGCGATGACGGCGCAGATGCGCACCGGCCCGGCCGCGCGCGACCCGGACTTCCGGGGCATCGACCCGCCCGCGCTCGACCAGGTGATCCGGCAGCTGCGGGACGCGCAGGCCGCGATCTCGGGCTGGCTGAACGCGCACCGCCCGCCGGCCGGGGTCTCGCAGGCCGGGTACCGGCAGGCCGACCAGGTGGCGCACTGGGTCTCCGGCCAGCTCGGGATGCTGACGCGGCGGTACAACTTCGCGGTCACCCACCCCGACCCTGGCGGCGGGGTCGACGCCCCGCCCGCGCCGCGGCCGGCGCCGGCGCCGAAGCGGACCGGCGGGTCCCCGGGCGGGGCTCCCCGTCCGGTGCGCGCGCCGGGCCGGACCGCGCCCGTGCACAAGGTCTCCCCGACGCCGCGTGGCGCCGGGGACCTCGGCGGGTACCCGGACCGTCCGGCGGCGCAGAAGGCGGCCAGGGCGGACGCGCTGGCCGTCATCGCCGCCGTCCAGGGCGGGAAGGCCGTCCCGGACCCGGTGTGGAAGCGGCTGACGGGCGACGCCGGAGACCCCGACTACACCGAGGCGCTGTACGCGCGGCTCGGCCCGGCGGGCGCGGCGCACCTGGTCGAGGCGGCGCACGGAGACGCGGCGCGGCTGAAGGCCGTCCGGGAGTCGCTCGGCACCTCCAGCCACCATCTGACGATGGACGTGAAGTGGCTGCGCGCGTTCCTGGCGGAGGCCGACCGCGCCGGGGCGCGGCCGGCGGCGGTGCGGGTCGTCACCGAGGCGAACATGAGCGCCAGGACCCGCGAGGCCCTGGTCAGGCTGCATCTGGACGCCCGGACGCACGCCGAGGGCACCCGGTCCGGCGGGCAGGGCACGCCGACCGGCGCACCGTCCGCGCAGAACGCACCGCCCCCGCAGAACGCCTCGCCCCAGAACGGCGCGGCGCCGCACCCGAAGAGCACACCGAGCAACGTCGCCTGATGTGAGGTCGCCATGGCCGCTCCACCGCCTCCAGGGAGCCTGCCTCCGCCGTACACCGCCGCGGCGGCCGCCGAGCTGTCGCCGACGGAGCAGCCGAACCCCGAGTACGAGCGGCTGTACCACGCGTACGCCGACGCCTACGGCAGCATCGACCAGGTCCGGCGGGCCCTGGACGCGCCGGTGCGGACGCTCGGCTCGACCGACGCGTGGCTGGGTCCGGAGGCGCGCCAGTGGGGCGGGCGGCTCGATTCGCAGCGCGGGACGCTGCAGAAGGCGGCCGACCGGATCCTCTGGGACATCTACGACCGTCTGTCGTCCACGCAGCGGACCACCCCGCGGGTCTAGTCTCTGTCGGGTGAGGGACCCGAAGCTGCGCGAGATCGACCAACGCGCCTTCCTGCGCCGGCTCAACCCGATGCTCGAGGTGTACAGGGCCGCGATGGAGCCGCCGGACGAGCAGCTGCCGGGCCGGCACACGATCATGGAGCGGCACGCGGCCTACCCGTCGTTCCGCGCGTTCGTCGCGGAGCGGCGCGGCGCCCTGCCCGGCCTGCCGGGCCCGGTCCACGGGTTCGCGTACGGGTTCCGCGGGACGCGCGGGCAGTGGTGGCACGACGTGGTGTACCAGGCGCTCATCGACCTCGGCGGCGAGGCGCACGCCGCGACGTGGATGGACGACTCGTTCGAGGTGGCGGAGCTGCACGTGCACCCGCAGGCGCAGGGCAGGGGCCTCGGCCGCGCCCTGCTGACCGCGCTGTGCGAGGGCCGCCCGGAGCGGACGGTCGTGCTGTCGACGCTGGACAGGCGGCCCGAGACCCCGGCCCGGCACCTGTACCGCTCGGTCGGCATGGTGGACCTGCTGACCGACTTCGAGTTCCCCGGCGGCGGCCCCCGCTACGCGGTCATGGGCGGGACGCTGCCCTTGGCGCCGTACCCGCCGGACTCCAGCAGCCCGTAGACCTCGCGCGTCGCGGTCGACTGGTTGAAGGTGATGAAGTGGATGCCGGGCGCGCCCTGGTCGAGCAGCTCGCGGCAGAGCTCGGCGGCGTGCTCGATGCCGAGCCGCCGCACCGCGTCGGGGTCGTCGGCGACGGCGTCGAAGCGGGCCCGGACCTCGGGCGGGAACGGCGCGCCGGACAGCTGCTCGGACCGCTCGATGGTGCTGTACTTGGTGACCGGCATGATGCCGGGGATGATCGGCGTCGCGCAGGAGGCGGCGGCGACGCGGTCGCGCAGCCGCAGGTAGTCGTCGGCGCGGAAGAACATCTGGGTGATGGCGTAGTCGGCGCCGGCGCGGCATTTCTCGACGAAGTAGCGGGTGTCGCTCTCGATGTCGGGCGAGCGCGGGTGCTTGTACGGGAACGCGGCGACGCCGACGCTGAAGTCGCCGTAGGAGCGGATCATGCGGACGAGCTCGGCGGCGTACTCGACGCCCTCGGGGTGCTTGACCCAGTCCCCCATCGGGTCGCCGGGCGGGTCGCCCCGCAGTGCGAGCACGTTGCGGACGCCGGCGGCGGCGAACCGGCCGATGAGGTTGCGCAGCTCGGCCTGGGAGTGGTTCACCGCGGTGAAGTGCGCGACCGGGGTGAGGGTGGTGTCGGTGGCGATGCGCTCGACGATGTCGACGGTCGTGTCGCGGGTGCCGCCGCCCGCCCCGTAGGTGACCGACACGAACGTCGGGTGGAGGGGCTCCAGCTCGCGGATCGTACGCCACAGGTTCCGGGCGCCCTTGTCGGTCTTGGGCGGGAAGAACTCGAAGGAGAAGGACCGCTCGCCCGAGGCCAGCAGCTCGCGGACGGTCGGGGGCCGGTCGGGACGTACGGGTCGCATCCCCCAAGCCTACAGTGGGGCCCGGCGCGGGCCCCGGCCCGTGCGGGCCCGAGACCGCGCTCCGCGCCCGCGTCCGTTACGCGTGATCCTGCACACGTCCATACCAGCGTAATGCCTCCATTTCCTAGGATGTACTGACACATCGCTCACTGGTCGGCCGGTTGATTCCGTCCGGCTGGATACGATCACGGGCATGCCAAGCCTGCCCGCGGGAGGACGACCCATCGCATCCCCCGGCTCGCTCCACTCGTCCTGGAGCCGCGTCCGCAAGGAGGTCGACGAGGCGCTGCTGGCCTTCGTCGACCGCCAGCGCCCCGGCCTGCTCGCCATCAGCGACGACCTCGTGCCGCTGATGGCGGCGCTGGACGCGCTGCTGGCGGGCGGCAAGCGGCTGCGCCCGGCGTTCTGCTACTGGGGCTGGCGCGCGGCCGGCGGCGGCGTCGACGACCCCGCCATCGTGCGCGCGGCGGCGTCCCTGGAGCTGCTCCAGGCGAGCGCGCTGATCCACGACGACGTGATGGACTCCAGCGACACCCGGCGCGGGCAGCCGTCGGTGCACCGCAGGTTCGAGGCGCTGCACCGCGCGCAGGGCTGGCCGGGCGCCGCCGAGCCGTTCGGCGCCGGCACCGCGATCCTGCTCGGCGACCTGTGCCTGGCCTGGTCGAGCGAGATGTTCGAGACGTGCGGGCTGGACGAGGAGCCGCGCGCCCGCGGCCGGGCCGTCTACGACCTGATGCGCACCGAGGTCATGTGCGGCCAGTACCTCGACATGCTCGAGGGCACCCGCGGCGGGGCGACGGCGGAGACGGCGCTGCGGGTGGTGGAGTTCAAGAGCGCCAAGTACACGATCGAGCGGCCGCTGCACCTCGGCGCCGCGCTGGCCGGCGCGGACCCGCGGGTGACCGCCGCGCTCACCGGCTACGGCCTGCCGCTCGGCATCGCCTTCCAGCTGCGCGACGACGTGCTCGGCGTGTTCGGCGACCCGGCCGAGACCGGCAAGCCCGCGGGCGACGACCTGCGCGAGGGCAAGCGGACGGTGCTGGTCGCGCTCACGCTGGAACGCGCCACCCCGGCGCAGGCGGCGGCGCTGGAGCGCCGGCTCGGCGATCCGGGGCTGGACCGTCCCGGCGTGGACGAGGCGCGCACGATCATCGAGGAGACCGGCGGCCTCGCGGCCTGCGAGGCGATGATCGACGGCTACCTGGACGAGGTGGGCCGGGCGCTGGCCGGCGCGCCGATCGCCGAGGAGGCGCGCGGGGCGCTCGCCGATCTCGCCATCGCCGCCACCGCGCGCCGCACGTGATCCGAATGCAACGAATTGGCAAAGTGAGGCTGGTGGGGTAGCACCGTCCCACCATTTGGTGGCAGAAATGTCGCCATGTGCGCAGACATCCCCGGGAACCGCGCGCCGCGCGTCGCCCCGCTCCCCGAGGCGGAGTGGGACGACACGCTGCGAGCCGCGACCGCGTCGATCGGCCCGCTGAACGTCCTCACCACGCTCGGCCGCCACCCGGCGCTGTTCCGCAGCTGGATCGGGCTCGGCACGGCCCTGCTGATGAAGGGCCTGCTCGGCGACCGCGACCGGGAGCTGGCCATCATGCGGACGGCGCACCTGCGGGACTGCGCCTACGAGTGGGGGCACCACCGCCGGCTCGCCCTCGCCGCGGGCCTCACCGAGGCCGAGGTCGCGGCGCTGCGGCTGCCGCTCGACGACCACGGCTGGTCCGACGGCGACCTGATGGTGCTGACGGCGGCGGACGAGCTGAACGAGCGCAGCACCCTCACCGACGCGACGTGGACGGCGCTGTCGACCCGGTTCGGGGAGCGGGAGCTGATCGAGCTGGTGATGCTGATCGGGCACTACCACATGGTCGCCTTCGCCCTGAACGCGCTGCGGGTCCAGGACGAGGAGGGGCACTGATGCGGCGCGCGTTAGGACGGACGGGGCGGTGGACGCCTGCCGCGGGGGCGCTGGCGTCCGTGCTCGCCCTCGCGGCCCCGCTGTCCGCGGCCGTCCCGGCGCAGGCCGCACGGGCCGCAGGGCCCGCACAGGCGGCGCAGAGCCGGTGCGGGGACCCGGCCCAGCGGCCCTGGTGCGACACCGCCCTCGGCCCGGACAGGCGGACCGCGCTGCTCATGGCGAAGATGACCGACGACGAGAAGATCGCGATGCTCGCGTCGGACGACCCGCTCGGCGGCCCCCTCGGCGGGTTCATCGACACCGCGCACGCCGACACCAACAGCGGCGTCCCGCGCCTCGGCGTCCCGCCCCTCTACATGGCCGACGGCCCGGCGGGCGTCCGGCAGGGCAAGGCGACCCGGCTGCCCGCGCCGATCGCGCTGGCCGCCGGGTTCGACCCGGCGGCGGCGCGGCTGTACGGCGGGACGGTCGGGTGGGAGGCCCGGCACCGCGGCAACGACCTGATCTTCGGGCCGACCGTGGACGTGCTGCGCGCGCCGCGCAACGGCCGCTCGTTCGAGGGCTTCGGCGAGGACCCCTACCTGTCGTCCGGGCTCGGGGCCGCGTGGATCCGCGGCGCGCAGGCGCAGGGCGTGATGGCGTCGGTCAAGCACATGGCCGTCTACACCCAGGAGACCGACCGGCTGTCGCTGGACATGAAGGTCGATCCGAGGACGCTGCGGGAGATCTACCTGCCGCCGTTCGAGGCGGCGGTGAAGCAGGGCGGCGCGGCGACCGTCATGTGCGGCTTCGGGAAGCTGAACGGCCGCTGGGCCTGCCAGGACGACGGCGCCCTCAACCGGATCCTGCGGGCGGAGTGGGGCTTCAAGGGGTTCGTGCCGTCCGACCACACCGCCGCGCAGGACACCGCGGGCGCCGCCAACGGCGGCCTCGACATGGAGCTGCCGCTCGGCATGAAGTACAACGCGTTCCTGCTCAAGGCGGCGGTCGCGCAGAAGAAGGTCACGCGGGCGACGATCGACGGGCACGTCCGCAACGTGCTGCGGACGATGTTCGCGTTCGGGGTCTTCGACCGGCAGGCGTACCCGAACGACCTCGCAGCGATCGACCGGACGGCGAGCGAGACCGCCGCGCGGAGCATCGCGGAGGGCGGCATCACGCTGCTGCGCAACGCGGGCGGGATCCTGCCGCTGAAGTCGCCGTCCTCGATCGCGCTGATCGGGCGGGCCGCGCGGCAGAGCCAGAGCGGGACCGGGTCGGCGAACGTCGTGCCGTTCACGTCCGTCGGCGCGCAGGACGGCATCGCCCGGCGCGCCGGCTCCGGCACGAAGATCAGCTACAACGACGGCGACGACGCGGGCGCCGCCGCCGACGCCGCCCGCAAGGCCGACGTCGCGATCGTGTTCGCGACCGACAGCGAG
Source organism: Actinomadura nitritigenes (assembly GCF_017573545.1). GTDB lineage: Bacteria > Actinomycetota > Actinomycetes > Streptosporangiales > Streptosporangiaceae > Spirillospora > Spirillospora nitritigenes. The sequence continues at coordinate 131,412 of NZ_JAGEOK010000020.1, read as the reverse complement.
GGCGAGTTCTTCGACCGCTCCTGCCTGACGCTCCAGTGCGGCGAACCGCTGCGCGGCGACCAGGACGCGCTGATCGGTGCCGTCGCCAGGGCCAACCCCAACACGATCGTCGTCCTGGAGACCGGCGGCCCCGTCCTCACCCCCTGGCGCAACCAGGTGAAGGGCATCATCGAGGCCTGGTACCCGGGCCAGGAGGGCGGGAACGCGCTGGCCCGCGTCCTGTACGGCGACGTGGACCCGGGCGGGCGGCTGCCCGTCACCTTCCCCGCAGCCGAGGGCGACGCGCCCCTCGCCGGGAACCCGTCGCAGTTCCCCGGCGTGAACAGGACCGTCGCGTTCACCGAGGGCGTCATGGTCGGCTACCGGCACTACGACGCCAAGGGCCTCACGCCGGCGTTCCCGTTCGGGCACGGCCTGTCGTACACGACGTTCCGCTACAGCGGGCTGACCGCGTCGTCCACGTCGGTGCAGGTCACGGTGACCAACACCGGCACCCGCGCGGGGACCGCCGTCCCGCAGCTGTACCTCGGGCTGCCCTCCGCCGGCGTGGACGTCCCGCAGCCGCCCAGGCAGCTCAAGGGCTACGCCAAGGTCGCCCTGGCCCCGGGCCAGAGCAGGCGCGTCACGTTCCCGCTGACCTCGCGGTCCCTGGCGTACTGGAACCAGGGCGCGCAGGCGTGGAAGGTGGCGGCCGGCTGCTACAAGGCGATGGTCGGCGGCTCCGAGCGCGATATCGAGCAGACCGGGAGCTTCGGGACGTGCCCCGAAAAGTAAAGATCGGGGTTCCGCTGCCCCGGTCCGGGGTGACACGGTACAAATGAGGAAATCTTCGTCCGTCCCCGCCGAGTCGGAGTCCCCCCTTGCCGCACGACACCTCCCGCGGGAGGACGAACCCCCACACCGGGCGCCCCGCCCAGTCCCGCAACGGCCAGCAGGCCCGTTCCGGGCAGGGACGCGCGGGCCAGCCCCACGGCCGCCCGGCCAAGCCGCGACCCGGCCAGGCCGGTCCCGCGGCGGGACCGGCCGGCAAGCGCCCGGCCTCGCGCCAGGGCCGGGGGCGCCGGCACGAGCGGCCGCTGCGCCCCGGCGACCCCCGCAGCATCGACGGCTACCGGCTGCTCGGGCGGCTCGGCGAGGGCGGCCAGGGCGTGGTCTACCTGGGTCGCGACGGTGACGACCGGCTGGTCACGGTCAAGGTGCTGCGCGGCGGCCTGGACGCCGGGCAGCGGGCGCGCAGCCGGTTCGTCAAGGAGGCGGAGGCCGCGCGGAAGGTCGCCGGGCGGCACACCGCGCGGGTGCTGGACGCCGACGTCACCGGCGACCGCCCCTACATCGTCAGCGAGTTCGTCGAGGGGCCGCCGCTGCAGCGGGTCGTCGACGAGGACGGGCCGCTGCCGGCCCCGCAGCTGCGCAAGGTGGCGCTGCGCACCGCCGGCGCGCTCGCCGCGATCCACCGCGCGGGGATCGTGCACCGCGACTTCAAGCCCGCCAACGTGGTGCTGGGCCCGGACGGCGCCAAGGTGATCGACTTCGGCATCGCGCGCGCCGCCGACGCGCTGGCCCGCACCGAGCCGCTCACCACGAGCCCGGTCGGCACGCCCGGCTACATGGCGCCCGAGCAGATCGAGGACGAGCCGGTCGGGCCGCCCGCCGACGTGTTCGCCTGGGGCGCCGCGATGGTGTTCGCCGCAACGGGCCAGCCGCCGTTCGGCAGCGGGCCGAGCGCCGCGGTGATGCGGCGGGTGACGTCCCGGCCGCCCGACCTCGGCGACATGGAGGGGCCGCTGCGCGAGCTGGCCGCCCGCTGCCTCGACAAGAACCCGGCGGCCCGGCCTACCGCGCCGCAGCTCGTCCGCGCGCTGCGCGAGGGGCAGGGGCCCGCGCCGAAGCCGCGCCCCACCCGCATCCCGCGCTACCGGTGGCGGATGATGCTGGCGCTCGCCGCGGTGATCATCGCCGGGTTCGTGCTCGGCGTGCTGTTCTAGCGGCGTGCTGTTCCAGCGGCGTCCTGTTCCAGCGGTGGGCCGTCCCGGTGGCGGGCCCTGCGGCGCTCACCGGCACCGGTGGTCACCAGTGCGGGGGGCGCTCCTCGATCAGCCGCGCGTCGTCATCGCCGCCGGTGCGCCACTCGCCCCAGCCGGTGTCGGTGTCGTCGGCGGTCTGGTCCGGCAGGATCTCCAGGTCGTCGCCCAGGTCGACCGGCCGGTCGTCGTCGGGTCCCACGCTCATGATCCCCATTGTCGGTCATCGGCGGGACCGCCCGCACCGTGATCCCCGTCGCCCGCCTCAGGCGGCGGGGGCGGGGAGGCGGCGGGCGAACTCGGCGGCCGCGGCGCCCGGGTCGTCGGCCTCGGTGATCGCCCGGACCACCACGACGCGCTCGGCCCCCGCGTCCAGCACCTCGCCGAGGTTGCCGAGGTCGACGCCGCCGATCGCGAACCACGGGCGGGGCTGGCGCTGCGCCGCCACGTACTCCAGCAGCTTCGGGCCGGGCGCGGGACGTCCCGGCTTGGTCGGCGTGGGCCACACCGGGCCCGCGCAGAAGTAGTCCACGCCCGGCTCGGCGGACGCCGCGGACGCCTGCTCGTCGGAGTGCGTGGACCGGCCGATCAGCACGTCCCCGCCGACGATCTCGCGGGCGGCCGGCACCGGCAGGTCGTCCTGCCCGAGGTGCAGCACGTCGGCGCCGACCGCGCGGGCGACGTCGGCGCGGTCGTTGACCGCCAGCAGCGCCCCGTGCCGCTCGCACGCCGCCCGGAACACCTCCAGGTAGGCCATCTCCTGCCGGGCCTCCAGGCCCTTCTGGCGCAGCTGGACGATGTCGACGCCGTTGCCGAGCGCCGCGTCCAGGAAGGCGGGCAGGTCCCCCTGGCGCTCCCTCGCGTCCGTGCAGAGGTAGAGGCGGGCGCGGCTGAGCCGGGCGCGCAGCGCCACGGCCCGTTCGGTCGGGATGTGCCTGGACACGGTGGGGGCGGTTTCCTTTCGGTGGGCATGCGGCGCGGGGCCACGCACGGCGGCGTGGCCCCGCGGCCGGTCGCTCGGTCGGTTCGGGTCAGAATGCCAGGGCCTGGGCGCGTCGCCGCACCTCGGTCCCCCGGTTCTCGCTGAGCGCCTGGACGGGCGTGCCGGGAAGCGTGTCGTCGGCGGTGAACAGCCAGCGGAGGGTCTCGACCTCGTCGAAGCCGGCGTCCGACAGCAGCGTCAGCGTGCCGGACAGGCCCTTGATGACCTGGCCGTCCTTGATGAACGCCGCCGGCACCATCGGCTCGCCGTCGCGGCGGACCGACAGCAGCTTGCGCTCGCTGATGAGCTGCTTGATCCGGCTGGTCTTGATGCCGAGCCGCTCCGCCGTCTCGCGGAGCGAGAGCCAGTCGCCGGCGAGGGCGTCGGTGCGGGGGTCCAGTGCGCTGTCAACGGTTGCGTGCGTCTGGGTCACGCCCCCTTGCTACCACGCCTTCGGAAGCCTCAAACCCGTCCGGCCGCCGTTACCGGCGGTCCGGTTCCGCTACCCGCGAACGGCCTGGCGGACGGGGACGCCCGGGTCCGCGATCGCCTCCGGATCCACCGGCGTCCCGGCCGCGATCACCCGCCTGGCCTGCACCAGGTCGCGCGGGCTGTCCACGGTCAGGATCGCGTCGAGCCGGTCGCCGGTCAGCCACGCCACCGCCCACTTGCGGCCGGACGGGTCGCCGCGGTGGACGAGCCGCTCGGACCGCGCGTGGTGCCCGGCGTACTGCACCATCCGGCCGAACTGCTCGGACCAGAAGTAGGGGGCGGCGTCGTAGACCGCCTCCTGGCCGAGCAGGGCCGCCGCGGCGACGTCGGGGGCGTTGAGGGCGGTGTCCCAATGCTCGACGAGGAGCCGCCGCCCGTACCGCTCCGACCACCAGGCGGCGCAGTCGCCGACCGCCACGACGTCGGTGCGGACGGCGCCGGCCTCGTCGTCCGTCACGGCCCGGAACGAGCCGTCGGTGACGACGCCGCGCTCCAGCAGCAGGCCGGAGCCGTCCAGCCAGCCGAGCGCGGGCCGGACGCCGATCCCGACGACGACCTCGTCGGCGTCGATCCGCTCGCCGCCGCCGGGGCCGGCGAGGGCGAGGCCGCCGTGCTCGACCGCGGCGACCTTGACGCCGGTGCGCAGTTCGACGCCCGCCTCGGCGTACCAGGGGATGGTGAGCGCGCCGATCTCCTGGCCGAGCGCGACCGCGAGCGGGGTGTCGGCGGCCTCGACGACGGTGACGGCGCAGCCCTTCTTCGCGGCGGTGGTGGCGACCTCGGCGCCGATCCAGCCCGCGCCGACGATCACGATCCGGGCGCCCTCGGTGAGGCGTCCGCGCAGGTCGCGGGAGTCGTCGATGGTGCGCAGGACGTGCTGGCGGCCGTCGCCCGGCAGCGTGACGGGCTCGGCGCCGGTGGCGATGACCAGGCCGTCGAAGGGCAGGTCCCCGGCGGTGGTCGCGACGGTGCCGCCGCCCCGGCCGTCGCGGCCCGGCGCGTCGAGGCGCAGGCCGGTGGCGCGCTCGCCGAGCAGCACCTCGCAGCGGAGCGCGTCCCAGTCGGCGTCCACGGTGGTGTCGTCGGAGTCGCCCGCCAGCACCGCCTTCGACAGCGGCGGCCGGTCGTACGGCATGTGCCGCTCCGCCGAGACGAGGGTCAGCGCGCCCTCGTACCCCTTGCCCCTCAGTGCCTCGGCGGCCCGCACGCCCGCCAGCCCGCCGCCCACGACGATGACCCTGTCCATGGGCGCCCACCCTAACCGGGCCCGCCGGAGCGGTTTTGGACGGGTGTCCAGACAGGTGCATTCCGCCTGTTGGTCGTATGGTGGGGGCAAAGCGCACGTGCACAACACAACAGGGCGCGGGAGTCCGGTGCGACCGGGCTGAGAGGGCGGCTGACCGGGCCGCCGACCGCCACGACCTGATCCGGATCATGCCGGCGAAGGGAGCGCGCATTGCAGATCGCGATCATCGGGGCCGGGGTCATCGGCCTGGCCACCGCCTGGCGGGCCGCGCAGGGCGGCGCCGCCGTCACCCTCGTCGACCCGGCGCCCGCGAGCGGCGCCTCGTCGGTCGCCGCGGGCATGCTGACCCCCGTCAGCGAGCTGAGCTACGGCGAGGAGCCGCTGCTGCGGCTCGGCCTCGCCTCCCGCGACCGCTACGGCGCGTTCGCCGCCGAGCTGGCCGAGGCCACCGGCCTCGACACCGGCTACCGCGACGACGGGACGCTCCAGGTCGCGTTCGACGCCGACGACCTGAAGGTCCTGGAGGACCTGCGCGCCTTCCAGGAGAGCCTCGGCATCCCCGTCGAGGCCCTCACCGGCCGCGAGTGCCGCAGGGCCGAGCCGATGCTCGCGCCCGGCGTGCGCGGCGGCCTGCTCGCCCCCGAGGACGGCTCGGTCGACCCGCGCAGGCTCGCCCCCGCGCTGCTGGCGGCCGGCGAGCGGCTGGGCGTCCGGCTGGTGCGGCGGCGCGCGAAGGGCCTGCTGGTCGAGCGCGACGCGGCCGCCGGGGTCCTGCTGGACGACGGCACCGAGGTCCGCGCGGACCGGGTGCTGCTGGCCGCCGGGCCCTGGTCGGGCGACCTGGAGGGCCTGCCCGCCGGGACCGTTCCACCCGTCCGCCCCGTCAAGGGCCAGGTGATCAGGCTCCGCACGCCGGTGCCGTTCCTGCGGCGCACCACCCGCGGCCTGGTGAAGGGCTCGTCGGTCTACCTGGTGCCGCGCGCGGACGGCGAGATCGTCATCGGCGCCACGCAGGAGGAGCTGGGCTTCGACACGCGGGTCACCGCGGGCGGCCTGTGGGAGCTGCTGCGGGACGCCCGCGAGCTGCTGCCCGGCCTCACCGAGCTGGAGTTCGCCGAGGTCACCGCGGGCCTGCGGCCCGGCTCCCCGGACAACGCCCCGCTGATGGGCCCCACCGGGCTGCCCGGCCTCTACCTCGGCACGGGCCACTTCCGCAACGGCATCCTGCTGGCGCCGGTCAGCGCCGACGCCCTCGCGGCGATGCTCCTGGACGGCCCCGTGCCCGAGGTGGCCGCCCCGTTCTCCCCCGCCCGCTTCGCCCCCGGACCGCAGTGATGAGGACGCAGTGATCAAGGCCGCAGTGATGAAGGTCGTGCAGTGATGAGGATCATCGTGAACGGAGAGCCGCGCGAGCTGCCGGACGGCGCGTCCGTGGCGCAGGCGGTCGCGGCCGTCACCACCGCCGCGTCCGGCGTGGCGGCGGCGCTGAACGACGAGGTCGTCCGGCGCTCGGCGTGGGAGGCGACGACGCTGCGCGAGGCGGACCGCCTCGAGGTGCTGACCGCGGTGCAGGGAGGCTGACCGGTGACACGGGACACGACGAACGACGCCGCCGCCGACGCCCTGGTGATCGCCGGCGAGGAGATCGGCTCCCGGCTGATCATGGGCACCGGCGGGGCGCCCAGCATGCACGTGCTGCGCGAGGCGCTGACCGCGTCGGGGACGGCGCTCACCACGGTCGCGATGCGGCGGGTCGACCCGTCGGCGCGCGGCTCCGTGCTCGACGTCCTCGGCGAGTGCGGCATCCGGGTGCTGCCGAACACCGCGGGCTGCTTCACCGCGGGCGAGGCCGTGCTGACCGCGAAGATGGCGCGCGAGGCGCTCGGCACGAACTGGGTCAAGCTGGAGGTGATCGCGGACGAGCGGACGCTCCTGCCGGACCCGATCGAGCTGGTGGAGGCCGCCGAGCAGCTCGTCGACGACGGCTTCGTCGTCCTGCCCTACACCAACGACGACCCGGTGCTCGCGCACCGGCTGGAGCAGCTCGGCTGCGCGGCGGTCATGCCGCTGGGCTCGCCGATCGGGTCGGGGCTCGGCATCCGCAACCCGCACAACATCGAGCTGATCGTCGAGCGGGCGGAGGTCCCGGTGATCCTGGACGCGGGGCTCGGCACCGCGTCCGACGCCGCGCTGGCGATGGAGCTCGGCTGCGACGCGGTGCTGCTGGCGACCGCCGTCACCCGCGCGCAGTCGCCCGCCCGGATGGCCGCGGCGATGCGGCACGCCGTCGAGGCCGGGCGGCTCGCCCGGCTGGCCGGACGGATCCCGAAGCGCCGCTACGCCCAGGCGTCCTCGCCGTTCGAGGGCCTCGCGTCGTCCTGAGCGGTCATTGAAGCCGAGCTAAAGCTTCGGCTGAAGAAATATTCGCTGGACCTGAACGGTGGACGTCCCCAGACTGGGGGCGTCCACCGGACGGGCCGCCCGCGACCGCGCCGCACCCTTCGGTGTTCATGGAAACGTCCCGAACCTAAGGTGCGTCACATGCAACAGGGCAGTACTCCGCGTCCGGGCGTCGACCGGCTCGCCGTCGCGGCGGCGGCCGTCACGGTCGTGCTGTGGGCCTCGGCGTTCGTCGCCATCCGCAGCGCCGGCGAGGACTACGGCCCCGGGGCCCTCGCCCTCGGCCGGCTGCTCGCCGGCACCGTCGCGCTCGCCGCGATCTGCCTCGTCCGGCGCGAGGGCCTGCCGCCGAAGGGCGCCTGGCCCGGCATCGTCGCCGCGGGCGTGCTGTGGTTCGGCGCCTACATGGTCGCGCTCAACTGGGGCGAGCGGCTCGTGGACGCCGGCACCGCGGCGCTCGTGGTCAACATCGGCCCGATCCTCATCGCGCTGCTGGGCGGCTGGCTGCTGAAGGAGGGGTTCGCGCCCCGGCTGCTGGCCGGGATGGCGGTGTCGTTCGCGGGCGCCGCCGTGGTGGGCCTGTCGATGTCCGGGAAGGGCGACGCCTCGGTCGGCGGCGTGCTCCTGTGCCTCTTCGCCGCCGTGACCTACGCGTTCGGCGTCGTCAGCCAGAAGCCCGCGCTCCGGCACGCCTCGCCGCTGCAGTTCACCACGTGGGCCTGCGCCATCGGCGCCGCCACCTGCCTGCCGTTCGCGCCGCAACTGGTCTCCCAGGCCGCGCACGCCCCGGCCGGCGCGACCCTGAACATGGTCTACCTCGGCGTCTTCCCCACCGCGATCGCCTTCACCACCTGGGGCTACGCGCTGGCCCGCACGTCCGCCGGGAAGATGGGCGCCACCACCTACGCGGCTCCCGCGCTCGTGGTGGTGATGTCGTGGCTGTTCCTCGGCGAGGTGCCGGGCCTGGTCACGCTCGGCGGCGGCGTCCTGTGCCTCGCCGGCGTCGCCGTGTCCCGCAGCACCCGCGGCCTGCGCCGCGCCCGCCCCGCCGCCCCCGCGGGCACCGCCGGAGACGCCACGGAGGGCGCCGCGGGCGCCGCCGCCGCGGCCGCCACCGCGCCGGTGTCCGACCCGCGGCTCATCGATGCTCATACTCACGACTGATGAGAACATCCGTCATTCGCCCGTAAACTCGCCTCGATGGACACGTCGGTTGCAGATCCACTCGTCGGACAGGTGCTCGACGGGCGCTACCGCATTGAGTCCCGGATCGCGCGCGGCGGCATGGCCACCGTGTACGTGGCCCGCGACCTCCGGCTGGACCGCACGATCGCGATCAAGGTCATGCACACCGCGCTGGCCTCCGACGAGGACTTCGTCGCCCGCTTCATCGGCGAGGCCAAGGCCGCGGCGGCGCTCTCGCACCCCAACGTCGTGGCCGTGTACGACCAGCGCTCCGACGGCGAGCACGTCTTCCTGGTGATGGAGTACGTCCCGGGCCGGACGCTGCGCGACGCGCTCACCGAGGTCGGCCGGCTCGGCCCGCGCGCCGCCCTGGAGATCATGCAGCCCGTCCTCGCGGCGCTCGGCGCCGCGCACCGGGCCGGCCTCGTGCACCGCGACGTCAAGCCGGAGAACGTGCTGATCTGCGAGGACGGCACCATCAAGGTCGCCGACTTCGGGCTGGCCCGCGCGGAGAGCGCGAGCAAGATGACCAAGACCGGCATGATCATCGGCACGGTCGGCTACCTCGCGCCCGAGCAGGTGCTGCAGGGCACCGCCGACGTCCGCTCCGACGTCTACGCCGCCGGGATCATGCTGTTCGAGCTGCTCACCGGCCGGCTCCCGCACCAGGCCGACACGCCCCTCGCCGTCGCCTACAAGCACGTCAACGAGGTCGTCCCGCCGCCGTCCGGCATCGTGCCCGGCATCCCGCAGCGGGTGGACGAGCTGGTCACCGACGCCACCAGCCACGACCCGGTGCGCCGCCCCAAGGACGCCAACCAGTACCTGGCGGAGGTCGCCGAGGTCTTCGGCGGCCTGCCGCGCGACTTCGACCGCCGCGTGGAGGAGGCGTCCCGCAACCCCACCAGCGTGCTGGAGACGCCGCCCGCCGGGCCGCCCCAGGGGCACACCGCCGTCCTCGACCCGCGGAGCGCGCCGGCCGAGACGCTCCCGTCCGGGTACGCGCCGCGGTCCCGCGCCGACCGGGCGCTCGGCGCGCTCACCGGCAAGTACGTGCTCATCGCGATCGGCGCCATCGCCGCCGTGGTCCTCGGCTGGGCCGTCTGGTACCAGACGTCCGGCCAGTACGACCACATCCCGTCCCAGATCATCGGGATGAAGGTCGCGGACGCCCAGCGCGAGCTCGACCACGCCGGGCTGGACGTCCGGGTCGCCACCGCCGTGTACGACGACCACGTCCACAAGGGCAAGGTCGCCAAGAGCGACCCGCCCGCCGGCGCCCGCATCGCCAAGGGCCAGACCGTCACGCTCACCCCCTCGAAGGGCATCACCCCCCGCGAGGTCCCGGACGTGTCCGGCAAGTCCCTCGACGACGCGAAGCGGACCCTGCAGAGCAAGGGCTTCACCGTCGGCAGGACCAGCACGACCCCGTCGCAGAGGGTCGACAAGGACAAGGTCGTCGGCACCGACCCCGACGCGGGCGAGAAGCAGTCCCCCGACAAGCCCGTCGACATCATCGTCAGCAGCGGCATGTCCATGCCGAACGTCGTCGGCACCGACGGCGACGCCGCCGCCAACCAGCTCCGCTCGATGGGCCTGAACGTCACCGTGGAGAAGAAGAAGGTCGACGGCAAGCCCGCGAACACCGTGATCAGCCAGGACCCGGAAGAGGGCACCGGCGTGTCCGGCGGCGACGACGTCACCATCGTCGTCAACAAGCGCGACTGCATCGTGGACGCGGGCCCGTTCCACATCGGCTGCAACGACGGGGACCCCCAGCAGAACATCCCCGTCCCGAACGTGACGGGCCGCAGCGTCAGCGACGCCAGGAAGGCCCTCGAGGACTCCGGCTTCAACGTCAACGTCACCGGCTTCGGCGGCAACACCGTCCGGTTCCAGAGCCCGAACAGCGGCGAGGCCCCGCGCGGCTCCACCGTCACCCTGGTCAAGGGCCCCTGAGCGGGTCCGGACGGTCGGATCCGGCGGCTAGGCTGAACGGCCTATGACCGCACCGCAGAGCCCCGTCGGGGCGCACGTTCCCGTGGCCGGCGGGCTCGCCACCGGCGGCCTGAAGTACGCCGCCGAGATCGGCGCCGAGGCGATCCAGGTCTTCGTCGCCAACCCGCGCGGGTGGGCGCTGCCCGAGGGCAGGCCCGCCGAGGACGCCGAGCTCCTGGCGCGCACCGACGTCGCCGTCTACGTGCACGCCCCGTACCTGGTCAACTTCGGCTCGCCCAGCGAGGAGACCCTCGCCAAGTCGATCGCGACCGTCCGGCACTCCCTCGTCCGCGGCCGCGCGATCGGCGCCCGCGGCGTGGTCGTCCACACCGGCTCCGCCGTCAGCCAGAGCTACGACGCGGCCATGGCCCAGGTCCGCGAGCACGTGCTGCCGCTGCTGGAGGAGATCCCCGAGGACGGCCCCGACCTCCTCCTGGAGCCGATGGCGGGCCAGGGCAAGATGCTGTGCGCCAAGGTCCAGGACCTCGGCCCGTTCTTCGACCGCCTCGACCACCATCCGAGGCTCGGCGTCTGCTTCGACACCTGCCACGCGTTCGCCGCGGGCCACGACCTCGCCGCGCCAGGCGGCGTCAAGGACACCATGGACGCCCTGGTCGCCACCGTCGGCGAGGGCCGCCTCAAGCTCGTCCACGCCAACGACTCCAAGGACGCCTGCGGCTCCGCCAAGGACCGCCACGAGAACATCGGCGCCGGGCAGATCGGCGAGCAGCCCTTCGCCGAACTCTTCCGGCACCCCGCCGTGGCCGGCGTCCCCTTCATCATCGAGACCCCCGGCCGCGCCCCCGAACCCCACGCCAAGGACATCGCGACCCTCAAGCGCCTGAGGGGCGACTAGCGCGCCGCGAGACCTCAGCCGGGATCAGCCGCAACGAACCGTCAGATGATCGTCCGTAACCGCGCCCGGCGACGACCCGCGCGTTGCGATCGCGTGCGAAGCCGGATTCGAGCGGAGCGAGAATCCGATCGCGCAGCGAGCCCCCAGGGCGAGTCGGAGCGATGCTGCGATCGCCGCTTCGCCCGCCGGAGGAAGGCGCTCCAGCGCCTGACGCCAAGGGCGAAGCAAATAAAAAGGACCCGGGCGTCGCCGAACAACCCCCCGACTGTTCGACGACGCCCGAGCCACAGGCCGTCGGGTCCCACCCCCCCGGTACGGGACCCGGCGACTCACGATCCGGCGTTCGACTGGCGCCCGCCGGATCTCCGGGTTTGCTGTTGTGGGAGGTTTCGCGGCGGTGGACGGGGGTGCCGTCCGGTCCGTCCGCCCGCTCCTCCGAAGCGGTGTGGCGTGTGGTGCCACTGAGAACACTAGAGGTCCGATGCCTCCGATCGGCACCCCGAAAACACAAGGCTCGGTAAACGGTTAGTAGTCGGAGTTATGCGGAGGGTAGCCGTCCGGCGAGCGGTCGGTTCCGCGGGACGAGCGGGCGGGCCGACATATAGGAACGGTCCACACGGCGGTGAGCGGTCAGGTGGGAAATTCACGGCCCGGGGCGGCGTCCGGTTCCGCGGGCGCTCAGCGGGCGGCGGCGGGCCCGGGAAGGTGCATCCGGGCCATGACGCCGTCGGTGCGGCGCGGCACGCGGCGGCGGGTGAGCAGCGACACCGTGATCATGACGGCGAACGCGGCGGGGGCGACGGCCAGGGAGGGCTGGGCGAGCAGCGCCGCGGTCCAGCCGGCGCGGGGGCCGCAGGAGAGCCGGGCGACGCCCGCGGCGACGGTGAGCCCGCCGCCGGTGACGACGCCGGCGAGGGCGCCGGCGGCGGTCAGCCCCCGCCACCAGATCCCGAGGACGAGCAGCGGGCACAGCGAGCACGCCGACACGCACAGCGCCATGACGACGAGTTCGGCGGCCTCGCGGGGGCCGATGGCGGGGAGCACGGCGAGCGGGGCGGCCAGCGCCAGGACCACGCCGATGCGGAACGCGGTGACACCGTCGCGGTGCCGCATGCGCTGGGTGACGGTCCCGGCGATGGCGACGACGAGGCCGCAGGAGGTGGCGATGAACGCGGCGAACGCGCCGGCGGCGACGACCCCGGCCAGCAGCGCGCCGGGCAGGCCGGGGGCGGCCCTGAGCGGCAGCACCAGCATGGCGGCGTCGATGTCGCCGGTCATCAGCAGTTCGGGGGTGTAGATGCGGCCGAGCGTGCCGTAGAGGGCCGGGAAGACGTAGAAGAGGGCGAGCAGGCCGGGGACGAGCGCGGCGGTGCGGCGGGCGGCCCGCCCGGAGGTGCTGGTGTAGAAGCGCATCAGGATGTGGGGCAGGCCCATCGTCCCGAGGAGGACGCCGAGCAGCGTCGAGTAGGTGGTGTAGAGGCCGCGCCAGGTGGGGCGGCCGGACGGGACGGCCCACATCCCGTCGGCGGGGGCGGTGAGGCGTTCGGCGCGCGGGACGGCGGCTCCTCGCGGGAACACGAGTTCGGTGCCGCCCCCGGCGGTGTGCGGCCCCGGGGGCAGGGACACGGCGGCGCGGTCGCGGCGGACGCCGTCGAGCCGTCCCGTGGCGGTGACGGTCACGGCCTGGCGGACGATCACGGTGGCGCCCGTGTGCACGTGGACGCGGGTCGTGCGCTCGAAGCGCACCGGCCGGTCCTCGGCGGGGGCCTCGCCGCCGCCGGCGTGCCAGATCGCGAGCAGCGCGACGGCGGGGAGGGCGACGGCGACCAGCTTGATCCAGAACTGCGCGGCCTGGACGGCGGTGATGCCGCGCATGCCGCCGGACGCGACGAGGCCGACCGCCATGACCACGATCACGGCCCAGCCCGTCCAGACGGGGGCGCCGGTCAGCACCCGCAGGGTCACGCCGGCGCCCTGGAACTGGGGCAGCAGGTAGAACCAGCCGACGCAGCAGACGCAGCAGGTGACGGCGCGGCGGACGGCGTCGGACCCGAGCCGCCACTCGGCGAAGTCGGAGACCGTGTAGGCGCCGGAGCGGCGCAGCGGGGCGGTGACGAAGGCCAGCAGCAGGACGTGTCCGGCGGTGGCGCCGACCGGCAGCCACAGCGTGCCGGTGCCGTGGGCGAGGACGAGCCCGGCGGTGCCGAGGTAGGCCGCGGCGGAGATGTACTCGCCGCCGATCGCGGTGGCGTTCCGGAGGGGGGTGACGCCCTGGGAGGCGACGAGGAAGTCGGAGGCGGTGCGGGCGGAGCGGCGGCCGTGCGCGCCGAGGGCCGCGGTCAGCGCCAGGACCACGGCCAGGGAGGTGAGCGCGGCCGGCGCCGCCGGGGCTGTCACGCCCGGCCCGCCGGCCTCGTATGGTCGTGTTCGGCGCGTTCGGCGCGGTGCAGGTGCACGAGGGCGGCGATCACCCACAGCGGCTGGACGCCGAGGACCGGCAGCAGCCACGACGGCGGGAGGCCGAGGGGCCGGGTCCCGTCGAGGTCCCGGGCGAGGGCGAGGAGGGCGGGGATCGCCGCGGTCACCGTCAGGACGATCGCGGCGGTCTGCAGGGCGATCCGTAACTGGACGCGGACGAGCTCGCGCACGTCGGGCCGTCCGGGCGCGCCCCGGACCCGGGCGGTGGCGGTCCCGGACGGCCCGGTGCCGGACGGGTCCGTGCCGGACGGGTCCGTGTCGTACGGGTCTGAGTCGGGCGGGTCTGAGTCGGGCGGGTCTGTGTCGGGCGGGTCCTCGCCGGCGGGCTCGGGGGCCGCCGCCGGCGCGCCGCCCTCCGGCGGTGCCGGGTCCGGTGCCGGGCGCGGGTCAGCCATGGCCGCCGCCGTCGGCCCCGCCGCCCGCGCCGCCCGGCGCGTGGTGGAACCGGCGCACCAGCAGGTCGCGGACCTCGCGGGTGTGCCGGCGGCTCACCGGCAGCAGCGCGTCGCCGATCTGCACCGCGGCGCGGCCGCCGTCGAAGCGCAGCTCGGTGATGTGCGCGGACGCGACGAGCGTGCTGCGGTGGATCCGGATGAACCCGGCGCCCTCCCACCGCTTCGTCAGCGCCGTCAGCGGCATCCGCACCAGGTAGCCGCCGTCGGCGGTGTGCAGCCGGACGTAGTCGCCCTGCGCCTCCACGTGGGTGACGGTCCGCCGCGACACCAGCCGGGTCCGGCCGCCCAGCTCCACCGGGATCATCTCGTCGTCGGCGCCCGCGCCGGGGGCGTCCTCGCCCTGCGGCCCGGTCCGCGACACGGCCCGCGCGACCCGCCGGACCGCCTCGGCGAGCCGCTCCGGCCGGACCGGCTTGAGCAGGTAGTCGAGCGCGCCGAGCTCGTAGGCGGTGACGGCGCAGTCGTCGTGCGCGGTGACGAACACGACGTGCGGGGGCGCGGCGAAGCCGGTCAGCAGCCGGGTGAAGTCCAGGCCGTCGAGCCCGGGCATCCGGATGTCCAGGAACACCGCGTCCAGGCGCTCGCCCTCGACGAGCATCCGGCTCAGGTCGCGCAGCGCGGACGAGGCGTCCTCCGCGCCGGTGACCCTCCCGATCCTCGGGTCCTCGCGGAGCAGGTGGACCAGTTCCTCCAGGGCGGGGCGCTCATCGTCGACGGCAAGGACGTGCAGCATGATGGCGACTTTGCCGTGATTACCGTCTGTCCGCAATCGGTTCCGAAAAGTGAGTACCGCACCGGCGTGCGGACGCTCAGTCCGGAAAGATGCCCGGACGGTACTTCGGAACGCGCAATCTGACCTTCGTTCCCGCTCCGAGCGCTGTCTCGACGGTCAGGCCGTACTCCTCTCCATAGACCTGGCGCATCCGCTCGTCGACGTTGGCGAGCCCGATGCCGCCGCCGCGCCGGTCCGGGGTGGCGACGCTCCCCCACCCGGTCGGGCCCGGGCGGCCGATCGGGGCGGCGAGGATCTCCTGGAGCCGTTCGGGGTCCATGCCGACCCCGTCGTCCTCGATGCTGATCGCCGCCTCGGCTCCGGAGTCGCGCGCCACGATCGAGATGTGCAGGGGGCCGCGGGTGCCCTTCATGCCGTGCCGGATCGCGTTCTCCACCAGCGGCTGCAGGGCGAGGAACGGGACGGCGACCGGCAGTACCTCGGGTGCCACCTGGACGTCGAACCGCAGCCGCTCCCCGAACCTGGCGCGCTCCAGCAGCAGGTACCGGTCGATGGAGCGCAGCTCGTCGGCGAGGGTGGTGAAGTCGCGCGGGTCGCGGAAGGAGTAGCGGGCGAAGTCGGCGAAGTCCAGCAGCAGGCCGCGGGCCCGCTCGGGGTCGGTGCGGACGAACGAGGCGATCGTGGTCAGCGAGTTGTAGACGAAGTGGGGGGAGATCTGCGCGCGCAACGCCCGCATCTCGGCCTCGGCGAGCCGGATCCGGGCGGTGTCGAGCCGGGCCAGCTCGAGCTGGCCGGTGACCAGCCGGGCCGCCTCGCCGACGGCGCGGACGCGCGCGGCGGACGGACCGGTCCAGTACGCGGCGAGGGTCGCCTCGACGCGCCCTTCGATCGTGAGCGGGGCGACCATGGCGACCCGGACGCGGCACAGCGGGTCGCGGCAGCCGAGCAGCTCCGGGGCGATCACGCGGGGGCGGCCGGAGGCGAGCACGGGCAGCGCGTGGGCGACGGCGTCGCCGGCGTGCTCGTCGCGTCCGGCGCCGTCCCAGGCCAGCAGCCGGGGGGCGGGGTCGTCGTCCGGCCGCGGGTCTCCGGCGCCCTCGCCCCGGCCTGGACGCGGGCCGGCAGCGCGGTCTCCGCCGGCGTACGCGTCCTCGGCGTACGGTTCGCCGGCGTACCCATCGTCGTGGAGGTCGTCGTCGTGGAGGTCGTCGCCATGGGGATCGTCGGCGTACGGGTCGTCGTCGCCGGTCGCGACGCCCACGACCGCGACGGCCTCGGCGCCGAGCAGGGTCCGCAGGTGCCGGGCCGCCTTGCCGGCCGACCCGGGGGTCAGCCCCCCGCGCAGCGGCGGCGCCACGCGGGCGAGTGCGTGCAGTGTCGCGAACGCCGCCTGCTCCGCCGGGACGCCGGGGGCGCGGCGCGGGGGCCGCAGCCGCCCGCGCAGTGCGACGGCGCCCGCGGCGGCGCCCGCGGCCAGGGCGCCCGCGAGGATGTCCACGACGGACGGTAGGACCATGACAACGTACGGTAACGGTTTTCTTCCGCCCAGGTCGGTGTGTCGCCGATTTACGACGGTGTCCGACCGGTCACGGCTCAGAGGGGCGGGGCCTCGCCCTCGTCCTCCTGGTAGGAGTACCGCTGCTCGGACCAGGGGTCGGCGACGTTGTGGTAGCCGCGCTCCTCCCAGAACCCGCGGCGGTCCTTCACCAGGTACTCCACGCCCCGGACCCACTTCACGCTCTTCCACGCGTACAGGTGCGGGACGACGATCCGGATCGGGAAGCCGTGGTCGGCGGTCAGCCGCTCGCCGTCGTGGTGGGTGGCGAACATCGTCCCGTCGGTGAGGAAGTCGCTCATCCGGATGTTGGCGCTGTAGCCGTACTCCGCCCACACCATCACGTGCGTCACGTCCGGTGCGGGCGGCGCCAGTTCGACGATCGCCGTGCCGGGGACGCCCTCCCACTCGTTGCCGGGGATCGTGAACTTGGTGACGCAGTGGAAGTCGGAGACCGCGCGCACCCGGGGCAGCGCGTCGAACTCCTCCCAGCTCCACCGGTGCTGCTCCCCCGACGCGGTCGCGCCGAAGACCCGGAAGTCCCAGTCCTTGGGACGGAACTTGGGGACCGGGCCGTAGTGGAGGACCGGCCAGCCCCGGGGGACGTACTGGCCTGGCGGCAGGTCCCGCGGCTGCGGCGCGGACGGTTCGGGGTGGGACATGACGCCGCCATCCTGCCATCAGGCGTGAGCTGAGCCATATTCGGGGGCCTTGCGGGATTCGGCGGCGCGCATCGGCTACGCTGAGCCCGTGCGCAACATCGTGTATTTCTTCTGGTTCGACCAGCCCGGGCGGCTGGTCTGCCAGACGTTGCGCTGACAGACCACAAGGCGAGAGCCCCGGGCCCCATCGGCCCGGGGCTCTCGTCGTTTCCAGGGGGTCGTCCGCGGGATCCGGCCGGATCCGCGCGCGGTCCGCGTGATGAGGAGAGGCAGCACACCCATGGTCGTCGTCATGGCCCCGGAGGCCACCGAAGCCGATATCAACGCCGTCGTCTCACTGGTCGAGACGGCGGGAGGCGACGCGTTCGTCAGCCGCGGCGTGGAACGCACCATCGTCGGGCTCGTCGGCGACGTCCAGCAGTTCGGGTCGCTGAACCTGCGCGGGATGCGCGGGGTGACCGACGTGGTGCGCATCTCCGTCCCCTACAAGCTGGTGAGCCGCGAGCACCACGCCGAGCGCACGGTGGTGCGGGTCGGCGGCGTGCCGATCGGCCCGGGCACGGTGACGCTGATCGCCGGCCCGTGCGCGGTGGAGACCCCGGAGCAGACGCTCGGCGCGGCGCAGATGGCGCAGGCGGCGGGCGCGACCCTGCTGCGCGGCGGCGCGTTCAAGCCCCGCACGTCGCCGTACGCCTTCCAGGGCCTCGGCGAGGCCGGCCTGCGCATCCTCGCGGACGTGCGGGAGGAGACGGGCATGCCGATCGTCACCGAGGTGGTGGACGCCGGGGACGTCGAGCTCGTCGCGTCCTACGCCGACATGCTGCAGATCGGCACCCGCAACGCGCAGAACTTCGCGCTGCTGCAGGCCGCGGGCGAGTCCGGCAAGCCGGTGATGCTCAAGCGCGGCATGAACGGCACGATCGAGGAGTGGCTGATGGCCGCCGAGTACGTCGCGCAGCGCGGCAACCTCGACATCGTGCTGTGCGAGCGCGGCATCCGCACGTTCGAGAAGGCCACCCGCAACACCCTCGACATCTCCGCGGTCCCGGTGGCGCAGCGCCTCTCCCACCTGCCGGTGATCGTGGACCCGTCGCACTCGGGCGGCAGCCGCGACCTGGTGCTCCCGCTGACCCGCGCGGCCGTCGCGGTCGGCGCCGACGGCGTGATCATCGACGTGCACCCGCACCCGGAGACCGCGCTGTGCGACGGCCCGCAGGCCCTGGTGGACGGCGACCTGCGCGAGCTGGCCAAGCTCATGCGCGACCTGCCGCCCATCGTCGGCCGCACGCTGACCGCGGCCCCCGGCCCCGTCCCCGCCTGACCCCGCGCGACCCGGTTGACTCGCGGCGTGTCCCCCATGAGGCGCCGATGAGGGCGACACGCCGCAAGTCAACGCGGATGCGGGCAGCTGGTAGCGTCGCGGGCATGGCGTACTGGACCTCGAACCTCGGCCCGCCCCGCTCCTGACGGGGCGCGGCGACGGCACCACCCTGCGAGTCCTGACGGACCCGGCGCGACCGCGCCCGGTCCGCGTTCTCCTGCGCCCCGAATCCGGATCCCTCTTCCGATTCGAGTCCAGGAGCTCCTCCCGTGTCTCTGCGCACGTCCAGAATGTTCGGAACGTCCCAACGGGCCTCCGCGCCCGCGGCCCCGGCCTCCCAACGGGCCTCCGCGCCCGCTTCCCGGCGCGCCCGCGGAGGCGGCGCCGACGTCCTCCTCGCCGCGTCCCTCTGGGGCACGACGGGGACGGCACGCACCTTCGCGCCCGGCGCGTCCAGCGTGTCCGTCGCCGCCGCCCGGATCGTCATCGGCGGGCTGCTGCTGCTCGCCTTCGCCGCCGCCACCCGCCGCGACGGCCTGCGCCGCCTCCTGCGCGGCCGGTCCCGCCTGGGGCCGCTCGCGCTCGGCGCCGCGGCGATCGCGGTGTACCAGGTCGCGTTCTTCGTCGCCGTCGCCCGGACCGGCGTCGCCGTCGGCACCGTCGTCACGATCGGCAGCGCGCCCGCGTTCACCGGGCTGATCGGCCTGGCGACGCGGCGGGCCGTCCTCACCGGCCGGTGGACGCTCGCGACCGCGGGCGCCGTCGGCGGCTGCGCCCTGCTGGTCGGCACCGGGCACGGCTCCGGCGCCGACCCCGCCGGCATCGCGCTCGCGCTGCTGTCCGGGCTGGCCTACGCGGTGTACGCGACCACCGCGTCCGCCCTGATCACCTCCGGCGAGGACGACCGGGCGACCGCCGGGGCGCTGTTCGGCGCCGCCGCGGTGCTGCTCCTCCCGGTCCTGGCGGCCGGGTCCACCGGGTGGCTGCTCACCGGCTCCGGCGCGGCGACCGCCCTCTACCTCGGCGCGGTCACCACCGGCCTCGGCTACGTGCTGTTCGCGCGCGGCCTGCGCGGCACCCCCGCGGCGACGGCGACGACGCTGACCCTCGCCGAACCCGCCGTCGCCGCGGTCCTCGGCACGGCCGTGCTCGGCGAGCACCTCGGCGGGACCGGCTACGCCGGCCTCGCGCTGCTCGCCTCCGGCCTCCTCGTGCTCGTCGCGCCCGCCCGGCGTCCGCGAAAGCACGGGGAACGCGGGCCGCGCGGTAACGAATTGGTCTGAACCACTCGCCAGATCGGGGGGCGGCGAGGATGATGTCCGGCATGACGATGGGCGATGGCGACGCCGGGGGACGACTGTTCCCGGAGGACCTGGACGGCGTCGACCCGGTCGCCGCCGTGATGCTCGCGGACGCCTGCCGCTCCCTCGCCGCCTACCCCGATCTGGTGGCGGTCGGCCCGCTGTTCACCGCGGCCGAGCGGGTCTCCGGCGGCTGGCAGGTCGTCTGCCCGCCGGACCCGCTGCCGCAGGGCGCCCGCGAGCTGCTCGCCGACCACCTCGACGACCGCGCCGCCCGCCTCGACGAGGGGGCCGCGGGAGAGTTCCGGCGGGCCGCGGCGGCGCTGCGGAGCGGGCCGTCCGACACGGTGGCGGCGGCCGGCCGCCGGTTCGCGATCGTGCGGGTCGAGCAGCTGGTGCGGACCGGCCCGGACGGCCCCGAACCGCCCCGGCCGAGCGACCCCGACCCGCGTCCGGCGTCCGTCCCGGCCTCCTACCGCCGCCCCTACGACCTGCTGTCGGGCGAGGGCACCGGATCCGACCTCGCCACCGCGGAGCTGCTGTGCCAGGTGCTGGACGCGGCGGCGCTCAGCGGGAGCGAGCCGTCCGGCGCGTTCCTCACCCCGGTCGCGCTGGCGCCCGCGTTCACGGTCGCCGAGCGCGGCCCCGGCGTCCCGGGCGGGCCGTCCCGCGAGCGCCGCTGGCGCCCGGTCGGCCGCCTGCACGCCACCCCGCAGCGGGCCCGCGACTCGCTGGCCGGCTACCTGCGCGACGTGGCGCCCGCCGTCGAGGCCCTCGGCGAGAGCGACGCCGCCGCCTACGCGGAGGCCGCCGAGCTGCTCGCGGAGGAGCCCCGGCGCAACGGCATCGCGGTCGCGGGACGCCGCTTCCGGATCGTCCGCATCGAGCGCATCACCCTCCTCGGCCCCGACGGCCCCGAACCCCCGCGTCCGACGGACTTCGACCAGTACTGATCGCCGCGGCCCCGCGTCCTCGGGCTCGGAAACGCCCCGAGGACGCGGGGCCGCGGCGGTCGGTGCCTCTACGGCGAGAGGGGTCAGGACGCGGCCGCGTCGCCGTAGACGGGGCGGTGCTCCTGGACGGACTCGGCGAGCTGGTCGGCGAGCTCGCCGACGTCGAGGCGCTTCTCGATCTGCCGGAGGTCGTCGATCTTGGCGCGGGTCTCGGCGCGGCGCGGCGCGAGCATCGTGCAGCAGTCCTCGTCGGGCAGCTCGGAGATGGACAGCGTGCGGATGCGGCGCGCCTGGTCCATGATCTCGACCTTGTCCATACCGACGAGCGGGCGCAGGATGGGCAGCTCGACGGCGTCGTCCAGCGCGGTGATGTTGGCGAGGGTCTGGCTGGACACCTGGCCGAGCGCGTCGCCGGTGATCAGCGCGGAGCCGCGGAGGCGGCGGGCGAGGACCTCGCCGGTGCGCAGCATGAGGCGGCGCTGCGCGATCACCGCGAGCCGGTCGGCGCCGGACGACTTGATCTGCTGCTGCGCCTTGCCGAACGGCACGACGAACAGCCGGGACCCGCCCTGGAACTTGTCCAGCTCGCGGACCAGCGCGTACGCCTTGTAGATCGACTCGGGGCCGGTGAACGGCATGCCGGAGAAGTGCAGGTAGTCGACGCGCAGGCCGCGGCGCATCATCCGGTACGCGGCGACGGGCGAGTCGATGCCGCCGGACATCAGCACGAGGGCGCGGCCGCTCATCCCGACGGGCAGGCCGCCCTGGCCGCGCAGGCCGCCGGAGTAGACGAACACCTCGTCCCGGTCGACCTCGATCGACAGGGTGTGCGCCGGGTCCTTGAGCCTGACGGGCTGGCCGTAGCGGTGGGCGACGAGCGTGCCGATGTGCCGGTCCAGCTCGGTGGAGGTCATCGGGAACCGCTTGTCGCGGCGCCGGGACCGGACGGCGAACGTGCCGGTGCGGCCGTCCATCAGCTCCAGGGCGGCGCGCTCGACGCTGGCGAGGTCCTTGCCGACCCGCCAGGCGCGGTGCGCCCACACGATGCCCATGACGTCGGTGATCCGCTGCGCGACCCGCTCCATGGTGGCCAGGTCGGCGTCGTGCTTGCGGACGATGAAGACGCCGTGCCGGCGGACGACGTCGACGCGGGCGATGGGCCGGACGGCCTGCCGGACGTTGTCGGCCAGGCGGCGCTCGAACAGCTCGCGGTTCTTGCCCTTGAGGACGACCTCGCCGAGCTTGAGCAGCACGCACGGCTCCCCGTCGACCGGGGACTGCTCCCGGACGTCCGCGGGCGCGGTCTCGAGCGTGGTCATGCGTAATCCTCCCGGCGGGAACAGGTCAAGGGGCGGCCTCCAGTGTGGCCCACTCACCCCAACATCGCGACCCGGAAAAGGTGTTCCCGCCGGGAGGGACAGGTTCTGCCGGGCGGTCCCGCCCGGACGGGTTCAGCCGAAGAAGACCTCGGCCTCGGCGTAGCGCTCCAGCGGAACGGTCTTCAGCTCCTTGGTCGCCTCGTCGAGGCCGACGCGGACGATCTCGGTGCCCTGGAGCGCGACCATCTTGCCGTAGTCGCCGTCGCGGACGGCGTCGATGGCCTGGAGGCCGAAGCGGGTGGCGAGGACGCGGTCGAACGCGGTGGGGGTGCCGCCGCGCTGGATGTGCCCGAGCACGGTGGCGCGGGCCTCCTTGCCGGTGCGCTTCTCGATCTCGTCGGCGAGGGCCTGGCCGATGCCGCCGAGCCGGACGTGCCCGAACGCGTCGCGGTCGCCGGTCTGCAGCTGCATCTGCCCGTCGATCGGGTGGGCGCCCTCCGACACGACGATGATCGGCGCGTAGCGGGTCTTGAACCGGCTCTCGACGTACTCGACGACCTTGTCGATGTCGAACGGCCGCTCGGGGATCAGGATGACGTTGGCGCCGGCGGCCATGCCGACGTGCAGCGCGATCCACCCCGCGTGGCGGCCCATGACCTCGCAGATCAGCGCGCGGTGGTGGCTCTCGGCGGTGGTGTGCAGCCGGTCGACGGCCTCCATGCCGATGTTCACCGCGGTGTCGAACCCGAAGGTGTAGTCGGTGGCGTTGAGGTCGTTGTCGATCGTCTTGGGGACACCGACGACGTTGACGCCGCTGGCGTACAGCTCGCGGGCGACGCCGAGGGTGTCCTCGCCGCCGATGGCGATCAGGGCGTCGACGCCGAGCCCGGCGAGGTTGTCCTTGATCCGCTCGACGCCCCCCTCGACCTTGACCGGGTTGGTCCGGGACGAGCCGAGGATCGTGCCGCCGCGCGGCAGGATCCCGCGGACGGCCTGGACGTCGAGGGCGACGGTGTCGCCCTCCAGGGGGCCGCGCCAGCCGGCCCGGAAGCCCACGAACTCGTAGCCGAAGACCTGCACGCCCTTGCGGACGACCGCGCGGATGACCGCGTTCAGGCCGGGGCAGTCCCCACCGCCGGTGAGCACTCCGACTCGCATGCCGTCTCCTTCTCCCGCCACCGGGCTCCTCCCTCGGTTCACATGGCCAGCCTAGTAGTCATGGCATGGCTACGCAGGGCATTCGCCGGCCGTCCCGGCGTGCCGCCAATGGTCTAGACCATAGTCGCCGGAGGCGCGCCGTCACAGGCGGATCACGACTCCTCGTCCAAGCCCTTCTCGATGGCGTAGCGGACGAGCTCGACGCGGTTGTGCAGCTGGAGCTTGCCGAGGGTGTTCTGCACGTGGTTCTGCACCGTGCGGTGCGACAGGACGAGCCGCTGCGCGATCTGCTTGTACGTCAGGCCCTTGGCGACGAGCCGCAGCACCTCGGTCTCGCGGTCGGTGAGCCGGGGCGCGTCGTCGTCCTCGCGGGCGGGCGCGGCGGCGAGCCTGCGGTACTCGCCGAGGACGAGGCCGGCGAGGCCGGGGGTGAACACGGCGTCGCCGTCGGCGGTGCGGCGGACCGCGTCCAGGAACTCCTCGCGCCCGGCGGACTTGAGCAGGTAGCCGGTGGCGCCCGCCTTCACCGCCTCCAGGACGTCCTGCTGCTCCCCGCTGGCCGACAGCACCAGCACCCGCACGGGCGGGTCGGCGGCGGCGAGGTGCCGGGTGACCTCGACGCCGCTGATGTCGGGCAGCTGCAGGTCGACCACGGCGACGCGGGGGCGCGCGGCGGCGGCGATGCGGACGGCGGTGCGGCCCTCCCCGGCGGTGGCGACGACCTCGTGCCCCGCCTCGGCGAGGTCGCGGGCGACGGCGTCGCGCCACATCGGATGGTCGTCGACGACCATGACCCTCAACGGAACCTCGCTCACGATCACACCCTAGACGCCACGGACCGGCGCGGAACGGTCATCTCGATCTCGGTGCCCTCGCCGGGCGCCGAGACGATCGACACCGTGCCGCCGAGGTCGCGGACGCGGCCCCGGATGGACTGGGCGACGCCGAGCCGGCCGGACGCCGCCGCGTCGTCGAGGCGGCCGGGCGGCATGCCGGGGCCGTCGTCGCGGACGCTGACGGTGACCTCGCCGGGGCCGTCCTCCAGCAGGACCCACGCGCGGGCGCCGTCGCCGCAGTGCCGCCGGACGTTGTCCAGCGCCGCGGCGACCGCCGCGGCGACCTCGCGGGCGGCGTGCTCGGGCAGCGGCACGGGCGTCGCGGGGGTCGACACGGTCACCGACGCGGACGCCTGGCCGGTCAGCAGCGGGGCCAGGTCGGTCTCGCGTTCCCCGCCGTCGCCCGGACGCGGCGCGGCGGCGGCCGGGGCCGGGCCGGTCCCGGGGCCGGCGCCGATCAACGCGCGCAGCGCCGCCTCCTGCTCCCCCGCCAGCCGGCCCAGCTCAGCCGCCTCGCCGCCGGCCTCGCCGCCGCGCCGCTGCACCATCGCCAGCACCTGCAGGACCGAGTCGTGGATGCGGCGCGCCAGCCGCTCCCGCTCCCGGGTCGCCGCCTCCAGCTCGACGGCCCGGGCCAGCCGCGCCTCCGCCTCGCGCGCCAGCCGCACCACCTGCCCGACGACCAGTCCCGCGAGGAACAGCAGCACGATGCCGTTGAGGGTGGTGTTGCCCATCCCCCCGGCCGTCCCGGCGACGGCGTGCACCAGCAGGTTCGCGGCGCCGAGCACGAGCGCGGCGGTGACGCCGAGCCGCCGGCCGCCCGCGACGGCCCAGGCGAGCACGGAGGCGGCGACCCACGACACCGGCAGCGTCGGGCGGCCCGCCGCGATGTGGCCGGCCGTCTCCACCCAGGCGGTCGCGAGGATGCAGCCGAACGCGACGGCGAGGTCGGCGGCCAGCAGCGGCCACCCGCGCCGGGACGGGTCGCGGTACGCCAGCGTCGCGACGCCCGTCCAGACGGTCAGGACCCCGAGGACGGCCCAGCCGCCCAGCGGGTGCGCGTAGCCGCCGGAGTTCTTGCCGATCACGACGGCGGCGTAGACCAGCGCCAGCGCCCGGTACACCGCCACGGACCGCCACAGCGCCGCGTCCAGGCCGGCCATGCCCCCGGGGGTGTCGTCGCGCACGGTTCAGTCCTCGGTGATGCCCTCGTCGCCGCCGTCGCCCTCGTCGCAGTCGTCGCCGTCCTCGACGCGGCGGACGGCCTTGCCGGCCATCTCGGCCTTGACCTCGGCCGCGTACCGGTCGACGTACTCCTGCCCCGACAGCTTCCGGATCGCCTCCATGATCTCGTCGGTGACCTCGCGCAGCACCTCGCGGTCGTCCTCGCGGCCGAAGTACCGGGAGAAGTCCATCGGCTCGCCGAACCGCACGCCGGGGCGGACGCCGAGCCGCGGGTACGGCTGCCCGGGCGGCATCAGCTTGAAGGTGTTGATCATCGCCATCGGGATGACCGGGACGCGGGACTTCAGCGCCAGCCGCGCCACCCCGGTCTTGCCGCGGTACAGCCTCTCGTCCGGCGCCCGGGTGCCCTCGGGGTAGATGCCGAGCAGCTTGCCCTCGCCGAGGATCCGCAGGCCCGTCTGCAGCGCCGCGTCCGCCTCGGGGCCGCCGGTGCGGTCGACGGGGACGACCCCCACCCCGGTGAAGAACCCCTTGCTGATCAGGCCCTTGATCCCCTTGCCGGTGAAGTACTCGCCCTTGCCGATGAAGAAGATCGGCCGCATCAGCGGCAGCGGGCCGAAGAAGTGGTCGGCGAACGACTGGTGGTTGCACGCCAGCAGCGCGGGGCCGCGCTTGGGGACGTTCTTCATGCCCCGGTTCCGCGGCCACCATGCGCCGTACATGATGGGTGAGAGAACGATCCTCAGCAGGATCCAGAACCAGAGCATGCCGACACCTTCCTCCGAACCGCGTGCGCACGCGGCGCGCAAGACCGAGTCCCCGTCCGAGGGGGGTAATGATGGGACATCTTCGCATCCCGGCGGTTCCTCGCCCACACCACTGTCCCGGTGCCCGGGGCCGGTCCGGCACACCCCGCGCCCAGATGAACGTAGGCTCTGAACGGAAATCACAATCGGGTGCGCCCGGGGGCTTGTCCCGAGCGGCGCAGCGAATACCGTGGGACACACGTTTCGGGTCGTCCGGGAGTGCCGCCGCGCACCGCGGCGGGCGGCCGGGCGCACACCTCAATGGGGGAGCGGAGGCCGTCATGCCGGTGCTGTCGGTCACGCCGGAGTCGTCGAAGGAGCCGGCCCCGTGAATCGCCGTGGCAATGGACTGTCCGCCGACACCTACGCTCCGCTGGTCGACCTCGCCCCGCACCTGGCCGACGCGATGCTGGCGGCGCTCGGCGAGGCGGGCGTGGCGGCCTACGCGGCGTCGCCGGACGGCCTGCCCGAGATCGCCGGGACGGCCGGCGACCCCGTCGGCGACGTCCTCGACCGGCTGTACGTGGACGTGGACATGAAGCCGGCCGCCGAGGGGATTCTGCGCGCCCACTTGGCGCGGCTGCGGGACGCCGGCGTGCGCGGCGAGGGCGACGGCCGCCCCGAGCCGGACCTGGCCGACTCCGCGGCGGACGCGCCGTCCGGCCGCGACGGGGTGCACGACGGCCCGCGCGACGGCGGCCTCGACGGGGGGCTCGACGGCTCCTTCGACGAGGCCTTCGACGGCGTGTTCGACGCGCCGGGGCGCCGCGGCGACGGCGAGGCCGGCGGCGGGTCCGGAGCGTCCGGCGCGGGCGACGGCAGGGGCCGCGACCTCGACGAGGACGCCATCTGGGCGGAGATCGTCGCGGGGTTCGACACGGCGCCGGAGGGCGACGAGATCCCCTGGCCCGACCAGGAGAACATCGACGAGCGGCCGGCGCCGCCGCGCGAGGGCGACGACCGGTCCGGCCGGCTGCCGCGGGCCCGGGTGATCCGGCCCGCCGACGAGCCCCCGGAGTTCCCGCCCGACGCCGATGACGAGGGCCACTACATCCCGCCGCCGCCCCCGCCGCTGCCGAGCGCGGACCCGCTCACCAAGGGCGCGTGGATCGCGCTGATCGGCGGCCCGGTCTACCTCCTCGTCACGGTGATCCTCGACTGGGAGGTGCCCGGCTGGGCCGCGTTCCTCGCCGTGGCCGCGTTCATCGGCGGGTTCGTGACGCTGGTGCTGCGGATGGGCGACGAGCCCCGCGACCCCGACGACGGCGCCGTCGTCTGACCGGCACCGCCCGACCCGGCACTGGCCGACCTGCGGCTCTCCGACCTGCACCGCCTGACCGGGCCGTCTAGCCGGGCCCGGCGGGCAGGCGGAGGTCGGCGCGCAGCGGGCGGTGGTCGGTGGCGCGGACGTGGTCCCCGGCCTCGTCCGGCGGCACCCCGCATCCGGCCACCTCGACGCCGGGGTCGGCGAACACCCCGTCGATGCGGCGGCGCGGGTCGCGCGCGGAGAAGGTGAGTCCCTCCCCCGCCGGGGCGGTCGCGTGGCCGTCCTGGAAGTGCTCGGTGAGCAGCGTCCACGACGGGCCGCCGGGCTCCTCGTTGACGTCGCCCGCGAGCACCACCGGCGCGCCGTACCGGGCGCGGGCCCGGTCGAGGAGCGCCAGCACCTCGCGGACGTGCCGCAGCCGCGGCCCGTCCGCGAGGTCGAGGTGGGTGCTCGCCGCGATCAGCCGGGCCGGCCCGATCTCCAGCACCGCGACCGCGAGCGCCCGGCGGTGCAGGCCCTCGTCGGGCGTCAGCAGGTGGAACTCGCGGTGGACGCGGCGGACGCGCGGCGCCGCGAGGACGGCGAGGCCGCACGCCCGGCGGCCCGCCGCCACGTCCATCCCGCACGCCCGCGCCAGCCGGCGCCGCTGCGCCCGCCAGCCCCAGAACCGCGGCACCTCCTGCAGGCACAGCACGTCAGGGCCGTTCGCGCGCACGACGCGCGCCACGGCCTCCGGGTCGTCGCGCAGCGACCGGATGTTGTAGCTCAGCACCCGGACCGGCGTCGCCACGGCGGGGCCCCTAGACCGCCGCGTCCTGGAGGGGGCGGACGCGGGCGAGGTCGGCGGCGCCGACGATGCCGGCGGCCGAGCCGAGCTCGGCGATCCGGATGTCGGGCAGCGGGCGGTGGCCGCGC
This sequence comes from Actinomadura nitritigenes, assembly GCF_017573545.1. GTDB lineage: Bacteria > Actinomycetota > Actinomycetes > Streptosporangiales > Streptosporangiaceae > Spirillospora > Spirillospora nitritigenes. The sequence goes on along the minus strand of NZ_JAGEOK010000020.1, from coordinate 103,288 downwards.
CCCGTCAGCGCCTCCTCGAACGCGACGCGGATCGGGTCGAGCAGCAGGTCGCCCGCGTCGGACAGGCCGCCGCCGATGATGAACGCCCCCGGGTCGAGGATCGCGCTGAGGTCGGCGAGGCCCTGGCCGGCCCAGTGCGCGATCGTCCGGAAGCACTCCAGCGCGGCCTTGTCGCCCTCGCGGGCCGCCTGGGACACCTCGGGGCCGCTGATGCCCTCCGGGCGGCCGCCGCCGAGCTCCAGCAGCCGGCCCGCCATCGCCGGCGCGACCCGCGCCAGGTCGCGGGCCTCGTGCACGAGCGCGTTGCCGCTGGCGTACTGCTCCCAGCAGCCGCGGTTGCCGCAGCCGCAGCGGCGCCCGTCGGGGACGACCCGGAAGTGCCCCATCTCGGCGCCGATCCCGAACCGGCCGCGGTACAGCTCGCCGTTGATGATGATGCCGCCGCCGATGCCGGTGCCGAGCGCCACCAGCACCAGGAAGTTCTCGCCGCGGCCCGCGCCGAACTTCGCCTCGCCCCAGGCGGTGGCGTTGCCGTCGTTCTCGACGACGACCGGCAGCCCGACGAGGTGCTCGACCTTCTCCCTGATCGGCTCCTCGCGCCAGGCGAGGTTCGGCGCGAACAGCACCGTGGAGCGGGTCTCGTCGACGAACCCGGCGGCGCCGAGGCCGACCGCCGACACCTCCGCGTACTTGCCCTTGAGCAGCTCGACGACCTCGGCGATGGTCTCGGCGGTCTCCTTGGGGTTGGTCGAGGGAGTCGGCCGCCGGACCTTCTCCAGGATCGTTCCCCGGTCGTCGACGACGCCGGCGGCGACCTTCGTGCCGCCCACGTCCACGCCGATGGTCAGGGCCATGTACGCTTCCTCCTCCTCGCGCGCCCCTGGCTGGAGCCCGTCCGCACCACTAGCCGATGTCGATGGAGTCGCCGCCGGTGGCGGCCGCCCACGGGTCGCCCGGCTCCTCGCGGGGCCTCTCCCCGCGCGGCGTCCCTCCGGACGGGGCCTCGTCGCGGGGCGACCGTCCCGACCGATCGGACCTACCCGCCCCGGGGCCCGCCGACGCGTCCCGGGGCCGCGGAGGCCGGTTCCGGTTCGCGTCGGGGCGGGTGCGGTCGAAGCCCTGCACCACGTCCAGCGCGGCGGCCAGCAGCGACTGCCCGGCCTCCCGGACGTGCCGGCCCACCTCGTGCCCGGACTCGCGGGACGCCGCGATGGTCCGGCAGACCGGGCAGTGGCAGCACTCGGGGGCGCCGGTGGCGTAGCGCGGCGGCTCGGCGGTCGCGCTCGCCCACGCGTCGTCCGCGCCGTCGCGGGGACGGGCGCCGCGGTCGCGGTGCTCCTCGCGGTCGCGGCCGTTCTCGTCGTCGCGGGAGCCGCCGCCGACCACGCGCCTGAGCACCGCGTCGAAGAGCTTGCCCGCCTCGTTGATCAGGTCACCCGGCTGGTCGGTCATGACTCCATCATCCATCCGTCATCGGCGTGAAACGGTACCGCCTTCCGGGCGTGCTCAGCGCTCGACGCGGCGCTTGAGGCCCTTGAGGGCGGAGTCGATGATCCGCTTCTCCCCCTTGCGCTTCACCATGCCGATCATCGGGACGCGGACGTCCACCGCCAGCTCGTAGGTGACCTCGGTGGCGCCGCCCGCCTCGGCGAGCGCGTAGGTGCCGTGCAGGCCGGTGACGACCGCGCCCTTCTCGACCAGCTCCCAGCTCACCCGGTCGTCGCCGTCCCAGGTGTAGGCGAGGCCGACGGTGTCGCTGAACGGGCCGCCGTCGAAGGTCAGCCGGCCGCGCAGCGCCCGGCCGTCCGGACCGGTCTCCTGGACGGTGAACTCGCGGATCCCGCTCGCCCAGTCCGGATACGCCTCCAGATCGGCGATCACCGCCATGATGTCGGCCTTCGCGGCCTTGATGGTGATGGAAGAACTCGTGCGGTCCGCCATCTGCGTTCCCTCCGGTTCGCCGTGGACCCGCGCCCGTGAACCCGTCGCCCGGGCCGCTGTCTACAGCACGGTATCCGTCACACCGTCAGGACGTACGGGACCCCGCGCGCGCGGAAGTGGCCCACGTTCACGCATTCGGTGCGGCCGATGCGCGTGCGGGCGGCGAGCGGCTGATGGACGTGCCCGAACAGCACGTATCTCGGCTGCGTGCGGTGGATCGCGTCGAGGATCGCCTCGCTGCCCCGCTCGAACCTGCGGGCGACGGTGTCGTAGAGCAGTTCGGGGACGGCGGGCGGGATGTGGCAGCAGAGCACGTCCACCTCCCCCACCGCCTCGACCTTCGCCGCGTACGCGTCGTCGTCCAGCTCGTAGGGGGTGCGGTACTCGGTGCGGAGCCCGCCGCCGACGAACCCGAACCGCAGCCCGCCGATCTCGGTGGTCTCGCCGTCCAGGACGCGGTGCCCCTCGCGCAGGTGCGGCGCCCACATGCGCGGGACGTCGACGTTGCCGTACGTGAGGTAGGCGGGGGCCGGCATCGCCGCGAACAGCTCGGCGTACTGCCGGTCGACGGCGCGCTCGATGTGCGGCCACGCCTCCCCCTCGAGGGACGCCCAGAGGCCGCGGGAGAACGCGCGGGCCTCGTCGAAGCGCTTCTCGAGGCGCAGCGCGATGAAGCGGTCGGCGTTCTCCTGCCCGAACAGGTCCGCGAAGATACCCTGCCCGTGGTCGGAGTAGTCGACGAACAGGATCAGGTCGCCGAGGCAGATGAGCGCGTCCGCGCCGTCGCCCGCGCTCTTCAGCGCGTCCGCGCGGCCATGGACGTCGCTCACCACGTGGATCCTCATGAACCGACTCTAATAGGGGACCTCTCCCCCGAAAACGGGCAACCCCTCCGGGCGTCAGCCGGCCGCGGCCGACACCAGCGAGCGCCACTCCCCCACGAGCGCGGGGTCGACGGGGACGTCCCAGGAGCCGTCCGGGCGGACGGCGGTGCCGACGTGGAACGCGGTGACGCCCGCCGCGGCGAGCACCGCGACGTGCTTGCGGCGCAGCCCGCCGCCCGCCATGATCATCGCGGCGGAGCGGGGGTCCTCGGCGGCGCGCCGGACCAGCACCTCGACGCCGGCGTCGACGCCGCGCGGCGAGCCCGCCGTGAGCACGGCGTCCAGGCCGCCGTCGAGCGCCCGGACCGCCTCCCACGCCTGGGCGGGGTCGGCGGCGTGGTCGACCGCGCGGTGGAACGTCCACGGAAGCGGCGCGCAGCCGGACGCGAGCTTGCCGGTCGCGCCGGCGTCGACATGGCCGGAGGAGTCGAGGAAGCCGAGCACGAAACCGTCGGCTCCGGCGGCGGCGAGGTCGTCGGCGGCCCGGACGAGCCGGTCCAGCTCGGCGCCGGTGGTGCGGAACCCGGCGTTGGCCCGCAGCATCACCCGCAGCGGCAGCGTCGTGGCGGCGCGCACGGCCGCCACCATGTCCGGGTCCGGGGTGAGCCCGTCGGCCCCCATGTCGGCCACGACCTCGATCCGGTCGGCGCCGCCGTCCTGCGCGGCGCGCGCGTCCGCGGCCGTGAGCGCGATCACTTCGAGCAGGGCCATGGCTCTCCCCCGACCACTTCCGTATACGACCAGGTCAAGGGTAGGGGACGGACCGGCGGCCGCCCGGCCGCGCCGAGCGGTCTTTGCCGTGCCGTTAACCGCCGGTCCGGAGGCCGCTCCGGGGCGGGACGCTCACTTTCGGGCGGTTTTCCTACTCGTGGGTATCATTCACCTGCGGAGGGACCGGCAGGTTCCCCCGCCGTCCCCGAAGATCGATCACAGGAGTGGGCCGTGCGCGAGTTCAGCGTCCCCGCGATGGCGGAGGTCCCCGACTCCGCCAATCTGACCGACGCGCCCTTCACCCGGGCCGCCGAGGAACCCGGCGCCATCGTGCTGCGCCGCCGCGGCGGCACCGCCTGGAGCGCCGTCACCGCGGCGGAGTTCGCGGCCGAGGTCGCGGCGGTCGCCAAGGGCCTCGTGGCCGCGGGCGTCGAACCGGGCGACCGGGTCGCGCTGCTGTCGCGCACCCGCTACGAGTGGACGCTGCTGGACTACGCGATCTGGACGGCCGGCGCGGTCGCCGTCCCGATCTACGAGACCTCCTCCGCCGAGCAGGTCGAGTGGATCACCGGCGACTCCGGCGCCAAGGCGCTGTTCGCCGAGACCGACGCGCACCTGGCGCTGGTCGCCGAGGTCCGGGACCGGCTCCCGGGCCTCGCGCACGTCTGGGGCATCGACGCGGGCGCCGTCGCCGAGGTCACCGAGCTCGGCAAGGACGTCCCCGACGCGACGATCACCGAGCGCCGCCGCTCCCGCACCGCCGCCGACCTGGCGACCCTCGTCTACACCTCCGGCACCACCGGCCGCCCCAAGGGCTGTGAGATCACCCACGGGAACCTCGTCCGGACCGCCCGCAACGCCGTGCAGGGCGCGATCTCCGAGATCGCCGTGGAGGGCAGCTCCACCCTGCTGTTCCTGCCGCTGGCGCACGTGTTCGCCCGGCTGATCGAGGTCGCCACCATCGAGGGCGGCATCGTCCTCGGCCACAGCGACATCCCCAGCCTGCTGCCCGACCTCGCCTCGTTCCGGCCGACGTTCCTGCTCGCCGTCCCGCGGGTGTTCGAGAAGGTCTACAACGGCGCCGAGCAGAAGGCGGAGGCCGACGGCAAGGGCAAGATCTTCAAGGCGGCCGCGGACACCGCGATCGCCTACAGCCGCGCGCTGGAGGCCGGCGGCCCCGGCCTCGGCCTCAGGGCCAAGCACAAGGTCTTCGACGTGCTGGTCTACGGGAAGCTGCGCGCGGCCGTCGGCGGGCGGGTGCAGTACGCGGTGTCCGGCGGCGCCGCGCTCGGCGAGCGCCTCGGCCACTTCTTCCGCGGCGTCGGCATCACGATCCTGGAGGGCTACGGCCTCACCGAGACCACCGCGCCGGCGACCGTGAACCGCCCCACCGCCATCAGGATCGGAACCGTCGGCAAGCCCATCCCGGGCGTGGACGTCCGCATCGCCGAGGACGGCGAGGTCCTGGTCCGCGGCATCAACGTCCTGCAGGGCTACTGGAACAACGAGGCCGCCACCAAGGAGGCGATCGAGGACGGCTGGTTCCACACCGGCGACCTCGGCGCCCTCGACGCCGACGGCTTCCTGAAGATCACCGGCCGGAAGAAGGAGATCCTCGTCACCGCGGCCGGCAAGAACGTCGCGCCCGCCCCGCTCGAGGACCGGCTGCGCGCCCACCCGCTGATCAGCCAGTGCCTGGTGGTCGGCGACGGGCGCAAGTTCATCAGCGCCCTGATCACGCTGGACGAGGAGGCCCTCGGCCCCTGGAAGGAGCGGCACGGCAAGCCCGCCGCGATGTCCGTGGACGAGCTGCGCCGCGACCCCGACATCATCGCCGAGATCGAGGGCGCCGTCGCCGACGCCAACAAGTCGGTCAGCCACGCCGAGGCGATCAAGAAGTACGTCATCCTCGGCGTCGACTTCACCGAGGAGGCCGGGCACATGACCCCGAGCCTCAAGGTCAAGCGCAACGTCGTCATGAAGGACTTCGCCGACGAGATCGAGTCCCTCTACACCACCTGACCGCGCCGGGTCAGCGCAGGGCGGCGACGGCGTCGGCGATCGGCACGTCGCCGTTGAGCAGGTCGAGGGTGCGGTGCCGGGCGTCCGGGAGGGCGTCCAGCAGCGCGACGATCACCGCGGCGACGTCGTCGCGGGTCACCGCGCCCTGCCCGGCCGGCGGCTCGGCGAGCGTCACGAGCCCGGTGCCCGGGTCGTCGGTGAGGCGGCCCGGCCGCAGGATCAGCCAGTCCAGGCCGCCGCGCGCCCTCAGGTCGTCCTCGGCCTCGCCCTTGGCGCGGACGTAGGCGGCCCAGACCTCGTCGCGGCCCGGCGCGGGCGGGTCGCCCGCGCCCATCGCGGACACCTGCACGAAGCCCCGCACCCCGGCGCGCTCCGCCGCGTCCGCCAGCAGCACCGACGCGGCCCGGTCGACGGTGTCCTTGCGGGCCGCGCCGCTGCCCGGCCCCGCCCCGGCGGCGAACACGACCGCGTCCGCGCCGGCCAGGTCGCCCGCGACCTGGCCGGCGGACGCCGCCTCCAGGTCCCGGACGACCGGCGTCGCGCCCGTCGCCCGCACGTCCGCCGCATGGTCGGGGTTGCGGATGAGGCTCACCACGGCGTCCCCGCGCCCTGCCAGCAGCCCGGACAGCCGCAGCGCGATCTGCCCGTGCCCGCCCGCGATCACGATCTCCATGACGCGATCCTACGCGCGGGCGCGCACGGGCCCCGGGACCGGGGATCAGCGGCGGCGCCCGTTGATGGCGGCGACGGCCTTCCGCATGAGCTGGTCGTTCATCACGTTGATGAAGTCGCCGTGGTCGGTCACCGGGTCGTGGCCCTCCTCCGGGAAGGTGTCCAGCGCGAACGCCAGCGCCTTGGCGGGCAGGTTGTAGGCCAGCGTCATCCGCAGCTGCGGGACGGCCTTGCGGCCCTGCGGGCACTGCCCGGTCCGCGGGTCCGGGAAGACCATGTGGTCGCGGTGGTTCGCGCTGTCGGTGTTCTGCCCGTCCCAGCAGCTCGGGAAGTTCAGCACGCGCTCCACCATGCTGCCCTTCGGGCACAGCGGGTACTTGTCGGCGAACGCCCGGTTCTCGAACCCGCTGCACGTCCACTGGGCGTGCGCGTTGGCCGGGCCCTTCGACGACGCCTTGGCGTCACCGGTGACGATCCGGGTGAACCGCGGGATCGCCGTCACCTTGCTGCGCGGGTTGCCGAGGAACTGGAGGCGCACCTTCGCCGGGGTGACGACGCTGCCGGTGTTGCCGTCCGCCTGGCTCTGCGCCGCGCGGTCGGAGCCGTCCTGGCCGGCGCGCAGCCGGACGACCGGCCAGTAGTAGGTCGACTGGTCGCCGTTGGTGCAGGTCGTCCCGGCGGCGGCGAGCGTCTGGTCGGTCGAGAACGCGCTGGTGTCGAGGTTGCCGACGTAGTCGTGGATGTGGTGCGCGCCGTTCTGGACGCCGGGGGCCACGATCACGTTGTCGGGGTTGCTGTGCTTCTGCCCCGCGTTCGTGCCGCAGCTGGACGTGAACACGCCGGTGGAGGCGGCGCGCGTGCGCCGCGGCTGCGGGACGGGCCGCGCCTGCCGGATGTCGACGAACTGGTCGGCGCGCGGGCCCGGCTTCACCTGGCTCTGGCCGCCCTGCCCGCCGCCGTTCTGGTTCTGGCCGCCGCCGTTCTGGCCGCCCCCGTTCTGGCCGCCGTTCTGGCCGTCCCCGTTCTGGCCGTCGCCGTTCTGCTGGTTCGGGTCGGTCTGGCCGGGATCCGGCGATCCGGAGTCCGCCGGGGTGGGGACGGCCGTCTGGGAGGGGTCCCCCATCCCCGGCATCTGGCCGTCGCCCATGCCGGGCATCTGACCGCCGTCCTGGCCGCCGCCCGTCTGGGTGCCGCCGTTCTGCTGGCCGCCGCCGTCGGCGGGCGGGCTGGTCCGGACGCCGTGCCCGCTCCGGTACTTCTGGACGTGCCCGGCCGGATCGGCGGTGACGGTCGCGCCGCCGGGCAGCGCCGCGGCGCCGCCCGGGACGTCGTTGCACGCCGACGCGGCGAGCAGGACCGCCGGGACGATCACGGCGAGGGCCTTTCTTCTTCTTCCCATTGAGTACTCCCTTTGAGCGGGGGGTGGGATACCCGTCAGTGCAGCGCGGACTTGGTGACCAGGCCGGTGCTCTCCAGCAGCTGGATATGGTGCAGGACGAATTTCATCCCGCGTTCCGCGTAGGCCCGGATGATCGTGTTCTGGCTCTGCACGCGAGCCTTGGCGGCGAACGGCAGGACCTGCCCGTGCGCGGCGCGGAGCCGGAACACGTAGTCGGTGTCGAACGCCTTTCCGTCGAGCCCGGAAAGCTCCCGGAGATAGCTCCGCTGCGTGCCGTTCGGAATGGCCGGCAGGGACACGCCGAGCTGCTGGGCCGTGGCCCGGGTGTCGGCGTCCAGCTGCATGTGCTCCTGGTTGATGATCTTGCCGATCTCGCGCACCCGGGGGCTCGCGCCGCGCTGCACGGCCATCTGGCTGGCCGGCATCTCCCAGAGCCCGGCCTGGCGGACCTTGACCAGCAGGAGCCGGTCCTGGGCGCTCAGCGGGCCCCATTTCGACGGGACGGTGGCACCCTTGTCCACGCCGTTCGCCGGGGCGACCCGCGGGTTGAGGAGGACCGCGAGGGCGGCCGCGACGACGGCCGCGGCGGCCATGAGCAGCAGGCCCCGACCCCGGCCGAGCCCGAACCGCGGGAGCCGGCGCAGTTCCGCGGCACCGTACGAATTCCTCACCGAAATTCCTTCCTCCTTCCGGAGCGCACCGAAGAACGGACCCGGCGCGGTTTCGCCGAGGAATACGCACCGCGCCGGGCCCGGGGTTCACCGACGTTCGCACTTTTCTTTTCTCCGGCCCGTCCGTAATGGCGGACGGGCCGCCGTCAGGAACGCCGCGCGGGACCGCCGGGAACTCCCCCGACGACCCGCAGCGCCAATGCGGGGCACATCGCGACCGCTTTCTGCACGTCCCGCTCCATCCAGGACGGGATGTCGCTTCCGAGCACCACGGGAAAGCCGTACCGGTCGAGCTGGATCAGTTCCGGGACGAGGTAGGCGCACAGCCCGTGGCCGTCGCAGCGGCTCCAGTCGATCGCCACCCGCTCCTCCCGCCCGGTCGGGACGGGCAGGGGCAGCACCCCGAACGTCGGCAGCCCGCAGGTGCCGCCGTACCGGTGCGCGTCGATGTCGGCCGCGAACGCCTCGACCGCCGACAGCACGAACCGCGCGGTCCCGTCGGGATGGGTGCAGGCGCCGCGGCCGCGCCCGATCGCCGCGGCGCGGCGCACGTCCTCGACCGTCCCGCCGCCCTCGCTCAGCGCGTTGAGCGCGCGGACGACGTCGGGCAGCCCCAGCCGGCACGGGCCGCACTGCCCGGCCGACTGCGCGGCCAGGTAGGACGCGATCCGGGTGACCTCGCCGAGCGGGCAGGTGCCCTGCGCGAGCGGCAGGATGATGCCGGCGCCGACCGTCCCGCCGACGGCGCGCATCCCGGCCCGCGACAGCACCGCGCGCGACGCCCCGGCCGGGTCGAGCCACGTCCCGTGGTAGCCGCCGACCAGCACGCCGGGGCCCGGCGGCACGTCGCAGTGCTTCAGGACGTCCCGCAGCGGCGTCCCGTACGGCGCCTCGACGACCGCGGTGCCGCCGACGGTGAGCAGCGTGGTGCCCGGCTCGTCGTCGGTCCCGGCGGAGGCGTACAGGTCGGGGCCGAGCGAGACCAGCACCGCGAGCTGCGCGAACGTCTCGGTGTTGGACAGCAGCGTCGGGTACCCGTCCACCCCGGACTCGGCGGCGCGGACCTTCACGCCCGGCGGGATCGGCGTCTCGCCGTTGATGGCGCGGATCACCGCGCCGCTCTCCCCGGAGATGAACCGCTCGGTCAGCCGGACGACGCGGGCGGGCATCCGCCGCTCGCCGATCGCGGCGCGCACCGACCGGGCCGCCTCGTCGCTCTCGACGGCGAGGACGATCCGCTGGGTGCCGAGCGCGGTCGCGACGATCTGCGCGCCGTCCAGCACCAGGTGCGGGGCGCGGCCGAGCAGGACCTTGTCCTTGGCGCTGCCCGGCTCGCCCTCGGCCCCGTTGACGACCACGACGACGTCCTCGCTGGAGCCGCGGTCGCCTCCCTTCTCGCCCGGCAGCAGCAGCGTCTGGTCGGCGGTCGGGTGCTTCACCCGGGACGCGACGGCGGCCAGCTTGCGGGCGAACGGGAACCCGGCGCCGCCGCGTCCCCGCATGTCGACCTGCTCGGCCATCCTGACCAGGTCGTCCAGCGACGGGACGCGCAGCCGGCCGTGCACCGCGAGGTGCCGGTCGAGGTCGAGCCGGTCGAAGCGGTCGAAGCCGAGCGTCAGCCGGGGGCCGCCGATGTTGGACACCGTGTGGACGGCGCTCATCGGATGACCTCGGTGTCCCAGCCGCCGCCCTCGCCCGGCAGGGGCACGCCGCGCGGGTCGGTCACGGTGGCGCGGGAGTCGCGCCCGCCGAGCGGCCCGGTCACCCGCGGGTCGTCCATGCGGCGCGGGTCGTCCGCGCCGCGCAGGTCGTCCACACCGCGCAGGTCGTCCACACCGCGCGGATCGTCGTACCCGCGCGGGTCGTCGCCATATCCAGGGCGGTCGTCGTAACCGAGCCGGTCGTCGTAACCGAGCCGGTCGTCGTAGCCGCGCGGGACGGCGGCGCGCGGGTCGCGTTCGGGGAAGCGGCCGCGCGCGCGGCGGGCCGCGGCGGCGGCCGCCGCGCGCTCGCCGGCGCCGAACCCGTCGCCCGCCCGCCCGACCTCGCGCGGCCTGATCACCACGATCAGCCGGGTGGCGAGCGCGATGACGACGCCGACGATGCTCATCACGTAGCTGAGCACCACCCAGTTCGCCGCGACCCGTCCGGCGGTCAGGCCGTGCAGGATCCCGATCGGCCACGAGATGTACGCGACGGCGTGCATCGACCGCCACACCCACGGGCGGGCGCGGGCCACGAACCTGGTCCGCAGGACGCCGGTGATCACGATCAGCACCATCAGCTCGAACGCGACGGTGCCGAGGCCGACCGCGTCCGGGGTCGGCACCACGATCTGCGCGGGCGTCGCGAGCCCGCCCAGCAGCTTGACCGCGATGTGCGCGATGACCATCACCGACGCGACGACCGCGCACGCCCGGTGCGCGCCCTGCGCCAGCACCCGGTGCCGGATCTTCAGGATCAGCCGCTCGGTGGCCAGCAGCCCGGTCATCACCGCGCCGGTCAGCGCGAGCAGCGTGAAGACGCCCGCGTAGAAGGAGAGGAAGTACTGCGCCTGCGCCGCGGCGACGGCGCCCGGCGGGGTCGCGGCGCCGGCGAGCACCAGCACCGCGCCGACGAGCACGGTTCGCAGCACCCACGCGGGCACCGCGGGATCGTCACTGTTGCGTGTTCGCACCGCTCGGACTCCTGTTCTGGGTAGCGGACGGCGACGGGGCGCCGGCCGATCCTGCGCCACCGCCAGGCTCGTCGCCGGGCGCCGGCGACGACGGCGGGGCATCCGCCGCGGGGACCGCGCCGAGGTTGGCGATGAGGCCCCCGGGAAGCACCTGGAGCAGGCCGCGCTCGGCGAATCCGAGCAGCGGTTTCGCGCGTTCGGTGAACGTCCAGCCGCCGATGACGGCGCCGTCCAGCGGGACGGGCGCGGCGCCGCGGCGCAGGTCGAAGCGGACCTCGGCGCGGGCGGCCGGGGCGCCGCCGCAGGCGCCGGCGGTGCCGGTGCGGCCGAGCGGGTCGCCGCGCCCGACGACGCTGCCGTCGCGCAGCTGCGCCGCCGACCGGACCCGGTCGTAGACGGTGGCGACGCCGCTGGCGTGGACGACCATGAGCAGCGCGGGCCCGGAGCCGTCGCCGCAGAACCGGTAGAGCCGGCCCGCGCCGGCCGCCAGGACGCGCCCGTCGCCGCCCGCGAACGCCAGCGCGGACAGCGGGCGCTGCGCGGAGGCGGGGTCCGCGGTCAGCATCGTCCAGGACGTGCCGCTCTTCCACGGCAGCATCAGCCCGTCGCCCGCGCCCGTGCCGTTGACCGCGGCGGCGGCCTGCTCGGCGGACAGCGCGCCGTAGCGGCGCAGCGCGCGGGACTCCGCCGCCGACATGACGGTGGCGGGCATCGCGCCGAGCAGGGTGCCGAACGCGGTGGCGCCGGACAGGCCGATCCGCCAGTCCCGGCCCGTCCAGCGGGCCGCGAAGAACGCGATCTCGGGGTCGGCGTCGCTGCCCGCCGGGACGGGGATGGCGGTGGTGCCGAACACCCATGTCCCGTCGGCGCTGGTCCGGGTGGCCGCGACGATCGGCGCCCGCGTCGGCGCGGCGCCATACGCCTGCTTGGCCGCGGCGCCCCGCTGGGCGAGGGTCAGCTTGCGCACCTGCGCCGTCAGCGCCTGCGTGTCCGGACGCGGCGGGGCGGCGGGGGCGCCCGACGCGGACGGCGCCTGCCGGTGCGGCTGCTGCGCGCCGGACGGGGCGGTGGCGTGCCCCTTCGGGTGCCGCGCCCCCTTGCCGGCGGCGACCGACTCGGTCGTGCCGATCGGGCGGCCGTCCAGCAGCGTGCGCTCGGCTATGCCCAGCAGGGAGAGGCCGACGACGGCCGACAGGATGAGCGCCCCCGCGCCGATCCGGTCGCCGGGCATGCGCGGCCCGCGCGGCCTCGCCTTCGGCCCGGGACGGGGCCGGGTGGGCGGGCGCCGCCCGGAGCCGCGGGCGGGCTCGCGGCGCCGGGCCGCGGCGGGCGGCTCGGACCGGTACTCGATCCGCTGATCGGACCGGTGATCGGTCCGGTACGCCGGCCGGCGCTCCGGCTGCCGCCGCCTCCGGCCCTTCTCGCGCCGCCGGACGTCACGGCGCGTCGGTTCGCGCCTGCGCCGCCGGCCCCGCTCGTCCCATCCCGGCTGCTCCGACCACCACGACCCCTCGGGCCACTGCGGCTCGTCCGGCCGGCGGCCGGGTGGCCGGGCCCCCGGTGAGGGACGCTCGGGTGCCCGCGCCCACGGTGAAGCATGCGTGTTGATCCGGGACGCATGCCCGTCGTCACGTCGCGCCATGCCCTCTCCTGTGGAGGAGGCGGAGCGCAGGCGAACGCCGGATCGGCTCGGTGCCGTCCGGGCGCGCGGCCCGGCGGCGGTCCTGCTGAGACGTCGGGAGCGCGGTGTGCGGAGCCCGCTCGCTCCCGCCGCGTTCCCGTGCGGGATTCGCAATGGATCCCGCCGATCACCACCGGAGCATACGCCCCATTGGCCCCTCGGTTGAGGGTTGGTGACAAAAAACGGTTCAAGCCGTCTTCGCGGCCGTTCCGCTCATCGTGGGAGTACGCGCGCGGAACGGCGGGGGTTCAGCCGTTCCGCGCCATTTCCCGGCGAGGTCAGCGCAGGAACGCCGCGGCGAGCGGCGCGGCCGTCCTCGGCCCCGACCCGCCGTCCTGGACGAACACCGAGAACGCCAGGTCGCCGCGGTATCCGATGAACCAGGCGTGCGACGAGCCGTCGTCGGCGTACTCGGCGGTCCCCGTCTTGCCCGCCGTGCCGTCCGGCAGGCCGGCGCCCGCGGCGGTGCCGCCGGTGACCACCGCCCGCATCATCGACCGCAGCGCGGCGGCGCCGGGGATCGGGTGCGGGCCCGGCGTGTCGCCGCCGCCCTCGCGGACCAGCTTCGCCGACACGAGCCGCGGCGGCCGCCACGTCCCGTCCCCGACGGCCGCCGCGACGCTCGCCATCAGCAGCGGGCTCGCCTGGACGCGGCCCTGCCCGATCGCCGCCTCCGCCAGTTCCGCGCCGCTCCGCGGGGCGGGGAAGCCGCCCTCCAGCATGCGCACCCCGGGCGAGAACCTCGTCTCGAACCCGAACCTGCGGGCGCTCGCGGCGAGCTTGCCCGCGCCCAGGCTCTCGACGCCGAGGCGCGCGAACGTGGTGTTGCAGGACGCGGCGAACGCGCCGCTCAGGGTCGTGCGCCCCAGCTCGTGCCCCTCGTCGTTGCGGATCGTCCGCTGGGCGGTGACGACGGACGCCGGGCAGTCGGCGGGCGTACCGGGCCCGGCCCCGTCCGCGACCAGCGCGCCCGCCGTGACGACCTTGAACGTCGAGCCCGGCGGGTAGAGGCCGGCGAACGCGCCGAGCCCGCCGAGGGCGTCCGCCACGGCCAGCACCTCGCCGGTGGACGGCCGCAGCGCGACGATCGCCGCGGCCCGGGGCACGGAGCGGACGGCCTTCTCGGCGGCCGCCTGCAGCCGCCGGTCCAGGGTCGTGCGGATCTTCCTGCCCGGCTCGCCGCCGAGCACCTTCACGCGCTGCGGCGGGCCGTCGCCGTCGCGCATCTCGATGACCCACCTGGCCTCGTCGTAGCCCTCCGGCGTCAGGTCGTCGACGAGTTCGGCCAGGTAGGGCGCGAGGAGCCCGGTGTCGGGCAGCGCCTTGCCGTCGCGGGCGACGAGCGTGACGGCGGGCAGCCGTACCTGGGCGAGCGACCACGTCCCCCTGCCCTTCAGGCCCGGGTAGAGGGTCGCGGGCGTCCACAGCACCCGCCACCGGCCGTCCACGCGGCCGAGGCGCAGCACCGCCGCGAACGACCACTCGCCGTGCCCGGCGAGCGTGCGGGTGACGGTGAAGTCGGCGTGCGCCGCGCCGGGACCGGTCCGCACCACCGGGCGCGGTTCGACCATGATCGAGGAGACCGTGAGGCCGCGCGACAGCGCCCGGTACTGCCGGACGAAGTCGCCGGGCGGGTCGGCGACGAGGTCGCGCATGTCGTCCAGCGCCCCGCGCCGCCAGGCGGCGAAGTAGTCCGCGGCGACCTTCTCCGGCGTCCCGGCGCCGCGCCCGCCGCGCAGCCGCCAGGCCGCGACGAGCCCGCCGGCGAGGACCACCGCCACCAGCGCCGCGAGCACGCCGACGCTCCGCGATCGCATCCGCGCTCCCCTCCCCCAGCCCCCGAATGGAGATCATCTCAACGGCGGCCGCGAATGGATATGGGAATGAACGACCGTTGTGAGGCCGGACCTGGCCGATGAATTAGCCATGAGTAATCCGCCCCTTAAGTCCGATTTAACGGCGGTGCCGGCGGGCGCACCGCGGCCTAGCGTCGGGGACGTCGATGACCGTGCACGCACAGCGGCGGGAGGGCCCCGATGACGCAGCGCTTCACCGGGACCGCTCCCGCCCGCAGCCGGAAGGCCCACCTCTCCCGGGCGGCCGGTCACCGAACCGGGGCCGTGCCCCCGGGACCCGTCCACGCGGCACCGATCCGGCCCCGCAGGCCGGCCCTTCGCGGCGCGCCCGTCTCCAGGTTCTCCCCCACCGGGCGCGGGGCCGGCCGGCGCAGGATCGCACCCACCTCGGCAGGGGCGTGCGCGTGGAACCGGTCTCCGGAACCCGGGCACGGCCCCCCTCGACCCGCCGGTCCCGGGACGGCCCCGCCTACGGCGCGGGGGCGGGGCCCCGTCCCGGGGCCGTGCGCGGCTAGCGGGTCCAGGGAAGGCGGACGGCCTCCAGATCGGGGTCGTCCAGCAGCGCCTGGACGAGCGAGGTCGGACCGACGACCTTCGTGCCCCACAGGTCCCAGTCGCAGTACACGACCCAGGAGCGGTCCTCCGCCCACAGGTCGGACGGGCAGCTCGTCATCGCCGGGTGGTCGTACAGCCGGGCCGCGTCGCCCAGCCGGCCCGCGAGGACCGTCTCGTCGTCCCAGTCCGCGGTGACGAGCGGGCAGTAGTAGGCCAGGCAGCGGGTGGCGGCGCCGCCCGGGCTGTGCCGCAGCAGCACCCCGACCAGCCGGTGCCAGCTCTCCCGGTCCAGGCAGCCCTCCGCGGGCGGCCGGATGGCCGCCGACCAGCTCCCCGCCGGATGCCCCTGCCGCAGGCACCGGTTGCCGGGCAGCTCCCCCTCCGGGACCACGGGCTCGCCGAACCCGCGCGCCAGCTCCCGCCAGCGCAGCCGCCGCCAGCCCGCGCCGGGGTCGCCGCTGCGGCCGAGCTCGGTACCGGTGACGATCGCGCCCTCCAGCAGGTCTCCCACGTCGCCCGGCGCCTCCCCGGCCGGGTCGGGCGGCTCCACCAGCCCCGCCCCCAGCACCGACTGGTGGACGTCGTCGTGCGTCGTGGTGACCAGGCCCTCCTCCCACGCGTACATCGCGTGCAGGAGCCAGGCGGAGTCGGGATTGCGGGGCGGCTCGAACCCCGAGTAGCAGTGGTCGGGATCCAGGTCGTGCAGCCACCGCGCGGTCTCGCCGGGAACCCGTGCCCACGCATCCTCGATGTCCGCGTTCTCCATACGGGCATCCTGTCACCCGGCACGGGGCGCGCGATACGCGGCGGTCGTCTGCTTGTGGCCGCTCACCCGGTCAAGGGCCGTGACCGCGGGGCCACATCCGCCGGATCAGCCGTGCAGCAGGGCGTCCAGCCGGGCCGCCTGCACCTCCCAGCGCCACTCCCGCTCCACCCACGCGCGGCCCGCGCGGCCCATCGCCCCCGCCCGCTCCGGGTCGGCGAGCAGGCCCGCGACCGCCTCCGCGACCCGCGGCACCGACCGGCCGGGCACCACCACGCCCGTCTCGCCGTCGAGGACGGCGTCGGGCGCGCCGCCGGAGTCGCCCGCCACGACCGGCAGGCCCGTCGCCGACGCCTCCAGGTAGACGATCCCGAGCCCCTCGACGTCCAGGCCCCGGCGGCGCGTCCGGCAGGGCATCGCGAAGACGTCCCCGGCGTCGTAGTGGGCGGGCAGCTCCTCCCACGGCACGCTGCCGGTGAGCACGACCGACCCGGCCACGCCCTCGGACGCCGCCAGCCGCTCCAGCTCCGCGCGGTACGGGCCGCCTCCCACGAGCAGGAGTGCCGCGTCCGGAACCCTCGCCAGCACCCGCGGCCAGGCGCGGATCAGCGTGTCCTGCCCCTTGCGCGGCACCAGCCGGGACACGCACACCGCGACGGGACGGTCCGCCAGGCCGTGCCGCGCCCTGATCTCCGCGCCGCCGGCTCCGGCGCGGAAGAGCGTCTCGTCCACGCCCGGCGCGAGCCGCGCCATCCGCGCGGCACCGGCCGGGGACAGCGCGCGCGCCATCCGCGACCGGGTGTACTCGCCCAGGTAGGTGAGGGCGTCGACGTCGTCACCGATGCGGCGCAGCAGCGACCGTGCGACCGGCAGGGCCGCCCAGCCCGCCTCATGCCCGTGCGTGATCGCGACGATCCGCCCGGCCCCGCGCCGCCGCAGCGCCGGCGCGAGCAGTCCCAGCGGCGCCGCGGCGCCGAACAGCACCGAGTCGCAGCGCTCCGCGCGCAGCAGCGCGGACGCGCGGCGCAGCACGCCCGGCTCCGGCAGCATCAGCGACCCGGGATGCCGGACGACGTCGAACGGCTGCACCGCGTCGAACGCCGCCGACCCCTTCCACGCCGGCGCGTACACCACCACCGAGCCGGGCGGGCGCCGGACGGCGAGGCCGTGCACGAACGCCTGGATCCCGCCGGGACGGGGCGGGAAGTCGTTGGTCACCACCAGGGTCTTGGTCATCGTCGGCCAGGATACGGACCCCGCACCGGCCCCGAGCAGCCGGAACGCCGCCCGGCGCGGACTCCGGCGAGCATCGGGCGGGCACCGGACGGCCAGGAGCGGGCACACCACCGGCGGGGGCCGGCACCGGACGGGCGGGGGCGGGCAGAGCGAAGGGCCCGGCACCGTCGTCCGGTGCCGGGCCCCTCGATCGGGCTCGCGATCAGTGGCTGATCTCGTGCGACTGCTTGCCGCCCTCGATCTCCGCGTGCTCGCCGTGCTCGTGCTCCTCGACGGGGATGTCGTCGAAGGTCCAGGCCCGGTTCAGCCGCGACCGCAGGTGCCCGAGCGGGCCCTTCGCGGCCGGGATGCCGTTGGCGTCGCGCTGCGGCGCCTCAGGACGGGTGTTCTCCTTCGACAGCAGGACCGCCCGCTCCTCGTCGCGCGCCGGCTCGTGCCGCTCGGAGAACTTGCCCTCCGGCGACATGAGGATCACGCCGGACTCGACGCCGTGCCCGACGACGTCGGCGTCCTTGCGCTGCAGCCCCAGGCAGATCCGCTTGGTGATGATGAACGCCAGGAACGGCCCGACGAAGAACGTGACCCGGAAGAACCAGGTCGTGGCGTACAGGGAGAGGTCGAACTTGTCGGCCAGGACGTCGTTCGCGCCGGCCAGCCACAGCAGCCCGTAGAAGGTGACCGCCGCGACGCCGGTGGCGGTGCGGATCGGGGCGTTGCGCGGCCGGGTGTTGACGTGGTGGTGGCGCTTGTCCCCGGTCACCCACTGCTCGACGAACGGCCAGGCCATCGCGCCGCCGAAGACGATGCCGAGCGGGACCGTCGCCGGTATCAGCACGTTGAAGCTGACCGTGTGGCCCCAGGCGCTGACCTCCCAGTTCGGCATGATCCGCAGCGCGCCCTCCAGGACGCCCATGTACCAGTCCGGCTGGGAGCCCGCGGAGATGGCGCCCGGATCGTACGGGCCGAACAGCCAGATCGGGTTGATCTGCGCGAACGCGCCGAGCAGCGCGATGACGCCGAAGGTGAACAGGAAGTAGGCGCCCGTCTTGGCCATGAAGACCGGGTAGAACGGGTAGCCGTACACCTGCTGCTCGGTCTGGTTCTTCACCGGCATCGCGGTGTGCTTCTGCACCCACATGATCATCATGTGCGCGGTCACCAGGCCCAGGATCAGGCCGGGGATCAGCAGGATGTGCAGCATGTACAGCCGCGGCACGATGTCCTGGCCGGGGAACTCCCCGCCGAACAGGAACATGTAGCCGTACGTGCCGACCAGCGGGATCGCCTCGAGCACGCCCTGGGTGATGCGCAGGCCCGTGCCGGACAGCAGGTCGTCCGGCAGCGAGTACCCGAACAGGCCCTCGAGCATGCCCAGGATGAACATGGTGATGCCGATGAGGTAGTTCAGCTCGCGCGGCTTGCGGTAGGCGCCGGTGAAGAACACCCGCAGCATGTGCGCCAGGATCGACGCCATGAACAGGATCGCCGCCCAGTGGTGGATCTGCCGCATGAGCAGGCCACCGCGCACGTCGAAGCTGATGTGCAGCGTGGAGGCGTACGCCTCCGACATCTGCACGCCCTTCAGGTGCGTGTACGAGCCGTTGTAGATGACCTCGTTCATGCTCGGCTTGAACCAGAGCGTCAGGAACGTCCCGGTCAGCAGCAGGATGATGAACGAGTACAGGGCGATCTCGCCCAGCATGAACGACCAGTGGTCCGGAAAGACCTTCTTCATGTTCCGCTTGAAGAAGGTGGTGGAACCGAGCCGGTCGTCGATGAAGTTGAGCGGCCCCTCGACCGCCTTCGGAGCCGTGGCCCCGGCTGTCGCCTCGCTCATCCGCGCTCCCAGAAGCTCGGGCCGATCGGCTCGTGGTAGTCGCTCGTGGCGACGATGTAGCCGTCCTCGACCGCCAGCGGAAGCTGCGGCAGCGGACGGGCCGCCGGGCCGAACACGACCTTGGCCGCGTCGGTCGCGTCGAACGTCGACTGGTGGCACGGGCACAGGATGTGGTGCGTGGTCTGCTCGTAGAGCGCGGCCGGGCAGCCGACGTGCGTGCAGACCTTCGAGTACGCCACGATCCCGTTGATGTGCCAGTTCTCGCGTCCCTTGGCGGGCTTGAACTCGTTCTCGGGCACGTTGATCAGGATGGTGACGGCCTTCGCGTTCTGCGTCAGCACCTGGTCCTCGGGCACGCCCTCCTCGATGCCCTCGGGCAGGACGGTGATCATCCCGCCGGGCGAGGAGAAGTCGCTGACCCGCAGCGGCTTGTTGGTGCCGTCCACCACGAGGCGGACGCCCTTCTTGCCCTGCGCCTGCGCCTTCTTCACGGCGTCGCCCCAGTAGGTGGAGCGCAGCCGCTTCTCCGGCAGCGGGCCGAGGTCGCGCAGCAGCACCAGCGGCGCCAGGCCGAGCGGCGCCGCCGCCAGCAGCAGCGTGCGGCGCAGCAGCGGGCGCTTGGTCAGGCCGCTGTCGGACGCCCCCTCCAGGAAGTCCTGGGTGAAGGCCGCGCGGGTCTCCTCGTCGGCCTGCAGGTTGTGCCGCTCCTGGACGATCGGCTTGCTGGTCATGAGCCGGCGCACCCAGATGGTGACGCCGGCGGCCAGCGCGAGGAACGACAGCGCCATCAGGCCGCCGAGCCAGTAGTTGGACTCGCGCGTCCGGGTCACGCCGTGCATGCCGCCGTTGCGGCCGCTCCAGCCGATGTAGTACGCGATGAACGCCACGCTGGCGGCGAACGCCAGCAGGAAGAACGTCGCGACGACGCGCTCGGCGCGCTTGGCCGACGCCTCGTCCAGCTCCTCCCCGACGCCCGCGGGCGCGGAGATGTCGTCCTGCGCGAGCAGGGTCCTGTCCCTCGCCGGGGACGGCGTGCCGATCACGCGCCCGTGCGGGCGGCCGCCCTCGCCGGGCTCGATCGAGCCGGCGGTGTCCTTGTTCTCGTCGCTCATGACTTCTTCAGCTTCTTCGGCTTCTTGGCGGTGATCCACATCGCCGCCATCACCAGCAGGCCGAGCCCGACCAGCCAGCCGACCAGGCCCTCCGACACCGGGCCGATGCGGCCGAGGCCGTTACCGCCGGGGTTCGGCTGCTCGCGGGTCTGCACCAGGTAGGAGATGATCGCCTGCTTGTCCTGCGGGGTGAGCGTGGTGTCGTTGAACACCGGCATCGCCTGCGGGCCGGTCAGCATGGCCTCGTACATCTGCGTGGGCGTGACGTCGCTCTTGGACAGCGGCGGGGCGTACTTGCCGCCGGTCAGCGCGCCGCCCTGCCCGGTGAAGTTGTGGCACTGGGCGCAGTTCGTGCGGAACAGCTTGCCGCCGAGCGCCACGTCGCCCTTGGTCGGGTCGGTCGCCGACGCCGGCGGGACCTCCGGGCCGCCGCCGAGCGAGGAGATGTAGGCCCGCAGGTCGGCGAGGTTCTTCTCGGCCTGCGCCTTCTGCTGCTCGGCCGCCTTGCGCTTGGCCTCGTCCTCGTAGTCGGTCTTGATCTGGGTGTTGAAGGCGGGGATCGGCGTCTTGCGCGGGAACTGCGCACCAGGGCTCATCGCGGGCATGCGGCCCGTGCTGACCTGGAAGTCGACGCTGGCCGCCCCAACCCCGAGCAGGCTCGGTGCGATCGGCTTGCCCTTGGCGTCCTTGGTGCCCTCGGCGTTCAGGCCGTGGCAGCTGGCGCAGTTCTTGTCGAACAGCTGCTGGCCGTTCTTCAGGTCCTGCGCCGCCTGGGCCGTGCTCTCCGCCTCGGCGCGTCCAGTCTGCGGCGAGAAACCGGCGTAGATGACGCCGATCGCCGCCAGGGCCGCCAGCACGACGGCGTAGCCCGCCCAGGGGCGCCGTCGCCATGCGGTGATCCTTCTCACGGAAATCCCCGTTCGGGTCATGTCTGCTGGGTGGTCAGCGGGTCAGTGGTCGAGGAGGTAGACGACCGAGAACAGGCCGATCCACACCACGTCGACGAAGTGCCAGTAATAGGACACGACGATCGCGCTCGTCGCCTGCTCGTGCGTCCATCGCTTCGCGGCGAACGTCCGGCCGAGGACGAACAGGAACGCGACCAGGCCGCCGATGACGTGCAGACCGTGGAACCCGGTGGCCAGGTAGAAGACCGAGCCGTAGGCCGACGAGGAGAACGTGAGGCCGTCCTTGGTGACCAGGCTGTAGTACTCGAAGGCCTGTCCCGCCACGAAGTAGAGGCCCATCAGGAAGGACAGGACGTACCACTCGCGCAGGCCCCACCGGGCGACGTTCAGCAGGCCGCCGTCGCGGCCGACCTTGCCGGCCTCGGCCTTGAACACGCCCCACTGGCAGGTCACCGACGACAGCACCAGCACGGTCGTGTTGGCCGTCGACAGCGGCAGGTTCAGCGGTGCGCCCGGCCAGGCGTCGTGCCCGGACTGGCCGATCGTCACAGAGCGGATCGTGAAGAACATCGCGAACAGCGCCGCGAAGAACATCAGCTCGGACGACAGCCAAACGATCGTCCCCACGCTGACCAGATTGGGACGGTTCGCCCGTGCGTGAGGTGTTGTCTCTATCGCGGATGCTGTCACGGGCAGCATTATTGCGCCCCTATCCCGTGAGTGACGCATGACCCCCCTCCTAGAGTTCCCGGACGTGTCCTCCGGACTCCGGCACGGTGCCGCGGGGCCCCGGCGATCTTTGCCCGCACCAGGACTTCCGGTGGCCGGCGCGGCGGGGAAACATGACCTGGATCTCGTGCGCGCGGGGGCGAACGGGTAGCCTTCCGTGTCATGAGCACCACCGCCCCGGAGAGCCCGATGAAGGTTCTCGTCTACAGCGACGACGCGAACACCCGTGCACAGATCCGGATGGCGATCGGGCGACGCCCCGCCGCCGACCTCCCGCAGGTGGAGTTCATCGAGCGCGCGACCCAGCCCGCCGTGGTGGCGCGGCTCGACGAGGGCGGCGTCGACGTCCTGATCGTGGACGGCGAGGCTCAGCCCGCGGGCGGTCTCGGCGTCTGCCGGCAGGCCAAGGACGAGGTGTACGACTGCCCGCCGGTGCTGGCGATCATCGGCCGGCGCGACGACGGCTGGCTGGCGACCTGGTCGCGCGCCGACGCCGTGGTGAGCCTGCCGCTGGACCCGATGGCGCTGGCGAAGGAGCTCGCCGGCCTCATGCGCTGGCGTCTCGAGAACCGCCTTCCGGCCCTGTAAAGACCGTTTCGCCGGGGAGGCTCTGGGCGCCGCCCCGGTCCGCACCCCGGCCGGGTCGGGACGAGCCCGGCGCGCTCCCTCCGGACCCACCGCACCTGGGGGATAGATGGACGCCCGCACGACCTGGCCCGCACTGCTCAACGCCCTGCTCGACGGCGAATCGCTGACCAGCGAGGAGACCGCCTGGGCGATGAACACGATCATGGCCGGGGAGGCCACCGACGCGCAGATCGCGGGGTTCGCGGTCGCGATGCGCGCCAAGGGCGAGACCGTCGCCGAGGTGTCCGGCCTCGCCGACGGCATGATGGACAACGCCACGCCGGTGGTCGTGCCGGGCCGCATCGCGGACCTGGTCGGCACCGGCGGCGACCGCGCCCACACGGTGAACATCTCCACGATGGCGGCGGTGGTGGCGGCGGCGTCCGGTGTCCGGGTCGTCAAGCACGGCAACCGGGCCGCGTCGTCGTCCTGCGGCGCCGCGGACCTGCTGGAGCACCTCGGCGTCGCGATCGACCTGTCCCCGGAGGCGACGGCGGCGGTCGTCGCGGAGACCGGCATCACCTTCTGCTTCGCGCCGCGCTTCCACCCGGCGCTGCGGTACGCCTCGCGCACCCGCAGCGAGCTGGGCACGCCGACGGTGTTCAACTTCCTCGGCCCGTTGACCAACCCGGCGCGGCCGGGGGCGCAGGCGGTCGGGGTGTTCCATCCGCGGATGGCGGGCGTGATCGCGGGCGTGTTCGCCGCGCGGGGCTGCTCGTCGCTGGTGTTCCGCGGCGACGACGGCCTGGACGAGCTGACCACCACGGGCACCTCGACGGTGTGGGTGGTGCGCGACGGGACGGCGACGCAGACGACCTTCGACCCGTCCGCGCTCGGCATCCCCCCGGCGCGCCCGGAGGACCTGCGCGGCGCCGACGCGTCCTTCAACGCCCGGGTGGCGCGGGAGACGTTCGCCGGCCGGCAGGGGCCCGTCCGCGACATGGTCCTGCTGAACGCCGCCGCGCTCATCACCGCCTACGAGGGCGCCCCGTCCGCCGACGAGCTCACCCCGACGCTGGCCGCCGCCCGCGACCGCGCCGCCGAGGCCGTCGACTCCGGCGCCGCCGCCACCCTCCTCGACCGCTGGATCGAAGTCTCCCAAGCCCACCGTTGACCCCAGGGGGACGGCCCAAGCCCCGGCAGGTGGAACCTCAACCCCGGCAGGTGGAACCTCAGCCACCTTACGGGCGGGCACGCGGAGCGAGCGCCAGCGAGCGCAGCGGGCCTGCCCGACGACCGACAGGCTGTTTCCCGCGGAGCGCTAGCGGAGCGGGAAACAGCCTGTCGGTCGTGACGGGGGTTCCAGGGGGTCGCCCCCTGGAAGATCACGCCACGCCGCGGGCGCCGCTGGAGAGGCGCTGGGCCAGGTAGATCGGGATGATCGACAGGACGATCAGGGCCGCGGCGAGGACGTTGACGACCGGGGCCTGGTTGGGCCGGAACAGGTTGTCGAAGATCCAGATGGGCAGGGTCTGGGAGCCGGGGCCCGCGGTGAACGTGGTCACGATGATCTCGTCGAAGGACAGCGCGAAGGACAGCAGCCCGCCGGCGAGCAGCGCCGAGCGCAGGTTCGGCAGCGTCACGTACCGGAACGTCTGGAAGGTGTCGGCGCCGAGGTCGGCTGACGCCTCCTCCAGGCTGGTGCCGGTGCGGCGCAGCCGGGCCAGCACGTTGTTGTAGATGGTGACGACGCAGAACGTGGCGTGCCCGACGATCACGGTGAACAGGCCGAGGCCGATGCCGAGCGGCTCCAGGACGACCTGGAAGGCGTTGCTGAGGGCGATGCCGGTGACGATGCCGGGCAGCGCGATCGGCAGCACCACGACCAGCGAGACGGCCTCGCGGCCGAAGAAGCGGTACCGGGCGACGGCGAACGCGGCCATGGTGCCGAGGACCATGGCGGCGGCGGTGGCGCCGACGCCGGCCTTCACGCTCGTCCAGACGGCCTGGCGGGCGCCCGGGTTGTCGAGGGCGTGCGCCCACCAGCGTCCCGTGAGGTCCGTCGGCGGCCAGCCGAACGTCCTGTCGGCGTTGACGGAGTTGATCAGCACGACGAGCAGCGGCACGTAGACGACCGCGAGCCCGAGGATCATCACGAGGCGCAGGACCGTCCGCGCGGCGGGCGAGAGGGTCATCACAGCTCCCTGAGGGCGCCGGTGCGGCGGGCCGCGGCGAGGTAGACCAGCATGACCACGACGGGGATCGTGGCGACGGCCGCGGCGAACGGCAGGTTGTTGGCGGCGCCGATGTTGTCGTAGACGACGTTGCCGAGCAGCTGGCTCCGGCCGCCGACGATCTTGACGGTGATGTAGTCGCCGAGCGACAGCGAGAAGGTGAAGATCGACCCGGCGACCAGGGACGGGAACACCATCGGCAGCATGACCGAGCGGAAGGTGCGCCACGGGCGGGCGCCGAGGTCGCCGGAGGCGTCCAGCAGCGAGTCCGGCAGCCGCTCCAGGCCGGTGTAGACGGGCAGGATCATGTAGGGCAGCCACAGGTAGGCCAGCACGATGATCGTGGCGGTGAGGCCGTACCCGGGCCCGGAGAGCCCGAACGGCTTGAGCACCTCGTCGATCAGGCCGCCCTGCGACAGCATCACCCGCCACGCGTACGCCTTGACGAGGTAGGCCGCCCACAGCGGCGCCAGGATCGCGATGACGAGGTACGGCCGGTACCGGGCCTTGGCCACCTTCGCCATGTACAGCGCCATGGGGAACCCGATCGCGGTGTCGATGGCGGTGACGGCCGCCGCGACGCCGAGGCTGCGCAGCGCGATCGTCCGGTAGACGGGCTCGTTCCACAGGTCCTGGAAGTTGGTCAGGGTGAACTGCCGGACGACCGCGCCCGTGAAGGTGTCGGTCGACCAGAACGCGGTGACGAAGATCGCGGCGAGCGCGCCGAGGTAGGCGACCACCAGCCAGGCCAGCGGCGCCGACAGCAGCAGCGACAGCCGCAGCGCCGGCCGGCGGTGCAGCAGCGCCGCCGCCCGGCGCCGGGGACCCGGCGCCGGGCGGGCGGACGCCTCGCCGGCGGTGGACGCCGCCGGGGACGCGGTCATCCCTTGATCGCCGTCCATGCCTGCGTCCACTTGGAGTAGTCGACGCACTTGACGTCCTTGCGGCCGTCCAGGCACTGGGCGATCGGCGTCGTCCAGAAGTGCACCTTGGAGAAGTAGGTCTCGTCGGTGGCGTGGAAGGTGTCGCAGAACGTCTTGTCCGAGGTCTCCCGGCAGGCCTTGGCGTTCGCCGGGGCCTCACCGAACCACTCGGCGACCTGCGCGTTCGCCTTCGGGGACACGATGTAGTTCATCCACTGGTAGGCGCAGTTCGGGTGCTTGGCCTTCGCCGCGACCATCCAGGTGTCCGACCAGCCGGTCGAGCCCTCCTTCGGCACGATCGCCTTCACCGGCGCCTTCGCCGCCTCCACGTAGTTCGTGATGACCTGCCAGGTCGTGCCGAGCACGGTGTCGCCGCTCTTGAACGACTGGACCGCCTTGGTGTAGTCGGACCAGTACTCGCCGATGACGCCCCGCTGCTGCTTCAGCAGCGCGACGGACGCGTCGAACTGCTTCTGGTCGAGCGCGTACGGGTCCTTGATGCCGAGCTCCGGACGGGTCGACATCAGGTAGAGCGCCGCGTCCGCGATGTAGATCGGCGAGTCGTAGGCGGTGACCTTGCCCTTGTACGGGGAGTCGGCGTCGAACACCGCACCCCACGAATCGGGCGCCTGCTTCACCTTGTCGGTGCGCCACATCAGCAGGTTGGCGCCGCGGCCGTGCGGGATGCCGTAGGGCACGCCGTTCACCGAGTTCCACGGCTTGTTCTTCAGCCCGGCGAAGATGTCGGCGTAGTTCGGCACGAGCGCCGTGTTGACCGGCGCGACGCTTCCGGACGCGATGAGCCGCAGCGACGCGTCGCCGGACGCCGAGACCGTGTCGTACTGGCCGGTCTTCATCAGCGCGACCATCTCGTCCGACGTGCCGGCGATCTTGGTGTTGACCTTGCAGCCGGTCTGCTTCTCGAACGGGTGGACCCAGTCGACCGTCTTCTCGTTGGAGCCGTCCTCGGCGTACCCGGCCCAGGCGACCAGGTTGACCTGGCCCTCGCCCTGGCCGAGCGACTTCTGCATCGGGACCTTCGGCACCGTGAAGCCGCCCTGCCCGGCCCCGGACGCCTTGTCTCCCGAGTCGCCGCCGCACCCGGCGGCGGCCAGTCCGATCGCCAGCGCCGCCGCGGCGGCGAGCGCCATGCGCGTGGACCACATGAGGAACTCCTCTTTAGTTGGGGGTTTTCGCGGGGGTTTCAGTGCTCGGTGCGGCGCCGGCGACCCGGAACTCGTGCGCCGCGTGCCAGCCGACCCGGACGCGGGCGCCGCGATGGCGGGTGGCCTCCGCCGGGGACGCCGCGAGGTTCTGCCGGAGCGCGACGACCCGGTCGCCGGACTCCAGGTCCACCACGAACCTCGTGACGGCGCCCGCGTAGACGACCTCGGCGATCGTGCCCTCGGCGTGCCGGTCCCCCGCCGGCCCGCCCGTCCCGCCGTCCGGCGCCGCGGCCTCGCCGTCACCGGGGGCGTCGCCGCCGTCCAGGACGCGCACGCGCAGCTTCTCCGGCCGCACGCAGACGTCCCCGATCCGGTTGGTCGTGCCGACGAAGCCGGCGACGAACTCGGTCGCCGGGTGCTCGTACACCTCGGCGGGCGTGCCGACCTGCTGGACGCGGCCGCCGTCGAGGACCGCGATGCGGTCGCTGAGGGTCAGCGCCTCCTCCTGGTCGTGCGTGACGAACACGAACGTGATGCCGGCGCGGCGCTGGATCGTCTTCAGCTCGACCTGCATCTCCTCGCGCAGCTTCAGGTCGAGGGCGCCGAGCGGCTCGTCCAGCAGCAGGACCTTCGGCTCGTTGACCAGCGCGCGCGCCAGCGCGACCCGCTGGCGCTGCCCGCCCGACAGCTCACCGGGCCGGCGCGCCTCGAACCCGTCGAGCCGGACGCTGCGCAGCGCCTCCAGCGCCCGCTCGCGGCGCTCGGCCTTCGGCACCCGCCGCACCTTCAGCCCGTACTCGACGTTGCGGAGCACGTCCAGGTGCGGGAACAGCGCGTAGTCCTGGAAGACGGTGTTGACGTCGCGGTCGAACGGGGCGAGGCCGGTGACGTCGCGGCCGGCCAGCTCGACGGTCCCGGACGTCGGGCGCTCGAAGCCCGCGATGAGCCGCAGCACGGTGGTCTTGCCGGATCCGGACGGACCGAGCATCGAGAAGAACTCGCCGTCCCCGATGTCGAGGTCGACGCCCGCCACCGCCTCGACGGCACCGAAGGTCTTGCGCAGATCGCGGATCCTCACCGCTGTAGCCGGCATGAACGAAAACATATGGAGTCATAAGTTTTAGTTCAAGTGACGATCCGGTATCACTGAGTCAACGGGGAGAGGGGGCCCATGGACGGTGCGGAGGGCGCACGCCTCGTCGTGTTCGCCCCGGTCGACAACACCGCCCGGGTCGACGCCGTGGTGCGGCGGATCGGCGACGCCATCGCGCTCGGCCTCCTCGACGACGGGGAGCAGCTGCCCAGCGAGACCGAACTCGCCGGACATCTCGGGATATCGACGGTAACTCTACGCGAAGCACTGATGGCCTTGCGTCAGCAGGGGCTCATCGAGACCCGGCGCGGCCGCGGCGGCGGCAGCTTCGTGCGCGCCCCCGCCCGGCCCTTCGACCTCGACGAGCGGCTCCGCCCGCTGTCCGCCGAGGAGCTGCGCGACCTCGGCGACCACTACGCCGCCATCGCCGGCGCCGCCGCCCGGCTGGCCGCCCGCCGCTCCCTGCCCGGCGACGTCGACCGGCTGCGCCGCTCCCTCGCCGAGATGACCCGCCCGGACGCCGCGCCCCGGATGTGCCGGCTGGACGGCCGGCTGCACCTGGAGATCGCCGCCGCGTCCCAGTCCGTCCGGCTCACCCGCGAGGAGATCCGGCTGCAGGCCGACATCGGGCCCCTCATCTGGGCCGTCCACGACGAGCCGGGCGCCCGCCGCGCCGTCCGCGCGCAGCACGCCCGGATCGTCGACGCCGTCGAGCGCGGCGACGAGGACCGGGCCCGCGATGTCGCTGAAAGTCACGTCGCGAATGCGATAGAACGTCTGATTGACCGACGGCTCACCCTCTGACCCGAGGTGGACCCCCATGCCCCCCGAGCCACCGTCCGCCGGTGCGGCGGCGGACCGCGTGCACGCGACCCTCGACGCCGTCTTCGGCACGGTCGCCGAGATCCGCGACGCCTCGGCGCGGCTGCTGCGGGAGGTGCGCGACGCCGGCCGCGTCCCGGCCCGCGCCGACCTCGCCGCCCTGCGCCCCCTGCTGCTCCCCCGGCTCGGCCCCCTGGTGTGCGGCCTCGGCTTCATCGCCGCGCCCCGGCTGCTCGCCGACGCCGCCTGGTACCTGGAGTGGTGGCAGGCCGGCCCCACCGGCCCGTCCCAGCTGCTGCGCGACCTGAACCCCGAGAGCAGCGCCCTGTACGACTACACCGCCTGGGACTGGTTCACCGGACCGGAGGGCGGCGCCGAGAAGACCGTCTGCGGCCCCTACGTCGACTACCTGTGCAGCGACGAGTACGTCCTCACGCTGTCGGCTCCGGTCCGCGTGGACGGGGAGTTCGCCGGCGTCGCCGCGGCGGACGTGTTCGCCCGCACGTTCGAGCACGAGGTCGTCCCGGTGCTGCGCGAGATCCCCGCGCCCGCCTTCGTGGTCAACGCCCCGGGCCGCGTGATGGCGTCCAACACCGCCACGTGGCCTCCCGGCGCCGTCTACCGCGGCCGCCCCGGCCACACCGCCCACCCCTGCGGCGACCTCTCCCTGAGCCTGATCACCGCCGCGTAGGCCGCCCGGGCGCCCGGTTAGTCGGCGTCGGGCAGGCCCAGGGCGAAGGCGGCGTCGAGGTCGTGCTTGGAATAGGTGCGGAACGCGATGTGGGTCTCGGTTCCGAGGACGCCGGGGACCTTGTTGACCCGGCCGGGGATCACGTCGTTGAGCTCGTCGTGGCGGCGGACGCGGACCATCGCCATCAGATCGTGCTCGCCGGTGACCGAGTAGACCTCGCTGACCCCGTCCAGCGCGGCGATCGTCTCGGCCACCTCGTGGATGCGCGCGACGTCGGCCTTGACGAACACGATCGCTGTGACCACTGGGCCCCTCCCCTGGGTTCGGACGCCCCCGGAGTCTACCTTCGATCTTGCCCAGGATCCCGATCGGACCAGCGGTGATGCCAGTGACAGCCGCCCCGCAGGTAGCAGTGCACATGTGACTGGGCGCACGCGAGCATCCTCGCCGTAGCGCTTCGGTTCGGCCTCGAAGTCCGCGCAAGCCCCCCGCACGATCTCTTCGCAGCGCGCCTGCATGGCCTCGGACAGCGAGTCCTGCCGATACGTCGCAACGAAACGGAAATGGACTTAAAGAAAGTAGGCGACATAGCAACCAATACGTGTGCCGGGATTCGAATTCACGTGTGGCGCGTGACCAAATCTGTACAATGGTCACCGTGCAGCTCAGGTATAGGTTCCGCCTGTACCCGAGCGGGCCTCAGCGCGCTGCCCTGGCCCGCGCGTTCGGGTGTGCGCGAGTGGTCTTCAACGACGCCCTACGTGCCCGTGAGGCCGCCCGCGCGGCCGGGCTGCCGTTCATCACCTCGGGCGAACTGTCCAGGCAGCTCACCACGGCCAAGAAGACGCCAGAGCGAGCATGGCTCACCGAAGTCTCCTCCGTAATCTTGCAGCAGTCCCTATGGGATCTGGATGCCGCATACCGGAACTTCTTCGATGGCCTGAAGGGCAAGCACTCGAAGACCGGGCCGCCTCGCTTCAAGTCCAAGCGGGACACCCGGCAGGCGATCCGATTCACCGCGAACGCTGGATGGAGAATCACCTCATGTGAAAAACTCCGACTTCCCAAGGTCGGCGACATTCCCGTGAAGTGGTCGCGCAGGTTGCCGTCCCCGCCCTCCACGGTGACGATCATCAAGGACTCAGCCAACAGGTACTTCGCATCCTTCGTCGTGGAGACCGGCCCCGAGGAGACGCTGCCCGCCAGCACGTCCGAGATCGGCGTTGACCTCGGCCTAGGCCATTTCGCCGTCCTCTCCGACGGGACCAAGATCGACAACCCGCGCTTCCTTCGCCGGGCCGAGAAGCGGCTCAAGAAGGACCAGCGCTCCCTGTCCCGCAAGTCCAGAGGCAGCAAGAACAGAGACAAGGCCAGGCGTCGCGTCGCCCGGGCACATGCCCGCGTGGCGGACGCAAGGCGTGAGTTTCACCACCAGCTCTCCACCAAGCTGATCCGCGAGAACCAAGCCATCGCGGTGGAAGACCTGGCGGTCAAGGGGCTTGCTCGCACAAGCCTGGGCAAGTCGGTTCACGATGCGGGATGGTCGGCATTCGTGGGCATGCTGGAATACAAGGCCGCCCGATACGGCAGGACGTTCCACCGGATCGACCGGTTCGAGCCCACCAGCCAGATGTGCGCTGTGTGCGGCGTCAAGGACGGCCCCAAGCCCCTGCATATCCGCGCATGGACGTGTGGGATGTGCGGCTCCGTCCTCGACAGAGACGGCAACGCGGCGGTCAACATCGCGAAGGCGGCCGGACTGGCCGTGACAGCCTGTGGAGCGCAGGTAAGACCGGGCCCCCCGGCGCAGCGCGGCGAAGCAGGAACCCATCCGAAGCCGTGCCACGGCAGGCGGGAATCGCCCTCTGAGGGCGAGGATGTCAATCAGGTCCGGCTGAGGGCCGCGATGCGGCGGGTGCGGCCCGCGCGGCGGGCCAGCAGCGCGAACAGCACGCCGGCGGAGAAGCCGTAGATGTGCGCCGTGTACGCGACGCTGCTCTCCTTGTCGCCCAGCGACAGCCACTGCAGGATGAACCAGTACCCGAGCAGCACCCAGACGGGCAGCCGCAGGACGATGATCGGCGGCACGTAGCTGACGACCCGGCCGCGCGGGTTGAGGATCACGTAGGCGCCCATCACCCCGGCGATCGCGCCGGACGCGCCGATGAGCGGGACCGTGGAGTCGGGCGAGGTCCAGGCGAAGCCGTAGACGGCGACGAGCCCGAACGCGAGGTAGCTGAGCAGGAAGCGCCATCGTCCGAGGCGGTCCTCGACGCCCATGCCGACGACGAACAGGAAGACCAGGTTGCCGAGCAGGTGCATCGCGCCGGAGTGCAGGAACATCGAGGTGAACGCCGACGTCCACGGGGCCTTGTGGTAGTCGGCGGGCCCGCACTGGCCGGTGACGTCGGCCGGCAGCGGCTGCTGGTCGCCGGTGGTCAACTCCTTGGGCACGGCGCCGTACTCGTAGGTGAACTCGGCGGCCTTGCACTCGCGGACGGCGCCCTTGCCGTACCAGGTGGCGAAGTTGGACATCGGGGTCATGAGGAACACCACGACGTTCACCGCGATCAGCAGGTACGTCACCCACGGGACGCGCCGGGCGGGCTGGCTGTCGTAGAGAGGCAGGGCCATGCGGGGTCGTCCTCTCCGGGCGCGGGGTGTCCACCGTCACCTTAGTGGGCGGCCCGGCCCGTCAGCGCCTTCCCTGGCGGGCTTCGGGGTCGTGGCTCGCGTAGGCGTTGTCGATCCACGTCCGCAGGCCCTCGGCGCCGTGCGCCGGGCACGTCCAGGCGCCGTCCAGCTCGACGAGCCGGACGCCCGGCAGGTCGAGCCAGCGCAGCACGCACTCCATCTCCTCGGCGGTGGCGCCGGACGACGGCGGCGCGCCGAGCGCCACGCCGCCGGGGGCGCCGCCGGCGGGCGGGAAGACGGTCTCGGCGGTGGCGATGAGGGCGTCGACGTAGGGGCGGGGGTGGGCGCGGGGCGGGACGGTCCCCGCCGCGGCGAGCCGCCCGTACCGGACGACGGACAGCTCCCAGCCGCCGTCGAAGCCCGGCCGGGCGGCGACCAGTTCGGGGAGCCGGGCGAGCGCGGTGAGCCGCTGGCCGCGGGCGGCGGCGCGGACGAACGCGGCGAGCCGGTCGCGCTGCGCGCCGGCCTCCTCGTAGCGCAGCTCGGACGCGAGCCGGTCGATGCGGACCTGCGCGGCGGCCACGACGGGCCGCACGTCCCCCTCCATGATCGCGCGGGCGGTCTCGGCGTGCACGGCGTAGGCGTCGGGCGACTCGCGTCCGTCGCAGGGCGCGCCGCAGCGGCCGAGGTCGGCGAGCGCGCAGGTGCGGGCGCGGCCGCGCTCGATGAGCCGGACGGTGAGCCGCTGGGTGCACTGGCGCAGCGGGACGGCCTCGTGCAGCGCGGCGCGGGCCTCCTCGGCCTGCCGCCGGGACGAGATGGGGCCGAGGTAGCGGGCGCCGTCGTCGCGGCACTCCCGGACGATCGACAGCCGCGGGAACGGCTCGGCGGTCAGCTTCAGCCAGATGGCGCGCTCGGGGAACTTGGAGCGCCGGTTGTAGCGGGGCTTGTGCTCGGCGATGAGCCGCAGCTCGCGGACCTCGGCCTCCAGGCCGGTGGCGCAGACGATGGTGCGGACGCGCTCGGCGAGGCCGACCATCTCGCGGACGCGCCAGCGGGTCTCCGAGCCGGTGAAGTAGCTGCGCACGCGGGACCGCAGGTCGCCGCTCTTGCCGACGTAGAGGATCTCTCCGGCGGCGTCCTCGAACAGGTAGACGCCGGGCGTGCTCGGCACGTCGTCGGCGAGGTGGCGCTTGCGGCGCTGCTCGGGGGTGGGCGCCTTGGCGAAGCCGCGCAGTTCCTCCAGGGAGGTGACGCCGAAGGAGCCGAGCCGCTCGATGAGGCCGTGCAGGACCTCGACGGTGGCGCGGGCGTCGGCGAGGGCGCGGTGCGTCGGCTCGGTGCGGGTGCGGAAGAACCGGGCGAGGGTGCCGAGCTTGCAGTTGGGCACCTCGTCCTTGCCGAGGACGCGGCGCGCGAGGTCGACGGTGTCGACGACGGGGAAGGCGGGCCAGGCGTACCCCTGGGCGGCGCAGGCGGCCTTGAGGAAGCCGATGTCGAACGGGGCGTTGTGCGCGACGAGCACGCAGCCGCGGGCGAACTCCAGGAACGCGGGGAGCACCGCGTCCATCCGGGGGGCGGCGGTGACCATCGCCGTGGTGATACCGGTCAGCGCGGTGATGAACGGCGGGATCGGGCCGCCGGGGTCGACGAGCGTGCCGAGCTCGCCGAGCTCCACGCCGCCACGCACCTTGACCGCGCCGATCTCGGTGATGGCCGAGTCGGCCGCCGAGCCGCCCGTGGTCTCCAGGTCGACCACGACGAAGGTGACCTCCGCCAGGGGGGTGCCGAGGTCGTCCAGGGTGCCTTGGACAGCCCGGAACTGCCCCCGGACCTCGTGCGCAGCCGTCATGCCCGCGACCGTAGAGGACGCCACCGACAGAAGGCCGGGCCGCTAGGGTTGGGGGCGCGCCGGCACGTCCCGCCGGGCGGGGGCCGCGAGGGACGACCAGGGGGAGCCCGGCGCGTTCCGTCCGATGCCACGTTCGTGCTGGTTAGGGTGCGTGGTGCTCGGGAAGAGACAGCCCACCGGCGGCGCAGCCCGGAAGGAGCGGGATCATCGACAGCGGCCCCGAAGCGAGCCCCGGCGGCCCGGAGCCCGGACGGCGACTGGCAGGGCCGCTGCCGGAGGCCGTCCGGCTGAGCGTGGTGGAGGCCGCCGCGGAGCTGATCGGCGCGCTGCCGGCCGACGAGGTGCCGGTGCCGCTGCGCCGGTTCGCGCGGTTCGAGCGGCGCAAGCGGGCCAAGCTGGCCGGGCAGCACATCGCCGCGGTGCTGGAGAAGGATCCGGACTTCCGGGGCCGGGTGGCGGAGCCGCTGCGAGAGGCGCAGCCGGAGCTGGTCGAGGCGGTCGAGGGCGGCCGCGTGCCGCCGGCGGCGGACCCGGTGCGGGTCGCGGTGGTGGCCTACCTGCTGCGCCCGGACGGCTGGACGGAGCTGGTCGAGGCGGCGCGCGCGGAGCTGGAGCGGTCGGCGACGGCGTCGGAGGAGGAGGCCGCCGAGCGGCGCGTCGCGGCGCTGAAGGAGGAGCTGGCCTCGGCCCGGGCGGCGCGCGCGTCCGAGGTCGACAAGCTGCGCGCGGAGCTGCGCGACACCAAGGCGGAGGTCTCCGAGCTGCGCCGCAAGCTGCACGACGCGCGGACGCGGTACCGGGCGGCGCAGGAGCGGGCCGAGACGCTCGCGGCGGAGACGGACCGGGAGATGGCGGCGGCGCGGGAGATGTCCGCGGCGGCCGACAAGGAGCTGCGCCGGCTGCGGTCGCGGGCGGCTCAGGCGGAGGCCGCGGCGGAGGCGGCCAAGCGGGCGGCCCGGGAGGGCCGCAACATCGACGACATGCGGCTGCGGTTGCTGCTGGACGCGCTGGTGGACGCGGCGCAGGGGGTGCGGCGGGAGCTGGCCCTGCCGTCGACGATCGCGCGGCCGGCGGACGCGGTGGGCGCGCTGGAGCCGGACCGGCTGGCGCACCGGGCGCTGCCGGGGCGCGCGCTGTCGGACAGCGACCCCCAGCTGCTGGACCGGCTGCTGACGCTGCCGCAGGTGCATCTGGTGGTGGACGGCTACAACGTGACGAAGACGGGCTACGGGGAGCTGCCTCTGTCGGACCAGCGGACCCGGCTGCTGTCGGGGCTCGGCGGGCTCGCGGCGCAGACGCGCGCCGAGGTGACGTGCGTGTTCGACGGCGCGGAGCTGGACGCGCCGGTGGCGATCTCCGCGCCGCGCGGGGTGCGGGTGCTGTTCAGCCGGCCGGGGCAGACGGCCGACGAGCTGATCGGCGAGCTGGTGCGGGCGGAGCCGGACGGCCGGGCGGTGGTGGTGGTCTCCTCCGACCGGGAGGTGGCGGACGCGGCGCGGCGCGCGAACGCGCGGCCCTGCCCGTCCACCCTGCTGCTGCGGAGGCTGGGCCGGTCGTGAGCCCAGCAGGATACCGACATTTAGTGAGATTCTCCCCAATTTGCCGCCTTGATCGTGCGCTCTGTGATCTTGCCGACACGGAATGTGCGCAAATAGGGTTGAAGTCAATCAGATAGTGACGAATTAGTTGTGACGGTTGTGGCCCCTCGCTAATGTCGTCCGCTGACGTAGTGGACGAGAGGGGCGAATCGGACCGTGACCAACGATCTCATCGGGGAACCAGCGCGCTCGCGCAACCGGAGAGCCGGCTCGACGGGGATAGGGGTCACCCGCCGCCTGGCGGTCACCGCGTGCTTGGCGGCGACCGCGTCTTTCGCGTTCCCGACCGTGGTGGCGCACGCCAAGCCGAAGCCCACGCACGCGCAGGCGCAGAAGAAGCTCGACCAGCTCAACGAGGAGATGGACAAGAAGGTCGAGCAGTACAACCAGAACACCGAGAAGCTGAAGATCGCCCAGAAGAAGCTGGCCGCCGCCAAGAAGGCGTCGGCGGAGGAGCAGGCCTCCTTCGACAAGCAGCGCTCGGCGATCGCCCAGATGGCCGCGGACGCCTACAAGAACGGCGACTCCACGGACGTCACCGGCTTCGTCGGCAGCGGCGACCCGCAGTCCGTCCTGGACCAGGCGGCGGTCTTCACCCAGCTTTCCGAGCAGCGCAGCTCCCAGCTCACCCAGTTCCTGGCGACGGCGCAGCGGCTGCGCCGCGAGCAGGCCCAGGCGCAGAGCGCCTACAACGACGTCAAGACCAAGCACGACGAGCTCGCCAAGGCCAAGAAGGACCTCGACAAGAAGGTCCGGGAGGCGAAGAAGCTGGTCCAGCAGACCGGCGGAAGCACCTCCGGCGGCGGTTCGGGCGGCGGCGTCGGCGGCACCTACAACGGCCCGGCCAGCGGGTCGGCGAAGAAGGCGCTCGACTTCGCCTACGCCCAGCTCGGCAAGCCGTACTCCTACGGCGCGACCGGTCCGGGCTCCTACGACTGCTCCGGGCTGACGATGCGGGCCTGGGAGGCCGCGGGCGTCAACATCACCCGGACCACCAACTCCCAGTGGGCGGCCGTCAAGCACGTCTCCCAGAGCGACCTGCAGCCCGGTGACCTGGTGTTCTTCAGCGGGCTCTCGCACGTCGGCATGTACGTCGGCGGCGGGAAGTTCATCCACGCCCCGCACACCGGCGACGTCGTGAAGATCAGCTCTCTGTCGGGCTACTACACGTCGAACTGGTACGGCGCGGGACGCCCCTGACGATCATGTGAAACGGGCCCCGCACGGGCCCGTTCACTCCCTCCAACGGCAACGGACCAGGGCTGACCTGGTCCGTTGTTGATTTTGGGGGGGTTTGCCTTCTGTTGGGGCTTTGGTACCTTGTCACCACCCAGGCGCCCTCCAGACGCACTGGTCACGCGGCGCCCTCCAGACGCCGCGGCCCCACGCGGCGCACCATCACGGTGGCCGCGGACCGGGCGGCGCGCCCCACGCGCCGTCCCCCAGGGCGGCACGATCCACGCGTCGCCCCGCGGCACCGGGAGAGCGTGCCGCACCGGTCTCCTCCGAGACCCGGCCGGCCCGGCCCACCGTGCGCACGCCGACAGCGTGCATGGCGCTGAGAGCGCGCCACGCTGGTCCACACAGGGCTCCGGCCCCGGGCGGTCCCCCGGACAAGGGGCCGCCGCCATCACAACATCAGCGCCGCTCTTTCGCACGCGGGACAAAGGGTCCCGCGCACGGGCCCCATGACGCCCACAGGATCGCAGCGGCAGCGCCGAATCCGCGCCGTGCGGCGCGGAACCGGGGACCCACCTTCGCCGGAGTCCGGAGCATTTCCGGACGGATATTCCGGTACCGGGGTGAATCGGTGAGCTTTTCCGGCATGACCGGCAAGAGTCGCCGTAGGGCCACTTCCACGCCCGAACCCGACAGCTAACCCGGTAGGCGTCTGGAAGAAGGAGTGAACACTGTCCACCTACCCTCAGCAGAACGCCCCGCCGCGGCCGGATGACGGGCCCGAACGGGCCTCCTAGCCGAACGGCACCAATCTCTCCGGGCGCGGTCGTCCGCCGAGCGCACGGCCGCGCCCGCCCCCTTTCTTTCCGCCTCTCCGCGGGCGCGACAAAAGCGCCCCCTCCCGAGAGGCCCCCCATACCGAACCGGCGTGCCCGCCCCCGGGCGCGCCACCGCCGAGTCCGTCCCGTGCCCGCGAGGCCGGTGACGGAGCCGGGGACCCACCCATGTCCCCTCGGGGTGAATCGGCCTGCCCGCAGGCCGTAGGGCGGCTTCCACGCCCGAACCCGTCAGCTAACCCGGTAGGCGGCCATGGAAGCCAAGGAGATCCCCCCGTGGCAGGCAAGCACCGCAAGGCAAGCCCCACCAGCGACACGACTCCCATCACCCCCGTCAGAAGGACCCCCGGGCACCACGCGGCCCGCGCGAGGAAGGCGGGCCCCGCGGCCAAGGCCGGCTTCGCGGCCGACACCGCCCCGCCGACCAGGGTCATCACCGCCCAGGTCCTGTCCGAGACACCCGCCCCCAAGGCGGCGCCGGGCGCCGGCGGCGAGACGGCCCCCGCGGCGTCCGCGGGCGGCCGGCACCGCAGGAGCGGGCGCACCGTCGCCTGGCGCACCACCGGCGGCGTGCTCATCGGCGCCGCCGTCCTCGGCACCGCCGTGGCCACCGCGCAGGCGTCGGTCCTGCCGTTCGGCGGGCCGGAGCCCGCCAAGCCGGCCGCCGCCGCAGACCTGGCCATCGCGCGCGCACCGCAGAAGCACGCGTCCCAGAGCCGGACGCCCCAGGCCCAGGCGCCCACCAAGGCGGCGCCCCGTCGCGGCACGGCGAGCGCACCGAAGGCCGCCGCCCCGAAGGAACGTTCCAAGAAGTCCCGTCCCACCGCCGAGGCCGCCATCGAGCTCGCCCGCTCCCAGGTCGGCACGACCCCCGACGACAGCGGCGACACCAAGTTCGGCGACTGGTACGAGGGCACCGAGCGCGCCCAGGAGACCGTCGCCCGCGACGGCGGGTCCGTGCAGGAGTACAGCGACGCCGAGTGGTGCGACATGTTCATCTCCTGGGTCGGCGACAAGCTCGGCTTCACCGACCAGATCGGCAGCGACGCCTGGACCGTCGCGCACGCCCAGTGGTTCCAGGACAACGGCCGCTGGGGCGACACGCCCAAGCCCGGCGCGATCGTCTTCTTCTCCTGGAGCGGCGGCAAGTCCGCCGACGACATCCAGCACGTGGGGATGGTCATCAAGGACGACGGCGACGGGACGATCCAGACCGTCGAGGGCAACACCGGGAACTCCGTCCAGGTCAAGGAGCGTTCGACCGACAGCGTGGTCGGCTACGGCTACCCCGACTACGCCTCGTGACGCAGGACGGCGACACGGCGCCGATGGCACGGCTTCCACGGAAGGCTCAATAGGATCGCGCGCATGGAGGACGGCCCACCGCAGGACGGCCCCGCCGAGGACGAGGGGCACGACGCCCCCGGATCCCGGCGGGGCGGTCCCGCCCTTCCGTGGGACGCGTGGGCGCGGTCCGCCACCGTCACGCGGCGCCGGGCGCTCGCGCTGGGCGCCGGCGGCGCCGCGCTGCTGGCCGCCGGCGGCGCCGGCGTCCTCGGCGCGCGGTCCGGCGGTTCGCGGGCCGCGGCCCGCACCGCCCGGCCCTCCGCGCCGTTCGATCCGGACACGGCGCGCGCCGTCCTGGCGAACCGGTCCCGCGCCGTCGCGGCCGGCGACCGGACCGCGTTCCTCGCCACGGTCTCCTCGGCGCCCGCCGCGTTCCAGGACGCCCAGGCCCGGCTCTACGACAACCTCCGCAAGCTGCCCCTGGACGGCTGGACGGAGCGGTTCGCGGGCACCGAGTCGGCGAACGCGGAGGGCGGCGCCGCCGTCGTCCGCGTGGAGACCCGGTACCGGCTGCGCGGCTTCGACCGCGGCGACGTCGCCCGCGCCCGCCACCTCACGTTCGCGCCCCGCTCCGGCGCCTGGACGGTCGTCGGCGACGGCTCGGCCCTCGGGTACCACGACGACGCCGAGATCTGGGACGCCGGGCCGCTGAACGTCGTCAGGGGCCGCGCCAGCCTCGTCGTCGGCGACGGCGGCGGGCTGGCGGGCATCGCCGAGCGCCTCGACGCGGCCGTCCCGGTCGTCACCGGCGTCGTCGGGAAGGGCTGGGCGCAGCGGGCCGTCGCGCTGGTCCCCGCCGACGAGCGGCTCGCCGCCTCCCTCGCCGGGCCGGACGAGAGCCTCGGCCAGATCGCCGCGCTCGCCACCGTGGCTCCGTCCGCCGGCGGCGGCCGCGGCGAGGACCGCGTCATCGTCTCCCCCGGCACGTTCGGCCGGCTCAACGAGCTCGGCCGCACCGTCGTGCTCACCCACGAGCTGACCCACGTCGCGACCGGCGGCGCCACCGACCGCACCACCCCGCTGTGGCTCATCGAGGGGTTCGCGGACTACGTCGGCTACAAGCAC
This sequence comes from Actinomadura nitritigenes, assembly GCF_017573545.1. GTDB lineage: Bacteria > Actinomycetota > Actinomycetes > Streptosporangiales > Streptosporangiaceae > Spirillospora > Spirillospora nitritigenes. Next base: position 63,627 of record NZ_JAGEOK010000020.1, on the reverse strand, counting down.
GCCAAGGTGAGCGTCCGGTCGGCCGCCAGCGAGCTGCGCCGCGAGCTGCGGTCGGGGCCCGCGCCGTCCGCGCTGCCCTCCGCCGCCGACTTCGCCGGCTCCTCCGACCACCTCTCCCAGGCCTACCAGGAGTCCTGGCTCGCCTGCCGGATGGTCGCCGACCGGTACGGTGAGGCGACGCTCGTCCGGCTGTACCGGGCCGCCGGGCGGGACTCCGAGGCCGCCGCGCTGCGCTCCGTGCTCGGCCTCGCCCGGGACCGCTTCGTCGCGCTGTGGCACGACTACCTGAAGAAGGAGCTCACATGAGCGAGGGAGACGGCGGCGAGCCGTCGGTCACCGAGCCGCCCGGACGCCCGGACGGCCCGGCTGGCCGCGCGGACGCCGCCGGGGCCGGCGGCGGGGCCCGCCGGACGCGGGGCCCGCGCCGCGCCGCCGCCGTCGCGGCCGTCCTGCTGTTCGCCGGCGTCGCCGCCGTCCTCGGCCTCACCACCCCGTGGAACCCGCTGCCCGGCCACGTCCCCGGCGGGCATGTGCGGGCCGACGCCTCCCTCGACTTCACCCCGCGCGAGATCGCCCGCGCGAAGGCGTTCGACGGCGCCATCAACCCGCCGGCCTACTCCGGGCTCCTCGTCGGCCTCGCCGTGGTCCTGGTCCTCGGCTTCACGCCCCTCGGCTCCCGGTTCATCGGCTGGACGACCGCGCGCGTCCGCCGCCGCCCCCTGCGCGTCGCCGCCGCGGCCGTCGCCCTCACCACGCTGCTGCGCGTCGCCGGCCTGCCGTTCGACGCCTGGGGCGAATCGGTCCTGCGCCGCTACGGGCTGTCCACCCAGAGCTGGCCCGCGTGGGCCGTCGACCAGCTCAAGTCCCTCGGCGTCACCTGGGTCATCTACACGATCGCGCTGCTCCTGCTGTACGCGGTCGTCCGCCGCTTCCCGCGCTACTGGTGGACGGGCGCCGCCGCGGGCGGGTTCGTGCTCGTCGTCGCGGTGTCGTTCATCTATCCCGTCGCGGTCGAGCCGGTCTTCAACAAGTTCCACTCGCTGCCCGCCGGGCGGCTGCGCACCGACCTGCTCGCCATGGCGAAGCGCGACGGGGTGCCGGTCAAGGACGTCCTCGTCGCCGACGCGTCCCGCCGGACGACCTCGCTGAACGCCTACGTGTCCGGGTTCGGCTCGACGCGCCGCATCGTCCTGTACGACACGCTGCTGAAGTCGCCGCGCCCGCAGATCGAGTCGATCGTCGGGCACGAGCTGGGCCACGCCAAGCGCGACGACGTGCTGTGGGGCACCCTCGTCGGCGCGCTCGGCGTCGCGGGCGCCCTGTGCCTGCTCTACCTGCTGACGACGTCGCCGCGGCTGCTGCGCCGCGCCGGCGTCGACCCGGACGTCCCCGCCGCCCGCGACGCCCGGAGCACCGGCCCCGCCGACCCCCGCTCCATCGCGCTGGTCCTCGCGCTGGTCGCCGCCGGGACGCAGGTCGCCGCCCCGGTGCAGAACCTCGTCAGCCGCCGCATCGAGGCCCGCGCCGACGCGCACGCCCTCGACCTCACCCGCGACCCGTCCACGTTCGTCGCGATGCAGCACGAGCTGTCCGTCCGCAACATCGACGACCCGGACCCGAACCGGGTCGAGTACCTGCTCTGGATGACCCACCCGTCCGGCCCCGACCGCATCGCCATGGCCCGCAACTGGTCCAAGATGCACCACGTTCCCGTTCCGCCACCCTCGGCGTCAGGCGCCAGGGCGCCTTCGTCCCACGGGTGACGCGGCGATCGCCGCATCGCTCCGACTCACCCTGGAGGCTCACGGAGCGAGCGCCAGCCCCCCGCACCGAACCCCAGCCACGGCGGTCTGAACCCCAGCCACCGCCACGGGCAGGCACGCGGAGCGAGTGCAGCGAGCGCAGCGGGCCTGCCCGACGACGGGCAAGGCGTTTCGCGCGGAGCCCTAGCGGAGCGCGAAACGCCTTGCCCGTCGTGACGGGGTTCCAGGGGGTCGCCCCCTGGGCTAACACCGTGACGGGGGTTCCAGGGGGTCGCCCCCCTGGGCAGACTCAGTTATGGCTGGCGCGGGGCTTTTGGGCGGCGCCCTGGCCGGACTGGGCGGAGAGGGTCGCGGCGTCCGCGTGCGGGGCCGTCGAGACCGACCGCTTGAGGGCGCTGCCCTTCACCCAGTCGCTCCAGCCCATCTGCCAGAAGCCCCAGCCGTTGTCCGGGGCCAGCGGGCGGCTGGTGCCGGTGACGGTGACGACGTCGCCGCGCTGGGCGAGGTTGTAGAACCACTTGGCGTCGGAGGGGCTGACGTTGATGCAGCCGTGGCTGACGTTGTCGTGGCCCTGGTCCCCGACCGACCACGGTGCGCTGTGCACGTACTCGCCGCTGTCGGAGATCTTCACCGCCTTGTACACGGTGAGGCTGTAGTAGCCGGCGCAGCCCTGGCCGCACCCCTCCCAGTCCGACGTCATCGTGACCGGGTCGTCCTTCTGCATCGTCAGGTGGACGCCGTTCGTGGTGGTGTACTTCTCCTCGCCGCCGCGTCCCATGCTGGTCGGGATCGTCCGGGCCTTCCTCCCGTTGATCTTCACGACCATCTTGTGGTTGTCCTCGCCGGCCGTCGAGACGTGGGAGTCGCCGACGGTGAAGTTCACGGCGTAGTCCTTGCCGCCGTACATGCCCTTGCCGTTGTTCACGCCGCTGAGGTGGGCGACGAACGACGCCTTGGTGTGCGCGGGCCAGTACTCCTTGGTCCGGAACACGACCTCCTGGTTCCCGAGCCAGTGCCAGGCGCCCTCGACGGGCTTGTCGGAGCGCACCTCCAGCGCCCGCTCGACCGCGGCCCTGTCCTTCACCGGGCTGTCGAAGCGCATGATGATCGGGATGCCGACGCCGACGGTCTCCTTGTCGAACGGCGCGTCGACGGTGACCCCGAACTTCTTCTGCACGGTCGCGACGGTGAAGCCGCTGCGGACCGTGCGCGTCCTGCCGTCCTTGCCGACGGCCGTGGCGTCCACCGTGTAGGACTGGCCCGGCGCGAGGGACCAGCGCGACCGCCACTGCGTCCGGTCGGCGTTCAGGTCGCCCTCGACGGGCGCGCCCTTCGCCGTCGTCACCGTGACGTTCGCGATCCTGCCGGTCTTCGCCCGCACGTCGATCGGGCTGTCGGGCGGCAGCGCCGCACCGCCGCCCGGCGACACGGCGAGCGAGACCGCGTCCCGTCCGGTCACCGCCTGCTGTCCGGAGCACGCCGCGACGCCCGCCACCATGCCCGCGCCCGCAAGGACGGCGGCGGCACGCCTTCCCCGGTACCTCGGTCCTGAGTCACCCACCCGCACGTGGACCCCCCGGTCGTTTCCCACCTGGACGAGCGATTCGCCTGGCCAGCCCTATTTGCTGGGACGACGTCCAGTATGTGAAAGGGGCGGTACCCGCGAAATTGCGGATACCGCCCCTCTTGGGGTTCTTTTACCGGTCAGTGGGCGAAATGACCCCGGTAGTACTCGAACACCAGTCCGATCGAGGTCAGGATCGCGGCGCACGCACCGAGGATCACCAGCCACCAGCCGAACACGACGCCGAGGGCGACGGCCGCGGCCGACAGGCCGAGGAACAGCGGCCACCAGCTGTGCGGGCTGAAGAAGCCCAGCTCGCCCGCCGCGTCGGCGATGTCGCCCTGCGGGTCGTCCTCGTAGAGCGGGCCCGCGTTCGCCCGCTCGAGGCGCCGGACGGTGAAGTGGATGTAGAACCCGATCAGCCCGGCGAGGCCGATCGCGAGCGCGAGCGCCGTGGTGCCGGTCCAGTCACCCGACCAGAGCCAGTACACGACGTCGGTGGCGAGGAAGAAGACCGCGCAACCGTAGAACATGAACGCCTGGACGCGCATCGGCTACTCCTTCGCCCCGGCGAGCTCGCCCTGCGCGCCCACGTGCGGGTGGTGCAGGTCGAACGCCGGCCGCTCGGAACGGATCTTCGGGATCGAGTTGAAGTTGTGCCGCGGCGGCGGGCACGAGGTGGCCCACTCCAGCGACGAGCCGTAGCCCCACGGGTCGTCCACCTCGACGCGCTTGCCCTTCTTCCACGTGATGTACACGTTGTAGAAGAACGGCAGCATCGACGCGCCCAGGATGAAGGCGAAGATCGACGACACCTGGTTCAGGCCCTCGAACTCCTTCGGGTAGTCGGCGTACCGGCGCGGCATGCCCTCGGCGCCCAGCCAGTGCTGGATGAGGAAGGTGCCGTGGAAGCCGATGAACAGCAGCCAGAAGTGCACCTTGCCGAGCCGGTCGTTCAGCATCTTGCCGGTCCACTTCGGCCACCAGAAGTAGAAGCCCGCGAACATCGCGAAGACCACGGTGCCGAACACGACGTAGTGGAAGTGCGCGACCACGAAGTAGGAGTCCGACAGCTGGAAGTCCATCGGCGGGGACGCGAGGATGACGCCGGTCAGGCCGCCGAACAGGAACGTCACCAGGAAGCCCAGCGACCACAGCATCGGCGACTCGAACGTCAACTGCCCTCGCCAGATCGTCCCGACCCAGTTGAAGAACTTCACCCCCGTGGGCACGGCGATGAGAAACGTCATGAAGGAGAAGAACGGCAGCAGCACCTGGCCGGTGACGAACATGTGGTGCGCCCACACGGTGACCGACAGGCCCGCGATGCTGATGGTCGCGAAGACCAGGCCGATGTAGCCGAAGACGGGCTTGCGGGAGAACACCGGCAGGATCTCCGTCACGATGCCGAAGAAGGGCAACGCGATGATGTAGACCTCCGGATGCCCGAAGAACCAGAACAGGTGCTGCCACAGCAGCGCACCGCCGTGCGAGGCGTCGAACACGTGCGCGCCGAGCTTGCGGTCGGCCTCCAGGGCCAGCAGCGCGGCGGCGAGGACCGGGAACGCCAGCAGGACCAGGATCGAGGTCAGCAGGACGTTCCAGGTGAAGATCGGCATCCGGAACATGGTCATGCCCGGCGCGCGCATGCACAGGATCGTCGTGATGAAGTTGACCGCGCCCATGATGGTGCCGAAGCCCGACATGGCCAGGCCCATCACCCACATGTCGCCGCCGACGCCCGGCGAGCGGACCGCGTCGGAGAGCGGGGCGTAGGCGAACCAGCCGAAGCTGGCCGCGCCGCCCGGGGTCAGGAAGCCCGCGATGACGATCAGGCTGCCGAACAGGAACAGCCAGTACGCCAGCATGTTCAACCGGGGGAACGCCACGTCCGGCGCGCCGATCTGCAGCGGCATGATCACGTTCGTGAAGCCCGCGAACAGCGGCGTCGCGAACATCAGCAGCATGATCGTGCCGTGCATGGTGAACATCTGGTTGTACTGCTCGTTGCTGACCACCTGCAGGCCCGGCTTGAACAGCTCGGCGCGGATGACCAGCGCCAGGATGCCGCCGAACAGGAACATCACGAAAGAGGTGATCAGGTAGAGGTAGCCGATCACCTTGTGGTCGGTGGACGACAGCCAGTTGGCGACGATGCGCCCCTTGCTCGTCCGCACCGTGGTGACCGGCGCGCTCGGTGCGTGACTGATCGTGGTCACTTGGCACCCCCCGCGGCCAGGGCGGCCTTCGAATCGGCGATGAACTTCTGGTACTGGGCCGGCGTGACCACCTTCAGCTGGAACAGCATCCGGCTGTGGTCGACGCCGCAGAGCTCGGCGCAGCGGCCCTCATAGGTGCCCAGCTTGGTCGCCTCGAACTCGAACTCGTTGTCGTAGCCGGGCATGACGTCCTTCTTGTAGAGGAGCGCCGGGACCCAGAACGAGTGGATGACGTCGTTGGAGTGCAGTCGCACCCGCACGTGCTCACCGGCCGGGATGATCATCACGGGCTTGGCACCGGAGGTGGAGTTCGGGTTGACCGGCTGGCCCACGACCGAGGCGACGGTCTGCTCCGTGCCGGCGTTGTCCTTCTGCTTGTAGTCGAACTGCCAGCTCCACTGGAACGCGGTGACGTCGACGACCACGGGAGGGTTCTTGGTGGTCTTCTCGACGTAGTTCTCGTCGCGTGCCGTGAAGTAGAACAGGACCGCGATGATGACGAACGGGACCGCCGTGTAGAGGATCTCGATCGGCATGTTGTAGCGGACCTGCGGAGGCAGGTCGTCGGAGCGCTTGCGGTGGAACAGCACCGCCCAGATGATCAGGCCCCAGACGACGGCCCCGACGGCGAACGCCGCGATCCAGGACCCCTGCCAGAGCTTCAGCATGCGCTCGGCCTGCGGGCCGATCGGCTCGGGCATGCCCAGACGGGATGCCTGGCCGCTGCACGCGGTTGCGGACAGCGCCAGCAGCCCTAGCGCGCCGGCGCTTTTCAATGCGCGGCGACTGCGCACAGGCGTACGCCGCTCCCCAGAGCGGGTCGGACTCACGGAATGCCTTCCCCACGGATGAAAGCCCGGTCGACCCGGGCGGTGAGATCAGTTGTTACACGTGTGGTGGACACACTAGCGCTAGGGTCGCGCGAACCCCCGATCGGGTGCCCGGTTAGTGTTCTGGCGTGGCTGACTCCAGTGCGCCGGACGGGTACTTCGACGCCGCCTCGACCGAGCCGCCGCATCCCGCGGCGCGAGCGGCGCTGCTGGAGGCGCTGGACGCGGGCTGGGCCGATCCCGCCAGGTTGTACGGGCGGGCCCGGGGCACCCGCATGCTGCTGGACCGGGCCCGCGCGCGCGTCGCGGGCGTCCTGGGCGCACGGCCGGACGAGGTGTCGTTCACGTCGTCGGGCACCCAGGCGGTGCACCTGGCGGTCCTCGGGGGGCTCCAGGCGCGCCGGCGGGCCGGGCGCCACCTGGTGGTGAGCGCGGTCGAGCACTCCAGCGTGCTGCACGCCGCCGAGCTGCACGAGGCGGACGGCGGCGAGGTCACGGTCGTCGGCGTCGACCGGTCCGGGCGCGTCGACCCGGCCGCGTTCGCCGCGGCGCTGCGCCCGGACACCGCGCTGGCGTGCCTGCAGTCGGCCAACCACGAGGTCGGGACGCTCCAGCCCGTCGCGGAGGCGGCCGAGGCGTGCCGCGCGGCGGGCGTGCCGCTGCTGGTGGACGCCGCGCAGTCGCTCGGCCGGGTGGACGTGCCCGGCGGCTGGTCGCTCCTGGCCGGCAGCGCCCACAAGTGGGGCGGGCCCGCGGGTGTCGGGGTCCTCGCGATCCGCAAGGGCACCCGGTGGCGCTCCCCGCTGCCCGCCGACGAGCGCGGGGCGCGCCGCGTCCCGGGGTTCGAGAACGTCCCGGCCGCCGTGGCGGCCGCCGCCGCGCTGGAGGCGTTCCGCGCGGAGGCGGAGGAGGAGGGCCCGCGGCTCGCCGCGCTCGTGGACCGGATCCGCACGGAGGTCCCGGCGGCCGTGCCGGACGTCGAGGTCGTCGGCGACCCGGTCCGCCGGCTGCCGCACATCGTCACGTTCTCCTGCCTGTACGTGGAGGGCGAGGCGCTGCTGACCGAACTCGACCGCGCGGGTTTCGCCGTTTCGTCCGGTAGCTCGTGCACGGCGGATACGCTGCGTCCGAGTCATGTGCTCGAGGCGATGGGAGTGATTACCCATGGGAACGTGCGGGTATCGCTGCCGCGTGGCGTGGCTTCCGCCGACGTCGACCGGTTCCTCACCGTCCTCCCCGGCACCGTGGCCCGGCTGCGCCGGACGGCGCTGAACGCGCTGGACCCGTGACCGGCACCGGCGGCAGAACACCACATCGAGCCCGAAGCATCAGGAAAGGGAGGCGGTCGCGCCCATGAGGTTCCGAGGCCGCGCCAGGAGCGGAGTCTCCAACGGGACGGCGGCACCGCCCCCCGCCGAACCCGCCTGGCCTCCCCCGGCCCTGGTCATCGACGCGCTCGGCCGCAAGTGCCCGATCCCGATCATCATGCTGGCGGAGCGGATCCGCGAGGTCCCGGTCGGCGAGGTCATCGCGGTCCTCGCCGACGACGCCGCCGCGCGCACCGACGTTCCCGCCTGGTGCCGGATGAAGTCGCAGGACTTCGTCCGCGAGGAGACGCTCCCGCAGGGCGGCTGGGGCTTCCACATCCGCCGGACGTACTGACGCCACGCCGTCGCCGGGGGCCGCGCGGGCGCGGTCCCCTGCGACGCGCCGCTCACGCGTTGGGGCAGGTGAGGTGCGGCTCGACGTCGGCGGCCGCACCGGCGCCGTAGGCGGCGGAGAGCCGGTCGAGGAACGCCCGCCGCGACAGCGTGTACTCCTGCGGGCCGGCGGCCTCCAGAGCGTGGGCCGCGACGGTGCTGCCGACCTGCGCGGCGCGCTCCAGCGGCAGGCCCCAGGCCGTCGCCGACAGGAAGCCGGAGCGGAACGCGTCGCCGACGCCGGTCGGGTCCACGACGTTCTGGACGGGGACGCAGGGCACGTGCAGGCCCTCCTCCCCCTGCCGGTCGATGACGACGCCCTTGGCGCCGAGGGTGGTGACGCGGATCCCGACCCGGGACAGCACCTCCTCGCCCGACCAGCCGGTCTTCTCCTCGAACAGCGCCTTCTCGTACTCGTTGCTGAACAGGTACGCGGCGCCGTCCAGGAGGCGGCGGACGTCCGCGCCGTCCATCCGGGCGAGCTGCTGGGACGGGTCGGCGGCGAACGGGATGCCGCGCGAGCGGCACTCGTCGGTGTGCCGGAGCATGGCCTCCGGGTCGTTCGCGCTGATCAGCACGAGGTCGAGGCCGCCGACGCGATCGGCGACCGGGCCGAGCTCGATGGAGCGGGCCTCGCTCATCGCGCCGGTGTAGAAGGAGGCGATCTGGTTCTGGTCCTGGTCGGTGGTGCACAGGAACCGGGCGGTGTGGTGCAGCTCGGACACGTGCACGGAGGCGGTGTCGACGCCGTGCCGGTCCAGCCAGGAGCGGTAGTCGGCGAAGTCGTCGCCGACGGAGCCGACGAGGATGGACTCCTTGCCGAGGCTCCCCATCCCGAAGCAGATGTTCGCGGCGACGCCGCCGCGGCGGATCTCCAGCTCGTCCACCAGGAAGGACAGCGAGACCCGGTCGAGCTGGTCGGGCAGGAGCTGGTCGGAGAACCTTCCGGGGAAGGTCATCAGATGGTCGGTCGCAATGGAGCCAGTCACGGCGATGCGCACGCGTCGCTCTCCTCGTCGTGGTCGTCCGGCTTGTCACCGGCTGTTTCAACCCGGAAAGACTACTTCCCATCGGACCACACGACGCGGCGGGTGCGCATCCCGGCGGTGCGGGGCGGGCATGCGAAAGGGGCGGCCCGGACGTCTCGTCCGGCCGCCCCTCCGCCGGCCCGCGGGCCGGCGGTGCTCCGTCAGTTGAAGGAGTCGCCGCAGGCGCAGGAGCCCGACGCGTTCGGGTTGTCGATCGTGAAGCCCTGCTTCTCGATCGTGTCGACGAAGTCGATGGTGGCGCCGGTCAGGTAGGGCGCGCTCATCCGGTCGACGCGCACGTTCAGCCCGCCGAAGTCCTGGATCTGGTCGCCGTCCATCTCCCGCTCGTCGAAGAAGAGCTGGTAGATCAGGCCGGAGCAGCCGCCCGGCTGCACGGCGACACGCAGCGCAAGGTCGTCGCGGCCCTCCTGCTCGAGCAGGCCCCTGGCCTTCTCGGCGGCGGCGTCGGTGAGGATGACGCCCTGCTGCGTGGTCTCCTGCGTGGTCTCGCCTGAAACCGTCATGTGTTCAGCTCCCGGGTCTCGCTGCGCCGCGATGCGGCGGACTGTCGCTTGTCCTCGAGGACGACTTACGCCTCTTCCCGTAGGACAACGTACCTCGCCACAAGCCCATTCCGCGTATCGCCCGTGTTTAACGCCGCAGGGCGGTGCGGCCTACGTCACACCTCCCCCGCGGCGATGGTGTGCCATCATTAGTCGTCAGAGCGACGATAAGTCCCGTCGCAGGAGGGAGACTCCCGTGACCACCCCAGTGCGCGACCTTCCGCTGCTGCTCCTGGGCGAGGGCTCCGACCCGGCCAGCGAGCGCGGCGTGGACTGCCCGGGCGAGCTGCCCCCGGCGTCCGACCCCGCGCTGGTCGAGCGGGCCCGCGCCGCCAAGGCGGCCCTCGGCGACTCGGTGTTCGTCCTCGGCCACCACTACCAGCGCGACGAGGTCATCCAGTTCGCCGACGTCACCGGCGACTCGTTCAAGCTCGCGCAGAAGGCCGCCGCGCGCCCGGAGGCGCCCTACATCGTGTTCTGCGGCGTGCACTTCATGGCCGAGTCCGCCGACATCCTCACCGCGCCGCACCAGAAGGTGATCCTGCCCGACCTCGGCGCCGGCTGCTCCATGGCCGACATGGCGACCTTCGACCAGGTCGAGGAGTGCTGGGACGTCCTGGAGGACGCGGGCGTCGCCGACGACGTCGTCCCGGTCACGTACATGAACTCCTCGGCCGACATCAAGGGCTTCGTCGGCCGGCACGGCGGCGTGGTGTGCACCTCGTCCAACGCCAAGCGCGCCCTCGACTGGGCGTACTCCAAGGGCAAGAAGGTGCTGTTCCTGCCCGACCAGCACCTCGGCCGCAACACCGCCGTCCTGGAGATGGGCTTCTCGCTGGACGACTGCGTCGTCTACAGCCCGCACCGCCGCGAGGGCGGCCTCACCCACGAGCAGCTGCGCGACGCCAGGATGATCCTGTGGCGCGGCCACTGCTCGGTGCACGGCCGGTTCACCAAGGAGTCGGTGGACGAGGTCCGGGCGCGCGTGCCCGGCGTCAACGTGCTCGTCCACCCCGAGTGCCGGCACGAGGTCGTCACGGCCGCCGACCAGATCGGCTCCACCGAGTACATCATCAAGGCGATCGAGGCCGCCGACCCCGGCACGTCCTGGGCGGTCGGCACCGAACTGAACCTCGTCCGGCGCCTCGCGAACGCCCACCCGGACAAGAACGTCATGTTCCTCGACAAGACCGTCTGCTACTGCTCCACGATGAACCGCATCGACCTGCCGCACCTGGTGTGGTCGCTGGAGTCGCTGGTGCGCGGCGAGGTGGAGAACGTGATCACGGTCGACGAGGACACCGCCCGCAACGCCAGAGCCGCACTCGACCAGATGCTCGCTCTGCCTTGACAAACCTGGCCCAGGGGGCTCGCCTGGCGGCTCGCCCCCTGACCAGGCTTGGGCGAGCGCGACCTCGCTTCGCGAGCTTCCCGGCGGGGCTCGCCTCCGGCGTCGCCCCGCCGGTCAGATAGCGCGCTCGCGCGATGGCCGCGGCCTTGCCCCGGTCAGATCGCAGAGTTTTCGACCCAGTGGACGAGCAGGTCGTCGTTGCCGGAGAACTCCAGGGCGGAGTCGCCGAGCTTGCGGCGGCCCCACAGGAACAGGAAGACGTCCGAGGCAGCGCCGCGGACGGTCGCGTCGGCGGCGCCGGGCTCGCCGGGTCCGTCCGGGGCGTCGTGGCGGCTCCACTCGAAGCGGTCCGGCAGGAGGCGGAACAGCCAGCGGGAGCCGAGGTCGGCGGCCTCGAACGCCAGCACCTCGCCGTCGCCGCGCAGGTTCTCCACCTTCGGCGCGAACGCGGCGGCCCGCTCCAGGTTCTCCAGCAGCTCGTCCATCCCGTCGGCGGCCGTGTCGGGGGCGACGGCGGGCGTCCGGCCGCAGGCGATCTCCAGGTCGGCGCGGTGCACGGCGGTCTCGAACAGCATCCGCCGGGACCAGAAGCGGACGTGCTGGTCGACGCCCCACGCCCACACGGGGGCGTCCGGGTCGGCCGCCCGCAGGATCTCCAGGAGCCGTCCGGCGCCCTCGGTGTACCAGGGCAGGTGGTCGCCCGGCACCACCGGGAACGAGACGCCCAGCTCGCGCAGGCTGAGCCGGCGCGGGGCACCCACCCGGACGGTGCCGCCCGCCCACCGGTGCATGGCGCCGAGATGGCGGACCAGCTCGGCGACGGACCAGCCGGGGCAGGACGGCACGGGCTCCTCGAGGTCGGCGCCCGCGGCGATCTCGGCGAACGCGGCGGCCTCCGCCTCCAGCGCGTCGCAGTGGCGGGCGTGGTCCCAGGGACGTCCGGTCATTACGCCTCCCGCATGAGCCGACCGTGGACGTTCGATCACAGACATACCCCGCATCAGCCCACAGATCAGAGCGTCCCGGACCGGAGTGCGCGGGGGCGGCCCGTCACAGGCCGGGGGCGCCCCACACCGGGAACCAGCGGCCGAGGTCCGCCTCGAACGGCAGGTCGGCGCCGACCGCGCCGCGCACCTGCAGCTCCAGGGCGTTGTCCCGCTTGTCGCCGGGCAGCGGCGCGAACGGGTAGAAGGTGCCGCGCTTGTACAGGTAGACCAGCGCGAGCCGCTGCCCCTCCGGGCCGCGGAAGCCGGCGAGCGAGCACAGCAGGTGCGGGCCGAACCCGCCCGACTCCAGCGTGGAGTTCACCGCGTGCAGGTCGGTGACCAGGTCGGGCAGCTCCTCCGGCGGGTGCGTCGCCAGCAGCCACGTGTACCCGTAGGAGTCGGTGCTGATCTCGACCTTCGGCCCCTCGTCGGCGTCGAGCAACTCCTGGACGTCGGCCTGGAGCCGCGCGAACGCGCCGCCCTCGGCCGCCCGGAAGCAGACCGAGCCGAGCCCGGTCGGCTTGAACCCGGTCGCGGCCTCCAGTGTGATCGCCGCCGTGGACAGCCCGAAGAGCTGGTCGAGGTCCGGCTTGACCGGCTTGGACCGGCCGAGCAGCGTGTCCAGGAAACCCACGGGTCAGACTCCCCTGCTGAGCTGGTCGGAGATCTTCGACAGCTGCGCGAGCCGCTTGTCGAGCGACGGGTGCGTCGAGAACAGGTGCGAGATCGTGAAGCCCTTGCCGAACGCCGGGGCGAAGAAGAAGGCGTTGAACGCCTGCGCCGAGCGCAGGTCGTTGGTCGGGATCCGGGCGATCTCCCCGGACACCTTGGTCAGCGCGCTCGCCAGCGCGGACGGGCGGCCGGTCAGCAGCGCGGCGGCCCGGTCGGCCGACAGCTCCCGGTAGCGCGACAGCGCCCGGGTGAGCAGGAAGCTGACCGCGTAGGCCACGGCGCTCACCGCGACCACGGCGAGCAGGATCAGGCCGGTGTTCTGGTCGTTGTCGCGGCGGTTGAAGCCGCCCCACAGGCCCCACTCCAGGCCGAAGCGGGTGATGAGGCCGGCGCAGATGCCGAGGAACGAGGCGATCGTCATGACCGCGACGTCCTTGTGCGCGACGTGCGCCATCTCGTGGGCGAGCACGCCCTCCAGCTCGACCGGGTCGAGCCTGCGCAGCAGCCCGGTGGTCACGCAGACCACGGCCTTCTTCTGGTTGCGGCCGGTCGCGAACGCGTTCGGCACGTCGGTGTCGGCGACGGCGACGCGCGGCTTCGGCGCGTCCGACATGGCGCAGATGCGGTCGATCACGCCGTGCAGCTCGGGCGCCTCCTCCGGCGAGACCTCCCGGCCGTGCATGGCGAACATCGTCAGCTTGTCGGAGAAGAAGTACTGCGCGAACAAGAACGCGAGCGCGATGACGAGAGCGACCACCCCGAACTTCGGAGCGATCACGAAGAAGGCCGTCACGAAGACGACGTAGACCAGTCCCAGCAGGAACATGGTCACGAGCATGCGTGACGTCAGCCCCCGGTCGGAGGCGTAACGCGTCGAGGCCATCCGGCAACCCCCAGTTTTCTTTCCCCGATTCACTTGTGAGAACGCGCGAGCCCCGGTTTTTGTGCCAGGCACCGCCGGAGTCCCGCGCGAATCGTCCTGGAGGACGACCGGCCCCTGGCCGCCCCGCCGGGCGGCCAGGGATCTAGTCCGGGATCAGCCCCTCGTCGCCGAGCATGGCGCGCACCTCGTCGATCGCCGCGTCCGCCGGCGGCAGGATGAGCTCGGACGGCGCCAGGCTGTCGGCCGGCAGCGGCTTGCCGACCTTGCGCACGCTCTCCAGCAGGGCGTGCAGCGCGGTGCGGAACGCCGTCTCGTCGCCGGCCTCGATGGCCGACTCGAGCTCGCCGTCGAGGGTGTTGAGCTCGGCCAGGTCGCCGTCGGCGACGTCCAGCTGCCCCTCGCCCATGAGGCGGACGATCACTGCGCACCCCCGGGCTGCTGCGGCCACGGGGCCTGCTGCGGGGTGTCGTGCTGCTGCTGGGGCTGCGCCGTGGGCGAGCCCTGGTTCAGCTCCTTGGGCGCCGGGCCCTGGCCGAGTTCGGCCTTCAGGCGCTCCAGCTCGAGGTCGACGCCGGGGCCGGAGCCCATCCGGTCGAGCTCCGCCTGGATGTCGTCGCGGGGGCCGGAGAAGTCCTCGAGCGCGCCGGAGGCGAGCAGCTCGTCGATGGCGCCGGCGCGCGCCTTCATGTTCTCGGTCTTCTCCTCGGCGCGCTGGATCGCCAGGCCGACGTCGCCCATCTCCTCGGAGATGCCGGAGAAGGCCTCGTTGATCTTGGTCTGCGCCTCGGCGGCGGTGTACGTCGCCTTGATCGTCTCCTTGCGGGTGCGGAAGGAGTCGACCTTGGCCTGCAGCCGCTGGGAGGCGAGCGTGAGCTTCTCCTCCTCGCCCTGCAGCTGCTGGTACTGCGCGCGCAGGTCGTTCAGCTGGGAGTCCAGCCCGGACCGGCGGGTCAGCGCCTCGCGGGCGAGGTCCTCGCGGCCCACCTGCAGCGCCTTCTTGCCCTGGTCCGTCAGCTTGTTCTGCTGCTGCTCGAGCTGGTTGATCTGCAGCTCGAGACGCTTGCGCGAGGTGGCGACGTCGGCGACCCCCCGACGGACCTTCTGCAGCATCTCCAGCTGGCGCTGGTAGGAGTAGTCGAGCGTCTCGCGAGGATCCTCAGCCCGGTCCAGGGCCTTGTTGGCCTTGGCCTTGAAGATCATCGACATTCTTTTCATCACGCTCATCGCGCGGCGCCGGTCCCTTCGTGCTGTGCCTCAGTCGCATACTGGGCTCAATGACCACTGCTGGGGTTCTTATCACCCTACGCGTTAACGCGCGAGGCAGCCACGATGTTCGCAGCCGGTAGGCTGACCCCGTGTTCAAGCGTCGTACCCCGGAAGCCCCGCCGAATCCTCCTCAGGTAGTAACGCCGAAGCCGGGAGGCAAGGGGCGGCCCACGCCGAAGCGGAGCGAGGCCGAGAAGCGCCGCCGCCAGCCGATCACCGCGCCCTCCACGCGCAAGGAGGCGTACAAGAAGGTGCGGGAGCGGCAGGCGACCGAGCGCGAGCGCGCCCGCGCCGGCATGGCCCGCGGGGACGAGAAGTACCTCCTCAAACGGGACAAGGGGCCGGTCCGGCGGCTCGCCCGCAACTACGTGGACGCGCGCCGCACCGTCGGCTCGTACCTCATGTACGGGATGTTCGCGATCGTGCTGCTGAGCCTGCTGCCGATCCCGGCGGCCAAGCTGCTGGTGCTGTTCGCGCCGCCGCTGCTGCTGATCGTGGTGTTCGGCGAGGGCCTGATGCTGAGCCGGGGCGTCAAGAAGCTCGCCGCCGAGCGGCACCCGGACGAGGACACCAAGGGCGTCGGGCTCTACGCGGCGATGCGCGCGATGCAGATCCGCCGGCTGCGGATGCCCGGCCCGCAGGTGAAGATCGGCGAGAAGGACAAGGTCTGACGCGACGCCCCCGGCGCCTCTCCGCGCCGGGAACGTTCCGCCGGCGGCGCACCCGCCGGGACCGGCGGTGATCTCCGCGGGGCTAGGGTCGTGGGCATGGAGTTCCGATACCTGGGCCGGAGCGGTCTGAAGATCAGCGAGATCGCGTACGGCAACTGGCTCACCCACGGCTCCCAGGTCGAGGAGGACGCGGCGCGCGCGTGCGTGCGCGCGGCCCTCGACGAGGGGATCACCACCTTCGACACCGCGGACGTCTACGCCGGGACGCGCGCCGAGGAGGTCCTCGGACGCGCCCTGAAGGGGCAGCGCCGCGAGGGGCTGGAGATCTTCACGAAGGTCTACTGGCCCACCGGGCCCGGCGTGAACGACCGGGGCCTGTCCCGCAAGCACATCATGGAGTCGATCAACGGCTCGCTGCGCCGCCTCGGCACCGACTACGTGGACCTCTACCAGGCCCACCGGTTCGACTACGAGACGCCGCTGGAGGAGACCCTCCGCGCGTTCGACGACCTCGTCCGGCAGGGCAAGGTGCTGTACGTCGGCGTGTCGGAGTGGCGCGCGGAGGAGATCGAGCGCGCCCTGAAGATCGCCGACGAGATGGGGTTCGACCGGATCGTGTCGAGCCAGCCGCAGTACTCGATGCTGTGGCGGGTCATCGAGGAGGAGGTCGTCCCGCTGTCCGAGCGCGAGGGGATCGGCCAGATCGTCTGGTCGCCGATCGCGCAGGGCGTGCTGACCGGCAAGTACAAGCCGGGGCAGGCGCTGCCGGAGGGGTCGCGCGCCACCGACGACAAGGGCGGCGCCGACATGATCAAGCGCTACCTGAACGACGACCTGCTGACCCGCGTGCAGAACCTGAAGCCGATCGCCGACGACCTCGGGCTGTCGATGGCGCAGCTGGCGATCGCGTGGACGCTGCAGAACCCGAACGTGTCGGCGGCGATCGTCGGCGCGTCGCGTCCGGAACAGGTCGCGGACAACGTGAAGGCGGCCGGGGTGAAGCTGGACGCCGACGTGCTGAAGCGCATCGACGACGTGCTCGGCGACGCGGTGATCCGCGACGCGTCCAAGACCGTCAGCCCGCGCACCCGCCCGTGAGCTGAGGCGCGCCGGACGGCGGAAGGGGCCGCGGGACGCCCGTCCCGCGGCCCCTTCCGCTCGGTGCGGGCCCTTCCGCCCCGGCGGGCCGTCCCACGTCACTCCGGGTCTTGCAGGCTCATCTCGTAGACGACGGTCTCGCCGTCCAGCAGCGTCACCTTGTCGACCTCGCCGGCGCGCAGGCTCCGCCAGTTCTCGCCCAGCCAGCTCTCCGCGTCCGACTGGGTGGTGAAGGTCTCCTCGGACGTGCCGACCGTCCGGCCGTCGGCCTTCTCCAAACGCCAGCTCCACGCCATCGCGCTCGACCTCCCTCGTCGCGGGTGAGACTAGCCGTTCCGGTCAGGACGCGGCCTCGATGGCGCGCCGCAGGGCGTCCGGCGTCTGGGTGTCGGACGAGGCGAGCAGCCTGCCGTTCACCCGCACGGACGGGGTCCCCTGGACGCCGGACGAGATGTAGGACTGGCTGACCCGGCCGACGTCGGAGGCGTACCGCTGCCCGGTGACGCAGTTCCTGAAGTCGTCGCCGGTGAGCCCGAGGGGCGCGGCCCAGGCGAGCAGGTCGGAGGTCGCGTACCCCTCGCTGCTCTCGGACGGCTGGTGCGCGTAGAGGGCGTCCTGGTAGGACAGCCAGCGCGCGCCCTCGCGGACGCACCGCAGCGCGGACGCGGCGCGCGTCGAGTTGCCGTGCTGCGGTTCGGTGCCCGCGCCGAAGATGACCATCGGGTGGAAGACGACCTTCGCCTCGCCCGCCACGGCGACCTGCTTGAGCATCGGGTCGTTGGTGCGGTCGAAGTTGCCGCAGGGCGGGCAGGAGAAGTCCTCGTAGATGTCGACGACCGGGGACGTGACGCCCGGCCTGGCCATGGTGAGGCTGCCGTCGGGGTTCGGGAGCGCCTCCGCGCCGCCGGCGATCCGCCCGGTCTGGTAGCCCGTCCCGTCCGAGCCGCCGTCGGCGCGGTCCCCGCCGTCCTTGCCGCCGCCTCGGGTGAGCAGGACGACGGCGGCGACCGCGACGAGAACGAGCACGAGACCGCCGCCGATCAGGGCGATCAGCAGGCCCGGGCCGCGGCGCGGCGGGGGCGGCGGGCCGGGCTGCCAGGGCCGCCCGCCGGGCGGGGGCACGGTGATCGGCGGCGCCGGCGGGGCGCCCGGGGGCACGGGCGCGGGGCCGTTCGGCGGCACGGGAGGGGGGCCGTAGGGCGGCTGCGGCCCCTGGTCCGGCCAGGGCGGGGTCGGGGGGTTGCCCACCGGGGGTCTCCTTCTGCCGGGAGGTCGTGATCCTTCCAGGTGAGCGTATCCAGGTGGGCCCGTAGAGTTTCGGACCGTTATGGACATCGAACTCCGCGGTATCGCCGCGCCGGGCGGCTGGCCTGGTGACGGCTGCCGCTGCGCGTCCTGCGGGCGGCTCCGGGCCGCCGGGGTGCGGCATGAGCCGGCCACCGTGCTCCTCGACGGCGTCCCGGCCGAGGACCTCCCCCGCACGCGGGTCCCCGGCGGGCTCGACGTGCGGGCCCCCGGCGGAGGGCGGGTCCTGATGGCGTCCGGGCCGGGCGCGCGGCCGGAGCCCGTGCCGGACGCGCGCTACGACGCCGTCCTGCTCGACCTGGCGGGCTCGCCCGAGCATCTCGGCCACCTGCGCCGCATCGGCGCGGTGACGGCCGATACGCGCGTCATGGCCGTCCACGTGGACCACCGGATGCCGTCGCCGGCGGAGCTGGCGCGGCGGACGGCGTTCTGGGCGCGGCCGCAGGACGGCCCGTTCCGGACGCTGCTGCTCGGCGGGTCGCGGTCGGGCAAGTCGGCGGAGGCCGAGCTGCGGCTCGCGGGCTCCCCCGACGTCCTCTACGTGGCGACCGGCCCGGTCCGCGACGACGATCCGGAGTGGGGCGCGCGGGTCGAGGCGCACCGGCGGCGCCGTCCGGCCTGGTGGCGGACGGCGGAGACGACCGACCTGGCGGGCGTGCTGGCGTCGGCGTCCGGGGCCGTCCTGGTGGACGGGATCGGGACGTGGCTGGCGGCGGCGATGGACGAGGCGGGCGCGTGGGACGACCCGCGGCGGGTGCTGCCGGCCCTGGACGCGGTGGTCGAGGCGTGGCGCGGCACCGCGGCCCGGGTGGTCGCGGTGTCCGACGAGGTCGGGCTGTCGCTGGTGCCCGCGACCCCGTCCGGGCGGGCGTTCCGCGACATGCTCGGGCTGGTGAACCAGCGGCTCGCCGCCGAGTCGGAGGAGGCGGCGCTGGTGGTGGCGGGCCGCGTCCTGGAGCTGCCGTGAGGGGCGCCTGGGCCGGGGCGCGGCTGGCGGTGACGCTGCTCACGATCGTTCCGCTGCGGACGCCCGAGGTGAACCGGGACACGGGCCGGGCCGCGATGCTGGCGGCGCCGCTCGTCGGGCTGCTCACCGGCGGCGCCGCCGCGCTGGTGCTGCTGCTGGGCGACGCGCTGGACCTGTCCGGGCTGCTCGCCGCCGCGCTCGCGGTGGGCGCGGCGGCGGTGCTCACCCGGGCGCTGCACCTGGACGGCCTCGCCGACCTCGCGGACGGCCTGGGCAGCGGGCGGCCCGCCGGGGACGCGCTCGCGATCATGAAGCGGTCGGACATCGGCCCGTTCGGCGTCGTGACGCTGCTGCTCGTCGTGCTGGCCCAGGTCGCGGCGCTGGCGTCGGCGCCGCACGCCGCCGTCGCCACGCTGATCGCCGGCGTGACGGGCCGGCTGGCGCTGCCGTGGGCGTGCCGGGAGGGGGTTCCGGCGGCCCGCCCGGGCGGGCTGGGCGCGCTGGTCGCGGGGACGGTCCCGGCGCGCGGCGCGCTCGTCGCGACCGTCGCGGTCCTGGCCGCCGCCGGGGCCGCCGGAGCGGCGTCCGGCGGCCTCGGCGGCGCCCTGCACGGGCTCGCGGCGGTGGTGGTCGGCCTGGCGGCCGCGCTGCTGATGCTCCGGCACGCCGTCCGGCGGCTCGGCGGCGTCACCGGCGACGTCTTCGGCGCGCTGGTGGAGATCGCCGCGACCGCCGCCCTGCTGGCCCTGGCCGCGCTCCCCTGACGGGTCAGGGGGCGCCCCGGCGGGTCAGGAGATGAGGGCCCGGCGGGCGTGGGCGCGGACGTCGGCGTCCGGGTCGGACCGCGCGGCGCTCAGCGCCTCGGTGGTCTCGGCGGTGCGCGGCTGGGCGGACAGCGCGATCACGGCGGCCTTGCGGACGTCGAGGTGCGGGTCGTCCAGGGCCTTGATCAGCGGGACGGACGCGGTGCCCGGGTCGGCGCCCGCGAGGCCCCGCGCGGCGCCGGCGCGGACCTGCCACGCCGGGTCGTGCAGCGCCGCCGCCGCGGCCGCGTCCAGCGGAGGCGGGCAGCCGACGCCCGCGAGGGCCTCGAAGGCGGCGGCGCGGACGAGGTCGTCGGCGTCGCCGGCGAGGCGGCCGAGGACGGCGGCGGACGCCGGGGCGCCGATCGTGCCGAGCCCGTGCGCGACGGCGATCCGCACCTCGCGGGACGCGTCGCCGGCCGCGCGCGCCACCCCGTCCGCCGCGTCGTGCGCGACCAGCCCGCGGACGGCCTGCAGCCGGACGCGGTGGTCGGGGTCGCCGAGCGCGGCGGCGAACACGTCCGCGCCGCCGAGGCGCAGCGCGCGCAGGACGTCCAGGACCGCGGCCCGCACCTGCGCGTCCGGGACGCCCAGGGCTCCGCTCAGCGCGTCCCGGACCTCCCCCGTCGCCGGCAGCACCTCGACGAGCTCGCGCAGCGCCGTCGCGGCGGCGTGCCGGACGGAGCCGTGCGCGTCGCCGAGCGCGGTGGCGAGCGCCCCGGCGACGTCGTCCGGGGCGACCTCGGTGAGGGTGGCGACGGCGGCGCGCCGCACCTTCGGGTCGGGGTCGGACAGGTAGGCGGCGACCGCGCCGACGTCCGGTTCGGTCTCGGCGAGCCGCTGCAGCTCCAGGAGCCGCGGGGACCGTCCGACCGCGGCCGTGCGACGGGGCCCCTCGGCCGGGCGGGCCGCGGCCGCGACCCGTGCGGCGGACCCCGCCCCGAGGACCTGCGGCTCGGCGCCCTCGGGGACGGTGAACTCCTCGACGGGCACGAGGTACGGGGCGACCGGCCGCTTGACGAACTCCATCGCGCCGTCGTCGCGGCGCCGCAGGTTGAGGTGGAACATCCACTCGGCGTCGTCGCGTTCGGGCAGGTCGGCGCGGTCGTGGTAGAGGCCCCAGCGGCTCTCGGTGCGGGTGAGGGACGACCGGGCGGCCATCTCGGCGCAGTCGCGGATGAAGGTGACCTCGGCGCAGCGCATCAGCTCGTGCGGGGTCCGCGCGCCCATCCCGGCGATCTCGGTCTCCATCCGCGCGAACGTCTCGACGGCGATGTCGAGCCTGGTCCGCGTCTTCGGCGGCGCGACGTAGTCGTTGACGAACCGGCGCAGCTTGTACTCGACCTGCGGCTGCGGCGGGCCGCCGGGGTTGCGCAGCGGGCGGTAGATCAGCTCGTGCGCGGCCCGGATCTGGTCCTCGGGCAGCTCGGCCGGCCCGCCCCGGCCGGCGGGCAGGTGGGCGGACGCGTGCGCGCCCGCGAGGTCGCCGAACACGAACGCGCCGATCATGTAGTTGTGCGGCACGCAGGCCAGGTCGCCCGCCGCGTACAGGCCGGGGACGGTGGTGCGGGCGTTCTCGTCCACCCAGACGCCGGACGCCGAGTGCCCGCCGCACAGCCCGATCTCGGAGATGTGCATCTCCACGTCGTGCGTGCGGTAGTCGTGGCCGCGGCCCGCGTGGAACGTGCCGCGCGTCGGCCGCTCGGTGCTGTGCAGGATGCCCTCGAGCGCGGTCAGCGTCTCGTCCGGCAGGTGCGTGAGCTTGAGGTAGATCGGCCCGCGCGCGGAGTCGATCTCCCGTTTGACCTCGGACATCATCTGCCCGGACCAGTAGTCGCAGTCGACGAACCGGGTGCCCTCGGCGTTGACCTGGTACCCGCCGAACGGGTTGGCGACGTAGGCGCAGGCGGGCCCGTTGTAGTCCTTGATGAGCGGGTTGATCTGGAAGCACTCGATGCCGCTCAGCTCGGCGCCCGCGTGGTAGGCCATCGCGTAGCCGTCGCCCGCGTTGGTCGGGTTCTCGTACGTCCCGTACAGGTAGCCGGACGCGGGCAGGCCGAGCCGGCCGCACGCCCCGGTCGCCAGGATCACCGCCCCGGCCGCCACGGTGACGAACTCGCCGCTGCGGGTGTCGAACCCCACCGCCCCGACGGCGCGCCCGCCCGACGTCAGGACGCGCACCGGCATCACGCGGTTCTCGATCCGCACCTTCTCCCGGATGGAGCGCTGCCGCAGCACCCGGTAGAGCACCTTCTTGACGTCCTTGCCCTCGGGCATCGGCAGCACGTAGGAGCCGGAGCGGTGGACGCGGCGCACCGCGTACTCGCCGTGCTCGTCCTTCTCGAACTTCACGCCGTACCTCTCGAGCCGCTTCACCATGGCGAACCCGCGCGTGGCGGTCTGGTGGACGGTCCGCTGGTCCACGATGCCGTCGTTGGCGCGGGTGATCTCGGCGACGTAGTCCTCCGGCGTGGCCTTGCCCGGGATGACCGCGTTGTTCACGCCGTCCATGCCCATGGCGAGCGCCCCGGAGTGCCGGACGTGCGCCTTCTCCAGCAGCAGCACGGACGCGCCGTGCTCGGCCGCGGTGATCGCGGCCATCGTCCCGGCGGTGCCGCCGCCGATCACCAGCACGTCGGCGGCCAGCTCGCGCCGCTCGGTCGCGGCGGGGATCTCCATCACACGATCTCCTTCATCTCGGTCTCCCGCGCATCGGTGTCCCGCGCACCGGTGTCCCGCGCATCGGTCTCCCGCGCCTCGGCACGCGCGCCCAGCGCCGCGAGGACCTCCTCGCGGGGCGCGCGCGCTGGGAACCGCGCGGTGACGCCGCCCGCGCCGAGGACGGCGATCCGGTGGCCGATCAGCAGCGCCTCGTCGACGTCGTGGGTGACGAACACGACGGTCGCGGGCGCGTCGGCGATCACGTCGAGGAGCAGCCGCTGCATGCTCGCGCGGGTCTGCGCGTCGAGCGCGCCGAACGGCTCGTCCATGAGGATCGCGCGGGGCCCGGCGGCGAGCGTCCGGGCGAGCTGGACGCGCTGGCGCATCCCGCCGGACAGCTCGCGCGGCAGCCGCCCGGCGGCGTCCCCGAGGCCGACCCGGGCCAGCCAGCGGTCCGCCGCCGCGCGCCGCTCCGCCCGCCGCACGCCGCGCAGCGACAGCGCCAGCTCGACGTTGCGGCGCGCGGTCCGCCACGGCAGCAGCGCGTCGTCCTGGAACATCAGCGCCCGGTCGGCGGACGGCCCGGTGACGGGCTCCCCGCCGGCGAGGACGCGCCCGGACGCGGCGGGCAGCAGCCCGGCGAACGCGCGCAGCAGCGTCGACTTCCCGCAGCCGGACGGGCCGAGCACGGCGAGGACCTCGCCCGCCTCGGCGGTCAGGTCGAGCCCGGTGACGACGGGCCGGCCGCCGTAGGCGAGCGTCACGCCCTCGGCCCGCAGCTCGATCGCGCTCCCGGCGCCGCGCGGGGAGGCGGGTCCCCGGGCCCTCCGGTCCGCTCCGCCCGTCATGAGCGCCCCTCCCTCGGCAGCCAGCGGGTCAGCCGGCGGCCCGCCAGCTCCACGGCGGCGGAGGTGAGGTAGCCGAGCAGCCCGATGGTGGCCATCCCGACGAGCACGCCGGGGTAGTCGACGATCGTGTACGCCTGCCAGGTCCGGTAGCCGACCCCGAAGTCGCCGGAGATCATCTCGGCGGAGATCACGCAGATCCACGCGACGCCCATCCCGATGGACAGCCCGCCGAACACGCCGGGCAGGATCCCCGGCAGCACGACCCCGGACAGGACCCGGACGCGGCTGCCGCCCAGCGTGCGGACGGCGTCCTCCCACACGAGCGGGAGGGCCTTCACCGCGTGCCGGGTGCCGACCAGGACGGGGAAGAACGCGGCGGCGAAGGTGATGAACACGATGCCCTGCTCGTTCGCGGGGAACAGCAGGATCGCGACCGGCACCAGCGCGATCGCCGGGATCGGCCGGGCCACCTCGAACAGCGGCTGCAGCAGGTCGCCCGCCCACCGGGACCGGGCGGTGGCGACGCCCGCGGCGACGCCGAGGACGGCGGCGAGCGCGAACCCGGTGAGGATGCGGACGAGGCTCTGCGCGACGTCCTGCCAGTACTGGGCGTGCTCGGCCTGCCGGCCGAACTCCCGCAGCACGTCGGCCGGGCCGGGGAACCGGTCGAACCGGACCCACAGCCTGACGTCCGCCGCGGTCAGCATCTGCCACACCGCGAGCGCCGCCAGGAGGGACGCGGCGCGGACGGGCCAGCGCAGGAGGCCGCTCACGCGCTCTTCACCGCCTCGTCATAGGTGACGACCTCGGCGCCGGAGTGCGCGGCGACGTACTCCCGCGCGCCCTCCTCCGTGGCGAACGGCTTGAACCTCTCCCCCGCCTTGGCGGCCGGGTCCTCGACCCAGACGTCCTTGTCGGCGAACCAGCGGGTGCCGGTCGTGGCGTCCGGGATGTAGACGGCCCTGAGCCGCTTGCCCTGGCCCTGGAGCGCGCGCACGTTCTTCAGCAGGCAGACCGGGTCGGCCACCGGGCGCGTGCTCTCTTCGCCCTGCACCCACACCTCGCCGGCGGTCTTCGGGTCGTCCACCCTGGTCTTGCACACCTCGTCGGTCCCGGTGATGGCGGCGGGGTTGGCGGTGGACGCGGCGTCGTGGTCGTAGGACGCGCCGTACGCCTTCCTGATGTAGGAGTCGTTGATGAAGGGCCCGACCTCCAAGGGGGTCTGGATGACCCCGATGGACTTCAGGAACGGGACGTCGTGCACGAAGGCGTCCTTCAGCCCCTGCTTGATGGTCGGGTCGAACGTGGCGACGCCGCCCGCGCCGTTGTAGAGGTACACGGTCTCGGCGGGCAGCCCGGTGGTGGACGCCACCGACTCGGCCGCCGCCAGCGGGTGCGCGTGCAGGTAGTCGGTCGCGTCGATCTGCGCGCGCAGGAACGCGTCCAGCACCTTGCCGTCCTTCTCGGCGAACTGGTCGCGCACCACCACGCCGTGGAACGTGGGCACGCCGAGCCGGCCGCCGTCGTACAGCAGCCGCGCCTGCCCCTTGTCCACCAGCAGGCCGGGCCAGGCGACGAACTGCGCGAACGCCGCCGCGCTGCCCGCCTGCAACGCCGACGCGCCCACCGTGGGCTGCTGGTTCTCGACCTTGACGTCCTTGGCGGGATCCAGCCCGTACTCGCGGGCCGCCTGGACGAAGGTGCCGTGCCCCGCTGAGCCGACGCTCGTCGAGACCGTCCGCCCCTTGAGGTCGCGCAGCGTCTTCGCCTTGGAGCCCGGGGCGACGACCACGCCGTTCAGGGAGCCGCGCATGTTGTAGCCGGTCACCGACACCCAGGAGGTCTTCGCGTCGCCGCCCTGGGCCTGCGCCCGCGACCCGTTGATCAGCAGCGGGTAGTCGCCCATCGAGCCGATGTCGATCTTCCCGGCGAGCATCTGCGCGGTGATGGGCGCGCCGGTGTCGTAGTCGCGCCACACCACCGAGTACTCCGTGCCGTCCTGCTTCCCGAGCGCCTTCAGCCGCTTCTCGAAGTAGCCGAGCGAGCGCAGCAGCGTCCCGGCGGTGACGGTGTTGATGGTCTTGGACTGGTACCCCACGACGATCCGCCCCGAGCCCCCGCCGCCGGCGGCGTTCCCGGCCACGGTGCAGCCGGCCAGGAAGGGGAGGAGGGCGGCGCCCGCGGCCAGTGTCGTCTTCATCGCGTTCATCGATGGCATCGCGTTCATCGGTCGGGTCCTCAGCGCAGCAGGTACGGCATGTCGATGGTCACGGCCCCGGTCGGGCAGCGGTCGGCGCACGGCCCGCAGTACCAGCACTCGTCCACGTGCATGTACGCCTTGCCGGTCTCCGGGTGGACCGCGAGGGCGTCCAGCGGGCAGACGTCGATGCACAGCGTGCAGCCGTCGATGCAGAGCGCCTCGTCCACCGTCACGGGGACGTCGGCGCGGTTCTCCACGAGGGACATGGGTTCTCCAGTGGTGGTGTGCGGGCATGCGGGACCCGCCGCGCGGCGCTGCGCGGCTTCGGCCGGACGGACGGAAGGGCTCAGGCGCGGCTCATGGAGCCGCTCATCGTGATGCGGTCGCCGCGGAATCGGATGAACTCCAGGTCCACGGGGCGCCCGTCCGACAGGTGGGTGAGGCGTTCGAGCATCAGCAGGGCGGCACCGCGCGGGGCGTCCAGGGTGGCGGCGGAGTGCGGGTCGGCGTTGACCGCCTCCAGCGTCACCTCGGCCCGGCCGAGCGGCCGGCCGGCGATGCGTTCGAGCAGGACGAAGATGTCGTTGCGGACCAGGTCCTCGGCCAGCAGCGGCTCGCCGAGGTCGCGCGGGACGTAGGTGAGGTCGAGGGAGAGCGGCAGCCCGTCCAGCCGCCGGATCCGCTCGATGTAGACGACCTGCTCCCCGGCCGGCAGCCGCAGCCGGGAGGACACCTCGCGGGACGGGGTGAGCAGGCCGGTCGTCCGGACCTCGTTGGCGACCTCGCCGTGCTCGCGCAGCGTCTCGGCGAGGCCGAGGAGCCGCTCCAGCCCGTGCGGGTACTTCTCGGCGACCGCGTGCGTGCCGACGCCGGGGCAGCGCTCGATGAGGCCCTCGGCGCGCAGGAGCGCCAGGGCCTCCCGGACGGTGTTGCGGGACGCGCCGAACTCGCGGACGAGCTCGGCCTCGGCGGGCAGCGCGCCGCTGCGCAGGTCGCCGTAGAGCACCTGGCGGCGCAGGACGTCCGCGACCCGGCGGGCCCGGTCGGCGCGCGGCCGGCGCGGTTCGGCGGCGGCCGGCGGGGCCGGCGCCGTCGCCGTCCCCGGGGCCGGCGCGGTCGCCGAGCGGGTGTCGTCTCTCCTGGTCACGGCCATAAACCTACTAAAACGGTGGGAATAGGTGAATAGCGAGGCCGTTGCGCCACCCCGAAAATCCGCGGCGCCCGCGTGACCTGCGCGAACGCGCCCCGCTTCCGGCGTCCCGCCACCTGCCGCGCCGCCTCCACGCCCCCTCCGCACCCTCTCCGAGCCGCCCCCGAGCCGTCCCCGAGCCGCCTCCGCGGGCCGGCCGGTCCGGCGCCCGGCCCCGCCCGGGCGCCGGGTGATCTTCCGGCGCCCCGCGCCCGCGTCCGCGCCCGCACGGCGATCGCGGCAGGCAGCGGCAAGGTTCCGGGCCCGGCAATGCTTGATCCAAAAGGGCGAAACCGGTCACCGGGAGGACTAACATCGGACTACGTGACGAGCATCGGACTTGACAGCGCAGACCTGGCCGGCCTCGACGTCGACGCCATCGTGATCGGAGCCGTCCCGGCGGACGCGGGGGCCGCGCCCGCCGCCGGCGCCGAGGACCTCGACCGCGCCATGGACGGGAGGCTCGCCGCGGCGCTCGGCGCCCTCGGCGCCACCGGCAAGCCCGGCGAGATCACCAAGCTGCCCACGCTCGGCGCCGTCACCGCCCCGGTGATCGTCGCCGCCGGGCTCGGCGAGGACCCCTCCGCCGAGGACCTGCGCCGCGCCGCCGGCGCCGCCGTCCGCGCGCTGGCCGGGTCCGGGAAGGTCGCGGTCGCGCTGCCCGCCCCGTCCGCCGCCGAGGCCGAGTCGGTCGCGCTCGGCGCGCTGCTCGGCGCCTACTCCTTCGACTCCTACCGGACCGGCGACGGCCACAAGAGCCCCGTCGCCGAGATCCGCCTCGCCGCCCCCGCCGCCACCGACGTGGCCGTGGAGCGCGCCCGCGTGCTGGCCGACGCCGTCAACCTGGTCCGCGACCTGGTGAACACCCCGCCGTCCGACCTCACCCCCGAGGACCTCGCCAACGAGGCCGAGCGGGTCGCCCGCGAGAGCGGCCTCGGCATCGAGGTCCTCGACGAGAAGGCGCTCGTCGACGGCGGCTACGGCGGCCTCACCGGCGTCGGGCAGGGCTCGGTGAACCCGCCGCGCCTCGTCCGGCTCGCCTACTCCCACCCCGAGGCGTCCAAGACGCTCGCGCTGGTCGGCAAGGGCATCACGTTCGACTCCGGCGGCCTCTCCCTGAAGCCGTCCGGCTCCATGGACTGGATGAAGTCCGACATGGGCGGCGCCGGCGCCGTCCTCGGCGCGATGGCCGCCATCGCCGAGCTGGCCCCGCGGGTCAACGTCGTCGGCTACCTGGCCATCGCCGAGAACATGCCGAGCGGCAGCGCCCAGCGCCCGTCCGACGTGCTGCGCATCTACGGCGGCAAGACCGTCGAGGTCCTCAACACCGACGCCGAGGGCCGCCTCGTGCTCGCCGACGCGCTGGTCCGCTCCGGCGAGGACTCCCCGGACCTGATCGTGGACGTGGCGACGCTGACCGGCGCGCAGCTGGTCGCGCTCGGCAGCCGCACCGCCGGGGTCATGGCCAACGACGACGACGTCCGTGAGAAGGTGGTGGCGGCGGCCGAGCGCGCCGGGGAGGCCTCCTGGGGCATGCCGCTGCCGGCCGAGCTGCGCAAGGGGCTCGACTCGGCGGTGGCCGACCTGGCGAACATCAGCGGCGACCGCTGGGGCGGGATGCTGGTCGCCGGCGTCTTCCTGAAGGAGTTCGTGCCGGACGGCGTGAAGTGGGCGCACCTCGACATCGCCGGTCCCTCGTTCCAGCAGGGCGAGCCCTACGGCTACACCCCGAAGGGCGGCACCGGGGCGGCGACCCGCACGCTCGTGCAGATCGCCGAGGACCTCGCGGCCGGGATCCTGTAGCGGCCGGAGGGGATTCCCCGGGGGCCGCCCGGCGGCGCCCGGAGCAGGACACAATAGATTTCTCGTGGCGGTGGGGGCCGTTGCCAGGCCGTCCCGCCCGAGGGCGCCGCGGCCCGCGCGGCGCCGTCTCCGGGAAAGGGAGCGTCCAGTGGCGAATAACGGCCCCTACGACATCGTGGTCCTGGGTGCCGGCAGCGGTGGCTACGCGTGCGCGCTGCGCGCCGCCGAACTCGGCAGGTCGGTCGCGCTCGTCGAGCGGGACGAGTCGCTCGGCGGGACGTGCCTCAACCGGGGCTGCATCCCCACCAAGGCGCTGCTGCACGCGGCCGAGGTGGCGGACCAGACCCGCGAGGCGGCGAAGTTCGGCGTCAACGCGGTGTTCGAGGGCATCGACGTCGCCGGCGTGAACGCCTACAAGGACAAGGTCGTCTCCACGACGGTCAAGGGCCTCACCGGGCTGATCAAGTCGCGCGGCATCGAGGTCGTGCACGGCGAGGGCCGGCTGACCGGCCCGACGACCGTCGAGGTCCGCACGCCCTCCGGCGAGACCCGCGCGCTGGAGGGCCAGCACATCGTGCTCGGCACCGGGTCGGCGCCGAAGTCGCTGCCCGGCCTGGAGATCGACGGCGAGCGCGTCATCTCCAGCGACCACGCGCTGCGGCTCCAGCACGTGCCCGGCTCGGTGGTCATCCTCGGCGGCGGCGTCATCGGCGTGGAGTTCGCCAGCGTGTGGCGCTCGTTCGGCGCCGACGTCACCATCGTCGAGGCCCTCCCCCACCTGCTGCCGCTGGAGGAGGAGTCCAGCTCCAAGCGGCTCGAGCGGGCGTTCCGCAAGCGCGGCATCAAGTTCGAGGTCGGCACCCGGTACGAGAGCGCCAAGATCACCCAGGGCGGCATCTCCGTCACGCTGGAGGGCGGCAAGGTCGTCGACGCGGAGCTGCTGCTCGTGGCGGTGGGCCGCGGGCCGGTCTCCGACGGCATCGGCCTCGCGGAGGTCGGCGTCGAGCTGGAGCGCGGCTACGTCAAGGTCGACGAGTACTGCCGCACCAGCGTCCCCACCATCTCGGCCGTCGGCGACCTGGTCGCCACGCCGCAGCTGGCCCACGTCGGCTTCGCCGAGGGCATCCTCGTCGCCGAGCGGCTCGGCGGGCTCGCCCCCGCGCCGATCGACTACGACGGCGTGCCGCGCATCACCTACTCCGATCCCGAGGTCGCCTCGGTGGGCATCACCTCCGCGGTGGCCCGCGAGCGCGGGTACGAGATCAACGAGGTCACCTACGACCTGGCCGGCAACCCCAAGAGCAAGATCCTGGGCACGCAGGGCGAGGTCAAGGTGATCGCGGCCGTGGACGGGCCGGTCCTCGGCCTGCACATGGTCGGCGCGCGCGTCGGCGAGCTGATCGCCGAGGGCCAGCTCATCTACAACTGGGAGGCCCTCCCGAGCGAGGTCGCCCAGCTGATCCACCCCCACCCGACCCAGTCCGAGGCGATCGGCGAGGCGCATCTCGCGCTCGCCGGCAAGCCGTTGCACGTGCACGGCTGAACAACCGCGCACAGTATTTCTCTAAGGAGTCGCTGAGAGCCATGCCGGTCTCCGTCACTATGCCCCAGCTCGGCGAGAGCGTCACCGAGGGCACCGTCACCCGCTGGCTGAAGAAGGAGGGTGAGCGCGTCGAGACCGACGAGCCGCTTCTCGAAGTGTCGACCGACAAGGTCGACACCGAGATCCCCTCGCCCGCCTCGGGCATCCTGACCAGCATCACCGTCGCCGAGGACGAGACCGTCGAGGTCGGCGCCGAACTGGCCGTCATCGGGGACGAGGGCGACGCCCCGTCCGGCGCCCCCGCCCAGGCGCCCGCCGCGCAGGAGGCCCCCGCGCAGGAGCAGCAGGCGCCGGCGCAGCCGGAGCCGCAGCAGGAGGCTCCGCAGCAGCAGGCGCCGCCGCCCGCCGCGTGGCCGCCGCCCGCGCAGCAGCAGCCCGCCGCGCCGCCCGCACCGGCGCCCGCGCCGCAGCAGCCCGCCGCCCCCGCTCCGGCCCCGTCGTCGCAGCAGGCCCCGCAGCAGGCCCCCCAGCCGGCGCAGGAAGCCGCTCCCGCCGGCGAGGGCCCGTACGTGACGCCGCTGGTGCGCAAGCTCGCCGCCGAGCACGACGTGGACCTGTCCGCGGTGAAGGGCACCGGCGTCGGCGGCCGCATCCGCAAGCAGGACGTCCTGGAGGCCGCGCGCGCCGCGCAGCAGGCCGCGGAGGCCGCCCGGCAGCAGGCGCAGCAGGCCCCGGCCGCCGCGCCCGCCGCCGCCCCGGCCCGCCCGGCCGGCCGGCACGCGGCCCCCGCGCCCGAGGGCGCCCCGGCCGAGCAGCTCGCGCTGCGCGGCCGCACCGAGAAGATGTCCCGCATCCGGCAGACGATCGCCCGCCGCATGGTGGAGTCGCTGCAGGTGTCGGCGCAGCTGACCACTGTGGTCGAGGTGGACATCACCAAGATCGCGCGGCTGCGCGGGCAGGCCAAGGCCGACTTCGAGGCCCGCGAGGGCGTCAAGCTGTCCTTCCTGCCGTTCTTCGCGCTCGCCACGATCGAGGCGCTGAAGGCGCACCCGAAGGTCAACGCGGTCATCGACAGCGAGACCAACGAGGTCACCTACCACGACGTGGAGAACCTCGGCATCGCGGTGGACGTGCCCGAGCGGGGCCTGATGGTCCCGGTCGTGCACAACGCGGGGCAGCTGAACCTGGGCGGCCTGGCGCAGCGGATCGCCGACCTCGCCGAGCGGACCCGCACCAACAAGGTGAGCCCGGACGAGCTGTCCGGCGGCACGTTCACCCTCACCAACACCGGCAGCCGCGGCGCGCTGTTCGACACCCCGATCCTCAACCAGCCGCAGGTCGGCATGCTCGGCACCGGCGCCGTCGTCAAGCGCCCCGCCGTCATCGACGACCCGGAGCTGGGCGAGGTCATCGCGGTGCGGTCGATGGTCTACCTCGCGCTGACCTACGACCACCGGCTGATCGACGGCGCGGACGCCGCCCGCTTCCTCGGCACCATCAAGCACCGCCTGGAGGAGGGCAACTTCGAGGCCGACCTCGGCCTCTGACCCGCCCGCGGCCGCTGCACCGCACGCCGCACCGGACCCCGCCGCCCGCCCGGGCGGCGGGGTCCCGCGCGTTCCCGGGGAAACCCGGTCCCCGGCCCGGCGGAAACACGGGACCGGGATGAGAATCTCAACGTTCGCCGGCACCGTCCCCGTAGGCTGGGGACATGAGGGTGACCGTGACGGGCTCGTCGGGCCTGATCGGATCGGCGCTGGTGCGGGCGCTGCGGGAGGACGGGCACGACGTCGTGCGGCTGGTGCGCCGCGAGCCGTCGGCACCGGACGAGGCGCGCTGGTCCCCCGCGGACGGGTGCGTCGAGGCCGCGGCGCTGGAGAGCGCGGACGCCGTCGTGCACCTGGCGGGCGCGGGCGTCGGCGACCGGCCGTGGACCAGGGCGTACAAGCGCCGGATCAGGGACAGCCGGCTCGACGGCACCCGGACGCTCGCGGAGGCGATCGCCGCGGCGGACCGCCGCCCGCCGGTGCTCGTGTGCGGGTCCGCGATCGGGTTCTACGGCGACACCGGCGACCGGGAGGCCGACGAGAAGTCCCCGGTGGGCACCGGGTTCATGGCCGCGCTCGTGCGGGACTGGGAGGCGGCCGCCGCACCGGCCCGCGAGGCGGGCGTCCGGGTCGTCCACCCGCGCACCGGCGTGGTGCTGGCGCGCGGCGGCGGGGCCCTCGGGCGGACGCTGCCGCTGTTCCGGCTCGGGCTCGGCGGCCGGCTCGGCGACGGGACGCAGTGGACGAGCTGGATCTCGCTCCCCGACGAGGTCGCGGCCCTGCGGTTCCTGATCGAGCACGAGGTGTCGGGGCCGGTGAACCTGACCGCCCCGGCCCCGGTGACCAACGCCGCGTACACCGAGGCGGTGGCGCGGGCGCTGCACCGCCCGGCGCGGCTGCCCGTCCCGAAGGCGGTGCTGCGGGCCGCGCTGCGCGACTTCGCCGACGAGGTCCCGCTGGCCAGCCAGCGGGTGCTGCCGCGGCGGCTGGAGCACGCCGGCTTCCGGTTCCGGCACCCCGACGTGGACTCCGCCCTGGCCGCCGTCCTGTGACCGGGGGCCGTCGCCGACGCGCCGAGGCCAAGATTCGCTAAAGTCACGGACGCTCCCGCTCGGTGGCCATACGGTGACTTTGAGAGAGCTTGCCGACATGGAGGGCGAATGAGCACCGACGGACAGCCGCACATCCTCGCCATCGGCGGGGGCACGTTCGTCCCGGACGGCCGGGAGGGCATCGCACCGAGCCCGCTGATGCGCTACGCGCTCGACCTGACCGGGCAGGACCGCCCCCGGATGTGCTTCCTGACGACGGCGGTGGGCGACGGCGCCGAGTACGTCGCGCGCTTCTACGCCGGGTTCTCCCAGCTGGACGCCGAGGTCAGCCACCTGTCGCTGTTCCCGATGCCGAGCGTCGCCGACATGCGCGCGCACCTGCTCACCCAGGACCTGATCTACGTGTCCGGCGGCAGCGTCGCGAACCTGCTGGCGCTGTGGCGGCTGCACGGCCTGGACGAGATCATGCGGGAGGCGTGGCAGGAGGGCGTGGTGCTGTCCGGGCAGAGCGCGGGCGCGCTGTGCTGGCACGTCGGCGGCAACACCGACTCCTTCGGCCCGCAGCTGCGGCCGCTCACCGACGGGCTGGGCTTCCTGCCGTACTCGTGCGGGGTGCACTACGACAGCGACCCGCAGCGCCGCCCGCTGCTGCAGCAGCTCGTCGGCGAGGGCACGCTGCCCGGCGGGTACGCGGCGGACGAGTCGGTCGGCCTGCACTACGTCGGCACCGAGTTCGTCCAGGCCGTGTCGTACCGGCAGGACGCGGGCGCCTACCGGGTCGAGCCGGACGGCCCCGGCACCGCGAAGGAGACCCGGCTGGAGCCCCGCCGGCTGGCGTCCCTCTGAGGAAGCGGTCGGTGGGCGGCATAGGCTGGCGGGCGTGAGTGATCTGGACGTGCGGGGGGCCGCACCCGAGACGCCCCCCGGAGAAGCGCCGGCGACCGGCCGGCTGGTGATCGTCCACGCGGGCTTCGGCACCGCGGCCGTCCCCTACCTGGACGGCTGGGAGCTGCAGAAGCGCACGCACGCCCGGCGCGTGGACGACCTGATCCCCGACACCGTCCTGCTGATGGAGCACCGGCCGGTGTACACGGCGGGCAAGCGGACCGAGGCGCTCGACCGGCCGTTCGGCGACGCCGGCGCCCCGGTCGTGGACGTCGACCGCGGCGGCAAGATCACCTGGCACGGCCCGGGGCAGCTCACCGGCTACCCGATCGTCCGGCTGCCCGATCCGGCCGACGTCGTCTCCTACGTGCGGCTGCTGGAGCGGATGATGATGGCGGTCTGCGCCGAGTTCGGCCTGGAGACCACCACGGTCGAGGGCCGCAGCGGGCTGTGGGTGCCCGGCTCCCCCGACCGCAAGATCGGCTCGATCGGGATCCGGGTGGCGCGCGGCGTGGCGATGCACGGGTTCATGCTGAACTGCGACAACGACATGGGCTGGTTCGACCGGATCGTGCCGTGCGGCATCCGGGACGCCGGGTCCACCAACCTCAGCCTCGAGGTCGGCCGGGACGTCCCGGTCGCCGAGGTGACCCCGCTGGTGGAGCGCCACCTCGCGGAGGCGCTCGGCGCGCGGGAGACCTTCCACCGGACGAGGGCGCAGCTCGACGCCTGATCCGTTCGGTCAGCCGTTCGGGAACATCACCTTGTAGACGGCGTGGCCCTCGTCCGCCGCGGCCCGGTAGAACGCGACCAGCGCCTCGTAGGCGGGCTTCAGGACGCGGTCGCGGGCCGCGGCGTCCATCCGGCCCGCGTCCTGCACGCCGGCCTGCACCATCACCGCCGGCTCGAAGCGGCCCGCGACGCCGCCGAACGGCGTCGCGGCCAGGTGGTCGGCGGCCGGCTTCACCCGGTCGGGCGCCAGGTAGATCACGTCCATCCCCAGCTCGTCGGCGCCGTCCTCGGTGAGCAGCCGGCCGCCGCACACGACGTCCGCCTCCGGCTGGCGCCCCTCCCACGGGTCGCCGGTCACGAGGTAGTGCAGCGCCTGCCACGTCCCGCCGATGTCCAGCGGCGCGAACGGCACGCGGCGCCGCCAGTCCCGTTCGCCGAACACGCGCCGGGCGATCCGGGTGGGATCCGGCTCACCCTCCAGCACCGGCGGCACCCTGAGGTACGACATTGCCAGACCCACTGCGGTCCTCCATGCGAACGCTGTTGCGTGACGACAGGGAGTCACCCTAGAGAGAACCGCCGGTGGTCATGGAGCGAAACACGCGAATCGACGGTGTGAGCGGGGTAACGTCATACGTTCGAGATACGTCCGATACTGCCGCGTTAACTGTGCCGGGCCGGTGGTGGCGGCTTCCCCCGGAGCCCCCGTCCCGAGGCGCGCGATGTGCCGGTCCGCTGATCGCGACGTACCCTGAACAGGTGACGACGGTGACACCTGAGGGGCGCAAGCTCCTGCGCATAGAGGCCCGCAACAGCCAGACCCCGATCGAGCGCAAGCCCGAGTGGATCAAGACGCGGCTGAAGATGGGCCCGCAGTACAAGGAGCTCATCGGCCTGGTGAAGTCCGAGGGCCTGCACACGGTGTGCCAGGAGGCGGGCTGCCCCAACATCTTCGAATGCTGGGAGGACCGCGAGGCCACCTTCCTCATCGGCGGCGACCAGTGCACCCGGCGCTGCGACTTCTGCCAGATCGACACCGGCAAGCCCGCCGCGTTCGACCGGGACGAGCCCCGCCGCGTCGCCGAGTCCGTCGCCACGATGGGCCTGAAGTACGCCACCGTCACCGGCGTCGCCCGCGACGACCTGGAGGACGGCGGCGCCTGGCTGTACGCCGAGACGGTCCGGAAGATCCACGCGGCCGTGCCCGGCTGCGGCGTCGAGCTGCTGATCCCGGACTTCAACGCCGTCCCCGAGCAGCTCGCCGAGGTCTTCTCGTCCCGTCCCGAGGTCCTGGCGCACAACGTCGAGACCGTCCCGCGGATCTTCAAGCGGATCCGGCCCGGGTTCCGCTACGAGCGGTCCCTCGAGGTGATCACCAGGGCGCGCGAGGACGGCCTGGTCACCAAGTCGAACCTGATCCTCGGCATGGGCGAGACCCGCGAGGAGGTCTCCGCGGCGCTGCGCGACCTGCACGAGGCGGGCTGCGAGCTGATCACCATCACCCAGTACCTGCGGCCGAGCCCCCGCCACCACCCGGTGGAGCGGTGGGTGAAGCCCGAGGAGTTCGTCGAGCTGAACGCCGAGGCCGAGGAGATCGGCTTCGCGGGCGTCATGTCCGGGCCGCTCGTCCGCTCCAGCTACCGCGCCGGGCGCCTCTACAAGCAGGCGATCGAGGCGCGGCAGGGCTGATCCGGCGTACCGTGCGAGGACGGTGTCGGGCCGGGGTCCCCGGCCGACTATCCTTGGGTTCATGTCGAAAACGCCCGCGGACGGGAGCCAGGAGCGTCCGGGCCGCCTCAAGCAGATCCGCATGGTCGCCCAGGTGCTCCGCCAGGCCGACCCGAAGGCCCTTCCGATCGTCGCCGCGTCGGCGATCGGCACCCTGATCGTCGTCATCCTGATCGGGCTGGTGATCGGCCGGCTGTGGTTCTTCGTCCCGCTGGGCGTCCTCGCCGGCGCGGCCGTCGGCTTGATCGTTTTCGGTCAGCTGGCGCAGCGCGCGCAGTACAAGGTCATCGCCGGGCAGCCCGGCGCGGCCGCCGCGGTGCTGAAGAACATGCGCGGTGACTGGACGGTCACCGAGGCGGTCAGCGGCAACCGCAACCTCGACATGGTGCACCGCGTCGTGGGCCGTCCCGGCGTCATCCTCGTCTCCGAGGGCCCGCGCAACCGGGTCGGGCAGCTGCTGGGCGCGGAGAAGAGGCGGATCTCCCGCGCCGCGCAGCAGGTGCCGATCTACGACGTGCAGGTCGGCGACGACGAGGACCAGATCGCCGTCGGCAAGCTGCAGCGGCACCTGATGAAGCTGCCCCGCAACCTCACCAAGGCGCAGGTCGGGGAGCTGAACGACCGGCTCCAGGCGCTGCCCCGGTCCATGCAGATGCCGAAGGGCCCGATGCCGAAGGGCGCGAAGATGCCGAAGGGCCCCAAGCCCAAGATGCGGTGATCGCGCCGCCGGATGAGCGCCCCTTCGGGGGCGCTTTCCCGTTTCCGGGTCAGATGTTGACGACGGCGGTGTTGGACGCGCGGTCGTGCATGCCGCGGTAGTCGCGGTCCCAGATCAGCGCCGGGACGACGAGGACCAGCAGGAGCGACCGGGCGAACCCCATGAGGAACCCGACGGGCCGGCCGTCCAGCCGCACGACCCGGATGCCGCACAGCCGCTTGCCGATCGTGGTGCCGATCGTCGCGGTGAGCAGCCACGCCTGGACCCCGAAGATCACCAGCGTCCACAGGCTGCGCCGCGGCGCCGACCAGTCGAGGGCGGCGGCCAGCCCGCTCGCGACCAGCGTCGACAGCGCCCAGTCGATGAACAGCGCGAGCAGCCGGCGGCCGTAGGAGGCGACGGCGCCGCTCCCGCTCTCCGGCAGCCCGAGGCGCTCGCCGGGACGGCCGAGGTCGGCGCCCGCCGCGCGCGCCCCGCCGAGCCACGTCTGCGTCCATCGCGGCCGTGCGGCCTGCTGCTCTTTACCACCGCTCATGGCCTCTACGCTATCCGCTCCCCCGGTGGGTTCCGACCCGGCTCCCCCGGGGAGGGAAGCATGGTGGGGGCAGGGCGCCGGTGCCCGCTTAACACAGCCGAAACATATGGGACACGGCCGGGAAACGGCCCGGCCGTAGGCTGCGAGACGCCCAAAAGCGCACCAAGGAGGCTGGATGTTCAGCAGCGCCGAAGAGGTCCTGAGCTATCTCGAGAACGAGGATGTCAAGTTCGTCGACTGCCGGTTCGTGGACCTGCCGGGCAAGATGCAGCACGTCACGATCCCGACCGGCAACTTCGGGCGGCGCGCCTTCGAAGACGGCATGATGTTCGACGGTTCGTCGGTCCGCGGGTTCCAGGAGATCCACGAGTCGGACATGCTGCTGCTCCCGGACCCGGCCACGGCCGTCCTGGACCCGTTCCGGCAGCACAAGACGCTGATCCTGAACTTCTTCGTGCACGACCCGCTGACGGGAGAGCCGTACAGCCGCGACCCCCGCAACGTCGCCAAGAAGGCCCAGGACTACCTGCGCGGGACCGGTATCGCCGACACCGCCTACTGCGGTCCCGAGGCCGAGTTCTACATCTTCGACGACGTCCGCTTCGAGACGAAGCAGAACGCCGGCTACTACTTCCTGGACTCGGTGGAGGGCGCCTGGAACACCGGCCGGGAGGAGCCCGGCGGCAACCTCGGCGCCAAGCCCGGCTACAAGGGCGGCTACTTCCCCGTCCCGCCGATGGACCACTACACCGACCTGCGCTCGGAGATGGCGACTCAGCTGCTCGCCTCCGGCATCGAGGTCGAGCTGCAGCACCACGAGGTCGGCACGGCGGGCCAGTCGGAGATCGGCGTCCGGTTCGACACGCTGCTGAAGGCCGCCGACAACCTGCTGCTGTACAAGTACATCGTCAAGAACGTGGCGCGCGGCGCCGGCAAGACCGTGACGTTCATGCCGAAGCCGATCTTCGGTGACAACGGGTCGGGCATGCACGTCCACCAGTCGCTGTGGAAGGACGGCTCGCCGCTGTTCTACGACGAGGTCGGCTACGCGGGCCTGTCGGACACGGCGCGGCACTACATCGGCGGCCTGCTCCGGCACGCCCCGTCCCTGCTGGCCTTCACGAACCCGACGGTCAACAGCTACCACCGGCTCGTGCCGGGCTACGAGGCGCCGGTCAACCTGGTGTACTCGCAGCGCAACCGGTCGGCGTGCATCCGCGTCCCGATCACCGGTTCGAACCCGAAGGCCAAGCGCATCGAGTTCCGCGTGCCGGACCCGTCCTGCAACCCCTACCTCGCCTTCTCGGCGATGCTGATGGCGGGCCTGGACGGCATCAAGAACAAGATCGAGCCGCCGGAGCCGATCGACAAGGACCTCTACGAGCTGCCGCCGGAGGAGGCCCGCTCGATCCCGCAGGTCCCCGGCTCGCTGCCGGCGGTGCTGGCCGCGCTCGAGTCGGACCACGACTACCTGTTGGAGGGCGGCGTCTTCACCCCGGACCTCATCGAGACCTACATCGCGATGAAGAACGAGTTCGAGATCGACCCGATCCGCCTGCGCCCCCACCCGCACGAGTTCGAGCTGTACTACGACGTGTGATCGTCGCCGGAAGGCCCGCGAGGACGCCTCGCGGGCCTTCCGCGTTCCCGGGGTCAGGCGATCCTGCGGGTGTGGACGACGCGGTCGGCGAGCCGCTCCCCCTGGCCGGGCGGGGTGAAGTGGAGGTCGAAGCGCGGATGGGCGCCGAGCGTGCCTTCGGTCCGCTCCTGGAGGAACCGGCCGCCGGTCTCGGCGATCCAGCTCGTCCGGACGGTGATGTCGATCGGTCTCCTCGGGTCACGCGAAGGACGCGGCGTGCGCGGCGGCCCACTGCTCGAAGGTGCGGGGCGGGCGGCCCGTCACGTCGCGCACGGTGGTGGTGACGACCGATTCGTCCAGCGAACCGGCGACGTAGAAGTCGAAGAACGCGTCCACGTACTTCTCGGGCATGTTCCGGAGCATCTCCTTGCGGGCCTCGTCGTCCGGCTGGGCGTCCAGCCGCAGGTCGCGGCCCAGCACGCCGCCCAGGGTCCGCAGCCGGTCGGCGGGCCGCAGCGGCTCGGGGCCGGTGACGCGGAGCACCCGGCCGCGGTGCTCCTCCCCCAGCAGCGCGGCCGCGACGACGGCGCCGATGTCGGCCGGGTCGATCACCGCGATCGGCACTCCGGCGAACGGGGCGCGCACCACGTCACCGGCCTCGAGCTGCGGGATCCACTCGAACGTGTTGGACATGAACCCGCTCGGCCGCACGATCGTCCAGGCGAGCCCGGACGCGCGGACCGCCGCCTCCGACTCGATCATGTAGCGGCTGACCGCGTTGGCCGTGTCGCCGGACTCCGCCGAGGATCCCGACAGCAGCACCACGTGCTCGGCCCCGGCGCGTCCCGCCTCGGCCAGCAGTTCCGCCGTCCCGTCATAGCCGGGCAGCAGGAACAGCCCGCGCACGCCCTGGAGGGCCGGCGCGAGCGTGTCCGGCCTGTTCAGGTCGCCGGTGACGTACTCGACGCCGTCCGGCGCGTCCGCCGGGGCCCCGCTCCGCGCCAGCGCCCGTACCGGCTCCCCGGCCGCGGCGAGCGCCGCCGCCACCTCCCGCCCGACGTTGCCCGTCCCGCCCGTCACCAAGAACATCGCTCCGCACTCCCCTCTTTGTTAGGGAACGTTCCCTAACAACCCGGTACGCTAGAGCCATGCGTCGGATTCGGCAAGGGGTCCGGTGATGCGCCGCAGCGCCGCCGAGACCCGGGAGCACCTCCTCGAGGTCGCCCACGACCTGTTCTACTGGCAGGGCATCAAGGGCGTCGGCGTGGACAAGATCGCGGCCGCCGCCGGGGTCGCGCCCACGACCCTCTACCGGCTGTTCGCGTCCAAGGACGACCTGATCACCGCCTACGTCACCCGCGCGGACGGCCTGTACAAGGAGTGGTTCGACGCCGCCGCCGGCGACGAGGGGCGGCCCGCGCGCGCCCGGATCCTCGCGCTGTTCGACGCGCAGACCGAGCAGATCCAGCCGGCCCGCTGCCGCGGCTGCCCGTTCCTGATGGCGCTCGCCGAGATCCCCGACGCCGCCCATCCCGCCCACCAGGCCGCCGCCGGGACGAAGCGGTGGGTCCGCGCCCGCTTCGCCGCCCTCGCGGCGTCCGCCGGGGTCGCCTCCCCCGACGACGTCGCGGACCAGTTGGCGCTGGCCTTCGAGGGCGCCTACGCGTCCGTCCAGGCCCTCGGCACCGGCGGCCCGGCCCGCCATGCCCGCCGCCTCGCCGAACTCGTCTTCGACGCCGCGTCCCCGCCCGCCTGACGGCGCTTCGGCACGGCGCACAGCGGCGGGTACGCATCGACCTGTGCACCGCCGCGCTGCGCATGGCGGTGCACAGGTCGAGCAGCCCGGGCGCCGCCGGCCCGCGCTACGCCGGAACGCCTAGCTGGTGCGGGTGGTGTGGGTCCACTTGTAGTACTTGTCGGCGACGTGGGCGTGGGTGATGTGGGACGAGTAGACGGCGGCGCTTCCGGACGGGGAGGTGCGGAGGCGGTAGAACCAGATGTCGCCGAGGCTGTCGTAGGCGCCGATGTAGCCGTCGCCGTAGCCGAACAGCTGGCGCGCGGGACGGGACGAGCTGCACTTGCTCAGCCAGACGGCGTTGTTGGAGGTCTTCCAGTCCGTGGTGAGGCAGGTGCCGGTGGCGCGGTTCTTCAGCTCGTTGTAGGTCCTGCCGCCGCCGATCCAGTCCCACTGCTGCGTGTGGCCGCCGGTGCAGCGGGCGACCCAGACCTTCCCGGTCGAGGAGCCGGTGAGGCACTTGCCGCTCTGGCCGCTCTTGAACGTCCAGTAGACGGCGGCGGCCGAGGCCGGGGTGAGCGAGCCGGAGACGGCGACGAGGGAGGCGGCGAGACCGGTGGTCAGCGCGAGGCGCGCGGGCCGCGAGGTGATCTTCATGGCCCGGGAGCATGGCGAGGGCGGGCCAACGCCCGCGATCACGATCGTTGAGCGCGGCGGGACGGAGGATGAACGCTGGGTGTACGGAAGGCGTCCTGGGCCCTAAGACCCACTGACGTCCGGGGCCTGAGGCCTCGCCCGTCCGGAAGGCGAGCCGCCGCGGGCCGGAAGGCCCGGGACCCTAGGACCACCCGTCCGCCGCCCCCCGAACGAGCGCGGCCCACCAGGTCGCCATCTCGCTGACCGCGCGCTCAGCGTCGTGACATGGAGCGAGGGGATTCCCGGTGGACGAGACGAACCAGGGCACGCCGTTCACGCCCGGTTTCACCCGGATGCTTTCGCCGACCTCCCCTGACAGGAACACCCTCAGCAGCGGCGGTGTCCCGTTGTAGCGCTTCTGCGTGATCCAGCCCGCCCGTGCCAAGGCCGCGGCCAGCCGGTCCAGGTGCCCCGCATCCTGGCCGGTCATGCCTCGCGCCAGGTGACGGTGCCGGACGCGGTGTCGCGGCACGCCTCGGCGACTGGACCGAGGTCCACGTAGACCGCGCGGCCGAGCGGGCAGAGCGCCACGCGGCGCACGCGCCCCCACGTACCCGGCGGCGCCTCGGCCAGCCCTTCGCGAACGTGCCGCCGAGCGGCGTCGCGGTCGTCGGTGACCCCGCCCGCCCCACCGTCCGCGAAAACGTCCCAGGTGAAGAGTTCGCAGACCTTGCGATGCCGTTGTGTGTTCGTCATGCAACGCAGAGTGCACAAGGGACGAACGCGGAGCGGACAGGGTTTCTGTCCCCCGCCTCAGACGAGGAGGCCGATGCGGTTTGCGAGGTTGCGGGCGCCGCGCCGCACGTCGGCCGAGCCTTCTGAGGCGAGCTCGACGGTCATGCGGCGGGCGTAGCCGTTGTAGCGGACGGTCTCGGGTGCGGTGGCATGGGCGTCGTCGAGCGCGGCGAGCGTCTCCACCGGGTCGCCGGTCAACTGCCACGCGCGCGCTACCTCGACGAGGTGTCGGCCACGGCGGGGTTGCGAGGGGATGGTGGCGTGGGACGCGCGGACGGCGTGCCTGCGCGACTCGCCGCCCTGGCGGAGCTCGACGGCGATCGTGACCGCGTGAGCACCCATGATGACCTGTGAGAACGAGGTCATCGGGTCGTAGTGCGCGGGTGGAAGCGACCGGGCGATGCGGTCGGCCTCGTCCCACCAGCGCCACGCGGTGCCGGCCTGCCCGGCGCGCGCGGCGGTGTAGGCGACCTCGTGGTGGAGGGCGCCCCACATGGCCCGCAGGGGGACGTCGTCGTCGGTGATGCGGGGCCGCAGCCACTCGAGGCCCTCGCGGTTGACCGCCTCGGCCGCGTCGAAGTCGCAGGCGTCCCGGTGCGCCTGGGCGGCGAGCCACACGGCGCCGCCGAACGCCTTCGGGTCCTCCGACTCCTCGGCCGCCATGATGCTGCGCTCGACGACGCGCCAGAGGAGGTCGGCGGACGGCTGGTAGGCGAGGAAGAACTGGGCGAGGTTGTAGATCTGCGCGAGCAGCGACAGGGCACGGCGCCGCTGCGCTCCCTCATAGGTCCGGACGGCGCGCTTGGCGTCCCGGATCAGGTCCGGCAGCAGGGCGCCGAGCACGGTGCGGTGGTCGGGTGCGGCGTGCCGGGCGCGCCACGCCGCGTCCAGCCTGGCCTGGAGGTGGGTGAGCGGCGGGGGCGGGCCGGTCATCGATACGGCGACGGCGTTGATCGCGTCGCGGACGGCCCCGAGCGCGGGGTGCCCGGGGCCCCGGAACATCCTCGTGGGCATCGGGCCGCCGCCGGTGAGGCGCGCGACGTCCCGGAGCTTCAGGGCCTCGGCGAGGTTCAGGAGGGTGGGGAGCTTGGGCTCGCCGATCTCGCCGCGCTCGACGGCTTTGACCCACCGGCCGTTCCTGCCGATGAGGCCGCCGAGCACCTCTCGGGACATCCCTCGCCGTTCCCGGAAGTAGCGGATGCGCTGCCCGACGGTCAGGTCGGGGTCGGCCGGATCGATGCCTCGTTCGTCCATGGTCCCGCCGCCTTTCGAGGGGTGTTGGGTTCAGGTTAGGCGGGGTGGGCACCGTGGACGGGGGTGTCCAGCACGAAGTCCTGGTGGTGGGTGCGGCCGGCGGTGAGCAGGACGCGGGACACGGCGGGCGTATGCCCCCGGGCGAGGAGGAGGACGGCGACGAAGTCCTCCGGGAGTCCGGCGGCGGCGTAGCGGCCCTCGTCGTCGGTGCGGGTGCGCATGAGCTGGCGGCCGCCGGTGGCGAGGACCGTGACCAGGGCGTCGGCGACGGGCTCGCCGGAGGTGGTGCGGACGGCGCCGACGAGGCCGGGGATCACGTCGCCGAAGTGCTCGTGGTGGGCGGGGCTGACGGCGTGCGGGGCGGGGGCCTCGAAGGTAGGGTCCTCGACCGTCTCCTCTCCGGCGGCGGCGCCGGCTTCGGCCTGCGCGCCCTTGCGGTGCTGGAGGTAGGCGCCGACGCCGACCAGGGCGAGTCCGGCGGCGGTCCAGCCGCACAGGACGAGGGTGGGCCGCAGCAGCCCCTCGTAG
The DNA here is from genome assembly GCF_017573545.1 of Actinomadura nitritigenes. Classification (GTDB taxonomy): domain Bacteria; phylum Actinomycetota; class Actinomycetes; order Streptosporangiales; family Streptosporangiaceae; genus Spirillospora; species Spirillospora nitritigenes. Next base: position 19,990 of record NZ_JAGEOK010000020.1, on the reverse strand, counting down.
TCGAAGTAGAAGACGCCGTGCAGGGCGTCCAGGAGGTTCCCGAGCGGCATGACGGGATGCAGGGCGCGGAAGAAGCCGGGGACGAGCTGGTACGGGATGGCGCCGCCGCTGGACGGGATCGACAGGAGCACGAACAGGGTGATCGCGACACCCGGGATGAACTGCCGGACGAACGGGACGAGGCCGTAGGTGAACTGGGCGACCGCCTGCGTGATCAGGAAGCCGTAGGCGATGGCGACGGGGTCGTTCGGGACGACGTCCATGGCGAGCGCCACGTAGAACCCGACCACCGCCATGAACGCGCCCATGGCGGCGAGGGTGAGCACCTTGGCGCGGCGGCTGAGGGTGACGGCGCGCATCAGCATCATGACGGCGATGTAGGGCGCGATGTTCCAGGCCATGGCGAGGTAGAACAGGCCGGTGCCGGTGAGGTCGCCCTCGGCGGTGGGGACGAGTTCGACGGTCCGGATGGCCTGCCCGCCCTGCTTCGCGACGCCGGTGAAGGTGCTGGTGGCGGCCTGTTCGAGGAAGGTGCCGTCGGCCTTGGCGATGTAGAGGGTGGCCTGGGCGGGGCCTTCGACGCTGTAGGCGGCGACGGCCTGGCGGGTGAGGATCTTCTTGCGGGCGTCCGCCGCGTCCCTGACCGGGATGACCTCGAACGCGCCGGGCGCCTTCCGGTCGAGCGCGGGTCCGAGGCTTGCCGCGACCGCCGGCGGGGACACCGCGACCCGCACGTCGTGGGGCGCCGGCGAGTGGAACGGCAGCATGTAGCAGATCAGGAAGCCGAAGAAGAACAGCAGCGGGAACCACAGGCTTCCGGCGAGCGCGATGAGCAGGGTCGGCTCGTCGTCGGACTCGTCGGTCACGCTCGGGGACCTTTCTGGACGGATCGGGCGCCGCGGGCGTGGAGCACGGGCGCGGCGCTGGCATCATGTGCCGGGAGATCGCGGCGGAGGGAGCGGCGGGCGGGATGGCGGGCGACCCCAGGGAGGTCCTGCGGAGCGGGCTGGCTCTGCTGGACGCCGCCCATGCCCTGGTCGCCGATCACCGCCGCGCGGTCGCCGAGGTGCACGAGGCGCTGGGGCCGCTGCGCGCGGACGCGGCGCGCGGTCAGCTCGCGGAGATCCCGGTCGCCCGGCTGAAGGACGTGACGGACGGCCGGCTGCGCCTGACACCGCTGGAGCAGGCCGGGCTGACGACCGTCCTGGACGTGCTGGACGCGACGCAGTACCGGCTCCAGCTGGTCCCGGGCGTCGGGCCGCAGACGGCGGCGCAGATCCAGGCGGCGGCGCGCAGCCTGGCGGAGGCGGCGGAGCGGGCGGCGGGGATCCGGATCGACGCCGGGCGGCGTGATCCCGCGACGACCGCGCTGGTCGTGGCGCTGCACCGGCTGGTGAACGCGGGTCCCGACCTGCGCCGCGCCCGCAAGGAGGCCGACGGGCTGGCCGAGCGGCTGAGCCCGCTGGCGCACGACGCGCGGCCCGCGGCGTCGTGGTGGCGGCGCGTCGTCGCGCTCCCGGCGCGCCGGGAGCGCGCCCGCCGCGCGCTCGCGGAGCTGGCGGACGCGGTGGAGCACGCCCGCGAGGCGCACCTGCTGATCTCGCAGGCGTCGGTGGATCTGCTGCGTCCGGGCGCGTCCGCCGACGAGGCGTGGATCGACTACGAGCTGCGCGGGTCGGACTACCAGACGCTGCTGGCGGAGCTGGCCGCCGTGGGCCCCGAGCGGGCGGCGGCGGAGGGGTTCCTGCCGGACGACCTGGCCGCGCGGGTCAAGGCGCAGCCGCTCGACGAGACGCACCGGCGGGTGTCGCTGCGCGGCTACCAGTCGTTCGGGGCGCGGTTCGCGCTCGTCCAGCGGCGGGTGCTCCTGGGCGACGAGATGGGGCTGGGCAAGACGGTCCAGGCGATCGCGGCGATCGCGCATCTGCGCGCGGAGGGCGCGACGCACTTCCTGGTGGCGTGCCCGGCCAGCGTGGTGATCAACTGGGTGCGGGAGATCGAGGACCGCAGCCGGCTCGCGGCGCGCCCCGTGCACGGGCCCGGCCGGGCGGCGGCGCTCGCGGAGTGGGCGGGCACGGGCGGCATCGCGGTGACGACCCTCGACACGCTCCACGCGCTGGACGTCCCGGACGAGGTGCCCGTCGCGATGTTCGTGGTGGACGAGGCGCACTACGCCAAGAACCCGGAGACGCGGCGCGCGAAGGCGGTGGCCGCGTGGTGCGCGCGGGTCGAGCGGGTGCTGTTCCTCACCGGCACGCCGATGGAGAACCGCGTCGAGGAGTTCCGCAGCCTGGTCGGGCACCTGCGGCCCGACCTCGTCCCGGCGATCAGGCCGAGCGACGCGGCGGTGGGGCCGCGGGCGTTCCGGCGGGCGGTCGCGCCCGCGTACCTGCGCCGCAACCAGCGGGACGTGCTGGTCGAGCTGCCCGAGGTGCAGGAGATCGAGGAGTGGGAGGAGTTCAGCGCCGCCGACGAGGCCGCCTACCGGCGGGCCGTCGCGGACGGCAACTTCATGGCCATGCGCCGCGCCGCGTACGCCGACCCGAAGCGGTCGGCGAAGCTGGCCCGGCTCGTCGAGCTGGTCGACGAGGCGGACCGCAGCGGGCTGAAGGTCGTGGTGTTCTCCTACTTCCGGGACGTGCTGGCGGCCGTGGAGCTCATGGTGGGCCCGGCGGCGCGCGGGCCCATCTCCGGCTCGATGTCGGCGGCGCGGCGCCAGCAGCTCGTGGACGACTTCACGGCCGAGCCGGGGCACGCGGTGCTGCTGGCGCAGATCCAGGCGGGCGGCGTCGGGCTGAACCTGCAGGCCGCCTCGGTGGTGATCATCTGCGAGCCGCAGGTGAAACCGACCATGGAGGAGCAGGCGATCGCCCGCGCGCACCGCATGGGGCAGGCCCGGACCGTCCAGGTCCACCGGCTGCTCACTCCGCGCGGGGTGGACGAGCGCATGCTGGGGATCCTGCGGGGCAAGGCCCGGTTGTTCGACGAGTACGCGCGCCGCAGCGACCTCGCGGAGCGGACGCCGGACGCGGTCGACGTGTCCGAGCAGGCCCTCGCGCGGCAGATCGTCCAGGAGGAGCAGGAGCGGCTCGGCACCGCGCCGCGAGGGCGCGACGCGGCGCCGTGAGGACGGGAAGAAGCGCCGTGTCCGGCGCGTTCGGGCAGGCGGGCCCGGTTCGGGCCGCCGACGATCGGAGGGTATGACATGGCCGAGGTCAGGGTGGAGCGCACCGAGGACGGTTTCCAGGCCGTCAACGGGCGGGGCGCCCGCGTCGCCATCGGGGACGGGGACACCGAGGGGGCCTTCACGCCGGTCGAGCTGCTGCTGGCGGCGCTCGGCGGCTGCGAGCTCGTGACCGTGGAGCCGCTGACGGCGCAGCGCGGGCACCGGATGGCGCGGCTCGCCGCGACCGTCCAGGCGGAGAAGGTCGAGACCAGCAAGCTCGGCACCATCACGGTGACCTACGACGTCGAGCTGCCCGAGGGCGACGACAAGGCGGAGGACGTCCTGAAGGCCGTCGCCAAGCGCGTCCACGAGCGGTACTGCACGGTCGGGAACGCGCTGAAGGAGCCGATGAAGGTCGACCAGATCGTCTGACACCGGGCCGGGCGGCGGCGGGTCAGTCACACGTCGCGCCGTTCGCCGGGAGCAGCCCGTCCAGCAGGTAGGAGTCCACGACGCGGCGGACGCAGGCGTCGCCGGAGTCGTACGCGCCGTGCCCCTCCCCCTTGAGGGTGAGGAGCGCGGCGCCGCCGCCGAGCGACCTCACCAGCGCGGACGCCCACGCGTACGGGGTGGCGGGGTCGCCGGTGTTGCCGACGACCAGGATCGGCGCGGCGGTCGGCGCGGACACCTCGCGCGCGGCGTCGTCGCCCTTGACGGGCCACCCGGTGCACTGCAGCAGGCCCCACGCCATCGACGGCCCGAACACCGGTGACGCCTTGCGGAACCGCGGCATCATCCGGCGGACGTCCGCGACGGTGTAGCGGTCGGTGCCGTCCGCGCAGGTGATCGCGGTGTTCGCGGCCGTCAGGTTGTCGTAGGCGCCGTCGGGCTTGCGGCCGTTCTGCAGGTCGGCGAGCATCAGCAGGAGCGTCCCGTCGTGGCGCTTGACGGCGTCGACGAGGCCCTGGGCGAGGTACGGCCACGCCTGCTTGCTGTAGAGGCCCGCGGCGGCGCCGGTGTCGCCGAGGCTCTGGGTGAGCATGCGGCCCCCGGCCGTCTTGAGCGGCTTGCGGTCGAGGCCGGCGAGGATCTTCCGGGCGGCCGCCGCCACGGACTCGCCGTCGCCGCCGAGCGGGCACGCCTTCGGGCCGAGCCGGGCGCAGGCCGCGCCGAAGTCGACCAGGGCGTGCTGGAACCCGGCGGCCTGCTGGAGGCCGAGCTCCGCGTTGGTCAGCCGCGTGTCGACGGCCCCGTCCAGCACGGCGCGCCCGACGTTGCCGGAGAACTGGTGCGCGTAGCTGCCGCCGAGCCACGTCCCGTAGGAGATCCCGAAGTAGTTCAGCTTCGGGTCGCCGACCGCGGCGCGGATCGCGTCCAGGTCGCGGGCGGCGTCGAGCGTCCCGACGTGGGGCAGCAGCCGCCCCGACGCGGCCTGGCACGCCTTGGCGTAGGACGCCCGCCGCGCGAGGTAGGCGGTCTCCTCGGCGGAGGTGTCGGGGGTGTCGTCCTCCGCGGTGATCTGGTCCATGGTCCGGTCGTCCACGCAGGTGACCGGCGCGCTGCGGCCGACGCCGCGCGGGTCGAAGCCGATCAGGTCGTAGCGGGCGTTGAGGGTCGCGTACTGGGGCGCGGCCTGCGCGAGGGCGTCGACGCCGTCGCCGCCGGGGCCGCCGAAGTTGAGCAGCAGCGAGCCGATCCGGTGGCCGGGGCCCGTGGCCGGGATCTTCAGCAGCGCGAGCTCGATCGTCCCTGAGGAGGGGGCGGTGCGGTCCAGGGGGACTTCCAGGGTCGCGCACCGGTACCGGGACTGCGACGCGCCGGACGCGGAGGCGGGCAGGCCGGCGCAGCGCCTCCATTCCGGCTTCGGGACGGTGCGGTCCGTCACGGCCGCCGCGGCGCGGAAGGCCGCCGCCCTGCCCGGGCGGTCCGTCCATCCGGAGCATGAGAGCAGTCCGAAAGCGGCCAGCGTCGCCGTACCTGCCGTCGCAATGCCGGGTATGGACCTGATCAAGGTCATTCGTCCCCCTGCTCGTTCCTGGGGGGCCGAACGTGATCTACCCATCGCCTCCTATGCTGATTCCTGATCAAGTTCACAGGCTCCGAACGGAGGCAGGACCCCGGCTTCCCCGGGGCCCCTCCCCCGAAAGTCCGGATGCCGCGTCAGGGTCGTACTACTCAGGTCTGAGACGAAGACCATTCGCGGCGGTGATCTCAAATGGGGGCCGCGAGGCAAAGATAGGTAACATGGCTCATTCCGCCCCCCCAGCAGCGCACCAAGGCCGGTCCGGCACCGGCCGCGGTGAGCCGCGACGCAGCGCCGCGACGAGGCGGCCCCGGGTGCTCACGGCGCCGCCGGTGTGGCGCGAGCTGCTCCTGCTCGTGCTCTTCTACACGGGCTATACGCTCACGCGCATGGTCCTGGTTCAGGACGGCACCGGCGCGGCGTTCGCGCACGCCTACCAGATCCTGCACGTGGAGAAGGTGCTGGGCCTGGACGTGGAGCTGGGCCTGAACAAGACGCTGATCAACGCGCCGTGGCTGGCCCGCACCGCCAACATGTTCTACGCCACCATGCACTTCATCCTGACGGCGCTGGTCGTCGTCTGGCTGTACCGGTACCGGCCGCGGGAGTACCGCTGGCTGCGCACCGGGATCATGGCGGCGACCGCGCTCGCCCTGATCGGCTTCTGGCTCTACCCCCTCGCGCCGCCGCGGTTCCTGGACACCGTCGGGTTCGTCGACCCGGTGACCTACCTGCACTCGTTCGGGCTGTACTCCAGCGACGCGTCCGGCAGCCTCACCAACCAGTACGCGGCGATGCCGTCGATGCACGCCGGCTGGGCGCTGTGGTGCGGGTTCGTGCTGGTCAAGTTCGTCTCGCAGCGCTGGGCGAAGGTCCTCGGGGTGATCTACCCGGCCACCACCGTGTTCGTGATCCTGTCGACCGCCAACCACTACGTGCTGGACGCCGTGATCGGGATGGCGCTGATCGGCGGATCGCTCGGGGTCGCCTGGCTGGCCTACACCCGCTGCCCGCAGCCGGTCATCGACCTGCGGGACCGGGCCGTCCAGCGGATCCGGCACCCGCACGGCGCGGCCCGCCGCGCCGACTCCGCCGCCGGCTCGCGCTGCTGACCGTTAGTCCGCGCCGTAGAAGACCCGGTCCACCACGGCGCGGGCGCGGCGGGCGTGCCGGCGGTAGTCCTCCAGCATGTCGCCCGTCCCCGGGTAGCCGAGGACGCGGCTGACGGCCGTGCGCTCCCGGTGGTGGTCGGTGGGCAGCAGGTCCGACGCCCGGCCCCGCACCAGCATGAGGGAGCCGCGGATCCGGGTCGCCAGGCACCACGCGTCCGTCAGCACCTCCGCGTCGCCGCGGTCGAGCAGCCCGGCCTCCACCGCCGCCTCCAGCGCCGCGAGGGTCCGGGTGGTGCGCAGCGCGGGGACGTCGTGGGCGTGCCGCATCTGCAGCAGCTGCGCGACCCACTCCACGTCCGACAGGCCGCCCGGGCCGAGCTTGATGTGCAGCCGGCGGTCGACGCCGCGCGGCAGCCGCTCGGACTCCATCCGCGCCTTCAGCCTCCTGATCTGCCGCAGCGCGTCGTCGCCGACGCCGTCCTCCGGCCAGCGGATCGGATCGATCAGCGCGCGGAACCGCTCGCACAGCCCCGGGTCGCCGATGACGGGGTCGGCGCGCAGCAGCGCCTGCGCCTCCCATGGCTGCGACCAGCGCCGGTAGTACGCGGCGTACGAGGCGAGGGTGCGGACGAGCGGTCCCTGCCGTCCCTCCGGGCGCAGGTTCGGGTCGATCTCCAGCGGCGGGTCGGGGGCGGGCAGCGCGAGCAGCCGGCGCAGCTCCTCGGCGACGGCGTGCGCGGCGCGGCCGGCGGCCCGCTCGTCGGCGCCGGGGCGCGGGTCGTGCACGAACATCACGTCGGCGTCGCTGCCGTAGCCGAGCTCGTGGCCGCCGAACCGGCCCATCGCGACCACCGCCACCCGGGTCGGCAGCGGCTCCCGCGCCTCCATCTCGATCTTGCTGACGGCGGCCCGCAGCGCGGCCTCGATCGTGACGGCGGCGATGTCGGTGAGGGCCCCGCCGACCGTCTCCACGCCGGTGAGGCCGAGCAGGTCGGCGACCGACACGCGGAACAGCTCGCGGCGGCGCAGCCCGCGCACGACCGCGACCGCCTCCTCCGCGGGCCCGCCGCCCTCGGCGTGCCGGCGGGCCGCGGCGAGCATCTCGGCCCGCAGCGCCTCCAGCGGGCGGGGCGCCAGCCCGTCGGTGGTGCCGAGCAGCGCCACCGCCTCCGGGGCGCGCAGCAGCAGGTCGGTGGCGTACCGGCTGGACCCGAGCACCCACGCCATCCGCTCGGCGACCGTCACCTCGTCGCGCAGCAGCCGCAGGTACCAGGGGGTGGTGCCGAGCGCGTCGCTGACCTGCCGGAAGCCCAGCAGCCCGGCGTCCGGGTCGGGGGCGTCGGCGAACCACCCGAGCATCACCGGCAGCAGCGTCCGCTGGATCGCGGCGCGGCGCGACACGCCCGAGGTGAGCGCCTCGATGTGCCGGAGGGCGCCCGCGGGGTCGGCGTAGCCGAGCGCCTCCAGCCGCGTGCGGGCGGCCTCCGGGGTGAGCCGGGCCTCCTCCCCTGGGAGCCGCGCGACGGCGCGCAGCAGCGGCCGGTAGAACAGCTTCTCGTGGATGCGGCGGACCTCGCGGGCGTGCCGCCGCCACAGCGCGGTGAACTCGCCGACCGGGTCGGTGCGCAGGCCGAGGGCCCGGCCGAGCCGCCGCAGGTCCGCCTCGTCGTCCGGGACGAGGTGGGTGCGGCGCAGGTGGTGCAGCTGGATCAGGTGCTCGACGCGCCGGAGGAACCGGTACGCGGAGGTCAGCGCCGCCGCGTCGTCGCGCCCGACGTACCCGCCCTGGGACAGCTCGGCGAGGGCGTCCAGGGTGTTCGGGCTGCGCAGGGTGTCGTCGGCGCGGCCGTGCACGAGCTGCAGCAACTGGACCGCGAACTCGACGTCGCGCAGCCCGCCGGGGCCGAGCTTGAGCTGCCGCTCGGAGTCGCCGGTGCGGCGGTCCAGGTCCTTCTCGACGCGGCGCCGCATGTCCTGGACGTCCTGGACGAAGCCCTCGCCCTCGGCGGCCTGCCAGACGACCGGGGTGATCGCGTCCATGTACCGGGCGCCGAGCCCCGCGTCCCCGGCGACGGGACGGGCCTTCAGCAGCGCCTGGAACTCCCAGGTCTTGGCCCACCGCTCGTAGTAGGCGCGGTGGCTGGCGAGGGTCCGCACCAGCGGGCCGGCCTTGCCCTCGGGACGCAGCGCCGCGTCCACGTCCCAGAGGGCGCCCTCCTCCGTCGAGGCCGAGCAGGCCCGCATCACCGCCGAGGCGAGCCGGGTCGCGGTGCGCAGCGCGGCGTCCTCGTCCTCGCCCTCGCCGCCTTCACCGGCGTCCCGCGCTTCCGCCACGAAGATCACGTCGACGTCGCTGACGTAGTTGAGCTCGCGGCCGCCGCACTTGCCCATGCCGATCACCGCGAGGCGGCAGGCGGCGTGCCCGCCGACCTCGGCGCGGGCGATCGCCAGGCCGGCCTCCAGCGCGGCGGCGGCCAGGTCGGCCAGCTCGGCGGCGACCTCGGCGACGTCCGCGACGCCGATCAGGTCGCGGCCCGCCAGCGACAGCAGCCGCGCCCGGTACGCGGCGCGCAGCGCGACGAGCGTCTCCGGGCCCGCGCCGGACGCCACCGGGGCCTCGGCGGCCGGGTCGGCGCCCACCGCCTCCAGCAGGGCCGTGCGCAGCGCGCCCGCGGACGGGCGCTCCGGCTCGCCGGGCACGCCGTCGTCGCGAAGGACCCGCCAGTGCTCGGGATGCCGGACGAGATGGTCGCCGAGGGCGTCGCTGACCCCGAGGACGGCGGCGACCCGCTCCCGCGTGCCCGGTTCGGCGCGCAGCGCGGCGCGCAGGTCCGCGCCGGCGCCGCGCTCGTCCGCCGACGCGAGCACGCGCAGCAGCCCGCTCAGCGCGAGATCGGGATCGGCGGTGCCGCCGAGGGCGTCGAGGAGATCGTCACCGATCCCCGCCCCGGCGTCCCGCTCGGCCTCCAGCAGCAGCCGCTCGGCCCGCCCGGCGTCGGTGAACCCGAGCCGCGCGAGCCGGCCGGCGAGAGAGGGACGGCGACGGTCGGTGGTCCAGGGCTCGCTCACGTTCCAACCGTATTCCGGTCAGAGCACCGCCAGCAGCCTCTTGCGCTCGAACTCGGTCACCTGCCGCCGGTAGTCCTCCCATTCCTGGCGCTTGTTGCGCAGGAAGAAGTCGAACACGTGCTCGCCCAGGACGTCCGCCATCAGCTCGCTGCGCTCCATCGCGCGGACGGCCTCGTCCAGGTTCTGCGGAAGCGGCTCGATGCCGAGCGCGCGCCGCTCGGCCGGGGTGAGCGCCCACACGTCGTCCTCGGCGCCCTGCGGCAGCTCGTAGCCCTCCTCGATGCCCTTGAGCCCGGCGCCGAGGATCGCCGCGAACGCCAGGTAGGGGTTGGCGGCGGTGTCCAGCGACCGGAACTCGATGCGGGTCGAGTGGCCCTTTTGCGGCTTGTACATCGGGACGCGGACGAGCGCCGACCGGTTGTTGTGGCCCCAGCAGATGTAGGACGGGGCCTCTCCCCCGGCGCCCGCCGCGGAGCCGACGTTGCCCCACAGCCGCTTGTAGGAGTTCACCCACTGGTTGCAGACCGCGGTGATCTCGGCGGAGTGCCGCAGCAGGCCCGCGATGAACGCGCGGCCGACCTTGGAGAGCTTGAACTCCGCGCCGGGCTCGTAGAAGGCGTTGCGATCGCCCTCGAACAGCGACATGTGGGTGTGCATGCCGGAGCCGGGGTGCTCGGTGAACGGCTTCGGCATGAACGTGGCGTGCACGCCCTGGTCGAGCGCGACCTCCTTCATCACCAGCCGGAACGTCATGATGTTGTCGGCGGTGGTGAGCGCGTCGGCGTACCGCAGGTCGATCTCCTGCTGGCCCGGGGCGCCCTCGTGGTGGCTGAACTCCACCGAGATGCCCATGGACTCCAGCATCATGATCGCGTTGCGCCGGAAGTCGTGCGCCGCGCTGTGCGGGGTGTGGTCGAAGTAGCCGCCCGCGTCCGCCGGGTCGGGCTCGCGGCCGTCCTCCGGCTTGTCGTTGAGCAGGAAGAACTCGATCTCGGGGTGGGTGTAGAAGGTGAACCCGAGGTCGGCGGCGCGTGCCAGCGACCGCTTGAGCACGTACCTCGGGTCGGCGAAGCTCGGCGTGCCGTCCGGCATCAGGATGTCGCAGAACATCCGGCCGACGCCGGGCGACTCCGAGCGCCACGGCAGCACCTGGAACGTGGACGGGTCCGGTTTGGCGATCATGTCGGCCTCGTACACGCGGGCGAAGCCCTCGATCGCCGACCCGTCGAAGCCGATTCCCTCGCCGAAGGCGCCCTCCAGTTCGGCGGGCGCCACGGCCACCGACTTGAGGAACCCGAGCACGTCGGTGAACCACAGCCGGATGAAGCGGATGTCGCGCTCCTCCAGCGTGCGGAGCACGAACTCCTGCTGACGGTCCAAAGCCCTCTCCCTCGGTGACGCGGTGCCGGCCGACTCGTCCGGCCCGACCTGCAGTATGCCCGGACGCTGTTACCGCGACGTTACGCGTTCGCCCCGTCAGAACCGAACTTATCCGACGGAACGGAGCCTTCCACCCGGGCGGCCGCCGGATCGAGCACCCGGGACAGGAACGCGCGGGTCCGCTCGTGCTCCGGATCGGCGATCACCCGGGACGGCGGGCCCTCCTCGACGACCACGCCGCCGTCCATGAACACCACCCGGTCGGCGACCTCGCGGGCGAACGACATCTCGTGCGTGACGACGAGCATGGTCATCCCGGTCTCGGCGAGACCCCGCATGACGCCCAGCACGTCGCCGACGAGCTCGGGGTCCAGCGCGGAGGTCGGCTCGTCGAACAGCATCACCTCGGGGCCCATCGCGAGCGCGCGGGCGATCGCCACGCGCTGCTGCTGCCCGCCGGACAGCTTGCCCGGGTAGGCGTCCACCTTGTCGGCGAGCCCGACCCGCTCCAGGTTCCGCCGGGCGATCCGCTCGGCCTCCGCCTTGTCCCGCTTGAGCACCTTCCGCTGCGCGATCGTGACGTTGCCGAGCGCGGTCAGGTGCGGGAACAGGTTGAACGACTGGAACACCATGCCGATCCGGCGGCGCACTGCGTCGATGTCGACGTCCGGGTCGGTGACCTCCACGCCGGCGACCCTGACCGTGCCCGCGGTCGGCTCCTCCAGCAGGTTCACGCAGCGCAGCAGCGTCGACTTGCCCGACCCGGAGGGGCCGATGACGCACACCACCTCGCCGCGCTCCACGTGGAAGTCGATGCCGCGCAGCACCTCGTTCGCGCCGAACGACTTGCGCAGCCCGCTGATCTCGACGGCCCGGCCGGTGCCGCCCGGCGCGTCCATGCCCTTGTCCGGGATCGTCATCGCTGCTCCCTGCGCTGCCGCGCCTCCAGCCGCCTGGCCAGCAGGCTCAGCGGGATCGTGATGATCAGATAGCAGATGCCCGCCACGATGATCGGCGTGGTGTTGCCCTGCTGGCCGGCGAGGTCCCGGCCGAACTTGGTGAGCTCGCGCTGCTCCAGCGTGATGCCGAGGAACAGCACCAGCGAGGAGTCCTTGCACAGCAGCACCAGCTCGTTGGTGAGCGGCGGGATGATGATCCGGAACGCCTGCGGCAGGATGATCGACCGCATCGCCCGGCCCTGCGACATGCCGAGCGAGCGCGCCGCCTCCAGCTGCCCCTTCGGGACGGCCTCGATGCCGGCCCGGATCGTCTCGGCCATGTACGCGGCGGCGGCCAGCCCGAGCGCGAGGCCGGCCTGCCCGACCGCGCCGCCCGGGATGGTCGTGCCGGGGAACGCCAGCGGCACGCCGACGCCGACGAAGATGAAGATCAGCAGCAGCGGCAGGCCGCGGAACATCTCGATGTAGGCCGTCGCGAACCAGCGGTACGGCAGCACCGGCGACAGCCGCATCAGCGCGATGACCAGGCCCAGCACCAGCCCGATGCCGAACCCGACCGCGGTGTAGACGGCGGTGTTGCGCAGCCCGACGGTGATGATGTCGGGGAACAGGGCCTTGGCGACCCTCCAGTTGGCGAAGTTCGCGTGCAGCTGGGACCAGTTCGCGAGCGCCGCGATCAGCACCACGATGACGATGAACAGCCCGTACTGGCTCCCGAGCGACAGCCGCCGGCGGGCCCGGCGGGACATCCCGCCGGGCGCCGCCACGGGCGTCACCTGCTCCGCGGTCACGACGGCTTACCGGCGGCGGCCGGCATGGGACCGATCCACTTCTCATAGATCTTCTTGTACGTGCCGTCCCGCTTGGCCTGCTCGATCGCCTGGTTCGTCAGCTCGACCAGCTTCTTGTTGTAGTCCTTGCGGATCCAGAAGCCGTACTGCTCGCCGGTGTTGAGGTTGGCGACGATCTCGTACTTGCTGTTCGCCGGGTCCTTCAGCCAGCCCTTGACGACCGGGTCGTCCTGCACGATCACGTCCACCTGGCCGGTGCGCAGCCCGTCCAGCTCGGCGTTGGAGTTGTCGAAGGACGACGGGTCGAAGCCCTTGCCCTTGACGAAGTCCTCGCCGGTGGTGCTGGCCTGCGAGCCGAGCTTCAGCTTCCGGGCCTTGACGTCGTCCAGGCTCGTGATGCCGCTGCCCTTCTTCGCCATCAGCGACTGCGTGGCGTCGAAGTACGGCTCGGAGACGTCCATGAACTTGACCCGGTCCGGCTTGATCGTCATGCCGCCCATGACGATGTCGCACTTGCCGGCGTTCAGCGCCGCGCCCGTCTTCATCGTCTCGAACGGGGTGTCGACGACCTTCTGGGTCACGCCCAGCTTCTTGGCGACGAGGTCGATCATGTCGACGTCGAAGCCGACCACCTTGCCGTCCTTCTCCACCTGGAACGGCGGGTAGGGCAGGTGGGTGCACGACGTCAGCGCGCCCTTCTTGATGAGCTTGACGCCCTGCACGGTCGCGCCGTCGCTGCCGCCGCACGCCGAAGCGGTCAGCGCAAGGGCGGCGACGCCCGCGCCCAGTGCCCACCGTGTGGTCCGTCTGGACACGTTTCCTCCTGAGTCGAGCTCTTCGCGATCACCGAACTATGCCATGCCGGCCGGGGCGCCCGGCATACCCCACGCTGACCCTCCGCGTCCGGCGTTTCCCGAGAATTGACGTTGCGATCATGGTTCCACCGGACGTTGATCATTAGCGTGGGCCGTGTCGTGGACATCTCTCTTCTTCTCTCGATGAGCGACCGGGCCGCCGCGCTGGCCGCCCCGTCGGCCATGCACCCGGAGTCCTGGCAGCTGGGCGCGCAGGTGGAGGCCTGGGCGCGCGGCCGCGGCCTGGTGCTCGGAGATCCGGACACCTCGCCGCTCGGCCGCGCCCGCTGCGAGCGACTGGCCGCCCGCGTCTTCCCGGACGCGGAACTGGCCGCCGTCGACCTGTTCGCGCGCTGGCTCACCTGGGCGCTCGCGCTGGACGACACCCTCGACCATCCGCCGCTCGCCGACAGCGGCAGCGCCGTGCACGCCCTGTACGACGACCTGCTGCGCGCGATGCGGCGCGGCCACGCCCGGCCCGGCGCCCGTCCGCTGGAGTCGGCGCTGGTCGAGCTCTGGCAGGCCACGTCCAAGGGCATGAGCCGGGACTGGCGGCGCCGCTTCATCCTGCGGCTGGAGGCGCACCGCGACGGCTGCGCGGAGGAGGCCGTCAACCGGCGCATCGGGCACGTCCCGACGCCGGCGGAGTTCCCCGCGCTGCGCCGCCGGGCCTGCGGGCCGTTCCTGTACGACCTCGTCGAGCCGGTGCTCGGCGTCGAGCTGCCCGCGCGGCTGCTGCGCACGCCCCGCTGGCTGACGGTCGCCGAGAGCGTCGCCGACGTGGTCGCCTGGTCCAACGACCTCGCGTCGCACGAGATGGAGACGGCCCGGGGCGACATGCACGGCCTGCCCGCCGTCCTCGCCTCGGCCCACCACCTGGCCCCGGAGCAGGCGGCCGCCGTGGTCACCGAACGGATCGCGGGGCGGCTGGAGCAGGCGTGGAAGGCGGCCCGGCGGCTGCCCGAGATGCTCGACCGGCTGGAACTGACGGTCGCGCAGCGCGCCGCCGCCGCGCAGGTCGTCAAGGTCCTGCTGGACACCCCGCGCGCGCACATGGACTGGCTCGCCGAGTCCGGCCGGTACGAGTCCGCCGCACCCGCCCAGCTCCGCCTCGACGCCCTCGCCTCACTCCGCTGACCCGCCGCTCAGCGGTGGGCGGGGGCGGCCAGGGCGTCGCCCGAGGGCGTGCGTGCGTAGAGGACGCGGCGGCCGAGGCGGTGGCCGGTGACCAGGCCGCACGCGCGGAGGACGCCGAGGTGCTGGCTGACCGCGCCGGCGGTCACGCCCATCCGGGCGGCCAGCTCCGTCGTGGACGCGGGCGTGGCGAGCGCGGTGAGCAGCTCGGCGCGGCGGCGCCCGATCAGCGCGGCGAGCGCGTGCGAGCCCGCTCCCTGGTCACGGCCCGTCTCCCACAGCGTCCCGACGCCGTTCGGCGGATAGCTGAGCATGGGCTGGTAGGGCGGCACCATCACCGACACGTTCGGCCACACGAACGCGCTCGGGACCAGCAGCAGGCCGCGGCCCAGCAGCTCGCCGCGGAACTCCCACCGCCGGTCGACCCTGAGGGTCCCCGAACGCCACGAGACGTCGTCGTGCAGGTCGCCGAACACCCCGGCGGTGCCGTGGGCCGCGAGGGCGCGGGCGCGGCGCAGGACGTCCCCTTCGAGGAGGTCGCGCAGCCGCGGCCAGTACGGTTCGACGGCCGCGGCCCAGTACCGCTCCAGCAGGCCGACGAGGGTCTCCAGGGTGCGTTCGGGCTCGGCCGCCATCGCCAGGCGCTCGGGCCCGGCCCGGCCGCCGCGCTCGGTCCACAGCAGCTCGGCGGCGACGACCTCCGGCGGCGTGCTCCGGACGATCTCCAGCTCGGCGTCCAGGTCGGGAAGCGGGGTGCCCGGCGGCGGCGTGAGGAAGTCGGGGATGTACCCCCACGCCGGGACGGCCGCGAGCAGCGGCGCCATGTCGAGCCCGCGCAGCCGGGGCCGGACGCCGTGCACCCACGGCAGGTGCAGGGCGTGACCGGACGGGTCGGCGAGCACCCGCAGGCTGCGCACCAGCTCCAGCAGCGGCGAGAACGCGAACCGGACGCGGGCGGCGTCGTCCGGCGCGAACACGAACTCGATCACGGCACGACCTCGGTCATTTAGCCCAGACTAAATCAATGCCGCGGTCCGCGGCGTTCCCGGAGCATCGTGCAAGTGACCACATTGGACGACACTCCTGTCGGTCCCCCGCCGGGCCGGATCGCGGCGTTCCTTCGGCCCCGCGTCGGCGGCCTCCCCCGGACGTTCTGGGTGCTGTGGGCGGGCACCCTGCTCAACCGGCTCGGCACGATGGTCGAGCCGTTCCTCGGCCTGTACCTGACCACGGCGCGGGGCCTGTCGCTCGGCCAGGCGGGCGCCGTGATGGCCGTGCTCGGCGCCGGCTCGTTCGCCGGGCAGCTCGCGGGCGGCGCGCTCGCGGACCGGATCGGCCGGCGCGCCACGCTGACCTGCGCGACCGTCGGCACGGGCGCGGCGATGCTGGCGCTCGGCTACGCGCACGGGATCGTGACGATCATCGTGGCGGCGCTCGTCCTCGGCCTGCTCCTCGACATGTACCGGCCCGCGGCCCAGGCGATGGTCGCCGACATCATCTCCCCGGCGGAGCGGCCGCGCGCGTTCGGGCTGCTGTTCTGGGCGATCAACCTCGGCTGGGCGTTCTCGATGGTGCTCGGCGGCACCCTCGCCCGCGAGGGCTTCCAGCTGCTGTTCTGGATCGACGCCGCCACCTGCGCCGCGTTCGGGCTGCTGGTGTGGCGCGCCGTCCCCGAGACCCGGGTGCGCGGCGCCGGCCGGGACGCCGGGCCCGGCGGGTTCGCCCGGGTGCTGCGCGACCGGGTGATGGTCGGCTACGCGACGGTCATGCTGTGCTACACGTTCGTGCTGATGCAGGGCATGACCACGATGCCGCTCGCGATGAAGGAGGCGGGGCTCGGCCCGCAGGACTACGGCATCGCCATCGCCGCCAACGGCGTGCTGATCATCATCGTCCAGCCGCTGGTCAACGCGTGGCTGAGCCGGCGCGATCACAGCCTGGTGATGGCGGCCGGGTTCACGCTGGTCGGCGCCGGCTACGGGCTGACCGCCCTGGCGTCCTCGCTGCCCGGCTTCACCGCGACGATCCTGGTCTGGACGCTCGGCGAGATCACCGCCGCGTCCGTGCTCCAGGCCGTCGTCGCCGACCTCGCGCCGCCGCACCTGCGCGGCCGCTACAGCGGCCTGTACGGGATGGCGTGGTCGGGCGGGTTCCTGCTGGCACCGCTCGGCGGCACCCAGCTGCTCGGCGCCGGCGGGCCGGCGCTGCTCTGGCTGAGCTGCACCGGCCTGGCGCTCGCCGCCGCCGCCGGGCAGCTCGCGCTCGCGCCGGCGATCCGGCGGCGGCGCGCCACGGTGATCGAGCCCACCTTTTCGTCATAGTGACGAAACTAGGGCCGCCGAACTAGGCTGGAGCCGTGGCACAGCTCAGGATCGCGCTCGCGCAGGTGAACCCGACCGTCGGCGACCTCGGCGGCAACGCCGACCTGATCGTGGAATGGGCCGGGCGCGCCGCCGCCGCGGGCGCCCACCTGGTCGCGTTCCCGGAGATGATGCTCACCGGATACCCGGTCGAGGACCTCGCCCTCCGCGGCTCCTTCGTCGAGGCGTCCCGCCGCGCCCTGGAACGCGTCGCCGTCCGGCTCGCCGACGAGGGCCTCGGCGACCTCCCCGTCGTCACCGGCCACCTCGACCGCCCGCCCGTCGGCCTCGTCCGCGCCGGGCAGCCGTCCGGCCTGCCGCTGAACGCCGCCGCGTGGCTGCACGGCGGCGAGGTCCTCGTCCGGTCCGCCAAGCACCACCTGCCCAACTACGGGGTGTTCGACGAGTACCGCGTCTTCGTCCGCGGCGACCGGCTCCCCGTCGTCCGCGTCCACGGCGTCGACGTCGCCACCGCCATCTGCGAGGACCTCTGGCAGGACGGCGGCCCCGTCAGCGTCGCCGGCGAGGCCGGCGCCGGGCTCCTGCTCGTCCTCAACGCCTCCCCCTACGAGCGCGACAAGGACGACGTCCGCCTCGACCTGTGCGCCGGGCGCGCCCGCGAGGCGGGCTGCACGCTCGCCTACGTCAACATGGTCGGCGGCCAGGACGAGCTCGTGTTCGACGGCGACTCCGTCATCGTCGGCCCGGACGGCTCGCTGCTCGCGCGCGCCCCCCAGTTCGTCGAGCACCTCCTCGTGGCCGACGTCGCGCTGCCGGCCGCCGACCCCGCCGCCGAGCCCGGCCGCACCCCGGTCGACGCCCACGACGGCACGACCATCACCATCGACCGGCTCTCGCTGTCCGCCGACCCGTTGCCCGCCTACCCCGTCGAACCGCAGACCGTCGCCGAGCCCCTCGACGCCCTGGCCGAGATCTACGCCGCGCTGGTCCTCGGCACCCGCGACTACGTCCGCAAGAACGGCTTCCGCTCGGTCATCCTCGGGCTCTCCGGCGGCATCGACTCCGCCCTCGTCGCCACCATCGCCTCCGACGCCCTCGGCCCGGAGAACGTGCACGCGGTCCTGCTGCCGAGCCGCTACTCCTCCGAGGGCTCGGTCACCGACGCCGAGGACCTCGTCAAGCGGCAGGGGATCGGCTCCCGGATCGTGCCGATCGCCGGGATGGTCGAGGCGTTCGAGGCCGAACTGGACCTGCACGGCCTCGCCGCCGAGAACCTGCAGGCCCGCATCCGCGCGAACGTCTGGATGGGGCTGTCCAACGAGCACGGCCACCTCGTCCTGACCGGCGGCAACAAGAGCGAGCTGGCCACCGGCTACTCCACCCTCTACGGCGACTCCGCGGGCGGCTTCGGCCCCATCAAGGACGTCTTCAAGACCACCGTGTGGGACCTCGCCCGCTGGCGCAACACCCAGGCCGGCGTGGACCTGCCGTTCCTGCACCCGTTCGCGCAGGAGCCGATCCCGCAGGTGATCATCGACAAGGAGCCGTCCGCCGAACTGCGCCCCGGCCAGCGCGACAGCGACAGCCTCCCCGACTACTCCGTCCTCGACCCGCTCCTCGCCGACTACGTCGAGCACGACATGGGCCGCGACGCCCTCGTCGCCGCCGGCCACGACCCCGCCCTCGTGGACCGCGTCATCCGCCTCGTCGACCTCGCCGAGTACAAACGCCGCCAGTACCCGCCCGGCCCCAAGATCACCCCGAAGAACTTCGGCCGCGACCGCCGCCTCCCCATCACCACCCGCTGGCGCGAGGGCGGCTGACGGCCACCTCCGGACCGCGCGTCACGGCCGAGCGGGGACCGCTCGCCGGTGCGTCGCTCAGGACGCGAGATCGCGCGCGGAGGCCGTCAGGCTCACCGCCAGTTCCCCGAGCATGCCCGCGAGGGCCCCGGTCTGCTCGGGCGCCGGACGGAAGCGCCCGTCCTCCCCGACGTGCTCGTCGATGAACCGGAGGGACAGCGTCGTCGCGACCGGGCGGAGGTCCACGCGCTTCAGCACCGGGCGGAGCATCTCGATGGCGGGGGCGCCGCCGGACGCGCCGGCGCTGTAGCTGATCAGCCCGACCGGCTTGCCCGCCCATTCGCGCTGGAGGTGGTCGACGGCGTTCTTCAGCGGGGCGCTGAAGCCGCCGTTGTGCATCGGCATCACGAAGACGAACGCGTCCGCGGCCGCGATGGTGGCGCTCCACTCCCTGGTGTGCCGGTGGACGTAGCGTCCGGTCGACGGGTGCTCCTCCTCGTCGAGGAAGGGCAGCGCGACGTCGCGGAGATCGACGAGCCCGGCGTCGAATCCGGTGGAAGCCCGGGCGAGGCCGGTCGCCCAGCGGGCGACGGAGCGCCCCCGGGACGTCCGGCGCACGCTCGCGGAGATGACGTGCAGACGGGGCATCGGTCCTCCCTTGAGCGGTGGCGAGACGGCGGCCACGGCCACCTCGTTTGTTGACATGTCACCAAAGAAGGTAGCGAGCGACTAGGTGACATGTCAACGAACCCTGGATAGGCTGGCGGCATGGCAGCGGAGCAGCGGTGGCTGACCGACGGCGAGCAGCGCGCGTGGCAGGCGTACCGCCGGATGTTCCTGCTGCTCAACGCCCGGCTCTCGCGCGACCTGGCGAAGGACGGGCTCTCCGACCCGGACTACGACGTGCTGTCCAACCTCGGCGCGAGCCCGGACCGCCGCCGCCGGGTCAGCGAGCTCGCCGACCGGATGCTGTGGTCCACGAGCCGGCTGTCGCACCAGATCACCCGGATGCAGCGGCGCGGCCTGGTCGTCCGCGAGGAGTGCGCGACCGACGGGAGGGGCGCGGTCGTCGCCCTCACCGACGCGGGCATGCGCACCCTGGAGGACGCGGCCGTCCACCACGTCGAGTCCGTCCGCGCGTACTTCATCGACCTGCTGACGCCCGCGCAGCTCGACGCGTTCACCGAGATCGGCGAGGCCGTCGTCCGCAACCTCGGCGGGGACCGGCGCTGAGCCGGACCCCGGTCACTCCCGGTGGTGGCTCTCGCCGGGCCAGCTGGAGTCGAGGTCGACCGGGTCGGGGTCGATGCCGGGGACGATCTGCTCGCACCAGACGACCTTGCCGGCGGCGGTGCGGCGGGTGCCCCAGCGGTGCGCGA
>NZ_JAGEOK010000001.1 GCF_017573545.1 Actinomadura nitritigenes | reverse complement strand
CGGGACCACTACGCGGCTCGGTCCACGACCTGACAGCAGCCCGGATCTGGGGTGTCATCCGGGCCCTGGCGGCCACCGGGCTGCCGGTGCTGGCCGATAAGGCCTACCAGGGCGCCGGCACGCACATTCTCACGCCCTACAAGGGACGTGACAAGCCCGAACCGCTCAAGGACGCCAACCGTGCACACGCCAAGCTCCGCGGACCCGGAGAACGCGCGAACGCCCAGCTCAAGTCATGGCGAATCCTACGGAAGCTGCGCTGCTGCCCCCACCGCGCCGGCCGCATCGCCAAGGCCATCCATACCCTGCAACTCCGCGAAACCGCAGCACGCTGAAAAAGGCTCAGTCTCGGCGGTGGTGGTTCTGCTCGCGAGAGGACTGCCTGGCGATCCATCCGGGCTTGGATCGCCTGCTGGTCGCCGTACAAGAGCACGTCGGCATAGCCCGGTGTCTGCAGCAGGCCGTAGATCACGAGCGGTTCGTAGGCGCGCAGGATCTCCGCTTGGCCTTCGTAGTCGGGCCACTCCGCGAAGTACTCGGGGAATGCCGCCGACCGGCCGTCGAAGAGGCCGTCGTGGAGGTGGGCGAGGGCGTCGCGGGTGTCGAGGACGCGGTCGCAGTCCTCGGCGAACCCGCGGTCGCAGCCGGACTCGCCGCGCTCGATCTCTCCGATGGTGGACGGGGCGTAGGGGATCAGTGCGGCGAGTTGCGCGAGGGACAGGTCCGCGAGGGTCCTGTAGCGGCGCACCTCGGAGCCGAAGAGGTCCAGCGGGCCGCGGGACGGTGTGAGGCGCTTCGGGCGTTGCGGCATGTCCGCCTCCAGTGATGACCGTGCGATGACCGGTGATGGACGCGAAGTCACGGCGATGCCTGCCACCTCGCGCTTCTCCTGCCCGCAGCATCGCCGCCGGGAGACGCTCCGGCCACAGGAATCCATGGAGTCTTCCGAGGTGAGCCGGTATGTCCGCTATGGCGTTTGCGGCCGAAGGTCCGCACACGATCGTCCTCGAACCGAACGTGCATGCGCCTCTGCTTGCGCGGCGGTTTCTCGCCGCGTGCTTCGCCGAGTGGGGGATCGAGGACGACCATCTCGGGCGGCTGGTCGTCTGCGAGCTGGTCACCAATGCCTGGCGGCACGGCGAGGGGCCGATCGTCGTCCGGCTCTACCTGGACGCGCGGGACGGGCTGCCGGTGGTCGAGGTGTGGGACTCGGGGGCGGGCCGCCCGGTGGTGCGGCCGCCGGACGACGGGGCGGTGTGCGGGCGGGGGCTGCTGCTGGTCGCCGGGTTCGTGCGGGGGTGCTGGGGCGTCCGGCCGCTGAACGAGGGAGGCAAGGCGGTGTGGGCGAAGCTGCCGCGGGGCGAGGGCGAGTAGCTTGATGTCGAGATAAATTGGATGTATCTTGACATCAAGAAAAAACCTGCGGAAGTTAGGCGGACCCGGTTCTCGGTCAAGGGCTTGACTAGGGCAGGATCAAGGTAGACGAGCACACCCGCCTCGCCGCGCGCCGCGCCGCCCGACCCGCGCCGGCCGCGAGGGCGGGCGCACATTGAACATCACGATGAACGTCGCCGCGCGGTCATGTCCCGGACCGGACGCGCGGCGTGTGACGGAGGAGGAGTCCGTGTCCGCGAACAGCTTCGGCAGCCTGAGCAAGCTGCAGGTGGGCGGCAAGTCGTACGACATCTACCGGCTGGACGCCGTCGAGGGCTCGGCCCGTCTCCCGTACAGCCTGAAGGTGCTGCTGGAGAACCTGCTGCGCACCGAGGACGGCGCGAACGTCACCGCCGAGCACATCCGCGCGCTCGCCCAGTGGGACGCCAAGGCCAAGCCGAGCAAGGAGATCCAGTTCACCCCGGCCCGGGTGATCATGCAGGACTTCACCGGCGTGCCGTGCGTGGTGGACCTGGCGACGATGCGCGAGGCCGTGCGGGACCTGGGCGGCGACCCGACGAAGATCAACCCGCTGGCGCCCGCCGAGATGGTCATCGACCACTCCGTCATCGTGGAGTACTTCGGCTCGCCGCAGGCGTTCGAGCGCAACGTGCAGGTCGAGTACGAGCGCAACAAGGAGCGCTACCAGTTCCTGCGCTGGGGGCAGACGGCGTTCGACGAGTTCAAGGTCGTGCCGCCGGGGACGGGCATCGTCCACCAGGTGAACATCGAGCACCTGGCCCGCGTGGTGTTCGACCGCGACGGCGTCGCCTACCCCGACACCTGCGTGGGCACCGACTCCCACACCACGATGGAGAACGGCATCGGCGTGCTCGGCTGGGGCGTCGGCGGCATCGAGGCCGAGGCCGCGATGCTCGGCCAGCCGATCTCCATGCTGATCCCGCGCGTGGTCGGCTTCAAGCTGACCGGTGAGCTGCCCGCCGGCACCACCGCGACGGACCTGGTGCTCACCATCACCGAGATGCTGCGCGAGCACGGCGTCGTCGGCAAGTTCGTGGAGTTCTACGGCGAGGGCGTGCACGCGCTGCCGCTGGCCAACCGCGCCACGATCGGCAACATGAGCCCCGAGTTCGGCTCCACCTGCGCGATCTTCCCGATCGACGACGAGACGCTGAACTACCTGCGCCTCACCGGCCGCAGCGACGAGCAGGTCGCGCTCGTCGAGGCGTACGCCAAGGAGCAGGGCATGTGGCTCGACCCGTCGGTCGAGCCGGAGTTCTCCGAGTACCTCGAGCTGGACCTGTCGACGGTCGTGCCGTCGCTGGCCGGCCCGAAGCGCCCGCAGGACCGCATCTCGCTGGCGGACGCCAAGCAGACCTGGCGCCGCGACGTGCAGAACTACGTCAAGGTCGCGCTGGGCCCGGCGGACGAGGCGTCCGACGAGTCCTTCCCCGCCTCCGACTCCCCGGCCGTCGGCCGCGACGGCGCCGGCGACAAGCCCCGCCACGTGGACGCGAACGGCTCGGGCCGCCCGCACAAGCCGGTGCCGGTCACGCTGGAGGACGGGACGACGTTCGAGCTCGACCACGGCCACGTCGCGGTCGCCGCCATCACGTCCTGCACCAACACCTCGAACCCGTACGTGATGATCGGCGCGGCGCTGCTGGCGAAGAAGGCCGTCGAGAAGGGCCTGACCCGCAAGCCGTGGGTGAAGACCTCGCTGGCGCCCGGCTCGCAGGTCGTCACCGACTACTACGAGCGCGCCGGCCTCACCCCGTACCTCGACAAGATCGGCTTCAACCTGGTCGGGTACGGCTGCACCACCTGCATCGGCAACACCGGCCCGCTGCAGCCGGAGATCTCCAAGGCCGTCAACGACAACGACCTGGCGGTCACCGCGGTGCTGTCCGGCAACCGCAACTTCGAGGGCCGCATCAGCCCCGACGTGAAGATGAACTACCTGGCGTCCCCGCCGCTGGTCATCGCCTACGCGCTGGCCGGGACGATGGACATCGACATCCTCAACGACCCGATCGCCGAGGGCACCGACGGCCCGGTCTACCTGCGCGACCTCTGGCCCGCCGCCGAGGAGGTCGCCGAGATCGTCGAGTCGTCCATCGGCAAGGAGATGTTCACCAAGGACTACGCCGACGTCTTCAAGGGCGACGAGCGCTGGCGCGGCCTCGACATCCCGACCGGCGACCTGTTCGAGTGGGACGACGCGTCCACCTACGTCCGCAAGGCGCCGTACTTCGACGGCATGGGCGCCGAGCCGGAGCCCGTCTCCGACATCCGCGGCGCCCGCGTGCTGGCCAAGCTCGGCGACTCGGTCACCACCGACCACATCTCGCCCGCCGGGTCCATCAAGGTCGGCACGCCCGCCGCGCAGTACCTGCAGGACAACGGCGTCGCGGTGAAGGACTTCAACTCCTACGGCTCGCGCCGCGGCAACCACGAGGTGATGATCCGCGGCACGTTCGCCAACATCCGGCTGCGCAACCAGCTGCTGGACGACGTGGAGGGCGGCTACACCCGCGACTTCACGCAGGACGGCGCGCCGCAGTCGTTCATCTACGACGCCGCGCAGAACTACGCCGCGCAGGGCACCCCGCTGGTGGTGCTGGCGGGCAAGGAGTACGGCTCCGGCTCGTCCCGCGACTGGGCCGCGAAGGGCACCGCGCTGCTCGGCGTCCGCGCCGTCATCGCGCAGTCCTACGAGCGCATCCACCGCTCGAACCTGATCGGCCTCGGCGTCCTGCCGCTGCAGTTCAAGGAGGGCGACTCCGCCGAGTCCCTCGGCCTGACCGGCACCGAGACGTTCGACATCACCGGCGTCACGGCGCTCAACGAGGGCGGCGTCCCGAGCGAGGTGGCGGTGAAGGCGGACGACAAGGAGTTCACGGTCGACGTCCGCATCGACACCCCCGGTGAGGCGGACTACTACCGCAACGGCGGCATCCTCCAGTACGTCCTGCGGAACCTCATCCGCAAGTAAGGACCGCTGAGGAACGGGCCGCCTCCCCGCAGGGGGAGGCGGCCCGTCGTCATTCGCCGGAGGCGGCGGGGATGCGGGTGCGGGTGGCGGGGGCGCGGCGCCCGACGATGAAGTACAGGACGATCGCGGCGCTGAGCGCCAGCGAGCCGACCGGGCTGACGAGGGCGACCCCCGCGGCGACCGCGTAGCCGACCGGGCCCAGCAGGGACCGGGCGCGGGCGCGCCGCGCCTCGTCGCGCGCCCGCGGATGCATCAGTGCGGGGCGGCGGCACAGGTGGTTCCAGAACAGCGTGAACCACAGTGACGCCGCCGCCATGGACACCCCGTAGAACACCGCCGCGGCGGGCGCGTCGCCCCGGCCGAGGTGGTTGCCGAGGGTGGCCGCCGGCAGGGGCAGGAACGCGATCGTCGCGAGCATCCCGAGGTTGAGGAACAGCAGGCCCCGGTCCACCTTCAGCACCTGGTGGAACAGGTTGTGGTGGTGGATCCAGGCGATCCCGATGATGAGGAACGAGACCGCGTAGGCGTCCAGCGCGGGCCATTCGTGCCGCAGCCCGGACCAGACGCCCTCGCCCGCGCCCGGCGGCTTGACCTCGAGGATCAGCAGGGTCGCCGCAATGGCGAAGACGCCGTCGCTCAGCGCCCGCAGCCGTTCGGGGGAGATGTGCTGCTCGTCGTCCTCCCCCGGAGCGGCGGCGGGCGGTTCGGTGGGGAAGTCGGCGGCCACGGTCGTCTCCTCGCGATGTGATCGGCAGGCGACAGAGTAGGGCAGCCTGGACGAACCGGCGAGCCGGGCGGGCGCCCGGAGCCGGTCAGCGCCCGGTCGGCAGGCTGAGGCCGCCGTTGCACTCGATGACCTGGCCGGTGACGAACCCGTTGGCGGCGGCGAGCAGGACGGCGTGCGCGACGTCCTCGGGCCGCCCCACCCGGCCGACCGGCAGCACGGCGGCGTGCTGGGCGAACATCGCGTCCCGCTGCTCGGCGGGCATCCCGTCCCACCACGGCGTCTCGATGACGCCGGGGGAGACGGCGTTGACGCGCAGCGGCGCCAGCTCGGTCGCGAGCGGCCGCACCATCGCCTCCAGCGCGCCGTTGATCGCGGCGAGGCCGGCGGTGCCGGGCAGCGCCGCGCGGGCGGACGAGGCGGTGATGAAGGTGACCGAGGCGTCCTCGGTGAGCCGCGGCAGCGCCGCCTGGACGATCCGCAGGTGCAGCCAGAACTTCGCCTCGAAGCCGCCGCGGAGGTCGCCGAGGTCCAGCGTCGCGAACGGGCCGGCGCCGGATCCGCCGCTCAGCGCGAGGACGAGGTGGTCGTAGCGGGTGTCCTCGGCGAAGAACGCGGTCACCTCGTCGGGCGAGGAGGCGTCGACGCGGCGGGCGGTGAGGCCGTCCGCGGCGGCCTTGGCGAGGCGCTCCTCGTCCCGGCCGGTGATCACGACGTCGGCGCCCTGGCGGGCGAACAGCTCGGCGGTGGCCGCGCCGATGCCCGAGGTGCCGCCGAACACGAGGGTGCGCTTTCCGGTGAGGACCATGGCCGGCTCCTTTATTGTCGAGACGTTCTGTCTCGGCAAGTATTCATCGAGACCGACGGTCTCGTCAAATGGGTAGGGTGGTGCCATGAGTGACAGCCGACGGCCGCACACCGGCCGGCGCCGCAACGAGGCCGCACGGCGCGCGATCCTCGACGTCGCCGTCGACCTGCTCGCCCGCGACGACGGGACCCCCGTCACGATCGACTCGCTCGCCGCGGCCGCCGGCGTCGGCAAGCAGACGATCTACCGCTGGTGGCCGTCCAAGGGTGCGGTGCTGCTGGAGGCGATGGCCGAACGCGCGGGCACCGACATCCCCGTGCCCGACACCGGTACGCTCCGCGGCGACCTCGAAGGCTTCCTGGCCGCGACGTTCCGCGGCGCCGGCCAGCGGCTCACCGCCACCGTCCTGCGCCACTCGATGGCCGAGGCGCAGCGCGACCCGCACGCGCGCGAGCACATGCGCGCGTTCGTCGAGTCGCGGCGCCGCGTGCTGACCGGGCTGCTGGAGCGGGCGCGCGACCGCGGCGAGATCGCGGCCGGCGCCGACCTCGCCCTGATGGTCGACCAGGTCTACGGCGTGCTCTGGTACCGCGTCCTCGTCGGGCACGAGCCGCTCGGCGACGCGCAGGCCGCCGAGCTGGCCCGCGCCCTGTGCGACCAGGCGGCCGCCCGCCTCGGCGGCGACGCCCGCTGACCCGCGGGACCGCCGCGTCCGGCCCGGTCCCCCGTGCACGAGCCTGCTGTTCGCTCGTGCGGGGGGCCGGGCCGTTTTCGTTTCCGCTCTTGACAGGACGGCAGCGGTACATCGATGGTGTGTGAACGATCACGTGAACGTTAATGTGACGCAGCCGACACCGGAAGGCTCCCGCCAGCATGAGGACCCCCCGTCCCCCCGCCCGCCCGGCCGCCGCGCTCGCCGCGGCCGCCTGCGCCGCCGCGGTGCTCGTCCCCGCGGCGGCCGCGCAGGCCGCCGCGCCGGGCCGGCACCCGCGCGGCTTCGATCTGCGGATCGCCACCTACAACACGTGCGGGCACGGCTGCCTGCCGACCGAGCAGGAGTGCGTCGACACGATCGGGCGCGACTGCGCGACCAAGCTCGCCCCGTGGGCGGACGGACGCGCCGCGCAGGTCGCCGACGACATCGTCCGCGCCCGCGCCGGCGTCGTCGTCACGCAGGAGATCGGCAACAACCCCACCCCGACCCAGCCGGGCGTGGACGTCGAGTCGTTCCGCGCGCCGCTGACCGCGGCGATGCGGGAGCGCGGCTACGCCGAGGCGCCCGCGGACTACGCGGGAACGCGCAACCCCTGGTACGGCTACCCGCTCAAGTCGGGCGCGGGCCGGTTCACCTACTACGACGCCCGCCGGTTCTCCGCCGAGGACGAGCGCGGCCGGGCCCTCCCGCACGACCTGCTGTGGCTGCCCGACTCCACCGAGATCTACGGCAAGACGATGACGTGGAACGTGCTGCGCGAGCGCCGCACCGGCACCCGCTTCGTCGTCGTCGACATGCACCTGGAGTACCGCAAGAACGGCGCGACCGACCCCAACGGCTGGACCAAGAACTGGGACCAGGTCCGCTACGCCGACGCCACCCGCACCGCCCAGTACCTCACCCGCGACAACCCCGCCACGCGGCGGCTGCCGGTCGTGTTCGCGGGCGACATGAACTCCGCCTCGAAGGAGGACGGCGCCAGCGCCTACGACGCGTTCGCCGACCTCGGCTACACCGACTCCTTCGAGGCGGCCCCGGCGAACCGGCGCACCGGCGCCGAGTACGCGTCGTTCAACGGCGGGAAGATCCCGCTGCCGAAGTCGGAGGACAAGATCGACCACATCTTCGTCAAGGCCGGCACGCCCGTCCGGCAGTGGACGCTCGTGCCGCAGACCACCGCGCAGGCGGGCGAGCCGCGCGACCTGCTGCGCTCCGACCACAACCTGGTGGACGCCACCGTGAGGATCGAGGGGGCCGCCCGATGACCACCGCCGCGAGCGGACGCTCCCTGGCCGCCGAGCTCCGCAAGGCCGACCCCGCGCTGTCCCGGTTCGACCCGCTGGACCGGATCCTCGTCCACGACGACTTCAACACCGGCACGCACGGCTGGATCGAGCTGCTCGGCAACTACGACGGGCACGGGAACCTCGACACCGTCGACGACCACATGCGCGACTTCCGGCCGCCGCAGCTCAGCTCGTGCAACTTCTTCGACGTCGGCACGCACGGCGCGATGTCCGGGACGTACGCGCTGAAGGTCGCCACCCGGCCGCTCGCCGGGCACACCGGCGTCGCGATCCGCCGGCTGACGATGGCGGGCCGCGGCCGCGTGCAGTTCGAGGCGTACCTGACCTTCAAGACCGAGGCGGCGTCGGAGGAGAACCAGGCGGCGGCCAAGGCGGGCGCGGGCGAGTGGGACGCGAACCTGCACCCGTCCGAGCAGCAGTTCGGCGCGTTCACCATCGCGACCGACATCTGCGACGGCGTCCGCTACCACTGCGTCGCCCGCTACCTGAACACCGACCTCGACAACAACCTGCGGCGCGAGTGGGTCTACCCGAAGGTGCCGGAGCCGACGCCGCGCGAGCACTTCGAGGGCAAGCTGAAGCTGCCGCCCACGGCCGACTTCACCGCTCCCGACCCGGACGACTGGAAGGCGTTCGGCGGGCCGCAGGAGCTCTGCTACAACGAGGTGCCGACCAAGGTCAACTGGCACTACGTGCGGTGGCTGATCGACACGAGCACGCGCTCCAACGTCGAGCTGCAGGTCAACGACACCGTCTACGACATGCGCGACGTGCCCGTCCCCCCGTACGACGAGGAGTACGGGTCCCTGCAGAACCTGCTCAACTTCTACGTCTCGGTCAGGACGCACACCGACGTGCGCAACTTCCTGTACCTGGACTCGGTACTGATCTCGGTGGACTGGTGAGGAGCCCCGGCAGCATGCGCGAGTCGTTCACGGCCGTCCTGGAACGCAACCGCACCCTGGCGGGCGAGTTCGCGACGGAACCCTACGAGGCGGCCTGGGCCGCGGAGGCGCGCTGGTTCGTCCGGACGCTGAAGCGGACCGGCTCCGGCACCCGGCTGCGGGTGACGACCCAGATCTCGCCCGACGGCCTGCACTGGTGCGACCTCGACGCGGGACGCGAGATCACCGGCGACCTGGCCAGCTGGGAGTCGGCCGGCTTCGGCGGCTGGCTGCGCCTGAAGGGCACCGTCGAGGCGGGGGACGGGCCCGGGACCGGGCCGGACCCCACCGCCACCGTGATGATCTATCTCGCGCTGAAGAGCTGAGGGAGCGCCGTCATGGACCTGCGAAGGCGCGAGTTCCTCGCGCTGGCCGGCCTGGGCGCCTCCGCCGTGGCGCTCGGCGGCTGCGGCGGAGCGGGCGGGGCCGCGCCGCGCGGGTCGCTGCGCGCCGCGTTCGGGCAGCCGGTCACCGACCTCGACCCGTACAACGCGGGCACCGCGGTGGACGAGGCGTCGCTGATCGTCAAGCGGCTGGTCTTCGACACCCTCGTCCGCCGCGACGAGGCGGGCCGGCTGGTGCCCGGCCTGGCCGCGTCGTGGCGGCGCGAGAACGACACCACCTGGGTGTTCCGGCTGCGCCCCGGCGTGCGCTTCCACGACGGGAGCCCGCTGACGGCCCGCGACGTCGTCGCCTGCCTCGACCGGACGAAGGCGGTGAAGTCGGCGCAGAGCGCGCTGTGGGCGACCGTGAAGTCCGCGCGGGCCGACGACGACACCACGGTCACGTTCGTCACGGACGGGCCGATGGGGACGCTGCCGGTGAACCTGACGCTGCTGTTCATCGTCCCGGCGAGGCTCGTCGCCGACCCGGCGCAGAAGCGCCGGCCCATCGGCTCCGGGCCGTTCCGCGTCACCGGGTTCACCCCGTCCACCGCCGTCGAGCTGGCCCGCTTCGACGGGTACTGGGCGGGGCCGGCCCGGCTGCCGGGCATCTCGATGCCGTTCATCGCCGAGACGTCCAGCGCGATCACGGCGCTGCGCAACGGCGACGTGGACCTGCTGTGGCCCGTCCCGTCCGACCAGCTCGGCGAGGTGACGGGCAAGCGTGGCGTGCGGGTCGCGTCGGTGCCGAGCTGGACGTACTACCTGACCTGGTTCAACTGCGGGCGCAGGCCGTTCACCGACCCGCGGGTCCGGCGGGCCATGGTGCAGGCCCTCGACATGGACGAGATCGTCGGGAAGCTGTTCGGCGCGGGCGCGCGGCGGATGGACGCCCCGATCCCCGCCACGGTGTTCGGCCACGCCGCGCAGCGGCCCTACGCCCACGACCCGGGCGCCGCCCGGAAGGCGCTGCGGGACGCGGGCCTCGGCGACGGGTTCACGACCACGATGATGTGGTTCGACGCCACCGGCCCGCTCGCCCGCGAGCTCGCCCAGTCGATGATCTCGGCATGGAAGGACGTCGGGGTGACCGTCCGGCCGCAGAGCATCGAGAAGGCCGAGTGGCTGCAGCGCCTCAACGGCCTCGACTGGGACATGGAGCTCCAGACCAACACGGTGACGACCGGGGACGCGGCCTTCACCCTCGGCCGCCTCTACACCTCCAAGGCGAACCGGATGGGCTACAAGAACCCCGCGCTCGACACGATCCTCGCCGAGGCGGGGCAGGCGGCCGGGTCCGGCGACCGGGCCCGCCTGTACGCCGAGGCGTGCAGGATCGTCTGGGACGACGCGGTCGGGGTCTTCCCCGCCGCGCTCACCACCGCCTACGGCCTCGGATCCGGCATCACCGGGTTCGTCCCGGCCGCGAACAACCAGCCCGACCTGTCCACGGTCACGAGGAGGACGCCATGACGCCGCGCCGCCGGGCCACCCTGCGCGACATCGCCGCCGCGCTCGACCTGTCGGTCAACACCGTGTCCCGCGCCCTCGCAGGCAAGGACGCGGTGAGCGCCGAGACCCGGGAGCGGGTGCGGGCCGAGGCCGACCGGCTCGGGTACGTGCCGAACACGATGGCGCGGTCGCTGGTGCTCCAGAACGCCATGACGATCGGCCTGGTCATCACCAACCCCTCCAACCCGTTCTACGCCCGGCTCATCAGCGCGATCGAGGAGCGCGGCCGGGTGCACGGCTACTCGCTGATGCTGATGGTCACCGAGGACAGCGCCGAGAACGAGCGGCGCGTCGCCGAGGAGCTGATGCGCTGGGGCGTCGACGGGGTCCTCGCCGTCCCCGTGCAGCACGGCATCGACCACTGGGAGCGGCTCGGCAAGTCGGGCACGCCCGTCCTGCTGCTGAACCGCGACCTGCCCGGCCTCGACGCCGACCTCGTCGGCGTCGACTACTACGACAGCGCCCGCCGCGCCACCGAGCACCTGGTGGACGGCGGCGCCCGCGAGCTGTACCTGGTCGAGGAGGACCTCGACATCTCCCCGGTCGCCGAGCGGATCCGCGGCTTCCGCGCCGTGCTGGCCGAGCGCGGCATCGAGATCCGCGACGACCACGTCCTGCGGGTGCCGACCCGCCGCCGGGAGGCCAGCTCGCAGCCCTGGGACCCGATCGACTCCTACGCGGTCGGCCGCCGGCTCGCCGCGCGGATCGAGCCCGGCTCCGCCGTCCTGGCGGGCAACGACTACTTCGCGCTCGGCCTGTACCGGGCGTTCACCGAGCACGGCCTGTCCATCCCCGGAGACGTCGCCGTCGCGGGGCACGGCGACCACCCGTTCGCCGCCTACCTCGCCCCGCCGCTCACCACGGTCCGGCTGCCCGCCGCGCGCGTCGGCACCACCGCCGTCGACCGGCTGCTGGAGCGGATGGCGGGCGCGCCGCCCGCGGACGTCCCCGGCCGGACGCTGCTGACCGCCGACCTCGTCGTCCGCTCCTCCACCCGCGGGCCCGCGCCCTCGGGCGACCGGACCGGGAGGACGTCCTGATGGGCCGCTTCCTGCTCCGCCGCGCCGGCCAGGCCGTCCTCGTCGCCTGGGGCGCCGTCACGCTGGTGTTCGTGGTCGTGCGGGTCGTCCCCGGCGACCCCGCCACCCTCATCCTCGGCCCGGACGCGAGCGCCGACCAGCTCGCCTCCGTCCGCGCCGACTTCGGCCTCGACAAGCCCCTGTGGCGGCAGTATTTCACGCACATGGGCGAGGTGCTGCACGGCGACTTCGGCGACTCCTGGCGGCTCGGCGGCGGCGCGATGAGCGCCACCCTGGACCGCTTCCCCGCCACCCTCGCGCTCGCCGCCCTCGCCCTCCTCATCACCGTCGCCGCCGGGTTCCCCCTCGGCATGCTGTGCGCGCGGCGGCCCGGCCGGATCCTCGACGCGCTCGTGTCCGCCGGCTCCCTCGTCGGGCAGGCGCTGCCGTCGTTCTGGCTCGGCATCGTGCTGATCCTGCTGTTCGCCCGGCAGCTGCACTGGCTGCCCAGCACCGCGGGCGGCGGCCCCGAGGCGGTGATCCTGCCGTCGGTGACGCTCGCGCTGCCGTTCGTCGGCTGGCTCGCCCGGCTCGTCCGCAACGGCGCCCTGGAGGAGATCGGCAAGGACTACGTCCGCACCGCGCGCGCCAAGGGCACCGGCGAGGGCGCCGTGCTGTACGTGCACGTCGCCCGCAACATCGCGCTGCCCGTCGTGACCGTCCTCGGCCTGCTGATGGGCAACTTCATCGCCAACGCCGTCATCGTCGAGGTGGTGTTCTCCTGGCCCGGCCTCGGCTCGCTGATGGTCGACGCCATCACCAACCGCGACTACGCCGTGGTCGAGGCCGCCATCGTGACGATCACGGTCTGCTACATCGCGCTGAACCTGGTCGTCGACGTCCTGTGCGTCGCCCTCGACCCGCGCCTCACCCCGCAGAACGCATGAACGGGAGCACACCATGAGCGCCATCGCCGCCGCGCCCGCGCCGGCCGCCGCCGAGCCCCGAGGGCGCCGCGGGCGCCGGCTGCCGGTGCGGGCGTGGATCGGGCTCGCCGTCGTCGGGCTGTTCGTCCTGGCCGCGCTCCTCGGGCCGGTCCTGACGCCCTACGACCCGGTCGCGACCGACCTGCCGCACCGCCTCCTGCCGCCCGGCTCGCGGCTCGGGGACGGGTCGGTCGCCTGGCTCGGCACCGACCAGCTCGGCCGGGACATGCTCACCACCCTGCTCGCCGGCAGCCGCGTGTCCCTGCTGGTCGCCGCCGCCACCGTCCTCGCCGGCGGCGCCGTCGGGCTCGCCGCCGGGCTCGTCTCCGGCTACTTCGGCGGCTGGGCCGACACCGTCCTGTCCCGCGTCGGGGACGTCCAGCTGGCGTTCCCGTCGATCCTGCTGGCGATCCTCATCGCCGGGGTCCTCGGCCCGAGCGTCACCAACGTCGTCATCACCCTGGCCGTGACCCGCTGGGTGGTGTTCGCCCGGGTCGTGCGGGCGTCCGCGCTCGCCACGCGGGACCTGGAGTTCGTCGACTCCGCCCGCGTCCTCGGCGCCGGCCACCTGCGGATCCTCCTGCGGCACGTGCTGCCGTCGTGCTGGCAGCCGCTGCTGGTCGCCGCGACCGTCCAGATCGGCCTGGTGATGGTCGCGGAGGCGTCGCTGAGCTTCCTCGGCCTCGGCATCCCGCCCGACCAGGCGTCGTGGGGCGCGACCGTCTCGGCGGGCCGCGACTACCTCGGCTCCGCCTGGTGGATCTCCACGATGCCCGCGATCGCGCTGGCCGCCGTGGTCACCGGAGTCGGCCTCGTCGGCGACGCCTTCCGCGACCTGGCCGACCCCCGGGCCCAGCTCTGAGAGGCACCCCCATGACCATGTCAGCCGTCCACCCCGTCCCCACCCCGCCCGGCGAGGACGCCGCCGCGCAGCTGCGCGGCGTCCACATCGGGTTCCGTTCCGGCCGGCACGTCACCCCCGTCGTCCGCGGCGTCTCGCTCCGGCTGCGCCCCGGGCGCGTCCTCGCCCTCGTCGGCGAGTCCGGCAGTGGCAAGAGCCTCACGTCCCTGGCCCTCATCGGGCTGCTGCCGCCCGGCGCCGAGATCACCGCCGGGAGCGTCGTCCTCGGCGGCGACGACACCGCCGCGTTCACCGCGCGGCAGTGGCGGGAGGCGCGCGGCAGCCGGGTCGCCATGGTCTTCCAGGACCCGATGGCCGCGCTCAACCCGGGTTTCGCCGTCGGCCGCCAGATCGCCGAGCCGTTCCGCCGCCGGCTCGGCGCGAGCCGCCGGGAGGCGCGCGAGCGGGCCGTCGCGCTGATGCGCGAGGTCGGCATCGCCGACGCCGGGTCGCGGTACGGCGACCGTCCGCACCAGTTCTCCGGCGGCATGCGGCAGCGCGCCGTGATCGCGATGGCGCTGGCGCTCGGCCCGTCCGTGCTGCTCGCCGACGAGCCCACCACCGCCCTCGACGTGACCGTCCAGGCGCAGATCCTGCGCCTGCTGGCCCGCCGGCAGCGGGAGGCGGGGCTCGCCACGCTGCTGGTCTCGCACGACCTCGGCGTGGTGGCGCGGATGGCCCACGAGGTCGCCGTGATGTACGCCGGGCGGATCGTGGAGCAGGGGCCGCTGGACGCCGTCTACACGCGCCCCGCGCACCCGTACACGCTGGGCCTGCTCCGGGCCGTGCCGGACGGGAGGGAGGGCGGCCGCCTGACCCCCGTCCCGGGGCTGCCGCCGGATCCGCGGCGCCCGCCCGGCGGCTGCGCCTTCCATCCCCGCTGCCCGTTCGCGACGGACGTGTGCCGGACCGAGGACCCGCCGCTCGCCGGGAGCGGCGGGCGGTCCGTCGCCTGCCACCACGCCGACGAGGTGGGCGCCGCCCACGACACCGAGGAGGACCGATGACGGCGACCGCGCACGGCACCGCGGCACCGGCCGGGGACGCCGGCGTCGTCCTGCGGGTCGGCGGCCTGGAGGCCGGCTACCAGCGGCCCGGCCGGCACGGGTTCGGCCGGCGGCGGGTTCCCGTCGTCGCCGGGCTCGACCTGGCGGTCCGGGCGGGCCGGACGCTCGGCGTCGTCGGCGAGTCCGGCTGCGGCAAGTCCACGCTCGCGCGGGCGATCGTGGGGCTGATCCCCGCGTTCGCGGGGACCATCGAGTTCGACGGCGCGGACCTCGCGTCGATGCCGCCCCGGCGGCGCCGCCGCGTGAGCCGCGACGTGCAGATGGTGTTCCAGGACCCCTACACCTCGCTGAACCCGCGCATGACCGTCTCCGCGGTCGTCTCGGAGGGATGGCGGGTGCACTCCGGCATCGTGCCGCGCGACCGCGAGGACGCCGAGGTCGCCCGCCTGCTGGAACTGGTCGGCCTGCGGCCCGAGCACGCCGCCCGGCGCCTGCACGAGCTGTCCGGCGGGCAGTGCCAGCGCGTCGCCATCGCCCGCGCGCTCGCGCTGCGGCCCCGGCTGATCGTCTGCGACGAGGCGGTGTCGGCGCTGGACGTGTCGGTCCGCGCGCAGATCCTCAACCTGCTGGCGGACCTGCAGTCCGAGCTGGGCGTGGCGTACCTGTTCATCTCCCACGACCTCGACGTCGTCCGGCACATCGCGGACGAGGTGGCGGTGATGTACCTCGGCACCGTCGTCGAGCAGGGCCCCGCCGACCAGGTGTTCGGCGATCCCCGGCATCCGTACACGCGGGCGCTGCTGTCGGCGGTCCCCTCGGTGCGCGACCGGCCGGACGACGACGCGCGGGAGATCGTCCTCGAGGGCGAGGTGCCGTCGCCGGCGGCGCCGCCGAGCGGGTGCAGGTTCCGCACCCGCTGCTTCATGGCCGCCGGGACGTGCGCGGAGAAGGTGCCGGAGCTGACCGTCCGGGAGGGGACGGCGCACGCGGTCGCCTGCCACTTCGCGGACGCGGACGCCGGGACGGCGGTCTAGCGCTCGGTGACGAGGCGCAGCCCGAAGCCGATGAAGGCGAGGCCGGTGACCTGCTGGAGGCGCCGCCTGACGGCCGGGCGCGCCAGCGCCCGGCGCGCCGCCCCGGCGGCGCCCACCACGCCTCCGAGCCACAGCAGGCCCTCGACGGTGTGGATCGCCGCGAACGCCATGCTCGTCCCGAACACCGGCGCGCCGTGCGGGACGAACTGCGGCATCAGGCTCATGTAGAACACACCGACCTTCGGGTTCAGCAGGTTGGTGGTGACCCCGGTGCGGAACGCGGCGAGCGCGGAGACCGGCGCGTCCGGCTCGGCGGCGGGCGCGCCGGACCGGCGGCGGGTCCGCCAGAGCGCCTGGGCGCCCAGCCAGAACAGGTAGCAGGCGCCCGCGACGCGCAGCGCGTCGAAGGCGAAGCGGGACGCGGCGAGCAGCGCGGTCAGTCCCGCCGCGCTCGCCACCGCCCAGGTCAGGCACCCGGACGCGACTCCGGCCGCGGCGAGGCAACCGGTGCGGCGGCCGGCGGACACCGTGGTCCGGACGACGAGCATCGTGTCCAGTCCGGGCGTGACGGTGACGACGGCGGCCACCGCGGCGAAGGCAAGACAAGCGGTGAGCATTCAGACATTCTGCCAGGAATGTTCGGGGCCGCCGGGGGAACGGCGGCGGGGCACCCTTTGATTGGATCGGAGCATGGCTGACACCAGGAAGATCGGAGACCTCGACGTCCACCCGCTGTCGCTCGGCGGCAACGTGTTCGGCTGGACGGCGGACCGCGACCACTCGTTCGAGATCCTCGACGCCTACGCGGCGGCCGGCGGCAACTTCGTCGACACCGCCGACTCGTACATGGCGTCCGCGCCCGGGAACGTGGGTGGCGAGTCCGAGACGATCATCGGCGACTGGATGGCGGAGCGCCGCAACCGCGACGGCATCGTGGTGGCCACCAAGGTCGGGCGGCACCCCGACCGGCGCGGCCTCGCGCCCGCGAACATCCGGGCCGCCGCCGACGACTCGCTGCGGCGGCTGCGCACCGACCGCATCGACCTCTACTACACCCACTTCGACGACCCGTCCGTCCCCGTCGGGGACATCATGGGGACGCTGGACGAGCTGGTCCGCGCGGGCAAGGTCCGCGAGATCGCGGTGTCCAACATCGAGCCGGACCGGCTCGAGGCGTCGCTGGAGTTCAGCGAGCGCGAGGGCACGGCCCGCTACGCGGCGATCCAGCCGCACTACAACCTGGTGTCCCGCGACACCTACGAGGGGCCGCGCCGCGACCTCGCCGAGCGGTACGGGCTGGCCTGCGTCCCGTACTACGGCCTGGCGTCGGGGTTCCTGACCGGCAAGTACCGTCCGGGATCCGAGGTGGACAGCCCGCGCGCCGGCCGGGCGGGGGAGTACCTGAGGACCGAGCGGGGGCGCCGGGTGCTGGCCGCCCTCGACCTGGTCGCCGAGGAGCAGGGCGCGCCCGTCGCGACGGTCGCGCTCGCGTGGCTCGCCGCGCAGCCGACGGTCGCCGCGCCGATCGCGAGCGCCCGCACGCTGGAGCAGCTCCAGCCGCTCCTCCGGCTGCCCCGCACCACCCTCACCGACGCCCAGCTCGCCGCGCTCACCGACGCGTCCGCCTGATCAAAGATCGCAGGTCGGAAAAGTCGGGATGTACCGTTCCATGGCGTGCCCTCATCCGAATTCCTGCTGATCGGCGGTCTGGCCGCGCTGCTCGGCGCCGTCGTGCAGAGCAGTGTCGGCCTCGGCGTCGGACTCGTCGCCACCCCCATCGTGACGATGCTGTTCCCGTCCCTGATGCCCGGCGCGATCCTCGTCATCGCGCTCGCCCTGCCGGTCGCGACGCTCGCCCAGGAGGTCCGGCACGCCGAGCTGCGGGGCCTCGGCTGGGCGTTCGGCGGGCGCCTCGCCGGGACCCCCGTCGGGGCGTGGCTGGTTGCGACCGCCCCGGACCGCGTCCTCGGCGTCGTCATCGGCGCCGTCGTCCTCGCCGCGCTCGCCGTGACGACCTGGACGCGGGAGGTGCCGCGCAACCGCCGCACGCTCGCCGTCGCCGGCGTCATCTCCGGCACCACCGCCACCGCGTCCGGCATCGGCGGCCCGCCGATGGCGCTGCTCTACCAGCGCGAGAGCGGCCCCCGCGTCCGCGCCACCCTCGCGGTCTTCTTCATCGCCGGCGCGCTGCTGTCGCTCGGCACCCTCGGCGCCGCCGGCCGCCTCCCGGCCCGGCAGATCACCGCCGGCCTCGAACTGCTCCCGTTCGTCTACGCCGGGTTCTTCGCCGCCGGCCCGCTGCGCCGCTACCTGGACGCCGGACGCCTGCGCCTCGTGCTGCTCGTCGTCGTCGGGACGTCCGCGGCCGTCCTGATCGTCCGTAACCTGATCTGATGCGCCCCACCAAGGCCGACCTGGAAGCCGCCCGCGACCGCCTGATCCCCGACGTCCTGCCCCCGGACGGCGAGCCGCTGCGGGTCCTGTTCAGCGGCATCAACCCGGGCCTGTACTCCGCCGCGACCGGCCACCACTTCGCCCGCCCCGGCAACCGCTTCTGGCCCGCGCTGCACCGCTCCGGCTTCACCGACCGGCTGCTCCACCCGTCCGAGCAGCACCTGCTGCCCGCCTACGGCCTCGGCATCACCAACATCGCGCCCCGCGCCACCGCCCGCGCCGACGAGCTGACCGACGAGGAGCTCCGCGAGGGCGGGCGCCGCCTCACCGCGCTCGTCGAGCGGCACCGCCCCGCCTGCCTCGCCGTCTGCGGCGTCACCGCCTACCGCACCGCGTTCGGCCGTCCCCGGGCCGGGATCGGCCCGCAGGACGAGACGTTCGGCCCCGCGAAACTGTGGATCCTGCCGAACCCCAGCGGCCTGAACGCGAGCTGGCAGCTCGACCGCCTCGCCGCCGAGTTCGCCCGCCTCCGCGAGGCCGCCGACGCCGTCAGGACGAGTGGTCGAGCGCGGCGGTCGCCGCGAACATCGTGCTGATCTCGGTGACCAGCGCCGGCTTCGGCTCCCACAGGCCCGGGCTGCGGCCGAGCGCCACGATGGGCCGGGGGAGGGCGCGGACGCCGCCGAGGTGCCAGTGGTGGGCCCCCGGGTCCGCCCACGGGCCGCAGTCGCAGGAGCCGTCCCGCGCGGCGGCGGAGCAGACCCCCTCGAGCTCGGCGACGGCGATGATGGCGCCGATCGTGGCGAGCGGGTCGCGCGGGTCCCAGCCGGCCGCCTGGACGAGCGGCGAGTCGCACGCCTTCAGGTCGACGCGCATGGACGCGTGGACGAGCAGCGGGCCGCGGTAGGCGGTCGGCAGGTTCTCGTTCGAGACGGTCTTCCCGCCACGCGCGATCGCGAACGCCCACGGCTGCTGAACGCTCAACGCCTGCACGCGGTCACCTCCTGTCGGCCCGAAGAGTGATCGCGCGGGTCCGGCCGGACGGTCGCCGCCGGGGTGCCGCGCGATGATGCCCGAGAGGCTAGGCGCATCTTCGCCCGATTGCCAATGCGGGAGGCGAGCGGCTCGTGCGTGGCCATTCCGATCCCCTTCGATCACTGATGTGACGCCCGAGGACCGTGCCCGGTTGACGTGCCGGCGGGACGGAAGGGACATCCCGGTGGGACGGACGGGGCCTGCGGTGCGGCGGATCGGCGCGCCGCGGGAGACCGGGCCGTGGGAGAGCGGGCCGCAGCGGAGAAGGGGCGCCCCGGCCGATCGCCGGAGCGCCCCGTCCGTCCCGTCTCAGCCCTTCAGGGCGCCCGCCATCAGCCCGCGCATGAAGAACCGCCCGAGCAGCAGGTAGACCAGCAGGGTGGGCAGCGACGCGAGCAGCGCCTCGGCCATCTGCTGGTTGTACTGGACGGCGACCGCGCCCGATCCCGCGGTGTTGTTCAGCATCACCGTGACCGGCCAGCTGTCGGGCGCGCCGAGGAACACCGCGAACAGGAAGTCGTTCCACATCGAGGTGAACTGCCAGATCACCGTCACCGCGAACGCGGGCCCCGACACCGGCACGATGATCGACCAGTACGTGCGGATCAGGCCGGCGCCGTCGACGCGGGCCGCCTCGATCAGCTCGTCCGGGATCGTCACGTAGTAGTTGCGGAAGATCAGCGTGCAGATCGGGATGCCGTAGACGACGTGCGCGAGGACCAGGCCCCGGATCGTCCCGACCAGCCCCATGTTCGTCAGCAGCCCGGCCAGCGGGATCATCACCGCCTGGTACGGGATGAACATCCCGAACAGGAACAGGGTGAAGACCGCGTCGGCGCCGGGGAAGCGCCACTTCGACAGCACGTACCCGTTCAGCGAGCCGAGCACCGCGGAGATCAGCGAACCGGTCACCGCGATCTTGACGCTGTTCTCCAGGCCGGGCTTCAGGGCGTCCCACGCCGAGCTCCACCCGGAGGTGCTCCAGTGGTGCGGCAGGTTCCACGCGCTGCTCGGATCGGCCTCCTGCAGCGGCTTGAAGCTGGTGACGACCAGGACGTACACCGGGATGAGGAACAGGATCACGAACGCCAGCAGCAGCACCGGCCGGGCGATCCGCAGGGTGCGGGCCGCCGCGCCGGCCCCGGCCGGGGGCCGGGCCGCGCCCGCCGCGGTCATCGGGTCCGCTCCGCCCGCACCGACCACACCAGGTACGGGATCACCAGGAGCGCCACCGCGAGGAGCAGGTAGGTGGCGATGGTGGCGCCGTTGGCGGGGTCGTGCCGGTCGAAGATCTCCACGTACGTCGCGATGGCGGGGACGTAGGTGATGATCTGCTTGCCGGCGATGGCCATGATCAGGTCGAACACCTTCAGCGAGATGTGCCCGAGGATGATCAGCGCCGACAGCGTCACCGGGCGCAGCTGCGGGAAGACCACGTACCGGTACACCTTCCACTCGGACGCGCCGTCGACGCGCGCGGCCTCCCGCAGCTCCTCGGGGACGCTGCGGAACCCGGCGAGGTACAGGGCCATGACGTAGCCGGACATCTGCCAGATCGCGGGGAGCGCCATCGCGGCCATGCCCCAGTGCGGGTCCTGCCACCAGTCGTTCGCCAGCGCATTCAGGTGCAGCTTGTCGAACAGCTGGTTGAACCCGACGGCGCGCTGCGGCGGCGCCGGGTTCATCAGCCACCGCCACACCACGCCGCTGGCGATGAACGACACCGCCATGGGGAACAGGTAGACGACCCGGAACGACGCCTCGCCGCGGATCCCCTTGTCCATCAGGAACGCCAGGAACGCGCCGAGCAGGAGGGCGCCGAGCACGAACACGGCCGTGAACAGCAGCGCGTGCTTCACCGCGCCCGGCCAGCTCGGCTGGTGCCACAGGTCGACGAAGTTCCTGCCCTTGTCGAACCCGTACGGCGACACCTCGTCGTGCTTGCCGCTCAGCGCCACCCGCGTGTTCCAGAAGATCAGCCCGTAGACGAACAGGCCGATCGCCACGATGGACGGCGAGACCAGCAGCAGACCCGGCAGCCACCTCCTGCTCCGGCGCAGGTTCCAGCGGCGTCCCGTGCCCCCTCCCGTCACTGACCGCTGTTCTTCGCGGCGGCGACGAGCTGGGACTGGAGCTTCCCGACGTCCTTGCTCTGCAGGAACAGGCCCACCGCCGTGTCGATGTCGGTGTGCTGCTTCTTGCTGGCGTTGACGCCGTGCCAGAAGGAGCCCGCGAGCTTGGTGGCCGGGTTGTTCCACTGCTCGAACGCGTACTTCAGGTAGCCGGTGCTGTACAGGCTCCTGTCGGCGTCCTTGCGGGCGGGGACGGAGCCCTTCTTCGGGTTGAAGAGGTCCTGGCCCTCGCGGCTGGACACCTCCTTCAGCCATGCCAGCGCCCCGGCGCGGTGCGGCGCGCCCTTCGGCAGCGTGAAGCTGTCCGACAGCCACAGGTAGGTGCCGTCGGTGCCGGGCGTCGGCGCGTACTTGAAGTCGGTGTCGAGCTTCTTGCCGAGGCCGTTCGGCGCGCTGCCGACGAAGTAGCCGTACGCCCAGTCGCCCATGATGTTGAACGCGGCCTTGCCGTCCACGACGGCCTTCGCGGCGCCCTGCCAGTCGGTGGACGCGGCTTCGGTGGTCGTGTACTTCAGGATCTCGGCGTAGTCGTTCAGCGCCTTCGTCATCGCCGGGCTGCTCCAGTCGGCGCCCGGCTTCCACAGCGCGTTGTAGGCGTCGGTGCCGAGGTCGCCGAGCAGCACGTTCTCCAGCAGGTGGTCGGCGGTCCACTGGGCGCCGAGCGAGAGCGGCACCTTCTTCGTCTTCTCCTTGACCGCCTTCAGGTCGGCGATGAACTCCGGGATCGACTTCGGCGCGTCGGAGATGCCGGCTTCCTTCAGGATGCCCGGGTTGTACCAGAGCATGTTGGAGCGGTGGATGTTCACCGGCACCGAGTAGATGTGGCCCTTGTAGCTGATCTGCTGGAGGAGCTGCTGCGGGTAGACCGACTTCAGGTTGTTCTGGTCGTAGAAGGAGTCCAGCGGCTCGATCTGCCCGGCCTTGATGTAGTCGAGCAGCTCGGCGCCCGCGTGGCCCTGGAAGGAGTCCGGCGGCTTGCGGTTCTGCAGCCGGCTCGCCAGCACCGCCTGCGCCTGCGTGCCGGACCCGCCGGCGATCGCGGCGTTGACGAACTTCGTGCCGGGATTCTTCTTCTCGAAGTCGGCCTTCATCGCGGCCAGGCCGTCGGCCTCACCCGGACCGGTCCACCACGAGAAGACCTCGACCTGGGACTTGTCGTTGTTGCCCTTGCTGCCGTTTCCGCCGCACGCCGAGAAGGCGAGCGCGCCGGTCATCGCGACGGCCGCGAACGCCGTCCAGCGGTGCCGGGGAGCACGTCCTAGCATCGTCCGTCCCTTCGGTAACCCCCGGGGTAAGCAAGCGTCCGTTCGGGACGAGACTGGGTCAACACCGGGGACGGAAAAGTGATCACTCGGTTACCGGCCGGGGGCCGGGCGCGCGGCGCGCGCCCGGCCCCCGGATTGGTCCTGCGGACGGGGTCGCCCCGCCCCTCCCGGCGGCTACCAGGGAAGGGCGGGCGGCAGCGTCGCGGTGCCGGCGTCGGGCCAGTCGCGCGGCTCGCCCAGCGGGGCCAGCTCTTCGAGCTGCAGCCGGTACCACGGCGAGGACTCCGGCCGGCCGGCGAGGTCGAGGCACTGCCGCCACGTCCACCACTCCGCGTCCTCGACCTCGTCGGGGTTGCGGCGGACGGGCGTGCCGGCCGGGACGTCGGCGCGCACCACCGGGCAGCGCTCGTTCTCGAGGGTGCCGTCCTCGGCGACCGCCCGGTACTGGAACGCCGGGAGGACGGATGTCAGGGACACGCCGGAGATGCCCAGCTCGTCCTGCAATCGCCGCACCACGGCGTCGCGCAGCCCCTCGCCCGGACCGGGGTGGCCGCAGCAGCTGCCCGTCCAAACGCCCGGGAACGTCCGCTTCGACAGGGCGCGGCGAGTGATCAGCACGCGACCCTCCGTGTCCACCACATA
The DNA here is from genome assembly GCF_017573545.1 of Actinomadura nitritigenes. Classification (GTDB taxonomy): domain Bacteria; phylum Actinomycetota; class Actinomycetes; order Streptosporangiales; family Streptosporangiaceae; genus Spirillospora; species Spirillospora nitritigenes. Next base: position 539,051 of record NZ_JAGEOK010000001.1, on the reverse strand, counting down.
GCAGGAAAAGGCCAGGTGGTACGGCGTGTCTCTATGGTGACTCGCGGCCTTGGGGGCGGTTCCGACCGCCTCGTCATCCGCGTTGAGCAGTACGATCTCTTCGACGGCCATGCTCTTTTCCTACCCCATCGGCCCCGCCGGGGTCAGTCGTTTCACACCCCGCGGGGAGGTCCCCTCCGGCGCGTCGCGGGCGAACCGGGATTAAACTCGGAACGGCCCGAGCCAGGGGAACCGGTCCCCGACGGAGGAGTTGACACGCGTGAGCCTGCTGGAGTCGATCAAAGGTCCCGACGACCTCAAACGACTGGACGCCGCGCACCTGTCAAGCCTCGCGGACGAGATCCGCGACTTCCTGATCGACGCGGTCGCCAAGACCGGCGGCCACCTGGGCCCCAACCTCGGTGTGGTCGAGCTCACCATCGCGCTGCACCGGGTGTTCGACTCGCCCAAGGACAAGATCCTCTGGGACACGGGGCACCAGTCCTACGTGCACAAGCTGCTCACCGGCCGGCACGACTTCACCCTGCTGAAGCGGCGCGGCGGCATCTCCGGCTACCCCAGCCGGGCCGAGTCCGAGCACGACGTGATCGAGAACTCGCACGCCTCCACCGCGCTGTCCTACGCCGACGGGCTGGCCAAGGCGTTCGAGCTGCGCGGCGAGAGCGACCGGGTGGTCGTGCCCGTCGTCGGCGACGGCGCGCTCACCGGCGGCATGTGCTGGGAGGCCCTCAACAACATCGCCGAGGGCAAGGACCGCCGGGTCATCATCGTCGTCAACGACAACGGCCGCTCCTACTCGCCCACGATCGGCGGGCTGGCGAGCCACCTGGCCGCCCTGCGCGTCACCCCGACCTACGAGCAGGCCCTCGATCTCGTCAAAAGGACCGTTCCCAGGGCGCCCGTCGTCGGGAACGTCGCCTACGAGGCGCTGCACGGGATCAAGAAGGGCCTCAAGGACATCCTGCAGCCGCAGGCCATGTTCGAGGACCTCGGCCTCAAGTACATCGGCCCCATCGACGGGCACGACGAGCAGGCCGTCGAGCACGCGCTGCGCAAGGCGCACGCGTTCGGCGGGCCGGTGATCGTGCACTGCATCACCCGCAAGGGCCACGGCTACTCGCCCGCGGAGAACGACGAGGAGGAGCAGTTCCACTCGCCGGGCCCGTACGACCGCGAGACCGGCGTGCAGAAGCCGAAGGGCCGCATCTGGACCAACGTGTTCAGCGAGGAGATGGTCAGGATCGGCCGGGAGCGCCGCGACGTGGTGGGGATCACCGCCGCGATGCTGCACCCGGTCGGGCTGGCCGAGTTCGCCGCCGCCTACCCGGACCGGATCTACGACGTCGGCATCGCCGAGCAGCACGCGGTGACGTCCGCCGCCGGGCTCGCCCTCGGCGGCCTGCACCCGGTCGTCGCGGTCTACGCCACGTTCCTGAACCGGGCGTTCGACCAGGTGCTGATGGACGTCGCGCTGCACGGGCAGGCGGTCACGTTCGTCCTGGACCGGGCCGGCGTCACCGGCGACGACGGGCCGTCCCACAACGGCATGTGGGACCTGTCCCTGCTCCAGCTCGTGCCGGGCATGCGGATCGCCGTCCCGCGCGACGGCGCCCGCGTCGCCGAGCTGCTGCGCGAGTGCCTGGCGGTCTCCGACGGGCCGACCGCGCTGCGCTTCCCCAAGGGCGCCGTGGCCGCCGACCTGGACGCCGTCGACCGCATCGGCTCGATGGACGTGCTGGCCCGCCACCAGGGCGCCAACGGCGCCGACGTGCTCATCGTCGCCGTCGGCGCGATGGCGACGGCCGCGGTCGAGGTCGGCGGGCGCCTGGCCGATCAGGGCATCGGCGCCACCGTCGTGGACCCGCGCTTCGTCAAGCCCCTCGACCCGGCCCTGCCGGACGCGGCCGCCGCGCACAGCATGGTCGCCGTCGTCGAGGACAACGGCCGGGTGGGCGCCGTCGGCGACGCCGTGGCCCGCCTGCTGCGCGACGAGGGCGTCGACACCCCGGTCCGCACCTTCGGCATCCCCCAGGAGTTCCTGGACCACGCCAAGCGCGACCTGATCCTCGCCGACTGCGGCCTCACCCCCCAGGACCTGGCCCGCGACATCACCGAGGCCGTCGCCCGCGTCACGGCGGCGGACGCGCCCGAGCCCGCCACCTCCGACTGACGCCTCCGGGAGCGCCGCCGGGGGTGCGTCAGATGCCCTCGGCGGACAGCAGCTGCCAGAAGTGGGTGATGGACGCGGCGCGGGTGCCGAGCTCGCGGCCCGAGTAGGTCCACCGGCCCCGCAGCCGCCACGGCCGTCCGGTGCCGTCCTGCACGTAGACCTGGAGCGGGAAGCACGCGTCGTGCGCGCGGATGACGCCGGCCGGGTCGACGGACGGGGCGAGCCGGGGCTCGCCCTCGCACCGCACGCCCATCACGGACGTGCGCGGGTCCTGGCGCAGCAGCCCCTGTGTCAGGTCGTACACCAGTACGGAGACGTAGTCGGGTCCGAGCCACCTGAGGTCTGGCACCGTCTCGGGCGGGGGGAACCCGTACAGTTCTGGACCGACGGTCACAGGCGCACGGTAGCGCTCCGTGCACGCTTTCGTCACTAGTTTCCCGGCGGGTTCTTCCGTCTCACCGGCCCTGCGCCGCCTCGGCGGCGCAGGGCGGAGGCGGGCCCCGCCGGGCGGCTACTCCGCGTCGCGGCAGGCGGACGTCATCGCCTCCCACCTGGCGAGCTTGACGCGTTCCCCGCGGTCGAGGCTGCGGGCGAGGGCGATCTCGGCGGCGTCGAGGTTGAGCCAGTCGGCGTAGCTGACGACCGGCAGCCCCCGCGCCTCCAGCAGCTCCTCGATGGTGCGCTTGGGCGCCGTGTCGGTGCCCTCCAGGTCCGCCAGGAGGTGACGGACGGTCTCGGCCGCGTCGGACTTGTTGGTGCCGACGACGCCGGACGGCCCGCGCTTGATCCACCCGGCGACGTACTCGCGGGGGACGGGGGAGCCGTCCGCGCCGAGGATCCGGCCGCCGTCGTTCGGCACGGTGAAGGACTGCTCGTCGAACGGGACGCCCTCCAGCGGGACGCTCTGGTACCCGACCGAGCGCAGCACCAGCCCGACCGGCAGCGTCTCGAACTCGCCGGTGCCGACGACGCGGCCCGACTCGTCCGGCGCCGTCCGCTCCAGCCGCAGGCCCTCGACGCGGTCGGTGCCGAGGATCTCGGCGGGCGCGCGCCAGAACCGGACGTCGATGTGGCGGGCGCGGCCGGGGGCGGGCTCGCCCGTCCAGCCGTTCAGCACCTTGACGTTGCCGCGCACGTGCCGGTCGTTCTCGGCGAGCTCGGCGCTGACGGGGTCGAGCTCCATGTCCTCGGGGCTGACGTGGATGCTGGCGTTGTCCAGCTCGCCGAGCTCGCGGGCCTCCTTGGTGGTGAACTTCGCCTGCGCGGGCCCGCGCCGGCCGATCATGTGGACGCGCTTCACCCGGCTCCGGCTCAGCGCCTCGATGACCTGCTCGGGGACGTCGGTGGCGCGCAGCTCCTCCGCCGTCTTGGCCAGGATCCGCACGACGTCGACGGCGACGTTGCCGACGCCGATGACGGCGGCCTCCTCGACCGACAGGTCGAAGGCGTGGTCGGCGGCGTCGGGGTGCCCGCAGTACCAGTTGACGAAGTCGGTGGCGGCGATGCTGCCCGGCAGCTCCTCGCCGGGGATCCGCATCTGCCGGTCGACCATCGCGCCGGTGCAGTAGATGACGGCGTCGTAGCAGTCGAGCAGGTCGGCGCGGGTGAGGTCGCGGCCGAGCTCGACGCAGCCGAAGAACCGCACGGCCGGGTTCTCCAGCACCCGCTGCAGGTACTTGGCGATCGACTTGATCGACGTGTGGTCGGGCGCGACGCCGTAGCGGACCAGGCCGTACGGGGTCGGCAGCCGGTCGAACACGTCCACCCGGACGTTCCCGTCGGTCTGCTTCACGAGGGCCTCGGCGGCGTAGATGCCGGCGGGCCCGGAGCCGATCACCGCGACGAGCACAGGGGAAGCCATGCGCGTATTGTGCCGACCCGCACGCCAAAAGAACACCGTGACTCCGGTCACGGGATCCTTTAACGCGCCTGCGGCGCGGCCGTCAGGAACGGCCGGACGCGGCGGCGATCCCGACGCGGCTGTGGTGGCGGCCGTAGCCGAAGTAGATGATCGAGCCGACCACCATCCAGGCCAGGAACCGGTACCAGGTCTCCAGCGGCAGGTTGATCATGACGAAGAGGCAGCCCAGCACCGACAGGATCGGGATCACCGGCACGAGCGGGGTGCGGAAGGCGCGCGGCAGGTCGGGCCGGGTGCGGCGCAGGATCAGCACGCCGACCGACACCAGCAGGAACGCGAACAGCGTGCCGATGTTGACCAGCTCGGCGAGCTTGGCCAGCGGGATGAACCCGGCCAGCACGGCGACGACGCCGCCCATGATGACCGTCGACAGCCACGGGGTGCCGAACCGCGGGTGGATGGCCGACAGCCACGGCGGCAGCAGCCCGTCCCGGCTCATCGCGAAGAACACCCGGCTCTGCCCGAGCAGCAGGATGAGCACGACGGCGATGAGGCCGATGACGGCGCCGACGTCGATGACCGTGGCGAACGCGGAGTGCCCGACGGCCTTGAACGCGTCCGCGAGCGGCGCGGCGTCGGAGAGCTTCTTGTAGTTCTGCATCCCGGCGACGACCGTCGACACCGCCGCGTAGAGGAGCGCGGTGATGACGAGGGAGCCGATCAGGCCGATCGGCAGGTCGCGCTGCGGGCGGCGGGCCTCCTCGGCGGCGGTGGCGACGATGTCGAAGCCGATGTAGGCGAAGAAGACGATGGCGATCGCGGCGAAGATGCCGAGCCAGCCGTAGCTGACCGGGGTGATCCCGAAGATCACCTGCATCAGCGGCGCCGCCGCGCCCTTCACCGACGGGTTCGGCTCCGAGGGCGGGATGAACGGGTGGTAGTTCTCGCCCTTGACGAAGAAGAGCCCGGCGACGATGACCAGCAGGACGACGGACACCTTCACCACGACGACGACCGCGTTCACCCGCGAGGAGATCTTCACCCCGAGGACGAGCAGCCCCGTCACCACCAGCACCAGCGCGATCGCCGGGACGTTGACGACGCCGCCGCTGCTGCCCGGCGGGTTGGTGATCGCGGCGGGCAGGTGCACGCCCGCGCTGTCCAGCAGCGACGCGAAGTACCCCGACCATCCGACCGACACCACCGCCGCGCCGAGCGCCAGCTCCAGGATGAGGTCCCAGCCGATGATCCAGGCCGGGAACTCGCCGAGGGTGGCGTAGGAGAACGTGTAGGCCGAGCCCGCGACCGGGACGGTGGAGGCGAACTCGGCGTAGCACAGCGCGGCCAGCGCGCACACGACGGCGGCGAGGATGAACGAGATCGCGACCGCCGGGCCCGCCTTCTCCTTCGCGACCTGCCCGGTGAGGACGAAGATGCCCGTGCCGACGATGACGCCGATGCCGAACACGACGAGGTCGAGGGCGGACAGGTCGCGGCGCAGCCGGTGCCCGGGTTCCTCGGTGTCCTTGATGGACTGTTCGACCGACTTGGTGCGCAGCAGGTTCATCGTCGGCTCCTCGGCGTCACGTCGTTGTGACACCCCTATGCCCGGATGCGCGCCGCTTATGATCACCCACCGCCCGCGGATCGCGGGCGGTGGGCGGTCGTCTCAGGCGGGAAGCGAGGCCGTGCCGGGGGCGAGGAAGCGGCGGCCGGTCGTCCTCTCGGCGATGCCCGACCGGTCCAGGTACGGGGTGATGCCGCCGAGGTGGAACGGCCAGCCCGCGCCGAGGATCATGCACAGGTCGATGTCCTCGGGCGCCGCGACGACGCCCTCGTCCAGCATGATCCGGATCTCGTCGGCGAGCGCGGCGAGCGCCCGGTCGAGGACCTGCTCCTCGGTGGACGGGCTCGTGCCGCCGCCGAAGATCGCCACGACCTCGGGGGCGAGGGAGAAGTCCGGCAGGTAGACGCCCCGCTTGCCGGCCGCGACCATCTTCGCCAGGTTGTCCGACAGCGGGAACCGGTCCGGGAACGCGCCGTGCAGGGTCTCGTTGACGTGCAGCGCGATCGCCGGGCCGACCAGCCCCATCAGCACGAACGGCGGCATCGGCAGGCCGAGCGGCGCGGCGGCGCGCTCGGCGACCTCGATCGGGGTGCCCTCGTCGACCGTCTTGACGATCTCGGCGAGCAGCCGCAGCAGGACGCGGTTGACCACGAACGCCGGGGCGTCCTTGACCAGCACGCACGACTTCTTCAGCGCCTTGCCGGTCGCGAACGCGGTGGCGAGGGCCGCGTCGCCGGTCCGCTCGCCCCGGACGATCTCCAGCAGCGGCAGCACCGCGACCGGGTTGAAGAAGTGGAACCCGACGACCCGCTCGGGGTGCCGCAGCCCCGCGGCCATCTCCGTGACCGACAGGGAGGAGGTGTTGGTGGCGAGCACGCAGTCGGCGGAGACGTGCTCCTCGACCTCGGCGAACACCTTCTGCTTGACCGACATCTCCTCGAACACGGCCTCGATGACGAAGTCGGCGTCGGCGAACGCGTCCTTGGTCAGCGAGCCGGTGATCAGCGCCTTCAGCCGGTTGGCCTTGTCGGGCGACAGGCGGCCCTTGCCGAGCAGCTTGTCGATCTCGCCGTGCGCGTAGCCGACGCCCTTGTCCAGCCGGTCCTGGTCGAGGTCGGTCAGCACGACCGGGACCTCCAGGCGGCGCGCGAACAGCAGCGCGAGCTGCGAGGCCATCAGGCCCGCGCCGACGACGCCGACCTTGGTGACCTTGCGGGCGAGGGACGTGTCCGGCGCGCCGGCGGGGCGCTTCGCGCGCTTCTGGGTGAGGTCGAAGGCGTACAGCCCGGCGCGCAGCTCGTCGCTCATGATGAGGTCGGCGAGCGCCTCGTCCTCGGCGGCGAAGCCCTCGTCGCGGCTCCGGTCCTTCGCGGCGGCGACCAGGTCGAGGGCGCGGGTGAACGAGGGCGCCGCGCCGTGCAGCCTGCCTTCGAGGTTCCAGCGGGCCATCGCGATCGCGTCGTCCCACGCCTTGCCCTTGTCGACCTCGGGCCGCGTCACGGTGATCTCGCCGTTGAGGACGCGGGCCGTCCAGGCGAGCGACTCCTCCAGGAAGTCGGCCGAGTCGAAGATCGCGTCCGCGATGCCCAGCTCGTAGGCCTGCCGGCCCTTCAGCATCCGGTTCTGCGCGAGCGGGTTGTCGATGACGACCTTCAGCGCCTTCTCCGCGCCGATCAGGTTCGGCAGCAGGTACGTGCCGCCCCAGCCGGGCACCAGGCCGAGGAACGCCTCCGGCAGCGCGAACGCCGGGACGCCCGACGAGATCGTCCGGTAGGTGCAGTGCAGGCCGATCTCGACGCCGCCGCCCATCGCCGCGCCGTTGTAGTACGCGAACGACGGGACGCCGAGCTCGCCGAGCCGCCGGAACACGTCGTGGCCGAGCCTGCCGATGGCCCGCGCGTCCGCGTGGTCGCTGATCAGCGGCACGCCCTTGAGGTCGGCGCCGACCGCGAAGATGAACGGCTTGCCGGTCACGCCGACGGCGACGATGTCGTCCCGTCCGGCGACGCGGTCGAGGGCCGCGTCCAGCTCGGCGAGCCCGTTCGGGCCGAAGGTGTTCGGCTTGGTGTGGTCGTGGCCGTTGTCGAGCGTGATCAGCGCGAGCGTGCCCGCGCCGTGGGGGAGCGCCACGTCCCGGACGTACGCGTGCGTGACGACCTCGTCCCCGAACACCTCTCCGAGGTTGCTCACCGCGTCGCTCACTTCGCGCCCTCCCACTTCACGTTCTCCCAGAGGACGGTCCCGCCCATGCCCATGCCGACGCACATCGTCGTGAGCCCGTAGCGCACGTCGGTGCGCTGCTCGAACAGCCGGGCCAGCTGGTTCATCAGCCGCACGCCGGACGAGGCGAGCGGGTGGCCGATCGCGATCGCGCCGCCCCACGGGTTCACCCGCGCGTCGTCGTCGGCGATCTTGAAGTGCTCCAGGAACGCCAGCACCTGCACGGCGAACGCCTCGTTGATCTCGATGAGGCCGATGTCGTCCATGGTCAGGGAGTTGCGGGCGAGCAGCTTCTCGGTCGCGGGGACGGGCCCGACGCCCATCACCTCCGGCTCGACGCCGGCGAACGAGAAGTCGACCAGCCGCATCCTCGGCGCGAGGCCGAGGTCGCGGGCGACGTCCTCGGCGGCCAGCAGGCACGCCGTCGCGCCGTCGTTGAGGCCGGCGGCGTTCCCCGCGGTGACGTTGCCGTGCACGCGGAACGGGGTCTTCAGCTTCGCGAGGTCGTCCATCGTCGTGCCGGGGCGCGGCGGCTCGTCCTCGGTCGCGAGCCCCCACCCCTGCTCGGCGGAGCGGATCGCGGTCGGGACCAGGTCCGGCTGGATCTTCCCGGCGGCGTAGGCGGCGGCGACCTTCTGCTGGCTGCGCACGGCGTAGGCGTCCGCGCGCTCCTTGGTGATCTGCGGGAACCGGTCGTGCAGGTTCTCCGCGGTCGAGCCCATGACCAGCGCCGACGGGTCGACGAGCCGGTCGGCGAGGAACCGCGGGTTCGGGTCGACGCCCTCGCCCATCGGGTGCCGGCCCATGTGCTCGACGCCGCCCGCGATGGCGACGTCGTAGGAGCCGAACGAGATGCCGGCGCCGGTCGTGGTGACGGCGGTCATGGCGCCCGCGCACATCCGGTCGATCGCGTAGCCGGGGACGCTCTTCGGCAGCCCGGCGAGCACGGCGGCGGACCGGCCGATGGTGAGGCCCTGGTCGCCGGTCTGGGTGGTGGCGGCGATCGCGACCTCGTCCACCCGCTCCGGCGGGAGGGACGGGTTGCGGCGCATCAGCTCGCGGATCGCGCGGACGACCAGGTCGTCGGCGCGGGTCTGCGCGTACAGGCCCTTGGGGCCGGCCTTGCCGAACGGCGTGCGTACGCCGTCGACGAACACGACGTCGCGTGCGGTGCGAGGCACGGGTCGTCCTCCCTGCGGATGGGCGGTGTGGTGGAAGCGTCGAGCCCCGTGCCGCCCGGCGCGTCTGGAACGGATGGCCGTCGATCGGGCGGCACGAGTGCCCGCACCCGCGATGCTACTCGCAGGTAACCACAAAGGCTACTCGTCAGTAACCACTGACCGGGCGGCGCCCTTGTTCGGCCGGGGGCTCGTGGGTAACGTGGCTCGAAATCACCGGAGGAGGCGCGGTGACGCACGCGAGGCCCGTGTACCGGCCAGGGCTGCGCCGGCGGATCGGGCACGTCCGCGACCTCGCCGCCCTGCTGCTGCGCACGGGACTGCTGCTGTCCGGCGGGCCCCGCCGCGTCGGCCGCCAGCTCGGCGCGCTGCGCCGCTGGGGCACCTCCCTCGCCGGCGTCCTCACCGCCGCCGCCGCGCACTCGCCGTCCCGCCCGGCCCTGGTCGACGACGCGGGCGTGCTGTCCTTCGGCGAGCTCGACGACCGCGCCACCCGCCTCGCCGCCGGGCTGCCGCTGCAGGGCCCCCGCCCGCGCGTCGGCGTGCTGTGCCGCAACCACCGCGGCATGGTCGAGACGCTCGTCGCGTGCAGCAAGCGCGGCGCCGAGGTCGTGCTGCTCAACACCGGCTTCGGAGCGGGCCAGATCCGCGCCGTGCTCGGCGAGCTGCGCCCCGCGCTGATCGTCGCCGACGCCGAGTTCGCACCGCTGCTGGCCGAGGTTCCGATCGCGCTGCGCCGCACCGTGCTGTGGGCCGACCGCCGGCCCGGCCCGCGCGGCGGCTCGCCCGACGGCTCCTCCGCGAGCCCGTCCGGGCCGGGGACCCCACTGGCCGCGCCCGTCGCCGCGCCGCCCGCCGTCGACCCCGCCGGGCCCGTCGCCGGTGCGCCCGGCACCGCCGAGACCGGGCCGAGCATCGACGAGGTCATCGACTCGGTGCCCGCGCCGGAGACCGCGCCGGGCCCGCCGCAGATCCAGAGCCGGACGATCATGCTCAGCTCCGGCACCACCGGCCGTCCCAAGGGCGCCCGCCGCCCGCCCCGCCCGGGGCTGTGGCCGCTGGCCTCGATGACCTCCCGGATCCCGCTGCGCACCCGGCAGACCATGATCATCGAGGCGCCGCTGTTCCACACCTGGGGCTACGCCGCGCTCCAGATGGCGTGGGCGCTGCGCGCCCCGATCGTCCTGCACCGCAGGTTCGACCCCGAGCGGACGCTGCGCTCGATCGCCTCCCACCGCGACACCGTCGTGTTCGCCGTCCCCGTCATGCTCCAGCGCATCCTGGAGCTGGCGCCGCAGCGGCGCGAGCTGTACGACACCTCGTCCCTGCGGATCGTCGCGCTCAGCGGCGCCGCCCTGCCCGGCGACCTCGCCACCCGGTTCATGGACGCGTTCGGCGATCGGCTCTACAACGTCTACGGCTCCACCGAGGCGTCCTGGGTGTCCATCGCCACCCCGCGCGACCTGCGGATCGACCCGCGCACCGCAGGCCGCCCGCCGCGCAACACCTCGCTCGTCATCGTCGGCGCCGACGGCCGCCGCGTCGGCCGCTCCACCATCGGCGAGATCTTCGCCGCGAACGAGCTGCTCTTCGAGGGGTACACCGGCGGCGAGCCGATGCAGGTCCGCGACGGGCTGCTCGCCACCGGCGACCTCGGCCACATCGACCACCGCGGCCTGCTGTTCGTGGACGGCCGCGCCGACGGCATGGTCGTCTCCGGCGGCGAGAACGTCGTGCCGCGCGACGTCGAGGACGCGATCCTGCGGCTCCCCGAGGTCCACGAGGCCGCCGTGATCGGCGTCCCGGACGACGACTGGGGCCAGCGCCTGGCCGCCTTCGTCGTGCTGCGCCCCGGCGCCCGGCTCGACGCCGAGTCCGTCCGCGCGTACGTGCACGCGCAGGTCGCCCGGTACGCGGTGCCGCGCGACGTCCACTTCATCCCCGAACTGCCCCGCAACGCCACCGGCAAGGTCGTGCACCGCTGGCTCACCGCGGGCACCGACCGGCCCCGTCCCGAGGGCCGCGTCGACTGGCCGCAGCCGCCGCCCTGGCCGCTGCCCGCGGAGCACGCCGGCTGACCCGCCCCGGCCCTCACCCCGGGCACGTCTCGCGCGGGCCGCGGCCCTCACGCGGGGGCCAGGGCCTCCCGCCCGACCGCGGGCAGCCGGACCGTGATCGACAGCCCGCCGCCCCGCCGCGGGACCGTCTCGATCGTCCCGCCGTGCGCGCCCACCACCGCCCGCACGATCGACAGGCCCAGCCCCGCGCCGTCCGCCGACCCCACCCGGTCCGCCCGCAGCCGCCGGAACGGCTCGAAGATCCGCGTCGCCTCGTGCGCCGGGACGGGCCGTCCCGTGTTCACCACCTGCAGGAACGCCTCCCCGTCCCGGACCCCCGTGCGCACCCACACCCGGCCGTCGCGCACGTTGTACTTCACCGCGTTCTCCAGCAGGTTCATCGCGCACCGCTCCAGCAGCACCGGGTCGCCCGCCACCTCCGCCGGCGCCAGCCGCGCCTCCACGTCCACCTCGCCGGTGCGCCCGTCCAGGTCGCCGAGCGCGCCGCGCACCACGTCCGGCAGCGGCGTCGGCGTCCGCGACGCCGGCTCCCGCTCCGACCGGGCGAGGAGCAGCAGCCCCTCGATCAGCCGCTCGTGCCGTTCGGTGTTGCCGAGCAGCACGTCCGCGAGCGCCTTGGTCTCCGGCGGGTTCTTCCGGCTGGCGAGGGCGACCTCCAGCACCGTCCGGTTGATCGTCAGCGGCGTGCGCAGCTCGTGCGAGGCGTTCGCGACGAACCGGCGCTGCGCGTCGAACGCCCGGTGCAGCCGGTCGAGCATCCGGTCGAACGTGTCGGCCAGGTCCTTGATCTCGTCCTGCGGGCCGTCCAGCGCGATCCGCTCGTGCAGGGTGCTCTCCGACAGCCGCCGCGCCGTCGCCGTCACCTTGTGCAGCGGGCGCAGCATCCGCCCCGCCACCAGGTAACCGATCACCACCGCGAGGACGCCGAGCGCCACCATCGTCAGCAGCGAGGTCTGCAGCAGCCGCTCCAGCACGTCGTGCTTCTGCTGCGCGAGCTGCCGGTTCGCCTCCGCCTTCAGCGCCAGCACCTGGCTGAGGTCCTTCTTCGCCACGAGTATCCGTAGCTGGGCGCTGACCTGTGGGTCCGCGGCGGTCCGTTCCGGCAGCCGCTGGTCCAGCGTCCGCGCCGTCAGGACGTACATCACCGCGACCAGCACCGCCGACGTCACCAGGAACAGCGACCCGTACACCAGCGTCAGCCGCGTCCGGACGCTCAGCCGCGGCGTCCGGACCCGCCCGCGCACCCTCCCGCGCACGCTCATCGCGCCTCCAGCCGGTACCCGGACCCGGTGACCGTCTCGATCACCGGGGGCTCGCCGAGCTTGCGGCGCAGCGTCGCCATCGTCACCCGGACGATGTTGCTGAACGGGTCGATGTTCTCGTCCCACGCCCGCTCCAGCAGGCGTTCCGCGCTCACCACCCCGCCCTCGGCGCGCAGCAGCTCCTCCAGCACGGCGAACTCCTTGTTCGTCAGCCGCAGCTCCCGGCCGTCCCGCGCCACCCGGCGGCGGTGCGGGTCCAGCCGGATCCCGCGGCGCTCCAGCACCGGCGGCACCGGCGCCCCCGACCGCCGCGCCAGCGCGCGCACCCGCGCCACCAGCTCGCCGAACACGAACGGCTTCGGCAGGTAGTCGTCGGCCCCGAGCGACAGCCCGTCCACCCGGTCCTCGACGTCCCCGGCCGCCGTCAGCATGAGGATCCGCGCGGGGCCGCGCCGCTCCGCGAGCTCCCGGCACACGTCGTCACCGTGCACGGTCGGCAGGTCCCGGTCGAGCACGACGACGTCGTACTCGGTGTAGGACGCCCGCTCCAGCGCGTCGTCCCCGTCGTACACGACGTCGACCGCCATGGCCTCCTCGCGCAGGCCCTCGGCGATCGTGTCCGCGAGCACCCGCTCGTCCTCCACGATCAGCACACGCATGCGGCGAGCATGGCCCAACGGGGGTTAAACGCCTGTAAGGGCGGCGTGGACCCCCGCTCGTCAGGGCTCTCGTCAGGGCTTGCGCGCGACCCCGCCGGCGCAGGCCACCGCGGGAAGCTCCCCGTCCGGGTCCGGGCGCCACCGCGTCACGGGCACGACCCCGGGCGGCAGCACGTCCAGGCCGTCGAGGTACCGGGCGATCTGCTCGGGACTGCGCGGCGTGTACGGGACGGCGCCGCTCCCGGAGTTGAACGCCTCGATGGCCTCCATGTACGCCGGATCGTCGTCGGTGCCGTCGTAGACCGCCAGGTAGCTGCCCGACGTCAGCGGAGCCATCAGCCGCCGGACGACGTCGCGGGCCTGGCCGTAGTCCTCGACGAGACCGAGGATGCCCATCAGCATCAGCGCGACGGGCTCATCGAGGTCCAGCGTCCGCGCGGCCTGGGCCAGGATCGGCTCCGGATCCCGCACGTCGGCCTCGATGTAGTCGGTGGCGCCCTCGGGGCTGCTGGTCAGCAACGCCCTCGCGTGCACGAGCACCAGCGGGTCGTTGTCGACGTACACGACGCGGGCCTCCGGCGCGATCCGCTGCGCGACCTCGTGCGTGTTGTCCATGGTCGGCAGGCCGGTGCCGATGTCGAGGAACTGCCGGATCCCCGCCTCGTCGGTCAGGAAGCGCACCACCCGCGTCAGCATCTGCCGGGACCGGCGGGCCATGTCGACCATCCCGGGGAAGGTCCGGAAGATCTGCTCGCCCGCCCGGCGGTCGACGGGGAAGTTGTCCGTGCCCCCCAGGAGGAAGTTCCAGATCCGCGCCGAATGCGGCACGGTCGTGTCGATCTCGGGCCGTTGGTCCATGCCAGCTCCTCGGTCTCCGGAGGCGGTGCCGACCACCGGAAACCTTCCCCGGACTCGCCCGGATACCCGTCGTGCCGCGCCGGTACGACCGTCCCGGGGCTAGAGTCCCACCTTCCGCCAGCCCCTGCTCACCAGCGGCTCCAGGAAGAGCAGCAGCAGGCCGTAGTAGGAGACCTGGGGGAACGCGACCCCCAGAGCCAGGGCGAGGAGCAGCAGCACCACGGTGGAGAGGCCGCCGCGCATCGCCGCAGCCGTCGGAGGGTCGTCCTCCGACGCCACCCCGGCGGCCCGGTAGGAGATCACGGTGATCAGGGTCTGGCACACCGACGCGGCGAGGACGTTGCCGATGTAGAACCCGATGGTGAAGCGGTCGTGCGCGGAGTAGGAGGCGACCATCTCGGTGGTGAACGGCAGCACGACGATGGCCAGCACCCACCCCGCGTTCCACAGCATCAGAGCGCGCGTGTAGCCGCGGATGTGCTCGAACGTCCGGTGGTGCACCAGCCACAGGCGGATGATCACCACGAAGCTGAGCAGGAAGCTGTAGATCTGCGCCTTGTGCTCGGTGATCACCTCGCTGGACGCCCCGTGCCCGCGCACCGTCTCCGGCACCACGTCGACCAGCGGCAGGACCAGCAGGGTCACGGCGATGGCCACGACGGCGTCGGTGAAGAGGACCAGCCGATCAGGGTCCCGGGAGATCGCTCGCGACATGGAGGGTGATGCTACTAGCGGCGCCAGCAGGTGTAGGAGACGGTGGCGGTGCCGCCCGGCGAGAAGGCGACCGACCCTCCGCCGCCCCCGCCGACGTAGCAGAGCACCGTCGGCCGGACCACCACGGTCACCGTCGTCGAACGCCCCGCCTTGAGCGTCCCCGCGCCGGACGCGCTGACCCGCCCTCCCCACGTGCGCACCGACGTGACCGCCCAGCGGACCGTCCCGCCCATCGCCGTCAGCCGCACCGGGCACGATCTCGGCAGCCCGGCGACGCCGAGCCCGTGGCACCCGCCGTCGCTCACCGCCAGCCGCCCGGACCCGCCCCCGCGCGGTCCGTGCCTCGCCGGCCTCCTCCCGGCGGGCTCGTCCTTCCCGCCTTTCTCCTTCTCGTCCTTCCTCACCTGCCCGTCCTTCCGCGCGGGCGAGACCGTCACCGGCGGCGGGCTCTGCTCCGGCGTCGCCACCGCCGCCGTCGGCCCCGGCCGGGGCGCCCCGTCCCCGCCGCCCGACTCGGACGCCGCCACCACCCCGGCCGCCAGCACCGCCGCGGCCGCCGCCCCGATCACCGCGATCCGCCTGCGCCCCCGTTCCGGCCTGCGGCACTCGTCGCGGACCACCTCGTACAGCCAGTCCCGGAACGTTCCCGCGTCGGGGACGTCCGCCCCGTCGGCCCGCAGCGCGAGCAGCGCCGCCCGCACGGCCCGCACCGCCCGCCCGTGGTCGCCGAGCAGCCCCTCCGCGTACTCGACGAGCGCGGGCCCGTACACGTTGTAGACGTGGCCGACCGCCCCGGGCCGCTGCCTCCGGAGCCCCTCGACCAGCCGGAAGTCCTCGTTCAGCGGGGGCGCGGCATTGCTGGGCACGAACGGATTATGGCCGACCGGGCACGCTCGGTTATGTGCCTGGAGCGCACACCGTCACCCCGCCCTTTGTCACCGAACCCAACACCCCGCCCGCCTCACCCGGATCCCGTGTCCACCGTCCGCAGGAAGGCGGTGATCTCGTTCGCGACGACGTCGGGCATTTCGAGACCGCACAGGTGGCCGAGGTCGCTCAGCAGGACCGCGCGCCCGCCCGGGATGCGCCGCACGTCGTCGAGCTGCTTGGCCTGGTCGACGACGACGTCCTTGCCGCCGATGATGGAGCAGGACGGCACGCGCAGCCCCGGCAGTTCGTCGGCCTGGCTCGTCAGCGCGCCTCCGGCGAGCCAGCCGTGCCACATCCGCTCGGTGACGGTCAGCATGCTGTCCGCCAGAGGCGACGTCTTCGACGGGTCCACGGAGATCGCCGCGACTCCCCGCGCGAGGGCCTCGGCGTCGCCGTACACGGCGTCGAAGCCGGCGATCACCTCGTCCTCGGCGGTCGTCCCCGCGGCGTTCCACGGGACGATGCCGATCAGCGCACGCACCTCGTCCGGGTGGTCGAGCGCCATGCGCAGCGCGATCGCACCGCCGAGAGAACAGCCGGCCAGGCAGTGGGCGCCGACGCCGGCGTCCTTGATCGCCTCGCGCAGGGTCGCGGCCAGCGCGGGCAGCCTCCCGTCCGCCGGCGCGCCGGCGGACCGGCCGTGTCCGGGCAGGTCGAAGACCAGGACGCGGAATCCGCTCAGGTGCCGCGCGATCCCGGCCATCAGCTCGGCCGAGGCGCCGAAGCCCGGCAACAGGACGAGTGTCGCCGGCCCCTGGCCGTGTTCTTCCCAGTACATGCCTGAACCGGTCTGCGGCATCGCATTCCCCTCGGCTCGGTGAGATCCCGTCGGTCACAGGTCACTGTCGCCGCAGAAGGAGGCCGGTGGCTTGTACGAATGTCCGCCGTTTCTCGGCTCGCTTAGCATGGGGCGATGCGGTCCACCGTGCACGGAGCCGGCGACGCGGCGGTGTGGGACGTCGCGTACCCCGATCGGCCCAGCCGGATGGCCGGTGTCGCCTTCGCCGGGTTCTGCCGGGGCGAGACCGCGGCGGACCACCGGCTCGTCCCCCATGCGAGCGTGATCGTCGCCCTCGACTTCGGTGCGGGGCCGTCCATCGTCGAGGACGCCGCCGGCGGGCGGTTCCAGGGAAGCCTCGTCGGCGGGCTCGGATACAGCGGGTCGGTCCGGGTGCGCGGCGAGAACATCGCGTGCGTGCAGGTGCGCCTGTCCCCGGTGGTCGCCCGTGCGGTCCTGGACGTCGGCCCAGCCGACCTGGGCGGTGCCGTGGTCAGGTTGGACGACCTGTGGGGCCGGCGAGCGTCGCTCATCAGCGAGCGATTGAGCGAGACCTCCTCCTGGGACGACCGCTTCGCGCTGGTCGAAACGCTGCTCGCCGACCGGTACGAGGACAGGGCGGCGGCGGACCCGGAGGTGGTCCGGGCCTGGGACCGGATCGTCGCCGCCCGCGGCCGGCTGCGGGTCGAGACGCTGGCGGCCGAACTCGGATGGAGCCGCAAGCGCCTGTGGGCCCGGTTCGCCGCGCAGATCGGCCTGCCGCCCAAGCGTGCTGCGAAGCTGGTCCGCTTCGACCGCGCCGCCCACCGGCTGTCCGCCGGGCAGGACGCGGCGCGGGTCGCGGCCGACGGCGGCTACACCGACCAGTCCCACCTGCATCGGGACGTCATGGCGTTCGCCGGGGTCACCCCGGCGACCCTGGCCGAGGAGAGCCGCCGGACCACGGCGGCGCTCGCGGAACCGGCCGGCCCGCTGCGGCGCCCGGCACGCGGCGGGTCCGCGAGCGGGAACGCCGGGCGTGCGGTGGTGGCGAGGCCGGGCCCCGCCTGGGCCATGTGCGCCCAGTGACCGTCCCGCGAGCCCGGGTGCGGCGGCGTTGACCGCGGGAGCGGACATTTCTCCAAGACGGCCGGCGGTGCGGTTGCGATGGTGGCGGCCATGCCTGGTCATGAAGGAGAACGCTCATGTGGATGAAGCGCTGTGCCGCCCTGGCCGTCGCCGCGGTGATCGGGGTCGCCGCCTCGTCGCCGGCGCACGCGACGAGTGACCCGTCCCGCGATGCCCCCTTGCGGACGGAGATCCGGAATCTCGTCGACGTCGACGGCGTGCCCGGCGTGGCCGCGGTCACGAGCCACGACGGGCGGCCGGTGCGGCGGATGGCCGCCGGCCTCGCGGACATCCCCGCGGGCCGGGCGATGCGACCCGACGACCGGTTCCGGATCGCCTCGATCACCAAGACCTTCGTGGCCGCGGTGGTGGTGCAGCTGGTCGCGGAGCACCGGCTCGCCCTCGACCAGCCGATCGCGGGGCTCCTGCCCGAACCGGTCCCGCACGCCGACCTCATCACCGTGCGGGACCTGCTCGACCACGCCAGCGGACTCTTCGACTACTCGGCCGATCCTCGCTTCGACCCCGGGGCCGCGTACACGCCCGCGCAGCTCATCGCTCTGGGCGCGGGGCATCCGCCCTACTTCACGCCTGGGACCGGCTTCTTCTACTCCAGCACCAACTACATCGTCCTCGGCGAGATCGTTCGCCAGGTCACCGGCCACACGATCCAGGACGAGGTGCGGACTCGCCTGATCCGCGCCCTCCACCTGACGAGCACGTCCTTCCCCACCGCGACGACGGTCGCACCCCGTCAGGCACGCGGCTACGTCTTCGCCGCTCCGCTGCCGCCCCGTTCCGGTCCCGCACTCGACGCGACCACCCGGACGAGCGCCGCCGCGGCCGGGGCGGCGGCCGCGATGGTGTCGACGGGCGACGACGTCGACCGGTTCCTTGGAGCGCTGCTCGGCGGGCGGCTCGTCTCGCGGCACCTGCTCGCAGAGATGAAGCGGCCCACGCCGGGAGCCGATGCGTTCTTCGCCGCCGTCGGAATGCCCGGCGTTGGCTACGGCCTCGGCCTGACGATCATCTCGACTCCGTGCGGAACCGCCTACGGCTCTCTCGGAGACATCGACGGATACACCTCCAGCGTGATGCAGCGCGGCCATCGCCGCGTCGCGCTGCTCATGAACACCAACTCCCTGCAGCCCGCGCTGCGCCGGCAAACGCTCTCCATCGCCGAGCAGGAACTCTGCCGCGTCGGCTAGGGCGTGTTTCGAAATGGGGCGATCGTGTGGGTGAGCAAGGGCGGCGACTACGATCGACGGATGCCCCTAGGCCACCTTGGCGTAAATGTCCGGGACCTTGGCCAAGCCAAGGCGTACTACGACGAGTTAATGCCCCTGGTCGGCTTCGAAACCTTCTTCGCCACCGAGGAGGAGTTCTCCTACCGTCCGGCGGGCGGCAAGCCAGGCACGTATCTGTTCTTCTATCCGGCATTGGAGGACGGCGACTACTCGCGCCACCGTCCGGGTCTCCAGCACCTCGCTTTCATGGTGAAGACTCGAGAGGAGGTCGACCGTCTGCACGAGTGGGCGGTCAAGCGGGGCGCGAACGTGCTCTATGAGCCCCAGGAGTTCCCGCAGTACGGCCCCACCTACTACGCCACCTTCTGGGAAGGTCACGACGGCGTCACTTTGGAGACCGTCTGCCACCATTAGCCGCCCCACCCAAGCCGCGCACCCACCTCGCTTCCCATGCCGCCTAATGCACGTTTAACGCGGGGGTGGGTTTGGTGGGTGCCGCTGGGCCGGGTGGCCCGGCGGAGAGGCGGGCATGGGGATTCGGGTGATCGTGGTGGCCGGGGCCGTTCTGTTCGGGGCGGTGGCGTGCGGGGGCGGCGGGGACGGGGACGGGGTCGCGAGTGCCGGGGGCGCTGCGGCGAAGGCGTCCGCGTCGCCCAGCCGGTCGCTGAGCCCGGAGGACGCGCAGTTGAAGTTCGCGCAGTGCATGCGGCAGAACGGGGTGGACGTCCCGGACCCCGGGAGCGGGCACGCGGAGACGATGCGGATCGGGAAGGGCGCCGGCCGGGAGAAGCTCCAGGCGGCGATGAAGGAATGCCAGTCGTGGCTGCAGGCGGGCGGGAAGATGCCCGATCTGAAGGACCCGAAGGTGCGCGACCAGTACGTGAAGTTCGCGCAATGCATGCGGGAACACGGGATCGACGTGAAGGACCCGGACCCCGACGGGACGATCCAGATCCCGACGGGGAAGGTCGACCCGGAGGCCGTGAAGAAGGCGCGGGAAGCGTGCAAGGCCCTCGTCCCGGGGTCGGGGAAGTGAGGCGCGCCGTGGCGGCGGGCGGGGCCGCGGCCGTCGTGGTGGCGGCCGGCGGGGGAGCGCTCGCCTGGACGTCCGGCGACGGGAGGGGCGCGGAGCCGCCGGCGGCGCGGCTCGGCACGGCGGCCGTGACCAGGGGCGACCTCGTGGACACCGAGAAGGTGGACGGGAAGCTCACCTACGGCGACGAGCGCGAGGTGTGGGCGGGGACGTCCGGGATCGTGACGTGGGCGCCGGAACAGGGCGCGACGGTCCGGAGGGGCGGGACGCTGCTGCGGGTCGCGGGTGATCCGGTCACCCTGATGTACGGGGGCGTGCCGATGTACCGGGTCCTCATGGAGGGCGACTCGGGCAAGGACGTCCGGGAGCTGGAGGAGAACCTGCGGGCCCTCGGGTACGGCGGGATGACCGTGGACGGCGACTTCACCGGCGCGACCGAGGCCGCGGTGGAGGAGTGGCAGGACGACCGGGGCCTCGATCGGACCGGCACGGTCTCGCCCGGTCAGGTGGTCTTCCTCGCGGGCGCCGTGCGGGTGAAGGAGGTGAAGGCGCCGGAGGGGAAGCGGGCCGTGCAGGGGCAGCCGGTGCTGACGGTCGCCGGGACGCGGCGGGTCGTGCACATCGACCTGGACGCCGACAAGCAGGACATGGCGCGCGTGGGGGAGAAGGTGCGGGTCGAGCTGCCCGGCGGGAGGACCGTGGACGGGACGGTCGCGAAGGTCGGGAGCGTCGCCGAGACGACCGGGTCGGGGCAGGACCAGAAGACCACCGTGGGCGTCGACGTGTCGCTGGGCGGCGAGGGGACGGGCCGGCTCGACGAGGCGCCGGTCGGCGTCGAGCTGGAGAGCGAGCGGCGGAAGGACGTGCTGTCGGTGCCGGTGGAGGCGCTGCTGGCGCTCAAGGAGGGCGGCTTCGGGCTGGAGGTCGTGGACGGGGCGCGGCGGCGGCTCGTCCCGGTGCGGACGGGGGCGTTCGGCGGCGGGCGCGTCGAGGTGGCGGGCGACGGCGTCCGCGAGGGCGTCCGGGTGGGGGTGCCGGCCGAATGAGGCTCGGAGACGGTGTGGCCGGCGACGCGATCGTGGAGCTGGCCGGGGTGACGAAGGAGTACGGGAGCGTCGCGGCGCTGCGCGGCGTGGACCTGGTGATCGGGACGGGGGAGCTGGTGGCGATCGTCGGGCCGTCCGGGTCGGGGAAGTCGACGCTGCTGCACATGATCGGGACGCTGGACCGGCCGACGGCGGGCCTGGTGAGGGTGGCCGGCCATGACGTGGCGCGGCTGAGCGACCGGGAGCTGTCGGCGCTGCGGGCGCGGCACATCGGGTTCGTCTTCCAGCAGTTCCATCTCGCGCCGGGCGCCAGCGCCCTCGACAACGTGGCCGACGGGCTGCTCTACAGCGGGGCGAGCCTGAAGGAGCGGCGCAAGCGCGCGCGGGAGGCGCTGGAACGGGTGGGGCTCGGCGAGCGGACGGGGCACCGGCCGCACCAGCTGTCGGGCGGCGAGCAGCAGCGGGTCGCGGTGGCGCGCGCGGTGGCCGGCGGGCCGGACCTGCTGCTGGCCGACGAGCCGACCGGCAACCTCGACACGGCGGCCGGGACCGGGGTGCTGGCGCTGCTGGACGAGCTGAACCGGGCCGGCACCACCGTCGCGATCATCACGCACGACCTGGACGTCGCGGCTCGCGCGCCGCGGCGGGTGCGGGTCCGGGACGGGCTGGTCGTCGAGGACGAGCGGGCGGGGGCGAGGAGCCGATGAGCGGGCTCGCCCCGGCGCGGCTCGGGCCGCGGGACGTCGTGCGGACCGGGCTCGCGGGGCTGCGGACGCGTCCGGCGCGGGCGGTGCTGTCGGCGCTCGGCATCGCGATCGGGATCGCGACGATGGTCGCGGTCGTCGGGATCTCGTCGTCGAGCAGGGAGGACCTGCTGCGGCGCCTGGACCGGCTCGGCACGAACCTGCTGACGGCGAAGCCGGGCAGCACGCTGTTCGGCGACCGGGCGGAACTGCCGGAGACCGCGCCGGAGATGGTGCGGCGGATCGGCCCGGTCACCGGGGTCGGCGCGACCGGGTCGGTGGACGCGACGGTGCGCCGCACCGACCGGATCCCGGCGGAGGTGACGCAGGGCATCGCGGTGCAGGCGGCCTCGCCGGACCTCCTCGCGACGCTCGGCGCCGGCACCGCGAGCGGCCGGTGGCTGAACGCGGCGACCGAGCGGTATCCCGGCATGGTGCTCGGCTCCGAGGCGGCGCGGCGGCTCGGCGTCGACGCGGCGGGCGGCCGGGTCTTCGCCGGCGGCCGCTGGTTCGTCGTGCTGGGCGTGCTGCGGCCCGCGGAACTGGCGCCGGAGATCGACCGGTCCGCGCTCGTCGGCTGGGACGCCGCGGAACGCCACCTCGGCTTCGACGGGCATCCGACGACGATCTACGAGCGGTCCACCGACGCGTCGGTGAACGGTGTGCGGGACGTCCTGGCCCGCACCGTGAACCCGGAGCACCCCGAGGAGGTCGAGGTCGCCCGGCCGTCGGACGCGCTGCGGGCGAAGGCGGAGGCGGCGGGCGCGTTCACCGGGCTGCTGCTCGGGCTCGGCGCGGTGGCGCTGCTGGTCGGCGGCGTCGGGGTGGCGAACACGATGGTGGTGTCGGTGCTGGAGCGGCGCCGCGAGATCGGGCTGCGCCGCTCGCTCGGCGCCACCCGCGGCCAGGTGCGGACGCAGTTCCTCGCCGAGTCGCTGCTGCTGTCGGCGTCCGGCGGAGCGGCGGGCGTGCTGCTCGGCGCCGCGGTGACCGCCGGGTTCGCGGCGGCGAGGGGCTGGCCGTCGGTCCTGCCGGGGTGGGCGCCCGCCGGCGCGCTCGGCGCGACGCTGCTGATCGGCACGGTCGCGGGCCTGTACCCGGCGGTGCGGGCGGCACGGCTGTCGCCGACGGTCGCGCTGGCCGCGGTGTGACGGGGCTCCGATCCGGAATCGGCTCTGGCCTCGATTCGGCGAACCGGTGCATGATGGGGGCGCCGACGACGTCCTCCCGGGAGGTGCCCGCACAGCCATGCCCGTGCCACGTCCGCTGCGCGAGCGTTGCCGCGAGTTCCTCGGTACCGACGGCGAGATCCGCTACATCTTCCCCGCGAGGTCCTACGGCGGCGGGGCGGGGTTCATCTTCGTCGTCACCGACGACCAGGTCGCCGTGATCTCGACCGGTCCGCTGGGGCGCAGCACGCCGAAGAGCATCTGGGGCGCCTACCCGCGCGGCACCCGGATCGGCCCGGTGGAGACCGGCGCGGGCGCGTCCTTCGAGTTCGGCGGCGCCGCGTTCGAGGTGGACGACGAGTACGTCCCGGTCGTCAACGCCGCCGACAGCGAGGTCTTCGCCCGCGACACCCTGCCCCGCGACCCGCTGCCCGACCTCTAGCCGGCGCCGGTCGGGACCTCGGGCCGGTCAGGAGCTGGGGGCGGGCTCGACGGTCTTCTTCGGGGCGGGGGCCGGCCGGGTCGGGCCGGGCTTGCGCAGGAACAGCGCCATCACCGGCACCAGGTAGACCGCCCACATGACCAGCTGGAGCCAGGTGATCTGGGGGGTGACGTTCAGCACGCCCTGCAGGACGGTCTGGAGCCAGTCGCCGGGGGTGCCGAGCTTGTCGAAGAACACGTGCGGTTCGAGCGCGACCGCGTTCAGGCCGGGCAGCACGTCGGCCTCCTGCAGGTCGTGGAAGCCGTAGCCGAACACTCCCGCCGCGACGACGATCAGCGCGCCGCCCGTCCACGTGAAGAACCGGCCCAGGTTGATCTTGAGGCCGCCGCGGTAGAGCAGGTAGCCGAGCACGATCGCGACGACCAGGCCGAGGGCCGCGCCGATGATCGGCTGGGTGGAGCCGCCGGACGAGCTCTGGATGTTCGTCCACAGGAACAGCACGGTCTCGATGCCCTCGCGGCCGACCGACAGCAGCGCGACGGCGGCGAGCGCCAGCGGCCCGACGTTCAGCGCCCCTTCGAGCCTGCCCTCCAGCTCCTTCTTCATGAACCGGGCGGTCTTGCGCATCCAGAAGACCATCCAGGTGACGAGGCACACCGCGACGATCGACAGCACGCCGCCGAACAGCTCCTGGGTCTTGAACTGCATCTCCGAGGACGCCGCGGTGAGCGCGATGCCGAACCCGGCGGCGAGGGCGACCGCGATCGCGATGCCCGTCCAGACGGGAACGAGGGCCCGGCGGTTGCCGGTCTTCACCAGATAGGCGATGAGGATGCTGACGACCAGGGCGGCCTCCAGTCCCTCGCGCATTCCGATGAGGAAGTTGCCCAGGAGCATCGCTGACCTCCTCCAGAGACACGGATGGTTTAGGCAAACCTAACCTAAGCCAGTGTGTGCCTCCGCGGCGCCCCCCGCAAGACCCGATCCCGTCACCTCACCCGACGAGACGCACGTCACATGCGGGTGCGGCGATCATCCGCCCGGTGACCCGGGCCGTGATCCGCGCGGGATCACGGCCCGGGGAAGTCGAGCCGGAGGAACGCGCGCGCGATCGGCTGCGCCGTCAGCTCGACCTGCCAGCGCCGCGCGCCGAGCGCGCGCAGCGCGGCGCCGATCGCCGACGCCGACGGCTCCTCCGGCGGCGTCCACGCCAGCCGCCGGACGAAGTCGGGCTGGATCAGGTTCTCCGACGGCATCGAGTGCTCGTCGGCGAGCGCGGCGACGACGGCGCGGGCGGCGGTCAGCCGCTTGGCGGCCTCGGGATCGCGGTCGGCCCAGCGGTGCGCGGGCGGCGGCCCGTCGCCGGGCAGGTTCGCCTCGGGCAGCTGCCGGTCGGGCACCGCGCGGGCCCGCGACACCGCGCGCAGCCACGCCGACTGGTGCCGGCGGGCGCCGCGCCCGCGCATGGTGGGCAGCGACTGCAGGTCGGCGGGCGTCTTCGGCGGGTTCAGCGCCAGCTCGACGATCGCCGCGTCCTGCAGCACCCGGCCGGGGGACAGGTCCCGCTCGCGGGCGATCTTGTCGCGGGCCTCCCACACCTCGCGGACGGTCGCCAGCGCGCGCCGGTTGCGCACGCGGTGGATCCCGGACGTGCGGCGCCACGGGTCGGGGCGCGGCGGCTTCGGCGGCGTGGCGAGGATCGCCTCGAACTCCTCCAGCGCCCACTCGAGCTTCCCGGCGTCGCGCAGCTCGGCCTCCAGCGCGTCGCGCAGCTCCACCAGCAGCTCGACGTCGAGCGCCGCGTAGCGCAGCCAGTCCTCGGGGAGGGGGCGGGTGGACCAGTCGGCGGCGGAGTGGCCCTTCTCCAGCAGGAAGCCCAGCACGTTCTCGACCATGGAGCCGAGGCCGACGCGCGGGTAGCCGAGCAGCCGGCCCGCCAGCTCGGTGTCGAACAGCCGCTTCGGGACGAGACCGACCTCCGCCAGGCACGGCAGGTCCTGGTTGGCGGCGTGCAGCACCATCTCGGCGTCGGTGAGCGCCGCGTCCAGGCCGGTCAGGTCGGGGCAGGCGATCGGGTCGATCAGCGCGGTGCCGGCGCCCGCGCGGCGCAGCTGGATCAGGTAGGCGCGCTGCCCGTACCGGTAGCCGGACGCCCGCTCGGCGTCGACGGCGACCGGGCCGGTGCCCGCGGCGAACGCGGCGATGACGCGTTCCAGTTCGGCGGCGTCGACCACGACCGGGGGGACGCCCTCGCGCGGCTCCAGCAGCAGCACGGCCGGGGGCCGCTCGTCGCCGGCCGTGTTCTCGCCCGCGGCCATCTCACCGGAGCCGTCGCCCGCCGCGGTGACCACGCCGGCCGCCGGGGCGCCGGCCGCTCCGCCGCCGGGCGCCGTCGCGCCGGGCGCGGGACCCGGCACCACCGCGCCGGCCGCTCCGCCGCCGGCTCCGGCCTGCTCCTCAGCCGTGCCGGACTCCGCGGGCACCGCCTTGCCCGCCTTCTTCGCGCCCGCCGGCCGTGCGGCGGGCTCCTCGCCACCGGAGTCCCGGTCGGGACCGGTGGCACGCGTTTCGGACACTCCCACTTTTCCCGTGTTCTCCCCCGCCGCCTCGGTTCCGGACGCTGTGCTCACGTCCCCTACCGTACGTCGCTCTCAGGACCTCCCGAGGAGGGACGACCCCCGCTTCCGCCGGGCCGGCCCCGCGTGGCTCAGGGGCCCGCGCCGCCCGGCCGGTCCGGAAGCGCGGAGACGCCCGCCGGGGGCAGGCCCGCGGTGGTGCACATCACCTCGCACCAGGCCGCGACGTGCCCGGCCAGATCGTCGCCGGTCGGGGACCAGGAGGCGCGCAGCTCCAGCTCGGTCGTGGACGGCTCGTCGCGCTTGTCGCCGAAGCTCTCCGACACCGCGCGGGTGATCGTCCCGGAGACGCCCGCGTAGCCGGCCGGCTCCAGCGCCTCGAGCAGCCAGTCCCAGGCGACGGAGCCGATCAGCTCGTCGGCGGCGATGTCGGGTTCGAGGTCGGCGCGGATGTAGGCGACGATCCGGAAGCCGTTCGTCCAGCCCTTGGCGCCGTCGGGGTCGTACAGGACGATCAGCCGGCCCATCGCGACCTCGGTGTCGTCGTCGCGGTAGACCGACCCGGACAGGGCCGCGGCGTACGGGGCCAGGCTCTGCGGGGCGGGCATGTCCTCCAGGTCGAGCTCGGGCCGCGGGCCCGGCCCGTCGAGGATCTCGCGCAGGGTGTCGAGGGCCCGCTGGAAGGCGGGAGGGTTCATGGGCGGACCGGCCTGGGTGCGGGGGCGGGACTCGTGTCGGTGGTGCCGGGACGGGACGCCGCCGCGCGCGACCGGAGGGAACGGAGGGGATGCAGGCACAGCACAGTGGGTTTCGTCTCGGGGGCCGCGGCGTTCAGGCCACGGCCCGCGCGGATGCGGCCGGCGAGGAGCCGGCGCGTCTGGGGCCCGTCCCGCCGGGGGACGCCTGGACCGCCTGGACCGCCGGGTCCGCGGGGGACGCGGCGGCGGGCCGGCCGGGAGGCGCGTACGCGGGGTCGGGGGACGTCAGCGGCGGGTCGACCAGGACGGCCGCTCCGCACTCGACGCACACCCGCTCGGGGCACTCCGCGCCGTGCCCGTCGGGACACGGCGGCTGCTCGAACTCACGCTCATCACCGCAGGTGGAGCAGTGCAAGGGGGAACCTCCCTCGGCTATGACACGCATCACGTTCGCATGCGCCGGTGACAGAATGCGGGACTTCGCTCGGCGTGTCCGGAACTTCGTGGGTCACGGCCGTCGCTTCGTTGTCACCCCGGTGCGTCCGGTACGCGCTCTCGTGGGACCATCGCAACGTGACCGCTGACGCCGCCCGCCCCAACGACGCCGCGAACCCGTCCGACGATCCGGGTCCGCTCGCGGAGAGCCCGTTCCTGCTCGCGTGCCGCCGCCGGCCCGTGCCGCACACCCCCGTGTGGTTCATGCGCCAGGCGGGCCGCGCACTGCCAGAGTATCTGCGGCTCCGCGAGGGCGTGCCGATGCTGGAGTCGTGCGCCCGCCCGGACATGATCGTGGAGATCACGATGCAGCCGATGCGCCGGTACGGCGTGGACGCGGCGATCTTCTTCAGCGACATCGTGGTGCCGCTGAAGGCGATCGGGATCGACCTCGACATCAAGCCCGGCGTCGGCCCGGTGATCGCCGACCCGATCCGGGACGCCGCGGGCCTGGAGGCGCTGCGCCCGCTGGAGCCCGGCGACGTGCCCTACGTCACCGAGGCCGTTCAGGGGCTGGTCGGGGAGCTCGGGGCCACGCCGCTGATCGGCTTCGCGGGCGGCCCGTTCACGCT
This sequence comes from Actinomadura nitritigenes, assembly GCF_017573545.1. Lineage (GTDB taxonomy): Bacteria > Actinomycetota > Actinomycetes > Streptosporangiales > Streptosporangiaceae > Spirillospora > Spirillospora nitritigenes. The sequence continues at coordinate 511,648 of NZ_JAGEOK010000001.1, read as the reverse complement.
CGCGTCCTACCTGATCGAGGGCGGGCCGTCGAAGAACCAGGAGCGCACCAAGGCCATGATGTACGGCGAGCCCGAGCTGTGGGACCGGCTCATGGGCCGGCTCGCCGACATCACGATCGCGTTCCTGAAGGTGCAGATCGCGGCGGGCGCGAGCGCGATCCAGGTGTTCGACTCCTGGGTCGGCTCGGTCGCGCCGGAGGACTACCGCGCCTCGGTGCTGCCGCACACCGGCCGGATCTTCGCCGAGATCGAGCAATTCGGCGTGCCGCGCATCCACTTCGGCGTCGGCACCGGCGAGCTGCTCGGCCTGATGGGCGAGGCGGGCGCGGACGTGGTCGGGGTCGACTGGCGCGTCCCGCTGGACGAGGCGGTCCGCCGCGTCGAGCCGGGCAAGGCGCTGCAGGGCAACCTCGACCCGGCGGTGCTGTTCGCGCCGTGGGAGACGGTCGAGCGGCGGGCGCTGGACGTGCTGGCCCGGGGCCGCACGGCCGAGGGCCACGTCTTCAACCTCGGCCACGGGGTGCTGCCGTCGACGAACCCGGACGTGCTGGCCCGCCTCGTCGACCTGGTCCACGAGGCGAGCACCGCCCGCTGAGCCGCGCGGGCCCGTGCGGGCCCGTGCGGGCCCGCGCCTCCGGCGGGCGGCTCCGGCTACTCGGCGGGCGGCGTCTCCGGACGGACCGGCTCGGCGGCGGGATCGCCCGTGCCGGCGCCGCTCGCGCCGCCCGTCCCGACCGCGACGGGCTGCTCCTCGCGGCCTTCCCCGGTGTCCGGCTCCGCCGGCCCGCGGCCCCGGCGCCGGTTCCGGTAGGCGACGACCGGCGCGACGATGATCGCGGCCGTGACCAGGAACGGCAGCAGCCAGCCGAACACGACGGCGACGCCGCCGAGGAACCCGGTGAACGCGTGCCAGCCGTCGCCCAGGGCCCCGACGAACCCGCCTCGGTCGCCGTGGTGCCGCGCGGGCGTGGCCGCCGCCTCCAGCGTGACGGTCACCGTGGCGTACTGCGTGCTCTGGCCCAGCGCCTTCTGGCGGGCCTGCAGCGACTCGAGGTCCGCCTCCCGCGAGGCGATCTCCTGCTCGACGTCGATGATCTCGCCGACCGTCGTGGCCTTGTCCAGCAGCTTGCGGAACGACGCGAGCGCGGCCTTCGCGGACCGCACGCGGCTGTCGACGTCGGCGACCTCACCGGTCACGTCGTCGGCCTGCTGGGACACCGACAGCTTGGTGCCGAGCTGCCGGGACAGCTGGTCCAGCACGCCGGGGTACCGGTCGGACGGGATCTTCAGCGTGATCGTCGAGCCGGGCGGGTCGCTCGACCCGGACTCGTGCTCGACGTACCCGCCCGCCGCGCTCACCAGCTGCTTGGCCCTGGTCGCGGACGCGTCCACGTCCTTGGCCCGGATCCGCATCGTCGCGGTGTAGACGACGGCGCGGCCGGCCGGCGGCAGCGGCTGCGCCGCCGCGCCCCCGCTCCCGTTCCGGCCGGAGCCGGACGTGCCGGGCGCCCCCTTCCGCTGGGCCTCGGCACCGCCCTGCGTGGCCGCCGGGGCGGCGGCGCTCCGCGCCATGCCCCGCTCCGTCGAATCGGACGATGATCCGCCGCCGCCGCACGCCGCGAGCGTCCCGCCCAGCACCCCGGCCAGCAGAAGGACGATCAGTGCGTACGGGACCTGCCTGACGCTTCTGACGTTCAGCATGAGGCTTGGACGGAGTGGTGCAGATCACCGTTCCGGCGGGCGCGTCGCGATCCGGCCACGGCCGGGGCACGCCGGGGTCACGGCCGCCCCCGTGCGGCCGTGACCCCGGCGCCCCGTCCTGAGGGCGCGTCAGCCGTCGGAGAGGACCATCACGCCGGTGTTGACGGTGCCGACGGTGGTGGTGCCGAGCGTCCACAGGGCGCCGGTGCCGGGGACGACCGCCAGCCGCGTCGCGTAGATGTTGGTCCGGTTCGGGACGGCGCTGGTCGGCACCCGCGACCACGTCCCGCCGCTGTAGTGGAGCAGGCCGGGCTTGGCGGGCTCGTCGAGCGTGTGCCCGAGGGCCCACAGGTCCCCGTCCACGCCCTTGGTGATCCTGGTCAGCCCGTTGAGCCCGGCGGGGACCGCGGCCCTCGACCAGGCCGTCCCGTCCCAGTGCATCAGGACGGACGTGGCGGGCGAGGTGTGGTTGTCGGTTCCGGCGGCCCAGGCGTCGGTGGGGGAGAGGGCGACCATGTCGGAGAAGCCGAAACCGACGCCGAGGCCGTCCGTGTCCATGGGGAAGCTCTTCCAGGACTGCCCGTCCCAGTGCTGCGCCACGAACGTCGTGCTCCACTCGGAGGTCGTGCCGAGACGCCAGATGTCATCGTCCGCCCGGGTGTAGCTCGTGTCGAGGGTGATCTCCGGGAAGGTGGTGACGTGCGTCCACTTGGACGTCCATATGTCGCCGGTCCAGCGGTACACGTCGGTGGGGGTGCTGTACCAGACGCCGGACGGGCCGGCCTCCAGCGTCCCGGCACTGCCGGCCCCCGGAGGCGGCGGCACCTCGTTGAACGCCGAGCCGGCGAAGTGCGCCAGGTAGGGGGACGTCGACTTGTCGTCGCCGTACCTGACGCCCTTGATCCACACGTCCTCGGGGGAGACCGCGTCGACGTCCTGGATCGCGGCGTGGTTGGGCAGGTTCAGCAGGTCGTACTCCACCCAGTCGCCGTTCTGCCAGCGGCGCACGACCGGGTTGCCGGGGATCTGCGTGCCCGTCCCGGGGATCGGCCCGGGAAGGGTGATCGCCCCCTGGTATCCGGCGATCCAGACGCTGTTGGGCGAGGCGGCGTCGACGTCGATGATGCTGTTCTCCGGCCAGAAGAAGGGCAGCGGCACGGGCTTGAAGTCGCCGCGGGTCGCGGCGGACGCGGGGGCGGTCAGGCCGGCGGCCAGGACCACCGCCGCGGCGGCGGCGAGCGGGACTCTCCAGATCTTCATGCTCGCCAGTATTCACTGGCAAGGTTCGAAGATCTTGTCACTCCGGGATAGAAACCGCCTCGCGCTGCGGGCGCCCCGGTGCGCGGTTCCGCGAGGCGTCTGGAAGGCTGGACGCATGACCCCGTCTCGACCCGCCTCCCACGCCGTCGTGGTCGGCGGCGGCATCGCGGGCCTCACCGCCGCGCGCGCGCTCGCCCACGCCGGCGTCCGCGTGACCGTGCTGGAGGGCTCCCCGCGGATCGGCGGAAAGCTCCGGGTCAGCGACATCGCCGGGATCCCGGTGGACGAGGGCGCCGAGTCGATGCTGGCCCGCCGCCCCGAGGGCCTCGCGCTCGTCCGCGCCCTCGGCCGCGGCGACGAGCTGGTGAACCCCGGCACGACCTCCTCGGCGATCCTCAGCCGCGGCGCGCTCCGCCCCATCCCGTCCGGGCAGGTGATGGGCGTCCCGTCCGACATGAAGGCGCTCGCCGCCTCGCAGGTGCTGTCCCCGGCCGGGCTGGCCCGCGTCCCGCTCGACCTGGTGATGCCCGAGACCCAGCGCGGCGACGACGTCTCGGTGGCCGACTACATCGGCGCCCGGATGGGCCGCGAGGTCGTCGACCGGCTCGTCGAGCCGCTGCTCGGCGGCGTCTACGCCGGGCGCGCCGAGTTGCTGTCGTTCGACTCCACGCTGCCCGCGGTGGCCGCCGCCGCGCGCGCCCACCGCTCGCTGATCAACGCCGTCCAGGGCATCAGGGAGACCGCGCCGAAGGACGCCGGCCCGGTGTTCGCCACCGTGCCCGGCGGGCTCGGCTCGCTGCCGCCGCTGATCGCCGCCGACGTCGAGGCGGCCGGCGGGACGGTCCGCGTGAACGCCACCGTCCGCGAGCTGCGGCGCCGCCCCGGCGGCTGGCGGCTCACGGTCGGTTCGGCCCGCGACCCCGAGCACCTCGACGCCGACGCCGTCGTGATCGCGGTGCCCGCGGTGCCCGCGTCCCGGCTGCTGGCCGACGAGGTGCCGGACGCCGGACGCGCGCTCGCCGGCATCGAGTACGCGAGCATGGCGATCGTCACCCTCGCCTACCAGGCCACCGCCTTCCCCAGGCTCCCGGACGGCAGCGGGTACCTCGTCCCCGGTGTGGAGAGCGACACCGAGGCGGGCGGCCGGGGCGTCAAGGCCGTCACTTTCAGCTCGGTAAAATGGCCCCATCTGCGCGACCGCGACCCCGGCGTCATCGCCGTCCGGTGCTCCATCGGCCGGTTCGGCGAGGAGCACGTGCTCCAGAGGGCCGACGAGGAGCTGAAGGCCGCCGCGATGGCGGAACTGGCCGCCACCTCCGGCGTCACCGAGCTGCCCGTCGACAGCCGGGTGACCCGCTGGGGCGGTGGCCTGCCGCAGTACAACGTGGGCCACGCCGACCGCGTGGCCGGGGTCCGCGCCGCGGTCGCCCGCGAGCCGGGGCTCGCCGTCGCGGGCGCCGCCTACGACGGCCTGGGGATCCCCGCCTGCATCGCCTCGGCGAACGCGGCGGCCGACCGGGTGCTGGACCATCTGCGCAGTCGAGGAGGAACGAACGATGTCAGGGACGGAGCCGGCGGCCAGGCCGAAGGCACGCGAACTCAATAACGTCATCCGCTACACCATGTGGTCGGTGTTCCGGGTGCGCGACACCGGCACGCTCGGCGAGCAGGACGCCGCCGAGGTGCGGGACCTGCTCGACCAGATGGCCGAGAAGGACGTCACCACCCGCGGCTCCTACGACGTGGCGGGCCTGCGCGCGGACGCCGACTACATGTTCTGGTGGCACGCGCCCAGCTCCGACGACCTCCAGGAGGTCTACACGCGGTTCCGCCGCACCGCCGTCGGCCGCGCCAGCGAGCCGGTCTGGTCGCAGATGGCGCTGCACCGCCCGGCGGAGTTCAACAAGAGCCACATCCCGGCGTTCCTGGCCGACGAGGAGCCGCGCGCGTACGTGTGCGTGTACCCGTTCGTCCGGTCCTACGAGTGGTACCTCCTGCCGGACGAGGAGCGCCGCGCCATGCTCGCCGAGCACGGCAAGATGGCGCGAGACTACCCCGACGTCCGCGCCAACACGGTCTCCGCGTTCGCGCTCGGCGACTACGAGTGGATGCTCGCGTTCGAGGCCGACGAGCTGCACCGCATCGTCGACCTGATGCGGCACCTGCGCGGCGCCCGCGCCCGGCTGCACACCCGGGAGGAGATCCCGTTCTACACCGGCCGCCGCAAGCCCCTCGCCGAACTCATTGCCAACCTCCCCTAACGGAGCATTGGGGATCTTGTCCGGCGAGAACGTATAGATCCCTAGGATCCGCCCAGAACCTGGACGCAACGGCAGTAAAGTGCCGCCCGTGAACGAGACTCCCGCCGGTGCCCCACGCGGGCGGCACGCCAAGCCGCCGTCCGAGCTGTCCGTCCGCTGGAACCGGATGCTCGCGGCGGCGTCCGGGCGGCGCCGGCTCGTCGCGGCCGGCGCGGGCGCCGCGTCGCTGGCGGCCGTCGCCTCGCTCGCCGCGGCGGCGCTGGCCGGCGGCGGCTCCGGGACCGCGCCGAGGGCGGCCGCCGCCGCGCACACCGCCCGGTCCGCGCCGTCCTCCGCCGGAGCGACCCTCGCCGCGGCCGGCGACTCCGGCGACCCCGACGAACTCTCCTCCGAGGCCCTGCCGTACCTGCGGTCGAAGGACCCGGGCGGCGAGATCGTCAAGCACGTCAAGGACGTCCGGCGCAGCGGGACGTTCGTCCGGGTCTACACCGACCTCGGCGAGGACGACGAGAACTCCGCGTCCGCCGTGTCCCTCTGCGAGTGGACGGTCGGCTACCTCAAGGACGGCGGCGACGACGAGCCGCGCGTCTTCGTCCACGGCAAGAGCAGCGACAACGGCAGCGTCGTCCTCGCCAACAAGCAGAGCGACTCCGACGACTGCAAGGTCCCCGACACGCCCTGAACGGGGCTACCCCGGTCCGGGCCCGTACTGGGTGTCCGAGAGGTTGCTGGACTCCAGGTCATGGTGACCGCGCCTCCGGCCGTGGTCGAGTTTCAGCGGCTTCGGGTCCCGGGTCAGCAGGATCTCCCGGAGCCTGGCGTCCTCGACGCCGTCCGGTCCCAGCGCGGCGCAGCGCCCCGGGCCGCCCGGCGGGGCGTCCTCGACGGCCCGGCGCCGCGCCGCCCGGCCGGCGCGGGTGGGACGGAGCGCGCCGCGCAGGCCGCCACGGACCAGCCCCGCCTCCTTGAGCGCGTCGGCGACCGCGCGGACCTCGTCCGACGCGGCGGTCTCCCGGAGGAGGTCTCCCAGCAGGATGCCCGTGCCGGGGACGCGGGCCAGCAGCGCGGCCTGCACCGGGTCGTCCGCCTCCCGGTCCACGGCCTGCACCCGGTGCGTCCCCCGGGACACGCGGACGTGACGCCCTTCGTGAAGGGCGACCAGCGCCGTCTGGGCGACCCGGACGGCGCCTCCGGTCAGGAACGCGATCTCGTAGGGACCCTGCTCGCCCATGATGGCCTCCCGCGGGCGCGTCGTCGTCCATAGGACGCGCGGAGCGTGCCCGCGGTTGCGGTCATTCGGCGGGTTCGAGGGTGAGCGACACCGAGTTGATGCAGTACCGGTCGTCGGTCGGGGTGGCGTAGCCCTCCCCGTGGAACACGTGGCCGAGGTGGGAGTCGCAGACGGCGCAGCGCACCTCGGTCCGCACCATGCCGAGCGAGCGGTCCTCGATCAGCGTGACCGCGTCGGAGTCGGACGGCGCGTAGAACGACGGCCAGCCGCAGTGGCTCTCGAACTTGGTCTCCGACCGGAACAGCTCCGTCCCGCAGGCGCGGCAACGGTAGACGCCGACGGTCTTGGTGTCGGTGTACTCGCCGGTGAAGGGCTTCTCGGTGCCCGCCTCGCGGAGCACGCGGAACTCCTCGGGGCTGAGCCGGGCCCGCCACTCTTCCTCGCTCTTGCGGATCTTCTCCATGCTTCGAAGGTACCCGGCGAGGCCCCTCCCAGAGACTGTCGTATCCCTGGGTTAACGTGCAGTCATGGCCTCGCCCTTCATCGAGATCCCGGTAGGGGATCGGCTCGTCAAGGTGACCAATCCCGACAAGGTCTACTTCCCCGAGCACGGCTACACCAAGCGGCAGCTCGTGGAGTACTACATCGCCGTGGGGGAGGGCATCCTGCGGGCCACCCGCGACCGGCCCACCACGCTGGAGCGCTGGCCGGCCGGCGTCTTCGAGGGCGCGAAGATGGCCACCCGGGAGGACTACGCGCGCGGGCAGGCGGGCTTCGGCGCGGGCAAGTCCGACGCGTTCTACCAGAAGCGCGTCCCCAAGGGCGCGCCCGACTGGGTGCGGACGTCGCGGATCGCCTTCCCCAGCGGCCGGTTCGCCGACGAGGTCCGCCCGACGGAGGTCGCGGTGATCGCCTGGGCGGCGAACCTCGGCACGCTGACGTTCCACCCGTGGCCCGTCCGCGACGGCGACGTCGACCATCCGGACGAGCTGCGCATCGATCTCGACCCCCAGCCCGGCACGGACTTCTCCGACGCGGTGCGGGTGGCGCTCGGCCCGGCCCGCGACCTGCTGGCGGAGCTCGGCATGACGGGGTTCGTGAAGACCTCCGGCAAGGGCGGCGTGCACATCTACGTGCGGATCGAGCCGCGCTGGACGTTCACCGAGGTGCGCAGGGCCGCGCTGGCGTTCGGCCGCGAGGTGGAGCGCCGCGTCCCCGCCGAGGTCACCACGCGGTGGTGGAAGGAGGAGCGGGGCGAGCAGGTCTTCATCGACTTCAACCAGAACGCCCGCGACCGGACGATCGCGTCGGCCTACAGCGTCCGGCCGGCCCCGCACGCGCCCGTCTCGGCGCCGGTGACCTGGGACGAGCTGGCCGACGTCGACCCCCGCGACTTCACGATCGCCACCATGCCGGAGCGGTTCGCGAAGGTCGGCGACCTGCACGCGCCGATCGACGACGAGGCGTTCTCCCTGGACGGGCTGCTGGAGCTGGCCGACCGCGACGAGCGCGACCACGGCCTCGGCGACATGCCGTACCCGCCCAACTACCCCAAGATGCCGGGCGAGCCGAAGCGGGTGCAGCCGAGCAAGGACACCGGGAACCGGTCCTGACCCGGGAATTCCCGCCGCGCCCGCCGGCTTTCATGATCGGACGCGTGCTGATGACGATCATGAGGTGAGAGCGATGACCGAGTCCCTGACGGTCCGGTATCTCGGCGGGCCGACGGCGGTCCTGGAGACCGGCGGCCTGCGGCTGCTGGTCGACCCGACGTTCGACGCGGCCGGCGGGCATCCCGTCGGCGACCGGGTGCTGACCAAGACGATGGACGCGGTCGCCGGGCCGGACGAGGTCGGCCCGGTCGACGCGGTGCTGCTGTCGCACGACCAGCACCCCGACAACCTGGACGACGGAGGCCGCGCCTACGTGGCGCGGGCGCCCCTGACGCTGTCCACCCGGGCCGCCGCGGACCGGCTCGGCGGCACCGTCCGCGCGCTGCCCGCGTGGGAGCACGCCGAGCTGGCGCGTCCCGGCGGGGGAGTCCTGCGGATCACCGGGGTGCCCGCGCGGCACGGCCCGGACGGCACCGAGCACCTGACGGGCCCGGTCACCGGGTTCGTGCTGACCGGCGACGGGCTGCCCACCACCTACGTGAGCGGCGACAACGCGTCCCTGGACGTGGTGCGGGAGATCGCGGAGCGGTTCGCGCCGTTCGACGTGGCGCTGCTGTTCGCCGGGGCCGCCCGCACGCCGCTCGTGGACGGCGAGCTGACGCTCGGCAGCGCCGGGGCGGCCGAGGCCGCCGCGATCCTCGGCGCCCGCCAGGTCGTCCCGCTGCACTTCGAGGGCTGGGCGCACTTCTCGCAGGGCCGCGACACCCTGGCGGGGGCCTTCGCCGGGTTCTCCGGCGGGTTCCACCTGCTCGACCCCGGGCAGCGGGTCACCGTGTAGCGATCAACCCGGACATCGCCCGAGGTAACGGTAGATTTCCGCCATGCAGCGTGCGGCGTCCGTCGTTCCGCGGGTGGCGCAGGCCGTCATCGCGATCGTGACGGTCGGGTTCTTCTTCGGCGGGTTCGTCGGGATCATGACGTCCGACCTGCCGCCGTCCCGGCGCGTGGCGCCGCTGGTGCTGCTCGCCGCGCTGCTCGCGCTGCACCTGCGCAACTGCGTGCGGCGGCTGGACGGCGGCCGTCCCGCCGGGTGGCGGTGGACGCTGGCCGCGCAGGCCGTCCTGACGTTCGTCCCGATGATCTGGTACTCGTCGACCTGGTACGGCAACGTCGGGTTCCTGTGCGGGGCGGTCCTGCTGCTCGTCCGTCCCGGGCGGCTCGCGTGGGCCGGGTTCGGCGCGGTGCTCGCCGCGGACCTGCCGCTGTCGCTGGCCGAGCGCCCCACGGTCGCCGAGGCGCTGTACTTCCTCGTCGGGCAGGCCGCGTTCGTCGGCGTCGCCGTCTACGGCATGGCGCGGCTGGCCGACCTGGTGGCCGCGCTGGAGGAGACCCTCCGGGTGCTGCCCGCGGCGCGGGTCGCCCGGGAGCGGCTGGCGTTCACGCGGCGGCTGCAGGAGAACATCGGCGTCGCGCTGGCCGGGACGGTCGAGCGGGGCGAGCACGCGCTCACGCTGATCGGGGAGCGTCCGGACGAGGCGCGCGACCTGCTGGAGGACGGGGTGCGCGGGGCGCGCACGGCCCTTGCCACGACCCGCCGGGTCGCCCACGAGTACCTCGCCCGGCTGGACGACCCGGCCGAGCCGGCGCGGACCGTCGCCGGGGACCTCACCGCCCGGACGGTCGCGGGGCTGGGCGCCGCGACGCTCGGGCTGATGATCGTCCCGTATCCGCTGCGCTTCCTGGCGCGCGGCGGGCACCCCGCATGGTCGGCGGCGCCGTTCGTGCTGCTGCTCGCCGCGTACGCCGTGCTGTACGTGTACGGGTGCCTGCGGGCGTACGGGCGCCCGCTGGGCGCCGTGCGGCGGTACGGGGTCCTGGGCGGGCTGGTCGTCCTGACGTTCGCGCCGATGCCGTTCTACGGGCCGACGACCTGGGCCGTCCTGCCGTTCCTGCCGGGCGCGGCGGCGGTGCTGCTGGGGCGCCGGCTGCGGTGGCCGGTCGCCGCCCTGCTGGTCTGCCAGGACGTCCCGTTCGGCATCTGGGGCTCCGCGCACTGGGGCACCGCCTACTTCGTGGTCTGGACGGCCGAACGCGCGGCCGTGGTGTACGGCCTGGCGCGGATGGCCGGGTTCACCGCGACGCTGCAGGACGCGCGCGAGGAGATGGCCGCCGCGGCGGTCGCGCGGGAGCGGCTGCGGTTCTCCCGGGACCTGCACGACCTGCTCGGATACAGCCTGTCCGCGGTCGTGGTGAAGAACGAGGTGGCCGCCCGCCTCGCGTCCGCCAGACCGGACGAGGCCCGCCGCCAGCTCGCGGAGGCTCTCGGCATGTCCCGCCAGGCGCTCGCCGACATGACCGGCGTGACCAGCGGCTACCGGGACATGTCGGTCGCGGCCGAGGCGGGGGCGGCGCGGGCGACGCTCGCCGCGGTGGGCATCGAGGTCGCGGACGCGGTGGACGTCGCGGACCTGCCGGCCGACCTGGACACCGTCCTCGCGACCGTCCTGCGCGAGGGGGTCACCAACATCCTGCGGCACAGCCGCGCCACCCGCTGCTCGATCGAGGTGGCCGTCGTCGACGGCGTCGTGCGGCTGCGGCTCGCCAACGACGGGGTGGACGGACCGCCCGCCGTCCCCCCGGCGGAACGGGCGGAGCCGGGCGGCATCGGCCTGCCCAGCCTCGGCGAGCGCGTCGCGGCGCGGGGCGGCGTGCTGACGGCGGAGCGGACCGGCGGCGGCTTCGTCCTCAGCGTGGAGGCGCCCCTGCCCGTGGAACGCCCGGCCCAGGCCGCGCCCCGCTGAACCCGCCGCAGGTGGGACGCGACGAGGCCGCCGCGCCCTCGTGCGGGTGCGGCGGCCTCGCCGGTTCGGAGACGGGGGGATCAGTACAGCGTGCGGTCCTGGCGCGGAAGGGTCACGTGGGACGGCCCGTGCCAGGCGGCCTTCGGCTCGGGGACGTCCAGCGCGCTCGCCCCGTCCTGCCCGGCGACGACCGGGAAGCGGATCGAACTGGCCGACAGGTCGACCGTGACCGTGGCGCCGGTGGGCGTCTCGGTGTTGTTGTCGGCGTCGGTCCCGGCCAGCACCAGCGCGAGCCGGTGGCCCTTCTTGAGCATGTACTCCTGGCTGAGCGTCTGCCAGCGGATGCCGTAGTACCTGCCGGGCGTGACCGGCTTCGGGTCGCTCAGCGACGGGGCGTTCTGCACGTCCAGCCAGCCGCGCCCGACCACGTTCACGTCCGAGGTGACCGTGGAGACCTGCGTCTTCTTGTAGCAGGCGTCGTCGGCCGGGGTGCTCTCGCCGTGGCAGTCCTCGGTGTCGAGGGTCGTGATGCCCGAGCCGTCGCCGAGGTAGTCGACGCGGGTGTCGGTGCCGTAGTCGACGAGCAGCGCGGTCACGTTCGAGGTCGGCTTGTCCAGCTTGACCGACAGCCGCACGTCCGGGGTGCCGGACAGCCGCCCCGTCCGCTGCAGCGGGCCCGACGTGAACGCGAGCCGGAACGGCTTCGCGGTGGTCGGGTCCGACACCATGTCGCCCTCGGTGTAGCCGGCGTTCTGCGGGCCTGCGGCGTCGGTGAACGACGCGGTCGTGCCCTCCGCGGCGCGCCGGTCACCGAGCGAGCCGTCCGCGCCGGGCCGCAGGACGGTCGTCCGCGCGCCCTTCGCCGGCCAGTCCGACTGGGTGATCCACTGGTCCGGGCCCACCTCGATGTCGGCGCGCGGCTGCTTCAGCACGTCGTTGGGGACCTTCATCAGCTCGTGGTCGAACCACTTGTGCAGCGTGTTCACCCAGTCGTCGCGGCGGATGTCGAACGGGTCGACGTGGCCGCGCTGGTGCAGCCACACCTTCCGGGTGACGCCGCGCTGCGCGAGCGCCTGCCACCACTGCGCGAACTGGTTGTCCTTGACGTTCAGGTCGTTGACGCCCTGGACGGCGAAGACGCTCGCGTGGACCGCGCCGACGTGCGTGACGGTCCCGCGCAGGTAGTTCGTCGTCTTCCAGTAGGCGTTGTAGTTCCCGGTCGCGTCGTCCTCGCCCTGGTCGAGACCGGCGTTGACCGCGGCGCACTTGGCGGGCGGGTCGGTGTCGACGACGTCGGCGAGGCCGGGCTGCTCGTCCGTCCAGTACTTCACGCCGTTCATGCGGCTGTAGTCGTACCAGCTGCTGATCGCGGAGATCGGGACGATCGTGTCGAGCCCCTGCACGCCCGTCGCGGCGACGCCGTTGGCGAGCGTCCCGTCGTACGACTTGCCGATCATGCCGGTGCGGCCGGTCGTCCAGGTCGCCTTGACCGGCGTGCCGTCCGCCTTGAACGCCTTGGCGCGGCCGTTGAGCCAGTCGACGACGGCCTTGCCGCCGAGGACGTCGGACGGGCCGCCGCTGACCGGGCAGCCGTCCGACCGGGTCGTCCCGTCCATGTCGACCGCGAGGAACGCGTAGCCGCGCGGGGCGAAGTAGTTGTCGTAGAACAGCGGGAACTTCACCGGGTTCCCGGCGGCGTCGTAGGTCTTGCGCTCGCCCTCGTTGCCGCGCCCGAGGTTGTCGTAGTACGGGCTCTCGTCCATGATGACCGGCACCTTGAGGCCCTGCTCGGTCTCCTTGGGCCGGATGATGTCGACGTTGATGCGGTCCGGCCTGCCGTCCCGGTCGCTGTCGACGCTCGACTGCACGTACACGTGCTCGCGGATCGCGTCCTTGTAGGAGAAGACCGGCTGCGTGACGCCGTCCTTCACCACGATCTTGGGGACGGTCCGGGCCATGGCCGTCGCGCCGCCGCCCGCGACGGCGACCGCCGCGCCGGTGAGCACGGCGAGCGCCGCCGTCCGCCGGGTCCGTCTCAGGGATCGCCTGGCCAACCCGCACCTCCGTATGAGCAGATGATCTCTACGGGGGCACAGGCTCCTCGCGGAGCGGCGCCGCGTAAAGGGCGCCGCTCCGGCGAACTCCGCCCGGATTTGGGCACGAGTTGCTCTTGCGTCCCGGGAGCCGGTCGAGAGGGACCGTCCCTAATACGGATCCCGGGCCGTCCGGAGGGCGCCCGGACGTTTCCGCCCCGCCGGCCGGGCATTCTGCCGATCATGGGTTGGAGTTACCGCAAATCGCTACGCAAGGGGCCTTTCCGCCTCAACTTCTCGAAGAGGGGCGTCGGGCACAGTGTCGGCGTTCGCGGCGCCCGGTACAGCCGGTCGGCCGACGGGCGCCGCGAGATGATGTTCCGCATCCCCGGGACGGGCCTGTCCTGGCGGCGCCCGCTCCGGCGCCGCGACTAGCCGGCCTTGGCGCGGTTCACGGCCGACAGCACGGCCTGCACGGACGCGGTGAGGACGGACGTGTCGCGCCCGGCGCCCCAGCTCGTCGCGCCGTCGACGCGGCACTCGGCGTAGGCGACCGCGGGTGAGTCGTGGCCCGACTCGGTCGCGTGCTCGACGTACTGCAGCACGTCCACCTTCACGCCGGCGGCCGCGAGCGCGTCGGCGAGCGCGGCCAGGGGACCGTTGCCGGAACCGGTGTACTCCCTCTCGCGGCCGTCCACGCGCAGCACGCCGGTGAAGTCGTGCCGGCCGGGGCCGGTGTGGGACGTCCGCCATCCGGTGAGCGCGACCGGGCCCGCCCGGTCGACGTACTCGGCGCGGAACAGCTCCCACAGCTCGGCGGCCGTGATCTCCTCGCCGCTGCCGTCCGTCGCCTGCTGGACGACCCGCGAGAACTCGATCTGCAGCCTGCGCGGCAGGTCCAGGCCGTACTCGGTGCGCAGCAGGTACGCGATACCGCCCTTGCCCGACTGGCTGTTGACGCGGATGACCGCCTCGTAACCGCGCCCCACGTCCGCCGGGTCGATCGGCAGGTACGGCACCTCCCACGGCGCCTCCTCCGCCGGGACGCCCAGCTCCGCGGCCCGCGCGGCGTGGTGCGCCATCCCCTTGGAGATCGCGTCCTGGTGGGTGCCGGAGAACGCGGTGTACACCAGGTCGCCCCCGTACGGGTGCCGCTCGTGGACGGGCAGCCGGTTGCAGTGCTCCACCGTGCGCCGGATCTCGTCGATGTCGGCGAAGTCGACGCGGGGGTCGACGCCCTGCGCGTGCAGGTTCAGCGCGAGCGTGACCAGGTCGACGTTCCCGGTCCGCTCGCCGTTGCCGAACAGGCAGCCCTCGACCCGCTGCGCGCCGGCCAGCACCGCCAGCTCGGCGCACGCCACGCCCGTCCCGCGGTCGTTGTGCGGGTGCACCGACAGGATCACCGCGTCCCGCCGGGCCACGTTCCGGTGCATGAACTCGATCTGGTCGGCGTACACGTTCGGCGTCGCGATCTCCACGGTCGCGGGCAGGTTCAGGACGACCGGGCGGTCGGGGGAGGCGTCCCACAGCTCCGTGACCGCGTCGCACACCTCCAGCGCGTACTCCGGCTCGGTGAAGTTGAACGTCTCGGGCGAGAACTCGAACCGCACGCCCGGCCGGTCCCCGGCGAGCCGCGCGACGTCCGCCGCCCCGTCCAGGATCAGCCCGCGGACCCCGTCGCGGTCCTGCCGCAGCACCACGTCCCGCCACGCCGGCCCGGTGGCGGTGTACAGGTGGACGACCGCGCGCGGCATGCCCTCGATGGACGCGAACGTCCGCTCGATCAGGTCGCGGCGCGCGGGCGTGAACACCACGGGCGTCACGTCGTCCGGGACGGCGCCCGACGTCGCCAGGTGCCGGACGAAGTCGAAGTCCGTCCGGCTCGCCGACGGGTAGCCGACCTCGATCTCCTTGAACCCCATGGTCGTGAAGAGGTCGAACATGCGGCGCTTGCGCGCCGGGTCCATCGGCTCGGCCAGCGCCTGGTTGCCGTCGCGCAGGTCGACCGGCACCCACAGCGGCGCCTGCTCGATCCGCCGCGACGGCCAGGTCCGCTCGACCTCGGGCACGGGCGACGGCACCCGGTCGTGGACGGACCGGTAGCGGTGCGACGGCATGGCGCTGCCGCGCTGCGGGTTCCAGAAGGGCGCGCCGTCGGCCGGGCGGCCGGACGGGGTGCGCAGCGTGGGGAAGGGGGTTCGGGTGGGCTCGTTCATGGCGGTCTCCTCGCCGTTGCCGGACGACCGGCAGCGCCGGACCCCGCGGCGGGGTGCCGGTCGGATCAGGCCCCGCCGCGGCGGCCGAGAAGGAGGGCCTGCCACGCCATGCCGGTTACTCTAACCACACCTCAGCTCCTCAGACAAGCTGAGCGGTGCGCGGGAGGCGCTAGCGTAGGACGTCCGCCCGGAAAGGAAGACCCCCGGAAAGGAAGGCCGTCGCATGCCGCTCGGCCCGCTCCGCCGCAGCCCGCTCGTCGAGCAGGCCGCCCAGCGGCTCCGCGACCAGATCACCGACGGCTCCTGGCCGGTCGGCACCCGGCTTCCCGGCGAGACCACGCTCGCCAGGGAGCTCGGCGTCGGCCGCTCCACCGTCCGGGAGGCGCTGCGCGCCCTCGCCGGCGCCGGCCTCGTCCAGGCCCGACAGGGCGCCGGCGTCTTCGTCACCGCCACCGAACCCGACGAGGACTTCACCACCCGGCTCCGCCGCGCCTCCGTCACCGACGTCTACGAGATCCGGATGATGATCGAGGTCCGCGCCACCGAGCTGGCCGCCGAGCGCCGCACCGACGCCGACCTCGCCGCGCTCGACACCGCCCTCGCCGCACGCGACGAGGCGTTCGCCGGCCCGTCCCTGGAGGACTTCCTGGACGCCGACATCGCCCTGCACGCCGCCGTGATCGCCGCCGCGCACAACCCCGTGCTGGTCGACCTGCACGCCGAGTTCGTCCCGGTGCTGCGCGCCGGCCTGCTCGACCTGGTCTCCCTGGTCGACGTCCGGGCGTCCGACGAGTCGCACGGCCGCGCCGCGCACGCCGCCCTCGTCGAGGCGATCCGCGCCGGCGACCCCGCCACCGCCGGCCGCATCATCACCACCGAGCTGACCCAGACCCTCACCCGCCTGCGAGGCTCCCGCTGAGCAGCGGCGGCAGGTCGCCGTCGTGGACGATCGTCAGGCGGCGGGTCGGGCGGGTGAGGGCCACGTAGAGGTCCTGGCCCCCCTTCGGGGACTCGGTGAGGACGCCCGCCGGGTCGACGACGATGACCGAGTCGAACTCCAGGCCCTTGGCCTCCTCGGCGGTCAGCACCACCGAGGGGGAGTCGAGGGCCTCGGGCGTCGCGCCGACCGCGGCGCCCGGCAGGACGGCGCGGACCCGCGCGTGCCGGGCCGCCGACGTGATGACCGCGAGGCGGCCCTCGGCGCCGTCGCCGAACCCGGCCAGCTCCTCGGCGACGAGGCCCGGGAGGCCGTCGACGGGCAGCTCGACCGCACGGGGCGGCGGGCCGTCGTCGCGGACGGACACGGGCGGCGTCTGGTCCGGGGCGACGGCCGCCAGGACCTCGGACGCGACCCGCATGATGGCGGCGGGCGTGCGGTAGTTCACCATCAGGCGCTGCTCGCGCCAGCGGCCCGGGACGTACCGGTCGAGCATCTGCCCCCAGGACGCGGCGCCCGCCGCGCTGCCGGTCTGCGCGATGTCGCCCACGACGGTCAGGGACCGGGTCGGGACGCGGCGCATCACCGCCCGCCAGGCCATCTCCGACAGCTCCTGCGCCTCGTCCACGATGACGTGGCCGTAGGCCCACTGGCGGTCGGCCATGGCGCGCTGCGCGGTGGTGAGGGGCGGGCC
This sequence comes from Actinomadura nitritigenes, assembly GCF_017573545.1. GTDB lineage: Bacteria > Actinomycetota > Actinomycetes > Streptosporangiales > Streptosporangiaceae > Spirillospora > Spirillospora nitritigenes. The sequence continues at coordinate 494,901 of NZ_JAGEOK010000001.1, read as the reverse complement.
TCCGTCGCCGTGGCGTTCGGCCAGCTCGCTGGCGGAGATCAGGTCGCCGATGGGGATCATGTCGGTGCCGCCGGTCGTCTCCATGACCTCCGCGGCGTAGCGGACCTCCTCGGCGCGGGCCGCGTCGGCGGCGCGCCGGCGGGCGCGCTCGGCGGAGTCGTCCTCGCCGAGCAGCTCGGCGGCCTCGTCGATGAGCGGGACGTCCGAGACCGTCCAGGGCGCGCCGGCGGGGCGGCGCAGGAGGGCCGCCTCGGCGGGGTCGAGCCCGGCCCCGGCGGCGGCGCGGTCGAGCCGCTCCGGGTCGGCGTACAGGTCGGAGAGGAGCCGCTCGGGGGTCAGCTCGGGCCACAGCGCGTCGACCGCCCGGCGGACGGCCGGGTCCTGCCAGAGCGCCTCCTTCGCCAGCCGCAGGTCCGTCTCGTCCAGCAGCGGCTCGTCGGCGGACTCGTCGATCAGCTCCTGGAGCCAGCGGGGCATCTGGCCGGACCTGGTCAGCTCGTCGAGCGGCTCGTCCATGATCCGGTCGTACTGCTCGGCCCGGTCGTGCGCGAGGGCCTCCAGGAGGTCGTGGACGAACCGGCGCCGCTGCACGTTGTGCGGCACCCGCAGCCCGCGGGCGCCGTCGCGGATCGCCGCGCACCTCTCCGCGTCCACGCGCAGGGTCAGGCCGTCGTACTCGACGCGCAGCCCGTCCGGCGGGGCGCACTGCCGGTCGGCGACGGCGGCCTCGATGAGCCCCGCCATCCGCGCGGAGCCCTTCACGACGGCGACGGCGGGCTCGTCCGCCGCGGTCGCCTTCAGCCCCGGGTGCAGCTCGCCGACCGTGGCGAGGACGACGTCGGTCTCGCCGAGACCGGGGAGGACCTGCTCGATGTAGCGCAGGAACGTCGCGTTCGGGCCGACGATGAGCACGCCGCGCCGTTCCAGCACGTCGCGGTGGGTGTAGAGGAGGTAGGCGGCGCGGTGCAGCGCGGCGACGGTCTTGCCGGTGCCGGGCCCGCCCTGCACGACGAGGACGCCCTGCAGAGCCGACCGGATGACCTGGTCCTGCTCCTCCTGGATGGTCGCGACGACGTCGCTCATCCGGCCCGTCCGGCCGCGGCGCAGGGTGGCCAGCAGCGCCGCCTCGCCGACGAGGCCGCTGCGCTCGGCCTCGTCGAGCCCTTCCAGGTCGAACACCTCGTCGTCCAGCCGCACGACCTCCCGGTGCCGCAGGTGCAGGTGGCGGCGGCGCGCGACCGTCCCGGGCGCGCCCGGGGACGCGGTGTAGAACGGGCGGGCCGCCGCCGCGCGCCAGTCGATCAGCATTGGCTCGTGGTCGGCGTCGCGCAGCCCGATCCGGCCGATGTAGAAGGTGTCGCCGGGGCCGTCGGCGCCGGCGACGTGGTCGACCCGGCCGAAGCAGAGCCCTTCCTCGACCCCGTTCAGCCGGGCCAGCCGCCGCGCGGCCTCCTCGGTCACGACGGCGCTCTCCACCCGGGCCTGCAGCACGCTCCCGCCGCCCGCCGCCGGCCCCTGCCGCAGCGCCGCCTCGGCGCTGCTCCGCTCCTCGTCGAGCCGCCCGTACAGGCGGGTCATGTACTCCTGCTCGGCGCGCACGGCGGCCTGCCGGGCCGCTTCCGCGCCGGCGGGCTTGACAGATCGGGCTTGACGGAGTCCCATGCCTCGGCTACACTCCTATTCATAGGGTGCGGTTTGTTGTGCGCAGTTCGTAAGTCGCCAGCTTAGCACCGCCTCCCCGCCCTCGCCTGCGGGACGCAAAAGATCATCTTTGTTGCGGTGGACGTCATCCCCGCGGTGCCTCGCGGTCACCGGCCGCGATGAGGCTCTCCGGTGATCACCCGGAAAACCTCCGAAAGGTCACCGCCCGGGGGGCCTGGGCGATGCCGGGGACGGCAAGGGCGCCGGTCGTCAGGCCGCCGGCGACGAGGAAGAATCTCCTGCTCAGGGGCGTGCGAGTTCGGCCATGGGGGCTGCGCTCGCAGTTTTGTCAGTGCCCCTCCGTAGCCTTCCGTGCGTGTCCCGTTACCGCTTGCGGCCCACCTCCGCTCAAGTGAACGTCATGCTGGAGCATTGTCGCCATGCCCGGTTCGTGTGGAACCTGGCGGTCGAGCAGCACGGGCACTGGAGGCCTGGCCGACGCGCCGCGCCGGCGTTCATTGAGCAATGCCGCCAGCTTTCCGAGGCGCGCGCAGAATCTCCATGGCTGCGCACCGGCTCGGCAGTGGTTCAACAACAGGCGCTGAGGGATTTTTCGCGGTCGCTGGCGAATTTTTTCAACGGCACTCACGGTCGCCCCACTTGGCGCAAGGCTGGGCGGCATGAGGGTTTTCGCATCGTCGGAGTCAAGCCCGACGATGTGCGGCGCCTGTCTCGGCGTACTGGTGAGGTGAAGATTCCGAAGGTCGGGTGGGTTCGCTTCTGCTGGTCGCGAGCGGTGCCTGAGGGAGCCAGATCGTTTCGTGTGACCTGCGACCGAGCGGGACGTTGGCACCTTGCCTTCGCGCACATTCCTCATCCGGTCCGCGGACCGGCGGACGGTTCGAGCGTGGGTGTCGACCGCGGCGTTACCGTATCGGCAGCTCTCTGCACTGCTGAGTTGCTCTGCGCTCCACGTCTCTCTCGCAAAGAGGCGGAGAGGCTGTCACGACTCCAACGACGACTCACTCGGTCGAGGTCCGGCTCGAGGCGTCGTACCAAGTTGAAAGCTCACATCGCCCGCCTTGAGGCGCGGGCGGCTGATCGCCGTCGGGACTGGGTGGAGCAGGTGACCACCGATCTGGCGCGACGGTTCGACCGGATCGCCTTGGAAGACCTCAATGTGATGGCTATGACGCGCTCGGCGCGTGGCACCCGCGCAGCCCCGGGGCGCAACGTGAGTCAGAAGTCAGGCCTTAACAAGGCCATCCGAAACAGTATGTGGGGTGCCTTCGCTCGGCGGCTGGAACAGAAGGCGGCCGGGCGTATCGTACGAGTCGATCCCGGGTTCACCAGTCAGCGTTGTTCGGAGTGCGGGATCGTGGACCGAAAATCGCGCGAGAGCCAAGCGCGCTTCCGGTGCCAATCCTGTGGGTACACCGACAACGCCGACGTGAACGCGGCGCGCAACATATGCGTCATCGCCGCAGGGCATGCGGTGGCAGTGCGGGGAGCCCTCCAGCCGTTGGGCGGGGCGATGAACCGTGAACCTCAGCCAGACCCGCCGGGTCAGCCTGAAATCCCCGCCGATGTTGACGGGGAGGATGCCAAAACAACCAGCGCGGATATACGTGCTCACGAAGTTCGGTCCCTCATCGACCAGACCATCCGCAACGAGACCCAGCCCTGACCCGGGACCCGCACCGCCCCCGCGTCACCGATCGGCGCGGGGGCTGGTGGCGGGGCCGTTGAGAATGTCGTCGAGGTCATAGGCCACCGGAACCTCCAGCTGCTCGTAGGTGCAGGAGCGGGGCGTGCGGTCGGGGCGCCAGTTGCGGAACCGGGCGGTGTGCCGGAACCGGTTCCCCTCCATCGCCTCGTACGCCACCTCGACCACCAGCTCCGGACGCAGCGCCACCCAGCTCAGGTCCTTCTTGCCGGTCCAGCGGGAGACGGCGCCGGGCATGCGGTCGGCGGTCGCCTCGTCCTGCCGCGCCCACTCCGCCCACGGGTGGCCGGAGAGGTCCTCCATCCGGTAGGGCTGGAGCTCCTCGACCAGCTCGGCGCGGCGCTTCATGGTGAACGAGGCCGCCACGCCGACGTGCTGCAGGCCGCCCTCGGAGTTGTACAGGCCGAGCAGCAGCGACCCGACGATCGGCCCGGACTTGTGCCAGCGGAAGCCGGCCACCACGCAGTCGCACGTGCGCTCGTGCTTGACCTTGAACAGCACCCGCTTGTCCGGCTGGTACCCGGCGTCGCGCGGCTTGGCGACCACGCCGTCGAGCCCGGCGCCCTCGAACTCCTCGAACCAGCGCAGCGCCAGCTCGTAGGAGTCGGACGCGGGCGTCACGTGGATCGGCGCCTTCGCCCCGGACAGGGTCTCGACCAGCCGCCGGCGGCGCTCGCCGAGCGGCGTCTCCATCAGCGACTCGTCGCCGACCGCCAGCAGGTCGAACGCGATGAACGAGGCGGGCGTCCGCTCCGACAGCAGCTTGATCCGCGACGCGGCCGGGTGGATGCGCTGCTGGAGCGTGTCGAAGTCGAGGCGGGTGCCGCGCGGCACGACGATCTCGCCGTCCACCACGCACCGCTCGGGCAGCTCCCGCTTCACCGCCTCGACCACCTCGGGGAAGTACCGGGTCAGCGGCTTCTCGCCGCGGCTCGACAGCTCCACCTCGTCGCCGTCGCGGAAGACGATGCAGCGGAAGCCGTCCCATTTCGGCTCGTAGAGCAGGTCGCCCTGGGGCATGGTCTTGACGGCCTTGGCCAGCATCGGCGGCAGCGGCGGGCTGATCGGCAGGTCCATGCCCCCATCTTGCGCCCCGGCACCGACAGAACGGCGCATCGGGGCTCGGTAACCTGCAGGTCATGCGCCGTCTGCTGCCCGGACCCACCGCCGAGGACGTCGACCCGTACGAGGCGTACGGCGACGCGCCCGCGCTGCGGCTCGGCATGGTGATGAGCGCCGACGGGTCGGTCACCGACGCCGAGGGCTGGACCGACGGCCTCGGCGGCGCCGCCGACTTCCGGGTCTTCCGGACGCTCCGCGCGCTCGCCGGCGCGATCCTCGTGGGCGCCGCCACCGCCCGCACCGGGCGGCTCGGCCCCGCCCGCCTACGGCCGGACCTGCGCGCGCGCCGGGGCGGCCCGCCCGCACCCATCGCCGTGGTGAGCCGCTCCCTCGACCTCGACTGGACGCTCCCGCTGTTCACCGAAGCGGAGACACCGACGATCGTGGTGACGACGGAGCGCGCGCGGGGCGCCGTCCCGACCGGAATCCCGGTGGTCGCGGCGGGCGACGACGACGTCGACCTCCCCGAAGCCCTGCGCGTCCTGCGCGAGGATCTCGGCCACGAGCACCTGCTCTGCGAGGGCGGTCCGGCACTGGCCACGGCGCTCATCCGGGCGTCGCTGGTGGACGAGCTGTGCCTCAACATCGCGCCCGCGCTCCTCGGGAGCCCGCGCCACACGCGCCTGCTCGGCGTCCTCGACGCCGAGGTCCCCGTCGAGCCCGTGGCCGTCCACCTGGACGACGGCGTCCTGTTCGTCCGCTACCGGCTGCGCGCGTAGCGCAGGAACAGGAAGTCGTCCTCCTCTAGCACGTGCCCGAGCCGGAACTCCGGGGGGACGGGGAACGGCGGGCCGTTCAGGATCCGCGCCGGCTGCCCGGCGAGCAGCATCGGGCTCAGCGTCAGGCACAGCTCGTCCAGCAGCCCGGCCGCCACGACCTGCGCCAGCACCCAGGGGCCGCCCTCGCACAGCAGCCGGTGGAACCCGCGCGACGCCAATTCGCGGACGGCGACCGCGAAGTCCAGCGAGTCCTCGCCGGCGATGATGACGTCCGCGCGCTCCCGCGCCGCCCGCAGCCGGGCCGGATCGGCGGTCGCGGTGGTGAGCACGATCGTCGGGACGGCCGCCTCGGTGAACAGGGGCGCGTCGAAGTCCAGGCCGAGGGTGCGGGAGACGACCGCGAGCGGCGGCACCGGCGGGCGGCCGTCGCGCACCGCGCCCCAGCTCTCGCGCGGCCTGACCGGCCCGTACCCCTCGGCGCGGACCGTCCCGGCGCCCACGATCACGACGTCGGCGAGCCCGCGCAGCAGCAGGAACAGCTCCTGGTCGGCGGCGTTGCCGAGGCCGCCGCTGCGCTCGTCGCGCTGCGCCGCCCCGTCCAGGCTGGCGACCATGTTGGCGCGCAGCCACGTCCCGCCGCCCGGCGGGTAGGCGTAGCGCTCGGCGAGGTCGACGGGGTCGGAGGACGACGTCAGGGTGCGCATAGAAGTCACAAGTTACTGCACCCGGAGGGAAGGCCGATCTGACCGTCCTGCTCACTCAGCGTGCGGCAATATGCACGAATCCGTCATGGTGCGGCGATCGGCACGCGACACTTGGTGCGGGGACGGACCGTAGAACTGCACCGAAAGGAGCGGGGGGTGGAGTTCGCCGCACTCGTCGCGTGGGTCCTCGCCGCCACGGCCGGCGGCTACCTGCTGATCAAATGGCTGACGAGCGGGGGCCGGGGCACGAAGGTGACCCGGTTCCCGGTCCTGGTGGTGATCGGGCATCCGCTGGCCGCCGTCGTCGGCCTCTGCGTCTGGCTCGGCTACCTGGCGACCGGGCGCGCCGGGTTCGCCTGGGTCGCGTTCGCCGCGCTGCTGGTCGTGATCCTGCAGGGGTTCATGCTGCTGACGCGCTGGCTCGTCGGGGGCGGCGGCCGGCACGCCCGCGGCCGCGACCAGACGTTCCCGGCCGCCGCCGTCGTCTTCCACGGCCTGATCGCGGTCACCACGTTCGTCCTGGTCTTCCTCACCGCCATGGAGGTGAGTCGGACCTGAGACAGCGGAACCGGACCTGAGACGCGGAACCGGCCCGAACCCGGGCTCGGGGGTCAGCCCCTGCGCAGCACCGTGAGGGAGCGGGCGGGGACGGAGACCTCGTCGCGGGCCTTGACGCGGGGCCGCTCGCCGGCGCCGGCCGGATCGGCGGTGTCGAGGACGAACTCCCAGCGCTCGCCGTACTCCGCGCCGGGGAGGGTGAACCCGACGGCGTCGGACCCGGCGTTGACCAGCAGCAGGAACGAGTCGTCGCGGACGCGGCGGCCCCGCTGGTCGGGCTCGGTGATGGCGTCGCCGTTGAGGAACACGCCCAGCGACTTGGCGAAGCCGACGTTCCAGTCCTCGTCGGTCATGCTCTCGCCGGCGGGCGTCAGCCAGGCGATGTCGGCGGCGGCGCCCGTCCCGGTTCCGGTGAAGAAGCGGCGGCGCCGGAACACCGGATGGTCGTGGCGGAGCCGCGACACGATCCGGATGAACTCCATGTCGCCGGGATCGTCCCAGTGCACCCACGCCAGCTCGTTGTCCTGGCAGTAGGCGTTGTTGTTGCCCCGCTGGGTGCGGCACAGCTCGTCGCCGTGCAGCAGCATCGGGACGCCCTGCGACAGGAACAGCGTGGCGAGGAAGTTGCGGCGCTGGCGGGCCCGCAGGTCCAGCACGCCGGGGTCGCTGGCCGGGCCCTCGTGCCCGCAGTTCCAGGACCGGTTGTCGTCGGTGCCGTCGCGGTTGGACTCGCCGTTGGCCTCGTTGTGCTTGTGGTCGTAGGAGACGAGGTCGCTCAGCGTGAACCCGTCGTGGCACGTCACGAAGTTGATGGACGCGAACGGCCGCCGCGCGCTGTGCTCGTACAGGTCCGACGACCCGGTCAGCCGGGACGCGAACTCCGGCATCGTCGCGTACGAGCCGCGCCAGAAGTCGCGGACGGTGTCGCGGTACTTGCCGTTCCACTCCGTCCACAGCGGCGGGAAGTTGCCGACCTGGTAGCCGCCCTCGCCGACGTCCCACGGCTCGGCGATCAGCTTGACCTGGGAGACGACGGGGTCCTGCTGGACGAGGTCGAAGAACGCGGCGAGCCGGTCGACGTCGTGCAGCTCGCGGGCGAGCGCGGAGGCGAGGTCGAAGCGGAACCCGTCGACGTGCATCTCCAGGATCCAGTAGCGCAGCGAGTCCATGATGAGCTGCAGCGCGTGCGGGTTGCGGACGTTGAGGGAGTTGCCGCAGCCGGTGTAGTCGAGGTGGTAGCGCTTGTCGTCGTCGCGGAGCCGGTAGTAGGACGCGTTGTCGATGCCGCGGAACGACAGCGTCGGGCCGAGGTGGTCGCCCTCCGCGGTGTGGTTGTAGACGACGTCCAGGATGACCTCGATGCCCGCCTCGTGCAGGGCGCGGACCATCGCCTTGAACTCCAGCACCTGCTCGCCGGCCTGCCCGGACGCGCTGTAGGAGTTGTGCGGGGCGAAGAAGCCGATCGTGTTGTAGCCCCAGTAGTTGTCCAGGCCGCGCGCCACGAGCGCGTGCTCGGGGATCGACTGGTGCACCGGCATCAGCTCGACGGCCGTCACGCCCAGGTCGACCAGGTGGTCGATCATCACCGGGTGCCCGAGGCCCGCGTAGGTGCCGCGCTGCTCCTCCGGGATGCCAGGGTGCAGCTTCGTCAGCCCCTTGACGTGCGCCTCGTAGATCACGCTCTCGTGGTACGGGACGCGCGGCGGCCGGTCGTCCCCCCAGTCGAAGAACGGGTTCACGACGACGTTCTTCGGCATGTACGGGGCGCTGTCGTCCTCGTTCAGCGCGTCGGGGTCGTCGAACCGGTAGGAGAACAGCGACTCGTGCCAGCGGACGCCGCCCTCGACGGCCTTGCCGTACGGGTCGAGCAGCAGCTTCGCGGGGTTGCAGCGGTCCCCGTCGCGGGGGCTGAACGGCCCGTGCACCCGGTAGCCGTAGCGCTGCCCGGGGCCGACGCCGGGCAGGTACCCGTGCCAGACGAACCCGTCCACCTCGGGCAGGTCGCGCCGGGTCTCGGTCCCGTCGGCGTCGAACAGGCACAGCTCGACCCGCCGGGCCACCTCCGAGAACAGCGCGAAGTTCGTGCCGGTACCGTCCCAGGTGGCGCCCAGCGGGTACGGATCCCCGGGCCAGACCTCCCGCATGTGCTCCCTCTCGTCGACCGACCGATGCCGCCTGCCCCGCAGCGCGTTCCCCGTCGATTCTGGACTACTCCCGCCTTGCCCGCCCGCCACGGCGCGATATCAGAGTGTCACGGGGGCGGGTCCGCGCGGGGAAGGCGCCAGATCGTCTCGCCGTCGGCGGTCTCGTCGGTGGGGCGCAGCCCGAGGCGGGACGCGACGGACGCCGAGGCCCGGTTGCCCGGGTGGATCGCGGCGGTGAGCACCGCGATGCCGTGCCCGGTGAGCCAGCCGGCGAGCGCGCGGGCGGCCTCGGTGGCGAAGCCGAACCCCTGGTAGGGCATGGCGATCACCCAGGCGAGCGCGGCCTGCGGCCCGCCTGGCGCGGGCGTGACGGTCGCCTGGACGTAGCCGATGGCCTGCCCGTCGCGGGCGCGGCGGACGATCCAGTTGAGCCAGTACTCCTGGTGGAAGGGGGCGGGCCCGGCGACGAGGTGCTCGTAGCGGGCGCGGAGCTCGTCGAGGGTGAGGGGCTCGCCGCCGATGTAGGCGTGCAGGCGCGGGTCGTCGAGGACGGGGGCCATCTCGTCGGCGTGGTGGACCGCCAGCGGCTCCAGGACGAGGCGCTGGGTCCGGATGGTCTCGGCGATCGGCCCGTACACCCGCCGATCGTATGCCCTGCCCGGCGCGCCGTGCCCGATCCGGCGTGCGCGATCACCGGCGGCTGATCATCCGTGCTCGGGCGGGCGCGGCGGGTCAGCCGTGGCCGGCGGTGTGGCGGCGCGTCCAGGCTCCGGCGGGATGCTGGGTGGGGGCGAGCCACAGCCATGGCTGGGAGTGCCGGAACTGCAGGTCGGTGCCGGGCTGCCAGGGGAACAGGCCCTCGGCGTTGGGCCAGACGACCTGCAGGAACGGCAGCGGCGGCCGGCGGTAGAAGGCGACCGCGCCGCGGAACAGGCCCTCGTACCAGCGCGGGTCGACGGCGCGGAACGCGGCGGTCTGGCCGCGGACGGCGCCCTCGCGGCGCTCGCCGTCGGCGGGCGCCCGGCCCTCCGCCGCCTCCCGGCCGAGGGCGTTGAGCACCTCCTCGGTCTCGTACACGTCGCCGCCGAACATCGCCAGCTCGGGCGCGCCGTGGCTGTGCCAGAGGCCGATGGTGTACGCCCAGCCGGGTCCGTCGGCGTCGGGATGGACGAGGACGACGCTCCACCCGTACTGGGTGATGTGCACGATGGTGCGGAGCTGGAAGTTGTCGAGGCGGTCGCGGTCCCCGTAGTCGCGGCAGATCACGCAGGTGCATGAGGGGCGACCGTCCGGCATGCCGCCAGCTTACGATCATTTCGCCCGCCGGTCCGCCCCCGCGGGGACGAACCGGCGGCGGTCCCCGCTACGCGCTCACCGCAGGGCGGGCAGGGTGAGCACGCCGGGCTCGGCGGGCCCGGTGCGGACGGTGACCGGCAGGACGCTCCGGTTGCCCAGGTAGGACAGGTCGCTGGAGGCGATGGCGACGCGCAGCCGGTGGCCCTTGGCGAACCGGTGCACGATCGACGGCAGCGCGACCGTCAGCGGCTTGCGGACGTCGTCGACCCGCACGGGGGAGACGAGCCGGTGGACGAGCGAGACGGAGCCGTCCGGGGCGACGTCGTACAGCTTGGCGAACAGGATGAGGCGCCCGTTGACGCCGGACTCCTGCGACCGCACGGCGGCGGGGGAGTCCAGCCGGACCGTGAGGGTGGGGGAGCCGACGACGTCGGTGTCGGCGGCGAGCGGGGCGCCGGTCCAGGCGACGGAGGTGCCGGGGGCGTCGGCGGGCGCGACGCCGTCCAGGCCGAGCGCGCCCTGCACGGCGGAGACCTCGGAGAACGACGTCGGGATCCACGGCAGGTTGGCGTAGCTCGCGGCGCCCTTGGCGACGGCCTTGCGGTCGGCGACGAGCCGGTCCTTGCCGGAGAGGTACAGCGTGCGGTTCCGCGCGGCCGCGGTGCCGTAGGCGGGCGCGGCGTTGCCCTGGTACTTCACCCAGGGGCGGAAGTAGGTGAACGCCGGGCCGGTTCCGGTGGAGCGGCCCATGAGGTAGTGGTCGAACCAGGCGGCGACGCGCTGCCCGGTGTAGCTGCCGGTGACGTCGGCGAGGTCGCCGTCACCGGGGACCTGGCCGCCGCTGTGCCCCGGCGACTGCCAGATCATCTTGACCAAGGTGCCCTGCGCGGTGAGCTGCTTGTAGGTGGCCGTGGCCTCCTGGAGGTCGAAGAGGCTGTCCGTCTCGCCCTGGACGATCAGGGTCGGCACCGTGATCTTCGGCATGTAGGACGCGACGGACGCGGCCTTCATGTACGCCATGCTGGCCTGCTGCGGCACGCCGAAGACGAGGCTCTCGCCCACGGCCTGGCACAGGATCGTCGGGAAGTTCGGGCAGCCGAGCAGCCGTCCCGGGTCGACCTTGCCGTTGGTGAGCCCGGCGGACACGCCCTCGCCGAAGAACCCGAGCGCCCAGACCAGCTTGGTGACGCCGGGGTCGGCGCTCGGCCTCCCGCCGACGACCTGGTTGTTCGGGGCGAGCGAGTAGCGCAGGTCGCGCCAGGTGATCATCGGGACGATCGTGTCGATCCGGCGGTCGACGCCGGCGGCGGCGAACTGGATCTGGCCGCCGTAGGAGCCGCCGACCATGCCGACGCGCGGGTCGCCGGCCCGGTCCAGCCTGACGGCGTCCAGCCGCGTCCCGTCCTTGGCGGCCTTCTTGCCGGCCAGGTAGTCGACGAGCTGGCTCGCCGCGGCGCCGTCCCAGTCGGGGTGGTCGAGGGTGATGCGGCAGCCGCTGCCGCCGAACCCGAGCCCGGAGTACGACAGCACGGCGTACCCGCGCTGCGCGTACGTCCTGCCGAGCCCCGCCTGGTCGTCCTTGGACCCGCCGAACCCGTTGGTGGTGAGGACGGCGGGCACCCGGTGCGCGGCGGACGCGGCGGACGGCAGGTAGAGGTCGCCGACCACGTCGCAGTGCTGGTCGTGCTTCGGGCCGACCGCGACGTCGAAATGCAGCGTCCGGACCGTGTAGGCGTCGGCCGCGTGGGCCGGGAGGGCGCTCACACCGCCCGCCGCGATGAGCGCGGCGGCGGAGGTGGACAGGACGGCGCGACGGCGCGGCATGGGGCGGCTCCGGGACCGGGGGACAGGGGCTGATCTTTACTACCGTCTGGTAAGGCGGCTGTCCAGATGCGAACGTGAACTTTCTTCGGACGCGCCCCCCGGGGGCGGCGTCGCGCGGCGCGGCGGCCCTCGAGCGCCTCCCGCGGGTCAGGCGCGCTTGGTGTCCCGCTGACCCGGACGACGGATTCGGCGCCGCGGCCATGCGTGCGCATGACGAAATCCTCACCCGTTGGGGAAATACATTAATCGAGGTTCCGCCAATACCGCGGCCGCCGAGCATCTACTATTCTTCGAACTGAGCAATAAACGGAACGGAGATGGCTCATGGCGCAGAAGGTCCAGGTCTCACTGGTGGACGACCTCGATGGCGGCGCGGCGGTGGAAACGGTGTCGTTCGCCCTTGACGGCAGGGCGTACGAGATCGACCTGAACAAGAAGAACGCGGCGAAGTTGCGCAAGGTCATCGCGCCCTACCGGGACAGTGCCCGCAAGGTGCGCCCGGCCGGCCGCAAGACCGCGACGCGCACCGCGAGCACCCGCGAGCGCAGCGCGGAGATCCGCGAATGGGCGAGGTCGGCGGGTATCCCGGTCAACGACCGCGGCCGTATCCCGGCGAACGTCGTCCAGCAGTACGAGGCCGCTCACTGAGCACCCTTCCCGGCCGCCGAACACCCGGCCGGAGACGGCCCGGACGCCTTTCCGGCGACCCGTCGCGGAACGGTTTCCCTCGATGGCCGCCGGCCTTAGGAAGTGCCGCCGCGCACGACCCTCGGCCCGGGAAGTGACGGCCGCCGCATTGCCCGCCGAAGGGCCCGTCTTCCGGCCGGCGGGGCGAACAATACGGCGGCGGCGAGGAGGGGCGGCCCGTCCGCCCGGCACGGTGCCCGCACCGCGCCGGCCGGTGCGTCCGCGCCCGAGCACGGCCGTCCGATGATCACGCGGTCGCGCGAACGGGTGAGAGTACGCTGGACGCGCACCGGGCAAGGGGAGGCGCTGATGGGCGAGTTCTCGCCGTCGCACTGGCTGATCGTCGGCATCGTGGTGGTGCTGCTCTTCGGTTCCAAGAGGCTGCCGGACGCGGCCAGGGCGCTCGGCAGGTCGATGCGCATCCTCAAGTCGGAGACGCAGGGCCTGCGCGACGACACGGACCCCGCCCCGGCAACGGCCCCGGACACCGCCACGGGCACGGCCTCCGCGCCCGACGCGATCCAGCGCGCCGAGCCGGACACCGCCCAGGACAAGCGCGACCTCGCCGCCCGCCTCCGCGAGGAGGCCGCCCGCATCGAGAGCGCCGCCCCGGGCGCCAAGAGCGCCTGACCGCCGCCGCCGCTCCGCCCCGCCTGCGCCCCGTCCCGGGCGCTGCCGTCGCGGGCGCCGCTCAGGCGGGCGGCAGGACGCGGGTGAGCAGGTCGGCGACCGTGATGGCGCCGATCATGGGCGCGTCGGTGCTGCGCGGGTCGCCGGTGACCGCGACGACCGGGCTGCGCGCCGCGGCCATCACGCTAGCGATCTCCATGACGGTCGCGTCGGCGTCGACCACGGGCGGCGGCGTCCGGTTCGCGGGCAGCAGGTCGGCGACGCGCTTGCCGGCGAGCCGCTCGCACAGCCGGTCGGCGTGCCCCTCGTCGTAGGCCCGGGCCAGCGCCGGGTCGTCGCGCACGTACTGCGGGATGAGCGCGCCGAGCAGCTGGGAGCCGGGGAGCACGGCCTTCGGGCGGCGCCGCTCGTCCACCACGATCAGCCCGAGCAGCCGGTGCTCGGCCAGCAGCCGGGCCGCGTCCGTCGCGCTGGTGTCAGCGGTGACGGTGGGGTGGTCAACGGCGAGTTCTCCGGCGCGCACAACCTCGACCGTAGCAGGGGCGCGGCCGGCCGACACCGGCGGCGTCACGGCCGGTCGGAGGGGCGGTCACGGCGTTCCCGCGTGGAAAACGCCCCGGAATCCCGTTAGGGTCGGTGAACGGTGTGCCGGGAAGTCTGGTCGGCGTCCTACAGCCGATCCCGGAAGACTCCCAGGAGCCGCCTTGGCCGCCGTAGCCGCAGTCACGATCTTCGTCGTCGCGTACGTGATGATCGCGTCGGAGCGGATCCCCCGGACGGCGGTGGCGCTCGGCGGCGCGGCCGTGATGCTGCTGCTGCACGTCACCGACGCCCGCGCGGCGTTCTTCTCCGAGCAGACCGGGATCGACTGGAACGTCGTCTTCCTGCTGCTCGGCATGATGGTGATCGTCTCGGTGCTGCGGCAGACCGGGGTGTTCGAGTACGTGGCGATCTGGGCGGCGAAGCGGGCGCGCGGGAGGCCGTACCGGCTGATGGTGATGCTGGTGCTGATCACCGCGGGCGCGTCGGCCCTGCTGGACAACGTCACCACCGTGCTGCTGGTCGTGCCGGTCACCTTCCTGGTGTGCGAGCGGCTCGGCCTGGACGTCGTCCCGTACCTGATCGCCGAGGTGATGGCGTCCAACATCGGCGGCACCGCGACGCTCGTCGGCGACCCGCCCAACATCATCATCGCCAGCCGGGGCGGGCTGTCGTTCAACGACTTCCTGGTCAACCTGGCGCCGCTGGTGGTCGGACTGGTCGCGGTGTTCTGCCTGCTGTGCCGCTGGCTGTTCCGGTCGGCGTTCGTCTACGACGCCGGCCGGGCGGCGGAGGTGATGGAGCTGCGCGAGCGGGAGGCCATCACCGACCGGCGGCTGCTGTGGCAGGGGCTGGCGGTGCTCGCCGCGGTGATCCTCGCGTTCGTCCTGCACCCCGTCCTGGACTACGAGCCGTCGGTGGTGGCGCTGCTGGGGGCGGGGCTGCTGGTCGCCGCGACGAAGGTCACCACCGAGCAGGCGCTGGCGGAGGTGGAGTGGCCGACCCTGGTGTTCTTCGCGGGGCTGTTCGTGATGGTCGGCGGGCTGGTCGAGACGGGCGTCATCGCGCACGTCGCGCGGGCGGCGGCCGACGTGACCGGCGGGGACCTCGGCGCCGCGTCGATGCTGCTGCTGTGGGCGTCGGGCCTGCTGTCGGCGATCGTGGACAACATCCCCTACGTCGCGACGATGAGCCCGATCGTCTCCGACCTCGTCCAGCAGCACCCCGGGACCGGCGGGCACGTGCTGTGGTGGGCGCTGGCGCTCGGCTCCGACCTCGGCGGCAACGCGACCGCGATCGGCGCGAGCGCCAACGTCGTCGTGCTCGGCATCGCCGCCCGCAACGGCACCCCGATCGGCTTCTGGCGGTTCACCCGCTACGGCCTGATCGTCACCGCCGTCACCGTGGCCCTGTGCGTCCCCTACCTGTGGCTGCGCTACCTGTGAGCGGCCGCGCGCCGGCGGGTCCGGCGGCCGGCCGGGCGGCCAGCAGCGGGGACAGCGGGCCGTGCCGCAGCTGGCCGACGAGCGGCGTCGCGACGCGGCGCAGCAGCACCGCGGCGAGGCAGGCGACCGGCACCGCGAGGACCACCGAGCCGGCGACGTCGTGGGGGTAGTGGCCGCCGACGTAGACGCGGGTGAACGCCTCGAAGGCCGCGAAGACGGCGGCGACGGCGCCGAGCCGCCGGTCGAGCAGGTACAGGGCGGCGGCGGCCGCGGCGGCGGCCGTGGTGTGCCCGCTGGGGAAGGCGTAGTCGGACGGCGCCGGGCACGCCTCGACGATGAACGCGTGCGGCAGCGCCCGGCACGGGCGCGGCTCCTCGACGATCTTCTTGACGACCTCGGCGGCGGCGAACGCGACGCCGACGGCGACGGGGGCGGCCAGCGCGAGGGCCATCGCCGCCGCGTCCCGGTGCCGCGCCCGCCACCAGGCGGCCAGCATCAGCACGGCGAAGACGGCGAGGCCGGCGTTGGTCCACCACTCCAGGGGGCCGTTGAGCCACCGGGTGTCGCGGGCCAGCCGCGTGACGGCGGTGAAGAGCGGGCCGTCGACGCGGGAGCCGTCGAAGGCCAGGGGTGCCGGGGCGGCGGTCATCCGGAGCCATCCTGTTCGGTCGCACATGAACGTCTACAGCACTGTAGACGCTCTGTGGGGCGGAAATGTTCGGACCCGGGGGACCCACGGACGCGCGGCCGGGCAACAAAGGATGATCAGTCCTCGACCCGAGAGGCCCGCCCATGCCCACGACAAGCCGGTCGTCACCGGTCCGCCCCCTTCCAGCGCCGCCCGGAGAGCCCGCCGGGACGCCCGCCGGAGAGCACGCCCGAGCCGTGCCGGACGCCGCCGGAGAACCGTCCCGGGACGCCGCCGGGGAGCCGTCCGGGGAGCCGACCGACGCCGCGCTGATCGCCGCGTCCCGCTCCGACCCCGAGCGGTTCGCCGCGCTGTTCCGCCGGCACGCCCCGGCGATCATGCGGTACACGGTGCGGCGCCTCGGGCAGGACCCCGCCGAGGACATCGTCGCCGAGACCTTCCTGGTCGCCTTCCGCCGCCGGGCCGCCTACGACGCGGAGCGGCCGGACGCGCGCCCGTGGCTCTACGGGATCGCCACCAACCTGATCCGGCGGCACCGCCGCGCCGAGGTGCGGGCGCTGCGGGCGCTCGCCCGCGGCGGCACGGACCCGGTCACCGAGCCCTTCACCGACGCCGTCGAGGACCGGGTGCACGCCGGCGCCCGCTCCCAGGCCCTCGCCGGCGCGATCGCCGCGCTGCCCGCCGCGCAGCGCGAGGTCCTGCTGCTGGTGACGTGGGCCGGGCTGACCTACGACGAGGTCGCCGAGGCGCTCGGCGTCCCGTCCGGGACCGTCCGGTCCCGGATGAACCGGATCCGCCGCAAGCTCCGCGGCGCGCTCGGCGACGCCGCCGACCCCCACCGGGAGGCCAACGATGGATGAACTGACGCTGGTGGAGCGCCTGCGCTCCGAGATCCCCGCGGACCTGGACGTGGCCGCCGCCGAGCGCCGCTGGCGCGACCGGGCCCTGGCCGCCGGCGCGCCCGCCGACTCGCCCGCCGGCACGGCGGCTCCCGCGCGGAGGCGCCGGCCCCGCAGGCCGCTGCTGCTGTCCGGGGTCGCCGCGGCGGCCTGCGCCACCGTGGGGGCGACCGTCGTGGCGACGCACCAGCCGGCGGAGCCGCCCCCGCCGCCCGCCGCCGTGGGGGCCCTGCTCGACCAGGTCGCCGACCGCGCCGGCACCGACCCGGTCCCGCGGCCGGACCAGTTCGTCTACCAGGACACGATCGAACTGCGCCGGGTCATGAACACGAGGCGCTGGTACAAGGACCGCAACCAGTCGTGGATCTCGGTCGACGGGTCCCGGACCGGTCTCGTCCGCCTGAAGAACTGGATCCGGCTCGGGCCGGACGAGGGCGTCCCGCCGGACGGCGACAGCGTCCTCAAGCCCTGCGGGCAGGTGCCGCCGATCGACCGGCCGTACCTCGGCGACGTCCCCGCCGACCCGGACGCCCTGCTCCGCCTGCTCGCGACCGACGGCGACGGCACGCGGGCCGAGCGGCAGTGGGAGGCCGTCATCGACCTGATCGACCGGCCCGCGCCGCCCGCCGTGCGCGCGGCGCTGTTCCGCGCCATCGCCCGCATCTCCGGGGTGCGGCTGGCGAGCGACTCGGTGGACGCGGTAGGGCGGCACGGCGTCGCGGTCACCCGCACGCGGGACGGGGTGCGGGAGGAGCTCGTCTTCGACCCCGTGACCCACCGGTACCTGGGGACCCGGAACGTCGTCACCCGCTCCAGCGACCAGCTTGGGAAGCGCGGGTCGACCCTGTTCGCCAGCGCGCTGGTGCGGACCTCGATCGTCGACAAGGTCCCGAAGGCCGCTCCGGGGGCCGATGTCTCCACCTGCTGAGCGGGCGCGGGGCCGGGTCGTCCGGACGTGGGCCGGTTCGTCCGGGAAAGGCGCGAAGAATGCGAGATGGCGGCGCTATCGTGTCGCCTGACCATCGCGCTGCCACGCCTCGCACAGGAGCCTTCATGGGCTACCCCCCGCCTCCCGCTCAGCCCGGCCCCGGCCCGTACCACCCCGGTTACGGGCCGGGGGGCTACGGCGCCCCGGCTCCCGGCGGGCCGCCCGCTCCGCCGTACGCGCCGCAGCAGCCCGCCTACCCGCCGAACGGGTACGCGCCCGCCGGCCACCCGCCGCGGCAGCCCGCGTACCCGGCGCCGCAGCAGGGCGGCTACCCGCAGCAGGGTGGATATCCGCAGCAGGGTGGATATCCGCAGCAGCATCCTCCTGCGCAGTACGGCACGGCCCCCGCCGACCTGTACGGCTCGCCGATCCTCGTCTACGACCAGCCGGCGCAGTTCTTCTCGACGGAGGCCAACTACACGATCTGGAGCCCGCAGGGGCAGCCCGCGGCGCACGTCCGGGAGCAGGGCGTCAGCGGGGCGAAGAAGGCCCTGCGCGTCGTCAACCAGGGGAGCCAGACGAAGGCCGAGCGGAAGCTGACGATCTTCCGCCCGGACGGCATGCCGTACTTCCACTTCTACAAGCCCTACGGGTTCATGGGCACGCCCAAGATGCAGGTGCTCACCGCGCAGGGCGGCCTCATCGGGCATCTGCGCAAGCGCGCGATGCGGGGCTGGGAGATCCTCGGCGCGCAGGAGCAGCAGTTCGGCTACTACGAGCTGCTCAGCGGCCGGATCACCGACTGGCAGCAGCAGGAGATCGCCCGCATCCAGCGCGGGTTCGAGGGCATGGGCGAGCTGCTGTCGCAGATGTTCACCGGCGCGGACCGCTACGTGCTCCGGATGCACGCGCCCTTGCAGGAGCCGATGCGGACGCTCGTCCTCGCCTGCCCGCTCGCGTTCGACACCGCCGTGTCCCAGAACCGCAGCATCGGCGGCTGGCTCTAGCGGCACCGCCCCTCGGCGCGTCCGGCCGCCGCGTCGACGGCCGGTTCCGGGACGGAGCCGGCGGCGTCCGCGCGCGGACGCAGGACCCCGGCCGCCGCGGCGGCGGCGACGCAGCACGCCACGGGCAGGAAGAACGTGAGGTTGAGCGGCATGACGCCGGTCAGCGCCCCGATGGCGGCGGGCCCGGCGAGCATGCCGAGGTAGCCGATGCCGGCGACCCGGGAGACGTTGACGCCGGCGGCGTCGCGGTCGGCGTGCCCGGCGGCGCTGAACAGCTGGGGCACGCAGCCGGACAGCCCCGCCCCGAACACCGCCCATCCGGCCAGCGCCAGCGGGATCCACGGGGACAGGGCGGCGGCGGCCATCCCGAGCGCGGCGGCGGACGCCCCGTAGCGCAGGACGGCGACCGCGCCCAGCCGTGCCGCCGCCCGGTCGGCGAGCAGCCGCCCGATCGTCATGGTGGTGGCGAAGGCGCCGTAGGCGAGGGCGGCGGTGGCGGCGGGCGCGTCCAGGACGCGGCGCAGGTGCAGCGCGCTCCAGTCGTTGGCCACGCCCTCGCACAGCATGGTCATCAGGGCGAGCGCCGCCAGCGCCCAGATCCGCCAGGGCGTCCGCCGCCGTGCCGCGCCGCCGGCCGTCTCGCGGGCGGGTTCCGGCCGCAGCAGCGCGGGCGCCGCCGCCACGGCGACGGCCACGCAGAGGACCGCGACGGCGCCGAGCGTGACGGCCGGGCGCACGCCCGCGGCGAGCGTGGCGGCCCCCACCAGCGAAGCGAGCACGCCGCCGATGGAGTAGGTCGCGTGGAACGCCGACATGACGGGCCGCCCGTACGCCCGTTCCACCTGGACCGCGTGCGCGTTCATGCCCACGTTCAGGCCGCCGCCGTTGCAGGCGCCGAGCACCACCAGCGCCGCCCCGAGCGTCCAGGCGTTCGCGGCCAGGCCGGGCCCGACCAGCGCGGCACCGCTCAGGGCGGCGCCGACCGGGACGACCCTGCGCGCGCCGAAGCGGTCGGTGAGCGGCCCGATGGCCTGCATGCCCGCGAAGGAGCCCGCGCCGAGCAGCAGCAGGAGCCGGCCCAGCTCGGCGTGGTCGATTGCCGTCCGGTGCTCGATGCTGGGGATGTGCACGACCCACATGCCGAGGACGAACCCGGACAGGCCGAAGTAGACGAAGGTGGCCATCCGGCCCGCCCGTAGCGTTCGCTCCATGATGTGAACATAACGAACATTTCTCCGCACCGAAACCTTGTATTGCGAACAACCATGGTGTTCGATCGCGGGTATGGCGGACACGGAACGGCTGCGGCGGATCACCGAGGCGGTGCGCGACGCCGGCAGCATCGGCGTCGCGGAGCTGGCCGGCCTCACCGGCGCGTCGGAGATGACCATCCGGCGCGACCTCGACCACCTCGCCGCCCAGGGCGTCCTCGAACGCTACCGGGGCGGCGCGAGGACCCTGCTGCTGCGCGGCGAGGAACCGCCGTTCGCGGTGCGCGTCCACGAGGAGGTCGAGGCCAAGCGCCGCATCGCCGCCGACGCCGCCGCGCTCATCGCCGACGGCGAGTCCGTCGTGCTGGACAGCGGCACCACCTGCCTGGAGGTGGCCCGCGCGCTGGAGCCCCGGCGGCTGACCGTCATGCCGCTGTCCCTGCACGCGATCAACGCGCTCGCGGGCGCGCCGCGGCTGACGCTGCTGGTGCCCGGCGGCCGGCCGCGCCCCGGCGAGCTGGCGCTCACCGGCCCGCTCGCCGAGGCGTCGCTGGCCGCGCTGCGCTTCGACACCGCGATCATCGGCTGCTGCGGGCTGACCGCGGCCGACGGCCTGACCGCCCACGACCTGGAGGACGCCGCCGTCAAGCGCGCCGCGATCGCCTCCGCGCGCCGCGTCGTCGCCGTCACCGAGGCCGCCAAGCTCTCCCGCACCGCGCTGGCGTTCGTCGGCCCCGCCTCCGACCTGGACGCGGTCGTCACCGACGACTCCGCCCCCGGTGACCGGGTCGCGGAGCTGGCCGCCGCGGGCGTGACCGTCCGCACCGTCTGAGCCCCGGACGGGAGGCCGCCGCATCGGGGGTCCCGGGCCGGCCCGTACCATCCCCACCATGAACGATGCGTCGCCGTTGAGCCCGTCCGAAGCCTTCGACCTGCTGCTGGCCGGTAACCGGCGGTTCGTGGCGGGCGCGCCGCGGCATCCGAACCAGGATGCCGCGCGCCGGGCCGAGACCGCGCCCGCCCAGCGCCCGTTCGCCGTCCTGTTCGGGTGCTCGGACTCCCGGCTGGCCGCCGAGATCATCTTCGACCGGGGCCTGGGGGACCTGTTCGTGGTCCGCACCGCGGGCCACGTGGCGGGGCCGGAGGTGCTGGGCAGCATCGAGTACCCGGTGAGCGTGCTCGACACCCCTCTGGTGGTGGTCCTGGGCCACGACTCGTGCGGTGCGGTGGCGGCGGCGCGCGCCGCGGTGGCCGACGGCGCCGCCGCCCCCGGATACGTGAGCGACGTCATCCAGCGCGTCACTCCCAGCGTGCTGGCCGCCCGCACCGCGGGACTGACCGCGGACGACGAGATCATCGCCGAGCACGTGCGGCACACGGTCGACCTTCTCCTGGAGCGCTCGCGGCTGCTCGCCGACCGGGTCAGTGGCGGGCGTGCGGCCGTGGTGGGCCTGTCCTACCGGCTGGCCGACGGAAGCGCCCGGCTCGTCACGGCCCGGGGACTGCCGGCCGGAGCGGCGGCCCCGGACGCCTGAAGGTCCGCGGACGGCGACGGCCCGGCGCGCTACGCGCCGCCTACAGGTCGTTGCCGGCGTAGGACAGGTTGAAGCTCTTGTTGACCAGGGGGAAGTCCGGGACGATCGCGCCGGTCAGGGCGACCGGCAACGCGGGCCAGTTGAGGAACGACGGGTCGACGATCTTGGCGCGGGTGAGGGTGCCGCCGGGGGCGAGCTCGACGCGGTGGACGATGGTGCCGCGCCATCCTTCGACGATGCCGACGCCGGACACGGGCCCGGCCGGCGGCGCGAGCGGCGGCCAGGAGGACACCGCCCCGGTGTCCATGCCGCAGGACAGGTCGTTGATGATCGCGATCGAGCCGGTGATCTCGCGGGCGCGGATCCGGAAGCGGGCCAGCACGTCGCCGGTCGTGGCGGTCGGGACGGTCAACGCCGGCCCGAGGTCGGTGAAGGGATGGTCGCGGCGGGCGTCGGCGTCGACGCCGCTGGCGCGCGCGACGTAGCCGAGGGCGCCCAGATCGCGGGCGGCCTCGGCGGTCAGCGGGGCGGTGCCGGTGAAGCGGTCGGCGACCACGGTGTGGCCGAGCGCCAGGTCGACCAGTCCGGCGACGTCGGCCTCGAGGGCTCCGAGCGCCCCCGGGTCGGGGACGGTGCGCAGGACGGCGCCGCCGAGGACGACGCCGCCGCGCAGCAGCCGGTGGCCGGTGGCCAGGGCATTGAAGCGCAGGAGCCGTTCCCGGACGCGGCCGAACTGGGCGTTGAGGACCGAGTGGCCGACGTCGTTGCACAGGGCGCCCAGGTCCGTGACGTGGTTGTAGAGGCGTTCGAGTTCCAGCAGGATCGCCCGCATGCGCTGCGCGCCGGGGGAGACCTGGAGGCCGAGGGCGTCCTCGACGGCCAGGCAGAAGGCAAGGGTGTGCCCCACCGTGGTGTCGCCGCTGACGCGTTCGGCGATCGGCACGGCGGCGTCGGGAAGCCTTCCCTGGAAGAGCTTCTCCAGGCCCTTATGCACGAACCAGAGGCGGGCCTTGAGCTTGAGGATGGTCTCGCCGACGACCGAGAACCGGAAGTGGCCGGGTTCGATCAGTCCGGCGTGCACCGGCCCGACCGGGATCTCGTAGACCCCCGGGCCTTCGACCTGCACGAAGGGGTAGGGGCCCTCCGGGTCGCCGAACCGGGGCGGCGCTCCGGCGTCGTCGCGCATCGGGTACCAGCCGCGGGGCCAGTGGTGGTGGCGTACCAGGCGGCGCGGAAGCGGATGGTCCCGCGGGACGATGCCGTACAGGTCGTGCATCTCGCGTTCGAAGCGGCCCGCGGGGAAGCTGAGGCGGGCCAGGCTCGGCAGCGCCGGGTCGGCCGCATCGAGCCGGACGTGCAACTCGGTGCGGCGCTCGGGCTCGTCCCCCGCGCCCTTGCCCTTGGTGAACAGGTAGACGACGCGGAGGGCGCCGGGGTCCTGGTGCGCCGCGGTCAGGGCCAGGCGGAACCCCTCGCCCAGCACCGCGGCCGCCCGGCCGGGCAGCGCACCGGCGTCGAGGTCGGCCTTCACGCGCTCGGGCCGGCCGGGCGGGGTGTCGTCAGGCGGGTTCATCAGTGCGCCTCCAGGACGGCGGCCGCGTTGTCCAGCAGGGTGTGCAGCGGCCAGAGGGTGATGCCGATCGCGGCGCAGGCCACCAGCCCCGAGACCAGGACCACCGCGGTGACCGCGGCAGGAGGGAGGGGGACGGTGGCGGCACCGGGTCCGGTCTCGGGGGCGCCGAGCAGCATCCGGCCGGTCCGGGCGGCGAGGGACGCGGTGATGAGCAGCACCAGCGCCAGGGCGATGGCGACGGCCCAGCCGAGCCCCGCCGCGAAGCCGGCGCGGAAGATGCCGATCTCGCTGGCGAACAGGCTGAACGGGGGGAAGCCGAGCAGTGCCAGGACGGCCGCGCCGAACCCGCCGGCCACCAGCGGGGTACGGGCGGCCAGGCCGCGGACGGCGTCGATCCGGCTGCCGCCGACGGCCTGCTGGATCCGGCCGGAGGCCAGGAACGCGACGGACTTGGCCAGCCCGTGCCCGAGGATGTGCAGCAGGACGGCGGCGACGGCGAGCCGCGACCCGATCGCGGCGCCGAGCGCCAGCAGGCCCATGTGCTCCATGCTGGAGTAGGCGAGCATCCGCTTGTAGTCGCGCTGGGCGAGCAGCAGCGCCGCGGCCAGCGCGATCGAGGCCAGCGCGGTGATCAGCAGCAGCACGCGGACGGTCCCGGCGCCGAGCGCGACGTCGGCGATCACCTTCACCCGCAGCACCGCGTAGAACGCCACCGACAGCAGCACGCCCGACATCAGCGCGGACACGGGTGCGGGCGCCTGGCTGTGCGCGTCGGGCAGCCAGGCGTGCAAGGGGGCCAGGCCCGCCTTGGCGCCGAACCCCAGGACCAGCAGCGCGACGGCGATGCGCGTGACGCCGGGGTCCAGCCGCCCGGCGTGCGCGGTGAGCTGCGTCCAGTCCAGCGATCCCGACGCGGGCACCTGGGCGTGCTGGGCGGCGAAGTGCAGCAGCGCGATGCCCAGGAACGCCAGCGCGATACCGGTGGAGCAGATCACGACGTACTTCCAGGCGGCCTCGGTGGCGTTGCGGGTGCGGCGGTGGCCGACCAGGAACGCCGTCAGGATCGTCGTGGCCTCCACCGCGACCCACAGCACGCCGAGGCTCGCGGCCAGCACGCCGAGCGCCATCGCCGCGACGAATCCCTGGGTGAGGACGCCGTAGCGGCGCATGTCGCGGCCCGTGGCATGCCCGGCGGCCTTCTCGGCGGCCAGGTATCCGGGACTGGCCAGCATCGCCAGCAACGCCACCGCGCCGATCACGATCAGCATGAACGCGCTCAACGCGTCGGCCCGCAGCAGCCCGCCGAGGGCGGTGCGCGGACGGTCGGTGGTCCAGGCGGCCAGCGCGGTCCCCGAGGCCAGCAGCACGGCGGCGGCGACGGCGCCCAGCCAGGCCGTGGCACGCCGCCATCCCAGCGCCGCGTAGCCGCCCGCGGCGAGGACCGGCGCCCCGATCGGGACGATCAGCATGACGGTCATCAGTCCCGCAACTCCCGCAGGTCGTCCAGATCGGTGTCGCCGAACGCCGCCCGGATCCGGGCCGTCAGCAACTGCAGCACCAGCACCGCCATCAGCACGTCCAGCGAGACGCCGCCCTCCACGATCAGCGGCACGCCCGAGGTGGTCAGGAACGCCACCGCGGTGATGCCGTTGTCCATCAGCAGGAACCCCACCACCTGCGACAGCGCGCGCCGCCTGGTCACCAGGGCGAAGAACCCGATCAGCACCACCGTCAGCGCGACCGGCACCGCGTGCGCCGCCGGGGAGGGATCGAGGGCCACCACCGGGCGGGTCACCGCGTAGGCCAGCAGCGCCAGCAGCGCCGCGACCACCAGCGAGGCGGCCACGTTCACCAGCGGCTCGGTCTCCCGGTTCGCGCCGCCCGCGGCACCGGGCGAGGCGCCGCCCGCGGCCAGGGCGCGCCGCAGCAGCCACGGCAGCAGGACCGCGCGCAGCAGCCCGATGCCCGCCGCCAGGCCGATCACCTGCGGGTCGCCCTCGTGAAACCCGAGAACGGCGACCAGCGCGCCCAGCGCGGCGCCCTGGAGGGCGAACAGGCGCACGATCGCGGCGAGGTCGCGGCGCCACAGCACCAGCACGCCCGCGAGCAGGAACGCACCGCACGCCAGATCCAGAAGCTGCACGTAAAGCGTGTGGTTCATGTGCCCACCAGGAAGAAGGAGGCGGCGACGGCCAGCAGGGCCAGGACGAAGGAGCCGGCGAGCAGTTCGGGCACCCGGAACATGCGCAGTTTGGCCATGAACACCTCACCGGCGGCCAGCGCGCCGCCCAGGACCGCGACCTTCGCCGCGTAGGCCGCCACCGCGATCGGCAGCATCGCCGCCGACGCGCCGGCGATGCCCCAGGGGGCGAACAGGTTGGCGACCAGGCCGAGCAGGAGCGTCAGCCGCATCGCCGACGCCCATTCCACCAGCGCCAGGTCCGGGCCCGCGTACTCCAGCACCATCGCCTCGTGGATCATCGTCAGTTCCAGATGCGTCGCGGGGTTGTCGACCGGGATCCGCCCGGTCTCGGCGATGGTCACCACCGCCAGCGCGATGACGGCGAGCAGGCTCACGGGGGAGACCACCCGCTGCGGTTCGTGCAGCGTGGAGGTGACGATCGCACCCAGGTTGGTGGAGCCGACCCGCACCGACAGCGCGAACACCGCCATCAGGATGGTGGGCTCCACCAGCGCCATCACCGTCATCTCGCGGCTGGCGCCCATCCCGCCGAAGGCGGTTCCGGTGTCGAGGCCGGCCAGCGCGAGCGCGACCGTGCCGAGCGCCAGCAGCGCCGTCACCGCGAACAGGTCCGCGGCGCCGTCCAGCGGCGACGCCGTCGTGACGATCGGGATCACCGCGGCGATCACCAGCGACGTCCCGGCCGGCAGCAGCGGCGCGACCCGGAAGACCGGGCCCGTCCCGTCCGGCGTGATCGGCTGCTTGCGCATCAGCTTGCGCAGATCCCGCCACGGCTGGAGCACACCGGCTCCGGCGCGTCCCTCCGACCGGGCCCGCACCTGCCGCATCAGCCCCACCAGCAGCGGCGCCCCGGCCCCCACCAGCAGTACCTGCACGGCCGCGCCGACCGTACCGGCCACCGTCACGCTCATCGCAGCACCGCCAGAGCGATCAGGACGCCGGTGAAGGCGGCGAAGCCGTATCCGGCATAGCGGTGCACACTGCCGTTGGCCAGCGGCCGGGCCGCCCGTCCCGCCCAGGCCACCGCGGCCAGCACCGGCCGGTACAGCCGATGCTCGATCCGGTCGCCCACCCGGGCCCGGTAGGTCACGCTGTCCACCAGGTACGCCGACTCGGCCAGCGGTGTGACGTCCACATCGGTCTCGGGGGCCAGGACGTCGTCGAACACCCGCTGCAACGGCTCGGCGAAGGAGGTCGCGGTGTACTCCATCCGTGCCGACAGCGGCCCGGCCCCGCAGTCCCACAGCCGGGCCCGCCGCCGCGCGAGCCGTCCGGCGCGCCGCGAGGCGGCACCGCGGAGCACGGCGACCAGCGCGATCACCGCCGCCAGCAGCGCGCCGGTGATCACCAGCGGGGACATCGTGCTCGGCAACCCCGCCGGATGCAGCGTCCCCGCGCCCGCCAGCGGGCCGGTCACCGCCTGGGGCGCCGGCACGGCCACCGCGACCGCACGCGACAACCCGCCCGCCACCGGGCCGGGGACCAGCGCCAGCACGGCACAGGAGACGGCGGCCGCCACCATGCCCGCCACCATCGTCGGGGGGCTCTCGTGGGCCCGCTGGGCCGCGGGCGTGCGCGGACGCGCCAGGAAGCCCACCCCGAACGCCTTGACGAACGTCGCGATCGCCAGCCCCGCCGACAGCGCCACCACCGCCACCGCCAGCGGCATCGTGACCGCGGCGAGCGTCCCGCCGGACGGCAGGGCGTGGATCAGGCTCTGCAGCAGCAGCCATTCGGAGACGAACCCGTTGCCGGGCGGCAGCGCCGACGCCATCAGCGCCCCCACCCCGAACAGCGCGGTCGTCGCCGGCATCGGCGACCGCAACCCGCCGAGGGCGTCCAGATCCCGCGTGCCGGTGGCGTGCAGCACCGATCCCGCCGCCAAGAACAGCAACGTCTTGAAGCCCGCGTGGTTGACCACGTGCAGCAGCGCGGCGGTCAACGCCAGGGCCGCCAGCGCGCGCGCACCCGAGGACGCCAGGAACCCGCATGCGCCGACGCCGATCAGTACCAGGCCCATGTTCTCGGAGGTCGAGTACGCCAGCAGCCGCTTGATGTCGGTGGACACCGCCGCCTGCAGGATGCCGGACAGTGCCGAGACCGCGCCCGCCGCCAGCACCAGCAGCCACCACCAGGCCGGTCCGCCGCCCATCAGGTCCAACCCCACCCGCACGATCCCGTACACACCGAGGTTCACCATCGCCGCGCTCATCAACGCCGACACGTGGCTCGGCGCCTCCGGATGGGCGCGCGCCAGCCAGACGTGCAACGGCACCGTTCCCGCTTTGGAGGCGAACCCGGCGAAGGTCGCCACGAACACCGCCCCGCGGACCGCCGGCGACAGGCCGGCGGACGCCGCGCGCAGGTCCGCGAACGCCTCACCGTGGGCCTCGGCGGCGAACGCGGCCAGGCCGGCGAGGACGACCACCAGGCCCAGATGTGTCATCACCGCGTACCACAACCCGGCCTCGGCCACCGCCGGCCGCCGCCGGTGCTCGGCCAGCACCAGCAGCAGCGAGGTCAGCGCCATCGACTCCCACGCCACCAGGAACGTGCTCACGCTCGCCGCCGCGGGCACCAGCAGCATCGCCGCCACGAACAGCGGCACCGTCGCCTGAGCGACCCGGCCGTCCACCCCGAGACCGTCCGCGCCGCGATCGGCGGAGCCGGGGCGGGCGTACCCGACTCCGTACACCGCCGCGCACACCGCGACCGCGCCCGTGACCGCCAGGAACACCCCGCTCAGCGGATCGACCGCCAGCCGCACTCCCGCCAGGGGCAGCACGTCCGGAAGCCACATCCGCCACGAGTGGCCCGCCATCGCGGTCACCCCCGCCACGACCGCGGCCGCACCGGCGGCGCCGGTCCCCACGCCGGTGGCGACGCGGCGCGCTCGCCGCGGCAGCGCCGCCCCCGCCGCCGCGGCGAGCGCGCTGGACCCCATCGCCGCCGCGAACGCGGCACCCGTCGGGCTCATCGGCCGGTGAGTCCCCGGAGCGCCGCCACGATCGCCTCCGGCCGCGGCGGGCAGCCGCGCACCTCGACGTCCACCGGGACCACGTCGCCCACCGCGCCGGCCACCCCGTACGCCTCGGCGAACACCCCGCAGTCGCGGGCGCAGTCACCGACCGCCACCACGAGCTTCGGCTCCGGAACGGCCTCATAGGTGCGGCGCAGCGCCGTCTCCATGTTGCGGGTCACCGGGCCGGTGACCATCAGCACGTCGGCGTGCCGGGGCGACGCCACCTGCCGGGCGCCGTACCGCTCGGCGTCGTACACCGGCCCGAACGCCGAGGCGATCTCCACCTCGCACCCGTTGCACGACCCCGCGTCGACGTGCCGGACCTGCACCGAACCGCGCAGGGCACGGGGGCGCCCGGAAGAGGGGGCCTCGGGGCGGTCGGGCGCGTCCTCGGCCACCCGGCCGGTCTTGAGGATCGTGTGCAGCAGACCTTTCACGAACTTCCTCTGTGTGAGAGCCCGAACGGGCGCCGAGCGCAGGGCGACTACTGGCCTGCGCAATTGCCAATATTAGCAACTCAACAACATGCGTCCGCACGGGCCGGCCTCCATCGGCCGGGGACGTCATCGGCCAGCGGCCCCATCGGCGTCGCGCCGTGACCCTAGGTGTGCTCGGAGCCCTTGGTGCCGGCGCCCGCGGCCCGCAGGTCGTCGAGCAGCTCGGCCTGCCCCGACAGCACCCCGGTCAAGATCGCCCGAGCGACCGCGAGCAGCTCCGCCACCCGGGGACTGGTCAGCGAGTAGATCACCGTCGTCCCCTCCTTGCGCGACACCACCAGGCCGGCCCGCCGCAGCACCGCCAGCTGCTGGGAGAGGTGCGCCGGCTCGATCCCCACCTCGGGGAGCATCTCCGACACCGCGTGGTCGCGCTCGCTGAGCAGCTCCAGCACCCGGATCCGGGCCGGATGCCCCAGCGTCTTGAAGAACTCCGCCTTCAACTGGTACAGCGGCGCGCTCACAGTGCCCCATCTCCCCTCGCCGGCCCCAGGCCGGCGTCGTCGTCGGACGGCCCGGTCCGGCATGTGGGCCCGTCCGCCGCCATCGAGCTACTACATAATAAATTGCCAACATTGGCAACCATGCAGGGGTGCCGGAGCGGCGGGGCGCCTCGGGCAACCCGGGCGCTGATCCCGAGCGCGGGCTCAGCCGAGTTTCGGGGTGGCGCGGTCGATGATCGGGGCCAGGTCGATGCCGGGCGGGAGGGTGCCGAAGGCGGCGCCCCAGTCGCCGGCGAGGCGGGTGGCGCAGAAGGCGTCGGCGACGGCCGGGTGACCGTGCCTGACCAGCAGCGACGCCTGAAGGACGAGAGCGAGGCGCTCGGCGACGCGGCGGGCGCGGTACTCGATCGTGGCGGTGTCGGCGAAGGCGTCCTTGGTCTCCTTGACGGCGGCGTCGAGGCGCGGGTCGGCGCCGCGGGCCAGCTCGACCTCCTCGAAGAACGCCTCCAGCGTCTGCGGCTCCCGTAGGGTTGCACGGAGGAGATCGAGTGCGGCCACATTGCCTGACCCCTCCCAGATCGAGTTCAGCGGCGACTCGCGGAACAGCTGCGGCATCCCCGACTCCTCGACGTAGCCGTTGCCGCCGAGGCATTCGAGGGACTCGGCGGCGTGCGCCGGCCACCGCTTGCAGACCCAGTACTTGCTGACCGCCAGGCCGAGCCGCTTGAACGCCGCCTCGGACGCGTCGCCGCGCACCGAGCGGTCCGTCGCGCCGGCGAGCCGCGTCATCAGGACCGTGGCGGCCTCCGACTCGACCGCGAGATCGGCGAGGACGTTGCGCATCAGCGGCTGGTCGACGAGGTACGCGCCGAACGCCTTGCGGTGCGCCGCGTGGTGCGCCGCGGTCGTGACGCCCTGCCGCATGCCGGCGGCCGCGCCGATCACGCAGTCCAGCCGGGTCATGTTGACCATCTCGATGATGGTCCGGACGCCGCGCCCCTCGTCGCCGACCCGCCACGCGACCGCGTTCTCGTACTCGACCTCGGACGAGGCGTTGGACTTGTTGCCGAGCTTGTCCTTCAGCCGCATCAGCCGCAGCGGGTTGAGCGCGCCGTCGGGCAGGACGCGGGGGACGAGGAAGCAGGTCAGCCCCTCCGGCGCCTGGGCCAGCGTGAGGAACACGTCGCACATCGGGGCGCTGGTGAACCACTTGTGGCCGACGAGCCGGTACGTCCCGTCCGGCTGGGGCGTCGCCTGCGTGGTGTTGGCGCGGACGTCCGAGCCGCCCTGCTTCTCCGTCATCGACATGCCCGCCAGCAGCGCGTTCTTGGTGAGCGGGGCGCGCAGGCCGAAGTCGTACTCGGGCTCGGCGAGCAGCGGCTCGTACCGCGCGGCCAGTTCCGGGGCCTGGCGCAGGGCGGGGACGGCGGCGTACGTCATCGAGATCGGGCAGCCGTGCCCGGCGTCCACCCGCCAGGTGTAGAACTTGGCGGCGCGGGCGACGTGCGCGCCCTCGCGGGGGTCCGCCCAGGCGGAGCCGTGCAGGCCGTGGGTCACCGCGACGGTCATCAGCTCGTGCCACGCCGGGTGGAACTCCACCTCGTCGATGCGGTGCCCGTAGCGGTCGTGGGTGCGCAGGACGGGCGGGTTCTCGTTCGCGAGGCGCCCCCACTCCTGGGCGCGCTCGGTGCCCGCCAGGACGCCCAGCTCGTGCACCTCCGGGACGGCCCAGCCGGCGCCCTCGCGCTCCAGCCCGCCCAGCAGGGCGGGGTCGTCGGCCAGGTCGTGGCCGGCGAGCGGGGGAACCTGGTTGAACACGTCGTGGGTCACTGCGCTGCTCCTGTGCTGCGGAGGCCGGTTCGCGGGGGACGTCCCCCGTCGCAGGATACAGAACCGCGTTCGGGGCGGCGGATGATCATCCCTCCACCCCGCCGCCCAGGGCATCCTCCTGAAGTGGTGGGGCGATCTCGTCCGCGCGGCGGATTGTCCATGCGGCGCGGGGGCATAACTTCGGAACCATGAGTCAGTCCAGTCCGCAGCAGGGGCGGCCGCCGTGCCCGAGCCGCCCGCGGCGGCGGCGGGAGGACCTCCACCCCGCGCGGCCCGGGGCCGATCCCGCCGGGACGGTGCCCGTTCCCGGGGCGGTCCGGGCCTCGGACGCCGAGCGCGAGGCCGTGGTCGAGCGGCTGCGGGTCGCCTCGGTGGAGGGGCGGCTGACCTTCGAGGAGCTGACCGAGCGGACCGAGGCCGCCTACGCGGCCGTGACCCGCGCCGAGCTGGAGCACATCACCGCCGACCTGCCCGGCATGGGCGCGCCCGGCGCGAACCCGGCGCCGCCGCAGGTGAAGCGGCGGTTCAGCGCCGTCATGGGGGACTGCAAGGAGCGCATCGTCGGGCGCATCGACGGCCCGCTGGAGGCGGTGTCGGTGATGGGCGACGTCGAGCTGGACCTGCGCGGCGCGCAGGTCCCGACCGGCGAGGTGCACATCTCGGCCACCGCCGTGATGGGCGACGTGAAGATCATCGTGCCGGACGGGGTGGCGGTCGTGCTGATGGGCCACGCCTTCCTCGGCGACCGCCGCGTCCAGGTGCGCGAGCCCTGCCCCGGGGAGCGCATCCCCGTCGTCCGGGTCACCGCGAACGCCTTCATGGGCGACGTGAAGATCGTGGACGACGAGCACCACGCGCCGATCCGCCGGGCCGTCGCGTCGTGGTGGCGCGACCGCCGCCCCGACTCCTGACCGGGGCGGCCCGCGCCCGCCGTGCGGCGCGCGGTCAGAGGCCCACCTCCGTCCCGGCGCCCCGCCGCCGCGCCTCGCGCAGCACCAGCGCGGTCGCGGCGAGGTCCTGGACGACGACGCCCACCGACTTGTAGAGCGTGATCTCCTCCGCGGACGTGCGGCCGGGGCGGGTGCCCTCGATCACCTCGCCCAGTTCGGCCCGGACGTGCTCGGGCGTGATGACGCCGCGCTCCAGCGGCTCGGCCAGGTCGAGGTTCGGCGGGACGGCCGACAGGGCCGCCGCGCGGGACTCCACGAACAGGGCGGCGTCCGCGACCGTCGCGTCGTCGACCTCCCGGCCGCGCGGGTTGTAGCCGATCGAGGTGACGTGCGTCCCCGGCGCCAGCCACTCCCGCCGGACGACGGGCTCCACCGCGTAGGTCGCCGCGCTCACGATCGCGGCGCCCGCGACGGCCTCCTCGTAGCCCGCGACGGCGCGCACGTCGGCGTCCACGGCGTCCGACAGCTCCTCGGCGAGTTTCACCGCCCTGGCGTGGTCGCGTCCGGCGATGCGGACCTCCCGGACGTCCCGGACGCGCGGGACCGCGATCGCGTGCGCCCGCGCCTGCACGCCGGTGCCGAGGACCGCGACGACCGAGGCGTCGTCGCGGGCGAGCAGCCGCGCGGACAGCGCCGCGCACGCCGCGGTCCTGACCGCGGTGATGTGGGTGCCGTCGAGCAGCGCCGCGGGCTCCCCGGTGGCGGGGTCGAACGCGACGATGACCGCCTGCCGCACGGGCAGCGCCGACCCGGCGTTCCCGGGGAACACCGACACGAGCTTGCTCACCAGGGCGTCGGCCGACGGCGCGTGGCCCGGCATGTCGAGCAGGAGCGCGTCCCGGCCGGGGACGGCCGCGGCGGTCCGCTCGGGGACGTGGGCCCGGCCGGCGCTGAGGTCGGCCATCGCGGGGGCGAGGGAGTCGATGAGGGCGTCGACGTCGAGCAGTTCCTCGACGTCCCGCCTGGAGAGAACGAGCACGGCGGGACCCTAGCGGGCCCCTCCGACAGAACGGGGCCGCCGGAGGTCAGCGGGAGTCGTCGGTGCGCTCCGCCTCGCGCACGCCCGCGTCGTCCGGCGGCAGCGCGTCGGGGTGGCCGTGGCGGACGCCGGGCGTGCCGGTTCCGCTGATCTCGTCCTCCCGGAGGGCGTCCCGCTCCGCCGGCTCCTCGCCCGGCACGCTCGCCGGGGACGCGGCGCCGGGGACGGTGCGGCCGCGGGCGTCCGAGCCCTGGTTCACCGGCGCGAAGTCGCGGTCGTGCGTCGTCTCGGGCTCGTGTCCGGAATCTTCACGCTCGTCCATGCGTGGCCGCATACCCCGAGCCGGACCCGCCGAACGTGAGAAGCCGTACGACGGGGACTCAGACCGCCGTGGCGGTCCGGCCGCCGGCCGCGCGGGCCGCGGCCAGGGCCTCGTCGTAGCGGTGGACGACCAGCTCGGCGACCTCCGGCGCCGCGCCGAGGACGGGGGAGACCGCGCAGGCGCCCGCCTCCAGCGCCTCGGCGCGCACCTTGTCCGCGAAGTGGCCCGGCGCCAGGAAGTACGATGCGACCGCCACGCGGGGCGCGCCCGCGTCGCGGAGCGCCGCGACCGCCTCGGCGGGCGTCGGCCGGGACGCCGACGCGAACGCCGGGACGACGCCGCGCCACCCGCGCGAGCGCCACTCCCGGGCCAGCCGCCAGATCGTGGCGTTCGCGGACGCGTCGGACGACCCGGCCGCCACCAGCACCACGGCGGTGTCGGGGTCGCCCGGCTCCACGCCCGCCTCCGACAGCCGGCGTTCCAGCGCGTCCGTGAGCAGCGGATGCGGGCCGAGCGTCCGCGCGGTCCGCAGCGCCAGCCGGGGCCACCGGGCCCGCACCCGGTTCAGCACGCCCGGGAGGTCGGTCTTGCTGTGGTAGGCGGCCGTCAGCAGCAGCGGCAGCACGACCGCCTCGGCGGCGCCGTCCCCGGCCAGCGCGGCCAGCGCCCGGTCGGGCGCCGGCGGCGCGTGGTCGAGGAACGCGGCCTGCACGGGCAGGCCGGGGCGCAGCGCCCGGACGGCGCGGGCCAGCTCGGTGACGGTCGCGGCGGCGCGGGGGTCCCTGCTCCCGTGCGCCACCGCGACCATGGGGACGCTCACAGGTGGATGCCGCACTCGGTCTTGCCCATGCCGGCCCAGCGGCCGCTGCGCGGGTCCTCGCCGGGCGCGACGGGACGGGTGCACGGCTCGCAGCCGATCGAGGGGTAGTCGTCGTAGTGCAGCGGGTTGATGATGACCCCGTTGTCCTCGATGTAGTTGTCCATCTCCTCCTGCGACCAGTCGAGGATCGGGTTCACCTTGACCATGCCGCGCTTGCGGTCCCACTCGACGACGCGGCGGTTGCGGCGGCTGGCGGTCTCGTCCCGGCGGATCCCGCTGAACCAGGCCATGTAGCCCTCCAGCGCCCGGCCGAGCGGCTCCACCTTGCGCAGGTGGCAGCACAGGTCGGGGTTGCGGCCGTAGAGGCGGGGGCCGAGCGCGGCCTCCTGCTCCTCGACCGTGCGGGACGGCGTGACGTTGATGACGTTCACCGGGTACACCGCCTCGACGGCGTCGCGGGTGCCGATCGTCTCGGCGAAGTGGTAGCCGGTGTCGACGAACAGCACGTCGATGCCCGGCTTCACCTTCGACACCAGGTGGATCAGCGCCGCGTCCGACATGGACGAGGTGAGGCAGATGCGGTCGCCGAAGGTGGCGACGGCCCACCGGATGACCTCCAGGGTGGGCGCGCCCTCCAGCGCCGCGGCGGCCGATTCGACGATGTCCTCGAGGTCGAGGGTCGGTCTGTCGGTCTCCAGCAGGGTCACCGGGACTCCTTCGTCTTCGGGGCGGCTCGGACACCCAGGAACTTCAGCTGGAAGGAGCGGGCGCAGTCGTTGCAGAACCACGCCCCGTGCTCCTCGAGGGGCTCGAGATCTTCTTCGCCGCAGTACGGGCAGTAGAACGGCGCGGCACGTTCGCTCATTCCGGCCTGCCCCTTACTTGAGGTCGGCCTCGTCGGCGCGCTGCGCCCACTCGGCGAACGTCTCGCCCTCGGTGCGCTGCTCGTCGAACTTCCGGACGACCCGCTCGACGTAGTCGGTCAGCCCGGCCGACGTGGTCTTCAGCCCGCGGACCTTCTTGCCGAACGAGGCGCCGAGCTGACCGCCGAGGTGGATCTGGAACCCCTCGACCTGGTCGCCGTTCTCGTCCACGACCAGCTGGCCCTTGAGCCCGATGTCGGCGACCTGGATGCGGGCGCAGGCGTTCGGGCAGCCGTTGACGTTGATCGTCAGCGGCTGGTCGAAGTCCGGCAGGCGCTTCTCCAGCTCGTCCATCAGGTCCATCGCGCGCTGCTTGGTCTCGACGATCGCGAGCTTGCAGTACTCGATGCCGGTGCAGGCCATCGTCTGCCGCCGGAACGTGGAGGGCCGGACCTGGAGGTCGTGCTCGGCCAGCGCCTCAATGAGCGCCTCGGTGTTCTCCTCCGGCACGTCGAGGATGACCATCTTCTGCTCGATGGTCGTGCGGACCCGGCCGGAGCCGTACCGGTCGGCCAGGTCCCCGATGACGCCGAGCAGCTCGCCGTTCACGCGGCCGACGCGCGGCGCGAACCCCACGTAGAAGTCGCCGTCCTTCTGGGGGTGGACGCCCACGTGGTCGCGGTGCGCGAGCGGCGCGGCGGGCTCGGGGCCGTCCGGCAGCGCGTACCCGAGGTACTCCTTCTCCAGCACCTCGCGGAACTTCTCCGCGCCCCAGTCCTTCATCAGGAACTTCAGCCGGGCGCGGCTGCGCAGCCGCCGGTACCCGTAGTCGCGGAAGATCGAGGTGACGCCGTGCCAGACCTCGCTCGTCTGCTCGGGCTTCACGAACACCCCGAGGCTCTGGGCGAACATCGGGTTGGTGGACAGCCCGCCGCCGACGAACAGCTGGTAGCCGGTCTCGCCCGCCTCGTTCACGACGCCGACGAACGCGATGTCGTTGATCTCGTGGACGGTGCAGTGCGAGGTGCAGCCCGACAGCGCCGTCTTGTACTTGCGCGGCAGGTTGGAGAACTCGGGCGAGCCGATGTAGCGGTCGTGGATCTCGCGCAGGTCCCGGGTCGCGTCGATCACCTCGTCGGCCGCGATGCCGGCCAGCGGGCAGCCGATGATGGTCCGCGGCACGTCGCCGCACGCCTCCATCGTGTGCAGCCCGACCGCCTCCAGCGCCTCCCAGATCGCCGGGACGTCCTCGATCCGCACCCAGTGCAGCTGGACGTTCTGCCGGTCGGTGAGGTCGGCGCTGCCCCGCGCGTACCGGGTGGAGATGTCGGCGATGGTGCGCAGCTGCGGCCCGCTGAGCTGGCCGCCGTCGATGCGCACCCGCATCATGAAGTACTTGTCCTCGAGCTCCTCGTCCTCGAGGGCCCCCGTCTTGCCGCCGTCGATGCCGGGCTTGCGCTGCGTGTACAGCCCCATCCAGCGGAACCGGCCCCGCAGGTCGGCGGGGTCGATCGAGTCGAAACCGGTCTTGGAGTAGACGTCGATGATCCGGCGGCGGACGTTCAGCCCG
This sequence comes from Actinomadura nitritigenes, assembly GCF_017573545.1. Classification (GTDB taxonomy): domain Bacteria; phylum Actinomycetota; class Actinomycetes; order Streptosporangiales; family Streptosporangiaceae; genus Spirillospora; species Spirillospora nitritigenes. The sequence goes on along the minus strand of NZ_JAGEOK010000001.1, from coordinate 458,567 downwards.
TCGTCGTTCTTCTTGTTCTCCTCGTTCTTGTTGAGCGGTTCCCGGTAGCCGAGGGCCCACTGGCCCTCGCCCTTCTTGCGCTTGATCGCGGGTGGCACGGCGCGCGTCCTCATCTGTGGTGGTGAGGGACGCGTAGCGCACCGGCGCTCTGAGGCAGCCGGCTCGACGCTGAGCAGGATGAAGTCAAAGGTGACGCCGATGCACCACGCGCCCGGCTGAGCAAGGGGGCGTGGTCGGGGGCGTCAGCGACAGATCGCGCTGCGGACGCGGAGGAAGTCGACGTGCCGGCGCTTGGCCAGCAACGGGTCCGCAGCAGTCATGCTCAAACTCTGACACGCCGTCTCGCGGGCTGTCCAGTGACGTCCGGAATGCGGACGAGTGAGAAGTGTCATCCTTGACGCTTCCAGTTCACCGGCGGCTCGGCGCCCTGCGCCCGCTCCCCGGACGGCCGCGACGAGGTCCCGCCGGCGGGCCCGGACGGCTCGGACGGCGTCGCGGGCGCGGCCTTGTGCTGGCAGTCGCACCAGGAGCCGCCACGGCACTCCCCGTGGTGGCGTTCGCGGCAGGACTGGCAGATCACCCCTTCATTGTCACCGATGGGCATCGATGCTCGCACACCCGCCCGCGTGGGCGCGGTACCCGTGCGCGCCGGCGGCCCACGCCCTACGGTGGGGCGGTGTGACCACCGTCTCGGACGCCGGCGGCGATTCCCCGGCCAGGGACGACGGCGCCACGCCCGCTGACAGGGGAGGCGCCGTCGGCCCCGCCGCCGCATCTCCGGGCCGTGTGCCCCTGGCACGGGAAGGGTCGCCGCGTGCGTCGGCCAAGCGCGCGCGGGCGGACCGGAACCCCGAGGACGGGGCGTCCGATCATGGGGCTCCGGATCACGGGCATACCGCTCTCGTGCGTTCCGACCACGCCCCGCGCCGCGCCGCGGGCCCGGCCGCGCGCGTCCGCAGGGCCGCGGCGCGCGTCCGGGCCGCCGCCGGCCGCGCCCGCAGGGCGTTCTGCGCCGCACTGGGCGTCCTCGCGCGCTCCGGCGGCCCGGTGGGCTGGCGGCTGGTCAGGGGGACGGCGGTCGCGGCCTTCCGCTACCGGGTGACCGGGCTCGCCGCCGAGATCGCGTTCTTCGCGCTGCTGTCGCTGCCGCCGCTGGCCCTCGGGCTGATCGGCACCATGGGCCACTTCCAGGGCGTGATCAGCAAGGAGACCGTCGAGGACATCCGCAACCGGGCCATCGAGCACGCCCAGACCGTGCTGACCCCCAACGCGGTGAACACGGTCGTCAAACCGCTGCTGGACGACGTGATCAAGGGCGGCAGCCCCGACATCGTGTCGATCGGCTTCGTGCTGTCGTTGTGGGCGGGCTCGCGCGCGGTCAACGTCTGCATCGACACGATCACGATCGCGTACGGGCTGTCGGGCATCCGCGGCGTCATCCGCACCCGCACGCGCGCGTTCATCCTGTACGTCCTCGGCCTCATCGTGGGGCTGGTGATCGCCCCGCTGCTGGTGGCCGGGCCGACGCTGGCGCGGCAGGCGGTGCCCGAGAGCGCCACGATCGTGCAGGTGCTGTACTGGCCGGTCCTGGTGGGCCTGTCGGTGGTCTCCCTGGCGCTGCTGTACCACATGAGCGTCCCGGTGCGCACGGCCTGGTGGCGGGAGGTGCCGGGCGCGGTGCTGGCGCTGCTGATCTGGGTCGTCGGCAGCCTGATCCTGCGGATCTACCTGAGCGGGTCGCTGAGCGGGGTGTCGGTGTACGGCTCGCTGGCCGCCGCGATCGCCGTGCTGGCGTGGCTGTACGTGGCGGCGATCGCGGTGCTGATCGGCGCGACGCTGAACGCCGAGATCGACCGGCTGTGGCCGAGCGCGGACACGGCACGGGCGCGGGCCCTGGGGAAGGCGCCCGCCGGGCAGGAGCCGGGCGCGACCGCCGCGACCGCGGTGCCCGCGCCGGACGAGGACGCCGGTGACGCCGGTGACGCCGACGGTGCCGGGACGAATGGTAAAAACTGCAACGAATAAGGCTCTGAAAAGGCCAAACATGTCGTAGCCTCGCTTTCCATGACCCCCCGAGAGGACACCGGCCGGCTCCGGACCGTGACCGGCACGATCGCGACGTCCGACATCACCGGCCCCGTGCTCTCCCACGAGCACCTCGGGATGGACCTGCGCTGGCCGGCCCGGCCGCAGCAGGTGGGGTCCGACCCGGCGCGCTGGCTGGACGAGGAGAAGGGCGTCCAGCGCGAGCTCAACGAGCTGCGCAAGGAGCACGGGCTCGGCCTCGTCGTCGATCTGACCTGCTCGGGCATGGGGCGCAACGCCGCCGCGCTGGCCCGCATCAGCGCCGGCTCCCGGGTCGCGGTGGTCGCCGGGACGGGCGTGTTCACCGAGCCGTTCCACCCGGCGTTCGTCCGCGAGGCCCTCGCCGCCGGCCCCGGCCCGGGTCGTTCCGCGTGGACGGCCCCCCAGGCCCCCCGGCAAGAGCTGGACGGCCGGTCGGGCGTGGACCGGCTGGCCGAGCGGCTGCTCGCCGAGATCGGCTTCGGCATGGACGGCACCAACGCGCTGCCGGGCGTGATCGGCGAGATCGGCACCTGGGGCGAGGCGCCGACCGAGACCGAGGAGCTGTGCCTGCGGGCCGCCGCCCGCGCCGCCCGCTACTCGGGCCTGTCGGTGGCGACCTACGGCCGCGCCGGCGTGGCCCAGCTGGAGATCCTCACCGCCGCCGGGCTGCCCGCCGACCGCGTCGCCGTCGGCCAGCAGGACCGGGTGGACGACCCCGGCCAGCACCGCAAGATCGCCGAGTCCGGCGCGTACGTGTCGTTCGGCACGCTCGGGCTGGCGGGCGAGGACCACGCGGAGATCGGGGCCCGTGTGCGCGCGGTCATGGACCTGCTGGAGGCCGGGCACGCCGAGCGGGTGCTGCTGAGCACCGGCGTCTCGCGGATGGAGCAGATCGTCCGGTACGGCGGCGGCGGATACGGCTACCTGTTCGACACCTTCCTGCCCGCGCTGCGCGCCGCCGGCGCCGACGACGCGACCCTCGACACGGTCCTGCGGGCCAACCCGCTGCGCTGGCTCACCGCGGGCTGAATCGCGGCGCCAGCGGCGGGTAGGGCTCTCTCAGGAGCTCTTCCGCGACCCCGGGAGGGGGTGCGCCGATGTCTTGGAACAGAACGACGAAGTGGGCGGCCGCGCAGGAGGAGACCGTCCGGCTGCCCTATGCCGACCGCGCGGAGGCGGGCCGGGTGCTCGCGGCGCGGCTCGCTCGGATGGCCCTGGACGGCGCCGTGGTGCTCGCGCTGCCCCGGGGCGGCGTCCCGGTCGGGTTCGAGGTCGCGCGGCGCCTGGGGTCGCCCCTGGACGTCCTGGTGACCCGCAAGATCGGGTTCCCGCCGCAGCCGGAGCTCGGCGTGGGCGCGATCGCCGAGGGCGGCGACCCGGTGTTCGACCGCGGGCTGCTGGACCGGCTCGGCCTCACCGAGGACGACATGGCCGCGACGGTGCGCGCCGAGCGCGCCGAGCTGGACCGGCGCGTGGCCGCCTACCGCGGCGGCCGGGGCCTGCCGGACATCGCCGGACGCGCCGTGGTGGTCGTCGACGACGGCCTCGCCACCGGCGGGACCGCGCGGGCGGCCGTGCGGGCGACGCGCGGGCGCGGGCCGTCCCGGCTCGTCCTGGCGGTGCCGGTGGGCGCCGAGGACACCGTGCGGTCGCTGGCGGCAGAGGTGGACGACCTGGTGGTCCCCGCGGCCCCCTGGGACTTCCGCGCGGTCGGCCAGTGGTACCGCGACTTCGACCAGCTGACCGACCGGGACGTGACCGGGTGGCTGGAGCGCGCCGGAAATGGGCGCGGCGAATTCGGGTGAAAAAGCCACGCGGAAGCGCCGGCTGCGGTAAAGGCGGCCGGGAAATCCGCGCGGGCCGCAACACAGATGTGACGCACATGTGACGAACGAACGCGGCAGGGCCCGGCCGTGGCGGCCGGGCCCTGGGCAACGCAAACGGCCCCGCGGGGCGGGGCCGTGTCGTTTTTCGGTGGCGTGCCGGGGTGCGCGCTGGGAGCGGTTCTGGCGTGCCGTGCGACGGTCAGGCCGCGTTGGCGCGGCGCATGCGACGGCGGCGCTCGGAGGCGCGCTCGTCCTCGTTCAGACCGCCCCACGTGCCGTACTTCTCGGGCCGGGACACGGCGTAGTCCAGGCATTCCGTGCGGACCGGGCAGCCCATGCAGATCTGCTTGGCCTTGCGCTCGCGGATCTCACGCTCGGGCTGGCGCTCGCCGTCGGGGCCGAAGAAGAGCACGAGGTCTTCCCCCCGGCACGCCGCGGCGTCCTGCCAGCCCCAGCTGGGACGAGGGAGGTTTGCCTGCCGACGTACCTGAGCCATGGAACACCCACCTTGATTGGTTTCGAACAATTTCGGGACATGGACGCATCGACGTGCTTCGGGTGACATGAGTCAGAAGCGCCGAAAGTTCCAACGTCTGGAGTTGCCGCTCTGTTCCCCGTCCGGTTACTCCGGAAACCTGGGGCCGTGCGACAGGGAGACCCTCGAATGGGGCCTTCGAGAGATTACACGAGGGCGGCCGCGTTGAGAAGGGTGAGTTCCGTAACAGCGTAGGTTCTCAGGTTCTCGCCGCACGCCGGCCCGCACGCGGGCTGCTCGACCGTCTCCAGGATGACCCGGTAACGGCTCTCCTGAACGGTGACGACCGCTTCGTAGGGGGATGTCCCCGTGACCGACTCCATGGTCACGGTGTCCAGTTCGAGGCGCCCGGTGTGCGCGCGGACGAAGTGCTCCGCGGCCTGAGCGGGCTCGGGGCGTCCGGCCCGCCCGCGCAGCCGGTCGAGCACGACCTCGCCGCGCAGGTAGGCGTCGATCGCGGCCACGGCCTGGGTCTCGCCGAGGTCGCCGTAATAGAGCCCGTGAGGAAGACATACAAGGTTCGCTGCGAATCGGTCACCACCGACATGGGTGGTTTCCCAGACAAGACGGTCAAAACGTTCAGCGAGGGATCGGGCCAGCGGGGCGCCCGTCCGCGCGCAGCAGGCGTTGTGGCGGCCGTGCGCGCAGACCAGCAGGACCGGGTCGGCCTCCCGGTCGCCGAGCCCCGGCGACCGGCCCGAGGCGAGCGCGTGCAGGTCCAGCCCGGCCAGCTCCCGCGGATCGGCCAGTTCCCGGCCCTCGATCCACGCCTCGCGGCCGTACGAGAACCCCCCGTAGACCTGGACGGGCGGGGTCGCGCGGCGCCGCCCCGGCCGCCGGATGAGCTGCGGCCGCACGCCGGCCGCCTGCGCGGCCCGCACGGCCTCGGCGACCGGGTCCGGTCCGGCGAGGTTGGCCACCCGCTCGGGCCAGGGGCCCGGGTGCTCGATCAGCAGCCAGGAGCGCGCCTTGGCGGTCGCGCTCGCCAGGCACGGCCGCTCGCCGGTGTGGCTTCCCGGGCAGTGCCCGCAGCCCTTCCCGCGCGTCAAATGAGTCCCCCCGGCCGAACGTCCCGATCATCGATGATTAGGTAAGGGTAACCTAAGCGTCGCCGGTCGCACCAGCGGGGTCCCCGGGGCACCAGTCTAATGAGTGGGTATCTGGGGTTTTAGGGGAGGCTGCCCGGTTGGCGGGATCTCAGTGCAGCGCGGTGCGGGGGAGGAGCGACGCCGCCGCCGGCAGGGCGGCGGCGCGGTCCGCCGCCACCAGGCCGATGCGGGTGCGCCGGTCCAGCAGGTCGCCGGCGTCCAGGGCCCCCTCGTGCAGCGCCCCCCACGCCAGCTCCACGCCGAGCACCGGCAGCCCGGGCACGACCGGCTCCAGCAGGGCCGGATCGTCCCTCCCCAGCGCGGCCAGCAGCGGCGCCTCCGTCCCGTAGCGCTGGACGAGGCGGCGCGGCGCGTCCAGCGCGTCCAGCCGGTCCCGCGGCGCGGCGCCGACCAGCGGCAGCGACGCGGTGCGGCTCGGCCCCGCGGCCAGGCCGCGGCCCGCGACGGCCGCGTCCACGGCGTCCTGCGCCATGCGCCGGTAGGTCGTCAGCTTGCCGCCGACGATCGTCACGACGCCGTCGCGCGAGGTCAGCACGGCGTGCCGGCGGGAGAGGTCCGCGGTGGCCCCGTCGCCGCCGTCCAGCAGCGGGCGGAGCCCGGCGAACGCGCCGAGCACCTCCGCGCGCCGCACCGGCACGTCCAGCGCCGAGCCGAGGATGTCCAGCAGGAAGCCGATCTCGCCGGGCGTCGGCTCCGGCACGTCGGGGATCGGGCCGTCCGCCGGCTCGTCGGTCAGCCCCACGTAGACCCGGCCGTCGCCCTGCGGGATCACCAGCATGAACCGGCTGGTCGCACCCGGGATCGGCACGTGCATCCCGGCGGTCAGCCCGCGCAGCGGCTCCGCGCCCAGCACCAGGTGGGTGCCCCGGGACGGGCGCAGCCGCACCCCGTCCACCAGCCCGCCCGCCCAGACGCCCGCGGCGTTGACCACCGCGCGGGCCCGGACGGTGGTCTCCCGGCCGGTGAGCTCGTCGCGGACGACCGCGCCGGAGCCTGTCAGCTCGACCGCCCGGCAGCGGGTCAGGATCCGGGCGCCGTGCGCGGCGGCGGTCCGCGCGAGGGCCGTGACCAGGCGCGCGTCGTCGGCGAGCTGCCCGTCCCAGGACAGCAGGCCGCCGCGCAGCCCGTAGGGGCGCAGCGCGGGCGCGAGCCGCAGCGTCTCCACCGGCGACAGCCGGCGCGGGCCGGGCAGCACCGAGCGGGGGGTGCGGGCGGCCAGCCGGAGCGCGTCCCCGGCCAGCAGCCCCGCCCGCGACACCGCCGCCTGCGACCGCGACACCAGCGGCGTCAGCGGCAGCACGAACGGCAGCGCGCGCACCAGGTGCGGGGCGGTCCGGCACATCAGCACGCCGCGCTCGACGGCGCTCTCGTGCGCCACGTCCACCTGCCCGGACGCCAGGTAGCGCAGCCCGCCGTGGATCAGCTTGGAGCTCCACCGGGACGTGCCGAAGGCCAGGTCGTGCGCGTCGATCGCGGCGACCGACAGGCCCCGGGACGCGGCGTCCAGCGCGGCGCCGGCGCCGGTCGCGCCGAGCCCGACGACCAGGACGTCCACGACCTCGTCGGGGAGGGCGGCGAGCTCGCGCTCGCGGCGGGCGGCGGTGAGCGACGCCGAGGGCGGCGGCGCGGCGGCGGAGGTCACGGCGAGAGCGTCCTCTCCAGGATGTGCCGGAGTTCGGCGTCGAAGGCGTCGGAGGGGAGCTCGGGGTCGGTCTCGTCGATCATGATCTGCGCGGACAGCCCGAAGGACTGCACGACCAGCAGCAGCGCGCGCGCCTGGCGGCCGGGGTGGTCCACGCGGACGGTCCCGTCGGCGTGCCCGGCGGCGAGCGCCTCCTCGAAGATCTCGAGGAAGGCCTGCTGGCTGGCGCCGCAGCGGTCCAGCAGGTAGGGCAGCAGCGCCTCCGGGTCGACCTCGACGATCTTGCGGAGCAGCGGGTGGTCGCGGAACATGCGGACGCCGGTGACCAGGCCCTCGACCAGCCGGGGCCGGACCGGGCGGCCGTCCTCGGCGGGCCGCACCGCGGTGCCGATCGCGGTCCACTCGCGGGTCATCAGGTCGGCCACGATCGTGCGGACGTCCGGCCAGCGGCGGTACAGCGTCATGCGGGAGACGCCGGCGCGGCGCGCGATGTCGGTCAGCGTGGTGCGGCGCACCCCGACGGCCAGCACGCAGTCGCGGGCGGCGTCCAGCACGGCGTCGTCGGCGGTCCGGGCCGCCGACCTGTTGTGACGATTCGACGTCATGTGTCACAGTGTAAGCCCGCGCGACAGGCGGACGGGAACACAGGCGGACGGGAACACGGTGCCGGGAGCGGCCCGGTGAAGGGGAGGCGCCTTGACGGCCAGCACGGGGACGCCCGGCACGGGGCGGACGCGCGACATGCTGTGGAGCGGCTGGGGCGACCCCGCCGAGGCCGCGCCGCTGCCGGAACCGACGGTCGGGCTCCTGCGCGACCTGCTCGGCGTGAAGACCGGCGACGCGGCCCCCGTCGCCCTCACCGCGATCGAGGTCGCCGCCCCCCGGCTCGGCGACGACGACCTCGCCGCGCTCGCCGCGGCGGTCGGCGCGGAGCACGTCCGCACCGACGCGGAGTCCCGCGTCCGGCACACCCGCGGCAAGTCGACCCCCGACCTGGTGCGCATCCGCGCCGGCGAGACCTCCGACGCGCCCGACGCCGTCGTGCTGCCCGGCTCCCACGACGAGGTCCTCGCGGTGCTGCGGGCCTGCGCGGAGCGGCGCGTCGCGGTCGTCCCGTTCGGCGGCGGCACGTCGGTCGTCGGCGGGCTGGCCCCCGAGGGGGTGAGCGCGTTCGTCGCCCTCGACCTGCGCCGGATGGACGCCATGACCGCCCTCGACGAGGTGTCCAGGACGGCCGTCCTGCAGCCGGGCATGCTCGCGCCGCGGGCCGAGGAACTGCTCGGCGAGCGCGGCTACACGCTCGGGCACTTCCCGCAGTCGTACGAGTGGGCGTCGATCGGCGGGTTCGCCGCCGCCCGCTCCAGCGGGCAGGCCTCCGCCGGGTACGGCCGGTTCGACGACATGGTCACCGGCCTCACCGTCGCCACGCCGGAGGGCACCCTGGAACTCGGCCGGGCGCCGAAGTCGGCCGCCGGGCCCGACCTGCGCCAGCTCGTCCTCGGCTCCGAGGGCGCGTTCGGCGTCATCACCTCGGTGACGGTGCGGATCCGGCCCGTCCCGCCGGAGCGGGCGTACGAGGGCTGGCGGTTCGCGTCGTTCGCCGACGGCGCCGCCGCGCTGCGCCGCCTCGCCCAGGACGGTCCGCTCCCCGTGGTGCTGCGGCTGTCCGACGAGACCGAGACCATGATCGGCCTCGCCGACCCGGCCGCCATCGGCGACGGCTCGGCGGCCGCCGGATGCCTCGCCGTCCTCGGCTACGAGGGCACCGCCGGGGAGATCGCCGAACGCCGGGCCCGGACCGCCGCCGTCCTGCGGGAGGCGCGCGGCGAGCCGCTCGGCGCCGGACCGGGGGAGAAGTGGCGGCACGGCCGCTTCAGCGCCCCGTACCTGCGCGACGCGCTCCTCGACGTCGGCGCGTTCGCCGAGACGCTGGAGACCGCGGCGTTCTGGAGCGACATCCCGAAGCTGTACGAGGCCGTCCGCCGCGCCCTGATCGGCACGCTCTCCGGGGCCGGCACGCCGCCGCTGGTCATGTGCCACATCTCGCACGTCTACCCGGCGGGCGCCTCGCTGTACTTCACGGTCGTCTCCGCGCAGGGCGACGACCCCGTGGCGCACTGGGACGGCGCGAAGCGGGCCGCCTCCGACGCGATCATCGACGCGGGCGGGACGATCAGCCATCACCACGGCGTGGGCACCGACCACCGCGATTGGTACGCCCGGGAGATCGGCCCGCTCGGCGCGGAGATCCTGCGGGCCGTCAAGGACCGCCTCGACCCGGCCGGGATCCTCAACCCCGGCGTCCTCGTCCCGCCGGCCGCCCGGGAGTAGCCGCCATGACCGCCCCCCGCGTCTTCACCGCGATCGTCAACCCGGCCGCCGGCGGATCGGCGTCCGCGTCCTCGCTGATCCCGCTCGCCCGGCTGCTGCGCGAGGCCGGCGCGGAGGTCGCCGTCGAGTACAGCCGCGGCCTCGACCACGCGCGCACCGTCGCCCGCGACGCCGCCGAGGCCGGCCGCGTGGTGCTCGGCGTCGGCGGCGACGGCATGATCGGCTGCGTCGGCGGCGCGCTCGCCGGCACCGGCGCCGTCTTCGGCATCGTGCCCGCCGGGCGCGGCAACGACTTCGCCCGCCAGCTCGGCGTCCCGGCCGACCCGGAGCGGCTCGCCCCGCTGCTGCTGGAGGGGGAGCCCCGCGCGGTCGACGCGATCGAGGCCAACGGCACCCCCGTGCTCGGCAGCGTCTACGCGGGCGTGGACGCCGTCGCCAACGCCAACGCCAACAGGACCCGGCTGCTGCGCGGGTCGGCGGCCTACTACGTCGGGGCGCTGCGCGCGATCGTCTCCTGGCGCGCGGCCGACTACCGCGTGATCGTGGACGGGGAGGAGCACCGCCGCGAGGGCTACACCGTCGTCGCCGCGAACTCCGGCTACTACGGGTTCGGCAAGCACGTCGCGCCGGACGCCCGCGTGGACGACGGCCTGCTCGACGTGGTGCTCATCCGCCACGCCTCCCGGCTGCTGTTCTTCGCGGTGATGCGGGAGCTGGCGGAGGGCGCCCACGTCCGGCGGCCTCAGGTCGAGGTGCTGCGCGGCCGCGAGGTGCGGATCGAGCTGGCCGGGCCGCCCGGCCGGACGCTGCCCTACGGGGCGGACGGGGAGCTGCCGGGCGTCCTCCCGGTGACGGCGAAGGTGATGCCGGGGGCGCTTCGCGTCCTGGCCCCGTAGAACGGGGCTCTCGGGTCCGCCGAAAGGCCCTCCGACCTGCGCGGACGTCCGGTCCACGGTTTTTGGACCCTCGTTTGGGGCGGTTTACGCAGCCATTACGGCCCTCCGTATAGCGTCAATTACGTCCCGCTTTCGGGACCTTGGGGTCGTCTGTGGAGGCATCATGAGAAGGCGATCGCTCGCCGTTCTGGGGGGACTCATGATGGCCGCAGGCGCCCTCCGCGTGGTGGCGCCGGCGTCTCTGGGGGTGGCGCCGGCGCTCACCACGGTCCGGTTCCGGCTCGGTCCGGTCCGTCCGGTGCCGATCCGGAGCCTCACCGCCGGGCGCGCCGCGGCGCGCCCCGTTCCCGCGCGGACGGCCCGAGCCTAGGCTGAACCGGTGCGCACACTCCTCAACGTGATCTGGCTCCTGTTCTCGGGCCTCTGGCTGGCGATCGGGTACGCGATCGCCGGCGTCGTCTGCTGCGTGCTCATCATCACGATCCCGTTCGGCATCGCCGCGTTCCGGATCGCGATGTACACGCTCTGGCCGTTCGGCTACACCGTGGCGCGCCGCCGCGACGCCGGCGCGGGCTCGGCGATCGGGAACGTCATCTGGGTGATCGTGGCCGGCTGGTGGCTCGCCCTCGGCCACCTGTTCACCGGGATCGCGCTCTGCGTCACGATCATCGGCATCCCGTTCGGCATCGCCAACTTCAAGCTGATCCCGGTCTCGCTGCTGCCCCTCGGCCGCGAGATCGTCCCGTCCGGCGACCCGCGCTCCTTCGGCGCCGCCTGAGCGCCGCGCCTGAGCGCCGCCCGGGCGACACGCCGTCTCTGCACGGCGATGTCGCTTGACGCCCGAGATCGCCTCCGGACAGGCTGGGGAGACCCCCTCACCCCCGCCGGAGGCCCCCCTTGCGCGCCGAGCATGCCGCCGCCCCCGAGAACTCCCGCACGTCCGAGGCGGGCGCCGGCTGGGTGTGCCGCAAGCCGGGCACGTTCCGCGATCTGCTGCCCGAGCACGTCCCCGACTTCTCCTGGCGCCGCCCGAAGGTGCTGTGGCGGTCCCGCAACGACGTGGTCGCGCGGCTGTTCGGCGACCCGTCCAACGGGATCCGCCGCCGGGCCGTGGCCGCCCTGCGGGAGCGCGGGACGCCCGCGGCGTTCACCGTCCACCGTCCCGAGGAGGAGTTCTCCTTCGCCCTCCTCGGCGACACCGGCGAGGGCGACCGGTCGCAGTACGCCGTGGTGCCGCCGCTGCTGCACGCCACCGCGGGCACCGACTTCATGGTGGTCGCGAGCGACGTCATCTACCCGACCGGCGACGCGGGCGACTACCCCGAGAAGTTCTACCGGCCCTACCGGGACTATCCCGCGCCCATCTACGCCGTCCCGGGCAACCACGACTGGTACGACGGGCTCCGCGGGTTCCTGCACGTCTTCTGCGGCCTGGACGCGGACTGCTCGCCCGACTGGCGGGGGCCGCTCTCGTTCGTCCCGCGCCTGTTCTGGCGGCACTCGGGGAAGGTCGACCGGCGCGCCCTCGCGGAGGCCCGGTCCCTGTACCGGGGCGCGCCGGACCAGCAGGCCGTCCAGCCCGGCCCGTACTGGGCGATCGACACGCCGTCGCTGCGCATCATCGGCATCGACACCGGGATCACCGGCGGCATCGACCGCGAGCAGGGCGAATGGCTGCGCGGCGTGTCCGCGGGCCCCAAGCCCAAGATGCTGGTCACCGGCAAGCCGCTGTACGTGGACGACGAGCACCACCCGGGGCCCATCGAGGGCGGCGGGACGGTCGACGAGATCGTCCGCGACCCGGCGCACAACTACGTGCTCGCGGTCGGCGGCGACATCCACAACTACCAGCGCTACCCGGTGAAGGTGGACGCGACCGGGCGCGTCGTCCAGTACGTCGTGTCGGGCGGCGGCGGGGCGTTCATGCACGCGACGCACACGATCCCGCGCGCCCGGGTGGTCGAGGAGAAGGACTTCCGCTGCTACCCGCTGCGGGGCGACTCGCTGTCGCGCTACAGCCAGCTGTACGGGCGGTGGACCCGGATGCCGGGGCTGTTCGACCTCACCCCGGAGGAGGCCACGGCCGTCATCCGCTCGCGGGTGGGGATCGTGCCGGGGCGCACCTACGACGGGCTCCAGCCGTCCCGCCGCGCCCGGTTCGTCGCGTTCGTCCTGGGGGTTCCGCGGGGCGTCCGGCGCCGTTCGCGTTTCCTGCGCCTGCCGGTGCGCCGGATGCCGCAGCGGTTCCGCTCGGAGATGGCCGACTGGGACAGCCCGCCGTTCTTCAAGAGCTTCCTCCGGCTGGACGTGACCGCGTCGGAGCTCCGCGTCCGCTGCTTCGCCGCGACGGGCTGCGGCGACCACGAGGCGGCGCCGCCGGTCGAGGACGAGGTGACGATCCCGCTCCGGTGAGGCCGGAGTGGCGGGTGGATTGGAGAATCCGCCAGAAATGTCGACAAAATACGTCGATCTGCCGCGCGACGTGCCGTAATACCGTTACAGTCTCAGCTCACCGACCAGGTGACCGGTAACGGACGGTCGGCCGGAGAACGACCGCGTCCCCAGGAGAGCGACTCGATGAGTTACCCCCAGCAGGGTCAGGGCCAGCCTTATCAGCAGCAACAGCAGCAGCAGGCCTACCAGGGCGGCTACTCGCCCGCCCCGGCTCAGCAACAGCAGCAGGCCGTCGCCCGCGGCGCCGGCTACAACATGAAGCGCCGCAACCCCGTCGGAGCCTGGCTCGGGCTGCCGATGATCACGCTCGGCGTGTACGGGCTCGTCTGGATGTTCAAGGTCCACAGCGAGCTGCACAACTACGACCGCCGCATCGACGACGCCGCCACCGGCGCGCTGCTGTCGATGATCTTCGGCTTCGTCACCCTCGGCATCTGGCCGCTCGTGGTGTGGTGCAAGCTCGGCGGGCGCATCGCCCAGGCGCAGCGCGCCGCGGGCCTGCCCGCCACCTGCAGCGGAGGCATGGGCTTCCTGCTCGGCATCCTCGGCTTCGGCGTCCTGTACTACCAGCTCCAGCTCAACAAGGTCGTCGACCGCTACGGCGAGACCCCGGCGGGCCAGCAGGTCTCCCTGGTCGCCTGACCCGACCCGCTCCAACCCCGCAAGGGGGCCCCGGCCCTGGCCTCCTGGAACGGCATCGAACCCCCTCCGCCCCACGCGGAGGGGGTTCTGTTCTGCCGGTTCCGAACTGCTCTCAAGATCGGTTTTCAAGTGCTGAGCTATCGATTGCGCGTTCGAGTGTAATGACTTAAAGTATTCACCATGTTGCAATCGGCTACCGATTCCGGCCTGGTCGCTGGAGTTCACGGCCCGACTCCGGGGGATCGACTGCCGCCGGTCGCCGCGCCTTTCGTGGTGGCGGGACCGTCGGGGGTGGCTGTGCGTGACCGACTCAAAGGCCTGACATTCCAGGACGAGCGAGTACTGCGGCTGGCCGGCACCCATCTGGGGCGCCTGGCCGGCCGCGATCTGAAGAAGCGCTGTGGCGATGGGCTGGAGCACGACGCCGAGCGTTGGGCGGTGCGCAAGCGGGAGTTGACGGGGGAGTCGTCGGCGCGGTGGGCCGGATCGATCACCAAGGCCACTCATGACCAATGGGCTCTGGCTCGCCGGGGACAGTCGGCGCACCTGCGGTCCCTCCGGGCCGGTGTCCGGACGCTGGAGTACCGCCTGTCGCTGCCGCTCGGCGAAGAGGGAACCAAACGGGCGCCCGGCGGGTACCGGACCAAGCGGGAATGGTTCGCCAAGTCGCGCCGTCTGGGCGTCCTGCGAGACCGGCTCGCCCGGGTGCAGTCGGACTGGGATGCTGGGAGCGTGCACGTGGTTCGGGGTGGCCGCAGGCTGCTCGGCACCCGTCACAATCTGGAGGCCGCGAGGCTCACCGAGGAAGGGTGGCGGATGCGGTGGGAGGCCGAGCGCTGGTTCCTGCGCGCCGACGGTGAGTCGGGCAAGCGGTTCGGCAACGAGACCATCCGTCTGACCCCGTCCGGGGAGGTGTCCATCCGGCTGCCCGCGCCGCTGGCGCACCTGGCCAACGCCGAGCATGGCCGGTATGTCTTGTCCGCCCGCGTCGCCTTCAAGCATCGTGGGACGGAGTGGGGCGACCGGGTCGAGGCCGACCGCGCCGTTGCTTACCGCATCCACCTGGACGTCGAGCGGGGCCGTTGGTACGTGACCGCGTCCTGGCAGCGCGCCGCTGTCCCGGTGGTCCCCCTGCAAGCCGCTCTTGCCCGCGGAGTGATCGGTGTCGACACCAATGCCGACCACTTCGCTGCTTGGCGCCTGGACCGGCATGGCAACCCCGTCGGTAACCCCAAGCGGTTCGGCTATGACCTGTCCGGCTCCGCCCAGCATCGCGACGCCCAGGTGCGGCACGCCGTCACCCAGCTGCTGCGTTGGGCTTCGTCCTGCGGGGTGTCGGCCATCGGCATCGAGGACTTGGACTTCGCGGCTGAGAAGACCAGAGAAAAGCATGGTCGACGTAAACGGTTCCGGCAATTGGTCTCCGGGATGCCGACCGGAAAGCTGCGGGCCCGGCTGGTGGCGATGGCCGCTGAGGCCGGCATCGCGATCGTGGCCGTGGACCCGGCCTACACCTCCAGGTGGGGTGCGCAGCATTGGCGTGAGCCGATGAGCACCCCGCACCGCAAGGTCTCCCGGCACGATGCGGCGAGCATCGCTGTCGGGCGACGCGCTCTCGGGCACCCGATCCGGCGACGGACGGCACCGCCCCGCCATCACCAGGGCGATGATGCCGGGCCTCGGGCCGTCCAGGCCGACCGTGGTGACCGAGAACGCGAGGGACCCCGCCACCCCGTCACGGACCGTGCACACGATGCACGTCGCCGGACGCGGGCGACCAGAACGCGGGCGACCAGCGTGTCCAGCACCGTTCGGGACGCGCGCAGGCCGGGGACATGGGTCCAAGACCCCCTCCTGTAGGAACGGTTCTGTCATACCCGGGGGCGAGAATGGGCGGGTGAGGATCGCGGTGGCCGCCGGGGCGGGGGACGGGGGCGAACTGCGGCCGCTGGACGAGGACGGCTCGCCCGCCGGGCCCGCGTACACCGTGGCCGATCTGGCCGGCGAGATCGCCGACCGCGAGCGCGCGGACGCGCCGCGCTGGGTGTGGGCGTCCAGCGCCCGGCTGTACCCGCGGCTGCTGCGGGCCGGCGTCCGGGTCGCGCGCTGCCACGACCTCGAACTCGTCGAGAACCTGCTGCTGGGGCACGCCGGCCGCTACGGGGAGCCGCGCTCGGTCCGGGCGGCGTGGGCGCGGCTGCGTGGGCTGCCCGTCCCGCCCGACCCGAGGCCGGCGCACGAGGCACCGGCGCGGGCCGCGCAGGCGCCGCTGTTCGGCGACGACGACGCCGAAGGGGAGCGGGCGGCGCCGTCCGACGACCTCGGGCAGATCGTCGACGTGCACGCGGCGCAGCAGCGCGCCGCCGCCGGGCTGGACGGGTTCGCGCTCCTCGCCGCCGCCGAGTCCGCGGGCTCGCTGGTCGCCGCCGAGCTGGGCCACGACGGGCTGCCCTGGTCGGCCGCCGAGCACGACGCGCTGCTCACCGAGCTGCTCGGCCCGCGCCCGTCCGGCGGGCTGCGCCCGCGCCGGCTGCAGGAGCTCGCCGACCGGATCGGCGCCGCGTTCGGCCCGCGCACGCACGTCAACCCCGACTCCCCGGCGCAGATCCTCAAGGCGTTCGCGGCGGCGGGCCTGCCGATCCCGTCCACCCGCGCGCACGTGCTGAAGCGCCTCGACCATCCGGCCGTCCCGCTGCTGCTGGAGTACAAGGAGCTCGCGCGGCTGCACGCCGCGCACGGGTGGGCGTGGCTCGACACGTGGGTGCGGGACGGGCGGTTCCGCCCCGAGTACGTGGTGGGCGGCGTGGTGTCCGGGCGCTGGGCGACCAACGGCGGCGGCGCGCTGCAGATCCCGCGCGTGCTGCGCAGGGCCGTCGTCGCCGATCCCGGCTGGTGCCTGGTGGTCGCCGACGCGGCCCAGCTGGAACCGCGCGTCCTCGCGGCCCTGGCGGGCGACCGGGCGTTCGCCGACGCGGCGGCGCACGGCGACCTCTACGAGGCGCTGTCCGACGCGTTCCGCTCGGACGAGGCGACGGGCGGGCTGTCCGCGCGCGCGAAGGCGAAGCTCGCGCTGCTGTCGGCGATGTACGGCGGAGGGACGGGCGAGGCCGTGCAGCTGCTCGGCGTGCTGAAGAGCCGGTTCCCCGACGCCTTCGAGTACGTCGAGGCCGCCGCCCGCGCGGGAGAGCGGGGGCGGCTCGTCCGGTCGCTGCTCGGCCGGACGTGCCCGCCGCCGTCGGCGGGCTGGCGCGAGCTGACGCTGGCCGGCGACGACGAGCGCGACCCGCCCGTCCCGTCCGCGGCGGTGGAGGGGGCGCGCCGCCCGGCGACGGCCGCGCAGGCGCTGCGCAGCCGGGGCCGCTTCACCCGCAACTTCGTCGTGCAGGCGACGGCGGCGGACTGGGCGCTCGCCCTGCTCGGCTCGCTGCGCCGCCGCCTCACCGCGCTCGGCACGCCGCGCCTGGTGTTCTTCCAGCACGACGAGGTCATCGTGCACGCGCCGGCGGAGCTCGCCGAGGCCGTGACCGAGGCCGTCCGCGCCTCCGCCGAGGAGGCGCGCCAGCTGCTGTTCGGCGCGACGCCCGTCGCCTTCCCGATGGAGATCGCGGTGGTGGACCGCTACGCCGACGCCAAGTGAGCGGCGAGCGCCCGGACCGTGTTCGCGGCGGCGAACGCGTGCCCCCGGGCGTTGAGGTGCAGCCGGTCGGCGCTGTAGATGCCGGGATCGGCGGCGACGGGGTGGCCGGGCGGGTTGTCGACGTGGCAGGCGCCGTGCTCGGCGGCGACCTCGGCGGCCAGCTCGTTCAGCCGCCGCGTGCGCGCCGACAGCACCTCCCGGAACCGGGCCGGGCCGAGCCCCGCGGCGGTGATGTCCAGCAGCCCGATCGTGGCGACGTCCGCGCCGGCGGACCGGAACGCGCCGACCATCGCGGCCAGCTCGCGCCGCACCTCGTCCTCGTCGAAGTGCGGGCGGAGCATGTCGTTGCCGCCCGCCACCACGAACGCGAGGTCGGGCCCGAACTCCAGCGCGGGCACGAGCTGCTCGGCGGCGACGCGCGCGGCGACGAGGTCGCGGCGGCCGAGGTTGAGCGCGGCGAAGCCGTCCGTCACCGCGCCCAGCGCCTCCTCGACGCGGTCGGTCCAGGACAGGTCGCGGTAGCCGGGCACCGGTTCGCGGACGCCCTCGGCGACGCTGTCGCCGACCGTCACCATCCTCTTCCACGGCGCGCCCGCCAGCAGCGCGGCGGCCTCGGCGGCGGTCAGCACGGCGGGGTCGGTCCACTCGGTCAGGGGCCCGGCGGGCGCGGCCGCGGGTGTCGTCCCGGTCATGTCGTCTCCCATCAGGACGTGCTCGGACGGACGGTCAGGAACGCCCCCGCGAGGCCGGCGCCCGCGGCGGCGAGGGTGCAGAACAGGTAGACGGCGGTGTAGTCGCCGTGCACCGCGCGGTCCGGCAGCATCGCGGCGAGCGCCGCGATGCCGAGGGCGCCGCCGAGCTGGCGGGCGGTGGTGTTGAGGCCGGTCGCGCCCGCGAACCGCTGCGGGCCGGCCGACAGCGCGGCGGCCGACGCGGTGCCGGTGGTGACCATCCCCATGCCCGTCCCGGCCAGCAGTCCGAGCGGCAGCCAGAAGGTGGGGAAGTGCGGCTCGGCGGGCAGCCCGGCGACCACCCAGATCCCCGCCGCGACCATGATCAGGGCGCCGCCCGACACGGCGGGACGGACGCCGATGCGGCCGGTGAGGCGGCCCATCGCGATCGCCGCCGCGGTGGCGGTGAACGCGCCGGGCGTCGAGGCGAGCCCGGCCTTGAGGATCGAGTAGTGCCACTCGCCGGTCAGGTAGAGGACGCCGAGCAGCAGCCAGGAGTACAGCGCCGTCCCGTACAGGAACGAGGCGGTGTTGGCGAGGGCGAACCCGCGGGCGCGCCACATCCCGATCTCCAGGGCGGGCACGGGGTGCCGGGCCGACCGCCACAGCGCCAGGGCGGCGAGGGCGGCGCCGCCGAGCAGCAGCGCGAGCGTGCGGGCGTCGGTCCAGGACCAGTCGCCGGCCTGGGTGACGCCGAGCGCGATGCCGCCGACGCCGGCGCCGAGCAGGACCGTCCCGGCGAGGTCGGGCAGCCGCCCGGCGGTGCCCGCGGTGCGCGGCAGCCGGAGCCCGCCGAGCAGCATCACCAGGCCGAACGGGACGTTGATGACGAACAGCGCCCGCCAGCCGAACTGCTCGACGAGAACTCCGCCGAGCCCGGGGCCGACGGCGGCGGCGAACGCGCCCGCCGCGCTCCACAGCCCGATGGCGCCCGCGCGCCGCGCGGCGGGGGTGTCGTGCAGCAGCAGCGCGAGCGACGCCGGGATCATCGCGGCCGCGGCGGCGCCCTGCACCCCGCGGGTCGCGAGCAGGACGGGCACGTTCGGCGCGGCGGCGCAGGCCAGGGACGCGAGCGTGAACAGCCCGGTGCCCCACAGGTAGAGCGAGCGCCGCCCGACGAGGTCGGCGAGGCGGCCGGCGGGGGCGAGCAGCGCCGCGAACAGCACCGCGTAGAGGGTGACGATCCAGGTCAGGCCGGACAGCGAGGCGTCCGGGAAGTCGGCGTGCAGATCGGGGACGGCGAGGTTGGCGACGGTGGCGTCGAGCATGGCCAGGAACGTCGCGCCGGCGGCGAGCCAGGGCACGTCCCGCCGCGCGCCCGCCGTGAGGGGCGGCGCCGTGGTGGCGGTCATGGGAGGTCCTCCAGAAAAGAACGAACGGTCGTACACTCTTCTGCGAGCAGGCCTCCCGTCAAGGGGTTTGCACGATTGACTTTGCACGAACGGTCGTGCAGATTAGTGAACGTGAGCACTGACGGACGGGTCCTCAAGGGCGAGCGGACGCGCGCGGTCATCCTCGGCCGCGCCGCCGACATCGCCTCGGCCGAGGGACTGGAGGGACTGTCGATCGGGCGGCTCGCCACCGAGCTGCGGATCAGCAAGAGCGGCGTCTTCACGCACTTCGGCTCGAAGGAGGAGCTGCAGCTCGCGACCGTCGCCACGGCCGTCGAGGTGTTCCGCGAGCACGTCGTGGAGCCCGCCCTCGTCGTCCCCGAGGGGCTCGGGCGCGTCCGCGCGCTCCTGGACGCCTGGCAGCGCTACCAGCGGCAGCCGGTCTTCCCCGGCGGCTGCTTCTTCCACTCCACGATGGCCGAGTTCGACGCCCGGCCCGGCCGCGTCCGTGACGCCATCGCGGCGTCCCAGCGCCACTGGCGCGCCTTCCTGGAGCGCTGCCTGCACGAGGCGCGGGACCGCGGCGACATCGACGCGTCCGCCGACGTCCCGCAGCTCGCCTTCGAGCTGGACGCCGTCTGCCGCACCGGAGCCGCCCACGCGCTCCTCCACGACGACCCGTCGCAGTACGACCGCGCGACCCGCGCCGTCGAGGCGCTGCTGGCCGCCGTGACCCTCGCCGGCCCCGGGCGCTGATCCGGCCCCGAGCGCTGATCCTGCGCAGCGCGCGGGCGGCGGGTCAGCCTACGACCGTGTACGACGGGCGGCCGTTGAGCGCCTCGGCGTCGACGAACGACGTCCTGCGGTAGGCGCCGGTCATTCTGACCAGCTCCTCCGCGGTCAGAACGTCCTCGATCGCCTCGAAGCCGTCCGGCGCGCGCTCGCTCACCATCCGCAGGATCCGCTCCGCCGGCATGTCGCGGCAGGCCAGGACGACCGCGTTGGCCGGCTCGCGGCGCTCGCGCTCGTAGCGGAGCAGGCCCTCGGCCGGGTCGGCGGCGCGGGCCAGCTCGTACGCCAGCACGCGCGCGTCCAGGACGGCCTGGGAGCCGCCGTTGGAGCCGATCGGGTACATGGGGTGCGCCGCGTCGCCGACCAGGGTGACCCTGCCGAACGTCCAGCGGTCCAGCGGCTCCCGGTCCACCATGGGGTACTCCAGGATCTCCGCGGTGCCTTTGATCAGCGCCGGGACGTCCAGCCAGTCGAACGTCCAGTCCTCGAAGTGGGGGAGGACGTCCTCCAGCCGGCCCTTGCGGTTCCAGTCGGCGGCGCCGGCGCGCCGGTCCCCTTCGAGCTTGACCTCGGCCACCCAGTTGAGCAGGGCCCGGCCGCGCCGCTCGGCGCGCATCGAGATCGGGTAGACGACCATCTTCGACCGGGCGTTGCTGCCCGCGACGGCGAGGGTCCGGCCGGTGAGGAACGGCTCGGACTCGGTGACGCCGCGCCACATCCGGATGCCGTTCCACAGCGGCGCGGGCTCGTCCGGGTACAGCTGCGCGCGGACGGTGGAGTGCAGGCCGTCGGCGCCGACCAGCACGTCCGCCGTCACCGTGCCGGCGGTGCCGGTCGCCCGGTCCAGCAGCCGCGCCCGCACCCGGCCGGCGTCCTGCTCGAAGCCTTCGAGCGCCGTGCCGGTGCGGACGGCGTCCTTGCCGAGCCGGGACAGCACCGCGTCGAGCAGCGCCATCTGCAGCTCGCCGCGGTGGACGGAGTACTGCGGCCAGTCGTAGCCGAGCGCGCGGCCGCGCGGGTCGCCCCAGATCCGCCCGCCGAACCGGTCGAAATGCACCATTTCCGCGGTCGGGACGCCGATGTCGGCGAGGTCCTCGCCGAGGCCCAGCTCGGTGAGCTCGCGGACCGCGTGCGGCAGCAGGTTGATGCCGACGCCGAGCGGCCGCAGCCGCCGTGCGGAGTCCACGACGAGGGCCTCGATCCCGGCCGCGTGCAGGCTCAACGCGGTGGTCAGCCCGCCGATCCCGGCGCCGACGATGAGTACGCGCATGTCCTCATGATCTCTTATCCGGCGCCCGTCTCCGGTTATTTGTCCGGTTCCGGCTCGCCGGCCGCGGTGGGCCCGTCCGCGGGCTCGCCCGCGTGCGCGTCGGCGGGCGCGGCCCCCGGGACGCGGGCGCCGCCGCGGACCAGCCGCCCGACCTCCGCGCGCAGCCGGACGAACTCGGGGAGCCCGCGGGTCTCGATCTGGTCCCGGGACGCGGGCAGCCCCACCGGGATGTCGGCGTGCACCCGGGCCGGCGACCGGTTCAGGACGACCACCCGGTCGCCGACGTAGACGCTCTCGTCGATGTCGTGGGTGACCAGCAGGATCGTCAGCTTCCCGGCGCGGTGCACGCTCAGCACCAGGTCCTCGAGGTCCTCCCGGGTCTGGGCGTCCACCGACCCGAACGGCTCGTCCATCAGCATCAGCGACGGCCGGTAGGCCAGGGCCCGCGCGATCGACACGCGCTGCTGCATGCCGCCCGACAGCTGCCACGGGTACTTGCGGCCCGCGTCGTGCAGGCCGACCGACTCCAGCGCCTCGTCGGCGGCGGCGCGGCGCTCGGCCCGGGAACCGCCGCGCCGGCGCAGCGGCATCGCCACGTTGTCGCGGACGGTCAGCCACGGGAACAGCGAGCGGCTGTAGTCCTGGAACACCACGGCGAGGTCGTCCGGCACGCCGTCGATCGGCGCGCCGTGCATCTCCAGGGTGCCGCCGGTCGGGCGGATCAGCCCGGCGATGCAGCGCAGCAGGGTGGACTTGCCGCACCCGGAGGGTCCGACGATGCTGAGCAGCTGCCCGTCCGGGACGGTGAGGTCGAGGCCGTCGAGCGCGGTGTGCCCGCCGGTGTAGGTGTGCGTGAGGCCGGTGATCCGGAGCATCGCGGACGCCTTTTCTGTGGGGGTGTCAGTTCGTCGGCCGCCGCGCGCCGGTGTGCCACGCCAGCAGCCGCCGTTCGAGGACCATGAAGACTCCGTTGAACAGCAGGCCGAGCACGCCGAGCATGACGATCCCGGCCCACATGGTGGGCAGCTCGAAGGCGCGCTGAGCGTCCAGCAGCTCGGCGCCGATGCCGGTGGTGCTGCCGACGATCTCCGACAGCACCATGAGGATCAGCGCGAACGACAGCGCGACGCGCAACCCCGCGAAGATCTTCGGCGCCGCCGCCGGCAGGATGATCATCAGCAGCCGGCGGGGCCGGGAGATGCCGAAGACCCGCGCCGTGTCCAGCTGGAGCGGGTCCACCGCGCGGACGCCGTCGGCGGTGTTCAGCAGGACCGGCCACACCACCCCGAACGCGATCGTGACGATCTGCATCGTGGTGCCGATCTGGAACACCACGATGAAGAACGGCACCAGGGTCGGCGGCGGAACCGCGCGCAGGAACTGCAGCACCGGGTCCAGCAGGTCGTTCAGCACCCGGGAACGGCCGATCGCGGCGCCGATCGCCACCCCGGCCGCGCCGGCGGCGGCCCAGCCGACGAACAGGTGGGCGAGGCTGCTGGAGAAGTCGTCCACCGCGTTGCCGGTCAGGAACGCGTGCGAGGCGGGCCCGGAGAACCACACCTCGTGCAGCGCGTCGATGATCCTGGTGGGCGGCGGGAAGTACGTCTCGTCCGTCGCGGACGTGACGAGCTGCCAGACGGCCACGGCGAGCGCGACGAGCCACACCCGCTCGGCGAGCCCGCGGACCGGTCGGCCGATCCTCATGCGATCCCCTCCACCCGCGCGGCGTGCCAGCGGAACGCGACCCGCTCCAGCGCGATCAGCGCGGTGTTGGCGAGCAGCCCGAGCACCCCGGCCCAGCACGCGCCGGCCAGCATCAGGTCGGTGCGCCCGCCGCCCTGCTGCGTCTCGGTCAGGTAGATGCCGATGCCGTCGTCGCCGCCGACCAGCAGCTCGGTGCTGATCAGCACGACGAGGGCGACCGAGGCGGCGATCCGCACGCCGGTGGCGATGAACGGGGCCGCGCTCGGCAGCGACACCCGCCACAGCACCGACGGCGCCGAGAACCCGAACGCCCGCAGCGTGTCCTTGGCGACCGGGTCGACGTCGCGCAGCGCGTACAGGGTGTTGACGAGGATCGGCCACAGGCAGGCGTAGAAGATCAGCGACAGGTTCGTCTGCGCCGGCGAGCTGAACAGCAGGGTGGCCAGCGGGATCAGCGCGACCGACGGGACGGGCCTGCACAGCTCGACCAGCGCGCGGGAGGCGGTGCCGAGCAGCGGCACCGAGCCGAGCAGCACGCCCAGCGGCACCGCGGCCAGCACCGCGAGCAGCAGCCCGAGCAGCCATTCGCGCACCGTCGCGCCGACGTCCACCAGGAACTCGCGGTCGGCGGCGAGCCTCCCGGCCTCCTTCAGCACGGTCGAGGCCGGGGGGAGGGAGGTCTCGTCCACGAGGCCGGAACGGCTGACCGCCTCGAGCACGCCGACCACCACGACCGCTCCGGCCGCGCCGAGGGCGATGCGGCGAGGGGTCATGAAGCCGGGGCCAGCAGCAGCGGCTTCACGTCCATCTTCGTGGTGATGTACCCGAACTGCTGCATGACGTCCGGCACCCGCTGCAGCCGGGTCGCGTCGAGCGAGGTCGGGTAGGTGCCGTAGCTCATGGTCGCGGCGACGTTCGCGTCGATCCCCTTGGCGTAGGTGGGCACGATCTGCTCGACGAGCTTGCGGTCGGCGGCCATGCCCTCGCCCTTGACCAGCGCGCGCTGGAACGCGGCGACCGTCTTCGGGTTCTTGCCGGCGAACTTCGCCGTGGCGGCGTACCCGGCGATCGGGAACTGCGCGGTCGGCCCGCTGGACAGGTCGGCGACCATTCGCGCGCCCATCGACCGCGCCATCTGCGTGCCGAACGGCTCGATCGCCTGGACGGCGTCGACGCTCTTGTTCTTCAGCGCCGCCTCCATGTTGGGCGGCGGGATCTCGACGAAGTTCTTGTCCTCGTCGAACGTGACGCCCTGCGCCTGTCCGGCGGCGCGCACCAGCAGCGTGCTGACGTTGCGCTTGGTGTTGACGCCGATCTTCTTCCCGGCCAGGTCCCTGATCGTGCGGTAGGGGGAGTCGCCGCGCACCATCAGCGTGTGGGTCTTCGGCGCGCCCTGGAAGCCGTCGGCGACGACCTTCGGCTTGAAGCCGGGGTCCTTGGACGCCGCGGTGAACAGCGACACGTAGTTGCCGAAGGTGATGTCGAGCTGGCCGCTCTTCAGCAGCGGGATGGCCTCGGCGCCGCCGCTGACGACGCGGGTCCTGACCGTGAGGCCCTCGGCCTTGAACAGGCCCTTCTGGATCGCGATCTGCAACGGCGCGGTGTCGGCGATCGTCATGGTGCCGACGGTGATCGTGGACTCCTCCAGTCCGTTGGCCGATTTCTTGCCGTCCGAGCCGCCGCACGCGGTGGCCGAGAGCGCGACCGCGACGGCGAGCGCGCCGCCGAGAGCGGCGCGGGGGAAGGTGGCGGACATGGGCGACGCTCCATTGCGGGAGGGGCAGCCGACTGGGAACCGATCTTCCGGTGAGTGCGGGGAGCGTAGCGCATCGCCTGCCCGATCGCGGGAGAAATGTGGCGTATGTGCTGGTTTGAGGAGAAAATTGTGAACAGGATTGTTCCACCGTTCGGAACCCGGAAAGCACGGGGCCCCGGCCGCGCCGCGACCGGGGCCCCGCGGGCGTGCGCCCTACTTCTTCGCGGGCTCCTCCACGGAGGCGTCCGCCTCGGCCGCGCCGCCCTCCTCGACCGGGGCGTCGGCCGTGCCGGCGGCGTCCGCCGCCTCCGACTCCTTGACGACGCCGCGGACCAGCCGCCCCACCTCGGCCCTGAGCCGCACGAACTCCGCGTCGGCCCGAGTGCCGATCTGGTCGCGGTCGGCGGGCAGCGTGACCGGCAGCTCGTCGCGGACCCGGCCGGGGTTGCGGGCGAGCACCACGACCCGGTCGCCCAGGTAGACGCTCTCGTCGATGTCGTGCGTGACGAGCAGCATCGTCATGCCCTCGGCCCGGTGCACCTGCAGGACGAGGTCCTCCAGGTCCTCGCGGGTCTGCGCGTCGACCGACCCGAACGGCTCGTCCATCAGCATCAGCGTCGGCTTGTAGGCCAGCGCCCGGGCGATCGACACCCGCTGCTGCATGCCGCCCGACAGCTGCCACGGATACTTGCCCGCCGCGTCCTCGAGCCCGACGGACGAGAGCGCCTCGACGGCCCGCGCGCGCCGGTCGGCCTTGCCGAGCCCGCGGCGGCGCAGCGGCAGCGCCACGTTGTCGCGCACCGTCAGCCAGGGCAGCAGCGAGCGGCTGTAGTCCTGGAACACCACGGCGAGGTCGTCGGGCACGCCGTCGATGGGCGTGCCCTTCAGCACGACCTTCCCCTCGGTCGGCGGGACGAGCCCGGCGATGCAGCGCAGCAGCGTCGACTTGCCGCACCCGGAGGGTCCGACGATCGTGACGAGCTCGCCCTCGCCGACCTTCAGGTCGATGCCGTCCAGCACGCGGTGCGCGCCGTAGGAGTGGCCCAGCCCGGATATCTCCAGCATCTCGCTCACCGTGCCCAAGGCTCGTCGTAGAGGGCGGCGTTGTCGGCCGCGACGCGGACGTCGATGACGAACGGCCCGTCGTGCCCGAGGCCCTCCGCCATCGCGGCGTCCAGGTCCGCCGCGCTCGTGACGGTCCGGCCCGCGCAGCCGAACCCCTGGGCGAGCGTGACGAACTCGATGCCGGGCAGGTCGGTGCCCGGGACGCTGTCCATCTTGATGCGCCGGCCGAGGGCCTTCACCGCGCCGTAGCCCTGGTTGTTCAGGATGACGACCGTCATCGGGACGTTGTGCTGCACGGCCGTCCAGAGGCCCTGCACCGAGTACATGACGGCGCCGTCGCCGATGACGCAGACGATGCGCTCGCCCGACCCGGCGAGGGCGCGCCCGACGGCGACGGGCAGGCCCCAGCCGAGGGCGCCGCTGCCGGTGGTGAGGAAGCCGCCGGGCCGGGTGATGGGCAGGCGGGCGTGGAACATGTCCCGGTAGCTCGGGACCTCCTCGACGATGACCGCGTCCTCGGGCATCCGCTCCCGCAGCGTCTCGACGACCAGCGCCGCGTCGATCGGGTCGGTCGCGGCGGGCTTTCCGAGCCGCTCGAGCGGCTCGGGCAGCGGCCGGTCGGCCTTGTCGACCAGCTCCAGCAGGCCGGACACGCCCGCGGCGATCGTGGTGAGCACGCTGGTGCCGACGGGCGCCCACGCGGTCTGCGACGGGTCGCAGTCGAAGTGGAACAGCCGCGCCCCCGCCGGGATGACCGGGCCCTCGCTGTGCACGTGGTACGTGAAGATCGGCGCGCCGAGCGCCAGGATGACGTCGTGGCCCTCCAGCCGCGCCGAGAGCTGGTCGCGGACGGGCGGGAGGAAGCCGCGGAACAGCGCGTGGTCCTCCGGGAACCCGGACCGCCCCGACAGCGGGCTGATCCAGACCGGCGCGCCGGTCCGCTCGGCGAGCGCCAGCACGCCGGGCAGCGCGTCCTCGTCCTCGACGCCCGGGCCGACGATGACGACCGGGTTCGCGGCCCCGTTCAGCGCCTCGGCCACCTCGCGGAGCGCGGCGGGGGAGGCGGTGAAGTCGCTGCGGACCTCGCGGTCGGGGACGGGCTCGGCGAGGTGCTCCCAGTCGTCCTCGGGGACGGAGAGGAACACCGGGCCGCGCGGCGGCGTCATCGCGACCCGGTACGCCTCGGCGAGCGCGGCGGGCACGTCCTCGGCGCGCTCGGGCTGCCGGCTCCACTTCACGTAGGGGCGCGGGAAGAGGGCGGGCTCGTCGGCGCCGAGGAACGGGTGGGTCGGCAGCATCGCGCGCGACTGCTGGCCGGCGATGATGACGACGGGCACCCGGTCGCGGTAGGCGTTGAAGACCGCGCCGAGGGAGTGGCCGACGCCGCCGGCGGAGTGCAGGCTGACCAGCGTCGCGTTGCCGGTGCCGAGGGAGTGCCCGGCGGCGGCCGCCACCGCGACGGTCTCCTGCAGCGCGAGCACGTACTCGAAGTCTCCCGGGAAGTCGCGGAACATCCGCAGCTCGGTCGAGCCCGGGTTCCCGAAGACCGTGGTCATCCCCACTCGCCGGCAGAAGTCGAAGAACGCCTCCCGGACCGTGAGCTCGGTCGTCATGAATCCGCCTTTCGCGCCCCGCGGTGCCAGGAGAGGACACGCCGTTCCACCGCGAGCAGGATCGTGTTGAACAGGTAGCCGAGGATGCCGAGCAGCACGATGACCGACCAGACGGTCGGCAGGTCGGACTGGCTCTGCGCGTTCGACAGCTCGAACCCGAGGCCGTCGGAGGTGCCGGGCAGCAGCTCGGAGAAGATCATCAGGATCAGGGACAGGGACAGG
Organism: Actinomadura nitritigenes; assembly: GCF_017573545.1. Lineage (GTDB taxonomy): Bacteria > Actinomycetota > Actinomycetes > Streptosporangiales > Streptosporangiaceae > Spirillospora > Spirillospora nitritigenes. Next base: position 430,944 of record NZ_JAGEOK010000001.1, on the reverse strand, counting down.
GCCAGCCGCAGCCCCGCGAAGATCTTCGGCATCGCCGAGGGGACGATGACGTACCGGATCCGGTCCACCGCGGAGAACCGGAACGCCTCGGCGGTCGCCATCTGCATGGGGTCGACGCTGCGCGCGCCGTCCGCGGTGTTGAGCAGGACGGGCCAGATCGCGCTGAAGACGATCGAGGCGACCTGCATCTCCGTGCCGATCTTGAACAGCACGATGAACACCGGCACCAGGGTCGGCGGCGGGATGACGCGGGCGAACTGCATGAGCGGCTGCAGGTAGGCCAGCACCCGCTCGGAGCGGCCGAGCGCGATGCCGAGCACGACGCCCGCGACCACCGACAGGGCGAGGGCGAGCGCCATCCGGCCGAGGCTCGGCGCGATGGAGTCGCCCGCCTCCGTGCTGAAGTACAGGTGGCTCGGCGGCCCGGACAGCCATATCTCCCGCATCCGCTTGACGATCTGGGAGGGCGGCGGGAAGAAGACGCTGTCGGACGCGCGGGTGACCGCCTCCCAGCCCGCCACGAGGACGGCGAGGGGCAGCAGCCGGTGCAGCAGCCCGCGGGCGATCCGCACGGCCGCCCCGCCGCGGGCGGTGCGGCCGGTGCCGGCGGTGAGCGTCGCCGCGGTCACGATGCACCACTCCTCTGCGCCTTGTGCCAGTGGAACACGCGGTTCTCGACCTGCACCAGGACGGTGTCGATGAGCAGGCCGAGGCAGCCCGCCCACACCGTCCCGGCGAGGACGTCGCGGGTGCCGTCGGGGACGTTGCCGGCCTGCGCGATGAACATGCCGAGGCCGTCGCCGAAGCCGGACAGGATCTCGGTGCCGACGGCCAGGATGAGCGCGATCGACGCGGCCAGCCGCACGCCCGTCGCGATGAACGGCGCGGCGCTCGGCAGGGAGACGCGCAGCAGCACCTGGATCCGGCCGAACCCGAAGCTGCGCAGCGTCTCCTTCGCCGTGGGGTCGACGTCGTCCAGCCCGTACATGGTGTTGAAGAGGATGGGCCAGCTGGAGGCGTACACGATGAGCGGCACCTCCATCTTCAGGCCCGAGCCGAGCAGCAGCCCGGCCAGCGGGATGAGGGCGACCGAGGGGATCGGGCGCAGGAACTCCACGATCGCGCGGACCGCGGTGTTGACCGCCGGGACGCTGCCCAGCAGCAGCCCGAGGGGGACCGCGATCGCGATCGCGAGCAGCGTGCCGAGCGCCCACGCGGTGAGCGTGGCGCGCACGTTGAACAGGAAGTCGGAGTCACCGAACAGCTCGAACGCGCGGGCGGTGACGTCGGATGCGGGGGGCAGATAGGAACGGTCCACAATCCCGGCCCGGCCGAGGGCCTCGCTCGCCAGGAACAGGACCGCCACCCCGGCGGCCCCCCGCGCCCACTTTCCTGGGCGGGAGAGGCCGCGGGGCGGCGTCGGCTCGTGTGCCATGGGTGAATCAGCGTCCTGCCGTCACGACGTCGGCTGGAAGAGGATGGACTTCAGGTCGGGCTTCTGCTTGAGCAGGCCCGAGGTGGTCATCAGGTCCACGATCTGCTGCATCCGGGTGGTGCTCAGCGACGTCGGGTAGCCGGGCAGCGTGATGACCGAGGCGACCTGCGGGTCGATCTTGGCGTAGCCGGGCAGGACCTCCTCGACGCGCTTGCGGTCCTGGGAGGCGATCTTCTGCGCCTTGATGATCGCGCTCTGGAACGCCGCCGCGGTCTTGGGGTTCTTCTTCGCGAACTCCTGGGTGCTCACGAAACCGCTGATCGGCATGCCGGTGACCGGCTCGCTGCCGCCGTCGACGACGACGCGGGCGCCGTCCTTCTTCTCGATGTCGGACAGGAACGGCTCGACGGTGTGGATCGCGTCGACCTGCCCCTTCTGCAGCGCGGAGGCCATCTGCGGGAACGGGATGGCGACGTACTGGACCTTCTTCGGGTCGACGTTGTTGGCCTTGAGGATCGAGTCCAGGGTGAGGCCCTGGATGTTGTTCAGGATGTTGACCGCGACCTTCTTGCCCTCCAGGTCCTTGGCGGTCTTGATCTTGGAGTTGGGCATGACCAGCACGTTCATCATGTTCGAGGTGAGCGTGGCCCCCTCGGCCAGGATGCTGAGCTTGAGCGCGCCCTGCTCGTTGGCCTGCAGGAACGAGACGTAGTTGGCGCCCGCGATGGCGTCCACCTCGCCGTTCTTCAGCGCCGGCAGCGCCTTGATGCTCTGCTGCACCGGCACGATCTTGACGTTCAGGCCCTCGGCCTTGAACAGGCCCTGCTTCTGGGCGATGTAGAGCGCCGCACCGTCCACCAGGGGCAGTGAGGCGACCTTCATCTCCTTCTTCTCCAGGCCGTTGCCGCCGCCGGAGTCGTCCGAACCTCCGCAGCCGGCGGCCAGGGACGTAACGAGGGCGAGGGCGCTGACCAGCGCCAGAAGACGTCTGGATTGCCGCATCGGGCACTCCTTAACTCACGGGGGAAGTTGCTTCGGCAGGGCTCGGGCAGGCCAGGGCTCATGAGCCAGGGGAACGGCTGCGGCCGCCTCTCCCGCCGTGCCTGAAGATCACGTGCGTCGGGAGGGTATCGCGGACTGGGCGTCTTAGGGGGTTTGGGACGGAATTGCGTGACTCTCTTGTGTCCTTCAGTGGACCGATCGGCGTTGCCGGCGCCGCGGTGTCATTCCTGGTGGGGGCGGTGGCGGGGGTGCCGGGGGCGGTGGCGCGGCCGACCGTTGTTACTGGCCGGTAAGGCCGTTGGGATTCGATTCGATAACTTGTCGAATGGCCGGCGCGGGCGCCGCTTTCCCCTTGCGGTTAAGGGCTTGTCGCAGCCGTTGTGACAATCCATTGCTGAGTGAATACGGAGCGTGATCGACTTTTCGGTTTCGGGTCGCGCCGTTCTCGCCGGCCGATGGAAGGAGGCGCGAGAGCAGGTCGCTTTACCGAGTGTAATCGATCGAATGCGCGGAGTTCGAGTGCGCACCGTGACGACCGGTGACTCGGAAAACGGACATATGGGCATGAAATCGCGATCGCCTCGTCGGTTCTTATCCACTCCCCTAGGGTCCTTTGCGGCATATCCATGGATGTGCTGCAATATCGGGCGCCGGAGGTGGAGACGATGTTGCCATGACCCTTCGCGCCGATGAGGTCACGGAGTGTGCGGCATCGTGAGGGAGAGGGTGTTGACGGCGGATGCAACCAAGCGACGAGGGTCGCGACCGTGCTCGGCCTGGTGACGTCGAGGTGCAGTCGGACCATCCGGCACGGCCAGGCGGGCCGCCGCGATCGGGCGGGCGGCTCCGGCTGCGGAACTGGCGGGTGCCCCAGCGCCTGATCGTGCTGATCCTGGTGCCAACGCTCGCCGCCGTCGTACTGGCCGGCCTGCGGATCTCCAGTTCCGTGGACAAGACGGAGAGCTACGGCCGCGTGCAGCAGATGGCCGAGGTGGGCGTGGAGATCACCCGGTTCGTCCAGGAGTTCACCGCCGAACGCGACGAGGCCGTCGAGTACATCGCGGGCGGCCGCTCCGCCGCGCTCCTGCCGGCCCTGCAGGCCCAGCAGCGCAAGACCGACGCGCTGGTCGGGCCGGTGCTGGAGGACACCGGGAAGATCAACGGCTCCTACGGTTCCGAGGCCGTCCGCGACGCCACCACGGTGAAGAGCCGCCTGGACGGGCTGAAGGCGCTGCGCTCCCTCGTCGTCGGCACCAAGGTCCCGCCCTTCATCGTCCTCGAGAAGTACACCGAGGCGGCCCGGGAGCTGACCTCGGTCCTGGACGGCATCGCGCAGAACGTGGCGGACGACAAGCTCTCGGAGTCGGTCCGTGCGCTCGGCGCCCTCGCGCGCGCCAAGGAGGCGGTGTCCCGCGAGCGGGCCCTGCTGCTCATCGGCGCGCGGAGCAAGCAGCTCGACATCCAGGAGCTCAACGAGCTCACGGCGGCGCGCGCACAGGAGGACAGCGAGCTCGCTGCCTTCCGCGACTCCGCGTCCCTGGACCAGGTCCAGCTCTACGAGGACACGGTCGTCGGCCCCAAGGTCGACCAGGCCCGTGACGTCCGGCAGCGGGTGATCTCGGCGGCGAGCGCGACCAACGGGCTGCTGCCCGCGTCGCTGCGGACCTCCCGCGCCGCGAGCGCCATGCGCGTCGCGATGACCGCGATGGTCGACCAGATGCGCCAGGTCGAGCAGAAGCTCGCCGGCGACGTCCACACCCACAGCCGCGACCAGGGCACGGCCGCGCGCAACTCGACGATCCTCGACTCGGCGCTGATCGCCGCGCTGCTGATCGTCGTCCTGCTGATCACGATCGTGATGGCCCGGTCGCTGGTGCGGCCGCTGCGGCGGCTGCAGTCCGGCGCGCTGGAGGTCGCCAGCAGCCGGCTGCCCGGCCTGGTCGACCGGCTGCGCGACCCCGAGGCCGCCGCGGGCGGCATCGAGGTCGCGCCGATCGAGATCGACTCGACCGACGAGATCGGCCAGGTCGCGCGCGCCTTCGACGAGGTCCACCGCGAGGCGGTCCGGCTGGCGGCCGACGAGGCCGTCCTGCGAGGCAACATCAACGCGATGTTCGTCAACCTGTCGCGGCGCAACCAGTCGCTCGTCGAGCGGCAGCTGCGCCTGATCGAGGACCTGGAGCAGAGCGAGCGCGACGAGGAGCAGCTCGGCAGCCTGTTCCGGCTGGACCACCTCGCCACCCGCATGCGCCGCAACAACGAGAACCTGCTGGTCCTCGGCGGCCAGGAGCAGGCCCGCCGGTGGAACAAGCCCGTCCCGCTGATCGACGTCGTCCGCGCCTCGCTGTCGGAGGTCGAGCAGTACGAGCGGGTCGCGCTGCGCGTCCAGGGCGACATGACCGTCGCCGGGCCCGTCGTCAACGACCTCGTCCACCTGCTCGCCGAGCTGGTGGAGAACGCGCTGGAGTTCTCCTCCGAGCACACCAAGGTCACCGTCTCCGGGCAGCTGCTCAGCGGCGGCGGCTCCATGCTGCAGATCACCGACAACGGCGTCGGGATGGCGCCCGAGGAGCTGGAGCAGGCCAACTGGCGACTGGCGAACCCGCCCGTCATCGACTTCTCCGCGGCGCGCCGCATGGGCCTGTTCGTGGTCGGCCGCCTGGCCGTCCGGCACGGCATCCGCGTCGAGCTGCGGGCCGCGCAGGGCGGCGGGCTCACCGCGTTCGTCGTGCTGCCGGACGCGGCGGTCACCCCCGGCGAGCCCGCGGGCGTCGGCGCCCGCGGCCTCGGCTCCCGCGACACCGGGGGCAGCGGCCAGCTCGCCGCGCTCACCACCACCGCCGCCGAGCCGCCCGCCGCCGGGGGCGCCTTCCGCCAGGACGACTTCGGGCCCGCCGCCGGATTCGGCGCGGGCACCGGGGGCAACCCGATGGTCGGCCACACCGGCCCGCTGCGCCCGCTGCGCGGCGCCACCGGGCCGCAGCCGATGATGGGCGGCCCCCTCCATTCGGGCGACGGCACCGGACCGCAGTCGCCCCTGACGACGGGCCCGCTGACCCCGGCCGCCGGCACCGGAGCGCACGCCGCCCCGGCCACCGGCCCGCTGCCGGCCGTCCCGCCGGACCTGCCGCGGCCGGCGGACGTCGCGCCGCCGAACGACCCGTACGGCGCCGCCGCCGACGCGGGCTCGCGCTCGGCGAGCGACCTGCCCGTCCGCCGTCCCGGCGCGCAGCTGCGCGGCCGCCAGTCCGAGGCCGGCCGGCAGGACAACGTGTTCCAGCCGCCCAGCGAGCGGGCGCGGAACGCCGCCAACGGCTACCAGGACGCCCCCAACGGCTACCAGGACGCGGGCGGCGGCTACCAGGACGCGGCCAACGGGTTCCGCGACGGGCGCGGCCGGCACACCGGGCCGCAGCCCGTGGTCCCCGAGGCCCAGCCCGTGGTGCCCGAACCGGGCTCCCGGCGCCAGCAGATCCCCTGGGAGACCGGGCCGCTGGAGCAGGTCGCCGGAGAGGGCCCGCACGCCGGCGGCTCCCGCAACGGGGCCCCGGCCCGCGGCCGCGCCGCGGACCCGCGGCGCCGCGAGCCCGTCCCGGAGCCGCCGGCCTACGAGCAGAACGGCTACGAGCAGAACGGCTACGAGCGGAACGGCTATGATCAGCCCGCTCCCTCCGCGCATCAGCCGCCGGCGCCGGCCGGAGCGAAGCCGCCACCGCGCGTACCCGAGCGTTCGCCGATCTTCGATGCGATGCAGTCGGAATGGTTCCAGCGCCGGACGGGAGGGGACGTGGGCGAGGATCCGGGCAAGGGCTGGGAGTCCCCCGCGGACGAGGGCTTCCGCGCCGCCGAGGCGATCCGCGAACCGGTCGCGGGGAGCCGCACGCAGGTCGGGCTGCCCAAGCGCGTCCCAGGCAAGAACCGCATCCCCGGGGCGGTCGGCAACCGGCCGGCCGCCGGGGCCGGGCAGCAGCAGCAGCCCCAGGCGGCGCCGCCGCCCGCGGGCGGCGGCCGGACGCAGCCGGTACCGCGTCCGGGAGCGCCCGTGCAGGACCAGCAGTCGTCCGGCCAGTCGGCCGACGTCGTGCGCAACCGTTTCGCGAGCCTGCAGCGCGGGGTCCATCGGGGCCGCAACGAGGCTCGTGGCGGGGGCACGTCAGGTGAGGTGCCGTCACAGGGTGACGGCGAGACGGGAGGCACCCGGTGAGCGGGCAGGATCTCAACTGGTTGGTGACGAACTTCGCGGACCGTGTCGCGAAGGTCGCGCACGCCGTCGTGGTCTCCTCCGACGGATTGCCGATGGCCTACTCCGCGGGCTTCCCGCCCGAGCGGGCGGACCAGCTGTCGGCGATCGCCTCGGGGTTGATGAGCCTGACCCAGGGCGCGGCGAAGATCTTCGACGCGGGCGGCGTGAACCAGACGGTCGTGGAGATGGACCGCGGCCTGCTGTTCGTGATGTCCATCGCGAACGGGTCGGTGTTCGCGGTGCTCGCGGCGCCCGACTGCGATCTCGGGCTCGTCGCCTACGAGATGACGCTGCTGGTCGAGCGGGTGGGCCGGGTGCTGACGCCGGCGCTGCGCGCGCAGGATCCGCAGCAGCCGTACGGCGGCGGCCCCTCGGTGACCGAGATGGGCGCCGGCCCCGCCCGCTTTTGACCGTGACTGACTCTGACGGAGGTCGGCGACATGGATCGAGGCAGTCCCTTCGGAGGCGGTCCGGGAGGTCCCGGGCGCTGGCCCGGTGATCCGCGCTCGGTACAGGACCGACCGGAAGGGCGGGACGAGGGGGACGGCAGCTCGCTGGTGCGCCCCTACGCGATGACCGGCGGGCGCACCAAGCCGCGGTACGACCTGGCGATCGAGGCCCTGGTGACGGCGGCGCCGTACCCGCCGCGCGACGTGGCCATGCTGACCCCGGAGTACCGGGCGATCATGGACCTGTGCCGGTCGGCCCGCTCGGTGGCCGAGGTGTCCGCGCTGCTGCGGATGCCGCTCGGCGTGGCCCGGGTCCTCGTCGCGGACATGGCCATGGAAGGGCTGCTGCGCCTGCACCAGTCGACCCCCACGACGGCCGGCGGCCAGCCGGACCTCCGCTTGCTAGAAAGGGTGCTCAGTGGCCTTCGGAAGCTCTGACCAGGTCCCGCCCCCGGGGCCGCACGGACCCGAGGCGGAGCTGACCTCGGTGAAGATCGTCGTCGGCGGCGGGTTCGGCGTCGGCAAGACCACCTTCGTCGGATCGGTCTCGGAGATCATGCCGCTCACCACCGAGGCGGTGATGACCGCGGCCAGCGCCGACGTGGACGACCTGTCGGCCGTCCCGGACAAGACGACCACCACGGTCGCGATGGACTTCGGCCGCGTGTCGCTGGACAGCGAGCTGATCCTGTACCTGTTCGGCACCCCCGGCCAGCACCGCTTCTGGTTCATGTGGGACGACCTGGTCCGCGGCGCGATCGGCGCCGTCGTGCTGGTCGACACCCGGCGGCTCGAGGACTGCTTCGCGGCGGTCGACTACTTCGAGGAGCTCGGCCTGCCGTTCGTCGTGGGCGTCAACGGGTTCCACGGCGAGTTCCAGTACGCGATCGAGGACATCCGCGAGGCGCTGTCGATCAGCGGCCACGTGCCGATCGTGCAGTGCGACGCGCGCAGCCGCGAGTCGACGAAGCAGGTGCTGATCACGCTCGTGCAGCACGCGATGTCGGTGCACGCCGCGGGCGCCCCGGCGGGCGCCTCCGCGCCGCCCGCCGCGTCCGGCGGTCAGCTGGGCACGGCGTCGCCGAGCTGGACCTGACGCGGGGCCGGATCCCGGAGCGGATCCGGCGCCTCGCGACGGGCGGGCCGGCCGGTGTCGGGTGCCCCACATCCCCCGTGGTTACGGTCGCGTAGATTGTGTGCACGATGCATGATTGTCTGACGTGACCGACTATGAACCAGTGCCAGGGCCCGCGATGGACGAACTGGAGAAGATCCGTACCTACGTGGCCATCGGCGACAGCTTCACCGAGGGCCTGAACGACCCCTACCCCGGCGAGGACGACCGCTTCCGCGGCTGGGCCGACCGGCTCGCCGAGCACCTCGCCGAGCACAGCCCCGGCCTCCGCTACGCGAACCTCGCGGTGCGCGGCAAGCTCGTCCGGCAGATCGTGGACGACCAGGTGCCGCGCGCCGTCGAGCTGAACCCCGACCTGGTGACGTTCTGCGCGGGCGGCAACGACATGATCCGCCCCGGCGCCGACCCCGACGCGCTCGCGGTGGTGTTCGACGACGCGGTCCGGCGGCTGCGCGCCACCGGCTCCCGCGTGGTGGTCTTCACCGGGTTCGACACCCGCGGGCTGCGCAGCGGCTCGCGCATCCGCGGCAAGGCCGCCACCTACAACATGCACCTGCGCGCCATCGCCGACCGCCGCGGCTGCTCGGTCGTCGACCTGTGGTCGCTGCGGATCTTCAACGACCCGCGCGCCTGGTACGAGGACCGGCTGCACCTGTCGCCCGAGGGGCACCGCCGCATGGCCCTGTTCGTCGCGGGCGTCGTCGGCGTCCCGGTGAAGGACGACTGGCGCGAGCCGTGGCCGCCGCTGGACCCGGTGGACTGGCTGACCTCGCGCCGCGAGGACCTGCACTGGGCCCGCGCCCACCTGCTGCCGTGGATCGGCCGCCGCGCCAGGGGCCGCTCGTCCGGCGACGGCCGCGGCCCGAAGCGCCCGCTCCCGACGGAGCTGCGGTCGCGGGAGACGGCGGGCTGACCTGGAGGACACCTTTCTCGAGCGGGCGCGCTAGGCGCGGGGGGCCTCGTGCGGCGCGTCCGACGGGGCCGGGAGCGCACCGTCCCCGTGGGCGGCGCCGCGCGGGGGATTGGGGGCGGCGGCGCCGTGCGCGGACAGGGCCGCCTCCAGCGACGCCTGGACGGGGATGCGGCGGTGCAGGCCGGTGATCTCCAGGGCGCGGCGGACGACGGGACGCGGGCCGGCGAGGGTGAGGCTGCCCCCGGCGGCCGTGGCGGCCTTGTAGCAGCCGACGATGACCGACAGGCCCTGGGAGTCCATGAAGTCCAGCTCGGCGAGGTCGAGGATGAGGTGGTCGCCGTGCTCGCGGCGGGCGGCCTCCAGGTGCCGGCGCAGCTCGTCGGAGCCGGCGATGTCGAGTTCGCCGCGCAGGCGCACGACGGCGCGTCCGGCATGCGAGCGGGCGGTGACTTCCAGCGGTGGCACGGGGGTTCCGCCTCCTAGGGGCCGGGCGCCGCCGGGCGCGGCGCCCGGCGGATATTTTCCGTACGACAACTATCGCCGAGGAGCGGCCGCGTGCCAACCCGGCGCGACGGGATGTGCGTGATCGCGCCGGGTCGTAGGGTGCTTGCCAGACGTGACGACCCCGCCCCGCCGCATAGGAGAAGGACCAGGTGCGTTCCCCCCGGCTGCCGGACCATCTCGAACTGCTGCTCACCGAGGAGCCCGTGCTCGACGTGTACGCGCACGGGCCGTGGCGCGTGCCCGACGGGCTCTACGAGCGGATGCGGGAACGGGCGGTCGCCTACAACGCCGACCCCCGCGCGGCGCTGCTCCCGCGCCGGCTGAGCGACTTCTACGGGGAGGGGACGAGCGCGGCGGGCGCCGAGCAGTGGTCGCTGCTGACGTTCCTGCTGGGCGCGTCGGCGGTGCGCGGCGGGTCCCGCGGCGACGTCGACTACGAGCTGCTGTCGGACTTCCTGGCGACGCCGGAGCCGGCCGTCCGCGAACCGGTCGCGTGGTTCACCCAGGGCGGGCGGTGGCGCCCGCCGGGCCTGTGGCTGCCCGAGCCGGCCGGAGACGACCGCGAGCTGCGGGCGGTGATGCTGGAGCTGGCGCGCGACGGCCTGGACGTCTTCGACGGCCTGGAGCCGCTGGAGCGGCGCCGCCGGGCGCTGGCGGGCCTGTTCGACCGGCGGGCCGCCGACCCGGAGCTGCGGGAGCTGGACCTCGCGGTCCCGCAGGAGCGGCTGGAGGAGGTGTGGACGGCCGGGCTGACCGACGAGGAGCTGGAGGTCCTGCCCGAGCTGGCCGGGCCCGTCGGGTACCTCGGCTGGGCGTGCGACGGTCTCGACGCGGCGCACGCGCGGCTGTCGGAGGCCGTCCTGGACGGCGACGGCGCGGACGCCGCACTGGCCAAGCTGCTGCTGGCGGCCGAGGCGGCGGCCGTCCCGGCGGAGTTCGCGGTCGCGCTGGGGGCCGACCGCTACGAGAACGTGCAGGAGCGGTTCCGCGCGGTCCGCGCGGGGTTCTCCGTCGAGGCGTGGCAGCAGGACGTGCGCGGGTGGCTGGCGCGCGGGCTGGTCGCGGGGGAGGCGGACGCGGCGCGGGCCTGGCTGGACATGGCGGTCCGCGTCACCGGCGCCGTGCAGGGCCTGCCGGACGCGCCGACGAGCCCGCGCTGCCGCGTCCCGGTGCGCCCGTTCCAGTCCGATCTGCGGCGGCTGTTCGCGGCGCGCCGCGTCGCCAACCCGCTGGTCGGCCTGCTCTCCCCGGACGCGGCGCGCGAGGTCCGCAAGGAGGCGCCGCCCGGGCCGGGCGAGGCCGTCCAGGACGGCCCGCCGCAGGACGAGGGGGGCGGCGAGCTGGTCGGGCAGCCGGAGCTGGCACGCGCCGTCCAGGACGCGCTGGCGGCGCGCCTGGCGGGGGAGCGGCCCGTCCGGCTGCTGATCGCCGGCCCGGAGGGCACCGGCAAGGGCACCGCCGTCGAGCTGCTGGAACGGCGGCTGGCCGCAGGCGGCGCCGTCCGCGAGGCGCTGTGGGTCTCCGACCAGGTGTTCGCCTCGCTCGGCGTGAGCGACGCCGCGCTGTGGCTCCAGGCCCGCGTCCGCGACTGCGTCGAGGGCCGGATGCTGCTGGTCGTGGACGACCTGGAGCGGCTGGTCTCCTACGAGCGCTGCGGCGCTGCGGCGGTCGAGGAACTGCGCCGGCTCATGGCGCGCTCGCCGCGCCTGGACGTCGTCGCGCTGTGCCGCCCCGGCGGCGACAGGCGGCTGTTCGACGCCAACCCGGCGCTCGTCCGGGCGTTCGACGTGGTCCGCACGCACGACTTCGCCGAGGACGACTTCGCCGAGCTGTTCACCCGGGCCGTGCGCGCGCGGGGCGCCGAGGTGCCGGCCGAGGTCGCCGCGACCGCCGGGGTGCTGCTCAGCAGGACGCAGCCGCTGCTGAACCTGCGCGGCGCGCGGCTCGCCGAGCACACCGCGGCGCAGTGCGTCGCGTCCGCGCGGGCCCGCGGCGACCGGGACGTCCCGGAGGTGACCGCCGCCGACCTGCCGCAGCGGCTCATCCCGGGCCGGCCCGCCGAGACCGACCCGTTCGCCGAGCTCGCCGCCTGCGCCGGCATCGCGCCCGTCAAGCGTGAGGTGGACGCGCTGGTCGCCGAGGCCAAGGCGGCCCGGCTGCGCCGTGAGGCGGGCATGGCGCTCGCCGCGCGCCCTCGGCACCTGGTGTTCACCGGCAACCCCGGCACCGGCAAGACCAAGGTCGCGCGGATCCTCGGCCGGATCTACGCCGGGCTCGGCGTGCTGTCGTCCGGGCACATGGTGGAGGTGGAGCGCGCCGACCTGCTCGGCGAGTACGCCACCGAGAGCGTGCTGCGGGTGCGCCGCGCCGTCGAGCAGGCGCTCGGCGGGGTCCTGGTCGTCCGGGACGCGCACGCGTTCGTCGCGGCGGCGGCGGACGCCGCGCGCGGCCGCGAGGTCCTCGACGTGCTCCTCACGACCGTCCAGGCGCACACCGACGACCTGGTGGTCGTGCTGACCGGGCCGCAGGCGGAGATGAACGGGCTGCTGAAGTCCCATCCCGACCTCGCCGCGCTGTTCCCCCGGAACGTCCACTTCCCCGACCTCACCGACGACGAGCTGGTGCAGGTGTTCGCGGGCAAGGCCGCCGACGGCGGGTTCGCGCTCGCCCCCGGCGTCCTCGACAAGGTCCGCGCGCTCGCCCACGCCGCGCCGCGCGACAACGGCTTCGGCAACGCCCGCATCATGATCAACCTGCTGGACCGGGCGGTCGCGATGCAGGGCCGCCGCGTGCTCGCCGACGGGGTCGTCGACGAGGGCGAGTCGCTCGACGAGATCCTCCTCGAGGACGTCCCCGACGCCCTCGCCCGCGCCGGCGGCGACGTCTCCACCGACCCGCTCGGCGAGATCGCCCGGCTCATCGGGCTCAAGGAGATCAAGCGGCAGGTGGACGCGCTGGTCGCCGAGGCCCGCGCCGAGCAGCTGCGCCGCGACGCCGGCGTGCCGCTGACCGCCCCGACCCGGCACATGGTGTTCATGGGCAACCCCGGCACCGCGAAGACGACCATCGCCCGGCTGATCGCGGCCGTGTACGCGCGGCTCGGCCTGCTGTCGTCCGGGCACCTGGTCGAGGTCACCCGCGCCGACCTCGTCGCCGAGTTCATCGGGCAGACCGCGCCCCGGGTGCGGGCCGCGGTCGAGCGGGCGCTCGGCGGCGTGCTGTTCATCGACGAGGCGTACGCGCTGACCTCGACGGGCGGCGGCGACCAGCGCGACTTCGGCCACGAGGCGATCGCCGAGCTGCTGCGGCTGATGGAGGAGCACCGCGCCGACCTGGTGGTCATCGTGGCGGGCTACGACGCGGAGATGGAGCGCTTCCTCAAGTCCAACCCGGGCCTGGAGTCGCGCTTCCCGCAGGTCCTGCGCTTCCCCGACTACTCCGACGACGAGCTCGTCACGATCTTCGAGCTGATGGCGGCGACGGCCGGCCTCACCCTGGACCCCGGCGTCCCGGGCGCGCTGCGCCGGCTCGTCGCCGCCCAGCCGCGCGGCTCCTCGTTCGGCAACGCCCGCCTCGTCCGGAACCTGCTGGACGCCGCGGTGTCCCGGCAGGCGCAGCGCATCACCGCCGCCCACGACGCGGACCCCGCCGCCATCGACCCCGCCGAGGTCCGCCTCCTCCGCCCGGAAGACCTCCCCGAAACGCCCCCGGACGACACGAGCGCCAACGCCTTCGGCCCCTACATCTGACCGCTCCGGCCCGGCCCCGCGGGTGAGCGCCGCGTGGAGGACCAGTGGCGCGGGTGGCGGGTCAGGTTGTACCCCCCGACGGCGGCGGCGGCCGCCAGGACCCCGCCGCCGAGCGTCCACCACCACCGGCTGGACGGCCAGGAGAACCAGCCCTTGACGCGGTCGGACGGCTTCGGAGCCGAACTCGCCGCGGACGGCGACGCCTCTGGCGCGGCGCCCGGAGCGAGGGTCGTCCCCGGATTGACGGCCGGGGACAGGGGCGCCTTCAGCTTCGCCCCGGCCGGCTGCGCGTCGCCGTTCCGCGCGCTGATCCGCACGTCCGCCTGGATCCGCTGCCCGAGGTCCTGCTCGGGCAGGCTGCTCGCCGACAGGCGCAGGTAGTAGGTGCCGGGCAGCGGATCGTCCGACCAGGGCTCGGCCCACGCGCGGACCTGCCGCAGCGTGCAGCGGAGCCGGACGCTCGCCGCGCCCGCGGCGGCGGTCGCGTTCTGCGGCCCGGCCGTGCACGCCTGGCGGCGGCGCAGCCCGTCGAAGACGTCGGCCGTGTACGTCGCGGCGCCGTGCCGGCCGCCCGCCGGCGGCAGCGTGACGGTCACGGTGACGCGGTCGGTCTGCCCGGCGGAGGCCGCGAACGACCAGTACAGATGGTCGCCGGTCGACGCGGACACCCGGACCGGCTGTCCCGGTTCCACGACGGTGGCCGTCAGGAAGGACGTCCCGGCCGTGCCGACCGTCGGGCGGGGCGCGGGCGAGCCGCCGGCGGCGGCCGGCCCGGCGGCGAGGAGAAGGAGGCCGCCGGCGGAGGCGGAGGCGGCGAGCAGGGAGCCGGCGAGACGAGGCGTGGCGCGCACGGTCAGTTCTCCTTCCAGACGGCGATCCGCCAGCGGGCGAGCCATCCGATGATCAGACCGGCGACCAGGCCGGTGGCGGTGAGCACGACGAGGAGGAGCCAGCCGCGGCCGAGGTCGGGACCGCCGGGGGCGTCCGAGGACGGCACCAGGTCGACGGTCAGTTCCACCGGCATGCCGGGCGCCGCCGCCCGCACCGCGCCGGGAGCGGAGAAGGAGTTGCTGACCACCATGCAGACCGGGTCCCCGCCGGTTCCGCCGTCCGGCGAGGGGGACGCGGTCGCGTCCGCCCCGTCCTTCCTCTGGTCCGACCAGCGCAGGCCGGTGGAGAGCACGTCGGTGCGCCCGCTGCCCGCGTCGGTGCCGCGGACGAGTTCCTGCCCGTCCTTCGACACAGCGCGCAGCAGCACCCCGTAGTCGGGGTTCAGCCGGCGGTCGAGCGCGACGCTCACGGAGGCGCGCAGCTCCTGCCCCGGCGCCACCACCACCCGGTACCAGCGGTGCTCGCCGAACCGCTCCCGGTCGGTGTACACGCCGGGCGAGAGGACCGGGGCGTCGGCGCATCCCGCGCCCCCCTCCACCTTGTGCGGGGTCCGCTTGTAGGTCGTCCCGGCCCGCTGGACGAGCTGGTTGAGCCGGCCGGTCAGGTCCTGCTGGTGCTGGACGGCCGTGTACGTCCCGCCGGTCGCGTCGGCGATGCAGGTGAGCTGCTGCCGGACCTTGGCGTCCAGGGTGAGCCCGAGGGTGTCCACGACCAGGTGCGTGCCCTGGGCGGCCAGCTCGCGGGCCACGTCGCAGGGGTCGGGCGGCGAGCAGGTGTCCTCGCCGTCGGTGATGAGGACGATCCGCCGCGTCGTCTCCCCGGCGCCGAGGTCCCTGGCCGCCGCGCGGAGGGCGAGCCCGATCGGCGTCCAGCCGGTGGGGCGCAGCGTCGCGATCGCCGCCTTCGCCTCCGCCTTGTTCACCGGCCCGACCGGCGCGATCTGCCGGGTGTCCCGGCATCCGACGGACTTGGGGCTGCCGGGGAAGCGGTACTGCGAGCCGAGCACCCGGATGCCGAGCTGCGTCTCGGCGGGCAGGGCGTCGACCACCTCGCCGAAGGAGCGCTGGGCGACCGCGATGCGGCTGAGCCCGTCGATGTCCCGGGCGCGCATGGAGCCGCTGACGTCGAGCACGAGCTCCACCTTGGGCGGCTCCGCGGCACCGCCGTCGTCGGCGGAGACGGGGGGTGCCCCGGACATCGTCAGGGCGGCCGCGAGGGCGAGCAGGCAGCCGCCGGCGAGGGGTCGTCTGATGATCACCGGAGGATCCTAATGACGCCGGGCGGCCCGCGAGACCAAGATCAGATACTCCGGTCCGGGCCCGCGGGCGGGGTGCGGGCCGGGCCCGGGCGGAGGCCGAGGTCAGACGCCGTCGCCGCTCCGGTAGGCGGCCGCCTGGAGGCTGTAGAGGTCGGCGTAGAGGCCGCCGGCGGCCATGAGGGCGTCGTGGTCGCCCTCCTCGGTGACCTTGCCGTGCTCCAGCACGTAGATGCGGTCGGCGTAGCGGACGCTGGCGAGCCGGTGGGTGATGAGCAGGACGGTGCGTCCGGCGGCGTGGTCGCGGATCCTGTCGAACAGCAGGTGCTCGGCGCGGGCGTCGAGGCTGGCGGTGGGCTCGTCGCAGATCAGCAGCGGCGCGTCCCGGTAGAAGCCGCGGGCCACGGCGAGCCGCTGCCACTGGCCGCCGGACAGCTCGGCGCCGCCCCGGAAGCGGCGGTCCAGGAGCGTGTCGTAGCCGCGGGCGAGGTCCGCGACGACCTCGTCGGCGCCGGACGCGCGGGCGGCGGCCAGCACGGCGGGGTCCTCCGGCCCGCCGGCGCGGCGCTCGGGTCCGCGGCCCATGGTGATGTTCTGCCGGGCGGTCATCGGCCAGTGCGTGTACTCCTGCGCGATGACGGCGACGCGGCTCCACACCTCGTCCTGAGGGACGTCGGCGAGGGACACGTCGTCCCAGCGGACCTCGCCGCCGTCGGGGTCGTAGAGCCCGGCCATGATCCGGGAGAGGGTGGTCTTGCCGGACCCGTTCTCGCCGACGAGCGCGACGACCTCGCCGCGGCGCATCTCCAGCGAGACGCCGTTGAGCGACGGGGCGTCGGAGCCGGGATAGGTGAAGGTGACGTCCCGGACCCGGATCCGGTCGAACGCGGCGGGCAGCACACGCCGCCCGGCCCGGGGACCGGGGCCGGACGGCGGTGAGAGGGCGCGGCGCGGGATCCGTGCCTCCGCCGTGTCGCAGAAGGCGAGGTAGTCGCCGAAGTACAGGCCCTCCTCGTAGCACTGGTTGACCGCGAACACGAGGTTCACCAGGGACGTCTGCCCGCTCCTGATCGCGAGGACGGCCGTGCCCGCGACGGCCAGCGGCACCCATCCCCGCCACAGCATGACCCCCAGCGCGACGTACACGCCGGCGGTCGCGACGCCCTTCAGCGCGTCCCCGGTGATCTTCACGTAGGTCTGCCGGCGGGCGAGCCCGAGCTCGACGCGGCGCTGGTGGGCTGCGAACCGGTCGTACTCGCCGAGCAGGAACGGCCGCATCGTGAAGGCGCGGACCTCGGCGGCGTGCCGCCGCTCGGTCATCAGGTTGGACAGGATCCACTTGCGCCGGGCGACGCCGACCAGCGCGAGCATCGTGGCGTAGCGCATCCGGGCGCCGCGCACCGACGCCCAGCCCTCCGGGACCGCGGTGAGCAGGAGCAGCGGCAGCAGCAGCGGGTGCAGCACCCCGAGCGTCCCGGCGGCCGCGATCATCCCGACGGCGCCGGTCAGCACGTCCACGGCGTGCTGGACGACCTGGGGCGCCGCGTTCATCCCGCGGGTCTCGGCGCGCTGCAGGTCGTCCAGGAACGCCGAGTCGTCGAGGGCGGTCAGGTCCGCCGCCGTGGTGGCCTCGTACAGCCGCAGCTCGACCAGCCGCTGCACCTGCGGTTCGAGGCGGGCCTGCGTCCAGCCGGCGGCGGCCTGCAGGCCCGACCGTAGCGCCACCGAGCCCGCGACGAGCGCCAGCGACGGCAGCGCGTCGCGGACCCGGCCCGGCGTCGGGCCGGCGCTGAACAGCGCGGTGAGCACGCCGGTCGTGGCCAGCAGCCCGAACGCGGTGAACAGCCCGGCCGCGAGGTTGAGGGAGATCGTCGCGGCCGTGTCGGCGCGGTTCGCGCGCCAGGCCAGCCCGGCCGCCTGCGCGATCACCGCGGGGAGCCTGCGGGCCATGGTGCCCATCCCGGTCTCGGCGAGCTCGCCGTCCCTGGCGTGCCACACGTGCGCCGACAGCTCCGGCAGCTGCGACTCGAACGGGTCGTCCGGCCCGGCGCCGGTCGGATCCGGCCGGCGCCGCCGGCGTGCGAACAGCAGGAACCTTCCGGCGATACGCAGCCTCGCGCCCATGCGCCGCCCTCCGCGCGTCTGTGCCACCGAAGGGCAGTGTGCGCCTTAAGGGGGACGCTGTCCGTTTCACATGTCACATAACGCGGTGATTTGGAGGTGTGGACAATCATGCGCCGGATGGACGCGGCACTCCGCGCGTTTGTCTAGGGTCTACGGCATGACCGGCGGCCGGGCCCGGTGGCCGGACACGGAGGAAGGACGACGGCGTGGCCCGCGACAGGCACGACTCCGTACGGGCGGAGCACCAGCACGCCGCCTACGGGCGGGAGGCGTACGGCGACCCGTACGACGATCCGTACGCGGGCGACCAGCTCGCCGGAGGCCGGGCGTACCCGGACGGACCGGCGGGCGGCCCGCCGGTGCGCCGCCGCAGGCGGCGCCGCTGGCCCCGGGTCCTCGGCGTGATCGCCGCCGTGCTCGTCCTGCTGATCGTCGGCGGCTACTTCTACCTCGACTCCCGGCTGGAACGGGAGTCGGTCCTCGTCGACTACCCGGGGCGGGTCGCCGACACCCCCGGCACCAACTGGCTGATCGTCGGCTCCGACAGCCGCAAGGGCCTGGACAAGGCGGCCCAGAAGAAGCTCCACACCGGCTACGCGGCCGGGCGGCGCACCGACTCGATGATGCTGCTGCACTACGGCGCCGGCGGCACGTCCCTCGTCAGCCTCCCGCGCGACTCCTACGTCCCCATCCCGGGGCACGGCTCCAACAAGCTGAACGCGGCGTTCGCGTTCGGCGGGCCGAAGCTGCTCGCGCAGACGGTGGAGAAGGCCACGGGCGTGCACATCGACCACTACGCCGAGATCGGGTTCAACGGGTTCGTGGGCGTGGTGGACGCCGTCGGCGGCGTGAACATCTGCGTCAAGGAGGACCTCAAGGACCCCAAGGCCGGCATCGACCTGAAGGCCGGCTGCCAGAACCTCAAGGGCAGCGACGCGCTCGGCTACGTCCGCAGCCGCCACTACGCCCGCGCCGACCTGGAGCGCGTCGAGCACCAGCGGCAGTTCTTCGGCGCGCTGATGAAGAAGGCGTCCAGCCCGGCGACGCTCCTCAACCCGTTCCGCAGCGTCCCGCTCGCCCTGCACTCCACCAGCAACTTCCTCGTGGACGACGGCGACCACCTGTACGACCTGGTGCGGATGATGTGGGCGATGCGCAGCGTGTCCAACGGCGGCGTGACGACGACCGTCCCGATCGGCGGCACCGGGTCCTCGCCGAGCGTCGGCGCCTACATCACCTGGGACAGGACCAAGGCGTCGGAGCTGTTCGGCGCGCTCAAGCAGGGGCAGCCCATCCCGTCCGACCTCGTCCAGAAGTGAGGCGCGCGCCCGGCGGGGCCCGCGGGCCCCGACCGGGCGCCGGCGTGGCATAGAGTCGGTCCATGGCGGATGTGACGTCTGAGGACGGAAAGCAGGACGACCTGTCGACCCTGTCGTCCAAGGAGCTCCACGACCGGGCGATGGAACGCGCCAAGGAGCGGCACGACGTGGGCTTCCTGTGGGACCTGCTGCGCGCCATCCCGGCCGCCGCCGCGGCCACCGGCGAGGTCGACCGCGCCGAGTTCGACCTCCTCCACGGGCTGTCGCTGCTGCGCGAGTTCACGCACGCGGGACAGGGCGAGATGGCCGACGCCCTCCGGCCCTTCTACATCGAGTACCTCACCGAGCACGGCGGCTGAGCCCGCGCCTCGCGCCTCGCGCCCCGCTCCCCGGTCCCCGCTCCAAGCGGACCTGACCCCGACTTTGCCCTGCCTTGATCTCCGTACGGCCACCCTTGGGAACTACACTCCGTAGGCATCCGATCGCAGAGGGTGGTTGAAGTGAACAAGAAACATCTGAAGGTGGCCTCTATCGCCTTCGTTGCGTGGTATGTCATCAGCAGGCCGGAGGGGGCGGCGCATCTGTTCAACAACGCCCTGAGCGGGCTGGGGACCGCGGCCGAGTCGTTGTCGCAGTTCATGAGCGCGATACCCAACTAGGAACCGCTCCGAGGCCCCGTACCCGCGGCGGGTGCGGGGCTTTTTCGCGCGCGGCAAGCAAGCGCTCTCCCCCGCGTCACAGTAAAATCCCGCTTTGCGAGCAGACGCGGCTGGGCATCATTGGATCGGGTCAATGTGTCGCTGCGCTACAACAGGGACGGCGTACGGATGAAGAAGAACCTCCGCTATGTGGCCATCGCCTTCGTCATCTTCTACCTGCTGAGCTCACCCCGGGACGCGGCCGGCTTCGTCAACAACGCGTTCACGCAGCTGGGAAGGGCCGGTGATCAGGTCTCCTCGTTCGTGAGCAGCCTGGACCTGTCGCCGTGACCCTCCGCCTCCGGACGCGATCCGGGCGGTGCGGGCCGGGGGTGATCGCCTAGGATCGCCACATGTCCTTCTATGACGTGGAGATCGAGGGTCTGCAGGGCGGTTCCGCGGACCTCGGGCAGTACCGGGGCAAGGCCGTGCTCGTC
Source organism: Actinomadura nitritigenes (assembly GCF_017573545.1). Taxonomy (GTDB): domain Bacteria; phylum Actinomycetota; class Actinomycetes; order Streptosporangiales; family Streptosporangiaceae; genus Spirillospora; species Spirillospora nitritigenes. The sequence continues at coordinate 410,790 of NZ_JAGEOK010000001.1, read as the reverse complement.
GTCAACGTCGCCTCCAAGTGCGGCCTGACCCCGCAGTACGCCGGCCTGGAGCGGCTGCAGGAGCGGTTCGCCGGGCGCGGCTTCACCGTCCTCGGCGTCCCCTGCAACCAGTTCATGGGCCAGGAGCCCGGCAGCGCCGAGGAGATCGCGCAGTTCTGCTCGACGACCTACGGGGTCACCTTCCCGATGACCGAGAAGATCGAGGTCAACGGCGACGGCAGGCACGCGCTGTACGAGGGCCTCGTCGGCACCCCTGACGCCGAGGGGCACACCGGCGACATCCGGTGGAACTTCGAGAAGTTCCTGATCGCCCCGGACGGCGCCGTCGCCGCCCGGTTCGCGCCGCAGACCGAGCCGGAGTCCGCCGACGTCGTCGCCGCCATCGAGAAGAACCTTCCGGCCTGAGACGCCCCGGGAGGGCGGCGGCCGCGCGCACCGGCCCCCCGATCCACCGGCCGGTGCTGTGAATCGCGCCACACGGGTTGTCGCTATTGCATGTGACGTCTAACTTTTGAGGTCGCGTCAGAACGTGGAGGTGCCATGAGCGGGTGGACGGCGGCCGACATCCCCGACCTGCAGGGCCGGCGGGCGATCGTCACCGGGGCCAACAGCGGCATCGGCTACCACACGGCGCTGCAGCTCGCCCGGCACGGCGCGTCCGTCGTGCTGGCCTGCCGCAGCGCCGAGCGCGGCCAGGCCGCCTTCGACCGGATCAGGGCGGCCGCGCCCGGCGCCGACGTCGCCCTCGGCGCCCTCGATCTCGCCGACCTCGCGTCGGTCCGCGCGTTCGCCTCCCGGCACGCCGGCGCGCCGCTGGACATCCTGGTCAACAACGCGGGCGTCATGGCGCTCCCGCGCCGCACCACCACCGACGGCTTCGAGATGCAGTTCGGCACCAACCACCTCGGCCACTTCGCGCTCACCGGCCTGCTGCTGCCCGCGCTGCGCGCCGCCGCGTCCGCCCGCGTCGTCACGGTGACGTCGGGGTTCGCCTGGAGCGGCCGGTTCCGCTTCGACGACCTGCAGGGCGAGCGCCGCTACAGCAAGTGGGGCGCCTACGGCCAGGCCAAGCTCGCCAACCTCGTCTTCGCCCGCGAGCTGGACCGCCGCGTCCCCGAGGTCACCAGCGTCGCCGCCCACCCCGGCTACGCCGCCACCAACCTCCAGGAGGCCGGCCCGAAGATGGCCGGCAACTCCGTCATGGAGAAGGCGATGGTCGTCAGCAACGCCGTGGTGGCGCAGCCCGCCGCCGCCGGGGCGCTGCCCTCCCTGTACGCCGCGACGGCGCCGGACGTCGAGGGGGGCGCCTGCTACGGCCCGCGCCTGCTGCAGTTCCGCGGCAGCCCCGTCAAGGTCGTCACGCCGCCGCAGGCCGCCAAGGCCGGCCTGGGCGACCGGCTCTGGCGGGTCTCCGAGGCCCTCACCGGCGTCGCCTACGCCCCGGCGTCCGCCTAGCGCGGCGGGCTGGCGATGTCCCAGTCGAGGGTGGCGGGGATCGCGCCTTCGAGGGTGAGCAGCCAGCGCTTGACCTCGACGCCGGAGCCGCCGCTGTAGCCGCCGATCCCGTTCGACGCGACCACGCGGTGGCACGGCACGATCAGCGGGATCGGGTTGCCGCCCATCACCTGCCCGATCACCTGGGCGTGCACGCCGGTCCCGCTGCGGTCGCCCAGCTCGCCGTAGGTGATCGTCCGCCCGTAGGGGACGGTCTCGTACAGCGTGGTGAGCACCTGCCGGTGGACGTCGCCCGTGAGCCGCCAGTCGATCGGCAGCTCGAAGGTCTTCAGGTCGCCGGCGAAGTAGTCGCGGAGCGCCGCGAGCGCCGGGTCGAGGCGGCCGGGCGCGTCCACCACCGGCAGGCCCGTCTTGCGGGCGGCCCGCTCGCGCGCCGCCGGGGTGTCGCGGAAGTCCAGCGACACGATCCCCGTCTCGGTCTCGCTCACGAGCAGCCGTCCCAGCACGGTGTCGACCGTGCCGAACGCGAGTGTCTCGGTCATCGTCGGGCGCTCCCTTCCGCTCCGTCCAGCCTGCCATTTGAGTCCGACAATTTCGTCAACACCGCGACGGCCCGTCAGGTTGCGGCCGCGAGGGTCCGGTGCAGCCGGCCGGCCTCCTTCACCAGCCGGCTGGACCCGCCGCGCCCGGCGACGGCCTCCAGCGCGGGGAGCATGCCGCGCGCGCCGATCGTCTCGGCGGTGCGGGTGCCGAGCGCCAGCAGGTCGGGAAGACCGCCCGGGGCGCGCTCGCCCGGCGCGGGGAGCACCTCGGGGAGCGCGGCGGCGACCAGCGTCCAGACGTCCGCGAGCGCGCCGGCGTCCGCGGCGGCGGTGAGCGCCCTGACCACCCTGCCGAGCCTGACGCGGTCGAAGGCCGCGAGCCGGCCGACCGCGACGCCGGTCTCCGCGGCGGGCAGGACGCCGCGCGCGCTCAGCGCGAGGAGGGCCTCGACCGCGTCGGCGCGGTGGCGTTCGTGGCGGTTGGCCAGCGTCAGGGCGAGCAGCGTCCCGGTGGCGGCGCCGGCGGGGCCGCCGGCCTCGGCGAGGGCGAGCACCGTCGCGCCCTGCGCCTGGGTCTCGTCGGTCAGGCAGGCCTGGTAAGGGACGAGATGCGCCGCGGCGACCTCCCGGTGCGACGGCGTCACGCCCGGCCACCATGCGAAGGCCGAGCGGTACGACGGCTGCCCGAAGTCCCGCCACCCCTCCTCGGGGAAGGCGCACAGGCGCGCGACGTCGGAGTCCCCGGGCATGGAGACGACGGAGAGGATCCGGGACGGGAGGCGGAGCGTGCGGTCGCCGACGGTCGCCGCCGGCTTCTCGAGCACCTCGCACCGAACCTCAGGGTCGTCGGGCGGGCCCGCGGCGAGCCAGGCGGCCATCGCGCGCCCGGCCGGCGACACCAGGTTCCCGGCCCGGGCGGCGGCCGCGGCGTCGGTCTCCCGGGGGACGCGGAGCATCGCCTGCGCCAGTTCCGCCCGCCCCGGTTCGGCGCCCGCCGCCTCCAGCCGTTCGAGCCGCTCGACGAGCACCACCGGGTCGATGTGGCCGGCGGCGGTGGTCGGGGCCGCCAGCAGCACGGGCGCCCCGCCCAGCGACGCGGCGATCTCCCGGCCGCGCAGCGCGAGGAACCGGTCCATCTGCGGATGGAAGACGGTCGCCCCCTTGCGCGCCCAGCCCTTGACGAACGAGGCCAGCGTTTCGACCAGCCGGTTCGGCGTCTTCGCGACGAACAGGGACCGGACGGCCCACAGCGGCCAGTTCGCCTCGTTGTGAGCGCCGAGCGAGGTGTCCGGGTCCACCAGCCACGGCATCGGGGCCACCACGGGGCGCAGGGCGTCGCGGGCGGCGTCGGCGTCCTGGTGGGCGAACGCGACGAGCGCGGCGAGGAAGCGCTCGACCGCGAGCCAGTCCTGATGCTCGGTGCGGAGCAGGGCGTCGAACTCCGCCGCCATCTCGGCGGGGGACGCGATCGGAGCGGGAAGCTCGCGCGGCACGAACGGCGGGGGACCGAGCACCACCGGGGCGTCGGACTCCACCTCGCCGAACGCGGTGGCGATCGTCTCGCGGAGCGGCCCTTGCAGCGCCGAGGCCGCGGCGCGGACCTCCTCGCCCGTCTCCGCGGACGCCCGGCCCGCGTGCTTGACGGCGATCTTGACGGCGCGTTCCCGCAGGTCGAGGGAGTCGCAGGAGAAGACGGCGGTGACCGCGCGGAGCGTGGCGTCCACCCGGGCGCGCTTGCGCGCGGTCCGGTCGGCCCAGGTCAGCCCTGCCCGGACCAGCTTCGCCTCGGCCCGGAACAGCACCGCGCCCGCCGCCTCCTCGAACAGCGGCTCGTCGACCCGTTCCAGCTCGTCGGCCCGGCGGACGGCCCGCAAGGCCAGATCCGCGACCGTCGAGGGCGCGGACGGCAGCAGCCGGGCGTAGTCCCGCACGCGCGCGACCACCTCGTCGTCCGTGGGCTCCAGGACCTCGTGCAACTGGACGAACCAGCGCAGCTCGTGCGGCGTGCCGCCGCGCAGGAACCGCCGGACGCAGCCGCCGATCAGCGTGTCGCGGGCGATCCGTCCGGTGGCGGCGAGCTCGGCCAGCGCGTCGGCCCAGGTCCTGCGCTCCCGGTCCCATTCCGCGCTGCTCCGGTCGAAGGCGAGGGCCGCGCCGACGCCGTCCGCCTCGAACAGCCGGGGGAGGAGCGCGTCGAGGAAGGGGTCGTCGGCGAGCGTCCTGGTGTCGGCGCCGCCGCTCGCCCACATCACGGCGAAGCCGTCGGCCGCCGGCGGCTCCGCGCCCGCCGACAGGGTGAGGCCCGCCGCCATGTGCCACCGCGGAAGCACCTCCTCCGCGAAGTCCGTCACCCGGATGCGCTCGGCGATGCGGCGGCCGACGTCGGCGCGCCATTCGGCGGGGCGGTCCGCGGTGACCTTGTCCAGGTCCTTGCGCAGCTGCGGGCCCTGGGAGCGCAGCCACCACGAGTCGAACTCGCGGCGGCACAGCCATGCCGCCGCTGCGGCGGCCCCGCCGATCGTGCCCGCGCCCGCCAGCATCAGCGGCCGGTGGAAGCCCCTCTCCAAGTCCCCGAACCGGGTCGCGTCGCGCATCTCCTTCAGCCTGCCGGGCAGCCGGCCGGCGACCTCCTTGCGCCCCGCCGCGTCCAGGCGGGAGACCAGCGTGATCACCCGGCCGGCGTCCTTGGCGTCGATCGCGTCCCGGATCGCGTCCCAGCTCATCGCGCCGCCTCCGCGTCCAGCCCGGCGTCCAGCCCGGCGAGCAGCTCGCCGTCGCGCCGGACGATCGTGGCCGCGAGGACGTGCTTGCACGGGCCGCGCTCGCCCCGGTGATCGAACCACCACGGGCACGTACAGGTGGTGCGTTCCCCTTCGAACCGGACGAGGCGCTCGCCGCCGTCGGTCGTCACGACCGCCGAGGCGTCGCCGGTGAACCGGACGGCGCCGTCCGCGACCAGCGCCCGCGCCGACCGCAGGCGCGGGTTCAGCCCCGCCACCAGTGCCGGGTCGTAGGGCAGCTCCCGGTGGAAGAACGCGGCCTCGGCGGCGTCGAAGCCGACCCGGCCGGACGTCCCGAGCTGCGTCAGCGCCGCCCTCGTCCGGTCGAGCGGGAGCCCGGACCGCTCGGACAGCGGGCCGGGGTCCACCCGCGGCTCGAACGACAGCAGCGCGCCGACCAGGTCGGCGTCGCCCGCGGCCTCGTCGGTCGCGAGGGCGCCGAGGACGGCGCCCTCCCCGGAGAAGCCCCGCGACGGCTCCGGCGACAGCGTCAGGACATAGCGCATGCCGGGCAGCTCCAGCTCCCACACGCTCGCCGCGGGCCCGCTCGCGGCGGTGGCCGGGGGGCCGTAGGCGCGCAGCGCGCGGGCGAACCGCAGCAGCGGCAGCATGGTCCGCAGCCGGTCGGCCCCGGCGAGGCACACCGCCCCCGGGCCCGGACGCGACGACAGCCGCAGCGTCCGTCCGGCCGGCGCCGCCCACAGCGCCCCGCGCGAACGGGCGGGCAGCGACCGCAGGAACCGGACGGCGTCCGGGCCCTTCAGCTCCGCCCGCGGGTCGAACCCGGCCGTGATCACCTGGACCTCGGCGAACCCGCGCAGCCACCGCTCCGGCAGCGGGACCTTCTTCTCCACCACCGCGCCGTCCAGGGTGGTCACCGCCATCTCGTCGGCGCCCACCGCCAGGTGCAGCGGGTCCGACCCGCCGACGCGGGCGAGCGACTCCCGCAGCGGCCCGTTGACGTCCACGTTCGTCGTGCCGCGCTCGAGGACGTCGCCGTCCAGCGCCGGCTCCAGCACGTCCAGCCGCGCGTACACGCCGCCGCACGCGGAGAACGACTCCATCCGCAGCCGGTCGCCGTTGCAGGTGACCACCGGGTCGCGGAAGCCGGTGGGGCGCGGCTGGAAGTACCGGGTCCGCGCCACGTCGGCCAGCGCGATGAGCCCCGCCGCGGCCGGCGCGGCCTGGGTGAGCACCCCGCTGAAGAAGTGCGGATGGGCCTGCGGCCCGCCGCTCGTCGTCCCTCCGGACGTCGACAGCCCCAGAAGGCCGCCGTCCAGTCCGGAGGGACGCGTGTAGGAGTACGCCTGTGCCGCCGTCGCGCTGCTCGCCATGCCTCCACAAGGTAGAGATCACCAGCGACAAAAGCGCCGGATCCGGCGAATCACTCGAGGGCCCCCGGGAACAGGAGGGCCAGCTCGTGGGGGTACCGCGCGATGAGCCGGAGCTCGTCGTCGGTGAGGGGGCGGCCCGTCTGGGCGTTGCAGAGCTGGACGAGCTTGAACGACAGCTCCTCGTCGGCGGGCTCGACGCCGAGGCCGTCCATGACGTGCCGGAACCCGGCCTTGCCGCCGTACTCGCCGGTCAGGACGACGCGTCCGGGCCGCGCGTGCCAGTCGTCGGGGAACGGGCCGAGGGTCTCCTCGTCGTACAGCTCGTAGTTGCCGTGGTCCTTCAGGGCGCCGTCGGCGTGGATGCCGGACTCGTGCGCGAAGGCGTTCCGCCCGACGCCGACCTGGTTGTAGGGGAGCGGCTGGCCGAAGGCGTAGCTCGCCCACAGCGCGAAGCGGCGCGCCCAGGACAGGTCGATCGGGTCGCCGATCTCGGCGCCGGTGACCTGCGGGTCGAAGGCGTGCCGGAACGCGAGGATGGTGGACAGCAGGTCGGCGTTGCCGGACCGCTCGCCGATCCCGTTGACGCACGTGTTGATCCAGGCGTCCTGCCCGGCCTCCAGGTCGCCGAGCGCGCCGTGGAGGGAGTTGGCGACGGCGAGGCCGAGGTCGTTGTGGCAGTGGGTCTCGACGGGCAGGCCGACCGCGGCGGCGAGCTTGGCGAAGCGCTCGCGGATGCGGTCCGGGGTGTCGCCGCCGATGGTGTCGCAGTAGCGGACCCGGTCGGCGCCGGCCTCCTTCGCGGCGAGCGCGAACTCGGTGAGGAACCCGTCGTCGGTGCGGGAGCCGTCCTCGGCGTTGACGCCGACGGTCCGCGCGCCGCCCGCCTTGGCCGCGCGGACGGCCGCGGCCATCTCGCGGATGACGGCGTCGCGGTCGAGCTTCCCGCGGAACTTGTTCGCGAGCATGTAGTCCGACGTGGAGATGGACAGGTTGTAGTGCGCGAGCCCGGTGCCGCCGGCCGTCCGGACCTGGACGGCCTTCTCCACGTCCTGCGGGACGCCCCGGCACCAGCCGGACAGCCGCAGGTCGCCGAACGCGCCCGCCTCCGCCAGCGCGATCTGCGCCCGGACGTAGGGGACCTCGTGGAACAGGAACGGGAACCCGATCTCGGACTGCGCGACGCCGAGCCGTCCCAGGTAGAAGTTCACCATCGTCTTGCCGAACTTCGACAGCCCGGTCCGGGCGGTCTGGACGCCGTCGCGGTTGGTGACGTCGAGGAAGTGAATCTGTGGCATGCCCTCAGATTGACAGTCGGATCCATATGTATCAATATTGACGAAAATCAATGTAGGTGGAGCGGGCATGGGCGAGAACGACCAGCTGGGCGGGTGGATCGACGCGGCGGCCGCCGCCGAACGGCTCGGTGTGAAGCCCGCCACGTTGTACGCCTACGTCAGCCGGGGCGTGCTGCGCCGCCGGCACGCCCCGGACGGCCGCCGCAGCCTGTTCGACGCCGCGCAGGTCGAGGAGCTGGCCCGGCGCGGCAGGCCCCGCCGGGGGCCCGGCCCGGGGGAGCTGGCGATCGAGTCGGCGATCACCGCGCTCGGCGCGGACCGTCCCTACTACCGGGGCCGCGACGTGCTCGGCCTGGCCGAGCACGGGCCGTTCGAGCGGGTCGCCGGCTGGCTGTGGACGGGCCGCGACGAGCCGGCCGAGGCGCCGTGGCGGGCGCGGGACGAGGGCGTCGCGGCGGCCGTCGCCGCGCAGTCCGGGCTGCCCGAGGGGCTGCTCCCGATGGACCGCCTCCAGGTGATCGTCGCCGCGCTCGCCGCGACCGACCCCCTGCGCCACCACCTCGACCCGGAGGGCGTCACCGCCACCGCCCGCGCCCTCATCGCGGGCCTCGTCGAAGCCCTCCCCGCGGCGGGTCGCCCCTTGGAGCGCGCCCATGACGACGACTCGCCGCAACCCGGCGGGGAGGGGGTGGCCGGGCGGCTGTGGGGGCGGCTGTGCCCGCGGCCGGGGGAGGCGGGGACGCTGCGCGCGCTGGAGGCCGCGCTGATCCTGCTGGCCGACCACGAGCTGGCGGCCTCGACGCTGGCCGCGCGGGTCGCCGCGTCCGTGCGGGCCGACCCGTACGCCGTCGTCGCGTCCGGGCTCGGCGTGCTCAGCGGGCCGCTGCACGGCGGCGCCTCCTACGGGGCGGAACGGCTGATCGCGGAGGTGGCCGACCCGGCGTCGGCCGCGCAGGTGGTCGGCGCGCGGCTGCGCGCCGGCGAGCGCGTCCCCGGGTTCGGGCACGTGGTGTACAAGTCGGGCGACGGGCGCGCGGCGCTGCTGCTGGACCTGGTCCGCGCGGCGGCGCCGGGGCACCCCCGGCTCGCCGCCGCCGAAGCCGTGCTGGACGAGGCGGAGCGGCGCCGGCTGCCCTCCGCGAACATCGACTTCGCGGTGGCGGCGCTCGGCGCGGTCGCCGGGTTCGTCCCGGGCGCGGGGGAGGCGGTGTTCGCGGTCGCCCGCACCGCCGGGTGGCTCGCGCACGCCATCGAGGAGTACGGCGGCGCGCACCCGCTGCGCCCGCGCGCCGTCTACACCGGGCCGCCGCTTCCGGACGCCGCCTCCGCACCCCGCCGCTCCGGGCGTTCGCGCTGACCACCGCACGGCCCGCGGCCATCCGGGGGTTGTGCACGGACGGCGCGGGACCGGGGGTACGCTCGTTGACGTGCGACGGTTCCTCACCCCGGCCTGGCTCGGCCTGCATGCGATCGCGGTCGTGCTCTGCGGCGCGTTCATCGGCTTCGGCTGGTGGCAGTACGACCGCGCCCAGGAGGGCAACGACCGCAGCTGGGCGTACACGTTCGAATGGCCGATCTTCGCGATCTTCGTGATCGTGATGTGGGTCAAGATGATCCGCGACGAGAAGGCCGGCGTGACCCCGGCGCCCAAGGTGATCGAGGAGCCGGCGGAGGCCGCGGTCAAGCGCGAGATCATCCGGCGCCAGGAGGAGGAGGACCCCGCGCTCGCGGCCTACAACCGCTACCTCGCGCGGCTCAACTCCCAGACCGACCGGCGCGGCTGACCGCGCCGCCGCGGGCGCCCCGGCCGCCGCGCGGCCGTCCGACGTGTGCGGGCCGCCGGAAGCGGCCGGCCGATGAAAGGGTGTGAACTGTGGAAGGCGCGGTGACCCGGTACCGGATCCTCGCCCTGCTCGTCGGCAGCCTCCTGGTGCTGCTGGTGATCGGCATGATCCTCAAGTACGGTCCGACCGACATGCCCGCGATGGCGGGCATCGTGGCGCCCGTCCACGGGCTGTTCTACATGGTCTACCTCGTCGCCGCCTACGACGTGTGGCGGCGGGCGGACTGGCCGCTGACCAAGATGGTGCTGATCGTGCTCGGCGGCGTCGTGCCGCTGATGACGTTCTGGGTGGAGCGCAAGGTCGTCACCGAGGCGCGCCAGGTGCGGCCCGCGGCGGCGGCCGAGCCCGAGCCCGAGCCGTCCGGCGCCGACTCGACCCGCGCCTGACCCTCCTTCCGCCTCGGCTCCTCCGGGGGCTGGATCCGGGGGCCTGCCCGGGAGTAACGTTTGACTCAGTCAAACGTGGAGGGCGAGCATGGAGGCGACGGCGGCGGACGTCGGCACGGTCCGGGCGTTCAACCGGTTCTACACCGGAGTGATCGGAGTGCTCGGCGAGGGCCTGGTGCGCTCCCCCTACTCCCTCACCGAGGCCAGGGTGATCTTCGAGCTGGCGCAGCGGGAGGACACCGAGGTGCTCGCCCTGCGGCGCGCCCTCGACCTCGATCCCGGCTACCTCAGCCGGATGCTGACCCGTTTCGAGAACGACGGCCTGGTCGTCCGCGAACGCGCGCCCGGCGACGCGCGCCGGCAGGTCGTCCGGCTCACCGACCGGGGCCGCGAGGTGCAGGCGATGCTGGACGAGCGGTCCAGCGCCGAGATCCGCGCGCTGCTGGGCGGCCTCGCCGAGGACGACCGCCGCCGGCTCCTCGGCGCGATGCGCACCGTCCAGGGGATCCTCGGCGGGCGCGCCCGCCCGGAGGGCGCCGTCCTGCGGCCGCTCGGCCCCGGCGACCTCGGGTGGGTCGTCGAGCGCAACGGCGCCCTCTACGCCGAGGAGTGCGGCTGGGACCGCACCTACGAGGCGCTCGTCGCCCGCGTCGTCGCCGACTACGTCCAGGATCACGACCCCGAGCGGGAGAGCGCCTGGATCGCCGAGGCCGGCGGCGAACGGGCCGGCGCGGTGTTCTGCGTCCGGCGCGAGGAGGACGTGGCCCAGCTGCGGCTCCTGCACGTCGAGCCCGCCGCGCGGGGCATGGGCGTCGGCGCGGCGCTGGTCGAGGAGTGCGTCCGCTTCGCCACCGACGCCGGATACCTCGAGATCATGCTGTGGACGACGGCGCTGCAGCGGCCCGCGCACCGGATCTACGAGCGGGCCGGGTTCATCCTGGAAGAGGAGGAGCCGCCGGTCGCCCGCTTCGGCGACGTGGTGCACGGCCAGGTCTGGCGCAAGAAGCTCTGACCCTCCTCGCGAGGGCTCCCGTGGAACGAACCGAGCCCGTGAAGGCGCTCTCGCCTTCACGGGCTCGGCTCCGCAGCGATCCCTTACTGCGTGTGGGCGGCCGGGACGGGGGTCGGACGGAGTTCCGGCCGCCTGGTGCACCGGCATGGCGCCGGCTCGGATCGGGGCTGATTCCCACCTCCCTTCCGTGCCCGGCCGGACGGGGGCGTGACGGCCCGTCCGGCTTCAGGGGGCGGGCACCGCAGGGGCGCCCGATCGAACGGGGGTTCCGGGGCCGGGCCGGCGGCGCAGGTCGGTGGGGCCGCCGGCCCGGCGGTGAGGGGCGCCGGCGCCGCGGGGGCGTACGGCACCGGCGCCCGATGGCGGTCGCGACGGGAGGCCCGGTCCGGTCCGGGGCGGCCGAGGACCCGAGGTGTGTCGCCGTGACCGGCCGGCAGGGCGCGCGTCGGGGGACGCCGCGTGCCCTGCCGGCCGGTGACGGGAACGCCCTCGGCCGCTCCGGCCGGGCCGTGCGGCGAACGGTCCGCGGGACCGGCGGGGCGGTGCTCACGCTGTGTGCCCTTCATCGCCCGCCTCCCCGGTCCGACCTGGGACTTTGCCGTCCCAGGAGCCTGTCGTTCACCCTGTGTCACGAACACGTTGCGGTAAGTACCCGCACGTCATGAGGGCGTAAACCGGGGGTGCCCAAAGAATCGTGATCGCGAAGCGGACTTTGCCAGCGCATTGCCCGGTGACAGCCGGATGATCCGTTACGCCCGGCGGCTCCGGTCGCGGAGAGTGAGCGCCGCGGCGCACAGCAGGACGCCGCGCGTGGTGCGGGGGTCGGCTCCGGTGAGGCGGGCGATGCGGGCGAGCCGGTTGTCGACCGTGTTGGGGTGCACGGCGAGCGCGGCGGCCGTCCTCCGGCGATCCATGTCCGCGTCGAGGAAGGCGCGGAGCGTGTCCAGCAGTTCGGGGCGCGCGCCGAGCGGGTCCAGGGCGGCGGCGACGGCGGGGCCGCTGTCGCCGGAACCGGTCAGGTGGTAGTCGAGCAGCACGTCGTCCAGCTCGTACACGCCCGCCGGGCGCCCGGCGGCCTGCGCGATGCCGGCGATCCGGCCCGCCCGCCGCGACGCGTCCGGGACGTCCGCCGTGCCCTCGGAGCGGGCCGCGCCGGCGATCAACGCCCCGGCCGCGGTGCCCGCCCCGGTGAGCAGCCGTTCCAGTTCGGGAAGGCGGTCCGCCGCGGCCGACGGCAGCAGGACGTGCACCCCGCGCTCGTCCCGCAGCGTCAGCGGCGTCCCCTCGCCGAACCCTTCGAGGCCCGCGCGGATCCGCCGCAGCACGCGGCGCTCGGCGATGCCCGCCCCGGCCGCGGCGCCCGCGCCCGCGAAGCGCAGGTGGAGCACCAGGTAGGCGTCCGCGAGCGGGATCCCGGACCGGTCCGCCGCCGCGCGCGCCGGCTCCCCGGCGAGGAGCGCCCGCGCCACCTCCCGGACGGCCTCGCGGCGCTCGTCCAGGATCGCCGCCCGCTCGGCCTGGTACGCCTCCGTCACCGCGACGACGACCCGGTTGGTGCCGCGCAGTTGCAGCCGCGCCAGCATCGGCAGCGCGGCCAGCTCGTCCGGGCGGGTCTCGGCGACCAGCGCGTCCCAGACGACCTCGGCGCCGATGTAGTACGAGGCCAGCAGGTTCGCCAGCGGCATGCCCTCCTCGGCGCGCTGCGCGGCGCGCTCGCGGAACGGCCGCAGGTCGTCCTCGTCCACCGGGGCGCCCTCGGCCATCCGCAGGAACCGCCTGATCGCGTACCGCGCGGTCGCCGCGATCTCCACGTCCCGCATGTCCGCCGGCAGGTCCGCGTACTCGGGGATCGCGGCGAAGCGCCGCTGCGTCAGCTCCCGCGCGAGCCGGTTGACCTGGCCCTCGCAGCGCGCCGCCAGGGCCGCCGCGACCCGCTGCACCCGGTCCTTCTCGATGACGGCCTCCCTGGTCGATTGTGACATGTCACAACTGAACCGGACGAACGCGGGAGAAGTGCCGGTTGTCGCGGCGCACCGCCTCGCAGGAGGGTGATCCGTACCACCCCCGCCGCCCGATCGGAGCACCGCCGCATGGCCGGACCGCTCGCCTGCTGAAGGGAAGCACCATGGACATCAAGGACTACGCGGATATCAAGGACTACGCGGACAAGGTCTGGCGCGGCGCCGCCGACGACAGCATCGTCCACACCGGCATGGGCGGCTCCGGCGTCATCGAGATCGCCGACGGCCTCGGCTGGCAGCCCGGCTTCGGCAACGTCATCGCCTTCCGCGGCCGGGACGAGCTGGTGCTGTTCGACACCGGCAACCAGCTGACGGCCGCGAGCCTGCACGACCGCATCCGCGCCTGGACCTCCGACCCGCTGACCCTCGCGTTCTACTCGCACGGCCACATCGACCACGTCATGGGGATGGGCCCGTTCGACGCCGAGGAAGGACCGCGCCCCCAGGTCGTCGCGCACGAACTCGTCCGCGACCGCTTCGACCGCTACGCCCTCACCGCCGGCTACAACTCCGTGATCAACCAGCGCCAGTTCCAGTCGCCCGGGCTGCGCTGGCCCACCGAGTACCGGCAGCCCGACGTCACCTACCGCGAGGCGCTGACCGTGACCCGCGCGGGCCTCACCTTCGACCTCTTCCACGCCAAGGGCGAGACCGACGACGCCACCGTCGCCTACGTCCCCGAGTACGGGCTCCTGCTGCCCGGCGACCTGTTCATCTGGCTCACCCCCAACTGCGGCAACCCGCAGAAGGTGCAGCGCTACCCGCGCGAATGGGCGCACGCCCTGCGCCGCATGGCCGCCCTCGGCGCCGAGATCATGATGCCGTCGCACGGCGCCCCCGTCTTCGGCGCGGACCGCATCGCGCAGGCCCTCACCGAGACCGCCGAATGGCTCGAGAGCATCATCGACCAGACCCTCGCGATGCTGAACGAGGGCCGCCGCCTCGACGACGTCGTCCACGCCGTCACCCCGCCCGCGCACCTGTCCGACCGCGTCTACCTGCGGGCCAGGTACGACGAGCCCGAGTTCATCGTCCGGAACCTGTGGCGCCTGTACGGCGGCTGGTACGACGGCAACCCCGCCCACCTCAAGCCCGCCCGCGACGCCGACCTCGCCCGGGCCGTCACGGCCCTCGCCGGCGGCGCCGCCAAGGTCGCCGACGCCGCCCGCCGCGCCGCGGACGGCGGCGACCTGCGCCTCGCCGCCCACCTCGCCGAGATGGCCGTCCAGGCCGACCCCGGCGACGCGTCCCTGCACGAGGTGCGCGCCGAGGTCTACGCCGCCCGCGCCGAGGCGGAGCCGTCCCTCATGGCCACCGGCGTCTTCACGTGGGCCGCCAACGAGTCCCGCAGCGCCACCGGCGGGACCGGCGCCCCGAGTACCCTCCCCGACCTCATGGGCTAGCCGGCCCGGGACAAACCACTCGTACCCGGCCGAGCCCCCGTGGCACGATGGGCCGTGATGAGCCGAGCGTAGGAGCACCTCGATCACCGAGGGGATGGTCCCCGGGCCCGCCGGGTCCGGTACCGCGACCATCGCCCCGGTCCGCGCTGTCACGAAACCGATGGTGATCGAGGTACGGGCGTCCAGGACGCCGGACAAGGGCTCTTCATGGAACTTCACGAGTACGCGCGGTACGACGCCGTCGCGATCAGCGATCTGATCAGGGCGGGGCACATCACCGCCGCCGAGGTCGAGGACGCCGCCCGGCAGGCCCTCGCCGCGGTGAACGGGACGGTGAACGGGCTGGCGCTGCCGGTCTTCTCGCCCGCGCTCGGCCGCGCCGCCGGCGGGGCGCTGGCGGGCGCCCCCTTCCTGATCAAAGACCACGGCCCGGTGGCGGCGGGCGTGCCGTTCTCCCTGGGCAGCCGCGCGCTGCCGGGCGTCGTCCCCGGGCACGACACCGACCTGATGGGCCGCTTCCGCGCCGCCGGGCTGGTCACCCTCGGCCTCACCACGGTGCCGGAGATGTGCCTGAGCTTCGCCACCGAGTCCGTCAGGTACGGCACGACCCGCAACCCGTGGGATCCGGGGCGGGGCGCGGGCGGGTCGAGCGGCGGCGCCGCCGCACTGGTCGCCGCCGGTGCGGTGCCGCTCGCCCACGGCAGCGACGGAGCCGGCTCCATCCGGGTCCCGGCGTCCTGCTGCGGGCTGGTCGGGCTCAAGCCGAGCCGGGGACGGGTGCCCTGCGGACCCGACGCGGGCGAGCCGATGCTCGGCATGGCGTACGAGTTCGCGCTCACCCGCACCGTCCGCGACGCCGCCCGCCTCCTGGACGCCGTCCAGGGCCCGGGGATCGGCGACAAGTACACCGCGCCGCCTCCGCGCCGCCCGTACGCCGCCGAGGCGGAGACGCCCCCCGGCCGGCTGCGGGCGGCGGTGCACACCGCGGCCTGGTCGGGCGCGGCGGTCGACGCGCAGGCCGCCGCGGCGGCGGTCCGGGTCGGGAGGGTGCTGGAGGAGGCGGGCCACGTCGTCGAGGAGGCGGGCCCGCTCGTCGACTGGGAGGCCGTCGTGCGGGCATGGACGGCCGAGGGCGTCGCGGTCGCCTCGACGCTGCTGCTGGCGCCCCGGCGACCGGACCCGGCCATGATGGAGGCGGTCTCGCGGCGCTTCCTGGAGGAGGCCGAGGCGTACACCGCGCTGGACATGCTGGCCGCGTTCGACGCCCAGAACCGGGTGACGCGGTCGGTGAGCGCGTTCTTCACCGACCACGACCTGCTCGTCACCCCGACGCTGGGGCGGTTGCCCGCGCCGCACGGCACCCTGGTCTACGACGACCCCGGGCACACCATGGCCGGCTGGCTGCGGACGCTGTCGGACTACGGCCCGTTCACCGTCCTGTTCAACATCACCGGCCAGCCCGCGGTCAGCCTTCCGCTCGGCACCGGCGACGGCGGCCTGCCGATCGGGGTGCAGATCGTCGCCCCCTACGGCCGCGAGGACCTGCTCTTCCAGGTGGCCGGCCACCTGGAGCGGGCGATGCCCTGGAAGGACCGGCGCCCGCCGGTCCACGCCGCGATCCTCTGACCGGGCGCGCTCCCGCCAGGGCACGATCGTGACCTCTCGCGCCGGGGACGCCGGAAGGGCGGCGTCCCCGTTCGCGGGCGGGCTAACCGCAGGCGAGGAGGGCGAGGGTCGTATCGAGGATCTGGGCGCCGGTGGGGGGTGCGGTGGCGGTGTCCCACCAGCGGATCGCGCTGATCTCGTCGTTGGGGACGAAGCCGGTGGGGCGGGCGGCGATCCGGCCGGTGAAGACGGCGGCGTACTCGTCGCGGGGCGGGTCGACGAGGTGGAAGCGGGCGTGGCCGGCGAGGTCGAGGGCGGGGAGGTGGAGACCGGTCTCTTCGTGGAGTTCGCGGACGGCCGCCTGCGAGGGGGTCTCGCCGGGGTCGATCCGGCCGCCCGGGAGTTCCCACTGGCGGCGGTGGCGGTCGAAGACCAGGAGGACGGACGTCCTGTGGCGGACGGCGACCAGGGCGGCGGGCATCGCGGCGTCGGTCGGTGCGTTGGACGTGGATACGGCAGGCAGGAACGCGGTCAGGACGTTGCCCTTCCCGTCCGTCGCCAAGGCCCGGTTCATGGGCCCAGGGTAGGCGGGGCTCGTGATCGCTGAGAGCGAACGTTGCTGAGGAAATTATTAGCTGCTCCGTTTTCTTGAGTGTGTATGACTCAACTTGGTGTTGGGTTCCCGGGCGACCGGGACGGTCCCTCCCGAGGGGGCCGCGACGAAGGACTTGGAGCTGAGCATGAGCGAGACCCTGACGCTGCCGGTGCTGCCCCTGGACGACGGGGCCGTTCTGCCGGGCATGGTGGTGCCCCTCGACCTGTCCGAGAGCGGGGAGGTGCGGGCGGCCGTCGAGGCGGCCAAGGCGGTGGCGCAGCCCAAGGGCCCCGGCATCCGGTCGGCGGGCAAGCCGCGGGTGCTGCTGGTCCCGCGGGTGAACGGGCAGTACGCCGGCGTCGGCACGCTCGGCGTCATCGAGCAGGAGGGGCGGCTGCCGGGCGGCGAGCCCGGCGTGGTCGTCCGGGGCGTGCAGCGGGTCCGGATCGGGACCGGGACGACCGGCCCCGGCGCGGCGCTGTGGGTCGAGGGCACGGCGATCGAGACCCCGCCGGCGAGCGGGCGCGCGCAGGAGCTGGCCAAGGAGTACAAGGGCCTGGTCAGCGCGATCCTGCAGAAGCGCGGCGCGTGGCAGGTCGTGGACGTGGTGCAGCAGATCGACGACCCCTCGACGCTGGCCGACAACGCCGGGTACGCGCCGTACCTGACGACCGAGCAGAAGGTCGAGGTGCTGGAGACGGTCGACGTCGTCGAGCGGCTCGAGCTGGTCATCGGCTGGACGCGCGACCACCTCGCCGAGCTGGACGTCGCGGAGACGATCCGCAAGGACGTCCAGGAGGGGATGGAGAAGACGCAGCGGGAGTTCCTGCTGCGGCAGCAGCAGGAGGCCATCCGCAAGGAGCTGGCCGAGCTGAACGGCGACCCCGCCGACGAGGAGGACGACTACCGCGCCCGGATCGAGGCCGCGAACCTCCCCGAGAAGGTCCGCGAGGCGGCGCTGAAGGAGGTCGACAAGCTGGAGCGGTCGTCCGACGCCTCGCCGGAGGGCGGCTGGATCCGCACGTGGCTGGACACCGTCCTCGACATCCCGTGGAACGAGCGGACCGAGGACGCCTACGACATCGCGGGCGCGCGGGCGATCCTGGACGCCGACCACGCCGGCCTCGACGACGTGAAGGAGCGGATCATCGAGTACCTGGCGGTGCGCAAGCGCCGCGAGGACCGCGGCCTCGGCGTCGTCGGCGGGCGCCGGAGCGGCGCCGTCCTGGCGCTGACCGGTCCTCCCGGGGTCGGCAAGACCTCGCTGGGCGAGTCGGTCGCGCGGGCCATGGGGCGCAGCTTCGTGCGCGTCGCGCTCGGCGGCGTGCGCGACGAGGCGGAGATCCGCGGCCACCGGCGCACCTACGTGGGGGCGCTGCCGGGACGCATCGTCCGGGCGATCCGCGAGGCGGGCTCGATGAACCCGGTCGTGCTGCTGGACGAGGTCGACAAGGTCGGCGCCGACTACCGGGGCGACCCGACGGCGGCGCTGCTGGAGGTCCTCGACCCTGAGCAGAACCACACGTTCCGCGACCACTACCTGGAGGTCGAGCTCGACCTGAGCGACGTGCTGTTCCTCGCGACCGCGAACGTGGTGGAGGCGATCCCCGGGCCGCTGCTCGACCGGATGGAGCTCGTCCAGCTGGACGGCTACACCGAGCACGAGAAGGTCACGATCGCCCGCGACCACCTGCTGCCGCGCCAGCTCGACAAGGCCGGGCTGGAGCCGTCGGAGGTGACGTTCGGCGACGACGCGCTGCGGCTGCTGGCCGCCGAGTACACCCGCGAGGCGGGCGTCCGGTCGCTGGACCGGTCGATCGCGCGGGTGCTGCGGAAGGTCGCCGCGAACGTCGCGCTGGAGAAGGCCGAGCTGCCGGTCGCGATCGGCGCGGACGACCTGAAGGACTACCTGGGCCGTCCCCGGTTCACCCCGGAGGTCGAGCTCAGCAGGTCGGAGCGGCGGACGGGCGTGCCCGGCGTCGCGACGGGCCTGGCGGTCACCGGCGCGGGCGGCGACGTCCTCTACATCGAGGCGTCGCTGGCCGACAAGGAGACCGGCGACACCGGCGTGACGCTGACCGGGCAGCTCGGCGACGTCATGAAGGAGTCGGCCCGGATCGCGCTCAGCTACCTGCGCTCGCGCGGCGCGGAGCTGGAGCTGCCGGTCGGCGACCTGAAGGACCGCGGCGTGCACGTCCACGTGCCCGCCGGCGCCATCCCGAAGGACGGCCCGAGCGCGGGCATCACCATGACGACGGCGCTGGCGTCCCTGCTGTCGGGGCGGCCGGTCCGGTCGGACGTGGCGATGACCGGTGAGGTGTCGCTGACCGGGCGGGTGCTGCCGATCGGCGGCCTGAAGCAGAAGCTGCTGGCCGCGTCCCGGCTCGGCATCACCACCGCGATCGTGCCGAAGCGCAACGAGCCGGACCTCGAGGACGTCCCGGCCGAGGTGCTGGACAACATGACGGTCCACGCCGTCAGCGACGTCCGCGAGGTGCTGGAGCTGGCCCTGGAGCCGGCCACCACGCCCGTGGCGGTCTGACCGACGAACGCGGAACGCCCGCACCGGATCCACCGGTGCGGGCGTTCCGCGTTCTCAGGTTCTCTGCGGGGTTCAGGCGAGGTCGGTCTTGATGATCTTCTCCATGTTCCGCTCGGCCAGCGCGGTGATGGTGACGAACGGGTTGACGCCGGTGCTGCCGGGGACGAGCGAGCCGTCGACCACGTAGAGGCCGGGGTGGCCGGGCAGCCGCCCGTAGGCGTCGGTGGCCTTGCCGAGGACGCAGCCGCCGAGCGGGTGGTAGACGAAGTCGTCGCCCCAGACCTTGTTGACGCCGAACATGTCCGACCGGTAGACGGTGACCGCCTTGCTGTTGATCTTGTCGAAGACGCGCTTGGCGGCGTCGATGGACGGCTGCGTCCAGGACGACTGCCACGACAGGTCGACCTTGCCGGTGCCGGAGTCGAAGGTGAACCTCGCCCGGTTCGGGTTCTTCGTGATCGCCAGGTACAGGCTGACCCACAGCTCCGTGCCGGCCGGGAACGGGGCGATCTCGGCGAAGACCGGGCCGTTCGGGTCGCTCCAGTTGTCGATGCCCATCGCCGGGATCGTGGACTGGTCGGCGCCGGTGGTGTCCCAGATGTGGTTGGCGCGGGCGACCATCACGTTCCCGTTGTTGCCCCAGCCGTCGCCCACCGCGTCGGGCAGGTCCGGCAGGCGCCCCTGCGCCTTCATGGCGACCAGCAGCTTCGGCGTGCCGACGCTGCCCGCGGCGAAGAACACCCGGTCGGCGGTGACGGTCTTGCGCGCGACGGTGTTGCCGGCCGTGTCGATCTGCGTCATCTCCACCGTGTAGCCGCCGCCCTGGGCGGGCGCCACACCGGTGACGGTGTGCAGCGGGCTGATGGTGAGCCGCCCGGTCGCGGCCGCCGCGGCCAGGTAGGTCTTGTCCAGCGAGCGCTTCCCGTAGTTGTTGCCGTAGATGACCTCCTGCGCGAGCGCCGACTTGGGCTTGGTGCCGGCGTCCTCCTGCTTCATGTAGCCGAAGTCGTAGACGTTGGGGACGAACGTGGTCCCGAACCCGGCCGCCTGGGCGCTGTCCCGTCCGACGCGCGCGAATTTGTACCACTTCGTGGACTCGAACCAGGACGTGTCGATGGCGTTGACGCCGAGCGCGGCGTTCGCGCGCGGGAAGTACGTGCCGTACATCTCGTTCGCGTCGACCGACGGCAGGATCTCCTCGAAGTACGCGCGCTTGGGCGTGACGGCCATGCCGCCGTTCACCAGCGAGCCGCCGCCGACGCCGCGGCCCTGGTAGACGCGCGTGTGGGCGAACGCCTCGGAGTCCAGGACGCCCGCGTACCGGTCGATGTTCTTGTTGGCGTCGACGCCGAGGAAGTACCCGACGGGCTGGTCGGTCCGGGTGCGGAACCAGTAGGACCGCCCGTCCGGGCTGAGCAGCGAGCTGAAGACCTTCCCGTCCGAGCCGGGCGTCGTCCAGCTCTGCCCCATCTCGACGATGTGGGTCTGGACGCCCGCCTGGGTCAGCCGCAGCGCGGCGACGGCGCCGCCGTAGCCGCTGCCGATGACCAGCGCGGGGACCCGGTCGCCGTCCGCGATCGCCTTGTCCGGCGCGGCCGCGGCGGCGGTCCGCCAGGAGGGCAGGAGCAGCGCTCCGGCCGCGACCCCGGCCCCGGTGAGGAACCTGCGGCGGGTGATCCCCGAATCCACGGCATGCTGCCGCCCATGACCGGCCATGACGCAACCTCTCTCACTGATGACATTCCGTGAGGGGGCCTCGCGCCGGCCACCCGCGATCAGATGTGACTCCGATCACGGCGAATCATGCGCTTGCTTGGTCAGTCCTGTCAACGCCCTGGTCCCGGCAGGATTCGGACATGCCGGAAACCGTCGCCCGGTCCCGGGAACGGTGCCCGTAATCCGCGGCGCGCATAGCCCGCGGCGGAACGGGGACCAGCGCGGGATGTTGGTGGAAATGTGGCAGCCGGCGGAGCGCGGCGAAAAGGTGTCCTGGTATGTGCTCGTCCTCCGCGCGTTCGTGGTGATGATCGCGCTCGCCATTCTCGGCGTCTTCTTCTATTTCGCCTTCCGGCTCACGCTGACACCCGTCCACGACAATGGCCAGGCGGGCGGGAACCTCCACCCCGGGCGTTCGCTCCGCTTCTATATGGACCGCCCGACGAAGGAGGCCTTCCTGCAGATCGGCGGGAACCTCGCGCTGCTCGCCCCCCTCGGCGTCCTGCTGCCGATCGTGTGGACGTCCCTGCGCGGTCCCCTCCGGCTCGCCCTCCTGACCGGCGTGCTCTCGCTGATCATCGAGACCGTCCAGGGCGCGGTCGTGATGGGCCGCGCCTTCGACATCGACGACGTCATCCTCAACGTCACCGGTGTGGTGATCGCCTACTTTCTGCTGGGCCGCCGCCTGTCGAGGACCCTCCGCGGCTCCTGAGAAAGGGCGCGGCTTCGACCTGGAGCATGTTCCGGCTCACAGCGTCGGAGGATGAGGCCGCCACGACCCGCCGATTCCGGATTCGGCGCGCGCGGCGGCGCCGGCACCGTTCTCCATGGTGTTAGGGAGCTCGACGCGGTCAGCGCGGAGCGAGCCGGAAGACCCGCAACTGGCGCTCGGCGCGTTCCACGTAGCGGTCGTAGACGGGCCAGACGGCGGTGAGGCGCGGCCAGGCCTCGGCGCGTTCGGCGTCGTCCAGGAGGTGGGCGGTGACCGGGGTGGTCGCCCCGCGGAAGCTCACCTCGGCCTCGGGGTTCTTGATGAGGTTGCCGGTCCAGGCCGGGTGCTTCTCGCGGCCGAAGTTCGAGCCGACGACGAGCCAGCCGTCGCCGTCCGGCAGGCACGCCAGGGGCGTCTGCCGGCGCAGGCCGCTGACGGCGCCGGTGGTGGTGAG
This sequence comes from Actinomadura nitritigenes, assembly GCF_017573545.1. GTDB lineage: Bacteria > Actinomycetota > Actinomycetes > Streptosporangiales > Streptosporangiaceae > Spirillospora > Spirillospora nitritigenes. The sequence goes on along the minus strand of NZ_JAGEOK010000001.1, from coordinate 389,094 downwards.
GACGAGGCTCGGGACGAGGAGCTGGCCGAGCATGGCCCGGCCGCCGGTGACCTTGTGCAGGGCCCGGTCGACATGCGGCACGATCTTCGGGCCGACCTTGGCGAACCACGCGGCGCCGGAGATGCGCTGGAACAGCGGGCCCAGGGTCCGCTGGATCAGGGTGGGCTCGGCCATCGTGCGCTCCTCGGTGACGAGCCGGCCGGCCCGGCGGGGGTTGAGGTGTCCGCTCTCGGCCAGCCAGCGCAGGGCGTCCGCCACGGTCTCCTCGACGGGGCGCAGGGTGAGGTCCAGCGCGTCCAGGATCGGGCGGTCGTCGGTCGGGACGAGCGTGACCATGAACTCGGCGGCGTCGCGGGTCAGCGGGTAGTCGAACGGGCGGACGCGCTTGGCGGCGTCGAGGGCGGAGCCGAGCGCGAGCATCGTGCCGCTCGGCACCCGCACGCGGCGGCACTTCACACCGGTCAGCGCGTCGCAGAGGTCCGCGTACCGCAGCCAGGTGAGGTAGTGGCCGCCGAGCACCCACCGGCTCGGTTCCCGCCCGGACCCGACGGCGCGGGCCAGGGCGGTGGCGAGGTCGCGGACGTCGATGACCGACACGCCGCCGCCGGGCAGCGGCCACAGCTTGCCGAGCGCGGCGGCGAGGCCCTCGTTCAGCGCGTCGAGGTGGGGCTGGTCGGGCCCGCAGACGCCGCCGGGGTAGACGATCGTGACCGGGGCGCCGTCGTCCTGGAGGCCGCGGACGTACGTCTCGGCGGCCAGCTTGGACCGGCCGTAGCCGGTCCGGGGGCTCGCGAGCGGCGCGTCGGCGGTGATCACCGGGCCGGACGGGGGAACGAAGATCCCGATCGTGGACACGTGCACGACGGAGGCCAGGCCGCGGGCGACCGCGCCGCCGACCACGTTGCGGGTGCCGGTGACGTTGACCTCGACCAGGTCGCGGTGGGGGCCGGTGACGCCGATCGCGGCGGCGGCGTGGATCGCGGCGTCGCAGCCGTCCAGCGCGTCGGCCACGGCGGCGGCGTCGAGCATGTCGCCCGGCATCAGCTCGACCTCCTCCGCAGGGACGCCGATGGCCTGGAGCACCTTGGCGGTCTTGCCGGGGTCGCGGACGAGGGCGCGCGGACGGTGGCCCGCGGCGAGCAGGGCGCGGACGGTGTGGGAGCCGACGAACCCGGAGGCGCCGGTGACGAGGACCCGCATGGCATCAAACTAGCGCTTGGTGAGCACCGTGCGACAGCCAGGGCGCGGTGCCGCCGCCAGCCTAGTCGGCCGGGTTTCGGACACCTCATTTACCGGCGGCGCGCACGCCCGGCCGTTGACGCCCCTGGAACGCTCCAGCACACTCGGGACTCACCTGACCGCCGACCGGGGAGGGGTTCCATGAGGATCGGACTGGCCGGCGCGGGGCGCATCGGTGCGCGCCACGCCGCGGCCCTGTGTGAACTGCCCGAGGTGGAGGCGCTGGTCGTCGCCGACGCGGACGCCGCGCGCGCTCGGGCCCTGGCGGCTCGCCTGACCGGCGCCTGGAGCGGAGCTCCAGCGGAGCGTAAGGCGCCGGACAGGCCGCCTTTGCCGGGGGGTGTGGGGGGTCGTCCCCCCACAGAGATGCTGACCGGCGCCTGGAGCGGAGCGCCGGCGGAGCGTAAGGCGCCGGACGGGCCGCCTTTGCCGGGGGGTGTGGGGGGTCGTCCCTCCGCAGAGATGCTGACCGGCTCCGGCGGAGCGCCGGGCTCCTCGCGTGGGGGCGCCGTGGACGTCCGGGCCGCCGGTGAGGTGGCGGACCTGTTCTCCGCCGGGCTGGACGGCCTCGTGGTGGCCGCGGCGACGGACGCGCACGCCGACCTGGTGGAGCGGGCGCTCGAGGCCGGCTTGCCCGTCTTCTGTGAGAAGCCCCTCGCGTCCGATATTGATGGAACGTTCCAAATCGTGGCGTCCGCGAAGAGGGCCGGAGTCCCGGTGCAGGTCGGGTTCCAGCGCCGCTTCGACGCCGGGAACGCCGCGGCCCGCGAGGCCCTCGCGTCCGGGCGGCTCGGCTGGCTGCACACCGTCCGGTCGTGCAGCTTCGACCCCGCGCCGCCGCCCCCCGAGTACGTCCCGACGTCCGGCGGCCTCTTCCGCGACTGCGTCATCCACGACCTCGACCTGATCCGGTTCGTCACCGGCCGCGACGTCGTCCGGGTGATGGCGTCCGGCGCCAACCGCGGCGAGGACTTCTTCCGCGAGAACGGCGACGTCGACACCGGGGCGGCGCTGCTCGTCCTGGACGACGGGACCCTCGCGCAGGTGTCGGCCACCCGCTACAACGCCGCCGGGTACGACGCTCGCCTCGAGCTTTTCGGCTCCAAGGACAGCATCGTCGCCGGACTGGACGAGCGGACGCCCGCCACCGCGGTGCCCGAGCGCGGCGAGGGCCCCCGGGACCCCTACGCCGGGTTCCTCGAACGGTTCTCCGACGCCTACGACGCCGAGCTGCGCGCCTTCGTCGACGTCGTCGCCGGGCGGCGCCCCAACCCCTGCACGCCGGAGGACGCCCTGGAGGCGTTCTATCTCGCCGAGGCGTGCGAGCTGTCCATGCGCGAGGGCCGCATCGTCGGCGCCGAGGAGGTGCGGCGATGAGGATCGCCGGCGCCCCGATCTCGTGGGGCGTGTGCGAGGTGCCCGGCTGGGGACACCAGATGGCGCCCGCACGGGTGCTGGCGGAGATGCGCGACCTCGGGCTCGCCGCGACCGAGCTCGGCCCGGACGGGTTCCTGCCGGCGGCGCGGGACGAGCGGGAGGCGCTGCTGTCGTCCTACGGGCTGGGGCTCGTCGGAGCGTTCGTCCCGGTCGTCCTGCACGACCTGGACCACGACCCGATGCCGGAGATCGAGCGGGCGCTGGACGCGATGAGCGGCGTCCTCGTGCTGGCCGCCGCGACCGGGCTCGCCGGCTACGACGGGCGGCCCGCCCTGGACACCCGGGCCTGGGCGACGCTGCTGTCCAACCTCGACGCGATCACGGCGCGGGCGGCCCGGCGCGGCCGGCTCGCGGCGCTGCACCCGCACGTCGGGACGGTCGTGGAGACCCGCGCGGACGTCGAGCGGGTGCTGTCGGGGTCCGCGGTCCCGCTGTGCCTGGACACCGGGCACCTGCTCGTGGGCGGCACCGACCCGGCGTGGCTGACGCGGTTCGCCGCCGCGCGGATCGCGCACGTCCATCTCAAGGACGTCGACGCCGCGCTCGCCGAGCGGGTGCTCGGCGGCGAGGTGGCCTACTCCGACGCGGTGCGCGACGGCCTCTACCGGCCGCTCGGCGAGGGGGACGTCGACATCTCCGGCATCATCGCGACCCTGGAGGGCGCCGGATACGGAGGCTGGTACGTGATGGAGCAGGACGCCGTCCTGACGACGGAGCCGGCGGCGGGCGCCGGCCCCTGCGACGACGTCCGGCGCAGCCTCGACTACCTCGCGAAGGCGGCCTCATGACCGAGCCCCACGACCTGGTCACGATGGGGCGGGTGAGCGTCGACATCTACCCGGACCAGGTGGGCAGGCCGCTGGAGGACGTCGAGTCGTTCGGGAAGTACCTCGGCGGCAGCCCGACGAACGTCGCGGTCGCCGCCGCGCGGTACGGGCGCCGCGCCGCGGTCGTCACCCGGACGGGGGCCGATCCGTTCGGCCGGTACGTCCACAAGGCGCTCAAGGAGTACGGGGTGGACGACCGGTTCGTCACGTCCGTCCCCGGCCTGCCGACGCCGCTCGCGTTCTGCGAGATCTTCCCGCCCGACGACTTCCCGCTGTACTTCTACCGCTATCCGAAGGCCCCCGACCTGGAGATACACCCGCATGAGCTGGACCTGGACGCGATCGGGCGGGCTCGCATCGTGTGGGCGACGGTGACCGGGCTGTCGCAGCAGCCCAGCCGGGAGGCGACGCTGCTCGCGCTCGGCGCGCACACCGGCCACGCCGTCATCGACCTCGACTACCGGCCGATGCTGTGGGACGACCCGGGGGAGGCGCCGCACTGGGCGGGCCGGGCCCTGGAACGCGCGACGGTGGCGGTCGGCAACCTCGAGGAGTGCGAGGTGGCGGTGGGGGAGCGGGAGCCGGAGGCGGCCGCCCGCGCGATCCTCGACCGCGGTCCCGATCTCGCCATCGTGAAGATGGGGCCGGACGGCGTGCTCGCCGCGACGCGCGAGGAGACGGTGCGGGCGCCGGCCGTCAAGGTGGACGTGGCGAACGGGCTCGGAGCGGGCGACGCGTTCGGCGGCGCGGTATGCCACGGCCTGCTCGCCGGCTGGGACCTGGAGCGGGTCATCGCGTTCGCGGGCGCGGCCGGGGCGATCGTCGCCTCCCGCATCGCCTGCTCCGCCGCGATGCCGACCGAGGCCGAGGTGGACGCGCTGCTGGCGGAGAGGAGGACCGGATGAGGCACCACTTGCCGGCGGGCTCCGCGGCGGAGGGGCCGTACGGGGTGGTCGTGACGCCGGAGTCGGCGGGCTGGGCGCACACGGCGCTGCGCGTCCTCGACCTGCCTGACCCGGGCGGCCACACCTTCGGCACCGGCGACTTCGAGATGATCGTGCTGCCGCTGGCCGGGTCGTGCGCGGTCGAGTGCGACGGCGAGCGGTTCGAGCTGGAGGGCCGCGCCGACGTCTTCAGCCGGGTCAGCGACTTCGCGTACGTGCCGCGCGACGCGCGGGTGACGGTGCGGGGGCGGGGCCGGTTCGCGCTGGCCGCGGCCCGCTGCCAGGCGCGCCTGGAACCCCGCTACGGCCCGGCCGAGGACGTCCCCGTCGAGCTGCGCGGCGCGGGCCCGGCGAGCCGCCAGGTCAACAACTTCGGCACGCCCGAGGGGTTCCCGTTCGCGGAGAGGCTGATCGCGTGCGAGGTGCTCACCCCGGGCGGCTGCTGGTCGTCGTTCCCGCCGCACAAGCACGACGAGGAGGGGCCGGACGAGGCGGTCCTGGAGGAGATCTACTACTTCGAGGTGTCCGGCGACGGCGGCATGGCCTACCAGCGCGTCTACGGCACGCCGGAGCGGCCGATCGACGTGCTGGCGGAGGTGCGCGGCGGGGACGTCGTGCTGATCCCGCACGGCTGGCACGGCCCGTCGATGGCGGCGCCGGGCCACGACCTGTACTACCTGAACGTGATGGCCGGGCCGTCGCCGGAGCGCGCGTGGCGGATCTGCGACGATCCCGCGCACGCGTGGGTCCGCGGCACCTGGTCCGGGCAGGCCGTCGATCCGCGGCTGCCGCTCACCTCGGCGAAGGGACGGTCATGAGGCTCACGGTCGGGCAGGCGCTGGTGCGCTTCCTGGCGGCGCAGTGGTCGGAGCGCGACGGGCGGGAGCAGCGGTTCTTCCCGGGGTGCTTCGGGATCTTCGGGCACGGGAACGTGGCGGGGATCGGGCAGGCGCTGCTGGAGTACGGCGAGGAGATGCCGTACTACATGGCCCGCAACGAGCAGGCGATGGTGCACACCGCGTCGGGCTTCGCGCGGATGAACGACCGGTTGTCGGCGCTGGCGTGCACGACCTCGATCGGGCCGGGCGCCACCAACATGGTCACGGGTGCGGCGCTGGCGACGATCAACCGGCTGCCGGTGCTGCTGCTGCCGGGGGACGTCTTCGCGACCCGTCCGGCCAACCCCGTCCTTCAGGAGTTGGAGGACGGGCGGTCCCATGACGTGTCGGTCAACGACTGCTTCAAGCCGGTGTCGAAGTACTGGGACCGCATCAACCGCCCCGAGCAGCTCCCCAGCGCCCTGATGGCGGCGATGCGCGTCCTCACCGACCCTGCGGAAACCGGTGCCGTCACCTTGGCGCTGCCCCAGGACGTCCAAGCGGAGGCGTACGACTGGCCGGAGGAGCTGTTCACGCGGCGCGTCTGGCGCATCCCGCGCGCGCTTCCGGAACCGGCCGCGCTCGACGAGGCGTGTGCGCTCCTCCAAGCGGCGGAACGCCCGCTCATCGTGGCGGGCGGCGGCGTCATCTACTCCGGCGCCACCGACGACCTGCGCGCGTTCGCCGAACGCACCGGGATTCCCGTCGCGGAGACGCAGGCGGGCAAGGGCGCCCTGCCCTGGAACCACGCAAGCTCCGTGGGCGCCATAGGCGCGACCGGCACGACCGCCGCGAACGCCTTGGCGCGCGAAGCCGACGTCGTCATCGGCATCGGGACCCGCTACAGCGACTTCACCACCGCGTCGCACAGCCTCTTCCAGAACCCCGGCGTCCGGTTCGTCAACGTCAACGTCGCGCGGTTCGACGCCGCCAAGCTCGCGGGCACCATGGTCGTGGCGGACGCCCGCGAAGGAATCCGGGGCCTGAACGCCGCCCTCGACGGCTACGCCGTACCGGACGCCTACAAGCACGAGACCACGGCGCTCATGGCCCGCTGGAACGCCGCTGTGGACGAGGCGTACGCCCCGCAGGACCGCCCCCTTCCCGCCCAGTCGGAGGTCATCGGCGCCGTCAACGAGGTGAGCGGCCCCCGCGACGTGGTCGTCTGCGCGGCCGGGTCGATGCCGGGCGACCTGCACAAGCTCTGGCGGGCGAGCGACCCCAAGGGCTACCACGTCGAGTACGGCTACTCCTGCATGGGCTACGAGATCGCCGGCGGCCTCGGCGTGAAGATGGCCGACCCGTCCCGCGAGGTGTTCGTCATGGTCGGCGACGGCTCGTACCTGATGATGGCGCAGGAACTCGCCACCGCCGTCGCCGAGGACGTGAAGCTGGTCGTGGTGCTCGTCCAGAACCACGGGTTCGCCTCGATCGGGAACCTGTCGGAGTCGGTCGGCGCGCAGCGGTTCGGCACCCGCTACCGCGCCCGCACCGGCACCGGGCTCGACGGCGAGCGGCTCCCCGTCGACCTCGCCGCCAACGCCGCCAGCCTCGGCGCCGACGTCCTGCGCGCGTCCGGCGCCGCGGACCTGCGCGACGCGCTGCGCCGGGCCCGCGAGAGCGACCGGACGACCGTGGTGCACATCGAGACCGACCCGCTCTCGGACGCCCCCGGCAGCGAGGCGTGGTGGGACGTCCCGGTCGCCGAGGTCTCCGCGCTCGACTCCACCCGCGAGGCGCGCGCCCGCTATGAGAAGGAGGTCTGGTCGCGCCGCCGCCATCTGTGATCAACTCTCTGTCCCGGCTCACTTTCTCGGGGGAGAATCGGAGAGCGTCCGTATGAAAGGCGTGTTCGCGCGAACGTCGTTCAAAGGCCGTGCACCCGGCAGGGGCCGCGCGCCCGTCACCCGCCTGGCGGCGCTGACCCTGGCGGGGGCGCTGGCGCTCGGCGCGTGCAGCAGCTCCGGCGGCAAGAAGAGCGAGGAGAAGGCGACCGGCGGGAGCGGCCCCCGGCTGAAGATCGCGATGGTCACCCACTCGGCGCCCGGCGACACCTTCTGGGACATCGTCCAGAAGGGGGCCAAGGCGGCCGCCGCCAAGGACAACGTCCAGTTCCTCTACTCGGCCGACCCGGACGGGGGCAAGCAGGCGCAGCTCGTCCAGACCGCGATCGACCAGAAGGTCGACGGCATCATCGTCACCCTGGCCAAGCCCGACGCGATGAAGGACGTCCTGGCCCGCGCCACGGCCGCGAAGATCCCCGTCGTGTCGATCAACTCCGGCGCGGAGGACTCGGCGAAGCTCGGCGCGCTCGCGCACTTCGGGCAGGACGAGTCGATCGCGGGCGAGGCGGCCGGCGAGCAGCTGGCGAAGATCGGCGTGAAGAAGGCGCTGTGCGTGGTGCACGAGCAGGGCAACGTCGGCCTGGAGAGCCGCTGCGCCGGCGCGAAGAAGACCTTCTCCGGGCAGCTGCAGAACCTGTACGTGCAGGGCAGCGACATGCCGCAGGTCAAGTCGTCGATCACCGCCAAGCTCCAGTCGGACAAGGGCATCGACGGGATCCTGACGCTCGGCGCGCCGTTCGCCGCGACCGCCGTCGACTCGGTCAAGGAGACCGGCGGCAAGGCCAAGGTCGCCACGTTCGACCTGAACAAGGACCTGATCGCCTCGATCAAGTCCGGTGACATCCAGTTCGCCGTCGACCAGCAGCCCTACCTGCAGGGCTACGAGGCCGTGGACGAGCTGTGGCTCTACAGGACCAACGGCAACGTGCTCGGCGGCGGCCGTCCGGTGCTGACCGGGCCCGCGATCGTCACCAAGGACAACGCCGCCTCGCTGGAGGGCTTCGCCGTCCGGGGGACGCGGTGACGCAGGCGGTCGCCGAGCCGCCCGCGGCCGTGCCGGACGAACGGCTGGCGCGGCAGTCGCCCCTGCGGCGGCTGCTGCGCCGGCCCGAGTTCGGCGCGCTGCTCGGCGCGGTCGCGGTGTTCGTGTTCTTCTCGCTGGTCGCCGACGCGTTCCTGCAGGCCGACTCGTTCTCGACGGTGCTGTACGCGAGCTCGACGTTCGGGATCATGGCGGTCGGGGTGTCGCTGCTGATGATCGGCGGCGAGTTCGACCTGTCCGCCGGGGTCCTGGTGACGACGGCGGCGCTGGTCGCGACGCTGGTCAGCTACCAGCTCACCCTGAACCTGTGGGTCGGCGTCGCGATCTCGCTCGCCGTGACGCTGGCGATCGGCGCGCTGAACGGCCTGCTCTACATCAGGACGGGCCTGCCGAGCTTCATCGTCACCCTCGCGACCTTCTTCATGCTCGCCGGGGCGAACCTCGGCGTGACGAAGGCGGTCACGGGGAACGTCGCGTCCGACTCCGTCCGGGACATGGACGGCTTCGAGAGCGCGCGGAAGGTGTTCGCGTCCGACGTCGACATCGCCGGCGTCAACGTCAAGATCACGGTGTTCTGGTGGCTGCTGTTCGTCGCGGTCGCGACCTGGATCCTGCTGCGCACCCGCGCCGGCAACTGGATCTTCGCGGTGGGCGGCGCGGCCGGCAGCGCCCGCGCGGTCGGCGTCCCCGTCGCCCGCACGAAGATCGGCCTGTTCATGGGCGTGGCGTTCTGCGGCTGGTTCTCCGGGATGCACCTGGTGTTCGCGTTCGCGACCGTCCAGTCCGGCGAGGGCGTCGGCAACGAGTTCAACTACATCATCTGCGCGGTCATCGGCGGCTGCCTGCTGACCGGCGGCTACGGGTCGGCGATCGGCGCGGCGATCGGCGCGTTCATCTTCGGCATGGTGAACAAGGGCATCGTGTACGCCGAGTGGAACCCGGACTGGTTCCGGTTCTTCCTCGGCGCGATGCTGCTCATCGCCACCGTGGTCAACCTGATCGTGCGGCGCAGAGTGGAGCGGTCGACATGACGGCGGAGGCGCGGGAGGCGGGCGCGGCGGCGCCGCCGCTGGTCAGGCTGGCCGGCGTCGGCAAGAACTACGGCAACGTCATCGCGCTGCGGGACGTGGACCTGGAGGCTTCCGCCGGCGAGGTGACCTGCGTGCTCGGCGACAACGGCGCCGGCAAGTCCACCCTCATCAAGATCGTCGCCGGGCTGCACCGGCACGACCTCGGCACCTACGAGGTGCAGGGCGAACCGGTGGCGTTCTCCTCGCCGCGCGACGCGCTCGACCGCGGCATCGCGACCGTCTACCAGGACCTCGCGGTCGTCCCGCTGATGCCGGTCTGGCGGAACTTCTTCCTCGGCTCGGAGAAGCGCAAGGGGTTCGGCCGCATGGACATCGCGTTCATGCGCCGCACCGCCAAGGCCGAGCTGGCGGCGATGGGCATCGACCTGCGCGACGTCGACCAGCCCATCGGCACCCTGTCCGGCGGCGAGCGGCAGTGCGTGGCGATCGCCCGCGCCGTCTACTTCGGCGCGAAGGCCCTGGTGCTGGACGAGCCGACGGCCGCGCTCGGCGTGAAGCAGGCGGGGACCGTCCTGCGGTACATCGTGCAGGCGCGGGAGCGGGGCCTCGCGGTCATCTTCATCACCCACAACCCGCACCACGCCTACCCGGTCGGCGACCGCTTCCTGATCCTCAACCGGGGCCGCCCGATCGGCTACCGCACCAAGGACGGGATCACCCGCGAGGAGCTGACCGCGCTCATGGCGGGCGGCGCGGAACTGGAGGAGCTCGCGCACGAGCTGGACGCCGCCGTGTCCGGATCGGGCAGGCGCGCCGCGAGGGAACTGGCGGAGGGCGCCGACGACCTCCGCAGGACCGACTGATCCCGGCGCACGGCGGGCCGTCGAACGGACGGCCCGCCGTGCGCGTCAGGTCCAGGTGGCGCCGGCGAGGACGCGGTCGAGGCCGGGGATGCTCCACTGGTCGACGATCAGGATCTTCGACTGCGGCAGGTACCACAGCCGCTCCGTGTAGGAGACGGACGTGCGGCGCGTGGGACCGAACCCGTCCGGGTCGCGGCTGGTCTTGTCCCGCGTGTAGCAGGGGACGCGCCATTCGCGGTACTCCGCCTTGCGGTCGCCGACGGGCGCGAGCCGGTCGGCGGTCTTCACGGCGCCGTCCGCCACGCCGACGGCGCGCAGTTCGTCGTGGTCGGGGCAGTTCATCCCCTCGTCCTGCGTGAACATCGAGGCGTAGGTGTCGCTCCTGCGGTAGGAGCCGGCGATGTACCCCGAGGGATCGGTGAGCAGGCTCGGGCCGAACAGGTGGAAGCCCGGGCACCAGGTCTGGCTGGCGGCGAGCGACGCTTCGAGCGAATGGCTCTTCCCGCACTTCGTCCAGGCGCTCACGAAGTAGCTGTCGGGCTTGCCCCCAAGGTGCGCCTCGGACGGCATGTACGGGACCAGATGCGCCTTCCAGTAGGCGGGCGCGCGCACGGTCAGCGGTCCGATCCGCAGCAGCACACCGGACGGCGTGGGACTGGCCGCCGCGGCGGCGTGGTGGGACGCCGGGTCGGGCTGGGCGGCGCGGTAGGCGGCGGCTCCGCCGATCGTGGTGCCGGCGACGGCCGTGGCGGCGACGGCCACGGCCGCCTTGGTGCCGACGGCCGCGAGCACTCCGCCGGATCCCGCCGCGGCTCCCGCCGTCCCGGCTCCGGCCGCGGCGCCCGCGCCCGCGGCACCGGCCGGGACGAGGCCGGCGGCGGCCAGCGGGAACAGCGCGGCGAGCGCGACGGCTGCGCCCGCCAGGGCGCGGACGCCCCGCGACTCCCAGTCCGGCCCGTACGCGCCGCCCGCCACCTCGTCGAGCTGCCCGACGAACGCCGACGCGCTGACCGGGCGGTCCGCCGGGTCCTTGGCCATGCCGCGCGCGACGAGCGGGCGCAGCGGCTCCGGGACGTGCTCGGCCGGCACGGGGCCGCCGAGATGGCCCGCCATGATCGACGCGCGGTCCCCGCCGTACGGGCGGCGGCCGGTCAGGGCCTCGTAGAAGACGCACGTCGCCGCGTACACGTCGGTCGCGGGCGTGGCGGGCTCGCCGCGCCACTGCTCCGGCGCCATGTACAGCGGCGTCCCCGCGGCGGAGGCGCCGCCCGCCACGACGGCGATGCCGAAGTCGACGAGCCGGCTGCGGCCGTCCGCCGGGACGATCACGTTCGCGGGCTTGTAGTCGCGGTGGACGACCCCGGCGGCGTGCGCCGCGGCGAGCCCGAGGAGCGACCCCTTCAGCGCGCTGAGCGCCGCCTCCGGCTCCAGCGCCCCGTACCTGCGCAGGATCTCCCGGAACGGGACGCCGTCCACCGCCTCCATCACGATGGCGAGGTCGTCGCCGTTCTCGACGAGCCGGTAGAGCCGGGCCACATGGGGGTCGTCGACCCGGCCGAGCATCCGCGCCTCGTCGCGGAACCGGTCCCGCGCCTCCGGATCGGCGCCGGCCGCGAGGTACTTGATCGCGACCGGTGTGCCGCGGTCCGCGTGCCGCGCCAGCACGACCCGGCCCTGCGCGCCCCGTCCCAGCTCCCGCACCTCGTCGAACCCGGGCACCCGCCACTCCGCCATGGGGTGTCCCTCCCGTCAGGTCCAGGTCGCTTTCGCGAGGATCTTGTCGAGGTCCGGGGTGCCGAACTCGTCGAGGATGAGGAGGCGCGGCTCCGTCAGGTACCAGAACCGCTGGACGTAGGTCACGCTCGTGGGCTTGAACTGGTCGGCGCCCTGCAGGACGAGGCAGTGGATGCGCCACTCGCGGTACTGGGCCGTCCGCGTCCCGACCTTCGCGGTGCCCGTGCGGACCGGCTTGGCCCGGTCGGCCTCGGTGCCGATGCCGTTGAGGTCGCCCCGGTGCGGGCAGGTCCGCACGGCCTCGGTCTCCGGCCCCCAGGGGCGATTGGGGCTGAAGCCGCTCCAGCCGTTCTGCTGGTCGTTGCGCCACGGTTCGCCGATCACCACGAAGCCGGGGCAGTTGTTGTCGTAGGCCTTCCGGTTCTTGTCCTTCCGGGCGCCGATCGTGGACGGGGAGCACTCGCCAGGGGAGTTCACCCAGTAGTCGCCCTTGGGGCGGCCCGGCAGGTCGGTCAGCGGCGAGAGCCTCCAGTCCACCGGGGTCGTGAGGGTGAACGTGCCGAACGACATCCGCTGCCCGGACGGCGTCGGCGTGGCCGTCGCCGCGGCCGCGACGGGGGTGTGCCGGTCGCGGTCGGGGCGGGTCGCGGCGTAGACCCCGACGCCGACCGCGGCGGTGCCGGCGACGGCGGCGCCCGCGATCGCGACGCCCGCCTTGGTGCCGACCGCCGACAGGAGCCCGCCCGAGCCCGTCGCGGCCCCGCTCGTCCCCGCCGCGCCCGCCGCCCCCGCCGTACCGGCGCCCGCCGCGCCCGCACCGCCGGGCAGCAGGCCCGCGGCGGCGAGCGGGAACAGCGCGGCGAGGGCGGTGGCCGCGATGGCCAGGGCGCGCACCCCCCGCTGCTCCCAGTCCGGGCCGTACGCCCGGACGGCGATGCGGTCGAGCTCGCCGGCGAAGTGGGCGGCGCTCGGCGGGCGGTACGCGGCGTCCTTGGCCATCCCCTGCAGCACCAGCGCGCGCAGCGGCTCGGGGACCTTCTCCGCCGGGACGGGCGCGTTCGCGTGCTGCCCCATCAGCGCGACCCGGTCGTCCGCGCGGTAGGGCCGCTCACCGGCGACGCACTCGTAGAAGACGCACGTGGCGGCGTAGACGTCGGTGGCCGGGGTGGCGGGTTCGCCGCGCCACTGCTCGGGCGCCATGTAGGCGGGGGTGCCCGACCGGTCGCCCTCGCCCGTCCACACGGCGATGCCGAAGTCGATGAGCTTGCTGAGGCCGTCCGCGCGGACGACGACGTTGGCGGGCTTGTAGTCGCGGTGCACGACCCCCGCGGCGTGCGCGGCGGCGAGCCCGCGCAGCGACCCCTTCAGGACCAGCAGCGCCGCCTCGGGGGCGAGGGCGCCGTGCTCGGCCAGGACCCGCTTCAGGGAGACGCCCTCGACCGCCTCCATGATCAGCGCGGTGCCGTCCTCGGTCTCGACGAGCCGGTAGAGCCGCGCCACGTGCGGGTCGTCGACCCGGCCGAGCATCCGGGCCTCGTTGCGGAAGGCGTCCCTGGCGCGCGGATCGGCGTCGGCGGGCAGGTACTTGATGGCGACGGGCGCACCGGTCCCGCCGTGCCGGGCCAGCGCCACCCGTCCCTGGGCGCCGCGGCCGAGCTCGCGCACCTCCTCGAATCCCGAAACCCGCCACTGCGTCACCGGCCACCCCTTGGGTTCGTCCCGATCGGTCCACCATTGTGACGCGGCATACCGCCGGAAGGTTGGTCACTCCCGCGCGGTGAGGATGCCTCTCGCGGTGAACGCCACGTCCGGGTGCGGGTGGGCGCGCAGGGCGCGGAGCACCGAGCGCCACGAGGCGGGCCAGCCCGCGCGGGGGGCGTGGGCGCCGGTGAGCGCGGCGGCGAACAGCCCGCCCGCGAGGTCGCCGCGTCCGGCCAGCCGTTCCGCGTGGGGGAGGACCGCTTCGGGCTCGGGCGTGCCGGCGGGGACGGAGACGTACTCCGGGTAGTCGATCCACGTCTCGTCCGCCCACGGGACGAGGGCCTCGGCGACCTCCCGGGCCGCGAGGACCCCGCCGGCGCACCCGTCCGCGAGGGCGTCCAGCGCGGCGGCCGTGCCGGGGGCGTCCCAGCGCAGGGTCGCGGCGGCCAGTTCGCGGGCGAGGTCGCCGGGGAGGAGGCCGTCCAGGGCGGCGACGGCCCGCCCGGCCCGGTCGCGGTCGCGGTCCGCGGCGGCGCGCACCGCGCCGGCCAGCGCCGCCAGCCGCTGGAACGCGGGCAGGTCCCGTTCGGCTCCGGCGCTCGGCTCGTCGGGCGCGGCCGCCAGGCGGGCCGCGGCCGCGCCGAGTTCCGCCGCGCCGTAACCGGCGACGACGCAGCCGACCAGGGCGTCCAGGGCGGGCTTCCAGCCCTCGGTCACGGCGAGGTCGGTGACGAGACCGGCCAGTACCGCCGGAGCGTCCGGCGCCCACTGCGCCCACTGGGGGACGTTCGGCAGCGCGGCGGCGCGCGCCTCGGTGTCGTCGGAGCCCGCCACCCGCAGGACCAGCGAGGCGTAGAAGCCGCGGAACCGCTCCTCGACGGCCAGCGGCGGCGTTCCCAGCACCTGGCGGGCCAGGTCGCGCGGGCCGTCCGCGGCCTCGCCCAGGATCCGCCGCGCCACCGGGTCGGCCAGGTACGGGCGGACCGCCGAGGCGATCGCGGCGCGGACGTCCCGGTGCTGGCCGGGGTCGTCCCAGGCGGAGGCGACCAGGTCCAGGGCGTCCGGCACCCGGTTGTGCAGCAGGATCCGCAGCGCCTCCTTGCGCGCGGTGATCTTGCCTTCCCGGAGCGCCGGTCCCAGGACCGCCGCCAGCTCCGACGGCCGGACGAACCGGGCCGCACGGGTCATCGCGTACATGGCGACGTGCGCGTGGTCCGTGGCGGCGTGCGCGAGCAGATCCGGCAGGACGCCCTGCGGGGACGCCGTCCACGCCACGGCGGTCAGCGCGGTGCGCCGGATCCGGTCGTCGCCGGAGTCGAGGTAGGGGCGCAGCCGGGCCGCGTCCACGCCGGGGACCGTGCCCATGGTCCGGATCGCGCTCGCCCGCGCGTCGCCCGGCTGCTCCTCGTTCCCGGCCACGCGGGCGAGCAGGCCGAGGTAGGCGCCGCGCTGCCGGGACGTCCACCGCCGCATCCACGCCGCGGCCATGTGCGGGACGTAGGTGACGTCCGCGCGCTGGAACCGTCCGGGCGGTGTCGTCCCGCCGAGGACCAGGTGCAGCAGGTCGGTGCGCTCGCGGGCGATCGCGGCCAGGACGGCCGGGACCGCGACGGCCGACGGGTCCTTCGCGACGACCCGCCCGACGCGGTCGGCGCGGGTGCCCGGGGGAGCGAGCCACAGCCCGATGGCCTGCGTGAGGACGTCGTCGCTGCGCGCGTCGAGCGCCGCCTCCAGCGCGTCCTGGAGGCGCGTGACGTGGTGCGCGCGGCGGCCCAGCGCCCGGACGAGCACCAGCGCGAGCCGGTGGTCGTCGCGGCGCGCGGCCGCGTCGAGGTGGGGCGCGAGCGTGTCGGCGAGCCGGAACTCCTGGCCGTGCCGCAGCGCGCGGTCGAGGCGGCCGAGGAACACCGCGCCGGCATGGCCGATGAGCCGCTCGACCAGCTCCAGCCCGAACACGACCAGGTCGGCGTCGTCGCGGATCGCGCCCTGCCGGCAGAACGCGGCGGCGATCCGCCCGAGTGCCTGCCGGGTTATGTACGAGCAGTCGCGGGCGGCCAGCGCGTCGTCGGCGAACCGCGCCACCGCCGCCGCGTGCTCGCCGCGCAGCAGGCCCTCCGGGACGTTCGCGAGCGCGTTCAGCGCCGAGTACCGGACGGGGTCCTGCTCGTTGCGCAGCCGGACGAGCGACTCCAGCGTCGCGGTCAGCGTCTCGGGATCCCGGCTGCGGCCCGCGCACGCGATGAGCAGCGCGTAGCCGGTCGCGCGGTCGTCGGCGTCCGGGCGGCGGGTCAGCGCCTCCAGGACCGGCAGGCCCTCCTCGTACGGAAGGAACGCGCTGATGCTCCAGTAGCGCGCGGGCGTCTCGGCGACCCGGCGCAGGCGCAGCATCCGCCGCGCCTCCCGCGTCCGGAGCGCGCGCGGCAGGACGTCCAGGAGCGACTCGTCCAGCTCGACGGCCGACAGCTCCACCCCGGCCATCGCCGCGTCGAACACCCGCTCGCGGCGGGACGGCGGGAACGCCTTCAGCAGGAGGCGGAGCGCATGGCCGTCCTCGCGGACGACCCGCGCCACCCGCGCCACGTCGCCGTCGCCGAGGGCCGCCAGCCGGTCCCGGACGGACCTGCGCCCCAGCACCCGGCGCAGCGAGCGCTCGTACCGCTCGGAGGTCAGCAGCCGGATCATCCGGACCGGCTCCGCCTCCACCAGCACACCGGCCTTCGGATCCAGCGCGAACGGCAGGCCCGGGTCGCCGCCGAACCGCTCCAGCAAACCGACGACGCGTCCCGGGTCGTGCTGCACCGCCGCCGCGATGCCGGGCCCGTACAGCCCCCACAGCCCCGCGCGCAGCCAGTCAGCCGCCTCCGCGAGCCGCCGCTCCGCATGGTCCAGGACGACGCCGGGATGCGCGCCGCCGAGCGACGCCCAGTTCGGGACGGCGCGCGCGAACGCGTCGATCCGCTCGGCCGCCACCGGCGGGCTGCAGGCGGGCAGCAGCGCGGCGGCCTCCTCCACGCCCCAGCGGTCCGCGACCGGCCCGACGAGCGCGTCCGCCAGGTCCGCGCGGCGCCGCCTGCGGACGGCGTCGTAGATCTCCGAGCGGATCGCCGCGGGCGCGTCGCCGAGCCCGGCGAGGAACGGCTCCGGGCCGTTCCCGTGCAAGACGTACAGCCGGATCGCCCGGCACGCCAGCTCCGCGTCGGCGTCGCCCATGGCGCGGGCGATGTGCGCGAGCGACGCCTCGTCCCGCACGGCCGACGCGACGAACAGCGCCACCGACCGCTCGTAGTGGCCGCCGCCCGCCAGCTCGCCGAGCAGCGCCGCCGGCTCCGGCGTGCCGGCCCGCCGGCGCAGGTCCGCCAGGCGGCGGCAGCGCTCCCCGAACGGCAGCGGTTCGATCTCGGTCAGGAGCTCGTCAGCACGCATGCCGGGCATCCTTCCGAATTCGCCCGCCGCCTTCACATGATTTACGGCGCCTCGGTGGTCGCGCCGGTCGCGCCGGTGACGCCGGTCGGGCCGGCCACGTGGGCCCGCGCCCGGGTGACCGCCTCCGCCAGCTTCCGGACCCGCGGCTCGTGCTCGTCGTACCCGACGACGACCGGCGGCTCGTTGTACGGCATCGTGTCCGACGAGCGGCGCAGCTTCACGTACTGCCCGCACGCGTCGATCGCGTACGGCTCCATGTCGTCCTGCAGCGCGCCGATCACCGTGATGCCGTGCGTCTCGCCGATCTTGCGGAACAGCGCCACGGCCTCCTTGCGGTGCTCCTTGCCCAGGTTGCGGCCCAGCTCGTCCAGCACCAGGCACAGCCGACCGCCGCCGGAACTGGCCAGCGCCGCCGCGCACACCAGCTTGACCGCCTTCTCGTCCATCAGCGCGGTGTTCGCGCGCCGGTTGTACGGGACGTACCGCTGGCCGTCCGAGCGCCGCCACTTCGGCGTCACCCGCCAGCGCCACTCCCGCTCCGGATCGCCCGGCTGCTCCGGCGTCGGGAACTCCAGCGTCGAGCCGTACCCGCCGTACGTCACGTCCAGCTTCTCGAACTCCTCCGACACCCGCTGGAGCCGCGCCCGGATCGCCGCCGTCAGCGCCGTCCGGTGCGCCTCCGCGGCGCCCGCCGCCTCCGTCGCGCCCTTGCGCGCCTTCTCCAGGTCGGCGCGGCGCCCGGACAGCTGCACCTCGATCTGCCGCCGCTGGTGCTTCTCGTAGTCCTCCTGGCGGCGCAGATAGCCCTCCAGCGACTTCGCCAGCCGCAGGAACGTGGCCTGCTCGCGGTCGGTGCGGCGGCCCTCGCCCTCGGCGCGCTCCCGCAGCAGGAACCGCGTCTCCTCCGGCATGTCCTCATCGGACGGGCCGTCGGGGAAGACGCGCCGCAGCGCCTCCGCCAGGTGCTTCTCGGCGGTGTGCCACCACTCGGCGGGCGTCCACGTCGCCTCGTCGTCGCCGAGGCCGGACAGCCACTCGGCGGCGCCGTCCCGGGACCCGCCCCACTCCTTCTCAAGCTCCTCCAGGCCGAGCGCCGCGCGCTTGTCCGCCAGCTCCGCGGCCTTGCGCCGCACCCGGTCGCGGTCCCGGTCGTGCGCCTCCTTGCGTCCGCGCAGCCGGTCCACCTCCAGCGCGCGCGTGTCCGCCTTCGCCTGGAGCCGCCGCACGGCCTGCTCCGCCGACCCCAGCCGGGGGCCGAGCTTCGACTCGCTGCCCGCCAGCTCCTCCAGCTGCGCCCGCAACTCCGCCATGCGCTCGTGCACGGCGTCCAGCTCGTCCGCCGCCCGCGCGCCCGCGAGGCGGCGGCCCGCACGCGCCACGTCGGCGGCGGCGTCGGACGTCGCCTGCCGCGCGCTCTCCAGCGCCTCCTTGGCCGCCTCCAACGCGGCCCGCGCCGCCTGCACGCGCGCCACCCGCCCCGTCACCGGCTCGGGGAACCCGCCGACGATCACGACGCCCTTCCCGTCGCCGTCGAAGGCGCCGAAGAAGCGCGTCAGCGGCAGCGCGCACCGGACGCCCCCGGGATGTCCCGGCACCGGCTCGCCGCCCGGGTTCAGGTCACCGTCCGCCGGGACGATCATCGAGCCGGGCAGGCCCTTCAGCGCGTCCGCCGCCGCGTCCAGATCGGACGTCCCGACCACGACGGCCTCCCGGTACGGCCACAGCGCGGCCTCCCACCGGTCACGGACGTCCTCCGCCAGCTCCACCGCGTCCAGCAGCCCCACCGCCGCGATCCCGGCGGCGGCCAGCGCCCGGATCTGCGCGGGCGCGCTGCTCTCGCCCGCCTCCGCCTCCACCAGCGACCGCTCCGCCCGCGCGATGGAGCCGCGCGCCATCCCGAACTCCTGCTGCGCCTCGTCACGGCGCGCCTCCGCGTCGGCCAGCTCCGCCTTCGCGGCGGCGCCGTCCCGCCCGTCGGCCTCCCGCCGCCGGTCCTCCAGCGCCGACACCTGCCGCCGCAGCTCCTCCAGCCGGTTGCGGGCGACCGCCTTGTCCGCGCCGAGCTTGTCGGCCTGCCCCTTCAGCTCGGCGAGCGCGGCGCCCGCCTCGCCGAGCCGCGCGTCCAGCGCGCCGCCGGTGAGCTGCTCGATCTCCCGCTCCGCCGCCTTCGCCGCCGCGGCCAGCTCCTCCGCCTCGGCCCGCAGCCCCTCCTGCTCGGCGGCGAGCGCCGCGTCGGCCTCGGCCGCGTCCGCGAGCAGCCGCGCCTGCCGCGTCCGCCAGTGCCGCAGCGCCGCCGCGACCTCCTCGCGCGCCCGGTCGCGCCGGTCGAACGTCTTCAGCAGCGCCGCCGCCTCGCGCTCCCACTCCGCGAGCCGGTCCGCCGCCTCCGCCGCCTTCGCCCGCTCCCGGTGCTCCTCCGCCCGCGACTTCCGCTCGGCCTCCAGCTCCCGGTCCAGCCCGGTCAGCGCCGCGATCGCGCTGAAGATCCGCTCCGGGCTGATCTCGTTCAGCGGCTGCGACAGCAGGTTCGTCGCGACCTTCGAGCGCACCGACGTCGACAGGAACGACACGCACCGCACCTGGCCGCCGTACAGGACGCGGCTCAGGTCCTTCGCCACCAGGTCGCGGCGGCCGGCGCTGCGCGGCAGGCTCGCCCACAGCCGGTCCGCGAGCGCGACCCGTCCCGCCTCCGACGGCGCCGACGCGAGGTACACGCCCTCCTGCCAGCGGATCTCCAGATGCGGCGCGTCCACGTTCACCCGCAGCCACACGGTCAGCGCGGTCTCGCGGTCGCCGTCCCCGTCCTCGTCTCGCCCGTCCTCGCCGTCGTTCCGGCCGTCCGGGTCGGCCGCGTCGGCGTAGTCGAAGACGCCCACGATGTACCCGTGGTCCGCGCTCGCCCACTGGCTGTCGCCCTGCGCCGCCAGCTCCGCGTTGAACAGCAGCTCCGCCACCGCCCGCGCACCCGACGCGAACCGCCACTGCTCGTCGCCCAGCAGCGCCGTGATCGCCGCGATGAACGACGACTTGCCCGCCCCGTTGGAGTCCTTCGGGCCCTGCCCCGCCACCACGATCAGCGTGCCCGGGACGGTCGGCACCGGATGCGTCGACAGCCGCGAGATGTTCACCGCCTGCACCGCCACCAGCGTCCGGTCGCCGACGAGGTTCTCCGCGTCCCGGACGGGCCCCGGCACCAGCGGTTCCAGCACGGCCGTCATTCGCTCTCCCCCTGCTCGCGTTCCCGCCCCCGCCGCCGCGCCCGGATCGCCGCCGCCAGCGGCGAGTCCGGCCCCGCGGCCAGGATCAGCTCCTCCTGCAGCCGCCTGCGGGCCGCCGGCGTCAGCCGGTGGAACTGCGGCCCCGGCACGAAGCCGCCCGCCTGCGCGGGGTCGGCCGGGTCGGCGCCCGCCTTCACCTGCGCCACCAGCCCGGCCAGCCGCAGCCGCCGCAGCGCCGCGTCCAGCTCCCCGACGGGCAGCTGCGTCCGCCGCCTCAGCTCCTCCACCGGCGTCGGGTACGGCGACAGCCACGAGTCGTCCTCCAGCAGCCCCGCCGCCCGCGGGATCGCCACCGAATGGATCAGCACCAGCGTCAGCACCGCCCGCTCCCGCACCGGCGGCACGCACTCCTCGTCCTTCGCCAGCTCCGCCGCGACGTCGTCCCGGTATCCCGAGATCCACGACGTCTGCTCCGAGCGGACCAGCGTCCGGCCGCTCAGCGCCAGCATCTCCTCGACCGTCCGCCGCAGCGCCGGCTCCCGCAGCGCCGGGAACCGCACCTCCGGCACGGGCTCCGCGGCATGCTCCACCGCCATGTACGCCGCGACCAGCTCCGCCCGCCGCCGCTCGTCATAGCTCCGCAGCAGGCCCTCGAACAGCTCACTCACCGCCGCTCCCCGGACCTTCCTCGCGCGACCCGCCCTCGCGTGCGGGCCGGGGGCCGTCCTCCGGGTCCGGCTCGGCCTCGCCGGGGCCCGCCGGCGGCAGGTTATCCACAGGAAGAGATTTCTCCGCCGCCGGTGCCGGGGGCGCGGCAGGCTCGTTCACGGAAGGCGACCTGAACACCGCAGGAGGCGCGGATGACGCACGTTCACCACCCGCACTACCCGGCCCCGAAGGCTCCGCGGCCGACGCCGGCGCCTCGCCGGCGGCCGGTTCGGACGGACGGGGGGACGGAACGGCCGGAGGCCCGTCGAGCGGGTCCTGGGCGTGCGACTCCGCGGGAGGCGGCGGCGGTTCGGGCAGGCGGTGCAGGAGGGAGCGCAGCGACGACAGCGTGTGCTCCGCCCACAGGGAGACCCGCGGACCGGGACGGACGGTACCGCCCTTCGCGGCGGTGCCCTCGTCCAGGAGGAGCCACCCGGTGTCGGCCAGGCGGCGCAGCTCGCCGGTGGCCCACCGGCGCGCCAGGTCCGCGTCCCCACGGGACATGTCCGCGTAGACCTCCAGGACGGCCGCGACCGTGGCCGGCGCGCCCGGCCACGGAGCGTCGTCCAGCCGCGTCCAGCAGCACCGCAGCGCGGCGGCGAGGACGCGGCGCGCCTGGCCCGCGCGGTCCAGCGGCATGGGCGCGGTCTGGTACTCCTCCAGGAGCGCGGGCGTGGCGCCGTCCGGCCAGACCGGCAGCAGCCACACCCGGTCGCCGTCCGTGGCCGCGGCCGTGCCCGCCGGGACGGGATCGGCCGCCGCGACCGACGTGGCGCCGAGCACGCGGGCGCGGGCCCGCGCGAGAACCTGCGGGTCCACGGTCACGTCCTCTCGAACCATCCGGGCGTCACCCAGGTGGGCGCCCCGTCCGGGCGCACGTCCAGGCCGTCCGACCAGACGAGCCGGTACGGGAGCTCCGGGTGCAGGTGGGCCGACGACAGGTCGGCCAGCGTCCGGCGCGCGGTCACCCAGTCCTGCGCGAGGACGTCGTGCACGGCGACCCGGTCCCGCCCGCGCAGGACCTCCTCGGCCATGGCGCGCAGCCGCTCCATCGCGGTGATGTCGGAGCCGGTCTCCGACGACAGCCCGGTGTCGGGCACGGACGGCCGCGGCGGCGCCGGCCGGGGCGGGGTCGCGCGGGGCCCGTCCTCCACGGCGGTCACCACCGCGGACGGCTCGTGCCACGGCGCGGCGGCGTCGAACACGAAACCGTCCAGGACGGCCGCGAGCTCCTCGCGGCCGGCGGTGCGCGAGAAGGTGCGCCACGTCTCGGGCGGAAGCAGGGTGAGGTTGCGGGTCGTGCCCGCGGAGTCCGTCAGGCGCGCGGCCGCGCGCCGCGACGCGTCGCCGTAGGCGTAGATGGCGGCGCGCAGGTCCGTGCAGGTGCGGTCGAGCTGCGGCCACCGCCGCAGGATCGCCCCGTGCAGCCGCTCGGCGCGCAGCAGGATCTCCTCGGTGCCCCACAGCTTCGGCGCCTGCTCCCGCAGCTCCTCGATCGTCCCGTTGGTGAGGGTGACGAGCTCGACGCTCCACAGCCGGAACGCGCGGGCCAGGCCGTCCGCGCCGTCGCGCGCCTGCTCGGGCGTCATCCGCGGGTCGGCGACGTTGAGCTGCTCCAGCGCCAGGAGCCGGTGCATCTCGCTCTGCCCGCCGTCCAGCATCATCCGCCGGACGAACATCAGCCCGACCACGCTGGTGAACGACGCCCGGTACCGCAGCTGGTTCGGCTTGGGGAACACCTCCCGGACGGCGCCGAGCCCCTTCAGCACCCGCAGCCGGTTCTCGAACACCTCGGACGGGTACCGGCGGCACACGTACCGCATCTGCTCCCGGCTCAGCCCGTCCTCGCCCGCGTCGGCGAACGCGGCGAGCAGCGTCTCGGCGACGTCCACCAGCTCCGGATCGTCCACCACGGCGCCGCTGTCGCGCGCCAGCGCCGCGAACATCTGCCGGTACACGCCCAGCACGGCCTCGCCGACCAGCACGTCGTCGAGGCTGGCGGCCGCGTTGTCGGAGGCGGTGGACACGGCGCACTACGGTACGGCCCCGCGGCGCCCAAGGTGGAATCGGCGGCGGGACCGCCCGCGAGAAAGGGCCCCCGAAACCGCAGACGGAGCACGCAGGGCGATGACACACTCACAGAGCGACCCGGACTTCGCGGGCCGCAGGCCGCACCAGGGCACGGAGCGCGACGGGCCGGGCCCTTCGGACACGGCAGGAGGGGCATGACCGAGCCGAGATCTCCTCTGAGGACGAACCTCCCCGCCGAACCCAACGCCTTCGTCGGCCGCGAGCGCGACGTGGCCGACCTGCGCCGCCTCCTGGAGGGCATGCGGTCGGTCACGCTGTGCGGAGCCGGCGGCATCGGCAAGACGCGGCTGGCCCTGCACGTCGCGCGGACGATGCTGGACGCCCACCCCGACGGCGTCTGGCTCGTGGAACTCGCCGGCGTCCGCCCCGACGGCACGCCCGAACCGGTCGCGCGGCGCGTCGCGGCGGTGCTGGACGTGGCGGAGGAGGAGGGCCGCCGGACGGCCGACACGCTCGCCGACGCGCTGCGCGGACCGTCGGTCCTGATCGTCCTGGACAACTGCGAGCACGTCATCGAGGAGTGCGCGGAGCTGACCGGCCTGCTGCTGGCCCGCTGCCCGCGGATGCGGGTGCTGGCGACCAGCCGCGAGCCGCTGCGGATGGCGGGCGAGAACGTCTGGCGGGTCCCGCCGCTCGAACCGCACGAGGCGGTGCGCCTGTTCGCCGACCGGGCCCGCGCCGCCCGGCCCGGCTTCGACGTCACCGGCGGCGTCGAGGAGGTCACGCGGGCGCTGGACGGCATGCCGCTGGCGCTGGAACTGGCCGCCGCGCGCGTCCGGGTGCTGTCGGTCGAGCAGATGGCCGGCCGCCTCGCCGACCGGTTCCGGCTGCTCAGCGCCGGCGACCGGACCGCGCCGCCCCGGCAGCGGACGCTGCGCGCGGCGATCGACTGGAGCCACGACCTGCTCGACGTGCGGGAGCGGACGCTGCTGCGCCGGCTGTCGGTGTTCGCCGGCTGGACCCTCGAGCAGGCCGAGCACGTCTGCGCGGACGCCGCGCTCCCCGCCGAGGACGTCCTGGACCTGCTGACCGCGCTGGTCGACAAGTCCCTGGTGGCCGTCGTGGGGGAGCTGGCGGGGCAGGTCCGGTTCCGCCAGCTCGACAGCATCCGGGAGTACGCCGCCGAACGCCTCGCGGAGGCGGGCGAGGACGCCGGGTTCCGGACCCGGCACCGCGACGCGGTGCTGGAGGCCGCCGAGCACGACGGAAGGCTCGGGGTGGCGGAGGTGCCCGGTGCGTGGGCCGACCGGGTCGCGCTGTTCCGCCGGTACGACGCCGAGCTCGGGAACGTCCAGGCCGCGCTCGGCTGGTCGCTGGACCGCGGCGACATCGGCGAGGGCCTGCGGCTGTGCACCGCGCTGCGCACCTTCTGGATCGTCCGCGGACGCGTCGCCGAATGGGCCGGCTGGACGGACCGGTTCCTCGCCCGCTCGCACGGCGCCGACCCGCGCACCCTGGGCGCGGCGCTCGCGGGACGCGCGCAGCTGGCCGTCGGCGGCCGCGACTTCGCCCAGGCCGCCCGGTACGCCGAGGAGGCCCTCGACCCCTGCCGGGCCGCCGGCGACCCGTTCACGACGGCGTCCGCCCTGGTCACGCTGGCCGAGTCGCTCGCCCGCGCGGGCCGGTTCGAGGACGCCGCGGCGCGGCTGGACGAGGCCGACGCGATCGCCGCGGGGCCCGGCCGGGACTGGGTCCGCGCCTATGCCCGGATCACCCGCGGCTACCTGCTGATCCGCCGGGTCCGCCTCCGCGAGGCACGCGAGCACCTGGACGCGGGCGCGAGGCTGATGCGGGAGATCGGGCAGCTCTGGGGCGCCGCGCACGCCATCATCGGCCTCGGCCGGCTGGCCGAGCTCCGCGGCGACCCCGGCGCGGCCCGCGCCCACTACGCCGACGTCCTGCCGATCCTGGCGGAGATCGGGGCGCGGCCGGAGATGGCGCGGGCGCTCGCCGGCATCGGCCGGGTCGCGCTGGAGCAGGGGGACCCGGCGTCCGCCCGGGAGGCGCTGGCGGAGAGCCTGTCGCTGAGCCGTTCGTCCGGCATCCGCCTCGACGTCGCCCGCGCCCTGGAGACGTTCGCCGAACTGGTCGCCGTCGAGGGCGACGCGCGCGGCGCGGTGATGCTCGCCGGCGCCGCGGCGGCGCTCCGCGAGGCCACCGGCCGCCACCCCGCCGCCGGCGCCCGCCGCGAACGGATGCTGGAACCGATCCGCCGCCGCCTCGGCGAGCCCCTCGTCGCCCAGTTCTGGGGCGAGGGCCGCGCGATGTCCCCCGACGACGCGGTCGACTACGCCCTGCACGCCCGCAACGTCCCGTCCACCACCGGACCGGCCTCCGTCCCCTCCCCGCGCTCCAGCCAAGAAGCCGCACCCCCCGAACCGCGCCCCGTCCCAGACCAGCCGCGCGCCCCTCGCCGAGAGCAGACCCGGCCCCCGGGACCGCTCACCCGGGAACACCCGACGCCCCGTCCCACCCGAGAATCAACGACGAAACACGACCCGGACGCGCCCCGGGCCCCCGCCCCAGCGCAGGCCCCCGCCCCAGAGCAGGCCGTTGATCCGGGGCAGGCGCTTGATCCGGGACAGGCTCTTGATCCGGGGCAGGCTCTTGATCCGGGACAGGCCCTCGACCCAGCGCAGGCCGTTGATCCGGGACGGGCTCTTGACCCGGGGCAGGGTCCCGGCCCGGGGCAGGCCCTCGAATCGGGGCAGGGGCTCGGCCCGGGGCGGGCTCTTGACCCGGGGCGGGCTTCCGAAGCCGCCTCTCGGCCGCCGAGCGGCGGGCGGACAGGGGCACTTCAGCGCTCGCCTCATCCCGGCGAGGAACGGGAGTCGAGCGCACGGCGCAACCGGGAAAGCGCCGGCAGGGAGCCGGGCGCCGAGCCGCTGGCTGCGGCGCAATCGCCTTCGGGCGAGCCCGCCCGACGAGAGATGCCTCTTACTCGGGCGGGGGAGGCCGGCCCGCGCACGCCGGGCGGCGACCCCGCACGCGCAACGCAGCCTCCAGGAAGCGCGATGCCTTCCGAGGCCGCTCCGGAGTCGGCCACCGGCCGACTGGGGGAAGCCGACCGGCGAAGACCGCAGGACGAACCGGCGGACGCGTCACAAGGGCCGGTGGTGACGTGGTTCGAGGGCGAACGGGAGCCGAGCGCGAAGCAGGTACCGCAGCCGGGCGCGCAGGATGCCGGACGACGAGTGCCGGGTTCCGGGCGGGCATGCGCGTCGCGGGAAGCGGCGGCGATGCCGTTCGAGGACGAGCCGGGTCCGGGCGCGGTCGGGGCCCGGGAACCTGGCCGGCAGGAGCAGAGCGGGCCTCGAGTCCGGAGTGGCCGGCAGGAGACCGGCGGACGAGCGTCGAGCGTGGAGGAGGACGCGCCGCCAGGGTCGGCGATGCGGTCGGGAGTGCGAGGAGCAGCGGCGTGGAGTGGGGGCGAACCGGAGGTGGGTGCAGGCCGGGGCGGCGCCGGCCGTGAGACGGCGGCTGGTGAGCGGTCAGGGGTGTGGCGGGGGGCGGAAGAGGCGGGGCGGGTCCCGGACGGACGTGGGCCGGGCGCCGTCGGGGAGCGGGAAGCCGGCCGGGACCTTCTGGGCGGGGAGCAAGGAGGCGAGGCGCGGCATGCGCGTCCGTGGAGCGGCCCGGGTGGGGGCCGGGCGTTGGAGGGGCGGGCGTTGGAGGGACGTGCTCGGCCGTTCACGCCGCCGAGCACGCTGACGGGGCGGGAGCGGGAGATCGCACGGCTCGTGGCGCGCGGGCTGACCAACCGCGGGATCGCGGACGAGCTGGTGATCAGCCCGGCGACCGTCGCGCGGCACGTGACGAACATCCTGACCAAGCTGGGCTACTCGTCCCGCGCGCAGATCGCCGCATGGGTCGTGGAGACCCTCTCCGCCGAGGACTGAGGGGTGTGTACACATCGCGGAGCGGTGCGGAGGTGCCGAATACGACCATGCCTGCGTAGTCCGGTGCATGTGCTGACGCGGCGTCCACCATAGCGTCGGCGCATGATCTCCCAGGGTGTGGACGCGGCCTCCGCGTACCCCGGTGCGACCGTGACGCGGGCCGTGCTCGGCGGGGCCGGTTCCGGACCGGAGAAGTCCGCGCGGCCCGCCGTGGCCGACGCGTCGTCCGGCCGGTCGCTGACGTACGGCGAGCTGGCCGCGCGCACGGACGCGGCCGCGGCCGGGCTCGTGCGGGAGGGGATCCGGCCGGGCGACGTGGTGGGCCTGCACCTGCCGGGCGGCCCCGAGTTCGCCCTCGCGCTGCACGCGGTCACCGCCGCCGGCGCCGTCCCGTTCCCCGTGGGCGGGCTGCCCGCCGCCGAGATCGCGCGGCTGCTGGAGTCCGCCGGAGCCCGGACGGCGATCACCTGGCCGGGGCTCGCAGGCGGCGTCCGGGGACGGGACCGGCGGCTGTTCTGCTTCGGCGCGGAACCGGGCACGGAGCCGTTCTCGGCGCTGCTCACCGGTGCCGCGGCGCCGGTGGTCCCCGTCGACCCGGCCCGCGACCTCGCACTCGTCGCCTGCACCGGCGGTCCGTCCGGACCGCTCCGGACGGTCCGGCTCACCCATGCGGAGATGGTCGCCGGGCTGGTGCGGGTCGCCGAGGCCGGCATGGTCGGCTCCGCCGACACCGTGCTGACCGCGCTGCCGCTCACCGGAGTCCTCGGCCTGAACGGCGTCCTCAACCCGGGCCTGCGGCTCGGCGCCGCGGTCGTCGCCTTCACCGGCGGCCGCCACGACCTGCTGCGCGCGCTGCA
Source organism: Actinomadura nitritigenes (assembly GCF_017573545.1). GTDB lineage: Bacteria > Actinomycetota > Actinomycetes > Streptosporangiales > Streptosporangiaceae > Spirillospora > Spirillospora nitritigenes. The sequence continues at coordinate 361,358 of NZ_JAGEOK010000001.1, read as the reverse complement.
GCGGTGGCGCGCCACCGTGGCGGTGCTGCCGCCGCCCCTGGTCGAGGCGCTCGGCCGCGATCGCACGGTCGGCCGCTACGACCTGCGGACGCTGCGCGCCGTCGTCACCGCGGGCGGGCCGCTCGCCGCCGAGGACGCGCGCGCCGCCGCGGCCCGGCTCGGCTGCCCGGTCAGGCAGGCGTACGGGATCGCCGAGGCCGCCGGCATCACGCACCTCAACCTGCGCGCCGCCGAGGAGGGCACGCTGGACTCCGTCGGGCGCGGCCTGCCCGGCGTGAAGTGGCGCGTCGTCCATCCGCGGACCGGCGCCGGCCAGCCGTCCTACCAGCCGGGCGAACTGTGCGTGCGGTTGCCGGTGACCCGGACCGCCGCCGTCCCCGCCCGCTGGCTGCCGACCGGCGACTCGGCGTTCGCCGACGACCACGGCCGCGTGTTCGTGCTCGGCCGGGTGGGGCGCGCCCGGCCCGAGCCGCCCGGCGAACCCGAGGCGGTGCTCGCCGCGCATCCCGCGGTGTCCGACGCCGCCGTCGCGCCCGTCCCCGACGAGGACCTCGGCCTGGCGCCGCACGCCTTCGCCGTCGTCACCGACGAGACCTCCGTCGACGACCTGCTCGCCTACCTCGACACCCACCTCGCCGGGCGCCGCGGGGTCGTCGCCGTGCACCTGGTCGAGGAGATCCCCCGCGACGCGGGCGGGAGCGTCCGGCGCCGGGCGCTCCTCGACCGCGCCGGCCTCGGTCGCCGCCCGTGATCCACCCGGGCGGCCGCACGTGGGCCTGCGGCGGCTACACATGTGTCTACATAGGTCTTCGGATGTGGCGGCGCCGGGGCCGGGCATACGGTCGCCGCATGCTGGACGGAGAGACCGGCGCGGTGGGCGTCGCCGACGCGACGGTGACGCGGGCGGTGCTGGCGGCGATGGGCGGCGGCGGCCGGACGGCGGTCGTCGACCGGGGGCGGACGCTCGGCCGCGCCCGGTTCGCGGAGGCGGTGCCCGCGGCGGCGCGGGGGCTCCGGCGGCACGGGGTGCGCGGCGGCGACGTCGGCGCGATCCACCTCGCGGACGCCTGCGACCTGGCGCTCGCCGTGCACGCGGCCGCCGCGGCCGGAGCCGTGCCCGCGCCGCTGCCGCCGCACGCGCCCGCGGACGAGCTCGCCGCGATGATGAACGAGGCGGGAGCGCGGTTCCTGATGACGGGGGAGGAGACCGCCGCCCGGTCGATGGCCGCGGCGGACGACTCGTACGTGCGGCAGGTCTTCGCGTTCGGGGACGTGCCGGGCGCCACCCCGTTCGGGCGGCTGCTGGAGGCGGGCGCCGGGTCCGGCGAGGCGCCGTCCCCCGATCCGCTGCGCGACGCGGCGCTGCGGCTGACGGGCCCGCGCGAGGACGTCACGCATGCCGACCGCCTCGCGGACCTCTACCGGCTGGCCGGCGCCGTCGCGCTCGGGGAGGACGACGTCCTGGTCTGCTGCGGTGCGGACGTGCCGGTGCGGACGTGGGTCGGGCTCATCGACCTGTGCCTCGTCCAGGGCGCCGCGTTCGCCGGGGTGCCGGAGCCGGGCGCCCGCGACCTGCTGGAGGCGATCCTGCGGTACGGGGCCACCGCCCTCGTCGTCGGCCCCGCGAAGCTGCGGGCGCTGGCGTTCGACCACGGCGCGGTCCCGGCGCGCGGGCTCCGCGTGCTGGTGGCGGGCGCACCGTCCGCGGAGGCGGCGCGCGCCTGCAGGATCCGGCACGGGTGGACGGTGTCGCCGCTGCCCTGAGCGGCCCGCTCGGGAGGGCCCGCTGCCGGGGGCAACACGCTCAGGAGGGCCCGCTATACCGAGCGGCCTGCTCAGGAGGACGCGGAACCGGGCTGGAGCAGGCCGCGGTCGAACGCCGCGGCGACCGCGGCGGCGCGGTCGTTCACGCCGAGCTTGCCGTAGATGTGCAGCAGGTGGGTCTTCACCGTGGCCTCGCTGATGAACAGCCGGGCGGCGGCCTCCCGGTTGGTGCTGCCGCGCGCGACCAGGCCGAGGACCTCCAGCTCGCGGGGGCTGAGCGGCTCCTCGCCGCGCGGCTCGGCGGGACGGGCGGCGGCGGCGCGCATCCGGCTCATCAGCCGCGCCGCCACCGACGGCGACAGCACGGACTCGCCGCGGGCGGCGGCGCGGACCGCGCGGAACAGCTCGTCCCGCAGCGCGTCCTTGAGCAGGTAGCCGGTGGCGCCCGCCTCGATCGCGGGCAGCACGTCGCTGTCGGTGTCGTAGGTGGTCAGCACCAGCACCCGGGCGGGCAGGCCGCGCTCGGCCATCCGGGTGATGGCGGTGACGCCGTCGGTGCCGGGCATCCGCAGGTCCATCAGCACGACGTCCGGGCGGAGGGCCTCGGCGAGCCGCACCGCCTCGGCGCCGTCGGCGGCCTCGGCGAGCACCTCGAAGCCGGGCTCCCCGGTGAACATGCCGCGCAGCCCGTCCCGCACCACGGGGTGGTCGTCGGCGATGAGCAGGGTGATCGCGCCGCCGGTCATCCGGCGTCCCCCATCGGGACGGCGGGGACGCTCGCGGAGATCGCGGTGCCCGCGCCCGGCTCGGACTCGATCTCCAGCGTCCCGGCGACGCGGGCGACGCGGCGGCGCATCGCGGTGAGGCCGTAGCCGCCGTCCGCGGTCGGCGCGACGCGGTCGGGGACGAACCCGGCGCCGTCGTCGCGGACGTCCAGGGTGATCAGGTCGCCCATGTACGACAGGGTCACCGCGACGCGGGACGCGCCGGCGTGCTTGGCGACGTTCGCCAGCGCCTCCTGCGCGGTGCGCAGCAGCGTCCCTTCGACCTCGGGGTGCATGGTCCGTACGGTACCGGTGGTCCTCACCTCGGCGGGCACGCCGTGCAGGGCCGTCCAGCGGCCGGCGACCTCGGCGAGCGCCTCGGGCAGCGCGGACTCCTCCAGCGACTGCGGCCGCAGCGCCTGGACGGACCGGCGGGCCTCGGCGAGGCTGTCGCGCGCCATCCGCTGCGCGACGTCCAGGTGCCGTTCCCAGGCGCCGTCGCGCTCGCGGGCCTGCCGGGCGGCCTGGAGCTGGGTGACGACGCCGGCGAGGCCCTGGGCGATGGTGTCGTGGATCTCGCCGGCCATCCGCTGCCGCTCGTCGTGCACGCCGGCCTCGCGGGCCTGCGCGAGGAGCTGGGCGTGCAGGCCGGCGTTCTCCTCCAGCGCCGCCTCCAGCCGTGCGTTCGCCTCGGCGAGCTCGGCGATGACGTCCCTGCGCCGGTCGGACTCCTCGCTGATGCGCCAGGCGAACAGGGTGATCCCGCCTGCCAGCAGCACGTTCACCGCGAAGACCAGCAGGTAGACGAGCAGATCCCCGCGGTCGATGTTCCCGATCCCGCCCAGCTGCGCCGCGGCGCCGAGCGCGGCGCAGACGACCACGGCGAGCGCCCGCCAGCGGGGCCCCAGCCAGAACGCGTGCATGTATCCGGTGATGATCGCGAACCCGTACATCCCGTTCACGGAGATCAGCGCACCGATCAGGCCGATCAGGACGACGAAGTAGGCGCCCGCGACGCGGGGGCGCTCCAGCCGGTCCGGATGGAGGACGGCGAACCATGTCACCCACGCGACCGCCGCCCCGCTCAGTCCGAGCTGGAGCGCGATCCTGCCGGGCGACCCGTGGTCCACCAGCAGCCCCAGCGCCGTCGCCAGCCCGAGCGAGACGTACGGGACGACGCCCAGGACGAGCCGCTCGCGGCGTTCCCAGGCGTCGACGTCGTACTGTTGTGCCGGCACGTCACTCCCACCGGAAGAGCCGGGCGGCGGCCAGGGTCGCGACCACCGCGTATGCGGCCATTATCGCCAGATGGAGGGGCTGCGGCGTGTGGCCCATCCAGGCGTCCCGCATGGAGCGGATGCCGGCGCCGAGGGGCGTGAGGTCGCAGATCCGCTGCAGGGTGCGCGGCATCTGGTCGTAGGGGATGTACACGCCGGCGAGGAACATGCTGGGGAAGAACAGGAGCGACCCGACGGCGTTGCCGGCCCGGCCGGTCGGCACGACGGCGCTGACGAGCGAGCCGAGCGCCAGCAGCGCGAGCAGGCACAGGACCGCGGCGAGCAGGAACCAGCCGAAGCCGCGCGGGACGGGGGTGCCGAACGCCGCCGCACCGGCGACGATCATGATGGCGGCGGTCACCGCGCCCGCCCCCGCGTTGATCACCAGCTGGGCGGTGAGCAGCGCCGACGGCCGGACGGGGGTGGCCCGCATCCGGCGCAGCACGCCGCGCTCGCGGTAGTCGGACAGCACGCCGGGCAGCATGATGAGGCTGAGGATCGCGAACGCGATGCCGGTGCCGAGGACGGCCATGTACTCGGTGGTGCTCTGCCCGCCGAGGTCCTTGGACGGCTTGGTGGCGTCCGGCATCAGCCCGAAGCCGAACAGCAGGGCGAGCGGGAGCACGACGGCGAACACGGGGGTGAGAGCTTCGCGCATCCGCATCCGGAGCTCGACGGCCAGGATCTTGCCGAACATTCTGCGGCTCCTTCAGTCGCGGGCGGACGGCCCGCCGGTCAGGGCGAGGTAGGCGTCGTCGAGGGTGCGCTGGTCGATGCGCAGGTCGGCGACCACCACGCGGTTGCGGGCGAGCGCGGAGGTGACGGCGGTGGCGAAGTCGCCGCGGCCGGTGACGGCCACGTAGGCGCCGGACCGCCGGACGTCGGTGACGCCGGGCACGCCGGCCAGCAGGGCGAGGTCCAGGTCGTCGACGGGCCGGAACCGCATCCGGCCGCCGCCCCCGGTGGTCTCCTCGATGAGCCGGCCGGGGCTGCCGGTGGCGACGATGCGGCCGGCGTCGAGGACGGCGAGCCGGTCGCACAGCTCCTCCGCCTCGTCCATGAAGTGGCTGATCAGCACGACGGTGACGCCGTCGTCGCGGATCCGGCGGATCAGGTCCCAGGTGGCGCGGCGGGCGTGCGGGTCCAGGCCGGTGGTCAGCTCGTCGAGGAACGCGACGCGAGGCGCGCCGACGAGCGCGAGCGCGATGTACAGCCGCTGCGCCTGCCCGCCGGACAGCTTGCGGACCCGGGCCTCCCGCTGGTCCTCCAGCCCCCATTGGGCGATCAGCTCGCCGGGGTCGCGGGGGGAGGCGTAGAAGGAGGCGTACAACTCGAGCGCCTCCCGCACCCTGATCGATCCGGGCAGGCCGGTCTGCTGCAGCTGGACGCCGATCAGCTCGTGCAGCCGGCGGCCGTCGGCCCACGGGTCGAGGCCGGCGACGCGGGCGGTGCCGCCGTCGGGGCGGCGCAGGCCCTCCAGGCACTCGACCGCCGTGGTCTTCCCGGCGCCGTTCGGGCCGAGGATCCCGAAGATCTCGCCCTCCTCGACGGAGAAGGACACCCCGTCCAGGGCGGTGCGGCCGCCGTACCGCTTGCTCAGGCCGTTCACCTCGATGATCGCCAACGCGGGCTCCTCCGGTCGTCTGCCAACGACCACAAGGCTCCCGGAGCGGCCCGCACCGGGGCATCGACCGACCGGCCACGCGGCGGCTGATCCGCCGCATCAACCGATCGGTGGACGGGGCTGAGACGTCGCGTGCCGTCCCGTGCAGGCGCTCACGGGACGGCACGCGGGTCGGGGGGCGTCAGGCGGGACGCGGGATGGACTTGTGCTCCAGGTAGGCGTTCAGGCCCTCCGGGCCGAGCTCGCGGCCGAGGCCGCTGTTCTTGAAGCCGCCGAACGGGGTGTTGGGGTCGAGGCTGTAGAGGTTCACGCCGCAGCTGCCGGTGCGGATGCGGCGGGCGACTTCGACGCCGTGGTCGACGTCGCCGGTCCAGACCGAGCCGCCGAGGCCGTAGTCGCTGTCGTTGGCGATCCGGACGGCGTCCTCCTCGTCCTCGTAGGGGATCAGGACGAGCACCGGGCCGAAGATCTCCTCGCGGGCGATCCGCATGTCGTTGCGGACGTCGCCGAACACGGTCGGGGCGACGTACCAGCCGCGGTCGTGCGGCCGGTTCAGGCCGCCGGTGATGACCTTGGCGCCCTCGTCCTGGCCGATCCGGATGTAGTTCTCCACGCGCTCCTGCTGCCGCTTGGCGACCAGCGGGCCGATCTCGCTGGAGTAGTCGGCCGGGTCGCCGACGGTGAGGCCGCCGACCATGGTCGCCAGGGCGTCGGCGACCTCGTCGTAGCGGCGGCGGGACGCCAGGATGCGGGTCTGCGCGGCGCACGCCTCGCCGTTGTTCATCAGCGACGCCATCTTGAAGCCCTCGATGGTGGAGGCGAGGTCGGCGTCGTCCAGCACGATCGCGGCGGACTTGCCGCCGAGCTCGAGGGTGACCCGCTTGAGCTGCTCGCCGCAGACCGCGCCGATCTTGCGTCCGGCGGCGGTGGAGCCGGTGAAGGACACCTTGTCGACGCCGGGGTGCGCGACCAGGTACGCGCCGACCTCGCGGCCCGCCGGGACGATGTTGACGACGCCGTCCGGGATGCCCGCCTCCTTGATCCACTCGGCCAGCAGGTAGCTGTCGAGCGGCGTCTCGGGGGACGGCTTGGCGACGACGGTGCAGCCGGCGATCAGCGCGGGCGCGAGCTTGAGCATCAGCGTGAACTGCGGCACGTTCCACGGGACGATCGCGGCGACGACGCCGACCGGCTCGCGGGTGACGGTGACGGGGCCGAGCATGCCGGGCCGCTCGTCCTCCCAGGCGTAGGTGCCGGCGAGGTCGACGTAGTACTGCAGCACCATCTGCGGGATCGCGGCCTGCCCGAACACCGAGAACAGGATCGGCGAGCCCATCTCCGCGGTGACGAGGTCGGCCATCTGCTGCTGCCGCTCGGCGTAGATCGCCGACAGCTTCCCGACCTTCTCGGCGCGCTCGGCGGGGGTCATCCGCGGCCAGGGGCCCTGGTCGAAGGCGCGCCGGGCGGCGGCGACCGCCGCGTCCATGTCGGCCTCGGTGCCGTCCGGCACCCGGCCGATGACCTCCTCGGTGTGCGGGGAGATGACCTCGATGGTGCCGGTGCCGGCCGGTGCCGTCCACTCGCCGCCGATGAACAGCCGATCGTGCTCGCGCATGCTGATGTGCCTCCTGCCGGGGGTCCGCGGAGAGTCCGGGGCGCATCCGCTGACCGAATGCTTGCTTGGCTCAGCATTGCACGCGGTCGAGGGGGGTTGGCAAGAGAAATGAGACTAGAGTCTCATCGAGCGAGCAGGTGCGCGTTCGGCTCCTGCGCCGCCCTCGCCAGCTCGGGCAGTTCCACCAGCTCCACGCCCGCCGCCTCCAGGATCTCCGCGCCCGTGCCCGCGACGAACACCGACGGCTCGCGCCAGGCGAACACCACCCGCCGCGCCCCCGACGCGACGATCAGCTCCGCGCACGGCCGCGGCCGCGACGCGCGGTTCCCGCACGGCTCCAGCGAGCTGTAGACGGTCGCGCCGCGCAGTACCCCGCCGGTCTTGGCGATCGCCGCCTCCTCGGCGTGGTCGTGCGGGTCGGCCTCCCGGGAGTGCCCGCGCGCGATCTCCCGGCCGTCCGCGTCGACGATCACCGCGCCCACCGAGAACGCCGTCCGGGACGGCGGGCACAGCGTCGCCAGGTCGCAGGCCAGCGCCAGCCACCCGGCGTCGTCCATGATCGCGTCAGCCACGCTCGCCGCCCGGCAGGTAGCGCAGTAGCGCGAGGTCGCCGATCCGGGTGATCTCCGCCAGCCGCATCGGCCGCTCCGGCGACTGCGGGAACACCCCCGACCGGACGAACCGCGGCGCCGACGGGTCGCCGACGAGGAACGGGGCCACGACCAGTTGCAGCTCGTCCACCAGTCCCGACGTGAGGAACAGCGTGTGGATCGCGCCGCCGCCCTCCACCATCAGCCGCCGCACGCCGCGCGCCGACAGGTCCGCCAGGACGGTCGCGAGCTCCAGCGGCTCGCCCGCGTCGACGACCTCGCCCAGCCCGCCGAGCCGCTCCGCCAGGCCCGTGGCCGTGCCGGACGGCGCGTACACCAGCTTGGGCGACTCGCCCGTGGTGAAGAACCGCGCGCGCGGATCCAGGTCGCCGCTCCATGTCAGCGTCACCTTGGTGAGGTCGGGCGGGAGCCCGCGCGAGGCCCGCCGCTCCCGCCGCGCCTGCGAGCGGATCAGCAGCTTCGGGTCGTCGGCGCGGACGGTCCCGGCGCCGACGAGGATCGCGTCGCAGCCGGCCCGCACCGCGTCGACGCGGTCGAAGTCCGCGGCGCTGGACAGCCGCAGCCGTTCCGGCGCCGCGTCGTCGATGTACCCGTCGACCGACATCGCGCAGCTCAGCAGCACGTAAGGACGATCACCCACCACCCCAGCCTAAAACCTGCCGCACCACCCCCAAGCCACCAGCACACCGGAAGCCGGAGGCGGGCCCGGCAACGCCCCGCGCCGAGCCGAGCCACCCAGCGAGCGCGCTGTCTGCCCGGTGGGGGCGAAGCCGAAGGCGAGTGGGGGGAGCGCACGGAGCCGAGCCACCGCGCGAGCGCGCTATCTGACCGGTGGGGGCGACGCCGAAGGCGAGCCCCCACCGGGAAGCTCGCGAAGCGAGGTCGCGCTCGCCCGATCACGGTCAGCGGGCGAGCCGCCAGGCGAGCCCGCTGGGCCGGGATTGAAGCCAACACGGCGTTTCTGCGCCGGATGTGTCGGACGGGGTGCCTATGGTTGCTGCGACATGCGAATCCTGCACACTTCCGACTGGCATCTCGGCAGATCGTTCCATCGCGAGGACCTGCTGGCCGCGCAGGCGGCGTTCGTCGACGACCTCGTCGCGACCGTGCGAGAGCAGCGGGTCGACTGTGTGCTCGTCTCGGGCGACGTCTACGACCGGGCGCTGCCCGCCGTGGACGCGGTGCGGTTGTGCGACGAGGCCCTGGCGCGGCTCGCGGAGCTGACGCGGGTCGTGCTGATCGCCGGGAACCACGACTCGGCGCGGCGGCTCGGGTTCGGCTCCGCGCTGATGGACGGGGCGGGCGTGCACGTCCGCACCGATTTCGCGCGCGTGGGGGAGCCGGTCGTCGTGGGGGACGCCGCGATCTACGGCGTCCCGTATCTGGAGCCGGAGCTCGTGCGGCATCCGTGGGGGCTGGAGGAGCGCACGCACGCGGCGGCGCTCACCGAGGCGATGCGGCGGGTCCGCGCGGACGCGGCGGGGCGTCCCGGCCTGCGCTCGGTCGTGCTCGCGCACGCGTTCGTGACCGGCGGCGAGAGCAGCGAGAGCGAGCGCGACATCTCGGTGGGCGGGTCGGCGCAGGTGTCGGCGTCGGTGTTCGACGGCGTGGACTACGCGGCGCTCGGGCATCTGCACGGCCGCTGGGCCATCACGGACCGCGTCCGCTATTCGGGGTCGCCGCTGGCGTACTCGTTCTCCGAGGAGCATCACGTCAAGGGGTCGTGGCTCGTCGATCTGCGCGAGGACGGCGTGGCGGCGGAGTTCGTGGAGGCGCCCGTGCCGCGCCGGCTGGCGCGCGTCCGCGGCCGCATCGACGACCTGCTGTCCGGTTCGCGGTACGAGGAGTACGAGGACCGCTGGCTGCAGATCACGCTGACCGACGAGCGCCGACCGTCCGCGGCGATGGAGCGGTTGCGCCGCCGTTTCCCGCACGCGCTGGTCCTCGGCTTCGAGCCGGAGGGCGGCGGCACCGGCGACGCGCGCACCTGGACGGAGCGGGTCCGCGAGCGGTCGGAACTCGACATCGCCGGCGACTTCGTCGCGGAGGTCACCGACGGTCCCGCGACGGAGGCGGAGCGCGCCCTGCTGGACGAGGCGTTCGAGCACTGCCGCCGGAAGGAGGCGCTGGCGTGAGGCTCCACCGGCTGGAGGTCGCCGCGTTCGGCCCGTTCTCCGGGACGGAGGAGATCGACTTCGACGCGCTGTCGGACGCGGGGCTGTTCCTCATCCAGGGCCGGACGGGCGCGGGGAAGACGAGCATCCTGGACGCGGTGTGTTTCGCGCTGTACGGGCAGGTCCCGGGCGTCCGGAACGCGGTGAAGGGGCTGCGCAGCGATCACGCGGCGCCCGGCGCGGGTCCGCGCGTGGTGCTGGAGACGACGATCCGGGGCCGGCGGCTGCGCGTGACGCGGTCGCCGGCGTGGGAGCGGCCGAAGCTGCGCGGGTCCGGCACGACGACCGAGCACGCCAAGGTGATCCTGGAGGAGTTCGAGCGCGGCGGCTGGACCGGGCTCACCACCCGGCTGGACGAGGCGGGGGACCTGATCTCCCGGCTGCTCGGGATGAACGCCGCGCAGTTCTGCCAGGTCGCGCTGCTGCCGCAGGGCGAGTTCGCAGGCTTCCTGCGCGCGGGCGCCGACGAGCGCCGCAAGGTGCTGGAGCGGCTGTTCGCGACCGAGGTGTTCACGCAGGTGGAGAAGTGGCTGGCCGACCGGCGCGCCGCGACGGGCCGGGAGGCGGCGGAGCTCGCCGCCGCCGCGTCCTCGATCGCGGACCGGATCGCGGAGGCGACGGGCGCCGCGCCGCCGCGCGGTGAGCGCGCGCCGGTCCCGGCGCCGCGCCGCGGCGAGCAGGCGCCGGAGCAGGCCGCGGACATGGAGGTGCTTCCGGCGTGGGCGGCGGAGCTGGCGGGCGAGCACGCCGACGTCCGCGCGACCGCCGGCCGGCTGCGCGACGAGGCGGACGCGGCGGTGCGGGCCGCGCGCGAGGCGCTGGAGGCCGGGCGGGAGGTGGCGGAGCGGCGCCGTCGGCGCGCCGACGCGCTGGCGCGCCGTGACGCGCTGGCCGCGCGCGCCGAGGAGCGGTCGCGGCTGGCGTCGGAGCTCGACGCCGCCGCGCGCGCCGACCGGGTCGTGCCGCTGGTGCGCGCCGTGCAGGACCGTCATGTCCGCGCGGGCCAGGCGCGTCGGTGGGCGGAGGAGACCCGTTCGCGGGTCGGGGCGCTGCTGCCGCCGAACGCGTCCGAGGACGTTTTGACGAAGGCCGAGCGCGCGCGCCGCGACGAGATGGCGCAGCTGGCGGACCGCAGGCAGGGGGCGGCGCGGCTGAGCGAGCTGGAGGCCGAGCGGGCGGAGCTGGACCGCGAGATGGCGCGCCTCGAGCCCGAGGAGGCGCGGATCGCGGCGGCGCTCGCCGACCTTCCCGGCATCGTCGAGACGCGCCGCGCCGAACTGGACGAGGCCCGCATCGCCGCGGCCGGGCGTTCGGGCGCCGAGGCCGCGGTGGCCGAGGCGCGGCGCCGGCTCGACGCGGCGCACCGCCGCGACCATGTCGGGCACCTGCTCGGCGAGGCGGAGGCCGCGCAACGCGACGCGGTCGACGCCGCGCAGGACGCCCGGCAGCACGTCCTCGACCTGCGGCAGGCGCGGCTGGACGGGATGGCGGCGGTCCTCGCCGAGGAGCTGGAGGACGGCGAGCCCTGCCGGGTGTGCGGCTCCACCGATCACCCGGCCCCGGTGACCTCGCTGGCGCTGATCCCGACCGAGGAGCAGGTCGACGGGGCGCAGGCCGCCGCCGACCGCGCGCAGCACGGCCGGGAGGACGCGGCGCGCCAGGTGGAGGCGCTGCGCACCGAGCGCGACGGCCTGCTGGAGACGGTCGGCGAGGAGGCGGCCGAGGCCCTAGCCGCCGATCTGGCCGAGGCGGAGGATGCGCTCGCCGCGGCGACGGCGCGCGCCGCGGAGGCCGACCGGCTGGAGAGCGTCCTGCACCGCGACGAGCAGGAGCTGGAGCGGGTCCGCGACGCCCGGGACGGCAACGTCCGGGCGCTCACCGCGAACCGCACCCGGCGCGCGGAGCTCGACGCCGAGGAGAAGCGGCTGCGCGCGGCGCTCGACGAGGCGCGCGGCACCGACGCGACCCTGGAGGCCCGCATCGACCGGCTCGGCCGCGAGGCCGACGCGCTGGCCGAGGCGATGGACGCGCTGCGGGAGGCCGACCGCGCCGCCGAGGAGCTCGCCGCCGCTCGCGCGCGCGCCAAGGCCACCGCCGAAGAGGAGGGGTTCCGCACGCCGGACGAGGTGCTCGCCGCCGCGATGCCGGATGAGGACCAGGCGGCCCTGCGCGACCGGCTCCGCCGGTTCGACGACGAGGAGGCCCTCGTCCGCGACCTGCTCGCCGACCGCGCGCTGGCCGAGGCGGCGGCCGGCCCCGCTCCCGACCTGGACGCGCTGGGGGCGGCGCTGGCGTCGGCGGAGGACGCCCGGACCGGCGCGGCGTCCGCCGCCGACCGGGCCCGGCACCGCTGCGAGCGGCTCGCGCGACTGCGCGCCGACCTCGGCGCCGCCGTCCGCGACTGGCGACCGGCGGCGGACCGGTACCGCACCGCCGAGCGGCTCGCCGGGCTCACCTCGGGCAAGCACGCCGCGAACCGGCGCTCGATGTCGCTGTCGGCGTACGTGCTCGCCGCCCGGCTGGAGCAGGTCGTGGCCGCGGCGAACGAGCGGCTCGGCCGGATGTCGGGCGGCCGCTACGCGCTCGTCCACACCACCGACAAGGCGGCGGGCGACCGCAGCCACGGCGCGGGCGGGCTCGGGCTGCGCGTCGCCGACGCGTGGACGGGCCTGGAACGCGACCCGGTGACGCTGTCGGGCGGCGAGTCGTTCATCAGCTCGCTGTCGCTGGCGCTCGGCCTCGCCGACGTCGTCACCGCGGAGGCGGGCGGCGCGGAGATCGGCACGCTGTTCGTCGACGAGGGCTTCGGCACCCTCGACGAGGACACCCTCGACGAGGTGATGGACGTGCTGGACGGCCTGCGCGACGGCGGCCGCGCCGTCGGCATCGTCAGCCATGTCGCGGAGCTGCGGGCCCGGATCCCGGCGCAGCTCCGCGTCACCAAGGAGCGCACCGGCTCCACCGCCCGCATCGTCGTCTGAGCCGCGGGCCCCGGCGGCTCCGGCCGCCGCCGGGGTCAGGGCTTGCGGCCGACGCCCGCCACGAGCCAGCCCGTCGCGGGCTCGTGCGGGCGGTCGGGGCGCCACTCGGGCGCGGGCACGAGACCGGGGTCGACCAGGTCCAGGCCGTCGAAGAACGCGGCGATCCGGGACCGGGGCCGGGCGGTGAACACCAGCCCGTTCTCGGCGACGATACGGTCCTTCAGGGCGCGCTCGGCGGGCGTCATCGCGTCGCCGGTGAAGTCGCAGATCGCCAGGTGCGAGCCCGGCGCCATCGCGTCGGTGAACGCGCGGACGATGGCCTCCGGGTCCTCCTCGTCGAGGATCGCGTCGAGCGTCGCGGTCATCAGCACGCCGACCGGGCGGCTCAGGTCGATGAGCGCGGTGACCTCCGCGTCGGCGAGGATCGCGTGCGGCTTGCGGGCGTCGCCGTGCACCGCCGCCGCGTTCGGCACGGCGTGCAGCAGCGCCTGGTAGTGGACGACGGCGACGCGGTCGTTGTCGATGTACACGACGCGGCCGGCGGCGTCGCGGGCGTGCACGACCTCGTGCACGTTGCCCTTGCCGGGCAGGCCGCAGCCCACGTCGAGGAACTGCCGGACGCCCTCGTCCAGCATGTGGCGGACGGCGCGGCGCAGGAACTTGCGGTTCTCGCGGGGCAGCAGCCGGGCGGCCCGGAAGGAGCCGAACGCCTCGATGGCGACGGCGCGGTCGGCGCAGTAGTTGTCCTTGCCGCCGAGCGAGTAGTCGTAGATGCGGTTGAGGGCGGCGCCGGAGAAGCCGGGACCGGGGGCAGGGCGGTCTGTCATGGTGTCCCCTCGACTGGGAGCGGGGGTGGGTCGAGGAGCCTCCAGCCTAGTGGATCGCGATCACCGTGCGCAGGTCCGACGTCGCGGAAAGCCACCATCGATCCCGGGGCGCCGGAGGCCGTGCCCGGCCCGGGGAGGGGCGGGCACCGGCTCCGGCGCGGAGGCGGTCAGCGGGAGATGAAGTCGAGGATCACGTTGTGCACGTGGTGGCTCTTGTCGGCGCCGCGGAACTCGACCTCGTAGGAGATCGTCCCGACGTTGATCGCGATCGAGCCGGAGGAGAAGTAGGGCCCCGCCCACGACCTGTTGCTGACCACGCTGACCGAGGTGATCCTGGAGTACGGGATGCTGGTGATCGCGTACTTCTTGCCCGCGAAGCTCTTGTCCTGGATGATCACCCGCCGGTCGGTGAGGCCGACGAACCCGGTGCCGGTGCCGATCGCGTCGTAGACCGCGATGACCTGCTCGCCGGGCAGCAGCCCGCTCTCGATCTGCTTGAGCTGGCCCGACCTGTCGTGCTCGACGTCGTCGCCCATGTCCGTCCTCCGTGCTCGTGGATGGTCCGACACGTTTCGACGAGCGTGGAGCGCCGCCCGTTCCCGGCGAGGGCGGCTGCGCCCTGCCGGAATGTGGCCGGGTGCGGCGCGGTGGCGGAGCGCGGCGCGGTGGCGGGGGACGTTAGGTCCGGTTCCGAGTGGGCACACCACAGACACCCCCGGCCGCCGATCATGACCCGACCAGGAGAGCGCGGCGGCCCCGTCCCCCCGGAGGCAGCCGTGCGCGTCGGAACCGCCATCGTCCTGATCTGGCTGGTCATCGGTGCCATCGCCGCCGGCCAGCGGCACTACTACGACGACCGGAAGGCCAGCTGCGCCAAGGTCGGCACGGTCCTCGTCACGATCGTGGCCGGCCCGCTCAACTACGTGGGAGCGAACCCGAAGGTCCACTGCGAGACGCCTCAGCCCAGCAAGTGACCGCGGCGCGCCCGCCGGCGCGCGGCCGCCCCTTTTGATCGGCGTCTGCCCTGCCTTTGCGCGGGAGCGGGAACGTGCCCGGCATGGGCGCGTGGTTCACCCGGGAGATCGCCGACACCGGCAGGCTCCGGCTGTTCTGCTTCTTCGTGGCGTTCATCGCCGGGTTCCTGTTCATCCGGTTCAGCGTCCGGATGATCCGGCGGCAGGCGCGGTGGTGGCCCGGGAACGTCGCGCCGGGCGGCCGGCACATCCACCATGTCGTGTTCGGCCTGGTGTTCATGTGCGTCGGCGGCATCGGCGGGCTGGCGGTGACCGACGACTCGTCCGGGTGGGCGGCGGGCGCGGCGGCCCTGTTCGGGGTGGGGATGGCCCTCGTCCTGGACGAGTTCGCCCTGGTCTTCCACCTCAAGGACGTCTACTGGAGTGAGCAGGGGCGGCTGTCGGTCGAGGTCGTGTTCGTGACGGTGGCGCTGTGCGGGCTGCTGCTGCTCGGGCTGCGTCCGGTCGGCGCGGACGCCTTCGCGAGCTCCGGTGACACGGGCGGCGGGTGGGGGATCGCGGCGGTGCTGCTGGTCGATCTCGGGCTCGCGGTCGTCGCCCTGCTCAAGGGCAAGACGTGGACGGGCCTGCTCGGGCTGTTCATCGGGATCGTCGCGCTGGTCGGGGCGGTCCGGCTGGCCCGCCCCGGATCGCCGTGGGCGCGGCGCCGCTACAAGCCGGGCTCGCGCAAGGAGCGGCGCGCGCTGGCCCGCGAGCGCCGGTACCGGCGGCCCGTCCAGCGGCTCGCCACCGCGGTGGGCGACCTGATCGCCGGGCGTCCCTCCATCCGGGGCTGAGCCCGCCCGGCCGGAGTAGATTGCCCGGCATGAGCGGGTATCGCAGGACGGCCGTCGCCGTCCCCGGCGGCGGCCTCACCGTGGGGATCTGGGGCGAGGGGACGCCGTCGGTCCTCGCCGTCCACGGCATCACCGGGTCGCACCTGGCGTGGGGGCCGGCCGCCGGCCGGTTCGCCGCCGCGGGCGGGACCCTCGCCGCCGTCGACCTGCGCGGCCGCGGCCGCAGCGGCGCGCTGCCCGGCCCGTACGGCATGGCCGCGCACGCCCGCGACTGCGCGGCCGTCCTCGACGCGCTCGGGATGGACCGGGCGGTCGTCGCCGGGCACTCGATGGGCGGGTTCGTCTCCCTCGTCCTCGGCGACCTGTACCCGGACCGCGTGGAGCGGATCGTGCTGGTCGACGGCGGGCCGCCGCTGCCCGTCGCGCCGGGCAGGACGCCCGCGGAGCAGGTCGCGGACACCATCGGCCCCGCCGCCGCCCGGCTGCGGATGCGGTTCGCCGACCTGGAGGCCAACCGCGCCTTCTGGCGCGCGCACCCGGCCTTCACGGTCTGGACGCCCGCGATCGAGGCCTACGTCGACTACGACATGACCGGCGCGGCGCCGGAGCTGCGCAGCCGGGTCTCGCTGGACGCGGTCACCGAGGACTCCGCCGACCTGCTCACCGGCGACGCGCTCGCGGGCGCGTGGCGGCGGCTGCGCCGGCCGGCGGAGATGCTGCGGGCCGGGCGCGGGATGCTCGACCAGCCGGTGCCGCTGTACCCCGATCCCGCGCCGATCGCCGAGCGCGTCCCGGTGCGCACCCTCCCGGACGCCAACCACTACACGATCCTGCT
Source organism: Actinomadura nitritigenes (assembly GCF_017573545.1). GTDB lineage: Bacteria > Actinomycetota > Actinomycetes > Streptosporangiales > Streptosporangiaceae > Spirillospora > Spirillospora nitritigenes. The sequence continues at coordinate 345,076 of NZ_JAGEOK010000001.1, read as the reverse complement.
CGCCGACGCCCCGGCCGCCGAGGTCGCCGCGGCGCTGTCCCGGCCCGCCTGATCCGCCCCGCCTGATCCGCCCCGCCTGATCCGCCCCGCCTGATCCGCCCCGCCTGATCCGGCCCGCCTGATCCGGCCCGCGCGATCCCGGCCGCGCCGGGGTGCGCGCCGATCCCCTCCTGACATACCGACCGGTCGGTATTAGGGTGGCGGTGATCGTGGCATCGCGGGGCGGACGCCGCTCCCCGCCGTCGAGGGAAGGCGCGCATGACGGAACCGCACGAGCTCACCGCACTCGAACAGGCCGCGGCGGTACGGGCGGGCGAGGTCTCCCCGGCGGAACTGGTCCGCCACTACCTGGACCGCGTCGAGCGCCTGAACGATCGCTACGGCGCGTTCCTCACCGTCACCGCCGACCAGGCGATCGCGCAGGCCGAGGCGATGACGAACGGAGCGGCGGCGGGCGGGGCCCGCACACCGCTGTCCGGAGTGCCCACCGCGATCAAGGACCTGACCCCGACCGCCGGCGTGCGCACCACCTACGGCTCCCGGGCCTACGCCGACCACGTCCCCGACCGCGACGCGCACCTCGTGACGCTGCTGCGCCGCGGCGGCATGATCAGCCTCGGCAAGACCAACACCCCCGAGTTCGGGCTCTGCTGCTACACCGACAACGACCTGGCCGGCCCGGCGCGCAACCCGTGGGACCGCGACCGCGCCGCCGGCGGCTCCAGCGGCGGCGCGGCCGCCGCCGTGGCGCTCGGCCTCGCGCCCGTCGCGCACGGCAGTGACGGCGGCGGCTCCATCCGGATCCCCGCGAGCTCCTGCGGGCTCTTCGGGCTCAAGACGTCCCGGGGCCGGATCAGCACGGGCCCGGACGGCGCCGACGTGAGCGGCCTCGCCGTCCAGGGGCCGCTGGCGCGCAGCGTCCGGGACGCCGCCGCGATGCTCGACCTGATGGCGGTCCCGATGCCCGGCGACCCGCACTGGGCGCCGCCGCTCCCGGACGGCGAGACCTTCCTCGGCCACGCCGGCCGCGAACCCGGACGGCTGCGCATCGGCCGCTACGCCGAGCCCGCCGCGCCGGGCGTCGAGGTCGACCCGGCCTGCGTCGAAGCGTGGGAGCACGCGTCCCGCGTGCTGGAGGGGCTCGGGCACGAGGTCGAGGACATCCCCACGCCGTTCGGCCCCGAGGTCTCCGACCACTTCGTCACCGTCTGGAGCGTCCAGTCGCTCGGCCCCGCCGTCGAGCCGGGCGCGGAGGAGGCGCTGCGCCCCGTGACCCGCGCCTGGCGCGCGTACGGCCGCCGGATGGACGGCGCCGCCTTCGCCGCCGCGGTCGGCGGGATGCAGCGCGCCGCCCGCGCGTCCATCGAGGCGACGGCCCGCTACGACGCCGTCCTGACGCCCACGCTGGCGGCGCTGCCGCAGCCGGTGGGGTTCTTCGACGAGAAGGACACCGAGCCCCTCGACAACCTGCGCAGGCAGAGCGCGTTCAGCGCGTTCACCAGCGTCTACAACATGACCGGCCAGCCCGTCGCCAACCTGCCGCTGCACCGCACCGGCGCCGGCCTGCCGGTCGGCGTCAGCCTGGTCGGAAGGCCCGCCGGGGAGGCGGCGCTCCTCGCGCTGTGCGCCCAGGTCGAGGCGGCCGACCCGTGGATCCGGCACCGCCCGCCCGAGTGGTGACCCCCGCGTCCCGCGCGCCGCGACCGGTCAGACGGGGAGCCGCCCCCAGACCTCGTCGAGCGCCAGCCGCAGGGCGCCGGTGAGGACGGTGTCCTCGGCCAGTCCGGAGAACTCCACGGCGGGCGGGGTGAGGGTCAGCCCGCCGAGATGCCGGGTGATGGCCGTCAGCAGCACGGACCCGGCGCGGGCGACGCCGCCGCCGATCACGACGGCGTCGGGGGCGAGGACGAGCACGGCCGGGGCGATGGCGCGCGCGAACGACGCGGCCACCTCGTCGACGACCTCGACGGCCGCCTCGTCGCCCCCGGCGGCCGCGGCGAAGACGGCGGCCGCGTCGAGCCCGTCGGCCCGGAGGGCGGTGCCGGGACGGTAGCGGGCGGCCCGGCGGGCCCGCTCGGTGATGGCCTCCGCGCCGATGGCCCGCTCCAGGGGGCCCCGGCCGTCGCCGGTGTCGGGGACGTCGCCGGGCTGCCGGATGAAGCCGATCTCGCCGGCGGACCCGGTGCCGCGGTGCAGCCGGCCGCCGATCACGACGCCGGCGCCGAGCCGCTCGCCCCACTGCACGGCGAGCAGGGTGCCGGCCCCGCTGCGCTCCCCGGCGACGGCCAGCGCCGCGAGGTTCGCGTCGTTCTCCACCTGGACCGGGCAGCCGAAGCGGCCCTGGAGGTGCTCGGACAGGTTCACCGACGTCCAGCCCGGGACGCTCGGCGCCAGCAGGATCCGGCCGGACGCGGGGTCGACGATCCCCGGCGTCGCGACGACCACGGCGGCGATCTCGTCCGCGCCGAGCCCGGCCTCGGCGAGGGCGCGCCCGACCGCCTCGTCGACGACGCCGAGCAGCCGCCCGGCCCCGGTGTGGTCGACGGGGAGGCGCACCGCGGCGAGGCGGTGGGCGGCCAGGTCGTCGATCCCGGCGCTGACGGTGTGGGGACCGACGTCCAGGCCCAGCACGGGGGCGGCGCGGCCGCGCAGCGAGACGCGGACCGCGGGGCGGCCGCCCTGCGGGGACGCCGCGGCCGGGTCGTGCTGCTGGAGCCACCCGGCCTCGACCAGGTCGTCCACCGCCTGGCCCACGGTGGGGCGGGTGAGGCCGGTCAGCCTGACCAGCTCGGCCAGCCGCACGGGCTCGGGGGCGCAGTCGCGCACCGCGCGCAGCACGGCGGCGGTGTTGAGGCGGCGCAGCACCGGGGTCCCGACCGCCCGTTGGTCTCCCATCGCCCCTCCGAAAGATCGTCCGGACCCCTTGACCGGAGGGCCCCGCGCATTGATTATGAACTTCGTCCTGGTATTGCAAGGACTTTAACAAACCCCCGCGCGGTGGAGGTTCCGCCATGGTGTTGGGCCGGAGACCGGACAGACGACAGGCAAGGCCACGGGGAAGACGACGGAACGCCGGGCGGCGCACACGGATGCTCGCCGTCGCGGCGGCGGCGGCACTGGTGGTGCCGGTCGCCGGGGCGGCGCCGCCGGCGGCCGCCCGGACGGGCCCCGCCGGAGCGCCGGCCCCGGCCTCGCAGACCGGGCCCGCGGCGCGGGCGCTGGAGCGCATCCTCGGCAGGCAGCGCGCCGCGCAGGTCACCCTCCAGACGATCGAGAAGGGCACCGGCGCCGACCGGTTCCGCATCTCCGCCGCCGGCGGCCGGCTGGTGGTCGCCGGGACCTCCCCGGCCGTCCAGCTCACCGGCTTCGGCTGGTACCTGCGCAAGGTCGCGCACGCCGACTACGCGATCGGCGGGGCGCAGCTCGACCTGCCCGCCCGGCTGCCGCTGCCGGCCGCGCCGATCGAGGAGGACGCCTCCGTCGCGCACCGGTTCGCGCTCAACGACACCAACGAGGGCTACGCCGGCGCGTACCTGAGCTGGGACGAGTGGCAGCGCCGCATCGACGCCCTCGCGCTGCACGGCGTCAACGAGGTGCTGGTGTACGAGGGCCAGGAGGCCGTCTACCAGCGCGCCTTCCAGCAGTTCGGCTACAGCGCCGAGGACATGCGGCGCTGGATCCCGCTACCCGCCCACCAGGCGTGGTGGCTGCTGCAGAACATGTGCTGCACCGGCTCGCCGATCTCGCAGCAGCTGATCGACGGCCGCGCGGCGCTCGCCCGGCGCATCGTCGACCGCCTCCGCGAACTCGGCATGACGCCCGTCCTGCCCGGCTACTACGGCACCGTCCCGACGGACTTCGAGACACGCGACCCGGGCGCGAACACCGTCCCGCAGGGCACGTGGAACGGTCTGGAGCGCCCCGACTGGCTCGACCCGACCGGGCCCGAGTTCGGGAAGGTCGCGGCGGCGTTCTACCAGGCGCAGACGCAGCTCTACGGCAAGAGCACCATGTACAAGATGGACCTGCTGCACGAGGGCGGCAGGGCCGGATCGGTGCCGGTGGGGCCCGCGTCGAAGGCCGTACAGGACGCGCTCGAAGCCGCCCACCCGGGCGCCCTCTGGGTGATCCTCGGCTGGCAGAGCAACCCCCGCAAGGAGACCCTCCAGGCCGTCGACCGGTCGCGGATGTTCATCGTGGACGGCATCACCGAGCAGCCGAGCGTCACCGACCGCGAGACGGACTTCCTCGGCACCCGGTACGCGTTCGGGACGATCTGGAACTTCGGCGGCCACCAGAACTTCGGCGCCGGGCTCACCGTGTGGAACGCCAAGTTCCACGCCATGCGCACCAAGCCGGGCAGCGCGCTGGACGGCATCGCGCTGATGCCCGAGGCCATCGACAACAACCCCGCCGCGGTGGCGTTCTTCACCGACATGCCCTGGGTGGACGGGCCGGTCGACATCGACGCCTGGTTCGCCGAGTACGCCGCCGCCCGCTACGGCGCGGCCGATCCGCACGCCGTCGCGGCCTGGCGGATCATCGGCCGCACCGCCTACGCGTGGCCGGCGGGCAAGGACACCCGGCACGTGACCGCCCTGTTCGACGACCAGCCGAGCCTGAACGACACCGGCACGGCCCTCCAGTACGACCCGGCCGAGTTCGAGCGGGCGCTGCGCGAGCTGCTCCAGGTCGACCCGCGGCTGCGGCGCTCCGAGGCGTACCGCTACGACCTCGTCGACGTGGCCCGGCAGGTCCTCGCCAACCGCAGCAGGTCGCTTCTGCCGAAGATCCGCGCCGCCTACCGGGACGGCGACCGGGCCGCCTTCGAGCGGCTCACCGACCGCTGGACGGCGGAGATCGGGCTCATGGACCAGGTCCTCGGCACCGATCCGAACTTCCTGCTCGGCACCTGGCAGAGCGAGGCCGCCCGCCAGGCCGCGGACCGGAAGGAGGCCGCGGCCCTCGACTACGACCTCAAGTCGCTCGTCACGCTGTGGCAGACCGAGAGCCCCGGCCTCCAGGACTACGCGCGCCGCGAGGTCAACGGCCTGGTCGGCGGCTACTACGGCAAGCGCTGGACGATGTTCTTCGACGAGCTGAAGCGCGCGATGAGGACCGGCGCGCAGCCCAAGGAGATCGACTGGCGCGCGGTCGCCGAGAGCTGGGCCCACGCCGGCACCCGCTACCCCGACCGCCCGCACGGCGACGCCTACCGGCTGGCCGCGCGGATCGCCGAGGAGCCCGCGGGCGCGCTGGCCCTCGCCTCCGACCGCAAGGGGATCACCGCCGGCGGCACCGTCCGCGTCACCGCGACCTACACGAACGAGTCGACGCTGAGCGCCGCGAGCGGCGTCCGGTTCGCGCTGTCGGCACCGCGCGGCTACACCGTCCGCGAGGCTGCGGGCTCCTCCGGGAGCGATGTCGCCCCAGGCGGCACCACCACCTCGACGTGGACCGTGACAGCACCCGCCGACGCGAAGCCGGGCGCCCTGCCCGGCCTGGACGCGACCGTCTCCTGGCGCAGCGGCAACGGCGGGTCCGAGCAGGCGAGCGCGCACTCCCTGCTGATGGTCGGCGGGAGCACGATCGGCGCGCCCTTCAAGACCGCAGCCTCGGCGCCCGCCGAGTTCGCGCAGGACGGCGGGACGATCGGGATCGCCGCCGGCGGCGAGGACGTCTGGGGCTCCACCAACGAGCTCGCCACCGTCTACAGCGAAGGAGGGCTCGCCTCGGGGCAGGCGGTCGCCACGAAGGTGACGCAACTGGACGGCGCCTCGCCGTACTCACGCGCCGGCCTGGTCGCCGCCGCCGACCTGACCAAGGCCGGGTCCGGCGGATACGCCGACATCGCCGTCACGCCCGAGCACGGCTGCGTCTTCTCCTACGACGCCGACGGCGACGGCGGGCTCGACCACGTCACCGAGGTCGGCGGGTTCACCGCGGGCGACGTCCGGGTGCGGCTGCGCCGGGACGGCGACCGCATGACCGGCTCGTGCAGCTCCGACGGCGAGAACTGGACCGTCGTCGGCTCCGGCACGGTGTCCGGCGCGTCGGGCGCCGAGGACGTCGGCATGTTCGTCAGCGCGGTGAACCGGCACACCGGGCAGGAGGCGATCGCCCGCTTCGACGGCGGCGTCACCGGCGCGCCCGACACGTCGCGCGACGGGTCCGGCGACCAGCTGCAGAGCCTCCGCAAGCCGGTGACCGCGCTGTCGTCGGAGGCCGGGCGGCCGCCCGAGGCCGCCAACGACGGCAGCCGCGCCAACTCGCCGTACTGGGGCGGGCAGCTCACCTACGGCGAGACGTGGTGGCGCGTCGACCTCGGCGCCGTCAACGCGGTGTCCCGCGTCAACGTCCGCAACTACGTCGACGGCACCCGCTACTACACCTACCGGCTGGAGGGCAGCCTCGACGGCGAGCACTGGTTCACCCTCGGCGGCCGCAACGGCCCCGATCCCGCCACCGACGCGGGCGACACGATGAACACCGAGGCCGAGGCCCGCTACGTCCGCGTCGTCGGCCTCGGCAACACCGCCAACTTCACCTTCCACCTCACCGAGGTCAGCGTGTACGGGACGCCCGTCGCGAAGACCTGACCGCCCGACCGGAAGGGCGGGGCGCGGGACGGCCGGACCGTCCCGCGCCCCGCCCTCCCGCCGTCAGAGGCCGTGCGGCGTCACAGGTAGAGGCCGGTGCCGTGCTCGGGGCGCTCGCTGGCGATCGCGTGCAGGTCGCGCTCCCGCATCACCAGGTAGTTCTCGCCCTGGATCTCGACCTCGTACTGGTCGCCGGGGTGGAACAGGACGCGGTCGCCCACCTTGACCGTGCGCACGTGGTGGCCGACCCCGCACACCTCGCCCCACACCAGCCGGTTGGCCTGCTCGACGGTCGCCGGGATCACGATGCCGCCGGTGCTGCGGCGCTCGCCGGCGTCCTTCTCGACCTTGATCATGACACGGTCGTGCAGCATCTGGACTTCGAACTTCGGGTCGGACACGCTGGAGAGTTTATCCGTCCCCGCGGGTCAGGGCGGACCACGAGCCCCGGATGATCTCCCGGAGGGCGGTCCGCTCCGGCCGCCAGCCGAGTTCGGCGCGGATCGCGGCGGCGTCGCAGACCAGCACCGGCGGCTCCGGCTGCGGCGGTCGCCGCAGCGTCGGGACGGGCCTCCCGGTCACCTCCTCGACCGCCGAGACGACCTCGTGGACGGCCGTCCCCGCGCCGCCGCCGACGTTGTACACGCGGTCCTCGCCGAGGCCGACGGCCTCCAGCGCGGCGACGTAGGCGGCGGCGAGATCGTCCACGTGCAGGAACTCGCGGACGGCGAGCCCGTCGCCGTTGATCTCCAGTCGGGGCGCCCGGCCCGCCGCCACCGCGAGCGCCTTGGGGATCAGCCGGCTCTCGTCCGGGTCGATCCGGCCGTCCACCGAGCCCGCGACGTTGAACGTCCGCAGCACCACCGCGCCGATCGCGCCCGTCCGGGCGTGGTACCGGACGGCCTGCTCGGCGGCCAGCTTCGACGCCCCGTACGGGTTGGACGGCGCGCTGGCCTCCGTCTCGGGGATCGGCTGCCGCTCGGGCGTCCCGTACACGGCGGCGGTCGACCCGAACACCACGCGCGCCCCCGCGGCGGCGTTCAGGACGTTGACCGTGCCCTGCACGTTGGAGGTGAAGAAGCGCAGCGGTTCCCGGAACGACTCGCGGACGCGGGTGAGCGCCGCGAGATGGCACACCCCCTCGTACGGCCCGGACGGCAGCGAGCCCGGGTCGAGGATGTCGCCGCGGACGGGCCGCACCCCGTCCGGCAGCTCGGCGTCCCGCCGGGTCAGGCCGTCGACGTCGTGCCCGGCGGCCGCCAGCCGCCGCGCCACCGCGTAACCGATGTAACCCGCCGCCCCCGTCACCAATACGCGCATGCGTCACAGCATCGCCGGACGCGGGGCCGCGGCGCCAACCGCTGCCCGCTTCCGGCCGGGCGCCGCGGGCGGCTAGGGCAGGTCGGTGACGCGCGTGTAGACGCCGGGGTAGCCGGGCTTGGCGCAGCCGTAGGCCCAGGAGGTGAGGGCGACGACGCGGCCGCCCACCAGCAGGGGGCCGCCGCTGTCGAACTGGCAGGTGTCGGCCTTCGGCGATCCGGCGCACGCCATGTCGGACGCGTCGTAGGAGCCGCCGTAGGCCTTCTTGCAGGCGTCGTCGCCGGGCAGCGGCACCTGCGCGGAGCGCAGCCGGGTGTTGAACCAGTCGGACTCGGACGTGGTGCCCCAGCCGGCGACCACGCCGGTCGTGGCGGACCGGGGGGAGCCGAGCGGGACGGTCGGCCGGTCCACCCGCCGGGAGAGGGTGAGGACGGCGAGGTCGTGGTGGCTGACCGTCTCGCCCTTGAAGGACGTCTCGCTGTACTTCGGGTGCAGCTTCACGGACGTGACGGACACGCTCTCGCCGCCGCCGCCGGACAGGTCGTCGCGGCCGAAGGTGACCTTGAGCAGGCCGGGGACGCTGCGCAGCACCGACACGCAGTGCCCGGCGGTGAGGAGCCGGTCCGGCTCGATGAGGACGCCGCCGCAGAACTGGCCCGCCGGGCGGACGAAGAAGACCGGCGAGCCGACGGCGGCGAGCCACGGGTAGGAGGCGGCGGAGGCGGGCGCGCCGCCGACCACGGCGGACGCGGGGGAGGCGGCGAGGGGCAGCAGGGCGGCGCCGAGGGCGGCCGCGGCGAGCGCGGCCGAGCCGAGGGCCCGGCCCGGCGCCGTCCTCCGGGCGCGCGCCCTGCGGGGCGCCGCGCCCGGAGACGACGGGAGGAAGGGGGCCATTCCGGCAATGTAGGGGATCAAGGGAGGGCGCGCACGCCCTTCCGGCGCGGAGCCCGCGCCGGCAGCGACCGGGTGGCGCCCGGCTCCTCGTACCGCGGGAAGGTCACCAGCGCGACCAGCGCCAGCACGAACCCGCCGGCGCGCAGCAGGAACGGCAGCGCGTCCCGTGGCCACTCCTCGCCGAACAGGACGGTGCTGCTGACGATGAGGTAGGTGCGGCCGATGACGGTCAGCACCACCGCGACGATCGCGACGCGGCAGCGCTGGAGGGCGATCTGGAGCTGCCCGAGCGCGATCGCGGCCAGCCCGAGCGTGAGGTACGGGTACGCCGACTCCAGCACGGCGCGCAGGCTGCCGGTGTCGGCGTAGACGAGCGAGATGCCGCGGATGCCGGCCTCGGCGAGCCCCGCGCAGGCGCCGGCGCCGATGCCGTAGGCGACCCCGGCGAGCTTGCGGGCGTGCCGGCCGCCGGCGCGCCGGTCCCCGACCAGCCACACCAGCCCGGCGATGATCACGGCGGGCGAGCAGATCGCCAGCATCGTCCAGGGGGACTCGATCGTGCCGGCGAGCGTGGCCTTCGCCTCCGGGGTGCCGTCGCCGGTGGCCGACAGCCCGATCAGCACGGTCGCCAGCACGAACAGCGCGACGCTCGCCCACTCCCGGGCGCTGAGCCGCTCGTCGAGGAACCAGACGGCGTAGCCGACGAGGCACACCAGGCTGACCGCGAAGATCGGCTGCGCCACGGCGAGCGGCATCTGCTGGAACGCCACCACCTCGTAGCCGAGGCCGAGGAACAGCAGCAGCCCGCCGCCCAGCCACACCGGATCGGTGAGCATGAGCCGGGCGACGCGGAACGGGCGGCTTCCCCTCAGCGGCTCCATCCGGCGCGCGGAGACACGGAAGACGAGGAAGGCGATGTAGTAGACGGTGGTCGCGATCAGAGCGAGGGCGGCGTAACCCAGGTCGTGACCCATCGGGGACCTCTCGGCGGATTGCGGGCGGGCGGAACCGGGGTTCCGCGCGCCTGAGAACCGCCGGAAGTCCAACATGCCCCGTCGGACTCCGGGTGACAAGACCGTGACACTTGACTACTTGATCAATCGTAGTGACGGCCCGTGTCGGACGACACCCGCGCGACCAGCCCGCGCGGCACCAGCCGGCTGAGCCCCACGATCGCCTTGTACTGCGCGCCGGGCACGCTGACCTGCACGCCGCGCCGCAGGTCGCGCAGCGCCGCGTCGACGACGTCGGCGTCCTTCAGCCACATGAACTCCGGCAGGCCGGACATGTCCATGCTCGCCCGCTGGTGGAACTCGGTGCGGGTGAAGCCCGGGCACAGCGCCATCACCCGGACCCGGCCCCGCGAGCGGCCGCGGATGTCGGCGGCGACGCCCTCGCTGAAGTTGACGACCCACGCCTTGGACGCGCCGTAGGTGCCGCGGTTCGCGAACGCCGCGACCGACGCGACGTTGACGACGCCGCCCCGGCCGCGCTCCAGCATCCCCGGCAGCGCCGCGTGGGTGAGCCGCAGGACGGCCTCGCAGTGCACCTTCAGCATCGTGATCTCGTTCGCCACCGGCACGTCGAGGAACACGCCGTTGTGGCCGAACCCCGCGTTGTTGACCAGCAGGTCGACGCCCTCGCGGGCGCGGTCCTCGGCGGCGGCGAGGCCCGCCTCGGTGGCCAGGTCGGCGGTCAGCGCCTCGGCGCGCACCCCGTACCGCTCGCGCAGATCGGCGGCGGCCCGCTCCAGCCGCTCGGTGTCGCGGGCCAGCAGCACCAGGTCGAAGCCGTCGGAGGCGAGGCGGCGGGCGAACGCGGCGCCGATGCCCGCGGTCGCGCCCGTGATGAAGGCGGTCGGCATGCCCCCGAGCCTAGCCTGCCGCCTACCGGGCGGTAGCCCTCCGCGCGGTGAAGTGCCGGGGATCGGGGCGCCGGGTCGCGTTGCGGTAGGCGAAGGTGAACCCGGGCCAGTTGTTGACGACCCTGCCGTCCGCGGTCATGTACCAGCTCTGGCAGCCCGCCTCCCACACCGTCGTCCGCATCCGCTCCCGCATCTCGCGGGTGAACGCGTCCTGCACGTCGGGCCGCACGTCGATCCAGTCCAGGCCGTGGCGGCGCAGCGCCTCCACGCAGCCCAGCACGTACCGGAACTGCGACTCCAGCATGTAGATGATCGAGTTGTGGCCGAGGTTGGTGTACGGCCCGTACAGCAGGAACAGGTTGGGGAAGCCGCTGACGGTGATGCCGAGATGCGCCTGCGCGCCGTCCCGCCACGCCTCGTTCAGCTCCCGCCCGTCCCGCCCGACGATCTTCATCGGGGACAGGAAGTCGGTGGACCGGAACCCGGTCGCGTAGACGATCACGTCCGCGTCGTGGTGCTCGCGCGCGGTCGCGATGCCCGACGGCGTGACGCGCTCGATCGGATCGGTGACCAGATGGACGTTCGGCCTGTTCAGCGCCGGATAGTAGGTGTCGGACAGCAGGATCCGCTTGCACCCCATCCGGTACCCCGGGACGAGCCGGGCGCGCAGCGCCGGGTCGGCGACCTGCTCCTCCAGGTGCTTGCGGAAGCCCTTCTCCATGAGCCCCATCAGCTTCGGGTACTTGACGAAGCCGAGGGCGCGCGACTCGAACATCGCGTAGATCCGGGCGCGGCTCAGCGCGTACGCCCCGGGCACCGTCCGCAGGACGGCCTTCTCCCACGCCCGGTACGGCCGGTCCGGCTTCTCGATCACGTAGGGCGCGGACCGCTGGAACAGCCGCAGCTCCGCCGCCTCCTTCGCGATCTCCGGGACGATCTGGATCGCGCTCGCGCCCGTCCCGACCAGCGCGACCCGCTTGCCGCGCAGGTCGGTGCCGTGGTCCCAGCGGGAGGAGTGGAAGCTCGCGCCGGCGAACGACTCGCGGCCTTCGATCGGCGGGAGCGCGGGCCGGTTCAGCTGCCCGCACGCCGACACCAGCACCCGCGCGTCCAGCTCGCCGGTCGTCGTGGAGACCCGCCACAGCGCCGCGTCCTCGTCGAACCGCGCCTCGGTCACCTCGGTGCCGAACCGGATCCTGCCGAGCAGGCCGTACTTGCGGGCGCAGTGCCACAGGTAGTCGAGGATCTCCGGCTGCGGCGGGAACCGGCGCGTCCAGTCCGTCTTGCGCTCGAACGAGAACGAGTACAGGTGGGACGGGACGTCGCAGGCGGCGCCGGGGTAGGTGTTGTCGCGCCAGGTGCCGCCGAGGCCGTCGGCCTTCTCCAGGATCACCACGTCATGGACGCCGGCCTCCCGGAGCCGGATCGCCATGCCGATCCCGCCGAACCCGCTTCCGATGATCACCACGCTGTGCGCCATGGGCCGTCCCGAATCTCGTTCTGTCCCGTTGCCCCGAGCGTAGGTGACCGGAAGGTCACTGACCAGACGCCCGGTCGCCGTTTTGTCGGTCCTCCCTGCCACCCTCACGGCCATGCTCTACGACACCCTCGTAGCGGCGGCGCGCAAAGGCGACGCCCTCGACGACATCCGCTTCGCCGCCCTGACCCGCGGCCGCGCCCTCGTCGACCTGCTCGACCGGCAGCTGCAGCAGACGCGGGCCCTGCGCCTCCATCCCCTTCACGATCAGGGCGGGTACGGGAAGCACGAGGCGGCGCTGCGGGCGACCGATCGCGAGATCGACCGGCGGCTGGAGCTCTGCGGCGACGCCGAGGGCAGGGACGCGGTGCTCTGCCTCCTCCTCGCGGCCCGCTTCGACGAGGTGACCCTCTGGCAGTACCGCCGGGAGGTCGGCGCGCTCGTGGCGCGGGTGCGCGGCTGGACGCCCGCCGAGGTCGCGGTCATGATCGAGCGCGTCTTCGAGTACGACATGGACTTCTGGTGCGCGGAGGCGCTCGGGGAGGTGCTCACGGCCGCCGAGCGGCTCGACGCCGAGGGCGTCGCCGCGGTGGCGCCGTGGCTGCACCGGGCCCACAAGCAGGTCCTGGAGCTCGATGCAGGAGCGCACCTGCAGGGTTCGCTGACCAAGCGGCTCCGGAGCCTGCTCGCCGGCGTGGACCCGGCGGTGCTTCCCGAGGGCCTGGTTCCGGGCGAGGAGCCCTGGGCGGCGCCGCTGCGGGAGCGTCCGGAGACGCCGCCGGGCCGGACGTGGGCGGACTTCGTCCGGCATCTGGCGGGGCTGTCGTCGCCCCGGCCTTCGGGGAAGTGGCGGCGGACGTGCGTGTCGCTCATCGACGAGGCCGGTGCGCGCGCCGCGGCGGCCGAGTGCCTGCGGCTTCTCGGCGAGGGCGAGCCCCTGTGCAGCCGGGAGCACGGCAGCTACGCCGACTGGGCGAGCGGCGATTACCACTACCACTACCTCGTCCACCAGAACCACCGGGACCTGGCGCGCGGTGCGGTGTGGGCGGCGACGCTGACCGGCGGCCCGGAGGCGGTCCCGCTCCTGGGCGCGCTCGCGCTGCGGGCAGGGGCCGACCGCTCCGGCTTCATCCAGGATCTCAAGCTCGCGGGGGCGGCGATCAACGCCCTGGGCGCCGTCGAGGACCCCGCGGCGCTGGCGGAGCTCGGGCGGCTCCAGGCGAAGATCAAGGACCGGGCGCTGCGCAAGCAGATCGGCACCGCGCTCCTGGCTGCCGCCGAACGGCAGGGGATCACCGCCGAGCAGCTGGTCGAGCGCAGCGTCCCGGCCCACGGGCTCGGCCCGGACGGTGCGCTGGAGCGCAAGTTCGGGGAGCATGTCGCGCGGATCGCGATCGAGGACGCGGCGACCGTGCGGCTCACGTTCACCGGTGCGGACGGGCGCGCGTCCAGGACGGCGCCGGCGGCGGTCAAGGACGGGTTCGCCGGCGAGCTGAAGGAGCTGAAGGCGCTCGCCAAGGAGATCCGGGGGACGCTGTCGGGGGAGCGGGCGCGCGTCGAGGCGATCATGTCGGACGGCGCGCGGTCCTGGCCGTTCGCCGAGTGGCGTGAGCACTACCGCGACCATCCGGTCACCGGGGCCGTCGCGCGCGGGCTGATCTGGGAGTTCCAGGGCGAGGACGGCACCTGGCGCGCCGCGATGGAGAGCCCGGACGGCGGAGCGGTGAACGTCCGGCTCTGGCATCCGGCGCGCGCCGCGCTGGACGAGGTCCGGTCGTGGCGGGAGCGGGTCATGGACGCCCGGGTCCGGCAGCCGTTCAAGCAGGCGTTCCGGGAGATCTACCTGCTCACCCCGGCGGAGGAGGAGACCGGGACGTACTCCAACCGGTTCGCGGCGCACATCGTGCACTACCGCCGGCTCTACGCGCTGTTCAAGGAACGGGGCTGGCAGAGCAACTTCCTCGGTTCCTACGACGGCGGTCACGACGGCGAGGCCCGCGGCGAGTTCGGCGGCGGCGCGTGGCGGGCCTGCTTCTACCACGAGCCGGCCGAAGGGGGGTTCGACCACGGGCCCGAGTACGCCGCGACCGACCAGGTGCGGTTCGAGCGCAGGCAGGGTCGCCGCTGGGAGAGGGCGCCGCTGGCGGAGGTCCCGCCGCTGGTGTTCAGCGAGGCGATGCGGAACGTGGACCTGTTCGTGGGCGTCACCTCGATCGCCGCCGATCCGGCCTGGACGGACCGGGGCGAGGACCGGTACGCCGCCTACTGGCGCGCGGCGACGTTCGGCGAGCTGACCGCGAGCGCGGAGGTCCGGCGCGCGGCGCTGGAGCGGATCCTGCCCCGCACGAGGATCGCGGACCGGTGCTCGCTGGACGGGCGGTACCTGGTCGTCCGCGGCGACCTGCGCACCTACCGGATCCATCTGGGGTCGGCGAACGTCCTGATGGAGCCGGACGGCGCGTACCTGTGCATCGTGCGGGGCGGCCGCACGGCCGGCGGCACGGTGTTCCTGCCGTTCGAGGACGAGCGGCTCTCGCTGATCCTCAGCAAGGCGTTCCTGCTCGCCGCCGACGCGCGGATCAGCGACGAGACGATCCTCCGCCAGCTGTCACCGTCGCGATGATCCTTACCGAACGGCCCGGCTCGGGCGGAAGGATCTGCCAAGATCGCGACATGTTCGACGACCTCCGGGCGCACCTCGCCGCGCTCGACGGCCCGTGGCCCACGCGGAAGCGGCCCATCGCGACGCGGACCGCGACGGCGCGGCCCGGGCCCGCGGCGGCCCCGCCCACCGACGACGGCGCGCCCGGCGCGCCCGGCGTCCCCGAGCCGACCGGCGTCCCCGACGTGCCCGCGCACGGTCTCGGCGGGGACGGGTCCCTCGCCCGCGACGTCGGCGGCTACCAGGCCGTCCTCACGATCGAGGACCCGCTGACCGTGCGGCTGACCTACGTCGGCGCGGACGGGTATCCGCTGCCGACCGTCCCCGGGGCGCTGAAGGTCCCGCACGCCGCGGAGATCCGGGAGCTGAAGGCGCTCGCGAAGGGCGTGCGCGGCACCCTCGCGGACGAGCGGGCCCGCGCCGAGGCGCTGATGGCGGCGGACGGGCGGTCCTGGCGGCACGGCGCGTGGCGGCGCGAGTGGCTCGACCACCCGGTGAGCGGCGCCGTCGCCCGCGGCCTGATCTGGGAGTTCCAGGACCCCGACGGGGTCTGGCACGCGGCGACGCCGGGCGAGAGCGTGCTGGTGACGGTGGACGGGCGGGCGCTGCCCGTCCCCGCCGACGCCGCGCCGGTGCGGCTGTGGCATCCGGCGCGGGCGCGGCCCGCAGCGGTGCGGGCCTGGCGCGACTTCGTGATCGACAACCGGATGGTGCAGGCGTTCAAGCAGGCGTTCCGGGAGGTTTGCGCCCTCGGCCCCGACGAGGAGGGGGCGCTGCGGTCCGACCGGTTCGCGGGGCACATCGTCCGGTACGCGCGGCTGCGGGAGCTGTTCCGGGAGCGCGGCTGGCGGCCGGACCACCGCGGCCGGCTGCACGGCGGCGCCCCGCCGGCGGCGCGGCGCGTCCTCGGCGGCGGGTGGCGCGCGGTGCTGCACTACGACCCGGCGGAGGCGGCGGGGCAGGGGGACCGCGTCGTCACCGGGCACGTGCGGTTCGAGCGCCGGGACCGCCGGCACTGGAGCCGCGCGGGGCTCGCCGACGCGCCGCCGCTGGTGTTCAGCGAGGCGATGCGCGACGTCGGCCTGTTCGTGGACGCGGCGTCGATCGCCGCGGACCCGGACTGGCCGGACGGCGAGGACCGCCACCACCTGCACTACCGGCGGGAGGCGGCGTTCGGGCGGCCGGGCGCGGCGGCGGAGGCGCGGCGGGCGGCGCTGGAGCGGATCCTGCCCCGCACGAGGATCGCCGACCGGTGCGCGCTGGGCGACCGGTTCCTCGACGTCCGGGGGGAGCTGCGCACCTACCGGATCCATCTCGGCACGGCGCACGTGCGGATGGAGCCGGAGGGGACACTGCTGCGGGTCGTCCCGTCGCGCCGCAAGGGGCAGTCCGGGCTGTTCCTGCCGTTCGAGGACGAGCGGCTGTCGCTGATCCTCACCAAGGCGGTGCTGCTCGCCGCCGACCACAAGATCACGGACGAGCCGCTGCTGCGGCGGATCAGGACGGGGCTCTGATGGACGGCCCGGCGGCGCGGATGCTGCGCGCCATGACCGACCCGGCGCCGGAGGACGCGGAGTACCACGGCTGGTACGCCGACGTCTCCCGGATCTCCGACGAGGACCTCGGCACGCTGGTGCCCGCCGCGTACGCGGCGGTGGGGAAGGCGCCGGTGTCGATGAGCGTCCGGTTCGCGGTCGAGGGCGAGGGCAGGGAGCGGCAGCCGAGGTACACCCCGGACGCGTGCCGCCGGATGTTCGACGCGCTCGTCCAGGGCCTGGAGCAGCGCAAATGGGCGGACGTGCGGCTCGGCGCCGGGGCGCTGCTGCGCTGCACGGGGCCGTGGCCGGATGTCGCCGGTCAGGCGCGCACCCTCGTTCGGTTCCTCCTGGACAAAGGGCGGCTCGACCAGCCGTACGCGCTGCTGGCGCTCGCCGGTGTCGCCGGATCCGGCCCGCTGCGCGAGGTCGCGGCGCGGCTGGCGGACGGCGCCGGCCCGATCGCGCGCGACGAGATCGACGTCATCGCGGGGCTGGGCGCGGAGGAGCGCGTGGTCGTCGCCGAGTTCGCCGCCGACGATTCCTACACCGGCCCGCCGACCGCGGAGGACGCCGCCGAGAGGGCGGCCGGGATCCCCGCCTACGCCGGGTTCGCGCGCCGCGCGCTGAAGGCGGCGGCCGAGCGGGCCCGCGCGATCCAGGACGGGACCGTCCCCTACCGGGCCGACAAGGCGTTCGCGTCCGGCGAGGTGAAGGCGCTCGGGCACGCCGCCCGGATCGCGCTGCTGCGGGACGAGCCGTGGCTGCCCGCGCTGCTCGCCCGCCTGCTCCCGGACGTGTCCGTCGCGCCGACGCAGGCGAAGACCCTGCCGTCGCAGGCGCTGCTGTACGAGATCGTCCGCGCCGCTCAGGACTTCCCGATCCCCGAGCTGGTCACCACGATCCGGACGGTCCGGGGCTCCGTCCGGCACGCCGGGGTGCCCAAGCAGCTCGACAAGATGCTGAAGAGGGTCGAGGCGGCGCTGGCGGAGCGGGCGGACGTCGCGCTCCGCCTCCCGGACCTCGGCTTCGGCCCGGACGGCGCGTACCGCCGCGACCTCGGCGCTCACACCGCCGTCATCACCGCCGGCGAGAAGGCCGTGCTGGTCTTCGAGAAGGACGGCAAGGCCCTCAAGGGCGTCCCCGCGGCCGTCCGCCGCGACCACAAGGCCGAGGTCAAGGAGCTGCGCGAGCTCGCCAAGCGGGTCGACGCGCACCTGACGACCCTCGTCCGGGCGCTGGAGGCCGGGTTCACGGCCGGTGCCGTCCATGAGTTCGGCCGGTGGCGGGACGGCCTGGCCCGGCACCCGGTCGCGGGCCCGACCGTCCGGCGGCTGCTCTGGGAGGTCGAGGAGGCGCCGGGGGAGTGGCGGACGGTGCTCCCCGAGACGGGCGGCGTCCCGGACGCGCCGGACGCGGCGGGCGTCCGGCTGTGGCACCCGCTCCGCTCCGCCCCGGACGAGGTGCGCGCCTGGCGCGACCTGCTCGTCGAGCGGCGGATCCGGCAGCCCTTCAAGCAGGCGTTCCGCGAGGTGTACCTGCTCACGCCCGCCGAGGAGCGGACGGGCACCTACTCCAACCGTTTCGCGGCGCATCTCGTCCACTACCGCAGGATGTTCGCCCTGTTCCGGGCGCGCGGCTGGACGAGCAGCCTGCTCGGCCCGTGGGACGACGGCCACGAGGACGAGGCGGTGCGGGTGCTCGGCGCGGGGGAGTGGCGGGCGCGGTTCGCGCACGTCCTCGCCGACTGGCAGGACGAGCTGGTGCTGGCCGGCACCGACCGGGTCTCGTTCGAGCGCCGGGACGGCGGCGCGTGGCGGGCCGCGCCGCTCGCCGAGGTCCCGCCGCTGGTGTTCAGCGAGGCGATGCGGGACGTCGACCTGTTCGTCGGCGTCACCTCGATCGCCGCCGACCCGGAGTGGAGCGGCGACGGCGAGCCGCGCCGGTACTGGGAGCGGTCCGGGTTCGCGGAGCTGACCGAGAGCGCCGCCGCCCGCCGCGACGCGCTGGAGCGGATCCTGCCCCGCACGAGGATCGCCGGCCGGTGCTCGCTGGACGGCCGGTTCCTGGTCGTCCGCGGCGACCTGCGCACCTACAAGATCCATCTGGGGTCGGCGAACATCCTCATGGAGCCGGACGACGCCTACCTGTGCATCGTCCCGAGCGGGCGCACGGCCGGCGGCACGGTGTTCCTGCCGTTCGAGGACGGCCGGCTGTCGCTGATCCTCAGCAAGGCGTTCCTGCTCGCCGCCGACGGCGAGATCACCGACGAGTCCATCCTCGCCCAGCTCAAGGGAGGCGCCCGATGACCGCCGTGACGTTCCGCGACGAGACCGCGACCGGCACGCCCGTCGCCGCGTTCGAGGTCGGCGGGCTGCCCGCGCGGATGACCGTCCGCGAGCTGATCCGGCTCCGGGTCCGCGAGGAGGTCGCCCGGTTCAACGCCCGGCCGTCCACCCGGTTCAACGGCCTGGTCCGCCTGGACGACGCCGAGACGGAGCTGAACGGCTACCGGATGCGGCACGGCCGCCGCATCGACTGGGAGCGGCAGGCGGAGATCGCCGAGCGGGCGTTCCTCGGCAACGGGTTCTTCATGCTGGCCGGGGACCGCCAGGTCGAGGACCTCGACGAGGAGATCGACCTCACCGGCGACCCCGACCTGGTCTTCATCAAGCTGGTCCCGCTGGCCGGGGGCTGACCCGCCCGGCCGCGCGGCCGCCCGGGGGCGTCAGCCGATCAGCCCGAGCTCGTGGGCGCGCAGCCCCGCCTGGAACCGGGACCCGGCGTCCAGCAGGGTGAGGATCTCGGCGACGCGGCGCCGGTAGGTGCGCAGCGACATGCCGAGCTGCCGTGCCGCGGCCTCGTCCTTCAGCCCGCCGGCGAGCAGCCGCAGGATCCGCCGGCTCTCCTCGCTCAGCGCGGGCGGCCGCTCGCGCCGGTAGTCGGCGAGGTCGGCGGAGGTCTCCCAGGTCGCCCAGAACAGCGACACCACGCCCTTCACCACGCTCGGCGACCGGACGACGGTGTACTCGCGCACCCCGTTCTCCGGCGGCCCGGCGAGGATCGCGGTCCGGCGGTCCACGATGATCGTCTCGTGCGGCAGCGGCGTCGTGCAGATCCGCACGCTCGCCCCGGCCTTGGCGATCTCCACCAGCCGGCGCTCGGACTCCTCGTCGGCGAGCGCGGCCGGGTTGTGCAGCTTGTAGGCGGCGGGCCGCGGCACCAGCCTCCGCCGGTCGGCGGCGATCCGCTCCCGGATCTCCGGCATGGCCCAGGTGCGCATGTCCGTCGCGGCGCACGCGAACTCCTCGCGCGCCAGGAACAGCCGCCACGCCCGCTCGAGCAGCTCCCGCTCGCCGCGCAGGATCACGTTCTGGTCCAGGTCGGCTGTCATCACCCGCCAGTCTGCCACGCGGGCGGGACGGGGTGGCAGCAAGATGCCACCGGCTCGTCCGGGCGGGACCGGCGCAGCACAGTGGGACGCATGACGACACCGATCACCCGTGACGACCACTTCGACCTCGGCGGCGACCTGCGGGTCTCCCGGATGGGCTTCGGCGCGATGCGGCTGCCGGCGAGCACCCGCGGCGGCGCCCCCAACGACCGGGACACCTCCCTCCGGGTGCTGCGCCGCGCCGTCGAGCTCGGCGCCGACCACATCGACACCGCCGCGTTCTACTTCCACCCGTCCGGCCTCGCCGCGAACGAGATGATCCACAGCGCCCTGTCGCCCTACCCGGACGGCCTGGTCATCGCCACGAAGGTCGGCCCCTACCGGGCGCCGGACGACCCCTACCCGAGCGGCCAGCTCCCCGCGTCCGGGCTGCGCGCCGAGGTCGAGCGCAACCTGCGCGAGCTGGGCCGCGACAGCCTCGACCTGGTCTACCTGCGTCCCGGCGGCCTCGAGTCGCCGCAGGACGAGCCGATCGGGGAGCGGTTCGAGGTCCTCGCCGGGCTCCGCGAGGAGGGCCTGATCCGGCACCTCGGGCTCAGCCACGTCAGCGCGGCGCAGCTCGCGGAGGCCCGGACGATCGCGCCGGTCGCCGCCGTCCAGAACAGGTTCGACATCACCCTGCCCGCGGACACCGAGCTGCTCGCGATCTGCGAGCGCGACGGCATCGGCTACGCCCCGTACTTCCCGCTGGGCGGGTTCGGCATCCCCGACGACGACCGCGTGAAGGCCGTCGCCGCGCGCCACGGCGCCACCGTCCCGCAGGTGCTGCTCGCGGGGCTGCTCGCGCTCTCCCCGGTGATGCTGGCGATCCCCGGCACCGGCTCCCCGGCGCACGTGGAGGAGAACATGGCCGCCGTACGGCTCGCGCTCACCGCCGCCGACCTCGCCGAGCTGCGCGCCTAGCCCGCGCCCGCGGCGCCCGCGCCCGTACGGCCGGGGTCCGGGAGGCCCGCGGCCGTGAGGTCGATGATCGGCTCGGGCTCCGGCGGCACGGCCTCGATCGCCGCGGCGCCCGGCGCCGGGACCGGCCGCCGGGGGACCGGGGCCCCGGACGACCCGCCGCGGCCCCGGTACACCACCAGCCCGTTCACCGGGTCCGGCACGGCGTCCAGGGCCGCGCGCACGACGGGCAGGGCCCGCCACGCCTCCCACTGCCCGTCGTCCTCGAAGAACACCTCGAAGACGACGCCCCACGTGTGCGCGTGCCACTCCCAGTGGACCGCGCCGTACGTCAGCGCGGTCTCCGCCAGCGTCTCCTGCCAGGACCGCTGCCAGGCGGACGCGGGCAGGGACGCGTCGAACACCTCGATGGACCACCATTCCGCTGCCATGGCACGACGCTAGGCCGGTCCCCGTCGCCCGGCCAGTGCCCGCCGGGGAAGAACACCGTGGCAACGCGCGCGCCGAGGGGGCGTGCCACCGGCGCGCGCCGCAGGCTCTACCCTGAACGTCGGCTCGGACAGGGAAGGGTGATGATGTCGGCGACGCGGCTGCTGGTCCTCGGCGGGGTGCGGAGGTTCGGCCGGGCCCACGGGTACGAGGTCCGCCGGGAGCTGATCTCCTGGGGCTCGGACGAGTGGGCCCACGTGAACCCGGGCTCGATCTACCACGCGCTGCGGCAGCTGGCCAAGGAGGGCCTGCTGCTCGCCCACGACGTGGAGGAGAGCGACGCCGGGCCGCCGCACACCGACTACGAGATCACCGACGCGGGCCGGGAGGAGTTCTTCCGGCTGCTGCGCTGCGCGATCTCCACGGTTGACATCCGGCACCCGGAGATGCTGACGGCCGGGCTCGCCTTCCTGGCCGAGCTGACCCGCCCGGAGGCGATCGAGCTGCTCCGGCAGCGGCTGGACGGCCTGGCCGCCCGGCGCGCCAACGTCATGCCGCTGTACGAGGCGCCGACGGACCCCGCGCACCTGCACGAGCTGCTCGGCTGGTGGGTGCACTCCGCCGACGCGGCCATGCGGTGGGCGCGCGGCCTCATCGAGCGCCTGGAGGCCGGCGACTACGTCATGGCCGACGAGCGCTAGACCTCCGCGTCGTCCGCGATCAGGTGTCGTCGAACGTCTGCGGGACGATCACGCGCAGCGCGTTGCCGCGCAGCCGGATCGTCACCGGCGTCCGGCCGCGGACCTCGCCGTCCACGTCCACCCGCATCGGCGGATCGGTCTCGATCTCCACGTGCGCGGTGGTGAGGAACGCGTCCTCCTCCAGCGTCCGCCACGGGCCGGTCAGCACGTGCCGGGCCGTCGCGGACGCCAGCTTCAGCCGCCGCTCGTCGCCCAGCCGGTAGACGGCCAGCAGCCGGTCGTCGGGGCTCGCGTCCCGGGCGATCCGCTGACCGCTGTGGTGCGCGCCGTTCGCGATGTTCAGCTGGTGCGTCCGGAGGGACGTCGTCTCCCCGTCGATCGTGATGCGGGCCGTGAACGCCTTGTGCCGGGGCAGCAGCCCCGCCGCCGTCAGCGCGTACGCGGGACGTCCCAGGTACCGCTTCAGCAGGTGCGGGACCTTCCCCGCGACCTGCACCGACAGGCCGAGGCTGACCATGTTCGCGAAGATGTGCTCGCGGTCGGCGCCCGGCCCCTCGCCCTGCGGGTCGCCGGTGCTCTCGAACCAGCCGACGTCCACGTCGGCGACCTTCCCGCCGCCGGCGCCGCCCAGCGCGACGGTCCGGACGGCGCCGGGCAGGTCCAGCGGCAGCTCCAGGCTGCGCGCGAAGTTGTTGGTGGTGCCGAGCGGCAGCACGCCGAGCGCGATGTCGCGGTGCGCGAGGTGGCCGACGGCCTCGGCGACCGTCCCGTCCCCGCCGCCGACCACGACGAGGTCGGGCTCCAGCGCCAGCACGTCGCCGAACAGGTCGCGCAGCCGGGTCGGATCGGTCACCGGGAACACCTGGTCGAAGGCGATCCCGGCCTCGTCCAGCAGGCGGCGCGCCCGGCCGTACAGCCGGCGGCCCCGCCGCGACCGCGAGTTGATCACCAGGACCGCGCGGCCGCCCTTGCCGATCGCCGACTCCAGCTCCGCTTTGCTCCGCATCTCGACTCGGTCGCCCTCCACTCGTTCGCGCCACCCTACCCGGCGGCCGCCCGGGAATCCGGGTCCGCTGCTTTATAAACCCATTACTTGACGTTGAAACATGGGAGGAAGTGGGGACATTACCGGTGAACCACAGCTGAATGACCGGGACGGAAAATATGTCCATGGCCACCGGGGGCGCCGCCCCGTCCGCAGCCCCCGCCGACGACGGCGCGACCGTCGTCGGCGAGCACCGGCCCCGCCGCCGCGTCCTGGACCTCGCGGTCCGCTCGCCCGTCCTCACCGGCGTCGCGCACGCCCGGCTCCTGCTGCCTCCGGGCTGGTCGCGGGACGCCTCCCGGACCTGGCCCGTGCTGTGGCTGCTGCACGGCTCCGGTGCCGGGCACACCGCCTGGACCGACCACGGCGGCGTCGAGGAGCTGACCGGGGACGGCGAGGTGATCGTCGTCATGCCGGACGGCGGCCGCTGCGGGAATTACACCGACTGGTGGAATCGCGGCGACGGCGGGGCGCCGAAGTGGGAGACGTTCCATCTGGCCGAGCTGCGCCAGATACTCGAACGCGGATACCGCGCCGGAACGGGGCGCGCCGTCGCCGGGAATGGAACCGGCGGGATGGGGGCGCTGTCCTACGCGGCCCGGCACCGCGGCCTGTTCCGCGCCGCCGCGTCGTTCAGCGGACCGGTGCACACCCTCCACCGCGACCCGCGCGGCCTGGACGTCGCCGACCTGGTCGAGCTGACCGTCGCGATCGGCGAGCCCGCCCGCGACTGGACGGACGTGTGGGGCGACCCCGACGAGCAGCGCGTCGTGTGGCGGCAGCACAACCCGTTCGACCTGGCCGACCGCCTCGCCGGCGTCCACCTGCACGTCAGCGCGGGCGACGGGCGTCCCGGCCCCTACGACCCGAGGCCCGGCACCGGCCACGACGTGGTCGAGGCGCTCACCGGCACGGTCACCCGCGAGTTCGCGGGCAAGCTGAAGAAGCTCGGCATCCCGATCTCCACGCACTTCTACCGCGGCACGCACACCTGGCCGTACTGGCGGCGGGAGCTGCGCACCGCGCTGCCCGCGCTGCTGGCCGCGATCGGCTAGCCCCCGCGGCGGCCCGCCCGCCTCCGGCTAGGGTTCGGGACGTGACTGAACCCCGTTCGGATTCCGCCGTCCCCGCGTTCTGGCAGGCGCTCGGGCTGCCCGGCATCATCGACGCGCACGTCCACTTCATGCCGCCGCGGCTCATGAGCGCGGTCTGGGCGTACTTCGACGACGCCGGACCGCTGATCGGCACGGAGTGGCCGATCCGCTACCGGGATTCGGAGGAGGAGCGGCTCGCGTTCCTGCGCGGCCTCGGCGTCCGCGCGTTCACCGCGCTGGTGTACCCGCACCGGCCCGGCATGGCCGAGTCGCTGAACGAGTGGGGCGCCGAGTTCGCCGCCCGCGTCCCCGAATGCCTGCAGACCGCCACGTTCTTCCCCGAGCCGGGCGCCGCCGCCTACGTGCGGCGCGCCCTGGAGTCCGGGGCGCGCGTGTTCAAGGTCCACCTCCAGGTCGGCGGGTTCGACCCCCGGGACAAGGAACTGGACGAGGCGTGGGGGATCCTCGCCGACGCCGGGGTGCCCGCCCTGGTCCACGCGGGGTCCGGCCCGGTCGCGAACGGGTTCACCGGCCCGGAGCCGTTCGCCGGGGTGCTCGCCCGCCATCCCCGCCTCACCGCGATCATCGCCCATCTCGGCGCGCCCGAGTTCGGCGGCTTCTTCGACCTCGCCGGCCGGTACGGCGGCGTCCACCTGGACACGACGATGACCTTCACCCGCTTCGCGGGCGGCCTGGGCTCGTTCCCCGAGGCGCTGCTGCCGCGGCTGCGCGACCTCGGGCTGGAGGGCCGGATCCTGCTCGGCACCGACTTCCCCAACATCCCGTACGCCTACGCCCACCAGCTGGAATCGCTGGCCGCCCTCGGCCTCGGCGACGACTGGCTCCGCGCCGTCTGCTGGGACGCCGCCGCCGAGCTCTTCGACCTCTGACGCGCACCTCTGACGCGCACCTCCGACGAGGGGCGGGTCAGTGGTCGCAGGGGGTGGAGCCCGCGTGCTGGTGCGGCTGGTCGGCCTCGCCCACGTGCCGGGGGCCGTGCGAGTCCTCGCAGTGGCCGTGCCGGGACGGGCCGTCCACGTGATCGACCTCCAGCGTCGTGTGGGTGATCCCGTACGAGGCGCGCAGCAGGTCCTGCATGTCGCGGCGGACGGCGTGGCAGTCGCCCTTCGCGTGCACCAGCACGTGCGCCGACAGCGCCGGATAGCCGGACCCGACCTCCCACACGTGCAGGTCGTGCACCTCCTCGACGCACGGCCGCTCCGCCAGCCGCGCGCCCAGCTCGGACGGGTCGATGCCCGCCGGGGCGGCCTCCATCAGCACCCGCCCCGCGTCACGCAGCAGCCCGTACCCGGCCTTCAGCATCAGCGCGGCCACCACCAGCGACGCGATCGCGTCCGCGCGGGCGAACCCCGTCGTCCACACCACCAGGCCCGCGACGGCGGTGCAGACGAACGCGAACAGGTCGTTCAGGATGTGCTGGAACGCGCCCTCCACGTTCAGACTCGTCCGGTTCGCGCGGCTCAGCAGCCAGCTCGCGCCCAGGTTGACCGCGATGCCGGCGAGGGCCGTCCAGAACACGAACCGCCCGCCGACGTCCGGCGGGCTGATCAGCCGGTGGACGCCCTCGTAGACGAAGAACGCCGCCAGCAGGATCAGCGTCAGCCCGTTCAGCTGCGCCGAGAGGATCTCCGCGCGGCGCATCCCGAACGTGAAGCCGCCCTGCGGCGGGCGCGCCGCGATCCGCATCGCGACCAGCGCCAGCACGATCGCGAACGCGTCGGTCAGCATGTGCGCGGCGTCGGAGAGCAGCGCGAGCGACCCGGCCAGCAGGCCGATCACGACCTCGCCCGCCATGTAGGCGACGATCAGCGCGAGGGCGCCGCCGAGCAGCCTCCGGTCCGCGTTGGCGGAGATGCCGTGACCATGCCCGTGCCCGTGTCCGTGCCCCTGGCCCATTTCCTGGCCATGGCCGTGTTCGTGCTGGTCGGGCTCGTTCTCCGGCTTCGCGGTCATGCGCCTTCCTCCCCGTGGCCGACGTGGGCGAGGGCGAGATCGAGCAGCATCCGGACGTGCGAGTCGTCCAGCCGGTAGTAGGCCATCCGCCCGGCCCGGCGGACCCGGACCACGCGGTTGGCGCGCAGCAGGCGCAGCGCGTGCGACACCGACGACTCCGACTGCCCGCAGGACGCCGCGATGTCGCACACGCACATCTCTCCCCCTTCGAGCAGCGCCGTGATCACCCGGAGCCGGCCCGGGTCGGACAGCAGCCCGAACACCTGCGCGAGCTCCCCGACGGCCTCCGCGCCCGGCATCGACGCGGAGACGAGGGCGACCTTCTCCGCGTCGACCACGCGGACGGCGCACGCCTCCGCCGGAATGACATCTGAAGCACTGCTCATATGAACAAATGTAGCAGCGCGGATCAGAGGGCCGGGGACGGCCCCGCCGATCCGCCGGGCGGCGCCATCGAGATCACCGGGCTCTGCGGCTCGTCGCCGGGCGTCCCGGCGCCGCCGGTGCCTTCGGTCCCGGTGCCACCCGACCCATCATCGCCGGTGCCGGTCGCGGTCCCCGTGCCCGGTTCGCCGCCGGGCGACACCCCCGGCTGCGAGATCTCCGGCCCCGGGGACCCCGGGGCGGGGGATCCCGGGTCGGAGATCCCCGGCTCCGGCGACCCGGGGGCCGGCGACCCGTCGCCCGGCGCGGGGGAGCCCGACGATCCGTCCCCCGAGTCGATCGGCGCCGGGGAGTCGCTCGGCGTGCCGCCCGCGGGCTCCGTCTCGGTGGCCGGGAGCGGCTGCGGCGGCCCGTCGTCGCCGCCCGTGGTCGCGCGCGGCCGCTCGAAGCCCATCGTGGCGCCCGGGTCGACGAGCACGAAGACCATGATCGTGCCCTTGCGGGAATCCCGCGGCCGGATCCGGGTCACATTCCGCTTCTCGAATCCCGGCCACTTTCGGCCACTGTACCGCGCGTTCGAGGTATTGATCTTGCCCTCCGGCGCGGTCAGCGGATTACCGCAATTGCACTTCACCGCCGGAACGCCGTAGCCATTGACCAGAACGCCCATACCGGCCTGGAGCACGGCGCTCTCGCTCGTCGCCCCGCCGTCCCGGTAGCCGTGGTTGGTCACGAGGGTGTCGGTGCGCAGCAGCACCGGCGTCAGCCGCGACACGTACCGCGGGATGTCGCTCGCCGGAATGCCCTGCACGCCCGCCCACGCGCGCGCCTTGGCCGGGTTGGCCTGCAGGAACGCGACGAGCCTGCGCTGGTCGCAGCTCGAGATCCGGCGCGTCCCGCCGTACAGGCCGGGCGCGTCGCCGTCCTTCGTGCCGCCCCGCGCCGGGCGTGCCGCCACCTTGACCTGGTCGGTGTTCGCCGCCAGCGTGTACGGGTCGCGGCCCGGCGAGCCCACGGTCAGCCGGGTGATGGTGGCCCCCGCGTCCCCGCAGCCCGCCAGCGTCCCCGCCGCCAGCACCAGCGCGCCGGCCGCCATGATCGGAATCCGGCCCCGCGCCATTCGTGAATTGATCTCGAGCATGCGTCGTCTCCCGCTCCGGGTTCGGTGAACCTATACTCTTGGATGCCGGGCGGCGCCGATTAGTGCCCGGGAGAATACGGAATTCTTGCGCCCGGCCGGCGGCCGGCATTGCGGGACCTGACGGGGGTCACAATGGCGAGCCCGCTTCCCCTCACCGCCGCGGATCCCACCCGCCTCGGCGGCTACGAGATCCTCGGGCGGCTCGGCACCGGCGGCCAGGGCGTGGTCTACCTCGGCCGCCCCGCCGGCGCGGGCGACCACCCGCCCGGCGCGCCGCAGCGCGTCGCCGTCAAGCTTCTGCACGCGCAGCTGCTCGGCAACGCCGCCGCGCGCAGCCGGTTCGTCCGCGAGCTGGCGCTGCTGCAGCGGGTCGCGGGGTTCTGCACCGCGCAGGTCCTCGCCGCCGACATGGACGGCGACCGCCCCTACATCGTCAGCGAGTACGTGCCGGGCCGGTCGCTGCGCGAGCTCGTGCACGAGCGGGGCCCGCGCACCGGCGCCGACCTGGACCGGCTGGCGATCGGCACGGTCACCGCGCTCACCGCGATCCACCGCGCGGGCGTCGTGCACCGCGACTTCAAGCCGCAGAACGTGCTGATGGGCCTGGACGGGCCGCGCGTGATCGACTTCGGCATCGCCCGCGCCTTCGACGCCGGCGCCACGATGACCAGCCAGGTCGTCGGGACCCCCGCCTACATGGCGCCCGAGCAGTTCGCGGGACGGGTGTCGCCGGCCACCGACCTGTTCGCGTGGGCGGCCACGCTGCTGTTCGCCGCCACCGGCCGCGATCCGTTCGCGGGCGGCGCGCTGCCCGCCGTGATGTACCGGATCATGCACGAGACGCCCGACCTCGGCGCGCTGCCGGGCCCGATCGCCGAGGTCGCCGCCGGCTGCCTCGCCAAGGACCCCAAGGCCCGCCCCACCTCCGAGGACGTCCTGCTCCGCCTCCTCGGCGACCGTCCGGGCCCGCCGCACCCGCGCCCCGACCCGTCCGCCGCCCCCGCCACGGCGGCCCTGCCCGAACCCCCGACCGCGACCTGGACGGGCGCCGCCCGGCCCGGCCCCACCCCTCCCCAGGGCGCCCAGCACGGTCCGCCCGTTTCCAGCGCGACCCCGCCTGGCCCCGCCTCGCCTGGCGTCGCCCTGCCCGGAGCCGCCCTACCTGGAGCCGCACAGGCCGGGCCGGCGCAGGCCGGGTCCGTGCCCGGGGAGGGCGCCACGGGATCTCCGCCCGGCGCGTACGGCGCCGCGGAAGCGCCGACCGCCGCCGGCTTCGGCACCGGCCCCGGTTCGACCGAGGCCGCCGCCCCTGGCCGCCCGCCCGGTCCCAGCGCGCCGGCGACGTGGGGCGCCGCGGGAGGACAGGGGCAGGGCGCGGAGTCCGCGTCCTACCGGGCGTCGTCCGAGCACTCCGGTCCCTCCGGTTACTCGCAGCCCCTCGAATACCAGCGGCCTCCCGTGCCTCAAGGGCCCCCGGGCCTTCAAGAGCCGGCCGGCCACCCGGCGCCGTTCGGTGACGGCGGGCGGCCGGCGCCTCCGGGCCCGCAGGCGCCGCCCGCGCGGACGTACCGGCGGCTGCGGCGTGGCCCGGGAGTCGTCACCGGTCTGGTGCTCGCGACGCTGCTCGCCGCGCTTGACGTCGTCGCGCTGGCGATCCTGATCGCCCGTCCGTCGCTCAGCACCGGCCACCGGGGCGGGCTCCTGCCGGTGGTCGCGGCCTCGTTCACGCTGGTCGCGATCGTCACGCTGGTCGCGGTGATCGTCGCGTGGCGGGGCAGCCGGGCGGCGGCGTGGACGGTCGTGGGCGCGCGGGTCGTCCGCGTCGCGATGTGGGCGGCGTGGGGCGCGCTGGTCCCCGTGGAGCCGGCCGCGCTCGCCGGGCACGCCGCCCTCACCGCGCTGGTGGTGCTCCTGCTCGCCCAGGGCATCTGGGCCTCCTGATCAGCGCCGCTCCGCCCACTCCCCGAGGTCGCGCCGCTCGATCGCGGCGGCCATCAGGTCCGGGAAGGCGTCCGGGGTGCAGGCGAACGCCGGGACGCCGAGGGCCGCGAGGGCCGCGGCGTTGTCGTGGTCGTAGGCCGGCGCGCCGTCGTCCGACAGCGCCAGCAGCACGACGACCTGCACCCCCGCCGCCGCCAGCGCCGCGACCCGCTGCAGCATCTCGTCCCGGACGCCGCCCTCGTACAGGTCGCTGACCAGCACCAGGATCGTCTCGTTGGGCCGGGTCACGAGGCCCTGGCAGTACGCGACCGCGCGGTTGATGTCCGTGCCGCCGCCGAGCCGGGTCCCGAACAGGACCTCGACCGGGTCGTGCAGCTGGTCGGTCAGGTCGGCGACGGCGGTGTCGAACACCACCAGCGACGTCCGCAGCGACCGCATCGAGGCCAGCACGGCGCCGAACACGCTCGCGTACACCACCGAGGCCGCCATCGAGCCGCTCTGGTCGATCGCGAGGACCACGTCCCGCTGCACCGCCTGCCGGCGCCGCCCGTACCCGATCATCCGCTCCGGCACGAGCGTGCCGTGCTCGGGCAGGTAGTGCCGCAGGTTCGCGTGGATCGTCCGGTCCCAGTCGACGTCCGCGAGCCGCTTCGGCCGCCGCACCCGCGCGGACCGGTCGAGGGCGCCGCCGACCGCCGAGCGGGTCCGCTGCGCGAGCCGCCGCTCCAGCTCGTCGACGACCTTCCGGACGACGGCCCGCGCCGACTCCCGCGCCCGGTCCGGCATGACCTTGTTCAGCGACAGCAGCGTCCCGACCAGGTGCACGTCCGGTTCGACGGCCTCCAGCATCTCCGGCTCCAGCAGCAGCCGGGTGAGGTCGAGCCGCTCGATCGCGTCCTTCTGCATCACCTGGACGACCGTGGACGGGAAGTAGGCGCGGATGTCGCCGAGCCAGCGGGCGACCGACGGGGCGGAGTCGCCGAGCCCGGCTCCGCGGCGGCCCGGCCGGGGCCGGCCCCCGCCGGCGTCGCCCGCCCCGTAGAGCTTCTCCAGCGCCGCGTCCATCCGGGCGTCGTCGCCGGTCAGCGACACCCCGGTGCCGTCGGCTCGCTCGCCGCCGAGCACCAGCCGCCAGCGGCGCATCCGCTCCGGGCCGTCGTTCACGGTGCCGTCGTTCTCAGGGCCGTCGATCTCTGTGCCTCCGCTCACGGTGCCCCCCAGCCGAGGACGCGCAGCGCCGTCGCGACGGCGGGCGCCGCGCGCTTCCCGTCGAGGTCGTCGCCGGACGGGCGGGACGGTCCGGCGGGCGCGGCCCCGGCCCGGCGGACCCGCTCGCCGATCGCGCGCCGCTCGGCGGCGGCGTACGCGCCGAACGTGCGGCGCAGCAGCGGCAGGACGTCGGTGAACGCGTCGGCGGGCAGCCCGGCGATCCAGCCGTCGACCAGCCGGAGCAGCTCCTCGTCGTGCACGAGGACGAGCCCGCCGCCGGACAGGAACCCCTCGACCCAGGCGGCGGCGCGGGCGGGCGCGGCGCCCACCGACACGGCGCGCGCCATCCGGGCGGGGACGTCGTCCAGCCGGCCCGCGTCCAGCAGCAGCCGGGTGACGCGGCCTTCCAGCAGGCCGTGGAGGGTCTCGGGCCGGGCGATCAGGGCCGTCAGGGCCGCGCGCCAGCGCTCGAGGTGAGACTCGTCGGCGAGCAGGGCGAGGGCGCCGTGGACGGAGTCGACGTGCCCGAGGAAGTCGCGGGCGGCGTCGTCGTCGAGGCCCGACACGGCGGGCGGCAGGCCGACGCACACCCGGACGACCAGGCCGTCGACCACGGTGCGCAGCGGGCCCGTCGCGGTGCCGCGCACGTCGCCGTAGCGGAGCGCGCGCACGAGCGCGGGCAGCGCCGCCATCAGGTGCGCGACGTCGGTGTCGAGCGCGGCCCGGTCGGCGAGCGCGCGCATCACCGTCGGCAGCGCGTCGCCGAGGTCGGCGAGCAGGCAGCGCTCCGCGACGGACGTCAGCTCCGGCAGCGTCCGGGCCCCGGAGGCCATCGCCTCCGCGCGGGCCGCGGTCGCGTCCCGCACGGTCGTGCCCCACGCGCTCGCCTCGATCAGCTCGACGTCGAACTCGGGCCGCCACACCAGCGTCCACGTCTCCCGGAACGTCCCCTTCGACCGGCTCTCCGCGGGCACGCCCCAGTCGACGTCGAGCAGCCGGAGCCGGTGCAGCAGCCGGCTGCGCTCCAGGTCGGTGGGCTTGCGGAGGTCGAGGTCCTGCTCCTTGCCGAGCGCGGACGGCCGGAGCCGCAGCCGCCGCTGCTCGGCCTGCAGGTCGCGCTGGAGCGGCACCATCGGCGTCCGGTCCGGGACGGCGCCGAGCCGCTCCCCGACGACCATCCGCTCGCGGATCAGCTCGACCGGCGCCTCCGCGCCCTCGCACAGCACCGCGCGGGTCGCCTCGGTGACCTCGTCGAGCCCGGCCAGCGGGCGGCCGCGCAGCGCGGCGAGCGCCTCCGCCAGCCGGACCGCCTCGATCACGTGGGCGGACGAGACGTGCAGGTCCTCCTCGCGCAGCAGCCGCGCTGCGGCGGCGAGCCACCGCTCGACCGGCCGGTCCGGCGCCGCGAACAGGTGGTGGTACCAGCCGGGGGAGCGGACGCCCGCGCCGTACCCGGAGCGGCCCGCCAGCCGCCCGTGCGTCCACGGCACCCACGTCATCGCGACCTTCGTCTTCGGCAGCCCGCGCAGCGTCCGGTCGTCGTGCGTCGCGGGGACCTTCGCGCGCAGTGCCGGGACGTGCCAGGCGCCGCAGACCACCGCGACCCGCTCGAACCCCTCCTTGAGGGCGCGGCGCACGGTCCGGCGCATGTGGGCCTCGCGCTGCTCCTCGCGGCGGTCGGCCCGGGACGGCTCCACCCGCTCGCGCAGCTCGGCCATGGCCTCGGCGATCGCGGGGAACGGCGAGGGGCCCTCGTGGCGGTGCTCGACGACGTCGTCCCACCAGCGTTCGGCGTCGTCGTAGCCCGCCGCCTTGGCCAGCGTCCCGAGCGGATCCAGCCGGATGTCCTCCGGCGGCGCGGCGCCCGCCGCCTCGTCCCCGGACTCCTCGCCGCCGGGTCCGGTGCCGTCCGGTCCGGTGCCGGAGGGGTCGGCGCCGTCCGGTTCGGGCGGGACGAGCTGCTGCGCGGCGGGCAGGTCGCAGAACCGGACGGCCGCGCCCGCCGCCAGCCCGTACCGGATCGCCTGCCACTCCGGGCTGAACTCCGCGAACGGCCAGAACGCGGCCTTCCGGTCGCCCTTCTCCGCCGCGCCGCCGGACGGGCCCGCGGGGGAGTAGGCCAGCAGCGCGACCGGCGGGACCATGCCGGGGTCGCCGGCCAGCTCCACGATCCCGTCGGCCTCCGGCGGCCCCTCGATCAGGACCGCGTCGGGACCGTACTCCTCCAGCGCGCCGCGCAGCGCGCGCGCCGAACCGGGACCGTGGTGGCGGATCCCGAAGACCTCGACCCGTCCGGCCGTCAAGACACCTCCCGGCAGGCGCGGTAGAAGTCCCGCCATTCGGGCCGGTCCCGCACGACGGCCTCCAGGTACTCCTGCCACACCACCCGGTCCGACACCGGGTCCTGGACGACGGCGCCGACGAGCCCGCCCGCCACGTCCGCCGCCCGCAGCACCCCGTCGCCGAAGTGCGCGGCGAGCGCCAGCCCGCTGGTGATCACCGAGATGGCCTCGGCGGTGCTGAGCGTCCCGCTCGGCGACTTCAGCTTCGTGCGGCCGTCGGCGGTCAGCCCCGAGCGCAGCTCCCGGAACACGGTGACGACCCGCCGGATCTCCTCCAGGCCCGCCGGGGCCTGCGGCAGCTCCAGCGGCGCGCCGATCCGGTCGACGCGGCGGGCCACGATGTCCACCTCGTCCTCGACGGTGTCGGGCAGCGGCAGCACCACCGTGTTGAACCGCCGCCGCAGCGCGCTGGACAGCTCGTTCACGCCCCGGTCGCGGTCGTTCGCGGTCGCGATGACCGTGAAGCCCTTGCGCGCCTGCACCTCGGTGCTCAGCTCCGGGACCGGCAGCGTCTTCTCCGACAGCACCGTGATCAGGGCGTCCTGGACGTCGGACGGCATCCGGGTCAGCTCCTCGATCCGCGCCACCGACCCGCGCCGCATCGCCCGTATCAGCGGGCTCTCCACCAGCGCCTTCTCCGACGGCCCCTCCGCGAGCAGCCGCGCGTAGTTCCAGCCGTAGCGGATCGCCTCCTCCGCCGTCCCGGCCGTCCCCTGCACCAGCAGCGTCGAGTCGCCGCTGATCGCCGCGGCGAGGTGCTCCGACACCCACGTCTTCGCGGTGCCGGGCACGCCGAGCAGCAGCAGCGCCCGGTCGGTCGCCAGCGTCGCCACCGCGACCTCCATCAGCCGCCGCCGGCCGACGTACTTCGGCGAGACCACGGTGCCGTCGGGCAGCTCCCCGCCGAGCAGGTACGTCGTGACGGCCCACGGCGACAGCCGCCAGCCCGGCGGCCGGGGCCGGTCGTCGTGCTCGGCCAGCCGGGCCAGCTCGCCGGCGTACTCCTGCTCGGCGTGCGGGCGCAGCACCCCGGCGGGCACGGGATCTCCGGTCACGGGTTCGGTCACGGGGCGAGCTCCTTCAGCATCTCGTCGCGGAAGCGCAGGGTGGTGATCAGGGCCGGGACGGCCCGCGGCAGGGCCCGCCCCGGCTCCTCGGCCGGGCGCCGGGCGAGCAGCTCCTCCAGCCGGGACGCGGCGGACGGGTCGAGGCGCTGCTCGGCGAGCCGGCACAGCTGGGTCAGGGCGTGCTCGTCGCGGCGGGTGGAGGCGGGCCGCCCGGCGGACGCGGCGAGCGTGCCGACCACGGCGGCCGCGAGGTCGCCGGTCCACGGCCCGGGCACCCGCTCCAGGATGGGCGGCAGCTCGGAGCGGCCCTCCACCCAGCGGATCAGCCCCGCCGCCGCGGCGTCCCGCTCGCCGGCGGGCAGGACCGCCAGCAGGTCGGCGAGCGCGCCGGGCTCGTCCACCATGACGCCGCCCTTCAGCAGCGCGCGCGCCCACGCGGCGTCCTGCTGCTTCAGCGCGGCACGCGCCCACCCGATGTGCACGTCGCGGGCGTCGCCGTCGTGCTCGTCCCGGCCGGGCCGCCCCTCGGCCGCCCCGGCCGCCGCCACCGGCAGGCACACGATCTCCATCGGCGGCAGCCCGAACAGGTCCGTCCAGGTGCCGAGCGGCGTGCGGGCGAGGATCTCGCGCAGCCAGGCCGCCCGCGTCCCCACCGGGCGCCCTCCGCCGCCGGGCGCGAACGACCCGCCGGGATGGAACGGGACCCCGTCGCGCGCCAGGTCCTCGTCGTGCGCGGCCGGCGGCTCGACCATGATCCACGTCTGCTCGCGGCCCCGCACGGTGCGCACCCGCGGGACCAGGCAGGAGCGGGCGCGCGCGGCCATCCGCTCCCCGTACGGGGAGCCGGGCAGCCGGGCGAGCAGGTCGGCGGCGAGCTGCCGGACGTCCTTGCCGCGGTCCTCCAGCACCGACTCCAGGAACTCCTCGTCGTCGGGCGACAGCCCGGTCCGGAACGTGCCGAGG
This sequence comes from Actinomadura nitritigenes, assembly GCF_017573545.1. Lineage (GTDB taxonomy): Bacteria > Actinomycetota > Actinomycetes > Streptosporangiales > Streptosporangiaceae > Spirillospora > Spirillospora nitritigenes. Next base: position 310,081 of record NZ_JAGEOK010000001.1, on the reverse strand, counting down.
AACGCGGCGCGGTCGGGCGCGGGCTCCTTCGCCCACGTCTCCCGCAGCGCCTCGCGGGCGGCGGCGGGATCGGTGCGGCGCAGCGCGGTCAGGTGCGCGGCCCGCTGGTTGCGGGTGCCGGTCTCCCATACCTCGGCGCCGCCGCCCGGATCGCCGCCCGCCCCGACCAGGTACGCCCAGTCGGTGTTCCGCAGCGCCAGCCACACGCCGCGCCGCCCGGCCGCGCGGCTGATCGACGGCCGCAGCATCCGGTCGCCCCGGCCGCGTTCGAGCAGGTCGGGCAGCAGGCGCGCCGGCACCCGCAGCCCGCGCGCCGCCGCCGCGTCCAGCCACTCGGGCAGCACCTGGACGTACTCGCCGCGCAGGATCCGGCCGAGCCGGTCGGCCGCCGCGGGCGGCACGACCGGCGCCTCCTCGGCGGGCGCCGGGGCGATCACCTCGGCGGCTCCGCGCCCGGGGACGCGCCCGGCCCGCCGCGCGACGGTCAGCAGCGCGGCCTGGTCCAGCAGCCGGCCCGCCTTGTCGGTGCCGGGGCCGTCCGGCGCCTCCGGCAGGACGGGCGGGTCGCGGCGCTCGGTGCCGAGGAGCGCCGCGGTGACGTGCTCGTTCCAGCCGGTCACAGCGGCACGGCCCCTTCGTCGGCCTGCCAGGCGGTCAGCGGCCGGAGCCCCTCCGGCGTCCACTCCCCGGCGAGCGTGACGGGCCCGCCGCCGGACACCGCGAGCAGCCGCCAGGGATCGGCCGTCCGCAGCGGCAGCGCGTCGCCCGCCTCGTCGACCACGTGCAGGCCCCCGCCCTCACCGCGGGCGAGCCGCACCCCGTCCAGCGTCGCGGGCCAGCGCTCCAGCCACGGGTCGCTCGCCAGCGCCGCGGCGTGCTCGTCCAGGAACCCGGCGACGGACGTCCCGCCGGGCGTCGCCGGGACGGCCGGGCCGTGGCGGTCGGCGACCAGCGCCCGCAGCGGCCGTGCCCCCGGGTAGAAGGCCAGCTCGGCCTCGACCTCCGTGCCGACGACCAGCGAGGAGTCCAGGGCGGCGCCGGGCGCGGCGAACGACAGCACGAGCGCCGGACGCCCGCTCTCGCGCCCCCGCAGCCAGATCCGGCGGGTGGTGAGCTGGTCCTGCACGGTGTCCCGCGCCCCCGTCACGCACCAGCGGTCCCGGACGTGCTCCCCGTGGCCGAGCACGTCGTCCTGCGCGACGGTGAACCCGACCCGCGAACGCACGGTGTCGCGCAGGCCGCCGGGCAGCTCGTCGCGCCGCCGGTAGGCCCGGACGAGCAGCCGCAGCAGCGCGTACTCCTCCAGCAGCCGGTCGGGCCAGCCCGGCTGCCGGGGGATCGCCGCGAGCGCCCTGACCTGCCCCGCCAGCGCGCCGGCCTGCGCGTCGACGAGCCGGCGCGCGGCGTCGTCCCACAGTCCGTAGGGCGCCTTCTCCGCCTGCGCGAGCCCGTGCGTCACCTGGTCGCGGAGCCACTGGTCGAGCTCGGCGAGCCCGTCCTCGACCCGCCGCTCGCGCCGCTCCACCGTCTTCGGGTCACGCGCCTTGGCCGCCCCCGCCGCCTTGCGCTCGTGCGCCTTCCCGGCCCGGTCGCGGCGCTGCTCGATCCACTCGGCCGCCCAGCCGGGACGCGCCCCGGCCGCGACCGTCCCGTCCGACCACAGGAGCAGCAGCCCGAGGACGTGCTTGCACGGGACCTTGCGGCTCGGGCACGTGCAGCGGAACGCCGGCCCGGCCAGGTCGGCGCACGCCCGGTAGACACTGCCGCCGCTGCCCTGGCACTCGCCCCAGACGGCCTCGTCGTCGCAGCCCGTCCCGCCCCACCGGGCCGGCCGGGCGATGCCGCCGGCCGCCTTCGCGGACGCCGTGTCCGGCGCCAGCGCGGCGACCCGCCCCCGATCCCATCGACCGCTCACCCCCCGAAACTATCCGCCCCGTCCGACATTCCCAGCGTCACGTTCCCCCGGCCGCGACCGGGAGCCGCCTGGTGGGCGGCCTGGAAGCGGGCGGCTCGCGCGGCGGGAGGCGGGCTCACCGGCCGGGGAGGTGGAGGGAGACGTCGGGGAAGAGGAGGGCGCCGCCGGCGAGGAGGGCGACGAGCGCGGTGGCGCCGAACAGGGTGACCCACGCCAGGCCCGGGACGCCGGTGAGGTGCGCGAGCTGGTCGGCGTCGGAGCTCGGCGCCATGTGCCGGGCGCGCATCCGCTGCAGCTCGATCACCGGCCGGGTCGCGGCGAGGAGCAGGAACCACGCGGCGAGGTAGGCGAAGCCGGCCTGCACCTCGGCGCCGCCGAACCACGACACCAGGAAGACGACCGCGCCGGTCGCGACGACCGACAGCGCGCCGTAGGCGTTGCGGATCATCACGAGCATCGCGGCGAGCAGGGCGAGGGTGAACCAGAGCATCAGCGTGATGCGGCCGGCGGCGAGCAGCAGCGCGAAGAACAGGCCGAGCAGCGGCGGCGTCACGTACCCGGCCATCGCGGTGAAGATCATTCCGGGGCCGTGCGGCCTGCCGCGCGAGACGGTGACGCCCGAGGTGTCGGAGTGCAGCTTGATGCCGTCCAGCTTGCGGCCGGTGAGCAGGGCGATCAGCGCGTGCCCGCCCTCGTGCGCGATCGTCACCGTGTTGCGCGCGACCCGCCAGGTGGGGCCGTGCAGCACCGCGGCGAGCGCGACGGCGCCGACGAGGACGACGAGCCACCACGGGGGGTCCGGCTGCGTTCCCGTCACCCGGTTCCACAGGTCGGCGATGCTTGCGTGTTCCACGTCCACCTCGGGGTCGTCGGTCGGGGATGCCCAACATTAGGACGTCGGGGATAACGTTCGCGTTCGGTTCGCGACGCTCGGGATCAGGTGATGACCGCCGCTACCGACATTGGACGACTCGTCCCAATGAGGGGTGGATCGCCCGTGACAACCCCGGTCGGCTCTGCCATGCTGAACGCCGTTCTCTTGGTCAGTATCCACTTACTGGGGCGAGGAGCGGTCAGTGATCGGACGGAAGGCCGCGGCGCTCGGGCTCAGCGGCGTCCTCGGGGGCGTGCTCGCGGTGGCGGCGCCCACCGCGACTGCGAGCGCCGGAACGGTGCGGCGGGCGGCGGTCCCGTACGACTACCGGGAGATCGCCGTCCCGAGCACCGGCGGGGTGAAGCTCGACGGCAACGTCTTCGTCCCGCGCACGCCGGGACCGCACCCGGCCGTGGTGTTCATCTCCAGCTGGTCGCTGGAGGACCACGAGTACATCGCGCAGGCCGCGAAGCTCGCCGACAAGGGCTACATCGTCCTCAGCTACACCGCGCGGGGCTTCTACGACTCCGGCGGAGGCATCGACGTGGCAGGGCCGGACGACTGGGCGGACGGCTCCAAGGCCATCGACTGGCTCATCGCCCACACCGACGTGGACCGCGCCAGGATCGGGATGGCGGGCCTGTCCTACGGCTCGGGCATCAGCCAGATGGTCGCCGCCCGCGACACCAGGGTCGCGGCCGTCGTCGCGATGGACACCTGGGGCGACATGATCCAGTCCCTCTACGCCAACGAGACCCGGCACATGGGGGTGTACGCCCTGCTGAACGTGGCCGGGCGGCTCACCGGCCGGTTCAGCCCCCGCACCGCGCAGATCATGGACGACTTCGGTGCGAACCGGAACATCCCCGACCTGCTCGCGTGGGGCGCCGTCCGCTCGCCCGGCACCTACCGGGCCCGGCTCAACGCGCGCAAGGTGCCGGTCTTCTTGAGCAACGGCTACGGCGAGACGCTCTTCCCGCCCAACCAGCTCCTCGCCCACTTCACCGGGCTCACCGGCCCGAAGCGCCTCGACCTGTCGATCGGCGACCACGCCACCGCGAACGCGACCGGCCTCCTCGGCGTCCCCTCGCGGACCTGGGACGACGCGCAGCGCTGGTTCGACCGCTACCTCACCGGCGCGCGCAACGGCATCGACCGCGAGCCCGCGATCTCCTCCGAGACCGCCTGGACCCGCACGGTCGAGAGGTACCGGACCGTCGCGTCCATGACGAAGCGGACCGAGCACCTTGACCTCGGCGCCGCCGGCTCGCTTGGCGCCGCGGCCCCGGCCGGCTGGGCCAAGCCGCTTCCGGCGGGCGCGGACAGCGGTGCCACCGCCGGCTTGCCGATCATCAGCAACGGGCTCCAGACGTTCGGCATCCCCAACCAGGTCGCCACCGCGCAGATCTCCCGGTGGGCCGCCGGGGTCTGGACCACGCCCGTCCTCACCGCGACCCGGCGCGTGCGCGGGATCCCTGACCTGACCCTGTCGGTGACGCCGTCCGCGAAGTCCGCGACGCTGGTCTCCTACCTGTACGACGTGGACGCCGCCGGGACCGGCCGTCTCATCGGCCAGAACGCCTACACCCTGCTCAAGGCCGCACCAGGCAAGACCGTCGAGGTCCCGATCCGGCTCCAGGCCGCCGCCTACGACGTGCCGGCCGGGCACCGGCTCATGCTCGTCGTCGACACCAAGGACCCGCTCTACGGCGACGCCGACGTGCCGGGGTCCACGGTCACCGTCCGGTCGCCGTCGAGCCTGGACCTGCCGCTCGGCTGACGATGATCCACATCACGCCCACCGTCGCGTGAACAGGGTCGTTCCCCGCGCCGACCGTCCGGGGGTGCAGTTGACGACCGAGAGCGGCGGGGTGGACGCGGAGACGCGGACCCGGGCGACGCCGACCGGGCCTGGCACCACATCGACCGGCTCGGACGCCTCGTCACCGCGAGGGCCGGGCGCCTCCGCCGCCGCCTGCCCCCCGGTCGCTGCGCGACCGCCGCGCTAGGGACGCGCGGGCAGGCTGACGGCGATCTCGCCGCCGAGGACCGCGCCCGACTCCAGGTCCAGGTCGTCGCCGCTCCAGAACCGGCCCGGGTCGAACCAGTTCGGGCGGCGGCCCTTCGGCAGCAGCCCCATCGCCTGGTACGTCACCGCGACGATCTCCGCGCAGAACGCCGTCTCCAGGTTCGTGTCGCGCTCGGCCGGGCGGCGGATCGGGACCCGGCCGCGCAGCCACCGCGACGCCAGCCGCGACGTGGACGGGAACGGCGTGCCGTCCAGCCGGGCCACCGCGCGCAGCGCCGCGTCCTCCATCGCCCCCGACACCGGAGGGTCGAGCTGCCGCAGCCAGGCGCGCTGCCCGTAACGGTCGCCCCAGGTCAGCACCGCGTCGCGCAGGTCGTGCAGCTGCGCGCCGCGCTGGTGGCCGCCCGACCACAGGTCCGGCAGCGAGCGGCCGAGCTCGGCGTGCCACATCAGCGGCGGCAGGTCGTCGATGACCAGCGACATGCCGACGTGGTTCACCGGGCTGTTCGTCGTCATCTGGATGGCGCGGTCGGCGACCGTCCGGCCGCGGAACACCCACACGTCGCCGGTGCGGGTCAGGTCGGCGGCCTCGTCGAGGGAGATGCTCGTGCCCGGCATGATCGATACCGTAGCCGTATGCGGTGGTGGAGAAGGGCCGGCCTGTGGAAGGCGCTGGGCGTCGCGGGGTTCCTCGGCGTGGCGGCGACCGGTGCGGTGATCGTGCGCTCCGAGCGGCGGCGCCGCGCGTACACGCCGGAGGAGATCCGGAGCCGGCTGCACGAGCGGCTGGACCGGACGGAGGGGCACGGAGCGCCGGGGGACGGCTCGTGACGGCCCGGCAGGTCCGCGTGCCGGGCTCCCTGGACCTGGAGCTGGCCTGGGAGGCGGTGTCCGGGGTGCTCGCGCCGACGCCCGCCGTCCCGTCCGGCCTGGCACCGGACGCGCTGCTGAAACTGGAGACCTTCCAGCCGACCGGCTCGTTCAAGGTGCGCGGCGCGCTCGCCGCCGTGGCGGCGCTGCCGGACGGCGCGCCGGCCGTCACCGCGAGCGCCGGCAACCACGGCCTCGGGATGGGGTACGCGGCGGCGAGGTCGGGCGCGGACGTGACGGTGGTCGTGTCGAGGCGGGCGTCCGAGGTGAAGGTGGATCGGATCGGCGCGTTCCCGGTCCGGCTCGTCCTGCACGGCGACACCTACGACGAGGCCGAGGCGCACGCGATGACGCTGCCCGGCCACTACGTCTCGCCCTACAACGACCCGGCGGTCATCGCGGGGCAGGGCACCATCGGCCGGGAGCTGGACGCGCAGGCGGACGGCCCGCTCACGGTGATCGCGCCGGTCGGCGGCGGCGGGCTGCTCGCCGGGCTCAGCATGTGGGCGCGCGAGCGCGGCGGCGTGCGGATCGTCGGGGTGGAGTCGGCGGTGTCGCGTGGCGTGTCGGCGTCGGTCGCCGCCGGGCGGGTCGTCGAGGTGGAGGTCGGCGAGACGTTCGCCGACGGGCTGCCGGGGAACCTGGAGGCCGGCTGCGTGACGCCGGAGGTGATCGGGGCGGACGCGACGCTGACCGCCGTCACCGACGCGGAGATCCGCACCGCGCTGCGCTGGCTGTTCGCCGAGCACGGCCTGGTCGCCGAGGGCGCGGGCGCGGCGGGCGTCGCGGCGGTGCTGGCCGGCAAGGTCGAGATCACCGGACGGCCGGTCGTGGTCGTGTCCGGCCGCAACATCACCGTCCCGGCGTACGCGGACGCCCTGCGGCCATGACGCGGGACGCGCCTTGTCGTGCACGCACGCGGGGCGCCGACCACGCCACGTCCGCGGCCCTGCCCTTCGGCAGCCGCAGCGCGGCGGTCGGCGGAGCGTTCCCGCCGCCCTGCTGACCCGACGCGGCGGGCGTGCTCGCCGTCCCGTTCGTGTCGGGCGGCTCGTCGTGGCCGCCGCCGCGCGACAGGGCGAGCGCGCCGGCCATCTTCACCCCGATGCGCAGCGCCTCGGCGACCGGCAGCGGCCCCTCCCGGGCGAGCCGGTCGGTGAGCGCGCCGTGCTCGAAGTACTCCATCGCGATGTAGGGGCGTCCGGACCGGGTCATCCCCGTGTCCAGCACCGTCACGATGGTCGGGTGCCCCGACAGCCGCCCGGTGATCGGCGGGGCGGCGTCTGGGGCTCTGCGCCTTATCCGTGCGGAAATAGGATGACATTTCTTTTGGCCTTGCTCATCGTTGCCCCAATTCCGCTCCAGTGCGCGCCGGTGCCGCATAACCTCGGTCTCCGCGGTGCGAGGAACGCCGCGCCCGGGGACGGAAGGGGGAGGGGCCCGCCGTGACGGAGGACGTCATCGCGCAGCCGGCGCAGGAATCGCCGCCCAGGAAATCGCATTACGGAAATCTCGTTCGGATGGCGTATTTCGTTCTTCCGGGCCGCGGAAAGCGCGTCTACCGGCTGGCGGTCGCCCGCCGGATCGTGGACGCCACCGCCCGCGGTCCGCGCGACCGCACCGCCCCCGGCCTCGCCCGCCGCCGCACCCGCGTGCTGCGCCGCGCGCTGCGCCCCGCCCGCCGCCTGCACATCGGCCTCGGCCCCTGGCTGCGCGCGCTGCCCGCGCGGCTGCCCGACCCGGCGCTGACCGCCGCGCTCGCCGAGCTCGACCCCTACGTCCGGGTCGCCTACGTGCTGCTGCGCATCGAGGGCCTGCCGAAGTACGCCGTCCGCGACCAGCTCCGGGAGCTGCGGGTGCGCGACCCCTGGCCCGTCATCGACGCCGCCTGCGCCGTCTCGATCCCCGTCCCGCGCCGCGCCGAGCGGTTCGACCCGGCGCACCTGCGCCCCGTCCGGACCCGCTCGGTGCTGCCGCTGGCGACCGCCGCCGCGCTCACCACCGCGCTGCTCGGCGTGCTGATCCACACCGGTTCGGGACGGCCGGACGCCGCCGCCCCGGGCCTGCGGCTCGCCTCGGCCCCGCCGTCCGCCTGGACGCGCGGCGCCCGCACCCTGGACGCCTGGCCCGCCCGCGGCGACCTCACCGGCGACCGCGCGTTCCTCGACCGCGCCGCCGCCGCATGGGCGGCGGCCAAGGGCGACCGGAGCCCCGGCGGCGGCACCGCCCAGCTCCTCTACGCGGGGCACGCGGGCGGCGCGCCGCTCGCGCTGATGCGGCGCGGCGACCGCGTCGCCCGCTATATCCCGCCCGGCCTGGACGTCGTCACCGCCGGCACCGACCCGTCCGCCCCGATCGCCCTCGGCGGCGGACGCTACCTCCTCGCCCCCTGGGAACCGGCGCCCCGCACCCTCGCGGGCGCCGCCCTGCCCGTCCGCGACGGCGTCGTCGCGCCCGCGCCCGCCGCCACCCCCTGCGGGCGCGGCCCGCTCTTCCACCTCGGCGACCGCACGCTCGGCTACCTCGGCGGCCCGCGCGCCACCGTCCTCACCTACCACTCGCCCGACCACGCGCCCGGCGGGCCGCCCGACGCGCCCGCCCGCCTCGGCCCCGGCGCGGTGCGGACCTGGAACCGCCTCGGCTGCCTCGAACCGCCGCGGAGCCGCCCCGTCACCGACGCCATGGCCTGGGAGTTCTGGTCGGGGACGCTCCCGCACGGCGGCGCGCCCGCCGGCTGGTTCTGCACCCGGACGACCTATGCCGGCGGCGGGCGGGCCGGCGCGTCCACGCTCGTCGCCGACCGGCCGCACGACACCGGCCCCTGCGACGCCCGGCGCCCGGTGTCGGGCACCTGGTGGCAGTCGCCGTCGGGCCGCTGGTACTACCTCGCCGCCGCCGCGTCCGGGCTCGTCCCGCGGGCGCGGGGGCCGCTCGGCCCCGCCACGACCGCTCACCGGCTGCTGGTCGCCCGGCCGGAGCGCGGCCCGAACGTCCCGGTCGCGGTCACCGCCGCGTCCCGCTGAACGGGGCCGGTCAGAACCCACTTACCGCGGTCGGGCACACTAGGGTGACCGAACGGGATTCAGCGCCGGTCGCGGGGAGACCGCCCCGGGGCCGGCTCCCGGCGGAGATCAGGTGGGACCGAAAGGGGCTGCAGATGGGCAAGGGGCCGCTCTCCGGAGTGCGCGTGGTCGAGCTGGCCGGGATCGGGCCGGGGCCGTTCGCCGCGATGCTGCTCGCCGACCTCGGCGCCGACGTCATCCGGGTCGACCGCGCGTCCGCGGTGCGGGACGCCGCCACCGGCGGCACCGACTTCAGCAACCGCGGCAAGCGCTCGATCGCCATCGACCTCAAGAGCGAGAAGGGCAAGGAGGTCGTGCTCCGCCTCGTCGAGCGGTCCGACGTCCTGATCGAGGGCTTCCGGCCGGGCGTCACCGAGCGCCTCGGCCTCGGCCCGGACGACTGCCTCGCCCGCAACCCCCGGCTCGTCTACGGCCGGATGACCGGCTGGGGCCAGGAGGGCCCGCTTGCGCAGACCGCCGGCCACGACATCGGCTACATCGCCATCACCGGCGCGCTGCACGCCATCGGCCGCGCCGGTGGCCCGCCGCAGGTCCCGCTGAACCTGCTCGGGGACTTCGCCGGCGGCAGCATGTACCTCGTCGTCGGCGTCCTCGCCGCCCTGCTGGAGGCCAAGACCAGCGGGCGCGGGCAGGTCGTCGACACCGCCATCGTGGACGGCGCCGCCCACCTGTCCACCTTCATCCACGGCTTCCTCGCGGGCGGCATCTGGGAGGACCAGCGCGGCGTCAACATGCTCGACACCGGCGCCCCCTGGTACGACGTGTACGAGACCGCCGACGGCGGGCACATGGCGGTCGGCGCGATCGAGCCCCAGTTCTACGCCGAGTTCGTCCGCCGCCTCGGCATCGACACCGAGGGCCTTCCCGAGCAGTACGACCGCGCCCGGTGGCCCGAGATGCGGGAGCGCTTCGCCGCCGCCTTCAAGGCGAGGACCCGCGACGAGTGGACCGAGGTCTTCGTGCCCAGCGACGCGTGCGTGGCGCCCGTCCTGTCGATGAACGAGGCCAAGGAGCACCCCTTCAACACCGCCCGCGACGTCTTCCCCGAGCGCGCGGGCCACCGCCAGCCCGCTCCGGCGCCGCGCTTCTCCCGCACCGCCACCGACACCGACGGGCTCCCCGTCCTGCCCGGCGGCCAGACCCGCGCCGTCCTGGAGGACCTCGGCTTCGACGACATCGACGCCCTCCTCGCCGACGGCGCCGTCGCCCAGGCCTGACGCGCCCCGGCGGGCGGCCCGGCCCCGCGGCCGGGCGCCCGCCGGGCGCCGTCAGCGTCCTTCCTGCCGGGAGCCCCGCCGCAGGGTGATGGACATGATGTCGCTCGGGCCGTCCAGTTCGAGGCGGTGCCAACGGCCCCGGGGGACGATCACGGCGCGGCCCGCGGGGAGCCGGACCATCTCCTCCTCGCCGCCGGGCTCCTCGGGGCGGAAGTACATGCGGACCCCGCCGCCGGCCAGGCAGCAGACCGCCTCCTCGGCGGCCGGATGCACCTCCCAGTGGTCGGCGTGGACGTCCGCGTCGGTCTCGACGTGGAACGTCGCCACCTGCCACCCGCCGTCGTCGGTGGTCATCCGGTGCTCGGCGCTCCCCACCGCGCCGTCCGGATAGAAGTCGAGGGCGAGCGCGAACATGTCGATCGTCTGCGTCATGACGGTGTTCCTTCCAGTCGGTTCTCCGCCGGGGCGGCGGACGGCGCGGACGCGGCCCCCTCCCGGCGGGGGAGGGCCAGTGCCACGAGTGCGGCGAGGACGAACAGGGCCGCGGAGACGGTGAGGCTCAGCGCGTAACCGCCGTTCAGGGCGGACGGCGAGGTCGCGCCGCCGGTGCGGTGGGCGGCGGCCGTGGCGAGAGCGGCGAGGCCGACGCAGCCGCCGAGTTGGCGGGAGCTGTTGAGCAGCCCCGAGGCCATCCCCGCCTCGCGCGCCGCGACGCCGGTGGTCGCGGCGGCGGCGACCGGGGCGAGCACGAGCCCGATGCCGACGCTGCCCACCACCGACGGGCCGAGCACGTCGGTGAGGAAGCCGCCGTCCGGGCTGATCCGGGTGAACCAGGCCAGGCCCGCGGCGGCGAGCAGGCTGCCCGGGACGAGCGCCGCGCGGGGCGAGCGGTTCCCGGCGACCCGGGTCGCGAGCAGCGTGCCGAGGACGACGCCCGCCGAGAAGGGCAGGAAGGCCAGGCCGGTCTCGGCGGCGCCCATGTGCAGCACCTGCTGCATGTAGAGGGAGACGAAGTAGAACGCGGCGAACTGGCCCGCCGCCGCCAGGAAGACGATCAGGTTCGCGCCCGCCACCCACCGGCCGCGCAGCAGGCCGAGCCGGACGAGCGGCGCGCGGACCCGGGTCTCGACGGCGGCGAAGGCCGCGAGGAGCAGGGCCGCGGCGGCGAGGCGGGCGAGGGTCGCCGGGGCCGTCCAGCCGACGGCGTCGGTGCGCACCACGCCGAAGACGAGCAGCCCGAAACCGGCGGTCGCGAGGAGCGCGCCGGGGACGTCCATCCGCTCGCGCGGGCCCGTGCGCGCGTGGGCGGCCACGCCGGCCGGGACGAGCGCGAGGGTGAGCGCGACGAACGGCAGGTTGACCAGCATCACCCAGCGCCAGCCCGCGTACTCGGTGAGCACGCCGCCCGCGAGGACGCCGAGGGCGCCGCCCGCCGCGTTCATCGCGCTCCAGACGCCCAGGGCGCGCACGCGCGCGCGGCCCTCGGTGAACGTGGTGGTCAGCAGGGCCAGCGAGGCCGGTGCCGCGGCGGCGGCGCCGAGGCCCTGGCCGGCGCGCGCCGCGACGAGCTGCCACGGCGCCTGGGCGATTCCGCCGGCGAGCGAGCACAGTCCGAACACGGTCAGGCCGAGGACGAACATCCGGCGCCGCCCGTACAGGTCGCAGGCCCGGCCGCCGAGCAGCAGGAACCCGCCGAAGGCGAGCGCGTAGACGTGGACGACCCAGGACAGGTCGACCGGTGCGAAGCCGAGGGCGGTCCTGATCGCCGGGAGCGCGACGTTCATCACCGCCATGTCGAGCGCGAAGACGAACTGGGCGACACAGGCCGCCGCCAGCACCGCCCGGGGCCGGGCCCATTCTTTTTTGTACATGTATAGAAAGTAACGACGGCGGGCCCGGCTGTCGAGTCCGGGATGATGGGGGCATGCCGCAACCGTCCGCCCAGCGGGGCAGGCCGCCCCGGATCTCCCGCGCCGAGATCGTCGAGACCGCGCGCCGGATCGTGGACGCGGAGGGCGTGGACCGGCTGACGATGCGGCGGCTGGCCAAGGAGATCGGCAGCACGCCGATGGCGCTGTACCACCACGTCCGCGACAAGGAGCAGCTGCTCGTCCTGCTGCTGGACGACTACGCCGCGCGGATGGCGCGCCGGCCCGACCTGCCCGCTGATCCCCGCGAGCGGGTCGTGGCGGCGGCCGCCGCCATCCGGGAGACGCTCGCCGCGTGCCCCTGGATCGCGGAGGTGCTCACGGCCGACGACCTGATGTCGCGGTCGGCGCTGTGGTTCGTCGAGCAGATCCTGGACGGCCTGGAGGAGAGCGGGCTGAGCCCCGAGCGGGCCGTCCACGCGTACCGCGCGATCTGGTACTACACCGCCGGGGAGATCATCGTGCGCGCCGCGGCGGCACGGCGCCGGGACGGCGACGAGCGGCCGACCTACCGCGAGCGGGTGTTCGCCGACATCGACGCCGCCGAGCTGCCCCGCCTGGCGGAGGTCTCCGACCGCTGGGCGGCGCTGACCGCGCAGGACACCTACCTCGAGGGCCTGCGCGCGCTGGTCGACGGGCTCGCGGGCGCACCGTAGTACACGGCCGCGCCGCAGGTCGGAGGGAGTGCGGCGGACCCGGTTGTGAGCCGCCTGACAATTCCCCGGGGCAAGTGGCGAGTCCTGCCACAAGACCGCGCGGAAACGCGGCCGTACCTTGTCAGCACCTCAGCTGATCAGCGCGGCCGCACCCACCCCCGATCTCACGACGATCCGCGGCCGGAACCCGCGTTCCCGCATTCCGGGTTCCGGCCACCTTTCGGCGTGCCCGCTTCCAGGGAGATGAACATGCGTTTCAGGCGACTCAAGTCCTGGGCCGTCATCGCCGCGGCGATCCCCACCGCCGTCGGGCTGTCCGCCGTGGCGGCGCCCGCGGCCCACGCGGAGACGAGCCCGGACGGCGCCAACGACTGGAACTGCAAACCGTCGTTCCTGCACCCGCGCCCGGTGGTGCTGGTGCACGGCACGTTCGAGAACATGGCCTTCAACTGGCAGAAGCTCTCACCCGCGCTGAAGAAGGCCGGATACTGCGTCTACGCGCTCAACTACGGCGGCGCGCAGGACGCCCCGATCCAGGGCACCGGTGAGATCGCCGAGTCCGCGGGCCAGCTGTCGGCGTTCGTCGACAAGGTGCTGGCCGCGACCGGCGCCTCGAAGGTCGACATGGTCGGGCACTCCCAGGGCGGGATGATGCCCCGCTACTACCTGAAGTTCCTCGGCGGCGCGTCGAAGGTCAACAAGCTGATCGGGATCGTGCCGTCCAACCACGGGACGAACCTGGACGGCCTCGTCACGCTCGGCAGCCTGCTCGGCATCACGCAGGCCGTGGTGAAGGCCGCGCCGGCGGCGGGCGAGCAGATCACCGACTCCGACTTCCTGAAGAACCTCAACGCGGGCGGCGACACGGTGCCCGGCGTGCAGTACATCGTGCTGTCCACCAAGTACGACGAGGTCGTCACGCCGTACACCTCGGAGTTCCTGAACGGCTCGAACGCGCAGAACGTGCTGCTGCAGGACAAGTGCGCGAGCGACACCAACGCGCACGTGGGCATCGCGTTCGACCCCGTAATGATCAAGTTCGTGGAGAACTCGCTCGACGTCTGGGGCCCGTACTGGCCCATCGACTGCGGCAACCCGCTCGGCTGACGTTCCCGGAGAGAGGCGGCGCCCGGCGGCTTTCCCCTTTCACCGCCGGGCGCCGCGCCGCGCCCGGCGCGCTCAGAGCCCGAGGCGCTTCGCGACGATCTCGTTCATGATCTCGGTGGTGCCGCCGCCGATGCCGAGGAGGCGGGCGTCGCGGTAGTGGCGCTCCACCTCGGACTCCCGCATGTAGCCCATCCCGCCGTGCAGCTGCACCGCCTCGTGGACGACGTGCTCGCACGCGTGGACGGCGGTGTTCTTCGCGTACGCGGTCTCGGTGAGCACGTCCTCGCCCGCGGCGTGCCGTTCGGCGACCGAGCGGGTGTAGGCGCGCGCCACGTCCACCTGCCGGGCCATCTCGGCGACCTTGTGCCGGACGAGCTGGCGGGACGACAGCGGGCGGCCGAACGTCTCGCGGTCCCGGATCCAGCTCAGCGTGAGGTCGAGGCAGCGCTGCGCGGTCGCGTACGCCTGGACGGCCAGGGACAGCCGCTCGGTGACGAAGTTCTGCACGATCTGCAGGAACCCGCTGTTCTCGGCGCCGATCAGGTTCGCTGCGGGCACCCGGACGTCGGCGAAGGCCAGCTCGGCGGTGTCGGAGCACTGCCAGCCCATCTTGCGCAGCGCCTTGGAGACGGTGAAGCCGGGCGTCCCCTTCTCGATGACGATCAGCGAGATCCCGCCGAAACCCGGTTCGCCGGTGCGGACGGCGGTGGTGACGAAGTCGGCGCGCACGCCGGAGGTGATGAACATCTTGGCGCCGTTGACGACGTAGGCGTCGCCGTCGCGGACGGCGGTGGTGCGGATGCCCGCGACGTCGGAGCCGGTCCCGGGCTCGGTGACGCCGAGCGCGCCGATCTTCTCGCCGGCCAGCACGGGCCGCGCGAACCGGTCGATCAGGTCCTCGCCGCCGGACGCGATGAGGTGGGGGAGGGCGATGCCGTGGGTGAACAGCGACGCGACGACGCCGCCCGACCCGCCCGCCTGGATGATCTCCTCGGCGACGATCAGCGCGTCGAACAGCTCGCCGCCCGAGCCGCCGGCCTCCTCGGGGAACCCGGCGCCGAGGATGCCCGCGTCGGCGGCCCGGCGGTGCAGGGACCGGGGCAGCTCCCCGGCGTCCTCCCACTCCGGCAGCGACGGGACGATCTCCCGCGCGGTGAAGTCGCGGACGAGCTCGCGGAGCGCCGCGCGCTCGGGGGTCTGCCAGGGGGTCAACGCGCCCTCCTCGATGAGAACGAGGTTCGGAATCTAGCAGCCCCCGTCGGGCGGGCGTCCCTACCGGGTGCCGCCCCCGTCCTCGGCGGGGAGTCCGGTGAGCTCGCCGATATGGCGGCGCAGCACCGTCCGCATCTCCTCCGGGCCGGTGCTCTCCGGCTGCAGGACGGCGTGCAGCGTCAGCCCGTCGACCAGTGCGTGCACCCGCGCCGCCTCCGCGGCGATGTCGAGGCCCGGCCGCAGGACGCCGGCGCGGCCGGCCGCCTCCAGCACGCGCACCGCGATCGAGCGCAGGTCGTCGTGCATCTCCCGGGCGAGCGGCCGCAGCTCGGGGCGGGTGCGGGCGCCGACGGAGAACGCCAGCCACACCTCGGCCTCCTCGCGCCGCTCGGCGTCCAGCGGTAGCAGCTCGGCGAACAGCGCCTCCAGCGTCGCCATGTGCTCGGCGGGAGGGGCCGCCGGGTCCGGGACGGCGAGCCCGCCCGCGCGGCGCCGCATCCGCTCGCCGGCCCGCTCGGCGAAGTACCGCATCGCGAAGATCATGATGTCGGCCTGGCCGCCGAAGTAGTGCCGCACGGACCCGATCGCGAGGTCCGCCTCGGCGGCCACGTTGCGCAGCGACGCCTGCTCCAGGCCGTCCCGGCGGGCGACCCGGAACACGGCCTCGGCCACCTCGCGGCGCCGCGCCTCGGGATCGACGATCTTCGGCATGGACCCTTTATAGCACGCTCGTGCTAGAGTGAATTTAGCACGGGCAAGCTAAAAACGAGACCGAGGGGGGAGAGGGGCGTGCAACAGGTGATGGACCTCCTGCTCATCCGGTTCGCGATCATCGTCGGCGGGATCACGCTGCTGATCATCGCGGGGTTCACCACGGCGATCGCGCTGAAGCGGCGGGGCCGGCTCGGCCAGGCCCGGCGGCTGCTCGAACCGGCCGTCCGCGCGTGGGCCGACCGCCCGGCCGACCGGCAGGCCGACCGCCCGGCCGGCCGACAGGTCGGCCGCTCGACCGGCGTCCGGTACGCGGGCCCCGGCGTGTCCGGCGGGCCGCGCGGCGGCGGCCCGTCCGGACTCGGCCGGCTCGCCGTCCGCGGCGCCCTGCACTACCTGGACCGCGCCGAGACCCGCCGGACGGAGGGAACCGGTGATCGTCGCGACCGGTGACGGCGAGCTGCTCACCGAGCTGCTCCTGGACCGTCTGCTCAAGGGCGCGATCGTGCTGGCGGCACTGGTCGTGCTGGTGGTGGTCCTCACGATCGTCTACCGCAGGACCGGGCCCAAGGACCCGCCCTAGCCGGCCGCGCCGGCGACCGCCTTGGCCCACAGCGCGAGGGCGTCGTCGATCTGGGACGCGTCCACCACCAGCGGCGGGATCATCCGGACGACGTTGCCGAACGCGCCGCACGTGAGCAGCAGCAGTCCCTGCTCGGCGGCCGCGCGGTGGGCGCGCTGGGCGGCGGCCGTGTCGGGCTCGCCGTCCGGCGTGCTGAACTCGCAGGCCTGCATCAGCCCGAGGCCGCGCACGTCGCCGATCTCCGGATGGTCGGCCGCGACCTCGCGCAGGCCCTCGTTCAGCCGGGCGCCGAGCACCGCCGCGTTCTCGACCAGGTTCTCGTCCCGGATCACCTCCAGGGTGGCGAGCGCGGCGGCGCACGCGACCGCGTTGCCGCCGTAGGTGCCGCCCTGCGAGCCCGGCCACGCCTTCTCCATCAGCGCCGTCGGCGCCGCGATCGCCGACAGCGGGAACCCGCTGGCCAGCCCCTTCGCGGTGATCAGCACGTCGGGACGGACCGCCGCGTGCTGGTGGCCCCAGAACCGGCCCGTCCGGCCGTACCCGGTCTGCACCTCGTCCACCACGAGCAGGATCCCGTGCCGGTCGGCGCGCTCGCGCAGCCCCTCCAGGAACGCGGGCGGCGCCGGGATGTAGCCGCCCTCGCCGAGCACCGGCTCGACGACGAACGCGGCGGTGTCGGACGCGGGGCTGGACGTGGCGAGCGCGTAGTCCAGCTCGCGCAGCGCGAACCGGGTCGCCTCGTCCTCGTCCCACCCGTACCGGTAGGCCTGCGGGAACGGCGCGACGGCGACGCCCGGCATCAGCGGGCCGATGCCCGCGCGGAACTTGGTGCCCGCGGTCGTGAGGGCGGCGGCGCCCATCGTCCGCCCGTGGAAGGAGCCGTGGAAGACGACGATGTTCTGCCGCCCGGTGGCGTGCCGGGCGAGCCGGATGGAGGCCTCGACGGCCTCGCTGCCGCTGTTGAGGAAGAACAGCGAGTCCAGGCCGTCCGGCAGGACGTCGCCGAGCGCCTCGACCAGGCGCAGCAGCGGCCGGTGCATCACCGTCGTGTACTGGCCGTGGATCAGCGTGCCGACCTGCTCGCGCGCCGCCTCCACGACGCGCGGATGGCAGTGCCCCGTGTTGGTGACGCCGATGCCCGCGGTGAAGTCCAGGTGGCGGCGGCCGTCGGCGTCGTAGAGGTAGACCCCCTCGCCGCGCTCGGCCAGGACGGGGGTGGCCTGCTTGAGCAGGGGTGAGAGCTGAGCCATCGCGTCCTCCGGTAGATTGTCGACAATCTGCACGCTAGGTCGCCCGGGACCGGATGTCCAGGGGACCCCTCCTACGAGGCGCGCAGGCGGTGGATCGAGTCGGTCATGTGCTCCTCGATCAGCTGGAGCAGCCGCTCCTCCTCGCCGTCGCCGATCGCGTCCACCAGCCGGCGGTGCTCCTCGACCAGCTCCGACGGCTCGGGGTAGGTGTCCTGCAGCGCGTTCAGGCACATCCGCGTCTCCACCAGCAGCGTGTGCGCCATCCGCTCCAGCCGCGGGCTGCCGGACGAGCTGACCAGCACCTCGTGGAACGCCTGGTCGGCGTCGCTCATCGCGACCCGGTCCCGCTCGCGCGCCGCGTCGATCAGCGCCTCCAGGGCCTCGGTGAGCCGGGCGACCGCCTCGCCCCGGTTGCGCTGCATGATCAGCTGGCAGGCGGCCCGCTCGATGGCCAGCCGGGTGAGGTAGACGTCCTCGACGTCGCCCTCGTCCAAGGTGATCACGAAGAGGCCGCGGTGCGGCTCGCTGACCAGCAGTCCCTCCTGGACGAGGCGCTGCATCGCCTCGCGCAGCGGGCCGCGGCTGATGCCGAGCCGCGCGGCCAGCTCCGCCTCGCCGAGCTGCGCGCCCGGCTCCAGCGCCCCGTACATGATCGCCGAGCGCAGCTCGTCGGACACGATCTCGACCGTCGACCTGCGCGGGACGGGTTCCAGCTCACCCAACCGGCCCATCGGCGGGCCCCTTTCGTCATAGCTGCCAGGGATCTGCTCCCGGCGCCGGGGCGGGGGCGGCGAACAGCCGGCCGAGCCCGGCGCGCGGCGCGAGCCCGGCCCGGCCGGCGGCGAGCCGCAGCCCTTCCCACACGCTCACCTGGTTGGCGGTGAGCACCGGCTTGCCGACCCGTCGCTCCAGCTCGTCGAGCCAGGCCACGGTGTGCAGCGCGGTGTCGGGCACCAGCACCGCCTCGGCGTCGGGATGGTCGTTGGCCGCGACGAACTCCAGGACCTCGTCGCGGCCGAGGGTGCCGACCTCGGCGGCGGTGACGATGCCCCGGCAGGACAGCGCCACCACCTCGATGCCGGCGTGGCCGAGGAACGCGCCGAACCGCTCGGCGACGTCGGCCGGATAGGTCGCGGCCACGGCGACCCGGCGCAGGCCGAGCGCGCGGGCCGCGTGCACGAACGCGAACGACGTGCTGGACGCGGGCACGCCCGCGGCGTCGCGGACGCCCCGGACCTGCGCGGCGGCGCCGTCCCAGCCGAACACGAAGCTGCCGCTCGTGCACGCCCACACGGCGGCGAGCACGCCCATCGCGCGCAGCGCGCGGGCGCCCTCGCCGAGCACGTCGTCGCCGCCGATGTCCAGCAGCGCGTCCACCCGGTGGGCGTCCTCGCGCATCAGCGTGTGCACGACCGGCAGGCTGACGTCGCCCAGCGCGCGCTCGATCGCGGGGTAGTCGTCCTCGGCGCTGCGGCCGGGGTAGAGGAACCCCGCGGCGGGACCATTGTGCTGCATGTTGTCGACAATCCTAACTTGATCGATCATGCCTTTGCCGATCATGGGACGTCAGGCGGCCGTCGGGCTGCCGAGCTGCACCAGCCACTGCCCGGGACCGGCCGCCGCGCGGCCCATCGCGCGCAGCGCCGAGCACATGGTGACCTGGTTGGCGGTGAGCACCGGCTTGCCGATCATCTGCTCCAGCGGGGCGATGATGTCGTAGGTCGGCACGTTGGTGCAGCTGATGAAGACCGCCTCGGCCTCGGGCCGGTCCACCGACGAGACCGCGCTGACGATCTCGCCGTAGCCGACCTTCCAGATGTGGCTGAGCAGCCCCATCCCGACCGACGACACCACCTCGATGCCGTACTCGCCGAGGAACGAGACGAGCCGCTCGGTGACCGCGTCGATGTAGGGCGTCACCACCGCGATCCGGCCCGCGTTCAGCAGCCGCAGCGACTCCACCAGCGCGCCGGACGTGGTCGCGACCGCGGGCGCGCCCGCCGCGGCCATCGTGCTGTGCAGCGCCAGCTCGCCGGCCCTGCCGCGGATGAAGCTGCCGGACGCGCAGGCGTAGGCGACCGCGAGCGGCTCCGGCGCGAGCACGTCCCGGGTCGCCTGCCGGACGATCGAGTGGTCCGACAGCGCCGAGGCCATCTCGACGGTGACGGGCACCGGGACGTACGGCAGCCGGGTCATGAAGAGCGACACGTCGTCGGGGGTCCACCGCCACAGCTCGCGGTCGAGCGCGAAGTCGAACGGCGCGACCACGCCGATGCCCTGCTGCGCCACCAGCTCGGGCCCGACGACCAGCGTGGGGTCGAATGTCATCTGCGCGGCCACCGCTCTAGGACTCGTGCCGGCGGTAGACCAGGCGCTCGCCGACGGCGCCGGACCGCCAGACGTCGTTGCACGCCTCGGCCATCCGGTCCAGCCCGTCGACGATCGTCGCGTACACGTTGCCGGGCACCCAGCCGACGTCGCCGTTCAGCAGCAGGTTGTTGCGGCCGTAGAAGATCGCGAGGTCGATGACGCCGGGCAGCTCGTGGATGTTCTTCTCCTCCTTGAACGCCCGGTCGAGCATGCCGCCGTGGAAGGAGAAGTAGACGACGTCGCCGGGGATCGGTGTCACCGTCGGGTTCTCCAGCCCGATCTCGTCCTCGGCGAACCGCTCCACCATCGTGTAGACCTCGTTGCGGGCGTACTTGGCGTGGTACGCGTCCCCGCCGAGCGGCAGGGCGCGCCATACCGCCTCGCAGGTGCGCGGCGCGTCCTTCTCGAGGAGTTCGGCGACGCAGGACACGCCGCGCTTCTCCAGTGAGATGGTCATGAGCCTGGGCATGCCGGACCTCCCCGTGGACAGGGGGTGAGCGAGAGCGTCGCCACCCGAAAGGACTCTTGCGTTAGAGCGCTCTGGGACGCGTCCTGGCCTTGGGCAATACGGTTGCGACGGTCTTGCAGCACGATCAGCGCGGCCACCTGGCGGTCCATCCCCGCTGATTGTTGACAATCCTACGAAGCGTTCCTAGCGTGTCAATGCCTCCCGATGTTGCCTTCCCGTAAATTCCGGAACTCCGAAAGTGGCCGCCGATGGAGCCAGGTCCGAACGCGTCCGGTGAGCCGCCCCGCGTGGTGGTGCTCCGGGACGACGTCCCGCCGCCCGGGATGGCGGCCGCCGAGCGCCTCGCGCAGGTCGTCTACGTGCGGAAACCGCAGCTCGCGGGCGCCCTTCCCGGCTGCGACGCGCTGTTCATGTGGGACTTCTGGTCGGACGCGCTGGCGGCGGCGTGGCCCCGCGAGGGCGGTCCCCGCTGGGTCCACATCGCGAGCGCCGGCGTCGACCGCCTGCTCTTCCCTGACCTGGTGGAGAGCAACACCATCGTCACCAATTCGCGAGGGGTGTTCGACGAGCCGATCGCCGAATACGTCCTCGGCCTGGTGCTCGCCTTCGCCAAGGACCTGCCGGCCACCGTCCGGTTGCAGGACGAGCGGCGCTGGCGGCACCGCGAGACCGAGCGGATCACCGGGGCCCGCGCGCTGGTCGCCGGCACCGGGCCGATCGGCCGCGCCATCGCCCGCCGGCTCGCCGCCGCCGGGCTGCGCGTGGCGGGCGCGGGCCGCACCGCCCGCGAGGGCGACCCCGACTTCGGCGTCGTCCACCCGATGGAGCGGCTGCACGACGCGCTCGCCGAGGCCGACTACGTCGTGCTCGCCGCGCCGCTCACCCCCGCCACCCGGAACATGGTCGACGCCGCGGCGCTCGCCCGGATGCGGCCGTCCGCGCGGCTGATCAACGTCGGGCGCGGGCCGCTGGTCGCCGAGGACGACCTGGTCGAGGCGCTGCGCGCCGGCCGCATCGCGGGCGCGGCGCTCGACGTGTTCGTGGACGAGCCGCTCGCGCCGTCCTCGCCGCTGTGGGCCATGCCCGGCGTGATCGTGTCGCCGCACATGTCGGGGGACGCCGTCGGCTGGCGCGACGAGCTGGTCCGGCTGTTCACCGACAACCTCGACCGGTTCGTGCACGGCCGCGAGCTGCGCAACGTCGTCGACAAGCGGCTGGGCTACGTGCGCCCGGACGCCGGGGCCGCACCGAGCCCGTACGCCGGGCAGAGGAGGTAACCGCCATGACGGACGCGGCAGACCTGACCGCCGTCGAGCTGCTGGAGGCGTACCGGGCGAAGGAGCTCTCGCCCGTCGAGGCCGCCGAGGCCGTCCTCGCGCGGATCGACCGGGACGACCCCGAGCTCAACGCGTTCTGCCTGCTCGACCCGGACGCCACGCTGGAGGCGGCGCGGGCCTCGGCCGAGCGGTGGCGGCGCGGCGAGACCCTCGGGACGCTCGACGGCGTGCCCGTCTCGATCAAGGACGTGCTGCTCACCCGCGGCTGGCCGACGCTGCGCGGGTCCACGACGATCGACCCCGCCGGGCCGTGGACGGAGGACGCCCCGTCCGTCGCGCGGCTGCGCGAGCAGGGCGCGGTGTTCGTCGGCAAGACGACCACGCCGGAGTTCGCGTGGAAGGGCGTCACCGACAACCCGCTCACCGGGATCACCCGCAACCCGTGGGACACCGCCCGTACGCCCGGCGGGTCCAGCGGCGGCGCGGCGGCGGCCGTCGCGGCGGGCATGGCGCCGCTCGCGCTCGGCACCGACGGCGGCGGCTCGGTGCGCATCCCCGCCGCGTTCACCGGGACCTTCACCATCAAGCCGACCTACGGCCGCATCCCGCACTACCCGGCGAGCCCGTTCGGGACGCTCGCGCACACCGGGCCGATGACCAACACCGTCGCGGACGCGGAGCTGCTGCTGGACGCCGTGTGCGGCGCCGACGCGCGGGACTGGTCGTCCCTGCCGCCGCCCGCCGACCCGTTCACCGGCGGGGGGCCGCGCGACCTCACCGGGCTGCGCGTCGCCTTCAGCCCCGACCTCGGCTTCGCCCGGGTCGACCCTGAGGTGGCGGCCTCGGTGGCCGCCGCGGCCGAGGCGTTCACCGAGCTGGGCGCCAAGGTGGAGCAGGCCGCTCCGGGCTTCGCCGATCCCGTCGCCGACTTCGAGGTGCTCTGGTTCGCCGGCGCCGCGAAGGTGGTCGAGCACCTCGCCCCCGAGCAGCGGGCCCGGCTCGACCCCGGCCTGCGCGAGATCTGCGAGCAGGGCGCCCGCTACTCGGCCGTCGAGTACCTCACCGCGACCGCGCGCCGCATGGAGCTCGGCCGGATCATGGGGCGGTTCCACGACCGCTACGACCTGCTGCTCACCCCGACGATGCCGATCGCCGCGTTCGAGGCGGGGCTGGAGGTCCCGCCGGGCTCGCCGTCGCCCCGGTGGACGTCCTGGACGCCGTTCACCTACCCGTTCAACATGACCCAGCAGCCCGCCGCGAGCCTGCCGTGCGGGTTCACCGCGGACGGGCTGCCCGTCGGCCTCCAGGTCGTCGGCGCCCGGCACGCCGACGCCCTGGTCATGGCCGCCTGCCGTGCCTACGAGCAGGCGCGGCCGTGGAGGCGGTTCAGCCGAACGTGATGACGGACCGGCCGTGGTGGCGGCCCTCGACCATCGTGGCGAGGACGGCGGGCGCCTCGTCCAGGGTGACCGGGGTGACGTCCGGGAGGATCCCGTGCGCGGCGGCGAACGCGAGGGTGTCGCGCAGGTCGTGCGGGGACCCCGACGGGGTGCCCATCACCCGCACCCGGTTCATCACGAGGAGGCCGGGCGCCACCTCCAGGTGGTCGGCGCCGACGCCGAGGAACAGCAGGGTGCCGTCCGGCGCGACGCCGCCGAGCGCGGCCTGCGCGGGCGCGGTGCTCGGCGTGGTGTTCACGATGACGTCGGCTCCGCCCCAGTTCCGCAGCGCGTCGGCCGGGTCCTGCTCGTCGGTGGCGACGTAGAGTTCGGCGCCCCGGCGGCGCGTCTCGTTCTCGGCGCGGCGCGACCGGGACACCGCGGCGACGCGGGCGCCCATCGCGGCCGCGAACCGGATCGCCATCTCCCCGACGCCGCCGGTGCCGAGCACCGCGACGCGCGAGCCGGCCGTCGCGCCCGCGTGCCGCAGCCCGTTGAACGCGGTGATCCCGGCGCACATCAGCGGCGCCGCGGCGACCGGGTCCAGGCCGGCGGGCAGCGGGGTGACGAACCCGGCGCGGGCGATGTAGTACTCGGCGTACCCGCCGTCGTCGGTGATCCCGGTGACCCGGCGGGGCGCGCCGGTGCACAGGATCTGGTCCCCGCGCACGCACTGGTCGCAGCGCCCGCACGAGCCGTAGATCCACTGGCCGCCCACCGGCGTGCCGGGCTCGGGCCACTCGACGCCCGGCCCGAGCGCCTCGACGACCCCGCTGATCTCGTGCCCCGGCACGGTCGGGAACCGCGCGAACGGGTAGTTCCCGTGCACCAGCCCGACCTCGGAGAAGCACATCCCGCAGGCGGTGACCCTGACGAGGATCTCGCCGGGCCCCGGCTCCGGCACCTCCCGCTCGACGATCTCCAGCGGCTTGCCCTTTTCGGTGAGAACGGCGC
Source organism: Actinomadura nitritigenes (assembly GCF_017573545.1). Taxonomy (GTDB): domain Bacteria; phylum Actinomycetota; class Actinomycetes; order Streptosporangiales; family Streptosporangiaceae; genus Spirillospora; species Spirillospora nitritigenes. Next base: position 286,137 of record NZ_JAGEOK010000001.1, on the reverse strand, counting down.
TGCGCATCTCGCGTTCCTCTCGTAGACGGGGGCGGCCGGATCGCGACCGCCTGAAAGCAACGATATATCGACTTCTATAGTGACGCTACATCGGAAGGGATCCGACCCTGGTATGCCCACGTCACGCCCGCCTAACGACGCTCGCGAGAGTTCTGTAGCATCGATGTTGTGAGCGCGCAGAAGGACACCGACGGGCGGGACCGCATCCTGCGGGCGGCCGCCCGGCTGATCGCCGAATCCGGCGGCGAGCCCGTCTCCACCCGCGCCGTCTGCGCCGCCGCGGGCGTCGGCGCGCCCACCCTCTACCACCACTTCGGCGACAAGCAGGGCCTGTTCGACGCCGTCGCCGCCCGCGGCTTCGAGGAGTACCTGGCGGGCAAGCGCGCCATGGCCGCGTCCGGCGACCCGGTCGAGGACCTGCGGCACGGCTGGGACGTGCACGTCGAGTTCGGCCTGACGAACCCGGCCGTCTACGCGCTGATGTACGGGACGCCGCGCACCACGCCCGCCGTCGACGAGGCGTACGCCATCCTGCTCGGCCTCGTCGGCGCCGTCGCCCGCGCGGGCCGCCTCCGCGTCTCCGTGGACGCCGCCGCGCGGATGATCCAGGCCGCCGGCGTCGGCGTCGTGCTCTTCCTCATCGCGAACGGCGACGACGGCGGCGACCTGTCCGCCCGCACCCGCGAGGCCGTCCTCGCCGCGGTGACCGTCCCGGCCGGCGCCCGGAGCGAACCGGACCCCCCGAGCGGACCGGACCCCCGCGACACCCGCGCCGCGTCCGCGGTCGCCCTCCGCGCCGCCCTGTCCGCCGACCCGCCCTCCGGCCTCAGCCCCGCCGAGACCGCCCTCCTCGCCGAATGGCTCGACCGCCTCGCCGGCTGACCCGCGTTTCCCGTGGGGAAGGGCTGTGCCGGGTGATGGGGATCAGGCGCCCGGGGGGTCGCCGCCGTAGAGGGTCGAGATCCAGGCGTTGGTGAGGACGTCGATCAGGACCTCCTCGTCGTCGAACGGCGGGACTCCGGCCGCGGCGAGGTAGTAGAGGCGTTCTCCCAGCCAGGTCAGCGACGCGGCCACGGCGCGCGTGTCCATCGAGCCGAGCCGCCGGCGGGCGGCGGGGTCGGACTCGATGCGCGCCGCGGCGGCGTCCGTGAACAGGTCCATCTGCTGGAGCCACAGCTCCCGCAGGCCCTCGTCCGAGGCCCAGCTCTCCACGATGGCCATGAGAACGCCGGCGTTGTCGCGCCACAGCCGGGCCCCGGCGGTCACGCCGGCCCGGAGCGCGGAGACCGGATCCTGCTCCTGGTCGATCCACGGGCGTGCCGCCTGCTGCCCCTGCGCGACGGCCTCGCGCACGAGCTCGCCGAGCACGGCCTGCTTGCTCGGGAAGTAGAAGTAGAAGCTGGCCCGGGAGACCTCGGCGGCGGTGAGGACGTCGGCCACGCTGAGGCCGTCGAAGCGGTGCTCCTGCAGCAGCGTGCGCGTGGCGCGCAGGATGCGTTCCCGCAGTTCGGCGGAGGCCGGGGACGATCCGGACCGGCGGGTAGGGTTCACGGGCCGCTTCGAAACCATGGCGCCCATCATAACCTGGACCATACAGACTGTATGGACAAGATGTTCAGACACGTTGTATGGTCCGGGCCATGACGCAGATAGCGATTCATTTGGTGGTCGGCGACCCGGACCAGGCCGCCTCCTGGTATGCCGAGGCGTTCGGAGCTCGGGAGACGAGCCGCCTCACGCTTCCCGGCGGCCGCACCCTGACCGTCGAACTGCTCCTCGGCGACACCGTCCTGGCGGTCGCGGGAGAGATGCCCGAGCGGGGGATGCGCACCCCGGCCGCGCTGGGCGGCACGCCCGCCGCCCTGCACGTCGAGGTCTCCGACGCGGACGCCGCCGCAGCCCGCGCGCTGCGGGCCGGCGCCACGGTCTTCGAGCCGGTGCACGACGCGTTCTGGGGCGACCGCACCGGCCAGTTCCTGGACCCGTTCGGGCACCGCTGGGCCCTGGACCAGCACGTGCGGGACGTATCGCAGGAGGAGATCGCGGAGCGGGCCGCCGAGCTGTTCGGCGGATCGGCGACGGCATGAGGTACCGCACTCTCGGGACGAGCGGCCTCCGCGTCTCCGACCTGGTCCTGGGCGCGATGACGTTCGGGGAGCAGGGCGGGGTCGGCGCGCCGATGCCGGAATGCCGGCGGATGCTGGACCTGTACGCCGAGACCGGCGGCAACATGATCGACACCGCCGTCAACTACCGCGACGGGGCGAGCGAGGAGTTCCTCGGCGAGCTGCTCGGCGGCCGCCGCGACTCGTTCGTCCTCGGGACGAAGTACACGGTCTCCCGCGACCGCGCCGACCCCAACGCCGCCGGGAACCACCGCAAGAACCTGCGGGCGTCCCTGGAGACCAGCCTCCGCCGCCTGCGCACCGACTACGTGGACGTCTACTGGGTGCACATGTGGGACCGGCACACGCCGATCGAGGAGACGATGCGGGCGCTGGACGACGCGGTGCAGGCGGGCAAGGTGCTGTACGTCGGCATCTCCGACGCGCCGGCCTGGGTCGTCGCCCGCGCCAACACGCTGGCGCAGTGGCACGGCTGGAGCCCGTTCATCGGCCTGCAGGTCCCCTACAGCCTGCTCCAGCGCGACATCGAACGCGAGCTCCTGCCGATGGCCGAGTCGCTCGGCCTCGGCGTCACCGCGTGGAGCCCGCTGGCCGGCGGGGTGCTGACCGGCAAGTACGGGCGTCCGGCGTCCGCCGCCGGCGGCCGGCTGTCCTCGGCGTCCCTTTCGGACCGGGACCACGCCGTCGCCCGCGCCGTCCAGGACGTCGCCGGCGAGATCGGTGCCACCCCCTCGCAGGTGGCGATCGCCTGGACGATGAACCGCTCCCGCGCGATCCGTCCCATCGTCGGAGCCCGCACCGCGGACCAGCTCCGCGACAACCTCGCCGCCGCCGACCTGGCCCTGCCGGCCGAGGCCGTCACCCGGCTGGAGGAGGCCACCGGCTTCGCCCTCGGATTCCCCGGCGACTTCATCGCCCAGACGTCCTCGTGGGTCTTCGGCTCCGCCCTGGTCGACCGGACCACCGCGGCGGCGCCATAGCCGGACGCGCGGCTCAGTCGCCGGGTCCGCGGTCCTCCGGTTCGTTGCGGAGCTTCTTCTGCCGGCGGCGGGGCTTGCGCTTGACGTCCACGCCGCCCCAGAACGCGAAGCCCTTCACGACGACCGTGGGGGAGCCGGGGGCGCCGGCGGCGCTCGCGCCGTGGTCGAACCCGCCCATGACGCCGATGCCCTTGACGTGCACCGTGATGTCGTCGGGCACGATGATCTGGACGCCGCCCATGAGGGCGAACGCGCGGATCGTCACCTCGGAGCCGGTGAAGCGGGCCTCGCGCAGGTCGATCTTGCCGCCGCCCCAGAACGCGAACGCGGTGAACGCCCGGGGGACGTTCCACACGCCGGTCCGGGTGAAGCCGCTCATGACGCCGATGCCGGACGACCAGGACGGGGCGCCGTCGACCGGGCGCCGGTCGGCGCCGCCGAGGGGAGCGGGCGCGGTGCCCGTCCCCGTCACCGGCAGGTCGCGGGTGAGCGGCTCCAGGTCGGCGTAGGTCTTCGCCGCGTACACCGCGTCCAGGCGCTCGTCGAGCTCCTCGAGCGTGAGCCGTCCGTCGCCGGCCGCGTCGCGCAGCACCTGCGCGACCCGGTCGCGGTCGGCGTCACCGGCCCGCATCTCCGGCGTACCGGCGTGCTCCGGCAGGTTCGTCATGCCCCGAGCCTAGACGGTCAGGCCGGGACCAGACGGATGATCACGGACTTGGAGGTGGGGGTGTTGCTGACCTCGGCGGTGCTGTCGAGGGGGACCAGGACGTTCGTCTCCGGGAAGTAGGCGGCGGCGCAGCCGCGGGCGGTCGGGTAGGCCACGGCGCGGAAGGCGGGGGCGCGGCGCTCGACGCCGTCGGTCCACTCCGACACCAGGTCGACCGTGGCGCCGTCGGCGATGCCGAGCCCGGCCAGGTCCTCGGGGTTGACGAACACGACGCGGCGCCCCGCCTTGACGCCGCGGTAGCGGTCGTCCAGGCCGTAGATGGTGGTGTTGTACTGGTCGTGGCTGCGGACGGTCTGGAGCAGCAGCCGCCCCTCCGGGACGCGCAGCACCTCCAGCTCGTTGACGGTGAGGTTGGCCTTGCCGGTGGCGGTCGGGAAGCGGCGCTCGTCGCGCGGCGCGTGCGGGAGGGTGAAGCCGCCGGGCTCGCGGACGCGGGCGTTGTAGTCGGCGAAGCCGGGGACGACGCGGGACACGTGGTCGCGGATCACGTCGTAGTCGCGTTCCATCGCGTCCCAGGCGATGCCGGACCCGCCGAGCGTCGCGCGGGCGAGGCGGCAGACGATCGCGACCTCGGAGAGCAGGTGCTCCGAGGCGGGCGCGAGGCGGCCGCGGGAGGCGTGCACCATGCCCATGGAGTCCTCGACCGAGACGAACTGCGGCCCGGACGCCTGCTCGTCGCGCTCGGTGCGGCCGAGCGTCGGCAGGATGAGGGCGAGCTCGCCGGTCACCGCGTGCGAGCGGTTCAGCTTCGTCGACACCTGCGCGGTGAGCCGGCAGGAGCGCAGCGCCCTCTCGGTGACGTCGGAGTCGGGCGTGGCGCGGACGAAGTTGCCGCCCATGCCGAGGAACACCGTGGCCTTGCCGTCGCGCATCGCGCGGATCGCGTCGACGGTGTCGAGGCCGTGCTCGCGCGGCGGGTCGAACGCGAACTCCGCGGCGAGCGCGTCGAGGAACTCGGGCTTGGGCTTCTCGTAGATGCCCATCGTCCGGTCGCCCTGGACGTTGGAGTGGCCGCGGACCGGGCAGACGCCCGCGCCGGGCCGGCCGATGTTGCCGCGCAGCAGCAGGAAGTTGACGACCTCGCGGATCGTCGGCACCGAGTTGCGGTGCTGGGTGAGGCCCATCGCCCAGCACACCACGATCCGCTCCGACGCGAGGACGTCCCCGAGCGTCGCGGCGATCTCGCCGCGGGTCAGCCCGGTCGCCTCCAGGACGTCGTCCCAGTCGAGGCCGCGGACGTGCCTCTCGAACGCCTCGAACCCGTGGGTGTGGGCGTCGAGGAACTCCCGGTCGAGGGCGCCGGGCGCGTCGGACTCCAGGAGCATCCGGTTCAGCGCCTGGAAGAGCGCGAGGTCGCCGTTCAGCCGGATCTGCAGGAACCGGTCGGCGAGCGCGGTGCCGTGCCCGGTGACGCCGGACGGGCGCTGCGGGTTCTTGAACCGCATCAGCCCGGCCTCGGGCAGCGGGTTCACCGCGACGATCCGCGCGCCGCCCTTCTTGGCCCGCTCCAGCGCGGACAGCATGCGCGGGTGGTTGGTGCCGGGGTTCTGCCCGACGACGAAGATCAGGTCGGCCCGGTAGAGGTCCTCCAGCAGCACCGAGCCCTTGCCGACGCCGATCGTCTCGCCGAGCGCCGACCCGGACGACTCGTGGCACATGTTGCTGCAGTCGGGCAGGTTGTTGGTGCCGAACGCGCGGGCGAACAGCTGGTAGGCGAACGCGGCCTCGTTGCTGGTGCGCCCCGAGGTGTAGAAGACGGCCTCGTCGGGGGAGTCCAGCGCCTTCAGCTCCGCCGCCAGCAGCCCGATCGCCTCGTCCCACGACACCGGCTCGTAGTGCGCGGACCCGGCGCGCTTCAGCATCGGCTCGGTCAGCCGGCCCTGCTGCCCGAGCCAGTGGTCGGAGCGCCCGGCCAGCTCGTCCACGGTGTGCGCGGCGAAGAACTCGCGGGTGACGCGCCGCGTCGTCGCCTCCTCCGCGACGGCCTTGGCGCCGTTCTCGCAGAACTCGGCGACGTGCCGGTGGTCGCCCTCCGGCCACGCGCAGCCGGGGCAGTCGAACCCCTGCTTCTGGTTGACGCGCAGCAGCGTCAGCGCCGTCCGGCGGACGCCCATCTGGTCGTAGGACTGGCGCAGCGCCGCCGTGACGCCGGGGACGCCGGCGGCCCACGTCTTCGGCTCCGACACCCGCATCCCGGTGTCGTCGAAGTCGTCGGCGGGCGCCTTGCGGGTCATGGTTCACATCCTCGCGGGTCGGGTGCCTCCACTGTCGCACGCCGCGGGCCGTCTCCGCGCGGGCCAGTCGCGTCCAGCGGGGGCCCGGGCGCCGCCGCGAGGACGCCCGGGCTACTGCGGCGGGCCGTCGGCCAGGCGGAGCGCGGCGGCCGACCGGGTGCCCTGGGCGGTGAACCATTCCAGCCGGACGGTCTCGCCGGGATGGTGGGCGAGCATCAGCCCGGTGAGCGTCGTCGGCGAGTCGACCGTGGCGCCGCCGAGCGAGATGATCGTGGCGCCGACCGGGACGCCGGCCTCGTCGGCCGGGGTGCCGGGCACGACCTCGGCCACCTGGGCGCCCTGGGTGTCGCCGGAGCGGACCTTCACCCCGAGCATGGCGGTCGGGCCGATGTGCACGGTCGCCGACGCCTGGCCGCGGGCGATCTGCCGGGCGATCGCGAGGGCCCGGTCGGACGGGATGGCGTAGCCGCGGTGGGTGCCCTTCGGCTTGGACCTGCCGACGGTGAACGACGCGGACGCCGCGGTGTTGATGCCGATGACCCGGCCGCGGGTGTTCAGCAGCGGGCCGCCGGAGTCGCCCGGCCTGATCGGCGCGCTCGTCTCGATCATGCCGGTGAGCCGCTCGGAGGTGCCGTCGCTGTCGTCGCGGGCGGTGACCGTCTGGTCCAGCGAGGTGACCTTGCCGGTGACGACCGTCGGGGTGCCGCCCTTGCCGCCGGCGTTGCCGACGGCGGTGACGGGGTCGCCGACGCCCACCGAGGACGGGTCGCCGAACACCGCGGCCTTCAGCCGGGCGGCGCCGAACAGCCGGATCACGGCGACGTCGCTCTGCCGGTCGTAGCCGACGATCTGGGCGGTGTAGGAGCGCCGGTTGTCGGTGTCGGTGCCCTTGATCGTGGTGGCGCCCTGGATGACGTGGTTGTTGGTCAGCACCAGCCCGGAGGGGTCCATGACGATCCCGGTGCCGGCGGCGCGGGTGCTGTTCAGGCCCTGCTCGGTGTCGATGTTGACGACGCCGGGGCGGCGCCCGCTCGGCTTCTCGTGCTGGACGACCGGCGTCTTGACCGGCGGCGGGACGTCCTCCGGGCCCGCACCGCCGCGGTCGAGCGCCTGGCAGCCGGGCGCGACGAGGACCAGCAGCGCCACCAGCAGCATGGGGATCGCGGCGCGGAGCCCGCGATGCTCGAAGACCTCGTTCACCGGCGCCTCCTAGCAGTTTCCACCCATGATTCCCGATCCGGGGGGATTAGTCCTTGAGACGGCTTCTTGACCACCTCATGGCTAACCGTTATGGATGGAGACGCGCTCGGGAGACGCCGCCCGGCTGCGAGGCGCGCGCCGTGGCGCGCGCTGTCAGCGGGTGAAGTAGCGGCGCGGGTTCGCGACGAGCATCTGGTCGATCTGCCCGTCCGGCACGCCCGCCTCGCGCAGTGCGGGCAGCACGTCGTCGCTGATGTGCCGGTAGTTCCAGTTCGGCGCGAACGCCGGGACGGTCGCCGGGTCGGGACCGAACCAGTCGATGAAGCAGCTCGCGTCGTGGCTGAGCACCATCCGGTCGGCGTAGCCGCGCTCGCACAGCGCCGCGACGGTCCTGACCCGGTCGGCGGTCGGGTTGATGACGTCCAGGCCGAACCGGTCCATGCCGAGGATCGCGCCGGTGTCCGCCAGCTCCATCAGGTAGTCGAGGTCGTTGCTGTCCCCGGCGTGCCCGACGACGACCTTGCTCAGGTCGACGCCCTCCTTGCCGAGGATCTCCACGACCGTCCGGCCCGCGTGGATCGAGCTCTCGGTGTGCACCGTCACCGGGGCGCCCGTCTCCCGGTGCGCGGCCGCGACGGCCCGCAGCACCCGCTCGACGCCGGGGGTGAGGCCCGGCGCGTCCATCGCGCACTTGAGGAACGCGGCCTTGACGCCGGTGCCGGCGATGCCCTGCGTCAGGTCGCGGACGAAGTAGCCGACCATCGGGTCGTGGCCGTCGTCCATCAGCGTTCCCGGCCCGCGGTAGTGGAACTGGAACGGCAGGTCGTTGTAGGTGTAGATCCCGGTGGCCGCGATGATGTTGAGCTCGGGGACCTGCTCGGCGATCCGCTGGATGCGCGGGATGTAGCGGCCGAGGCCCCACACGGTCGGGTCCGCGATCGCGGTGATGCCGCGCGCGGGCAGCTCCCGCAGCTTGGCCACCGCGTCGGCGACCTTCTCCTCCTCGTCCCACCAGTCGCCCGCGCCGTAGTTCTCGACGTGCTCGGCGCTGAGGCAGAAGACGTGCTCGTGCATGTACGTGCGACCCAGGGCGGCGACGTCGACGGGTCCGCGGACGGTCTCGACTGCGGGCATCAGGGATCTCCCTCGATCCAGGCTGGGACGGGTGCATACCGACCGGTCGGTTTCTGGCAAGCTATGTCCGTGGACGCGGGCGCGTCAATGGGGAGGAGCGCCGATGACCGAGACCCAGCCTACGGACGCGGCGGCGGACGGCGCGGAGCCCGCGCCGGTCCGGCGCAGCCCCGTGGAGCGGCGCATCCTGGACGCCGCCCTGCGGCTGTTCGCCGAGCGCGGCTTCGACGGGACGTCCGTCCAGGGCATCGTCGAGGCCGCCGAGGTCACCAAGGGCGCCCTCTACCACTACTTCGACTCCAAGGACGCCCTGCTCTACGAGATCTACCACTCGCTCATCGCGCGGCAGCTCGCCGACCTCGACGCCGTCCTCGCCGAGGGGCTCCCGCCGCGCGAGGCCGTCCGCCGGGTGCTCACCGGGCTGATCCTCAGCACCGCCGAGCACATCGACGAGGCGAAGGTGTTCGGCCGCGAGATGCACCGGCTCGACGACGTCCGCATGCACGCCGTCCGCGCCGACCGCCGCCGGTACCACAACACCTTCCGCGGGCTCGTCGAGCAGGGCAAGCGGGACGGCTCGTTCACCACCCCGACGCCCGCCGACACCGTCACGATCGTCGCGCTCGGCATGGTGAACCAGCTCCCGCGCTGGTACCGGGCCGACGGCCCGAAGCCCGCCGCCGACCTGGCCGCCGAGGTCGCCGACTTCATCCTCGCCGCCCTCGACTGACCGGCGCCCGGAACGGAGCGCCGGTCAGTCGAGGGCGCCGGTCAGTCCGCTTCGCCGGGGGCGGGGGCTGTCCCCACCAGGACACCGCCCCTCGGGGAGCCCGGCCAGATCGCGAAGCGATGCCGCGCTCGCCCGAGACCGGTCAGGGGGCGAGCCGACTAGGCGAGGCGCCTGGGCCGGGATTGCAGGAACAGCGCCGCGTCGCGGAGGTCGGCGAGTTCGGCGTTCCAGTCGTCCGGGGCGGACAGCGGGGCGAGGACGAACTTGGACAGGCCCGCCTCCACCAGCCGCTTGAGGTGCGCCTCCAGGCCGTCGAGGTCGGGGACGACGTCGGCGGGATCGGCCGGGCCGCTGATCCTGCGGACGCGCGCGAACCGGGCCGCCGCCTCCTCGGGCAGGGGGCCGCGCCGGTACGGGACGACGGCGCCGAAGTGCTCCTCCTCGATCTCGCGCCCGGCGGCCGCGGCGGCCTCCTGCACCGCGACGCGGCCGCGCTCGGCCTCGGCGGGCGTGGTGAACGCGGCGAGCCAGCCGTCCGACAGCCGCCCGGTGCGGCGCAGCTCCGCGTCCGACGTCCCGCCCATCCACACGTCGAAGCCGCCCTTGACGGGCCTCGGCTCGATCCGCAGCCCGTCGTAGCGGAAGCGCGCGCCGTCGTGGACGACGGCGTCGCCGGCCCAGAAGCGGCGCAGCAGCGGCAGCGCCTCCTCGAAGATCGCGGCGCGCTCCTCCCGGCGGACGCCGAACGCCTGCTGCTCGGCGGGCAGCCGCTGGCCGAGCCCGAACGCGGGCAGCAGCCGGCCGCGCGACAGCACGTCCAGGGACGCCAGCTCCTTGGCGAGCAGGGCGGGGGAGCGGCCGGGCACCGTCATGACCGCGGTGCCGAGCTTGATCCTGGACGTCAGCGCCGCCGCGTGCGCGAGGACGACGACGGGATCGAGCGCCGGTCCGGACGCCCGCTCGGAGACCCAGAGCGAGTCGAAGCCCTCGCGTTCGAGGCCGAGGACGAGGGCGGTGAGGGAGTCGGGTCCGAGCGCGCCGGGCGCGGGCGCCATGCCGATGCGAACGATCACGTCCCGACCGTACGCACGGTCAGTTCGCTGACGCAACCCTCGGCGGCGCGGCCGCGGCGACGGCGGCGGCGAGCAGCGACAGCACCGCGATGGCCACCGCCATGGGCACCGCCGTGCGCGGCCCGGCGATCCCGGCGAGCGGGCCGGCGGCCCCGCCGAGCGCGAACTGCGACAGGCCGAGCAGCGCCGACGCGCTCCCGGTGACCCGCGGCGGCCGGCCGGCCAGCGCGAGCGCCGTCGCGTTCGGCATGATCAGCCCCTGCCCGGACGCGACGAGGAACAGCGCCGGCAGCACCGCGGGCAGCCCGCCCCCGGCGAGCACGGCGCCGAGGAGCAGCAGCCCGCCCGCCGCGACGGTCGCCAGTCCCGCCGCCATCAGCCGGCCCAGCGGCACGCGCCCGGCGAGCCGCCCGCCGACCTGGCCCGCCGCGACGATGCCCAGCGAGTTCACGCCGAAGGCGACGCTGAACGCCTGCGGCGAGAGGTGGTAGACGTCCTGCAGGACGAACGGCGAGCCGGAGATGTAGGTGAACATCGCGGCGAACGCCAGCGCGAGCGCCAGCGCGGGGCCGGTGAACGACCGGTCGCGCGCGAGCGCCCCGAACGTCCGGGCGGTCGCGCGCAGGCCGCCGGTCTCCCGCCGCTCCGGCGGCAGGGTCTCGCCGAGCCCGGCGAGCGTCGCCAGGAGCAGCGCGACGCCGATCCCGGTCAGCACGCCGAAGACGCCGGGCCACGGCATGACCCGCAGCAGCTGCCCGCCGATGACCGGTGCCAGGATCGGCGCGAGCCCGTTGACGAGCATCAGCGAGGAGAAGAACCGCGCCGCCGCCGCCCCGTCGTACAGGTCCCGGACGACGGCGCGCGCGATGACGATCCCCGCCGCCCCGGCCGCGCCCTGCACGACCCGCAGCGTGATCAGGGTCTCCACGTTCGGCGCCGCGACGCACAGCAGCGACGCGACGGCGTACGCGGCCAGCCCGGCGAGCAGCGGCCTGCGCCGCCCGAGCGCGTCGCTCAGCGGCCCCGCGACGGCCTGACCCACGGCCAGCCCGGCCACGCAGGCGGTCAGGGTGAGCTGCGCCTGCACCGCGCCCGTCGACAGGTCGGACGCGACCCGGGGCAGCGCCGGCAGGTACATGTCGATCGACAGCGGCGCCATCGCGCTCAGCGCGCCCAGCACCAGGATCAGCGCGACCCGCCGGTCCGCGCGGGCGGCCGCGCCCGCGGGCGCGGCCGTCCCGGCGGGGGGTTCAGACAACCTTCACCGCCTGCTCGAACTCGAGGCGGGGGTTGCGGGGGAACCAGGCGTCCGGGCCGGGCTTGCCGGCGTTGACGACGGCGATGGCGCGCTGGTTGCCCTCGAGGAACTCCTTCTCGACGGCGGCGGCGTCGAAGCCCGCCATCGGGCCGGCGGCGAGGCCGGCGGCGCGGATGCCGAGGATGAGGTAGCCGAGCTGGATGGAGGCGTTGAAGCGGGCCATGGCGGGGCGGCCGGGGTTGGCGTGCATGGCCTCGCGGGCGCCCTCCCGGTGCGGGAAGGTGACGGGGAGGTGCTCGTGGAAGTCCTCGTCGGCGGCGACGATGAGGGTGAGCGGCGCGGACGCGGTCTTGGCGCGGTTCCCCTCGGCCATCAGCGGCAGGAGCCGCTCGCGCGCCTGCGGGGTGTGGACGGCGACGAGGCGCAGCGGCTGGGCGTTCATCGCGGTCGGCGCCCACTTGACCAGGTCGTAGATCGCGCGGAGCTGATCGTCGGTCACGGGCTCGTCGCTGAAGGTGTTGGCGGTGCGGGCCTCGCGGAACAGCAGGTCCTGCGCGGACGCGTCGATGGCGAGCAGCCCTTCGGGCGCGATCGTCGTCATGTCCTCACCTCTCGGTCGGTCGGCTGGGGGAGCCGGCGGGGTCGGCCGGCTCCGAGAGGCTGTAACCGGATGACGGTCCGTTATCTGCCGCGTCAGGAAGTGCGATGCGTCACACCCGGGCGCGCCTCGCGGGCCCGGTGGCGGGTTCAGTAGGGGAACCGCTCCGCGGCGGCCACCACGGCGCCGGTGACGGCCGCGACCGTGAGCACCGACAGCCCGCACAGCACCGCCCAGCGTCCGGCCTGGTAGCCGGCGGGGACACGGGCCGAGCCGCGCCCGCGGACCGGCCAGGGGGCGCGCAGCGGCGCGGTGCCGGGGACCTCCTGCGCGTCGCCGGCGGTGAGGGGATGGTCGCGGCCGGACGGGGCGGCGGGGGCGAGCCCGGACGCCCAGCCGAGCAGGTCCGCGACGTCGGCGGGCTCGGTGGCCAGGCCGGAGGCGAAGTAGCGGACCTGCCCGGCGACCTGGTCGAGGGTGCGGACGGTGTTGCCGAGCCCGACGCCGCCGAGCCAGGCCCGGACGTCGCCGTCGTGGCCGAGGCAGCGGCCGATCTCGGTGCGGGCGAGCAGGTCGGCCTTGGTGACGATGACCGCGACGCGCTTCTGCCGGCCCTGGTCGGACCGGGAGCGCAGGTCGTTCAGGACCCGCTGGAGGGTGTCGGCGGGGTCCTCCTCCGACGAGGCGGCGGCCTGGTCGACGAGGTTCCGCTCGTCCTCGGTGAGCGCGCGGCGGACCTGGGGGAGCGCGAACGGGTCGACGACGAACAGCAGCGCCTCGCCGTGGTCGAGGTAGCGCAGCGACTCGACCTCGGTGGCGCCGGTGTAGTGCTCGCCCGCCGGGTCGAACAGGTAGAGGATGCGGCGGGCGCGGCCGGGCAGGTCGACGTCGACCATGGTGGCGAGCGGCAGCTCCGGGCCGGTCTTGGCGGGGCGCCCGCCGCGCTGGAACTCGCGGATGGCGCCCGCGTACGCCTGCGCGTGCCGCTCCTCCACGAACGCCAGCCGCCCCTGGACGGACCGGGCGCGCGCGTGCAGCGCCCGGATGCCGAGGAACATGAACGTGGTCTTCCCGGCGGCGGGCCCGCCGACGAAGGGCAGCGGCTCAACGCGGACGCGCCCGATGCGCTCGGGGAGGCGGCCGCCGCAGTGCGGGCAGTACGCGGCGAGCCGGAAGCGGCCGAGCGGGACGGTCGTGGGGAGCCGCGCGCCGCACCGGCACACGTGCCGGAACGCCCCGGCGGCCCCCGGCGACAGGCGCCGGTGGCGGGCGCCGCATCCCGGGCACTCGTACTCGGGCAGGCCGATGCGCTCGTAGCAGAACGGGTGCGGGCAGGTCTGCAGGATCCGCCCGTACGCCATGAAGACCCGCTCGACGGCCGCGAGGACCAGCACGCACGCCAGCCACGCCGCCAGCCCGACCGCCGCGACGACCCCGTACAGGACGGTCAGCGCCAGCACGAACCCCGCCGCCGGGACGGCCGCCGCCGCGATCCCCGCGCACAGCGACAGCCAGATCGGGAACGCGAAGAACCCCCACGGCCCGCCGAGCAGCGTCCGGGTGAGCCGGACGACGATGCCGGACGCGATCCGGTACACCTGCGGGACGACCGTCCGGCTGATCGTCCACCAGTCCCGCCACACCTGGGCGAGCAGGTAGTTGCGGTAGGCGACGTCCGGAGAGGCGACGGGGGACGGGCCGTCGAGCGCGGACGGCACCAGCGTGCGGCACGCGTTCAGGTAGTAGACGCCGAGCGCGGCGGCGCCCGCGACGATCAGCGTCGCGGGGAAAAGCACCGGGAACACGTACCAGAACCCGAGCCACATCGCCCCCGCCCACACGACGACCAGCAGCAGCGCGATCAGGATCTGCACGGGCTCACCTCCCCTCGTCGCCGGCGAGGAGGTCCTGCAGCGCGGCGCGCAGCTCCGGCCGGTCGGCCAGGCGCGCGTCGAGCTGCCGGGCGGCGAGCCAGCGGCCCGCGGCGCCGCGCGCCCAGGACTCCAGGTCCGGTTCGGTGATCCCGCGCGTGCGCAGCCGCAGCACGATCTCGATCAGGTCGTTGCGGCGCTCGACGTCGGCGCCGCGCAGCTGGGCGCGGCCGGCGCGCGCGCGGGCGGGCAGCTCGGCCGTCCAGCGCGCGGCGATCCGGGCCCGCAGGGGTGCGGGCACCGCGGCGAGCAGTGCCGCGCGGAACGCGGGCGGGCGGCGGCACAGCCGCCGCGCCGCCGCCTCGAACGCCTCGCCGACGAGCCGAGCGGATGCGCCCTGCGCGCGCGCAAGCGCGTCCATGGCCCGCGCCGCCTCGCCGGGCCGGGAGGCGGTGATCGCGTCGGCGTAGGCGCGGACGGCGGCGGCGTCCGCGGCGGCGCGCCCGCCGGGCAGCACCGACGGCACGAGCGCCGCGAGCCGCAGGCTCTGCGCGTCGGCGAGGGCGTCGCTGCCGGCGCGCTCGAACGTCCGCGACGGCAGCGCCGCCAGCGTCGGGCTCGCCGCCGGCTCCTTTCCGAGCGCGTCGAGCAGGTCCGCGCACTCGGCCGCCGTCGGCGGCACCGCCCACACCTCCGCGAGCGCCGCCTCGACGTCCGCCCCCTTCAGGCGGAGGAGGCCGGCGGTCGCCTCGATGCGGCGCCGGCGGTCGCGCCGCCCGACGGAGGCGAGCACCGGGACCGCGACGGCGGGCACCGCGCGGAGGCTCTCGGCCGCGTGCTCGTGGAGCAGGTCGCAGGCGCCCGGCGTGAGGGCGGCCGCCCGTTCGCGCGCTCCGGCTTCGGCGAGGCCGGTGATGGCGCCCTCCAGCAATGCGCTGCGCGCCGAGGCCGGGCAGGCGCGGTACGCGGCGGGCAGGTCGGCGGCGCCGAGACGGGCCTTCTCCGCGGCGGCCGCAGCGAGCCCCTCCAGATCGACACGGGTGCCCGCGCGCGCGGCGACCGCCGCGACCGCCGCGACCTCGGCCAGGTCGGGCGCGTCCGCGAGCGCCCGCGCCACGCGCGGCTCCAGCTCGTCGGCGCGTTCCGGCAGCTCGGGCATCCGGTCGCGCGCGGCCGGGTCGGACAGGGCGAGGACCGCGATCCGCGCCGCGCAGTCCCGCGCGACGCCGGTCGCGCCCGCCGCGAGGGCCCGCTCGTGGACGGCGAGCGCCAGCTCCAGGCCCATCGACGCGACGCCCGGCGCGAGGTCGCGCCACACCCAGTCGGGGACGACCGCGCCCGGCCGCGACAGCAGCGCCCCGGCCGCGCTCTCCTCGCCGGGGGTGACGGGCGCGTCGCGGCGGCACAGCGCCAGCAGCGCCGCGGCGCCCTCCAGCGCCGCCGGGTCGCACGGTGCCGCGCCGTCCGGCAGCGCGAGCTCGCCGAGCGCGTCGAGGGCGGGGAAGTCGGCGTCCCGCCAGCACGCCGCGACGGTCCGCGCGAAGCGGGACGCGCCGCCCGCGCCGCCGAGGCCGCCGTGCAGGTCGACGGCCAGCGCGTGGGACGCGTGGTGCCGCACCGCGTTCCACACGTCCGGGGTGGTGCCGACGAGGCGCTGCGCGGCGCCGTCGGGATCGGCGGTGTAGGTGACGAACGACAGCCGCTCCGCCGCCGCGACCGGCAGCGAGTACGACACCACCGCGATCCAGCGGGCGATCAGCTCGACGTCGGCGGCGACCAGCACGATCCGGCCGTGGCCCCGGCCGAGGACGCCGGCGACCGCGTCCACCAGCCGGGCGAGGGTCCCGTACGCGTCGGGCGGCCCGGACCCCGCGAGCCACTCCGCGAGCGACTCGGGGTCGAGCGCGGCGCCGGGCGCGAGGTCGTCCAGCTCGCCGAGGTCGCCGTCGCCGGGCAGCGGCGCCCACATCGGCGCGTGCCACAGCTCGGCGGGACGCAGCCCCTCCAGCTCGTCGGGGTCGGCGACCACCGCGTGGGCGAAGAAGTTGCCGTACCGTCCGGAGTAGTCGCGGCCCAGGTAGCGGCAGCGCAGCAGCAGCGGGCGCCCGTCCACCCGGTCGTACAGCAGCGAGACGGGGAACCGGTCCAGCTCGGCGTCGTCGGGGGACAGCGGCGCGTCCGGCGGCGGGCGGTACGACAGGTACGGCGTGACCGCCGCCCGCACCCCGTCGGGCAGGCCCGGCGTCTCCGCGACGAACTGGAACCCGGCCCGGCCGGTGGGCCCGCGCCGCGCGGAGGTGTAGTGCAGCTGCCACGCCACCGTCACGAACCCCCGGGGCGGACGCCGTCGAGCATCCCGAACCGGTACAGCAGCCACAGCAGCGGGTCCTCGGCGCGGTGCGGGCGGACGCCGCCGGCGCCGACCCGGCCGTCCTCGGGGACGCCGCCGAGCGCCGACAGCCCGAACAGCGCGTGCTCGGCGTACTGCTGCCCGAGGTAGGTGTCGAGCTGGCCGGCCTGCCACTCGTGCAGCAGCGCCCGGACCTGCTCGTCCACCGCGTCGCGGTCGTCGAGGTCGAGGACGCCCGCGCCGGACCGGGACCGGCGCAGCGCCGACTGCCGCAGCAGGTCCGGGCGCAGCGCGTCGATCTTGGTGAGGGCGACCGCGACCGGCACCGGCAGCGGCTCGCCGGGACGGGTGCCGTGCCGTTGCCGCAGCGCGTCGGTGACCCGCGCGATGATGTCCAGCGGCTCGCCGCCGGCGTCGTCGCCGGAGCCGCGCGGCTCCGGGACGGTGTCGGAGATCCCCGCCCGCGCGCCCGGCAGCTCCAGCGGGTCGACCAGGAAGATGATCGCGTCCGCCGCCTCCAGGTAGCGCAGGTGCAGGTCGGTCGCCTCGCGGCTGCGCAGGTCCTCGCCGGCGGTGTCGAACAGCACCAGCGCGAGCGAGTCGTTGCGCGGGCGGGCGAACCGGCCCTGCCGGAACCGGCCGGCCCGCGTCCGCGTCAGCAGGTAGACGAGGGGCTCGCGCGGGCCCGTCGCGGCGCTCGCGGTCGTCGGCAGCAGCCGCCGCTCCTCCAGCAGCGGCCGCGCGAAGTCGCGCTTGTAGCGCTCGATGGTCCGGTCGTCGCACGCGACGAGCGAGGAGTCCAGCTCCGTGCCGACCCGGTTCATCAGCTCGTGCAGCAGCACCGCGATGTAGGTGCTCTTGCCGGCGTTCTTCGCGCCGACCAGCGCGACGATCCGGCCGGGGGAGTCGCAGTACGCCGACGGCAGCGGGTTGTGGCACTCCGGGCACGCCCGGTTCCCCGTCGGGACGCCGCACCCGGGGCAGTCGGCGCGCCCCTTGCGTCCCGGCGCGGCGAACACCGGCGGCAGCGACGCGCCCGCCGTCGACCCCGTGTAGGCGGCCAGCCGCTCGTCGAGGACGGGCGCGCAGCCCTGCCGCCGCCCCGCCTGCCCGCGGCAGCGGAACAGGATCCGCTGCGGCGCGACGGACGCGAAGCAGTACGGGCAGGTGACGCCGTGCCGGGGGAAGAGCCGCGCGGGCGCGCCCGGCAGGCGGGCGAGGGGTCTGGTCATCACGGGACCTGGAGTCGGCGGATCGGGGGATCGGTGAGTTCGATGACATCATCATCGGCGAAGCAGCGCAGCCAGTACGGCCCGGACGCGTCCGGGACGGCCACGGAGAGCTCGCCGGGCACCGGCACCTGCTCCCACGCGCCGAGCGTCTCGCCGTCGCCCGCCCGGTACGGCATCACCCGGCCGCGCCGCAGCACCAGCGACAGCCGCGCCACCCGCAGCGGCCGCGAGCAGGTGAGCCGCAGCGTCAGCGACCGCCGCCACGGCGGCCCCGTCCGCTCCAGGTCGTAGCGGACGACGGTGCGCGCCTCGACCTCGGCGGTCGCCGGCGGGCCGGTCACCCGCGTCCCGCCGACGGTGCCGGCCGCCGCCACGGCCAGCTCGACGGGCTCGTCCTCGGGGACCGGCAGCCGGACGCCGCCCTGGGTGTCGTACGCGGCGCGGGTGACCGTCGCGCGCCGCTCCGCGTCCGGGTCCGGGGAGCGGCGCGCGCCGCGGCCGATCCGGTACACCAGGTCGACCTCCGCGACGTCCGGCGGCCAGTCGAACCCGACGTGCACGTGGTCGCCGCGCCGCTCGGCGACGAGCCGGCGCGGCGGGGGCAGGTTCACGTACCGGTGGTACGCGCCGATCGCGGCGGTGCCCTCGGCGACGGTCACGGCGAGCAGCCAGCCGCCCGCGCCGGGCCGTACCGCGAGGCCGCCCGCCGCCGGCGTGCACGCGAGCCGCCGCGTTGCTCGCCGGACCTCCTCCACCGGGACCAGCGCGCTGCGCGGCCACGGCGGCGGCACCGGCGACAGCACCAGCTCCGCCGTGCCGTGCGGGGGCGGCGCGAACCGCACCCGCAGCAGTCCCGGGTCGGCCGGGTCGGGCTCGGCGGCCAGCTCGTACACCGGCACGGGCGGCGCGCTCGGCGTCACCGACGCCCGCACGCCCGGCGTGGCCACCTCGCGGCCCGCCGCGTCCAGGTAGACGGCGCTGATCAGGTAGTGGTGGGTGCGGCCGTTCGGCACCCGCTCGCGGAACCCGTCGCGTCCCGCCTCGACCGGCGCCCCGTCCCGCGAGACGACGACCCGCGCCGCCTCCGCCGGGCACCGCCACCGGCCGGTGACCTGCCCGTCCCCGGCCAGCAGCTCGACCTCGCCCGGCTCGGGACGCACGACGACCGGCCCCGCGACGGCGGGCGGGGCGGCGGCGTCGCCGCGCACCGCGACGGCGCCGTAGTACAGCGGGACGTTCACCGGCGGCCGCTCGTCGCGCTCCCCGGCGATCGCCTCGCCGTCCCCGGCGCCGCGCGGGGGGCGCCCGGTCCGCCGCACGAGCCGGTAGCCGACCTCGCCGGCGGTCGACGGAGACGGCTCCCACGACAGCCGGACGGCGGCGCCGGTCCCGCCCGTGCCGGCCCCGCCCGTGTCGACGTCGGCGCGCAGCGCCGGGACGGGCCTGGGCGGCAGCCGCCGCTGGTGGTCGCGGGCGCCGGGCAGGTCGCGGACGAGCCGCAGCGCGTCGGCGAGCAGCCGCCACGCCCGGTCCGGGTCGGGCTCGGCGGCGGCGTTCTCGCGCAGCCGCAGCGCGGTGTCGACGCGGTGCCGCGCCTCGGCGGCGAGCACCTCCTCCTCCGACGGCTCGCCCGCCCCGCCGGCGGCGGGGATCGCGGACGCGTCCGCCAGCTCCGACGCCGCGAACACCTCGCCCGCGTCCAGCAGCGAGCGCAGCCGCCCGGCCAGGCCGCCGCCCCCGGCCGTCTCCCGCACCACCGCGAACACCAGCCGCCGCGCGTCCTCCGCGTGGACGCCGAGGTCGTCGGTCGCGTGCCGCAGCAGCGCCCGCTCGGACGCCCGCTGCCGGAACCGCTCCCGCAGCCGGTCCACGATGTCGTAGCGGACGAGTTCGGCCAGGTCGGCGCCGGACCGCAGCGCGGCCAGGACGGTCCCGGCGTGCGTGGTGCTGGTGTCGCGGCTGCGGCGCGCCCACTCGTCGCCCGCGGCGGCGACCGCGTCCGCGTCGAGCCGCAGCACCCCGCCGCGCAGCGCCGACGCCCCCGGCGCGCCCGGCGCCGCGGGCGCGGTGAAGCCGTCCAGCACCCGGATCGGGCCCGCGATCCGCGCCCCGAACAGGAAGTCGGCCAGGTGCCGCTTGCCGAGCACGCCGAGCGACTCGCGGACCTTCCGGTACGCCGCGTACGGCGCGACGGGCGGCAGCGGGTCCGGCTCGCGGACGGTGACGCCCTCGGCGGCGGCGAGCCGCTCCAGCTCGGCGCGCGCGACCCCGCCCGACCGGGCGATCGCCTCGACCTCGGCGGGCGTCACCATGCGCAGGAACCCGGCCGCGTCCGCCAGCCCGGCGCGGGCCTGCGCGCGGCGCCGCTCGCCGCGCTCCCGGCCGCCCGCCAGCCGCTCCTCCAGCGCCCGCAGGTCGCCGTGCCCGGCGGCGGCGAACAGCGGCGCCAGCTCCCGGTGCTCGGCCTCCAGCCGGTCGATCAGCTTGCGGTACTTCAGCTGGCCGCGCGCCCGCCGCCAGCACTGCCGCACCTGCTTCACCCGCGCCTCGACGCCCGGCCCGGACAGCGGGTCGGCCAGCGCGTACCGGACGCGCAGGTCCTCGGGCGGCTGGTCGCCCGCGGCCCGCGCCGGCTCCAGCACCTCCCGCCGGTACTCCTCGTCGAACGTCACCGCGGCGCGCCGGCCCTCAGCTCACCTGGACCCGGGAGAGGGCCTTGCGGGAGCGCTCGACCTCCTCCTCCGACATCCCCCCGACGTCCACCTTCAGCTCCAGCCGCTCGCCGGACTCCTTCTCCACGGCCGTCACGTTGAGCAGCCCGGACGAGTCGAGCGCGAACGTCACGCCGATCGGCCAGCCCGCCTTCTTGCCCGGCGGGACGCGGATCTCCCCGGTCGCGATCTCGGTGTTGTCGATCAGCTCCGCGGACTCGACGCTGCCCGCCTGCTCCATCACCCGGACGTCGGCGGAGGTCTGGTCGTCGTAGACGGTGAAGAAGTCCTCGGTGCGGGCCGCCGGCAGCTCGTCGTTGGCGTGCACCAGGTGCGCGACGTGCTCGGCGCCGGAGTCGCGGTCGACGACCACGATCCCGAACGCGTGCGAGGCGACCGTGCGGATCTGCCGCCCGGCGATCTGCTTCTGCTGCTCGGCCGAGAGCCCGGCCCGGCTCGCCATCTCCTCGGCGCGCTCGGCGGCGCCCTCCCGCATCAGCCGCCGGTAGGTCTCCTCGAACGCGTACAGCGCGGCGCCCTTGGCGACCGCGAGGTCCGGGTCCTGCAGGCGCGGCTTCAGCCCCAGCTCGGTCTCCAGCCGCGCCGCCACCACCGGCATCTTCGTCGACCCGCCGACCAGCACCAGGTCGTCGTAGTCGTGCACGCCCTTCTCCGCGGCCGTCGACAGCGTCCGCCCGGTGATCTCCACGGTGCGGTCGAGGAGGTCCGTGGTCAGCTCCTCCAGCCTCTCCCGCGTCACCTCGATCGTCGCGACCCGCCCGGCGTGCATCACCCGGACGGTGTGCGCGGTGCGGGTGGTGAGCGCCTTCTTGGCGTCCTCGGCGTCGCGGCGCAGCTGCTGCTCGGTCTGCTTGTCGTCGAGGGGGTCGCCCGCGTCGGGGTGCTCGGCGCGGAACCGCTCCGCCAGGTACTCCACCAGCCGCGCGTCCCAGTCGGCGCCGCCCAGCTCGTGGTCGCCGTCGGTGCAGATCACCTCGATGTGCCCGGAGCGCAGCGCGATGACGGTCGTGTCGAACGTGCCGCCGCCGAGGTCGTAGACCAGGATCGTGCGGTCGGCGTCGGGGTTCAGCACGCCGTAGGTGATCGCGGCGGCGATCGGCTCGGACACGATGTCGATGACGTTCAGCCCGGCGATCCGGCCCGCCTTGCGGGTCGCGTCGCGCTCGGCCGCGCCGAAGTACGCCGGGACGGTGATGACGACGTCGCGGGCCTCCTCGCCGGTCGTCGTCCGCGCGTCCGTCGCGAGCTTCAGCAGGATGAACGCCGACAGCTCCTCGGGGGTGAAGTCGATCCCGTGGATCGGGCGGGTCACGTCCCGGCCCATGTCGCGCTTGATCAGGCTGACGACGTTGTCGGGCTCCAGCACCGCGGTGTCCTTCGCGGTGGCGCCGACGACGACGTTCTCGCCGCTCTCGAAGTACACCACGGACGGCGTGGTGTCGGTGCCCTCCAGGTTCCGCAGGACCGCCGGCCGCCCCACGTCGTCGATGGAGGCAATGCAGGAGTACGTGGTTCCCAGGTCGATCCCGTAGACAGCCATGTCCCTCTCACCCATCGGTGCCGAGTCGGTTGTTCGTCGTCTCGCCGCGGCCGGCCGCGCGGGGGCGTCCCGACCCGGCCCTGACGGCGGGCGCGGCGCCGCGCGCGGTGCCGTCCGCGGCCTCGTCCGGGGCGCCGCCCGCCGCCCTCCCCTCCAGGCGCGCGCCTTCCCTCGCGTTCGTGGTGCCGTTCGCGGGCCGGTCGAGCCGGCCGACGCTGACCGCCGCCTTGCGCAGCACCTTGCCGCCCTGCTCGAAGCCGTCCGCCTGCACGCCGGTCACCAGGCCGTCGCGGCCCGCGTCGGCGACCGGGGTGACGGCGACGGGCCGGTGCCGGGACGCGTCGTACGGCTCCCCGGGGCGCGCGCTGAACCGCTCGACGCCGAGCCGGGCCAGCGCGTCGGCGACGTCGTCGGCGACGGCGGTGAACAGCCCGGCGGTGCGGACCGGGTCGGGCGGATCGCCGGCGCCCGCCTCCGCCAGCCGGCCGGCCTCGCGGCGGGCCTGGTCGTGCAGCCGGTACAGCGCCGCCCGGACGGGCTCCAGCATCGCCTGCAGCTCGCCGCGCCGCAGCCGCTGGTTCTCCTCGTGCAGCCGGTCGATGACCGCCTCCCGGTGCGCGGCGCGCTCATGCTCGCGGTCCAGCCGCGCGGTCAGCCCCGCCAGGGCCTCCCTGATCTCGGCCTCGAAGGCGGCGCGGCCGTCCCCGGCGCCCCCCGGCGCGGCCTCGGCGGGAGCGGACGCGCCGTCCGTCGCCGGCGCGGCGCCGTCCATGCCGGATCCGGCCCCGTCGTTGACTGTGCGATCCCCGTCGCTCGACACGTGCAGTCACCTTAATGATGAGGCGGCAGAGGCGATAGGTCTGCTGTTGACCTTCATTGGACTCTAGTTTGACGCCTGCCCGCCGTTCCAGCACCGACTTCTTCGCGTCGACACGAATGGGTAACACGTGGGAAACGAGTCTCCGGGAAGCTGGGGGCACACGGAAGAAGGAGGTGGCGATGTTGCTGCGGATCCGCGTCCGGCTGCCCGACCGCCCGGGCTCGCTGGGCCAGGTGGCGCGGACGCTGGGCGCCGCGGGCGCCGACGTCGCGCAGATGGCTGTACTGGAACGCGACAACGGGCGGGCCCTGGACGACTTCACCGTCACCTGGCCCGCGGGCGCGGGCGTCGAGCGGCTGCGCGACGGGCTCGGCTCGGTGAACGGCGTGGAGATCGTCGGCATCTGGCCGACCGTCGAGCCGCAGGGCGCCTTCCCCGACGCCGCCGTGATCGGCCAGGTCGCGGCGGTGCCCGAGCGCGGCGCGGCGACGCTGGCCGACGCGGTGCCGGGCATCCTCAGCGCCGACTGGGCGGGGATCGCGGAGGTGGGGGAGCAGGACTCGGCGGTGCTGGTGCACGCCAGCATCGGCGGGCTGACCGGCAGCGAGCTGCCGGTGCTGCCGCCGCTGCGCCCGCGCGCCCTCACCGGCACGGACGGCACGGAGTACGCCGTCTGCCCGCTGTCGGCGGGGCGCGCCGCGCTGGTCGTCGCGCGGAAGGGGGCGCCGCCGTTCCACCGGACGGAGGTGCTCCGGCTGGAGCAGCTGGTCATCGCGGCGGAGGCGGTGCTGGCCACCGATCTCGTCCGGACGTCGTGATCCGCCCCTGGTCAACGCCGCCGGGATGGTTCTAGAGTCGGATTCTAGGATTTGTCCCGTTCCAGGAGGCGACCGATGGCCGAACTGCTCCGCCCGCACGCCGACGCCCGTCCGGACGAGCCCGCGCTGACCGACGAGCGCGGCACCACCACCTGGCGCGAGCTGGACGCCAGGACCGACCGGCTGGCGAACGCGCTGCGCGGCCTGGGGCTGGCCACCGGGGACGTGATCGCGATCCACTCCGGCAACCGGCGCGAGTTCTTCGAGGCGATGTGCGCGGCCGGCCACATCGGCCTGCGCTACGTGCTGGTCAACTGGCACTGGACCGCCGACGAGCTGCGCTACGTCCTCCAGGACGCCGGGGCCCGCGTGCTGTTCACCGAGGACGCCTTCGCCGGCGTCGCGCGCGAGGCGTCCGCCGGCCTCGGGCTCACCGCGCGCGTCGTGTTCGGCGAGCCGGCCGGCGGCTTCACCCCGTACGAGGAGTTCCTCGCGACGGGCGCCGAGGAGGAGATCGCCGACCCGTCCACGGGGCTGCCGATGTTCTACACGTCCGGCACCACCGGCCGTCCCAAGGGCGTCACCCGCAAGCTCACCGCCGCGGGCGGCCCGATCGAGAACGCGCGGCTGCTCGGCGACCTGATGGCGGGCGTCCTGCGGATCCCGGAGAACGGCCGCACGCTGCTCGTCGGGCCCGTGTACCACTCGGCGCAGTGGCTGTGGTCGCACGTCTTCCTGCTCGCCGGGCGGTCGGTGGTGATGCGCCGCGGCTTCGACGCCGCCGAGACGCTGCGGCTCGTCGACGAGCACGCGATCACCAACGTGCACCTGGTCCCGACCCAGTTCGTCCGGCTGCTGCGGCTGGACGAGGCGACCCGCAAGGCGTTCGACGGCGCCTCCCTGAAGGCCGTCTGGCACGGCGCCGCGCCGTGCTCCCCGGACGTCAAGCGCCGGATGATCGACTGGTTCGGCCCGATCGTGCACGAGTACTACGGCTCCACCGAGGCGTCGGTGAACAGCGTCATCACCGCGTCCGAGTGGCTGGAGCGGCCCGGCAGCGTCGGCCGCCCGCTGCCCACCACCGAGGTGCACGTCCTGCGCGAGGACGGCGAGCCCGCCGCGCCGGGGGAGCGCGGCCAGATCTGGTTCCGCTACGCCAGCGGCGACGACGTGGAGTACTGGGGCGACGAGGAGAAGACCCGCTCGGTGCACCGCGCCGACGGCCTCTTCACCACCGGCGACGCCGGATACCTGGACGAGGACGGCTACCTCTTCCTCGCCGACCGGGTCATCGACATGATCATCAGCGGCGGGGTGAACATCTACCCGGCCGAGATCGAGGGCGTGCTGATCACCCATCCGGCGGTCCGCGACGTCGCGGTGTTCGGCGTCCCGGACGAGGAGTTCGGCGAGCAGGTGAAGGCCGCCGTCGAGCTCGCCGACGGCGCCGAGCCGTCCGCCGCCCTCGCGGACGAGCTGATCGGGCACGTCCGCGCGTCGCTCGCCGGCTACAAGGCGCCGCGCTCGGTCGACTTCGTCGACGCGATGCCGCGCACCCCCACCGGCAAGCTCTACAAGCGCCTCCTCCGCGACCCCTACTGGCAGGACGCCCGCTGAGCATTCGATGAATGCCTCAGCCCGCGCCCGGCCACGCTCCCACCCCAAGCGCTGCGATCGCGAGCGAAGCCGAGTTCGAGCGTGCGAGAACCCGATCGCGCAGCGAGCCCCCGGGCGAGCCGGAGCGATGCAGCGATCGCCGCAGTGCCCGTTGAAGGGAGGGCGCCCAGCGCCCGACCGCCGAGGGCAGTGCAATCAAAGCAGCGCGAGGACGGAGTCGAGGCCGGTGAGGCCGGCGTCGGAGCCGAGGCCCTGGGCGACGGTCGCGGCGGCGGCGGTGCCCCAGCGGGCCGACTCCAGGACGTCCCGGCCCTGGCCCAGGCCGGTGATGAACCCGGCGCAGTACGCGTCGCCGCAGCCGGTGGTGTCGACGACCTCGACGGGCAGGGCGGGCAGCCGGTGCGCGCCGCCGGCGGTCGCGACGAGGCTGCCCTCCGCGCCGAGCGTCACGACGACCGAGGAGGGCCCCTCGGCGAGCAGGGCGCGCGCGGCCTTCTCCGGGTCGTCCTCGCCGGTCATCGCCGCGGCCTGCTCCTCGTTGGGCAGGAAGTGGTCGACGTGCGGGAGGAACGCGGCGGCGCCCCGGACCAGGTCGGGCATGTTGGACAGCAGGTCCATCGTGACGACGGTCCCGGACGCGCGGGCCGCGTCGAGCGCCGCGAAGAACTCCGGGTCGTTCAGCCCGAACGTGACGTCGGGGCCGCCGAGGTGGACGGCGCCGGCGGCGGCGAGCAGGCCGGGCTCGACCGCGCCCGCGGTGAGGGTGAGGTTCGCGCCGGGGACGTGGAAGCTCGGCCGGCCGCCGTCCGGGCGGATCGGCAGGATCGACGCGCTGGTCTGCTCGGCGGTGCGGCGGACGAGCCCGGTGACGTCCACCCCGTTCCGGTTCATGATCGTGACGAGCAGGTCGCCGAGGTCGTCGTCGCCGATCGCGCCGACCGAGACGACGCGGTTGCCGAGCCGGGCGAGCGCGACCGCGGTCCCGGCGGCGGCGCCGGCGGCGGTCACCCGGATCTGGTCGACGACCACGGTGTCCTGGCCGCCGGGGATGCCCTCGACGGGGCGGGCCAGCACGTCCAGGATGTGCGCTCCGACCGTGACCACAGTTGCCATGCCGGGTTCTCCCTCGTGATCGTCAGGGCCGTAGCGTACGACGGGCAGGGCCGAGAACGTGAGAGGGATTCGCATGTTGCTGGAGGACGAGCGGCGCGCGCTGTGCGCGGTGGGCCGCAGGCTGGCCGAGACGGGCCTGGTGACCGGCGCGTCGGGCAACGTCAGCGTACGGTCGGGGGACCTGGTCGCGGTGACGCCGGGCGGGATGATGCTCGACCGGATGCGGCCGGAGGACTGCCCGGTCGTGAACCTGGACGCCCGGCTCGTGGACGGCGACCGGGCGCCGTCGTCGGAGACGCCGATGCATCTCGCGCTGTACGGGGGGACGCCCGCGGCGGCGATCGTCCACACCCATTCGACCTACGGCGCCGTCGTCGCGACGACGATGACCGAGCTGCCGCCGATCCACTACAACACGCTGCTGCTGGGCGGCGTGGTGAAGGTCGCCGAGTACGCCACCTACGGGACGCCGGAGCTGGCCGAGAACGTGCGGGCCGCGATGGCGGGCGGCAAGCGCGCCGCGCTGATGGCCAACCACGGCGGCGTCACGATCGGCCGCGACCTGGACGAGGCGTTCGAGAACGCGCGGCTGCTGGAATGGCTGTGCGGCGTCTACGTCCGGGCCAGGACGATCGGGGAGCCCCGGATCCTGACGGACGAGCAGCTGGCGAAGGTGGTCGAGCGGGGGCTCACGCCGCCGGAGTTCCCGCCTGTGTAACCTAGCGCTTGCTAGGCGACCCGGGAGGTCCCGTTGCCCTTCGTCCTGATCGACAAGCCGCGCCCGCACGTCACGCTCATCACCCTCAACCGGCCCGAGCGGATGAACGCGATGGCGTTCGACGTCATGGTGCCCTTCCGCGAGGCCCTCGACGAGGTGAGCCGCGACAACGACACCCGCGCCGTCGTCATCACCGGCGCCGGGCGCGGCTTCTGCTCGGGCGCCGACCTGGAGTCGCCCGGCGCGCTCCCCGGCATCGACGGGCTGACCCTGTCGACGATCGCGCTGCGCTCGATGGAGCTGCTGGACGACGTCGTCCGTGCGATGCGCCGCGTCCACCAGCCGGTGATCGCGGCGATCAACGGGCCGGCGATCGGCGGCGGGATGTGCCTGAGCCTGGCCGCCGACATCCGCCTCGCGGCCGAGACCGCGCTGTTCCGCGCCGCCGGGATCAACAACGGGCTGACCGCGAGCGAGCTCGGCCTCAGCTACCTGCTGCCGCGCGCGATCGGCGCGTCCCGCGCGTTCGAGATCATGCTGTCCGGCCGGGACGTGGACGCCGCCGAGGCCGAGCGGATCGGGCTGGTCTCCCGCACCGTCCCCGGCGACAAGCTGCTGGACGCCTGCTACGACCTCGCCGAGCGGATCGCCGGGTTCAGCCGCCCCGGCGTCGAGCTGACCAAGCGGTCGCTGTGGTCCGGGCTGGACGCGTCGAGCCTCGACGCGCACATGGGCCAGGAGGGCCTCGGGCAGCTGTACGTCCGGCTCACCACGCAGAACTTCGACGAGGCGATCGCGGCGCGCAGGCAGAACCGCCCGCCGGACTTCAGGGACTGACCTCCGGCGCGGCGGCCCGGACGGCGGCGTCCCCCGGAAGGACGGTGTCTCCCGGAAGGGCGGTGTCCCCCGGGAGAGCGGCGGCGCAGCGGGGCCGGGTCCGCCGCTGGTACGACAGCGCGGCGGCGCCGAGCGCGACCCCGTAGACGCCGAACGCGCCGATCCCGCACGCGGCGACCGTCCACCCGGACCATCCGCTGATGAGCCCGTCGTGCGGGAGGTCCCGGACGCCGGCGGCGATCGGCAGCAGGTAGGCGAGCGCGCCCACGACCCCGTACGGGCCGAGCGTCGCGGCGCCGAGCCACGCCGGGACGAGCGGGAGCCAGCGCGGCACCCGGCGGCCCGCGAGCGGCGGGGCCCAGCGCGGGAACACCTGCCCCCAGCGGTGCGTCAGCCCGAGCAGCAGGAAGATCCCCGCGAGCGCCGACAGCGTGGTGAAGTCCAGTCCGTACCTCTCCAGCGTCAGCACCGGCCCGGACGCGCCGTTGCGGCGGAACTCCGCGACGACCTCGTCGCCCGGGATCCCCGCGAACGTCCCGCCGAACGCCCACGTCGTCTTCATCGCCATGTACGGGACGAACGCCAGCGCGCCCGCGTACGCCGCCCGGCGGACGCCGCGCGGCGCGTCCGTCACCGGCGCCGGGGCCTTCGCGGCCCCCGTCGCGGCGTGCACGAGACCGCAGCGCGCGCACATCCCCTCGGTCCGGCGGCGGAACGCCGCGGCCGCTCCCGCGAACAGGGCCGCGCCGACCGCGCAGGACGCCTCGACGCCGAACACCCGCCAGTCGTCCACCGTCCCGGTGAACAGCAACTGGAGCGCGCTCATGACGATCCCGAACGTCCCCGCGCCCGCCACCGCGCAGGCCGCCCAGAGCCCCGCGAGCGGCCAGCCGCGCGGCATGAGCCGCCCGACGTCCCGGACGCTCGCCACCGCCATGATCCCGCCGGCCAGCAGGACCGCCCCGATCGGCCAGGCCGCCGCATGCGCGCCCCGCACGTCCCGCAGCGGGTAACCGGCCGTCCCTCCGGCGGCCCAGTAGAGGGTCGGCGCCGCCGCGGCCGCCGCCCACGCGCCGGCCGCGTACCCGGCCCACGCGGGCCACCGTCTGAAGATCGTTTCCACGGGTCCGAGCCTTCCGGACCGCGCCCCGCCGGTCCTCCCGCCCGGGAGCGATCCGCCTCGCCCGCGCGGGGGAGCCTGCGAACCGCGGCCGCGCCGTGACAGGCTGCCTCCCGTGCCCAAGCTCTCACCGGACGACGCGCGCCGGCTGCTCGCGAGCGTCCCCGTGGCGCGGCTCGCGACCGTCGGGGAGGACGGCCGCCCGCACCTGGTCCCCGTCACGTTCGCCGTGCACCGCGGGTCGGTCTACACCGCGGTCGACCACAAGCCGAAGAGCACGCGGGACCTGCGGCGGCTGGCCAACGTCCGCGCCAACCCGCGCGTCGCGCTGCTCGCCGACCACTACGAGGACGACTGGGACCGGCTCTGGTGGGTCCGCGTCGACGGCCACGCCGCCGTCGTCGAGGACGACGCGCGCCGCGCCGAGCCCGTCCGGCTCCTCGCAGCGCGCTACGCCCAGTACCGGGACCGCCCGCCCGAGGGCCCGGTCATCGCGATCACCATCGACGCCTGGACGGGCTGGACCGCCGCGCCTCCGCGGGAGGACTAGAGGCCGGCGTCGAACGTGCGGACGGCCTCGGTGACCTCGGCGGGGAACTCCACGTGCGGGTGGTGCCCGGCGCCGTCCAGCATGACGACCTTCCCGTCCAGCCGCCCGGCGACCCACTCGGCCTCGGCGGCCGGGTCGGGCCAGTCGATGTCGGCGGTGCCCATGATGACCAGGACGGGGGCGGTGACCTTGTCCAGCCGCGCCTCGGCCTCGTCGTGCGACATGCCCATGTAGGAGGCGATGACCTTGCCGCGCCCCGGCTCCTTGAAGTTGGCCTTGAGCAGGGCCGCGTGCTCGTCGAAGTCGGCGGGGCGCTTCGGCTCCCACTTGGGGTAGTACGACATGTACAGCGGCAGCGCCAGACCGGGGATCCGGAAGAGCCCCATCGTCAGCTTCATCGCCAGACCCGCCTGGGCGTTGCGGACGAACGGCGCCGCCAGGACCAGGCCCCTGACGAGCTCGGGCGCCTCGGCGGCGGCGTAGACGGCCGCCGCGGCCCCGTTCGAGCAGCCGTAGACCAGGGCCGGTCCGGCGTCCAGGTGCCGCAGCAGCGCCATCAGGTCGTGCGCCAGCGGCGTGCTGCCGTACTCCGGCCAGGCGGCGCTGCTGTCGCCCATCCCGCGCTGGTCGACGGTGACGACCCGGTATCCGGCCTCGAGCAGCCGCGGCCTGAGGAACCGGAACTGCGACCGCAGGTCGAGCATGGACGGCAGGCACACGATGAGCGGCCCGTCGCCCTCGTCGTCGTAGGCGAGGCGCCCGCCGGGAAGGTCGAGGTACTGCGTCTGGTCGCTCATGGCGCGCTCCGGTTCATCGGTGTAGCCCTATGGCTAATGATATTAGCTTTCGGCGGGCGGGAGGTCAAGGGCGCTCCCGGGGAGCCCCCCGCGCCGCCGCCCGGCGCTAGTCCCAGGCGCTCCCGAGCCGGGCCAGCTCGGCCGCGTACTCGATCCGCCCGGCCCACGCGGCCGGCCAGGCGTCCATGCCGAGGTGCGCGCCCGCGAACGCGCCCGCCAGGCACGCGATCGAGTCGGAGTCGCCGGAGCTCGCCGCGCCGCGCCGGATCGCCGCGACGGGCTCGTCCGGGAACAGCAGGAAGCACAGCAGCCCGGTGGCGAGCGCCTCCTCCGCGCACCAGCCCGCACCGGTGATCTCGCACGGGTCGGACGCGCGGTCGCCCCGCGCGAGGGCCTCGTCCAGCCGGTCGAGGACGTCCAGGCACTCGTCCCAGCCCCGCGCGA
Source organism: Actinomadura nitritigenes (assembly GCF_017573545.1). Taxonomy (GTDB): domain Bacteria; phylum Actinomycetota; class Actinomycetes; order Streptosporangiales; family Streptosporangiaceae; genus Spirillospora; species Spirillospora nitritigenes. The sequence goes on along the minus strand of NZ_JAGEOK010000001.1, from coordinate 255,518 downwards.
TGAACGTCTCGGGCGAGTCCATGCCGGGCCGCTGCCACAGCGTGCCGAGCCATCGCTCGTGGTAGACGGACCGCTGCTCGTGGGAGCGGGCGCGCAGCGCGACGGGCAGGTCGGCGGGCGCCGTGCCGTCGGCGAGCAGGCGGACGGCGAACGCGGTCAGCTCGCTCGCCGCCAGCCCCGTCGGATGCCCGTGCGTCATCGCCGCCTGCAGCTGGGCCGCGCCCGCGCGCGTCTCGTCCGTCAGGCCCGGCGCGAGCCCGACCGGCGCCACGCGCATGTTCGCGCCGCAGCCCTTGGAGCCCGCGACGGTCGCCTCCACCCACGGCCGCCCGGCCGCCAGGCCCCGGCAGGCCTGAAGGCACGTGTTGCCCGGAGCGCGGTTGTTGTCGGGGCTGTTCAGCCAGTCCACGAACCGCCGCCGCCACATCGGCGCGACCAGGTCGGGGGTGAACGGCGGGTTCGCCAGCGCGTCCAGGAGGGCGAGGCCGACCGCGATCGCCATCTGCGTGTCGTCGGTGACGAGGGCGGGATCGCCCTCCGGCTCCGCCGGGCCCAGCTCACCGAAACGCCGGCCGATCTGCTTCATCGTGAGGAACTCGGTGGGCGCACCCAGTGCGTCCCCGTACGCCAGTCCGAACATCGCTCCGCTCGCCCGCATCATGGGCGACATTGTTCCTCAATCGCCGCAGGCAGCTCGAAATCTCCCCGGCGTCATCGCGTAGCAGCGGACGAACCACCGCGTCAGATGGCTCTGGTCGGCGAACCCCGTCGCCGCCGCGACCTCCCCGATCGGCTCGCCGCGCGCCAGCCGGACCCGCGCCGCGCGCAGCCGCAGCTGCCGCTGGTAGTCGCTCGGCGCCATCCCGTACGCGCGGCGGAACGCCCGGTACAGCGCGAACCTGCTGCACCCCGCCGCCTCCGCCAGCTCGTCCGCCCCGATGTCGTCCAGGCAGCGCTCCTCCAGGCGGCGCCGGGCCCGCGCGGCGGCACCGGACGACGGCCCGACGCGCAGCCGCCCGGACGCGGCGCGGTTCACCATCGCGCCGACCGCCGCGGTGAGCAGCTCGTCCCGGCGCAGCGCCGTGGCGCCGCCGAGCAGCGCGCCGTGCAGGGCCCGCAGGTTCCGGGCGAGGACGGGATCGCCGACCACCGGGGCGTCGAACAGCGGGAGCCCCGCCGGACGCCCCCCGATGTCGGCCAGCACCCCCGCCACCAGCTCCGGGCCGATGTGCACGATCCGGTAGGTGAAGCCCAGCGCGTCCGCCGGGCGTCCGTCGTGCGGGTCGTCCGGGTTGAACGCGATGACCATCCCGGCGGCGCTCGTGTGCGCGCCGCCCCGGCACCTGAACGCCTGGTAGCCGTCCTCGGTGACGCCGAACGAGTACGTCTCGTGGCTGTGCCGGTGGTAGGCGTGCCGCTCGAAGTGCGCGTGCATCGCCTCCAGCGGGCGGTCGGGCGACCGCCAGTACCTGCTCCAGTCCACGCCCCCAGTCTGGCCCGCCTCCGGACCGGCCCGGCGCACGAGCGTCCAAGACCGCCGCCCGCCCGCCGCGCCAGCCTGGACGGCATGCGCTTCGACACCAAGATCGGCATCGTGGTCCGCGACGACCTGGCGGCCTGGCAGCGGCTCAACGTCACCGCGTTCCTGGCGAGCGCGGTGGCCGGGGGAGTGCCCGGAGTCGTCGGCGACCCCTACGAGGACGCCTCCGGCAACGCCTACCTCGCGATGTTCCGCCAGCCCGTCCTCGTCTACGAGGCCGGCGCCGGGGCGATCAAGGCCGCCCACGCGCGGGCCCTCGCACGCGGCATGGACGTCGCCGTCTACATCGAGGACATGTTCAAGACCGGCCACGACGAGGCCAACCGCGCCACCGTCCGCGCCGTCACCGCCGAGGACATGCCGCTCGTCGGGTTCGCCGTCCACGGGCCGAAGAACGGCGTGGACAAGGCCCTGAAGGGGCTCAGGCTGCACCCGTGATGCCGGCGAGCGCGGCGAGCCGCTCCCGGTGCGCGTCCGGTGACCCGAACAGCTGCCGCGACGACTGCGCCCGCTTGAAGTACAGGTGCGCGTCGTGCTCCCAGGTGAACCCGATGCCGCCGTGCAGCTGGATCGCCTCGCCCGCCGTGTGGAAGAACGCGTCCGAGCAGTACGCCTTCGCCAGCGCCGCCGCGCGCGGCAGCTCCTCCGGGCCCTCGTCGGCGGCGGCCGCCGCGTTCAGCACCGCCGACCGCGCGGACTCCACCAGCACGAACATGTCCGCGCACCGGTGCTTGACCGCCTGGAACGACCCGATCGGGCGGCCGAACTGGTGCCGCACCTTCGCGTACTCGACCGTCATGTCCAGCGTCCGCTGCGCGCCGCCGAGCTGCTCGGCCGCCAGCACCACCGCCGCGATGTCCAGGGCGCGCCGGATCGCGTCCGCGCCGCCGACCTCGCGCGCCGGGGTCCCGTCGAACGCGATCCGGGCGAGCTTGCGCGTCTGGTCGAGCGTCGGCATGGACGTCCTGGTCATGCCCTCGGCACCGGCGTCCACCGCGTAGAGCCCGACGCCGTCCTCGCCCTTCGCCGCCACGAGCACGAGCCCGGCGACGCAGCCGTCGAGCACGAAGCTCTTGGTGCCGCGCAGGACGCCGTCCTCGAACCGCGTCTCCACTGCGTCGAGGTCCCAGCTTCCGCGGTCCTCCGCGATCGCGAGCGTGGCGATGGTCGAACCGTCCGCGATGCCGGGCAGCAGGTCGTGCCCGCCGTCCCCGGCCCGCAGCGCCTCCCCCGCGGTGATCGTGGCGAGGAACGGCGCGCACACGACCGCCCGCCCCATCTCCTCGAACACCACGGCCAGCTCGCGGACGCCGAAGCCGGCGCCGCCGTGCTCCTCGGGGATCGCCAGGCCCTGCAGCCCGAGCTGCTCCGCCATCTGCGCCCACATCTTCGGGTCGTAGCCCTCGGCCGTCTCCATCAGCCGCCGCACCTCGGCGGACGGCGACCGGTCGGCGAAGAACCGCCGCAGCGCGTCGCGCAGCTCCCGCTGTTCCTCGGTGACGACGAGCTCCATCCGGCGGCCTCCCTGACCCGACACGTGCACGGCAGCAGCCCATCCTCTCGCAGCCGCCCCGCTCGGCCCGCCCCGCTCCCGCTCACCGGGACCCCGCCCGCTCGCCGGTCACGCGTCCCAGTCGTGCGGGCCCAGGACGTAGCCCTTCGGGGTGGAGTGCAGGTGGTTGATCGACACCAGGTGGCCCAGCGCGGCCCAGAGGTCCTCTTCGGGCGCCTCCATCAGCCGCTCGATCGTCTCGAAGTCGGCCGCCCTGCCCTCGAGGTCGATCTCCGCCACGGTCTCGTACACCGCCAGCTCGAAGTCGCTCAGCTCCTGAACGTCCCCGCGCGGATCGTCTCGCTCGTCCATGGCGAGAACGTGCCCGCTCCCGCCCCTCCTATCCACCCGGCCGGGACGAGCCCGACCCTCCGGGGCGCGGGTCAGCCGTAGCGCTTCATCTCGTGGAAGAAGCCGGGGATCGTGTGCAGGTCCCCGGCGGCGGTGACCTGGTCGTGGACGTACTTGGCGACGGCCAGGTCGAGGACGCCGAGGCCGAACGGGGAGAAGACCACCGGCTTGTCGGCGGGCGGGGTGGTGGCGCCGGTGAGGACGTCGTAGAGGGTGCCGGCGACGAAGTCGCGGTTGCCGACCTTCTGCTCGGCCAGGTGCGGCGACGTGTTGGCCTTCATGCAGTGCTCGACGTCGTCCACGACGTTGTACGCGGACAGGATGATCTCGGGGGAGAGGTCCCGCAGCGAGACGTGCAGCACGAGCGGGTCGTGCGCGAACCAGGCCGGGTCGGTGACGTGCGGCTCGCCCGCGACGGTGGCGAAGACGATCAGGTCGGACGAGCGGATCAGCGACTCGGCGGAGTCGTGGACGGTGACCGTGCCCTTCTCGGAGCGTTCGAGGTAGCCCTTGAAGCCCTCGGCGTGCTCGGCGGACAGGTCGTGGATCCCGAGCTCGTCGAACGCGAAGCCGTTGCCCGCCAGGTAGGTGTGGATGTACCGGGCGATGAGGCCGACGCCGATGAAGCCGACCCGGCGGGGCCGGTCGCCGCGCCGGTCGGCGAGGGTCGCGGCGGCGAGGGACGCCGACGCGGCGGTCCGCGCGGCGGAGATGATGGAGCTCTCCAGGCACGCGAACGGGTAGCCGGTCTCGGCGTCGTTGAGGATCAGCACGGCGGACGCGCGGGGGATGCCGTTCGCGACGTTGCCGGGGAAGCTGGAGATCCACTTGATGCCGTGCACGTCCACGTCGCCCTTGACGGAGGCGGGCAGCGCGATGATCCGGTCGGACGGCCGGTCCGGGAACCGCAGGAAGTAGGAGTCGGGGTTGACGGTGCGGCCCTCGCCGTGCAGCCGGTAGGCGGCCTCGACCATGCCGATGACCTGCTCCTCGCGCCCGGCGATCGCGTCGTGGACCTGGGCGCCGGAGATCACGGCGAACGTGGGGGCCTGCGTCATGGGGGGGAACTCCATGTCCTTTTCGTGGTGCTCTGGGATGATCAGACGCCGAGAATACCGGCGGCCGGGAGATCGAGCCCCGGGAGCAGTTCGCCGAAGTGCTCGCCGAGCCAGCTCTCGTCGTAAAGGGAGTCGAGGTAGCGTTCGCCGAGGTCGGGCGCGATGGCGACGGCGACGGGCTGCTCGCCGGGGTACTTGGCGTCCAGCCAGCGGGACGCGCCGGACACCACGGTGCCGGTGGAGCCGCCGAACAGGAACCCGCGCGAGGACAGCGCGTGCACGGTGCGGATCGTGTCGGGCTCGGCGACGTGCACGACGTCGTCGATGTAGGACTCGTCGACGAGCGCGGGCCTGGCGCTGGTGCCGAGGCCGGGCACCATCCGCCGCTCGGGGATGCCGCCGAAGGTGACCGAGCCGACCGCGTCGACCGCCACGATCGTGACGGGCCGGCGGTGCTCGCGGAAGTAGCGGGCGCAGCCCATGAGGGTGCCGGTGGTGCCCGCCCCGACGAAGAGGACCTCCAGGTCGGGGAACTGCCTGTCGATCGCCGGGGCGGTCCCACGGTAGTGGGCGAGCCAGTTGTTGCGGTTGGCGTACTGGTTCAGCCAGACGTACCCGTCGCCGGACGCGCACAGCTCCTGGACGTACTTGATGCGGCCGCCGAGGTAGCCGCCGTTGGCGTCCTTGTCGGCGACGACGCGGACCTCCGCGCCGAGCGCGCGCATGACCTTGACCGAGGCGGGGTTGCAGCGCGGGTCGGTGACGCAGACGAACCGCAGGCCGCGGTCGGCGGCGATCAGGCTGAGCGCGATGCCGAGGTTGCCGGAGGACGACTCGACGATCGTCGAGCCGGGGGCGAGCACGCCCTCGCGTTCGGCGGCCTCCACCATCGCGGCGGCGGCCTTCAGTTTCACCGAGCCGGCGAAATTGAATCCCTCGCATTTGAGGAAGAGCGGGCGGTCGATGACGGAGCGTAGGTCGACGTAAAGGTCGTCGACATTGAAATCCTGCGGCGAGGTGATTATCGGCACGCTGTCACCCTTGAATGAAGAAACAATTCCCTCATCTTCCCCCGAGTACGCCGCGGGCCTCACGCCAGACCATGGCGGAGCCTCACCGTACCTTCGGGCATGTTCGGTCGCAACCCCCGATTACCTGCGAGTAGGGTCCAATCCACGGAATCCGGAGCGGCGCCGACCGGAGCCGGACATAAGCTATGACCTCCACTTCTTTTGCCGATGACGGTGGAGAAGAACGACATCACGGAGAGTGAAGATGAGCGCTCGCGGCCCGGCCGTGGATCGGCTGCTGCCCCTGGACGGCCTGCCCGTCCTCGCCGTGCCCGCCGGCGAGGCGGAGCGGGCGCGGGAGCTGGCGGCGCGGCACGGGATGGTGCGCGAGCGCGCGGTCGATCTCGCCGACCCGCTGATCGTCCGGGTGGAGCGGTTCGCCGCCGAGCGGGACCGGCCCGCGGTGGCCGACCGGACCCGGTCGCTGTCCTACGCCGGCCTCGCGGCGGAGGCGCGCCGGCTGGCCGCGCTGCTGGAGGGCGCGGGCGTCGAGCCCGGCACCGTGGTCGGGGTCGGCGGCGGGCGCTGCGCCGCGGTGGTGGCGGCGTTCCTGGCGATCGAGCTGGTCGGCGCGCTGTACGTGCCGGCCGACGAGACCTGGCCGGCCGGGCGCGTCCGCGACGTCCTCGACCAGGCGGGCGCGTCGGTGCTGGTGCTGGTGGACGACGGCGCGAGCGCGCCGGCGCTGCTGGAGGGCGCCGCGGAGGCCGGGTGCCGGGTGCTGCGCGCCGCGGACGCGGCGGGCCTGGAGCCGTGGGCGGGCGGGCCGCGCCTGCACGGGCCGGACCGCCCCCGGTACGTGCTGTTCACCTCCGGGTCCACGGGCCGGCCGAAGGGCGCGGTCGTCGAGCACCAGGGGATGCTCAACCACCTCTGGGCCAAGATCGTCGACCTGGAGCTGACCGGGGACGACGTGGTCGCGTTCACCGCGCCGCTCGGCTTCGACATCTCGATCTGGCAGATGCTGTCCCCGCTGCTGGTCGGCGGCCGGGTGGACGTGATCGGCGACGAGGTCGGCCACGACCCGGTCGCGTTCGCGCGCGCGGTGGACGAGCAGGGCATCACCGTCGTCGAGCTGGTCCCGACCATGGTCCGGCACCTGCTGGAGGACCTGCCCGGCGCGCCCGCGGAAGGCTCTCCGTCCGGGGGGACGACCGCCCGGGAACGGCCTCTGGGCGGGCTGCGCTGGATGATCGCGACGGGCGAGGAGCTGCCCGCGGAGCTGGCGCGCCGCTGGCTGGAGGCGATGCCGCACGCGCGGCTGCTCAACGCCTACGGCCCCACCGAGTGCTCCGACGACGTCACCCACCACACGGTGACCGGAGGGGACCTCGACCTGCTGCGGCTGCCGATCGGCACCCCGGTCGTCAACGCGCGCCTGCACGTCCTGCGGGAGGGCGACGACGGGACGTGGACGGCGTGCGACGCCGGCGAGACCGGCGAGCTGTTCGTCGGCGGCGTCGCCGTCGGCCGCGGCTACCTGGGCGACGACGCGCGGACCCGGGAGGCGTTCTACCGGGACCCGTTCGGCCCGTCGCCGACCGGGCGGCTCTACCGGACGGGCGACGCCGTGCGGCTGCTGCCCGCGGGGGCGGGCGGCGAGGACCGCCCGACCCTGCAGTACCTGGGGCGGGTCGACCGGCAGGTGAAGATCTCCGGCGTGCGGATGGAGCTGGGCGAGATCGAGGCGGTGCTGCAGCGGCACCCCGGCGTGCGCGCCGCGGCCGTCGTCGTGCACGAGTACCCGGCCAGGTAGCGGCGGGGGCGGAACGGCCGGCGGTACCGCGCGCAGAGATCATTTAACGCTCCGTAATCGCCTTGTTCGTGTTGAGTTGTCAACCTTTGTCATAGGGTGAGCGTCCTGTCGCTCAGCGCCCATGCCGGCGACCGGGTCTTTTGTCACTCCCGTGAGCAATTGGCGGGGTCAAGTTCTACTTTCGGGGGGATTGCGAGGCATGTGACAGGCTGGTTAACTGTGGCCCCGCTACTCCTGAGTAGGACGATGGGTCGCGGGGCGGGTCCCGGTCGAGGGCGGAAAGCGGCGGCGCTCTGTATTGGCGGGACCACGGGGCGTCGATCCCCGGGTCCGCGCGCCGCCGCGTTCCCGGAAGGGACTCGGGTGAAAGGGGACGGGGAGCAGCCCGATCAGTTCTGTGGTCATTCTCTTTGAATTTCGCCCGCCGGCGCCTTCCTGACGCCGAAGCCTGGCACAAAGCAAACCCCCTTCGACCGGGAAAGCACCACTTGATGTCGTCCACCGAGTACGTTCCTCTATCGGCCGCTCAGCAGAGCGTCTGGTACGCGCAGCAACTGGCGCCCGAAACGCCGATCCATATCGCGCAGTACATCGAGATCGAGGGCCCGCTCGACCACGAACTCTTCGACCGGGTGGCGCGAATCGGCGCGCACGAGGTGCTCGCGCTGCACGCCCGGTTCGCCGAGCGGGACGGCGCGGTGCGGCAGGTCCTCGACCCGGACGCGAGCATCTCGATCCCGCTGGTGGACCTGTCCGGCGAGCCCGACCCGGACGCGGCGGCGCGGGCGTGGATGAAGGCGCGGATGGCGGAGCCGCTGCCGCTGGACGGCGACCGGCTGTTCGTCACCGCGATGCTGCGGCTGTCACCGGAGCTGCACCGGTGGTTCATCCGCACGCACCACGCGATCCAGGACGGCCACAGCGGACCGCTGATCATGCACCGGGCCGCCGAGGTGTACACCTCGCTGGCGAACGGCGGCGAGTACGTCCCGGCGGAGCTCGGCGACTACCGCCGCGTCCTCGCCGAGGAGGAGGAGTACCGGGCGTCGGAGCGGTTCGAGAAGGACCGCGCCTACTGGACGGAGCGGTTCGCCGACAAGCCGGTCGCGGTGAGCCTGGCCGACGACATGGCCGAGCCGACCGCCGACTTCATCAGCCGGGTCGAGGTCGTCCCGCCGGAGCAGTCGGCGGCGCTCGCGGCGGGGGCGCGCCGGCTCCGCACCGCCACGCAGGGCCTCGCGATCGCGGCGACCGCCGCGTACGTGGCGCGGATGACCGGCACCGAGGACGTCATCCTCGGCCTCGCGGTCAGCGGCCGCACCACGCAGATCGCGCGGGAGACGCCGGCGATGCTGTCGACGATCCTGCCGCTGCGCGTGCGGGTCCGGCCCGACATGACGGTGGACGAGCTGGTCCGCGCGGCGACGCGGGCGAGCGCGCGGGCGCTGCGCCACCAGCGGTACCGCCGCGAGGACCTGCTGCGCGACCTGAAGCTGCTCGGCGAGCGGCGCCGGCTCTACGGGCCCGTCATCAACATCATGGCGTTCGACTACCGGCTCGACTTCGCCGGGCTGCCGGCGCGGATGCACGCCATCACGATCGGCCCGATCGACGACCTCGCGATCAACATCTACGACAACCTCGACGGCGCCGGGATCCGCGTCGACTTCGAGGCGCACCCCGACCTGTACACCGAGGAGCAGGTCGCCGCGCACCACGAGCGGTACGTCCGGTTCATGCGCACGCTCGGCGAGGTGGACCCGTCGACCCCGCTGCGGGACGTGGAGCTGCTCGACGACGCGGAGCGCGACCTCGTCCTGCGGGAGTGGAACGACACGGCGCACCCGGTCGCGCCCGCCGTCGTCCCCGGGCTCGTCGAGGCCCAGGTGGCGCGGACCCCCGAGCGGACGGCCGTCGCCGCCGGCGACGTCCGGCTCTCCTACGCCGACCTCAACGCCCGCGCGAACCGGCTCGCCCGGCACCTCGTCGCGCGCGGCGTCGGCGCCGAGGACTTCGTCGCGCTGGCCCTCCCGCGCGACGAGAACCTGGTCGTCGCGGCGCTGGCCGTGCTGAAGGCGGGCGCCGCCTACCAGCCGATCGACCTCGCCTACCCGGCGGACCGCATCGCCTACATGCTGGACGACGCCGCGCCCGCGTGCGTCATCACGACCCGCTCCGCGGAGCTGCCCGGCGGCACGCCCCGCGTCGAGCTCGACGCCCTCGACCTCGGCGGCCTGCCGGGGGACGACGTCGCCGACGCCGAGCGCGTCCGGCCGCTCCGGCCGGCCAACCCCGCCTACGTCATCTACACCTCGGGTTCGACGGGCCGCCCCAAGGGCGTCGTCATCTCGCACGCGAACTTCGCCGACTTCCACGCCCGGGCGACCGCGGCCTACGGGGCCGATCGGCTGCGCCGCGTGCTGTTCTCGACGTCGCTGAACTTCGACGTGTCCCTGTTCGAATGGTTGGTGCCGCTGACGCTCGGCGGCGAGATCGAGGTCGTCCGCGACCTGCTGGAGGTCGCCGAGCGCGGCGGCTGGTCGGGGTCGCTGATCAGCGGCATCCCGTCGGCGGTGTCGGTGCTGCTGGCGCGCGGGGACTTCCGGCTCGACGTCGGGGACGTGGCGCTCGGCGGGGAGGCGCTGCCGCCCCGGCTGCTGAAGGACGTCCGGGCGCTGCTGCCGGACGCGCGGATCTCCAACATCTACGGCCCCACCGAGTCGACGGTCTTCGTGACGGGCTGGGACGACGACGGGAACGCCGCCGCGGTCGCGCCCATCGGCGGCCCGATGGCCAACACCCGCGCGTACGTCCTGGACGAGCGGCTGCGGCCCGTGCCGGTCGGCGTCCCCGGCGAGCTGTACCTTGCCGGCGGCGGCCTGTCGCGCGGCTACCTGCGGCGCCCGGGGCTGACCGCCGACCGGTTCGTGGCCTGCCCGTTCGGCGGCCCCGGCGAGCGGATGTACCGGACGGGCGACCTCGTCCGCTGGAACCGCGACGGGAACATCGAGTACCTCGGCCGCCTCGACCACCAGGTGAAGGTCCGCGGCTTCCGGATCGAGCTGGGCGAGATCGAGGCGGCGCTCACGGCGCACCCCGGCGTCACGCAGAGCGTCGTCGTCGCCCGCCGCGACGCCGCCGGCGACAACGTCCTCGTGGGGTACGTCGTCGGGTCCGCCGAGCCGTCCGCCCTCCGCGCGTTCGTCGGCCGGACGCTGCCCGCCTACATGGTGCCGTCCGCGATCGTGGTGCTGGACGCGATGCCGCTCAATCCGACCGGGAAGCTCGACCGGGCCGCGCTGCCGGAGCCCGACTTCGGCGCGGCGGAGTCCGCGCGGGGGCCGCGCGACGCCCGCGAGGAGATCCTCAGCGGCATCTTCGCCGACGTCCTCGGGGTGGAGCGGGTCGGCGTCGACGACGGCTTCTTCGACCACGGCGGCGACTCGCTGAAGGCGACCCGCGTCGTCGCGCGGGCGCGCGCCGCGCTGAACGTCGAGCTGCCCGTCCGGGCGCTGTTCGAGACGCCGACCGTCGCCGGCCTCGCCGAGCGGATCGCCGCGTCCGGGGGCGAGGCGCGGCGGCCCGCGCTGCGGCCGGCGGAGCGGCCCGACCCGCTGCCGGTGTCGCACGCCCAGGAGCGGCTCTGGTTCCTCAACCGGCTCGAGGGCCTCACCGCGACCTACAACCTGCCGATCCCGCTCCGGCTGACCGGCGCGGTCGACGTACCTGCGATGCGCGCGGCGCTCCGCGACGTCGTCGCCCGGCACGAGTCGCTGCGGACCGTCTTCGGGGACGCCGACGGCGAACCGGTCCAGATCATCCTGGACCCGGCCGACGCCGACCCGCCGCTGACGGTCGGCGACGCGGACCCCGGCGACCTGTTCGGGGCGGTGTTCGCCGACGCCACCCGCGGTTTCGACCTGGCGTCCGACCTGCCCCTCCGCGCCCACCTGTACCGGCTGGGCGGGAACGACGCGGGCACGGAAAAGGCGAACACGGACGAGCACCTGCTGCTGCTCGTCCTGCACCACATCGCGGGCGACGGCTGGTCGATGGCGCCGCTGGCCCGCGACGTCGTCACCGCCTACCTGGCGCGCCGCGACGGGAAGGCGCCCGAGTGGGCGCCGCTGCCCGTCCAGTACGCCGACTACGCGCTCTGGCAGCGCGAGCTGCTCGGCTCCGAGGACGACCCGGACGGCCTCGCGGCCCGCCAGATCGCCTACTGGAAGGACGCCCTCGCCGGGCTGCCCGACCAGATCGCCCTGCCGCTGGACCGGCCGCGCCCCGACCGCGCCTCCTACCGGGGCGGGCGGGCCGCCTTCGAGGTGCCGGCGGAGCTGCACGAGGGGCTGCGCGCCGTCGCCCGCGACCACCAGGTCAGCGTGTTCATGGTGCTGCAGGCCGCGCTCGCCGCGCTGCTCACCCGGCTCGGCGCCGGCACCGACGTGCCGATCGGCTCGCCGATCGCGGGCCGCACCGACCAGGCCCTCGACGACCTCGTCGGGGTGTTCGTCAACACCCTCGTCCTGCGCACCGACACCTCGGGCGACCCGTCGTTCGCCGAGCTGCTGGCGCGGGTCCGGGAGACCGACCTCGCCGCCTACGCCCACCAGGACGTCCCGTTCGAGCGGCTCGTCGAGGTGCTGAACCCGGTCCGGTCGCTGGCCCGGCACCCGCTGTTCCAGGTGATGCTGACCCTGCAGAACAACCCCGAGGCGTCCGTCGAGCTGCCCGGCCTGCACGTCGCGGTGGAGCCGGTGGACCCGGGCGTCGCGAAGTTCGACCTGGAGTTCCTGCTGGAGGGCGCCCCGGACGGCGGCCTCACCGGCATCCTGGAGTACGCGCGGGACCTGTTCGACGCCGGCACCGCCGAGCGGCTCACCGGCTGGTACCTGCGCACCCTGGAACAGGTCGCCGCCACCCGCGCCGCCGTCACCGTGGACGGCCTCGACCTGCCCGGCGTCACCCTCGTCGAGGTCGCCGAACCGGCCGCGGGACCGGTCGAGAAGCGCCTCGTCGCCTACGTCGTCGCCGCGCCCGGCCAGGCCGTCGACCCCGAGGAGCTGCGCGCGCACGTCCGCGCGAACCTGCCAGAGGCGATGGTCCCCGCCGCCGTCGTCGTGCTGGACGAGCTGCCGCTCACCCCGAACGGCAAGGTCGACACCAAGGCGCTGCCGAAGCCGGCCCTCGCGCCCGCCGTTCCCGCCACCGCGTTCCGGGCCCCGGAGGGGGAGCCGGAGGAGGCCGTCGCGGCCGTCTTCGCCGACCTGCTCGGGCTCGACCGCGTCGGCGCCGACGACGACTTCTTCGCGCTCGGCGGCAACTCGCTCATCGCGATGCGGGTCGTCAGCCGCGTCCGCCGGACACTGGACGCCGAGCTGCCCGTCCGCGCGCTGTTCGAGGCGCCGACCGTCGCCGGGCTCGCTGCGCTGCTGGACCGCCGGGACGCCGCGCCCGGACGCCCTGCGCTTGAGCCGCGGGAGCGGCCCGAGACCGTCCCGCCGTCGTACGCGCAGCAGCGGCAGTGGTTCCTCAACCGGTTCGAGGGCCCGTCCGCGACCTACAACATGCCGATCGCGCTGCGCATCCGCGGCCCGCTCGACGTCGACGCGCTCCGCGCCGCCATCGGCGACGTCGTCGGGCGGCACGAGACGCTCCGCACGATCCTGCCCGACAGCGGCGGCGTGCCGCGCCAGCAGGTACTGGACCCGGCCGCGGCCCGGCCGGAACTGGAGATCACCGAGACCACCGAGGCCGAGCTGCCGGCGCGGCTGGCCGTGGCCGCCGGCTACGCCTTCGACATCTCCGCCGAGCCGCCCCTGCGCACCCGCCTGTTCCGGCTCGCGCCGGACGAGCACGTCGTGCTGCTGCTCCTCCAGCACGTCGGCGGCGACGGCTGGTCGATGGCGCCGCTGGCCCGCGACGTCCTCGCGGCCTACGCGGCGCGCGTGGAGGGCTGGGCGCCGGACTGGGCGCCGCTGCCCGTCCAGTACGCCGACTACACGCTCTGGCAGCAGGAGCTGTTCGGGTCGGAGGACGACCCGGACAGCCTGATCTCCCGGCAGATCGCGTACTGGCGGGACGCGCTCGCCGGACTCCCCGAGGAGCTCGAACTGCCGGCCGACCGGCCGCGCCCGGCGGAGGCGTCCTACCGCGGCGCGACGGCCCGGTTCCGGCTCGGCGCGGACGTGCACGCGGCGCTGCGGAGGCTGGCGCTCGACACCGGCGCCAGCCCGTTCATGGTCGCGCAGGCCGCGTTCGCGGCACTGCTGACCCGGCTCGGCGCGGGCACGGACGTGCCGGTCGGGTCGCCGATCGCGGGCCGCACCGACGAGGCCCTGGACGATCTCGTCGGCATGTTCGTCAACATGCTGGTGTTCCGCACCGACACCTCGGGCGACCCGTCGTTCCGCGAGCTGGTCGCGCGGGTGAAGGAGACCGACCTCGCCGCCTACGCGCACCAGGACGTCCCGTTCGAGCGGCTCGTCGAGGTCCTCAACCCGCCGCGGCACCTCGCCCGGCACCCGCTGTTCCAGGTCGGGCTGACGTTCCAGAACAACCCGGAGGCGCGGCTGGAACTGCCCGGCTTCACCGCCGAGGCGGAGCCGCTGCACGCCGGCGTGTCCCGGTTCGACCTGCTGATGATCCTCACCGAGCGGGAGGACGGCCTCGACGGGGAGCTGGAGTACGCGCTCGACCTGTACGACCCGGCGACGGCGGAGCGGCTCGTCGCCCGCTTCGGGCGGTACCTGACCGCGCTGCTCGCCGACCCGGACGCGCCCATCGGCGCCGCTGACGTCCTCGACCCGGCCGAGCGCGACCTGATCCTCGGCGAGTGGGCGGGTGGCAAGGCGCCCGAGCTGCCTGAGGCGGAGCGGTCGACGATCCCGGCGCTGTTCGAGGCGCAGGCGGCGTCGCGTCCGGACGCGGTGGCGGTGTCGTTCGAGGGCGTGTCGCTGACCTATGGGGAGGTGAACGCGCGGGCGAACCGGCTGGCGCGGCGCCTGGCCGAGCGGGGCGTCGGGCCGGAGCAGTTCGTCGCGCTGAAGCTGCCGCGCTCGGCGGACCTGGTCGTGGCGATCCTGGCCGTGCTGAAATCGGGCGCCGCCTATGTCCCGATGGACCCGGATTATCCCGAGGACCGCATCGCGTACATGGTCGAGGACGCCGACCCGGTCCTGACCATCGGCCCGGACGATCTCGACGCGTCCGGCTACGACGACGCGAACCTCGGCGTGCCGATCTCGCCGGATCATCCCGCGTACGTCATCTACACGTCGGGGTCGACCGGGCGTCCCAAGGGCGTCGTGGTCCCGCACCAGAACGTCGTCCGGCTGCTGCGCTCGACGGAGCACTGGTTCCACTTCGGCCCCGACGACGTGTGGACGCTGTTCCACTCCTACGCCTTCGACTTCACCGTCTGGGAGCTGTGGGGCTCGCTGCTCTACGGCGGCCGCCTGGTCGTCGTCCCGTACCTGACGTCGCGGTCTCCGGACGAGTTCCTGAAGCTGCTGGTGGACGAGCGCGTGACCGTCCTGAACCAGACGCCGTCGGCGTTCTACCAGCTCATGGCCGCCGACAAGGCGAACCCGGGCTCGGACCTGGCGCTGCGGTACGTCGTGTTCGGCGGCGAGGCCCTCGAACTGGGCCGCCTGGAGGACTGGTACTCGCGGCACCCCGAGGACGCGCCGACGCTCGTCAACATGTACGGGATCACCGAGACCACGGTGCACGTCTCGTACATCGCCCTGGACCGGGCCTACGCCGCGACGGCGCCGGGCAGCGTCATCGGCGCCGGGATCCCGGACCTGCGCGTCTACGTGCTCGACGGGCGGCTCCAGCCCGTCCCGCCGGGCGTCGTCGGCGAGCTGTACGTCGCCGGTCCCGGGCTGGCGCGCGGCTATCTCGGCCGCCCCGGGCTGACCGCCGAGCGGTTCGTCGCCGACCCGCACGGCGGGCCGGGCACCCGCATGTACCGCACCGGCGACGTCGGGCGGTGGCTGAAGGACGGCCGCCTCGAATACCTCGGCCGCAGCGACCAGCAGGTGCAGCTCCGCGGCTTCCGCATCGAGCTGGGCGAGATCGAAGCGGCCCTGGTCCGGCACGACGCCGTGTCCGACGCCGCCGTCGTCGTCCGCGACGACCGCCTCGTCGCCTACGTCGTCGCCTCCGCGCCCGTCGACTCCGCCGAGCTGCGCAAGTTCGCCGGCGGCGACCTGCCCGACCACATGGTCCCGGCCGTGGTCGTGGAGCTGGACGCGCTGCCGCTGACCGTCAACGGCAAGCTCGACCGCGCGGCGCTGCCCGCGCCCGACTTCGCCGCGAAGGCGTCGTCGCGCGCGCCCCGCACCCCCGAGGAGGAGACCCTCGCCGGCCTGTTCCGGGAGGTCCTCACCCTGGAGCGGGTCGGGATCGACGACGGGTTCTTCGACCTCGGCGGCGACTCCATCATCGCGATCCAGCTCGTCTCGCGGGCCCGCCAGTCCGGCCTGGTCATCACGCCCCGCGACGTGTTCCAGCACCAGACCGTCGAGGAGCTCGCCGCGATCGCGCGGCCGGTCGGCGAGGACGAGCGCGTCGAGGCCGAGGCGCCCGGCGCGGGCGTCGGACCGGTCCCGGTCACCCCGATCGTCGCGTGGCTCCGCGACCGGGTCGGCGGCGACGCGTCCCTGATCAGGGGCTTCCACCAGTCGATGCTGCTGCGCACCCCGCCCGCGCTCGGCGCCGAGGACCTCACGGCCGCGTTCCAGACCGTCCTGGACCACCACGACGTCCTCCGGCTCCGCCTGGACGTCGACGGCGACCGGTGGCAGCCGGTGGTCCGGCAGGCCGGCGCCGTGGACGCCGCCGCCCTCGTCACCCGGGTGGACGTCGCGGGCCTCGACGCCGACAAGCTCGCCGTGGTCATCGCCGAGCAGGCCGCCGCCGCGCGCGACCGCCTCGACCCCGAGGCGGGGACGACGGCGCAGCTCGTCTGGTTCGACGCGGGCCGCGACCAGGGCCGCCTCCTCGTCGTCCTGCACCACCTCGTCGTCGACGGCGTCACCTGGCGGATCCTGCTGCCCGACCTCGTCACCGCCTGGGCGGGCGGGACCCTCGACCCCGTCCCGACCTCGTTCCGCCGGTGGGCGCAGCGGCTCACCGCCACCGCCGCCGACCGCGGGGACGAGCTGGAGGACTGGCTCGACATCGTGGACGGCCCGCCCCAGCGGCTCGCCCCGCGCGCCCTCGACCCGCGCGTGGACATCGCCGCCCGCGCCCGGTCGCTGACCGTGGAGCTGCCCGCCGACGTCACCGGCCCGCTGCTCACCGACGTCCCCGCCGCGTTCCACGGCCGCGCCAACGACGTCCTGCTCACCGGCCTCGCGCTCGCCGTCGCGCAGTGGCGCCGCCACCACGGCGCCGGCCGCGGCACCGACGTGCTCATCGACCTCGAAGGCCACGGCCGCGAGGACGTGGTGCCGGGCGTGGACCTGTCCCGCACCGCCGGCTGGTTCACCTCCATCCACCCCGTCCGGCTCGACGCCGGCACCGCCGACTGGGCCGCGGTCCGCGACGGCGGCGCCGCCGTCGGCACCGCGATCAAGAAGGTGAAGGAGCAGCTCCGCGCCGTCCCGGACGGCGGCATCGGCTACGGGCTCCTGCGCTACGGCGGCGGCGAGGCCGCCGAGGAGCTCGCCGAGCCGCCCGCCGCGCCGATCGCGTTCAACTACCTCGGCCGCGTCGCGCCCGGCGACGGGGACGGCGGCTGGACGATCGCGCCCGAGGAGACGCCCGCGGGCGAGGACCCGCGGATGCCGGTCGCGCACGCCCTGGAGATCAACGCGATCACCCGCGACGTCCCCGGCGGGCCGGTGCTGTCGGCGACGTGGACGTGGCCCGGCGGGCTGCTGGAGCAGGCCGCCGTCCGGGAGCTGGCCGACGGCTGGTTCACCGCGCTGCGCGGCCTCGTCGCGCACGTCGCCGCCGCCGGCGACACCGCGCCCGCCGGCGGGTTCACCCCGTCCGACCTGCTCGTGGACCTGGACCAGAGCGAGATCGACAAGCTGCAGAACGCGTGGAGGGGCCAGTCGTGAACCGGGGGGACCTCGAGGACATCCTGCCGCTGTCTCCCTTGCAGCAGGGCTTCTTCTTCCACGCGCTGTTCGACGCCGACGGCGGCACCGGCGACGGCGCGGACGGCGGGGACGGCGGGGATGGCAGGGACGTCTACACCGCGCAGATCGTGCTCGACCTCGAAGGGCCGGTGGACGCCGGGGCGCTGCGGACGGCCGCCGAGACGCTGCTGCGCCGGCACTCCAACCTGCGCGCCGCGTTCTGGCACGAGGACCTGTCGCGGCCCGTGCAGGTCGTGCCGCGCACCGTCGAGCTGCCGTGGGAGGAGACGGAGGCGGCGGACGCCGCCGAGGCCGACGCGATCGTGGCGCGGGAGCGGGCGCGCGGCTTCGACATGACCGCGCCGCCGCTGCTGCGGTTCGTGCTCGTCCGGACGGCCCCGGAGCGGTACCGGCTGATCTTCACCAACCACCACATCCTGCTGGACGGCTGGTCCACGCCGATCCTGGCGACCGAGCTGTTCATGCTGTACGTGCAGGGCGGCCACGACGCCGGGTTCCCGCGCGTCACCCCGTACAAGAACTACCTGGCGTGGCTCGCGAAGCAGGACCGCGCCGCCGCCGAGGAGGCGTGGCGCCGCGCCCTCGACGGGGTGGAGGAGCCGAGCCTCGTCGCGCCGGAGGCCGCCGCCCGCGCGCCGCGCCCGCCGGAGCGCACCGCCACCGAGCTGGACGAGCGCACCACCCGCCGGCTGTCCCGCGCCGCCCGCCGGCACGGCGTCACGCTCAGCACCGTCCTGCAGGGCGCGTGGGGCCTGGTCCTCGGCCGGCTCCTCGGCAGCGAGGACGTGGTGTTCGGCGCGACCGTGTCGGGCCGCCCGCCGGAGCTGCCCGGCATCGAGCAGATGATCGGCCTGTTCATCAACACGCTGCCGATCCGCGTCCGGCACCGCCCGGACGAGTCCCTCGCCGCGCTGATGGAACGGCTCCAGGAGGAGCAGACCGCGCTGCTGGCGCACCACCACCTCGGTCTCACCGACATCCAGCGGGTCGCGGGCCGCGGCGGCGCGCTGTTCGACACGATGACGGTGCTGGAGAACTACCCGTTCGACCCGGCCATGCTGGACGGCTCGCTGAACGGGGTCCGCATCGCCGCCGCCGACTCCTACGACGCGACCCACTTCCCGCTGTCGTTCGTCGCCGTGCCCGACGACCGGCTGTCGCTGCGCCTGCACTACCGGCCCGACGTGTTCGAGCGGGAGGTCGTCGAGGCGCTGCTGGCCCGCGTCCGCCGCTTCCTGGAGGCGTTCGCGGAGGACTCGTCCCGGCTCATCGGCGCGGTCGCGCTGGCGGGCGAGGACGAGCGCGCCGCCCTGGCGCGCTGGAACGACACCGCCGCCGCCGTCCCGTCCGGCACGCTGCCCGCGCTGTTCGAGGCGCAGGCCGCCCGCACTCCCGGCGAGACCGCCCTCGTGTGCGGCGACGCGTCCCTCACCTACGCGGAGCTGAACGGGCGCGCCAACCGGCTCGCGCGCGAGCTGATCGCGCGGGGGATCGGCGCCGAGGACCGCGTCGCGATCGTCCTGCCGCGCACGCCCGAGATCGTCGTGGCGATCCTCGGCGTGCTGAAGGCGGGCGCCGCGTACGTGCCGGTCGATCCCGAGTATCCGGCGGACCGCATCGCGTACATGCTGGACGACTGCCGTCCCGCCCTCACCATCACGGCCGAGGACCTGCCGCTGGGCGGGGGCGGGCCCGAGCACGACCCCGGTGACCCCGCCGACGCCGACCGGGTCCGGCCGCTGCGCGCGGGCAACGCCGCCTACGTCATCTACACCTCGGGCTCGACGGGGCGCCCCAAGGGCGTGACGATCCCGCACACCGGCGTCCTGAACTACTTCGAGGCGCACCGGGACGCGTTCATCGACCCGGCGGTCGCGGCGGCCGGCGGGCGCCGGATGCGGTTCGCGCACCTCGCGTCGTTCTCGTTCGACACGTCCTGGCACGGGCTGCTGTGGATGATGCACGGCCACGAGCTGCACCTCATCGACGACGCGACGCGCCGGGACGTCGAGGCGTACACGGCGTACGTGGCGCGCGCGCGGATCGACCTGGTCAACACGACGCCGTCGCACTTCGCCTCGCTCCGCGAGGCGGGCCTGCTCGACGGCGACGGCCGGCACCTGCCCTCGCACCTGCTGCTCGGCGGCGAGGCCGTCACCGACGCGCTCTGGAGCGAGCTGCGCGCGGTCCCCGGCCTGACGACGCGGAACCTCTACGGCCCGACCGAGTCGACCATCGACACGATGAACCAGGTCGTCGCGCGGTCCGAGCGGGTCTCCATCGGCGGGCCGCACCGCAACACCCGCGCCTACGTGCTGGACGCGGCGCTCCAGCCCGCGCCCGCGGGCGTCCCCGGCGAGCTGTACCTCGCGGGCGCGCAGCTCGCGCGCGGCTACCTGGGGCGGCCGGCGCTGTCCGCGGAGCGGTTCGTCGCCGACCCGTTCGGCGCGCCGGGCGACCGCATGTACCGGACCGGCGACCTCGCCCGCTGGCTCCCCGACGGCACCGTCGAGTACCTCGGCCGCGCCGACGACCAGGTCAAGATCCGCGGGTTCCGGGTAGAGCCGGGGGAGATCGAGGCCGTCGTCGCCGGGTTCGACGGGGTCGCGCGGGCCGCCGTGGTCGTCCGCGAGGACCGGCCCGGGGACCGGCGGCTCGCCGCCTACGTGGTGCCCGCGGACCGGACGGCGGGCCTGGACGCCGCCGCGCTGCGGCGGTTCGCGGCCGAGCGGCTGCCCGACTACATGGTCCCGGCGTTCACCGTGCTGGACGCGCTGCCGCTGACCGTGAACGGGAAGCTGGACCGGTCCGCGCTGCCCGCGCCCGACGGCGGCGCGCCGGTGAGCCGCGCGCCGCGCTCCCCGCAGGAGGAGATCCTCTGCGGGCTGTTCGCGGAGATCCTCGGCGTGCCGCGGGTCGGCGTCGACGACGGGTTCTTCGACCTCGGCGGCGACTCGCTCACCGCGACCCGCCTCGTCGGCCGGATCCGGACCGCGCTCCGCGCCGAGCTGCCCGTCCGGGCGCTGTTCGAGGCCCCGACGGTCGCGGGCCTCGCCGAGCGGCTCGCCGGGGCCGGCGGGGACGTGCGGCCGCCGCTGCGGCGCGCCGAGCGCCCCGAGGTCGTGCCGCTGTCGTACGCGCAGCAGCGGCTCTGGTTCCTCAACCGGTTCGAGGGGGCGTCCGCGACGTTCACGATGCCGGCCGCGCTGCGGCTGGAGGGCGCCCTCGACCTGGACGCGCTGCGCGCCGCCCTCGCCGACGTCGTCGGGCGGCACGAGGCGCTGCGGACGATCTTCCCGGACGGGTCCGGCAGCGCCCGCCAGCTCGTCCTGGACCCGGCCGCGGCCCGGCCGCGCCTCGACGTCGCCCCCGTCGCGGAGGCGTCGCTTCCGGCGGCGCTCGCCGCCGAGGCCGGGCGGGGCTTCGACCTGTCGGTGGAGCCGCCGCTGCGGGCCCGGCTGTTCGCCCTCGACGGTGACACGCACGACAGGGGTGCCCACGTCCTGGTGCTGGTGCTGCACCACATCGCGGCGGACGGCTGGTCGATGGCGCCGCTGGCCCGCGACGTCCTCGCGGCCTACGCGGCGCGTGCGGAGGGCCGGACGCCGGACTGGGCGCCGCTGCCCGTCCAGTACGCCGACTACACGCTCTGGCAGCGCGAGCTGTTCGGGTCGGAGGACGACCCGGACAGCCTGATCTCCCGGCAGATCGCGTACTGGCGGGACGCGCTCGCCGGGCTGCCGGAGGAGCTGCGGCTGCCCACCGACCGGCCGCGCCCGCCGGAGGCGTCCTACCGGGGCGGCACGCACGCCTTCGAGCTGGACGCCGAGCTGCACGCGGGGCTGCTGCGCCTCGCCCGGGAGAGCGGCGCGAGCCTGTTCATGGTCATGCAGGCCGCGTTCGCGGCGCTGCTGACCCGGCTCGGCGCGGGCACGGACGTGCCGGTCGGGTCGCCGATCGCGGGCCGCACCGACGAGGCCCTGGACGATCTCGTCGGCATGTTCGTCAACATGCTCGTCCTGCGGACCGACACCTCGGGCGACCCGTCGTTCCGCGAGCTGGTCGCGCGGGTGAAGGAGACCGACCTCGCCGCCTACGGCCACCAGGACCTGCCGTTCGAGCGGCTCGTCGAGGTGCTGAACCCGGCGCGGTCGATGTCCCGGCACCCGCTGTTCCAGGTCGCCCTGTCGTTCCAGAACAACCCCGAGGCGCGCCTGGAGATGGACGGCCTCAGCGGCGGCGCGGAACCGCTCGCCGCCGGGACGGCGAAGTACGACCTGTCCCTCTACCTGGAGGAACGGCACGGCGGCGACGGCGCGCCCGCCGGGATCGAGGCCGGCCTCGAATACGCCCTCGACCTGTTCGACCCGGCGACCGCCGTCGCGATCGCCGGGCGGTTCGAGCGGCTCGTCCGCGACCTCGTCGCCGACCCGGACGCGCCCATCGGCACCGCCGAGATCCTGGAGCGCGCCGAACGCCGAACGATCCTGCGCAAGTGGGCCGGCGGGAAGGCGCCGGAGGTGGAGCGGTCGACGATCCCGGCGCTGTTCGAGGCGCGGGCGGCGTCGCGTCCGGACGCGGTGGCGGTGTCGTTCGAGGGCGTGTCGCTGACGTACGGGGAGGTGAACGCGCGGGCGAACCGGCTGGCGCGGCGCCTGGCCGAGCAGGGCGTCGGGCCGGAGCAGTTCGTCGCGCTGAAGCTGCCGCGCTCGGCCGATCTCGTGGTGGCGATCCTGGCGGTTTTGAAGGCCGGGGCCGCGTACGTCCCGATGGATCCGGACTATCCCGAGGACCGGATCGCGTACATGGTCGAGGACGCCGACCCCGTCCTGACCCTGCGCCCCGACGACCTGGACGCGTCCGGCTACGACGACTCCGATCTCGGCGTGGCGGTCTCGCCCGACCACCCCGCGTACGTCATCTACACGTCGGGGTCGACCGGGCGTCCCAAGGGCGTCGTGGTCCCGCACCAGAACGTCATCCGGCTGCTGCGCTCCACCGAGGAGTGGTTCCACTTCGGCCCGGACGACGTGTGGACGCTGTTCCACTCCTACGCCTTCGACTTCTCGGTGTGGGAGCTGTGGGGCTCGCTGCTCTACGGCGGCCGTCTCGTGGTGGTCCCGTACCTGACGTCGCGGTCTCCGGACGAGTTCCTGAAGCTGCTGGTGGACGAGCGGGTCACCGTCCTGAACCAGACGCCGTCGGCGTTCTACCAGCTCATGGCCGCCGACAAGGCGAACCCGGGCTCGGACCTGGCGCTGCGGTACGTCGTGTTCGGCGGCGAGGCCCTCGACCTCGGACGCCTGGAGGACTGGTACTCCCGCCACGCCGAGGACGCGCCGACGCTCGTCAACATGTACGGGATCACCGAGACGACCGTCCACGTGTCGTACCTCGCGCTCGACCGGGTCACCGCGGCCACCGCGCCGGGCAGCGTCATCGGCGCCGGCATCCCGGACCTGCGCGTCTACGTCCTGGACGGGCGCCTCCAGCCCGTCCCGCCGGGCGTGGTGGGGGAGCTGTACGTCGCGGGCCCGGGGCTCGCGCGCGGCTACCTCGGCCGCCCCGGGCTGACCGCCGAGCGGTTCGTCGCCGACCCGCACGGCGGGCCGGGCACCCGCATGTACCGCACCGGCGACCTCGGCCGCTGGCGCGCCGACGGCACGCTCGAATACCTCGGCCGCGCCGACCAGCAGGTGCAGCTGCGCGGCTTCCGGATCGAGCTCGGCGAGGTCCAGTCCGCGCTGACCAGGCACGAGGCCGTGGCGGACGCCGCCGTCGTCGTCCGCGACGACCGGCTCATCGGCTACGTCGCGACCACCGGCGAGACCGACCCGGCGGAGCTGCGCGCGTTCGCGGGCCGGGAACTGCCCGCCTACATGGTCCCGGCCGCCGTGGTGGTGCTGGACGCGCTGCCGCTCACCACGAACGGCAAGCTCGACCGCGCGGCGCTGCCCGCGCCCGACTTCGCCGCGAAGGCGTCCTCGCGCGCGCCGCGCACGCCCGAGGAGGAGACGCTCGCCGGGCTGTTCGCCGAGGTGCTGAACCTGGAGCGGGTCGGGATCGACGACGGGTTCTTCGACCTCGGCGGCGACTCCATCATCGCGATCCAGCTGGTGTCCAGAGCCCGCCAGTCCGGCCTGGTCATCACGCCCCGCGAGGTGTTCCAGCACCAGACCGTCGAGGAGCTGGCGGCGGCGTCGCGCCCCGTCGGCGAGGGCGAGCGGATCGAGGCGGAGGCGCCCGGCGCGGGCGTCGGCCAGGTCCCGGCCACCCCGATCATGCGCTGGTTCCAGGACCTGGACGGCCCCACCGCCGGCTACAGCCAGCGGATGCTGCTGCAGGTCCCGCCGGACCTCGGCGCCGGCGCGCTGACGGCGGCCCTCCAGACCCTCATCGACCACCACGACATGCTGCGGCTCCGCGTGCGGGACGGCGAGTTCGAGGTCGCCGAGCCGGGCGCGGTCGACGCGGCGCCGCTGGTCCGCCGCGTCGACGTCACCGGCCTGGAGGGCGGCGCGCTGCGCGCCGTCCTCGCCGAGCAGGCCCGCGCCGCCCGCGACCGCCTCGACCCCGAGGCCGGGACGGTCGCGCAGCTCGTCTGGTTCGACGCCGGCCCCGGCGCGTCCGGCCGCCTCCTGCTGACCCTGCACCACCTCGTCGTCGACGGCGTGTCCTGGCGGATCCTGCTGCCCGACCTCGTCACCGCCTGGGCGGGCGGGACCCTCGACCCCGTCCCGACCTCCTTCCGCCGCTGGGCGCAGCGCCTGGTCGCGGAGGCGTCCGACCCGTCCCGCACCGCCGAGCTGCCGCTGTGGGAGGACGTCCTCGCCACCCCCGACCCCGTCCTCGGCGCCCGTCCCCTGGCCCCGAAGACCGACACGTTCGGGACGGCCCGGCACCTCACCCTCGCCCTGCCCGCCGACGTCACCGGCCCGCTGCTCACCGACGTCCCGGCCGCGTTCCACGGCCGCGCCAACGACGTCCTGCTCACCGGCCTCGCCCTCGCCGTCGCCGAATGGCGCCGCGACCGGGGCGTGTGCGACGACACCGCCGTCCTCATCGACCTGGAGGGCCACGGCCGCGAGGAGATCGTGCCGGGCGTCGACCTGTCCCGCACCGCCGGCTGGTTCACCGCGATCCATCCCGTCCGGCTCGACGCGGGCTGGGTGGAGCCCGGTGACGTCCGCGAGGGCGGGCAGGCCGTCGGCACCGCGCTGAAGCGGGTCAAGGAGCAGCTGAGGGAGATCCCCGACAGCGGGATCGGGTACGGGCTGCTGCGCCACCTCAACCCGGCCGCCGCGCGGCGGCTCGGCGGCCGCCCGCACCCGCAGATCGCCTTCAACTACCTCGGCCGGTCCGCGGTGCCCGAGGCCACCGACTGGGGGCCCGCCGGGCAGGCCGACGCCGAGGCGCTCGGCGGCGGGCAGGACGACGCGCTCGGCCTCGTCCACGCCGTCGAGGTCAACGCGCACACCCGGGACCTGCCGGACGGTCCCGAGCTGAGCGCGACCTGGACCTACGCGGGGGGCCTGTTCGACGAGGACGCCGTCCGCGACCTCGCCGGACGGTGGTTCGCGGCGCTGCGGGGCCTCGTCGCGCACGTCGTGGAGGCCCCCGCCGACGGGCCCGTGGGCGGATTCACCCCCTCCGACCTGTCCCTGGTCGACGTCAGCCAGGACGAGATCGACGAGCTCGCCGCCGAACTCGACGGTGAATGGGAGCTGGATTGAGCAAGTCGCAGCTTGAGGACATCCTCCCGCTGTCCCCGTTGCAGCAGGGCCTGTTCTTCCACGCCCTGTACGACTCGGGGCACGACGTCTACACCGCGCAGATCGTGTTCGACCTGCGCGGCCCCCTCGACGTGGACGCCCTGCGGGCCGCCGCCGCGACGCTGCTGCGCCGGCACGCGAACCTGCGCGCCGGGTTCCGGCAGCGCAAGGAGGGCTCGCCCGTCCAGGTCGTGCACCGCGCCGTCCGGCTGCCGTGGGAGGACGCCGACCTGACCGGCCTGCCCGAGGCCGAGCGGGACGCGCGGGCGCGGGAGCTGGCCGAGGTCGAGCGGGCCCGCCCGTTCGACATGACCCGGCCGCCGCTGCTGCGCTTCCTGCTGATCAGGCTGGCGGACGGCCTGCACCGGATGGTGTTCACCAACCACCACATCCTGCTGGACGGCTGGTCCACGCCCGTCCTGCAGACCGAGCTGTTCGCGCTGTACCTCGCCGAGGGCGACGACACCGGCATGCCGCGCGTCGCCCCGTACAAGAACTACCTCGCGTGGATCGCCGGGCAGGACCGCGCCGCCGCGGAGGCCGCCTGGCGCCGCGCCCTCGACGGCGTCGACGGGCCGACCCTCGTCGCGCCCGGCGCCGGCGAGCCCGGCACCGCCGAGCCCGGCCGCGTCCGGATCCGGCTCACCGAGGACCTCACCGCCGCGCTGTCCGCGCGCGCCCGCGCCCAGGGCGTCACCCTCAACACGGTGCTCCAGCTCGGCTGGGGCGTCCTGCTCGGCCGCCTCACCGGCGCGACGGACGTGGTGTTCGGCGCCGCCGTGTCGGGGCGCCCGCCCGAGCTGCCCGGCGTCGAGCAGATGATCGGCCTGTTCATCAACACGCTGCCGATCCGCGTGCGGGTCCGCCCCGGCGACACCGTCGCCGCCGCCCTCGCCCGCCTGCAGGACGAGCAGGCCGCGCTGATGCAGCACCACCACCTCGGGCTGTCGGACGTCCAGCGGCTCGCCGGCGCCGGGCCGCTGTTCGACACGATGACCGTCCTGGAGAACTACCCGTTCGACCCCGACGCCGCCGGCACCGACCTCGGCGGCCTCACCCTCCACAACGTCGACGGCCACGACGCCACCCACTACCCGCTGACCCTCGCCGCGGTCCCCGGCCCGGGGCTGTCGCTGCGGCTGGACTTCCGCACGGACCTGTACGGCGAGGACGAGGCGCAGCGGACGATGCGGCGGTTCGTCCGCATCCTGGAGTCCGTCGCGCACCGCCCCGACCTGCCCCTCGGCCGCATCGACGTGCTGGAGGACGACGAGCGCGACCTCGTCCTGCGCGCCTGGCAGGGGTCCGGTACGCGGCGCCGCCCCGGCACGCTGACCGGCCGCTTCGCCGAGCAGCTCGCGAGGACCCCGGACGCGGAGGCCGTCGTCGCGGGCGGGGAGGCGATCACCTACGCGGAGCTGGACGAGCGCGCGAACCGGCTGGCGCACCGCCTCGCCGGGCTCGGCGTCCGCCGCGAGACGCCCGTCGCCGTCCTCGTGGAGCGGTCGGCGGCCGCCGTCGTGGCGTCCCTGGCCGTGCTCAAGGCGGGCGGCGCCTACGCGCCGATCCACCACGCCTACCCGCCGGAGCGGACGGCGTGGGCCATCGCCGAGGTGGACGCGCCCGTCCTGCTCGTCGACACCGCCATGCGCGGCCGCGTCGACCGCCTCGACACCTCCGCGCACGTCGTCGTCGTGGACGACGACCCGGAGACCGGCGCGCAGCCCGCGACCGCCCCGGACGTCCCGTGCCACCCCGAGCAGCTCGCGTGCGTGCTGTTCACCTCCGGCTCGACCGGCGTGCCGAAGGGCGTCATGCTCCGGCACCGCGACGCGGTCGGCCTGGCCACCGACGGTGAGCTGCGCGGCGGCGCCCACGACCGCGTGCTCTTCCACTCCCCGCACGCCTTCGACGCGCACATCTACGAGATCTGGACGCCGCTGCTGCACGGCGGCGCCACGGTCGTCGCGCCGCCCGGCCACCTCACCGGCGAGTCCGTCGAGGAGCTGGTCCGCGCGCACGGCCTCACCGGCCTCTTCCTCACCACGACGCTGTTCAACCTGATCGCCGACGAGCGGCCGCGGGCGTTCGCCGGGCTCCGCGAGGTGCTCACCGGCGGCGAGTCCGGCTCCACCGCCGCGATCCGCCGGGTCCTCGCCGCCTGCCCGGACACCGAGGTCGGCAACGTCTACGGCCCCACCGAGGCGACCACCTACACGACCATCGACCGGCAGCGGGCCCGGCTGGCCGCCGACCCCGGCGAGACGTGCGCGCTGCTCGGCCGCCCGATGGACGACCGGCGGATGTACGTGCTCGACCCGGCGCTGCGGCCCGTGCCGCCCGGCACGGTCGGCGAGGGCTACATCGCCGGCCCGGGGGTCGGCCGCGGCTACCTGCGGCGCGCCTCCCTGACGGGGGAGCGGTTCGTGCCCGACCCGTTCGGCCCGCCCGGGTCCCGCATGTACCGGACGGGCGACCTCGTCCGGCACCGCCCCGACGGCGCGCTGGAGTACGTCGACCGCGCCGACCAGCAGGTGAAGGTCCGCGGGTTCCGGATCGAGCTGGGCGAGATCGAGGCCGCGCTCACCGCGCACCCGGCCGTCGCGAACGCCGCCGTCGTCGCCCGCCAGGACGCCCCGGGCGTCAAGACGATCGTCGCGTACGTCATCGCGCCGGGGACCGACGGGCTCAAGGAGTTCCTCGCGGCGCGGCTGCCGGAGTACATGGTGCCCGCCGCGTTCGTCCGGCTCGACACCTTCCCCGTCGGCCCGAACGGCAAGCTCGACCGGCGCGCCCTGCCCGCGCCCGACTACGCCGGGGCCGCCGCCGGCCGCGACCCGGCCACCCCCGAGGAGGAGGCGCTCTGCGGGATCGTCGCGGACGTCCTCGGCCTCGACCGGGTCGCCGCCGACGCCAGCTTCTTCGACCTCGGCGGGGACAGCATCGCCGCGCTGAAGCTCGTCACCCGCGCCCGCCAGGCCGGGATCGAGCTGACGCCCCGCGACGTGTTCACCCACCAGACCGTCGAGGCGCTCCTGCGCGCCGGGGAGCCCGAGGACCGGCTCGGCTTCGAGACGCTGCTGCCGATCCGCACCGCCGGGGCGCGGCCGCCGGTCTTCTTCGTCCACCCCGCCGGCGGGCTCGCCTGGAGCTACCTGCAGTTCCAGCGCCACCTCGGCCCCGACCAGCCGATCTACGGGCTGCAGGGCAGCGCGTTCACCCGCGAGGACCTGCCCGGCTCGGTCGAGGAGATGGCGCGGGACTACATCGAGCAGATCCGCACCGTCCGGCCGTCCGGCCCCTACCACCTCGTGGGCTGGTCGCTCGGCGGCCTCATCGCCTACGAGATGGCGGTCCGGCTCCAGGAGGCCGGGGAGCGCGTCGGGCTGCTCGGGCTCATCGACGCCTACCACGGCCAGGACCTGGAGGCGGAGAAGCGCGAGATCCTGCCCGAGCTGCTGGAGTCCATCGGGATCGACGCGCGGATGGTCGCCGACGACGGCAACCCCGACATGGCCCAGATCATGGCGGTCCTCGCCGAACGCGACGACGCCCTCGCCACCCTCCGCGAGGACGACCTCGTCAACGTCTACCGCAACTACGAGAACGGCCTGCGCCAGGCCGAGCGGTACCGGCCCGGCCGGTACCGCGGCGACGTCGTCTTCTTCACCGCCCTGCGGGGCCGCACCGCGGACTCGCCGACCGGGCCGTCCAACTGGGGGCCGCTCGTCGAGGGGCAGATCGAGGACTACCCCCTGGACGTCGAGCACCACTTCCTGCTGGAGCCGGCCCCGGCCGCCGAGATGGGCGCCGTGCTCGCCGTGAAACTCGACAAACTGCACGTCAACGACCAGACACCTGGGAACACTGGAAAGGGACTCCGATGACGAACCCCTTCGAGGACGCCGACGGAACCTACGTCGTCCTCGTCAACGACGAGGGCCAGCACTCGCTGTGGCCGTCGTTCGCCGAGGTCCCCGCCGGGTGGACGGTCGCCAAGGCCGAGGACTCCAGGCAGGCCTGCCTGGAGTACATCGAGGAGAACTGGACCGACATGCGGCCGAAGAGCCTCGTCGAGGCCATGGGTGAGTGACCCGGCGGCGGGGCGCGCCCTGGAGATCCCCGCGGTCACCGAGTGGGCGATGGAGATGCTCGACGCCGCCGACCTGCGGCCCGCGCCGCTGCCCGGCGTCGAGATGACCTTCACCCTGGCCGGGGTGCCGTCCGCGGACGTCAACCGGGCCCTGTACGCGATGGTCGGCGCCCGCGTCTGCTGGACGGACCGCTTCTCCTGGACGCACGCCGACTGGCGGGCCTGGGTGGAGCGCCCCGAGCTGTCCACCTGGCTCGCGATGGCCGAGGGGACGATCGCCGGGTTCTTCGAGCTGGAGGCCCAGCCGGGCGGCGACACCGAGATCCACCTCGTCGGGCTGACCCCGGCGTTCGTCGGCCGCGGCTACGGCGGCTACCTCGTCGAGCAGTGCACCCGGCGGGCGTGGCAGCGCGGCGAGCTGTGGGCCCGCGGCAGCGGCCCCGCGTCGCGGGTGTGGCTGCGCACCAGTACGCTCGACCACCCGAACGCGATGGCCAACTACCGGCGCCGCGGCTTCAAGGTGGCGGCGGAGACGACCGCGGCCAAGCTGGTCCCGGACCCGCGGGTCGCGCCGTGGCCGCTGCCGCACGACCCGCGCGCCGCGTCCCGCCGGTACCAGGAGGAGGAGCTGATCACGTGAGCTGGTTCCGCTGCCCCGAGACCCGGCCGTGGGCGTCGATGCGGCTGTTCTGCCTGCCGCACGCGGGCGGGTCCGCGGTGTTCTACCGGCCCTGGGCGAAGGCGGTCAGCCCGGCCGTCGAGGTGCAGGCCGTCCAGTACCCGGGCCGCGCCGACCGGATGGCGGACGCGTTCGTCACCGACGCGCACCAGCTCGCCCGGCTCGTCGCCGGGGCGATGGCGCCGCTGATGGACCGCCCGGCGGCGCTGTTCGGGCACAGCATGGGCGCCGTGCTGGCCTACGAGGTGGCGCGGCTGCTCCAGGAGCGGGGGACCCCGCCGGTGCACGTCTTCGCCTCCGGCGCCCGGCCCCCGCACGACCGGGGCGGCGAGCGCGTGGCGGACCGGGACGACGACGGCGTGGTCGAGGCGATGGTGGAGCTCGGCGGCACCGACGCCGAGGCGCTCCAGGACCCGGAGCTGCGCGAGCTGGTCCTGCCGTACGTGCGCAACGACTTCGCGCTGATCGAGTCCTACGAGCACCGGGACGGGGCGCGGCTGACCGTCCCGATCACCGCGATCGTCGGGGACGCCGACCCGCACGTCACCGAGGCGCAGGCCAAGGGGTGGGGGACGGTCACCGACGGCCGCTTCACGCTGACGGCGCTGCGGGGCGGCCACTTCTACCTGACCGACCAGCAGCCGGCCGTCATCAAGGAGATCCACCGCACGCTGGAGGTCCCCGCCTGACGCGGCCTGACGCCGAGGTGCGGCGCGCCGCCCTCATGAGGCGCCTCATGAGGGCGGCACACCGGACGGGGGTCAGTAGATCGAGACGCCGAAGGCGCTCAGCGCGGCCGTGACGGGCTGGAAGAACGTCGTCCCGCCGGACGTGCAGTTGCCGCTGCCGCCGGAGGTGAGCCCGAGCGCGCTCGACCCGGCGAACAGCGAGCCGCCGCTGTCGCCCGGCTCGGCGCACACCGTGGTGCGGATCAGGCCGCTTACGCTGCCCTCCTGGTAGTTCACCGTCTGGTTGAGCGCGGTGACGCTGCCGCTGTGCAGGCCGGTGGTGCTGCCGCTGCGGTACACGGTCTGGCCGACCGTGGCGTTCGCGGCGCCGGTGATGTCGCGGGTGCCGCTGCTGTAGAGGCTGACGGAGCCCTGGGTGTCGGCGGGGGTGGAGGTGTACTGGACGAGCCCGTAGTCGTGTCCGGGGAACACGCTGCGGACGGTGCGGCCGAGCGTGCGGCCGGACGAGTCGGTCCAGGTCGTGCCGATGTTGGTGCAGTGCCCGGCCGTGAGGAAGTAGTAGGTGCTTCCGCTGCGGACGTTGAAGCCCAGCGAGCAGCGCGCGCCGCTGGTGTAGATGGCCTCGCCGCCGCGGGTGAACGTGCGGAACGCCCCGGCGACGCGCTCGGTGCGGACGGCCGCGCCCTGCTTGGCGGCGGCGGCCTTCACCTTCTTCAGCGCGGCGCCCTTGACGGTGCCGTCCATGGTGAGGACGACCTGGTCGGTGGCCGGGTCCGCGGCCCAGGCGGTGCCGGGGACGGTCGCGTCGCGCTTGAGCGCGGCCATGACCTTCTTCAGGTCGGCGCCGCTGCGCGCGACGGTCTTCGGCACTGCGCCGGCGGCGCGGACGGCCCGCGCGGACGCGGCGTCGGTCACCGTGACGACCAGCCGGCCTCCGTTCAGGTAGGAGCCGGCGGTGTGCGAGCCGAGCCGCTGCGCGAGCGCCGCGGCCACCGCGCCCTGCCCGGCCGCGGTGCTCGCGGCCGACGCGCGGCCGGTGGCGGACGCGGTGGACGCTGCGGACGCGGCGGACGGGGACGCCGCGTGCGCGGTGGGGACGCCGGCCAGGGCGGTCGCCAGCAGCCCGGTCGCCGTCAGCGTGACGGCGCCGCCGATGCGTGCGTGACGGATCTTCACTGTGCCTCCAGGGGGGAGCGGGCGCACCCGTGTGGTGCACCGGAGGTTCCGCACATCGTGGAAGAAGCGTCATTGGGGACGAAAGGGAAGAAAGTGCCTAAGTGCCGGTGATCGTCTTGTCACCATGGGTGCGCGCCCCCGGTCGCGGGCGCGAGAGCGGCGCGCCCGCCGGGCGCGCGGGACCGGCGGCCGGGCGGCGGCCCCGGCCGCGGCTGGACGCGGCGTCCAATGGGCCTCCCCGTGCGGCGCTCCGCGTCGTACAGTCGAGGCGGCGGGGGACCGGACATATGACGCGGATCCCCCGCCCCCCGGTTCCCCGGCACGGGAGTGCCCATGGGAGTCGAGATCCGGGTGGAAGGGCTGAAGAAGTCGTTCGGGCGGCAGGTCATCTGGGAGGACGTGTCGCTCACCGTCCCGGCGGGCGAGATCTCCGCGCTGCTCGGGCCGTCCGGCACCGGCAAGTCGGTGTTCCTGAAGAACCTCGTCGGGCTGCTGCGCCCGGACCGCGGCCATGTCTACGTCGGCGGCGGCGACGTCCCCCGGCTCGCCGAGGGACGGCTGTACGAGATGCGCCGCCATTTCGGCGTGCTGTTCCAGGACGGCGCCCTGTTCGGCTCCATGAACATCTTCGACAACATCGCGTTCCCGCTGCGCGAGCACACGAAGAAGGGCGAGTCGGAGATCCGCCGCATCGTGCTGGAGAAGATGGAGATGGTGGGGCTCACCGGCTCCGAGCACAAGCTGCCCGGCGAGATCTCCGGCGGCATGAAGAAGCGCGCCGGGCTGGCCCGCGCGCTGGTCCTCGACCCGGACATCATCCTCGCCGACGAGCCGGACTCCGGCCTGGACCCGGTCCGCACCGCCTACCTGAACCAGCTGTTCGTCGACCTCAACGCCGAGATGGGCGCGACGTTCCTGATCGTCACGCACGACATCGGCACCGCCCGCGTGCTGCCCGACAACCTCGGCCTGCTGTTCCGCCGCGGGCTGGTGATGTTCGGCCCGCGCGAGATGGTGCTGTCCAGCACGCATCCGGCGGTCAACCAGTTCTTCAACGCCCGCCGGGAGGGCCCGATCGGGATGGCCGAGGAGAAGGACGTCGCCGACGTCGAGAGCGAGGCGCACGTCCCGCAGGCGATGCCGGGGCCGATCCCGCCGCAGCTGATGCCGAGCGACGGCCGCGTCCGGCCCGGGATGCGCCGGCCGGGCGACTGGCTGCGCCGGCACGGTGTCGCCCCGCCGCCCGGTTCGTTCATCGACGGCCAGGGCAATGACTGGCTGAACGGATGGGACGAGCTCACCGCGGCCCACCGCCGTCCGGAGTGACGTGCGGGGCGGGCGCGACCCGGGCGGCCCGGGTGACACGGTCGGGGCGAGGGCGGGAGAATGATCCGGTGACACTGCTTCTGTCCCGTTCCGAACTGGAATCGCTGCTCGACCCGGCCGAGTGCCTCGACGCGCTGCGCCGCGGCTTCACCTCCGCCGAGGACGGGACCGCGCCGCGGCGCGTCGTGACGAAGGTTCCGGGGCAGGGCACCGCCACGGCGCTGCTGCCCGGCGTGGTGGAGGAGAT
Source organism: Actinomadura nitritigenes (assembly GCF_017573545.1). Classification (GTDB taxonomy): domain Bacteria; phylum Actinomycetota; class Actinomycetes; order Streptosporangiales; family Streptosporangiaceae; genus Spirillospora; species Spirillospora nitritigenes. The sequence continues at coordinate 222,091 of NZ_JAGEOK010000001.1, read as the reverse complement.
CCCCGCCTACACGGTGAAGGTGAACGCCAAGTTCCCGGGATCGCGGCCCGCGCTGCGCGGCGTGGTGTGCCTGTTCGACCTCGGCACCGGCGAGCTGCTCGCGCTGCTGGACTCCGCCACCGTCACGGCGTGGCGCACCGGCCTCGCCGCCGCGCTCGGCACGCACGCGCTGGCCCGTCCCGCCGCCGACACCGTCGCGGTCATCGGCGCGGGCGCGCAGGCCGAGCTGGTGATGCGGGGGCTGGCCGAGCTGCGGCCGCTGCGCGGGCTGGCCGTCTGCGACCTGGACGCCGAGCGCGCCGCCGCGTTCGCCGGGCGGCACGGCGAGCGGCTCGGCGCCGAGCCGTCCGTCGCCGCCGACCCCCGCGACGCGGTCCGGGGCGCGGGGATCGTCGTCGTCGCGACGTGGGCGCGCCGCCCGCTGCTGCACGCCGCCGACGTCGCGCCGGGCACCCACGTCACCTCGCTCGGCGCGGACGAGCCCGGGAAGGCCGAGCTGGGCGCCGACCTGCTGGAGGGCGCCCGCGTGGTGGTCGACGACGTGCCGCTCGCGGTCGAGATGGGCGTGCTCGCGGGCGCCGGCCTGGACGTCAAGCACGCCGCCGGGACGCTGCGCGACCTGCTGCTCGGCGAGGTGCCGGGGCGGGTGAAGGACGGCGAGGTGACCGTGTACGCGCCGGTCGGCCTGCCGTGGCAGGACCTCGCGCTGAGCTGGACGGCCTACCGGGCCGCCCGCGCGGCGGGGGCGGGCCGGGAGATCGACCTCCTGGCGTGACCGGACCGCCGCGGGCAGCGTATTGAAACAGGTTCTAGTTTCTGTCTAGGCTGGGCGGGCACGGGCGAGCGACCGGGAGGTGACGCCGGTGATCCAGGACCGGTTCCGAATCGATGGCAGGGTCGCGGTGGTGACCGGGGCGGGGCGCGGGATCGGCGCGGCGGCCGCGGTGGCGCTCGCCCAGGCGGGCGCCGACGTCGTGGTCTCCTCCCGCACCGAGGAACAGCTGCGCAAGGTGGCCGCGGAGATCGAGGCGGCCGGCCGCCGCGCCCTGGTCGTCCCCGCCGACCTCAGCGCGCCGGACGCGGCGGCCGATCTCGCCGTCCGCGCCGTCGAGGGCCTCGGCCGCCTCGACATCGTGGTCAACAACATGGGCGGCACCATCCCGAACGCCTTCCTGGACACCACGCCGAAATACCTCGAGAACGCGTTCCAGTTCAATGTCAGCACCGCGCACGCGCTGACCCGCGCCGCCGTGCCGCACATCCTGGAGTCGGCCACCGCGTCCGCGCCGGGCGCCGTCGTCAACATCTCCTCGGTCATGGGACGGGTCGCCGGGCGCGGCTACCTCGCCTACGGCACCGCCAAGGCCGCGCTCGCCCACTACACCCGGCTCGCCGCCACCGACCTCGCGCCGCGGATCCGCGTCAACGCGGTCGCCGTCGGGTCCGTCGCCACGTCCGCGCTCGACATCGTCATGACCAACGACGCGCTGCGCACGCAGATGGAGGAGAGCACCCCGCTCGGCCGCATCGGCGACCCCGAGGACGTCGCCGCGGCCGCCCTGTACCTCGCCTCGCCCGCGTCCGCCTACGTCACCGGCAGCCTGCTGCGCGTCGACGGCGGCATCGACGTCCCGAACCTCGACCTCGGCCTGGAGGACCTGTGACGTACCGCGTCGTCCAGTGGAGCACCGGCAACGTCGGCCGGCACGCGATCGCGGGCATCGACGCCCGCCCCGACCTGGAGCTCGCCGGGGTGTGGGTGTCCAACCCCGCCAAGTACGGGAAGGACGCCGGGGAGCTGGCCGGGCTCGGCCGCTCCCTCGGCGTCGCCGCGACCGGGTCGGAGGAGGAACTGCTCGCGCTACGGCCCGACTGCGTCGTCTACACCTCGATGGCCGACGTCCGGCTGATGGAGGCGATCGACGACCTGTGCCGCATCCTGCGCGCCGGGGTCAACGTCGTGTCCAGCAGCCCGGTGTTCCTGCAGTTCCCCGACGGCGTCGTCCCGCCGGAGATGTCCGATCCGGTGCGGGAGGCGGCGGAGGCGGGCGGCGCGTCGCTGTTCGTCAACGGCATCGACCCCGGCTTCGCCAACGACGCGCTGCCGCTCGCCGTCACCGGCATCAGCGAGCGGATCGACCAGGTCCGCTGCATGGAGATCCTCAACTACGCCACCTACGACCAGGGCACCATCCTGTTCGACGTCATGGGGTTCGGCCGGTCCCTGGACGAGACGCCGATGCTGCTCCAGCCCGGCGTGCTGACGATGGCGTGGGGCAGCGTCGTCCGGCAGCTCGCCGCCGGGCTCGGCGTGGAGCTGGACGAGGTCACCGAGCACCACACCCGGCTGCCCGCCCCGGAGACGTTCGACGTCTCCGCCGGGACGGTCGAGAAGGGCACCGCCGCCGCGCTGCGCTTCGAGGTGCGCGGGATGCGCGGCGGCGAGCCCGTGCTCGTCCTGGAGCACGTCACGCGGCTGCGCGACGACCTCGCCCCGGACTGGCCGCAGCCCGCCGGGGCCGGCTGCTACCGGGTCGAGGTGCGCGGCGAACCGGACTACACCGTCGACCTCCAGCTGCTCGGCGGCGACGGCGACCACAACACCGCGGGGCTGAAGGCGACCGCGATGCGGCTGGTCAACGCGGTGCCCGCGGTCGTGGCGGCGCCGCCCGGCCTGCTCACCGCGCTCGACCTGCCGCCGATCAGCGGCCGCGGCCTGCTCTGATCCGCCGGACGGCGGGCGCGGGGCGCGGTGCCGCTCCGGCCTACCGCGCGGCGGCGTTCAGGACCGGGACGAGCACGTCCTCCTCCCGGTCCAGGTGCGCCTCCAGGTCGGCGGTGAGCCGGTCGACGTCGGCGGCGAGCGCCGCCCGGTCGGGCGCTGCGGCGGCGAGAAGGGCGCGCAGGCGGTCCACGATCGCCTTGATCCCCTCGTGCTCCTCGCGCATCCGCGCCAGCGCCGGCGCCAGTTCGGGACGGTCCCGCTCGACGCCGGGGAACAGCATCAGGTCCTCGCCCGCGTGGTGGTTGCCGAGTCCCTGGCAGAGCACCAGGCAGTTCACGCGGAGCTGCGCACCGAGCCCCGGCCCGGACGCGGCGACCTCCGCGCGGATCCGGCGCAGCTCGTCGCGGAACGCGTCGTGCACCGCGACGAGCATGTCGCCGGGGCGCTCCGGGCCCGGCGGCGGCCCCTCCGTGGTCTGCACCAGCGCGACGACCGGCAGCGTCCGGCCCGACCTCGCCTCGTACTCCGCCCAGCCGGGGTCGCTCTCCGCGGCCCGCGCGAACGCCCGGTCGCGCTCGTCGCCCTCCAGGACGACCGCGTCCGCCTCGTACGCGAACGCTCCGCTCTCGACCGTCACGCGCGGGTTCGCGACGAGGTTGCGGAACCACGCGGGGTGCTTCGGCGAGCCGCCCGCGGACGCGATGACGAGGACGCGCCCGACACCGTCCGGCAGGTAGCCGAGCGGCGTGGTGTGCGGGGCGCCCGACCGCGCCCCGGTGGTGGTCAGCAGGAGCAGCCGGCCGCCCTCGAACGGGCCGCCGACGCGGCCGCCGTTCGCGCGGAACTCCTCGATGACCTGCTTGTTGAAATCCATTCTGCGGTGGTCGTCCTCTCTGTTTTCGGGCATGGCGAATCGACTGTGGAAGGGGAATGGGCGCAGGCCGGGGAACGGCATGCGAAACGGCGCACGCGGCGGCACGCGAGAAAGGCGTGCGTGAAACGGCGTGCGGAAACGGCACGCTGAACGGCGTGCTCGGCAAGAGGGGGTCCGCGTCCGGCGGCGCCCGCGCGGGCAGGCCGCTGACGTGCCGCTATGCGGAAGGAAAGGAAGAAAGGGGAAGGGCAGGGCGGGCCGCGCACCCGCCTCCGGCTCACTCGGAGGCCGGGTGCCTCACTCGCTCGTGGCCCATGGCCGACCCGGCAGTCACGGAAGTGAATCTACTCAAGCCGCGCGCATTTCTCAAGTGCGGTTTCCGGGCCCCTTTTTCACAATCCCTCGCGGAGGGCGAGCGCGGCGGCCTGGGTGCGCCCGCTGACGTTCAGCTTGGCGAGGATGTTGGAGACGTGCACGCTCGCCGTCTTCGGGGAGATGAACAGCGCCGCCGCGATCTCCCGGTTGTTGCGTCCCTCGGCGACCAGCTTCAGCACCTCCCGCTCCCGCGCGGTGAGCGCGGCGAACGGCCCGGCCGGGCCGGGGGAGGCGGGGGAGGCGGCCCGTCCGGTGTCGAGCCGGGCGCGGGCGCCGAGGTCGCGGAGCGCCCCCAGCAGCGGCGCCGCGCCGAGCCGCTCGGCCGCCGCGACCGCCCGCCGCCACTCCTCGGCGGCCGCGTCCCGGTCGCCGTTCTCGGCGAGGGCCTCCGCGAGACGCCACCGGGACCGCGCCACCTCGTACACGAACCCGCCGTCCGGATCGCCGTAGGTGAACAGGTCCGCGGCCCTGCGCCACAGGTCCACGTCGTGCACGCCGTCGAGGCGCCGCCGCTCCGCCTCGACGCGGGCCAGCCAGGCGTGCCCCTCGACGCCGAGCCACGCGCGGGGCCATCCGTCGGAGGTGGTCGTCGCGGCGCGGCGGGCCCGTTCGAGCAGGTCGTCGCCCGCCTCCGTCGCGGCGCGGACCGTCTCCCCGTCCCCGGCGGCGCGGGCGCGGGCCGCCCGCTCGGCGTGCGCCCACAGGCCGATCGCCGCGATGCGGACGACGGGGACCTCCAGGTTGTAGATGCTCTCCCGCAGGGTCCGCTCGATGTGCCCGGCGGCGGCGTCGGGGTCGCCGTTCCAGAGCGCGTGCTCGGCGGCCAGGCCGCGGGCGACGTAGTTGAGGAACGCGTCCCGCTCCCACAGCGGCTCGATCCAGCGCAGCCGCTCCGCCACCGCCGGGCTGCCCTGCGCGACCTCGGTGAACAGCGCGTACGCCGACACCTGCGCCTCCGGTGCCCGCGCCACCCGGACGCCGAACTCGGCGGCGAGCCGGTCCGCCTCCGCCCAGTCCCCGGTGGTGTAGTGGATCAGGTACCGCAGGCAGCGCAGCACCGTCCCGTAGGTGCTCCAGCCGAGCCCGGCGTCCATCGTCCACTTCACGGCCTCGTCGGCCGCGGCGGTGGCGCCGGCGAGGTCGCCGCGGTCGAACTTCGTCCGCGCGTGGTGGAACGCGGCGCGCAGGGCGACGACCTCGCGGCCGCCCTCCAGCGCCAGGTCGCGGGCCCGCGCGAACACCTCGACCACGTCCGGGTCGGCCTCCCGCGACTCCCGGAACACCCCGAGCGTCACCAGCAGGCTCGCCTCGGCGCCGGTGGCGCCGGTGGCGCGCGCCAGCTCGATCGCCTCCTCCGCGACCGCGGGCATCTCGCCGTGCTCGTCCCGGTACAGCAGCGTGCGGGCGTAGGTGGACAGGGCGGCGGCGCGCTGGGGCCGCGGCGGGTCCGGCGGCAGCATCGCCACCGCGGCGCGGGCCATCTCCAGCGACTCGTCGTCCTCGTCGACGTCGGAGAGGTACTCGGCGAGCCGGTCCCGGATCCGGGCGCCGAGCACCACGTCCGCGGGGTCGGCGAGCTCCAGCAGGCGCCGCAGCCGGGAGATCGCGCGGCGCTGCTCGCCCGCCCGCCCCGACGTGCGGACCGTGTCGAGCGCCAGGCCCATCCGGTCGGTGCCGGACGCGCCCTCCGGGTCCGGCACCGCCTCCCACAGCTCCAGGGCCCGGTCGTAGTGCTCGAACGCCTCGTCGGGCGCGCCGAGCCGCTCGGCCTCCCGGCCCGCCCGCACCGACGCGGCGAACGCGGTCGGCAGGTCGTGCGCGGCGAGGCTGTGGTGCGCCAGCTCCGCGGCCGACCCGCGCCGCCCGTCCGGCGGGGCGCCGGGGCCCGCGCCGAGCAGCCGGGCGAAGTCGGCGTGCAGCCGGGTCCGCTCGCCGGGCAGCAGGTCGGCGTAGACGGCCTCGCGCAGCAGCGCGTGCCGGAAGGTGTACCCGGTGCCGGCCGGGACGAGCAGCTGGTGCGAGACGACCTCGCGCAGCGCCTCCCCGACCGCGGCCTCGTCCAGGCCCGCCGCCCGCCGGACCAGCTCGTCGTCGATGCGGCGGCCGGCCACCGCGGCGACCCGCACGACCCGCTGCGCGCCCTCCGACAGCCGCTCGACCCGCGACAGCAGCAGGTCCGCGAGCCCGGCGGGCAGGTCCTCGCCGGTGCTCTCCGCCGAGTACAGCTCGGCGGCGTAGAACGCGTTGCCCTCCGAGCGGCGGTGCACCCGGTCGACGGTGTCGGCGGTGACCGCCGAACCGCCGCCCGCGAGCCCGGCCAGGTACTCGGCGGTCTCGGCCGGCCCGAACGGGCGGACCTCGACCGCGGTCACCGTCGGCAGCCGCAGCAGCTCGGCCACCACCGGCCGCAGCGGGTGCCGGCGGTGCAGGTCGTCGGAGCGGTACGTGCCGACGAGGCAGACCCGCTCGCGCGACAGCACCCGGCTGAGGAAGATCAGCAGGTGCCGCGTCGACCGGTCGGCCCAGTGCAGGTCCTCCAGGACGAGCAGGACGGGCCGGTCCCGGCCCTCGGTGCGCGCGCCCAGCTCGCCGAGCAGCCCGAGCACCGCGCCGAACAGCTGCTGCTGGCCGAGCTCGGACGCCGCGTCCGGGGCGCCCTCGCCGTCCGGGAGCAGCCGCCGCAGCACCGGGCGGGACTCCAGCGCCGCGCGCACGCCGGCCGCCTCGGGGGCCGTGCCGCGCGACGCGGTCCACAGCGCGTCCGCCAGCGGCAGGTACGGCATGCTCTCGCCCAGCTCGGCGCACTGCCCGACCAGCACGGCGCAGTCCCGATCGCGGGCGGCGGCGGTGAGCGCGGACACCAGATGCGTCTTGCCGACGCCGGCGTCGCCGCTGACCAGCACCACGGCGGCGCCGCCCGCGGCGGCCCGGTCGAGCGCGCCGGTCAGCTCCGCCAGCTCGGCGGTCCTGCCGATCAGCACTCAGCCGCCCCTTTCCGTCATCCCGCACACTATCCCAGCGGAACGGATGAACCGCCTCGCGCGGCCCCGGGCCGGCTACACGGCGGCGCCCGGGCCCGCGGCGAACCGGGAGGCCAGCGCCGCCTTGTCGGGCTTGCCGCCGGGCGTGCGGGGCAGCTCGTCGATCTCCCACAGGTGCCGCGGCTCGCACCGGTCGCCGAGCGTCCGGCCGACGAGCGCGCGCAGCCCGTCGAGGTCGACGCGCCGGCCGTCCCGCGCCACCACGGCCCCCGCCAGGACGGGCCCGGCGGCGTGGGGGAGCGCGAACACGGCGGCGTCCAGGACGGCCGGATGGCCGGTGAGGACGTGCTCGATCGGGTGCGCGTACAGGCCGCCGGGGAGCCGGTCCTCGGCCCGGTCGAGCAGGAACAGGTACCCGTCGCCGTCCATCCGGCCGACGTCGCCGGTGCGGGCCCACCCGTCCCGGACCGCCGCGGCGGCGCGCGCCGGGTCGTCCACGTAGCCGTGCATCCGCTGCGGCGAGCGCGCCCACACCTCGCCGACCTCGCCGGGCGGCAGGTCCGTCCCGTCCGGGGCGCGGACGCGCAGCTCCACGCCCGGCGCGGCGCGCCCCACCGACATCAGCAGTTCCGGCCGGGCGTGGTCGCGGGGCTCCAGCACGGTCAGGAACCCGCTCTCGGACGTCCCGTAGTTCTGCATCAGCAGCGGCCCCAGCCGCCCGGCCGCCCGCGCCGTGCGGGCGGGCACGGCGGCGGCGCCCCCGTAGACGATCAGGCGCAGGCTCGTCAGGTCGGCGGGCGCGTCCTCCAGATGCTCGGCGAGCGCGTAGAGGTCCACCGGACGGCCGCCCATCAGGTGCGTCGCGGCCTCCCGCTCGATCGCCGCGGCGATGTCCTCCGGCGGCCCGTCCGGCTCCAGGATCGCGGTGCCGCCGCCCGCCATCGTCCACAGTGCGAACAGTTTCCGCAGGTAGCCAGCGCGTGGGGTGACCAGCAGCCGCCACGGAGGCGGCCCGAACATGGCCTGCGCGGCGGCCAGGTGCGCGGCCTCGGTCCGGTGCGCGTACGCCACGATCTTGCTCGCGCCGGTCGTCCCGCTGCTGAACGTCACGAAGGACACGCCGCCGGGATCGGCGGGGTGCGGCTCGCCGACCGGCCCGGCCGCCGGCGGGCGGAACAGCTCGCCGTCCAGCGGCTGCCGGACCCGCATCGGCCAGGCCGCCAGCAGCGGCCGCACGTCGTCGCGCCGGTCGGGCGCGTACAGCAGGACCGACGCGTCCAGCGCCCGCAGCGCCCGCACGGCGACCTCGACCGGCACGCCGCTCCACAGCTGGACGAACGGGCATCCGAGGGCGATCGCGGCGATCCGCCCGAGCAGCGACTCGGTCCCGGCGCCGTACAGGCACGCGATCGTGTCGCCGGGGCGGACGCCGCGTCCGGCCAGCCGGGCGACGGCGGCCGACACCATCTCCAGGACGTCGTCGCCCGACAGCCGCAGCCCGCCGTCCACCAGCGCCTCGCGCGGGCCGGCGGTCCGCAGCCCGTCCAGCAGCGCGGGCCCGAGCCCGGCGGTCACCGCGCCCGCCCGCCGAGCAGCACCGGCAGGGACGTCGTGCTGACCGCGAGCACCGACGGCACCGGGCGCAGCTCGTCCTCCGCCGCCGCGAGCGCCATGCCGGGGAACGCCGCGAACAGCGCCTCCAGCGCGACCTCGCCGACGAGCCTGCCGAGCGGGGCGCCGAGGCAGAAGTGCGGGCCGTGCCCGAACGACAGGTGCGGCGGCGCGTCCGACGACAGGTCGAACCGCGCGGCGCGCCCGCCGTACCGCTCCGGATCGCGCCCGACCGAGGCGAAGCAGGCCAGGACGGCCTCGCCGCGGCGCACCGTGATGCCGCAGATCTCCACGTCCCGCGTCGCGTACCGCATGGGGAAGTGGCGCAGCGGCGGCTCCAGCCGGAGCGCCTCCTCCACCGCCGCGCTCCACGGCCGGGCGCCCGAGCGCAGGAGGGCGAGCTGGTCCGGATGGGCCAGCAGCAGCCGCACCGCGTTGGTGATCAGGTTGACGGTCGTCGCGTGGCCCGCGACGTACACCTCCTGGACGGTGTCGAACACCTCCTCGGCGGTCAGCTCCCGACCCTCCAGCGCGACCAGCTCGCTGATCAGGTCGCCGGCCGGGTTCCGGCGCCGCTCGTCGACGACCTCGCGGATCACCGCGTCCCGCGCGGTGCGCGCGCCGGTCAGCTCGTCCGCGGCGCCCCGGGTGGTGGCGAGCACGTGCCCGTGCTCATGCAGGACCGGGCGCCGGTCGCGCGGGATGCCCATGATGTCGGAGATGACGTCGCAGGGCAGCGGGTAGGCGAACTCGCGCCGCAGGTCGGCCGGGCCGGGCGGCAGCGCCGCGAGCCGGTCGAGGTGGTCCGCGGTCACCGCCTCCGCACGGGGCCGCAGCGCGGCGATCCGGCGCGCCGAGAACAGCGGCGACAGCGGGCCGCGCAGCCGCCGGTGCTCCGCGCCCTCGGCGTTGAGCATCGTCCGGGCCAGCACGACCTGCGCCAGCGTGCCGGTCGGGCACAGCGACCGCCGGCCCTCCGCCGACCAGTGCCGGACGTCCCGGGACAGGTCCGGATGGGCGAGGACGGCCTCCAGCGCCGAGTACCGCGCCGCCGCCCACGCCCGCACCCCCTCGATCTCGACCGGCACCAGCGCCCCCGCCTCCCGCAGCCGCTCGTTGTCCCCGTGCACGTCCGGTGTCGCCGGATCGAGGACGAAACGGGCGGGCTCCAGGGCCGTCACGTCCGCTCCGGGACCGCGGCGAGCCGTGCGGCGTCGATGTCGGGGGTGCGGCCGGAGTACAGGTCGCGGACCAGCTCCCCGGCGGCCGGCGCCGTGCACAGCCCGTGCCCGGAGAACCCGGCCGCGTACAGGAACGGGATCGGGCCCGGCAGCCGCCCGATGAACTCGGTCCGGTCGGGGCTGGCGTCGCGGACGCCGGTGAAGGCCGTCCGCACCTCCGCCCCGGCCAGCGCCGGGTACACCTCCGCCAGCCGCTCGCGCACCCGCGCCCGCCACCCGTCCCGGTCCGCGCCCGGGCACCCCATGCCGACCAGCAGCCCGTCCCCGCGCTTGCGGACGAGCAGGCCGCTCGCCGCGTGCAGCGTCATCGGGACGTCCGGCACCGGGACCCCGGACGGCGGCCGCCCGCACGCCAGCAGCTCCTGCTCGACCGGGTCGCCGAGCGGCAGCTCCACCCCGGCGGAGCGGGCCAGCGGCGCCGACCAGGCCCCGGCCGCGCAGACGACGGCGTGCGCGGCGAGCGGCCCGTCGCCGGTGTCGAGCCGCCCGGCCTCGATGTCGACCGCCTTGACCGGGCAGCCCGTCCGCAGCTCCGCGCCCGCCCGCCGGGCCGCCTCGGCGAACCCGCCGACGATCGCCGCGGTGTCCGTGACGTACGCGTCCGGCGACCACGCCGCCGCGACCAGCGGGACGTCGCCGAGCAGCGGGTTGCGGCGCCGCGCCTCGTCCGCGCCGATCAGCTCGACCTCGACGCCTGCGGCGCGCTGCGCGGGCAGGTCCGCCTCGCACGCCGCGGCCTGCTCCGCCTCGCCGAACAGCACCAGGTAGCCGACCCGCCGCAGCGGGACCGCGGTCCCGGCCCGGTCCGCGAACGCCCGGTACGCGGCGAGGCTCCGCACCGCCATCGCCGAGGCGACCGGATTGCCGGGGAAGTAGGTGCGGACGACGTCCGCGGTCGCCCGCGACGCGCCCGAGCCCAGCTCGTCCCGCTCCAGCAGCACGGTCCGGACGCCCGCCTCCGCCAGATGGCACGCGGCCGACAGGCCGACGACCCCGCCGCCGATCACGACGGCCGGGTCCGCCGGCCGGTGCGGGCGGCTCACGGCGCGGCCTCGGCCTGCCGCAGATGGTCGCCGACGTTCCACGGGAACAAGTGCAGGTTCCAGCCGCCCAGGCAGTTCACGTACAGCGCCATGTGCGCCATCACCGCGGCGAAGTCCTGCCGCCTGTCCAGCCGGTCCAGGCCGTCGAGCAGCCGCTCGGTGAACGCGCCGAGCTTCTCCAGCCCGCAGTAGGCGAGGAACTCGGCCGGAACCGCGATCAGCGCGCGGGCCATCCGCCGCAGCGGCTCCAGCGGCACCCCCTCGTGCGCCGCCCGGACCAGGCCGCTGTAGGCGTTGTACCCCAGCGGACGCGTCTCGCCGTTGACGAACAGCAGCGTCGTCAGGACGGTCCCGTGCGTCCCGGCGCGCGACGCGATGCGGCCGTCGTGCAGGTCGACCAGCTCCTGCGGCGCGTCCAGCCAGATCCGCTCCGTCTCCGCGTGCACGTCGGCGACCAGCGCGTCCATCTCCGGGTCGGCGGCGGCGAGGCGCGGCACCCGGTGCCCGCCCGGTTCACCGGCGCGCCGCACCTCCGCGACGACCGGCTTCTTGGTCGAGTACACCGACTCCCACACGGCCCGCCCCGCGTCGGTCAGCGCGTCCAGGTCCCCTTCCGCGACCCGCCCGATCGGCGTCGCCGCCATCGGCTCGGTCAGCTCCCCGTACTTGATGCCGAGATGCTGGAGCCGCGAGCAGAACAGGGTGCCGTCCGGGACCGTCCGGCGGTCCACCCGGTGCGCGGCGGGCAGGTGCAGCACGTCGTGCACGGGCGCGACGTGGTAGAGGTGATGCCCGGCGATGAGGGCGTGCCCCTGCAGGCTCCGGTACGGCAGCGCGTCCCAGATCGCGTCGGTCAGGGCGGCGTTGCGTTCGTCGAGGTCGGCGGCGACGGTGACGCCCAGCACGGGCCACCCGATCTCAATGCGTCTCAGTGTGTTCACAGTGTGTGGCCATACCCTGACCTGCGAAAACATGCTCAGAGGGCGATGGTCGAGTGCCCGGGCCGTCGCGCGAGCGCGCCATCTGACCGGTGGGGGCGAAGCCGGAGGCGAGCCCCCACCGGGAAGCTCGCGAAGCGAGTTCGCGCTCGCCCAAGCCCGGTCAGCGGGCGAGCCGCCAGGCGAGCCCGCTGGGCCGGGATTGCATGAGCAGGCCCCGGATCCTTGGGGGGAGGGATCCGGGGCCTTGCGGTGGCGGAGGCGTCAGCCGGCGAGCGCCGGGACCCGCTCGGTCTCGCTCTCCACCTCGTCCTCGGGGACGGGCTCGGGCTCAGGGACGGGCAGCACCCGCTCGTAGGCACGGAGCGTCTCGGCCGCGATCCGGTCCCACGAGTACCGGGACCGGGCGCGGTCGGCGGCGGCGATCGAGTAGCCGTGCAGCGTGGTCTCCTCGCCGAGGAGCCGGCGCACCGCGCGGCCGATCACGGTCGGCCGCCCGGCGGGCACGTGCAGGCCGGTGATCTTGTCGAGCACCTCGTCGGTGTTGGCGCCGACGGGCGTCGCCACCACCGGAACGCCGCAGGCCATGGCCTCCAGCGGCACCGCCGGGGACGGCTGCGCCGGGGTCAGGGACAGCACGAGGCTGGCGGTGCGCAGCAGCTTCGGCAGCGACTTGCGGGGGAGGCGGCCGAGGAAGATGACGCGGTCGGCGACGTGCAGCTCCTTGGCCAGCATCATCAGCCGGTGCACCATCGGGTCGTTCTCGAGGTCCTCGCGGGCGGGCCCGCCGGCCACGGCCAGCTCGGCGCCCGGGACGTGCACCAGCGCGCGCAGCGCGGTCGCCACGTCGCCGGACTGGAGGTCGTCGCAGACCATCACCAGCCGGTCCCGGTCGCCGTGGGGCATCGCCGGGCCGGTCTGCGCGAAGTGGTCGGCGTCGACGGCGTAGGGGACCACCGCGACCGACGGCCGCGGGACGCCCATCCGCACCACGGAGCCCGCCTCCTCGGCGTGCCCGGCCAGCACCACGTCGGCGCCGCGGCCGATCGCCTTCTCCAGCCGGTCGCGGTGCGGGTGCACCTGGCGTCCGGCGCGCCGCTCGGAGGCGGCGACGCCGTGGTAGCTCTGCGCGAAGGGGATGCCGAGCTCGCGGGCGACGGCGCAGGCGGCGAGGCCGCCGATCCAGCCGTGCGCGTGCACGAGGTCGGGGCGTCCGCCGCCGGACCAGCGGCGGCGCAGCTCGTCGGCGAAGTCGCGGACGTGCTCGAGCAGTTCGTCGTCGGTCAGGGGGCGCGCCGGGCCGGCGTCCAGGTGGACGAGGGTCGCGCCCGGTCCGAGGCGGACCCGGCCGCGGGCGTCCTCGTCCTGGCGCCGGGCGTAGACCGTGACCTGGTGGCCCGCGTCCGTGCGGGCGAGTGAACGGGCGAGATCCCGGACGTGGACTGACTGCAGGTGTTCGCCGTCAAGGTCGGAGGCGGACACGAGAGCGATGTTCAGCGTGCGGTGCATGACGTATCCTCCGGGACTACACAGGGGAAGCCTGGAGGTATCTGCGTCGTAGACACCTGACTCGCAGGAATCTATTTCCGGACGCTCTCCCCGTCAAACCTCGCGAATCGGAACGCTCTCCCCATCGCGCCCCCTCCAGGGCCTCTCACCAGCGTGGATACTGGAAGGGATGGACGAAAGTTCCCTCTGGTACGTCGCGTACGGCTCGAACCTGTTCCGCGCGAGGTTCGCCTGCTACCTGTCCGGCGGGCGGCCCGCCGGCGGCGCCCGGCACTACACCGGCTGCCGCGACCCGCGCCCGGCGCGCACCGAGCTGCCGGTGACACTGCCCGGCGGCGTCTACTTCGCGCTGACGTCCCGGGTGTGGGGCGGCGGCATGGCCTTCTACGACCCGGCTCTGCCCGGCCGCGCCGCCGCCCGCGCCTACCTGCTGACCCGCTCGCAGTTCTGCGACGTGGTGTCGCAGGAGATGCGCCGCGGCGTGGGCGCCGACCACGACCTGTCGGAGGCGGTCGCGCACGGCCGCCAGCGCCTCGGCCCCGGCCGCTACGAGACGGTCGTCAGGGTCGGCGAGCGCGGCGGCCACCCGATGCTGACCTTCACCGCGCCGCACCCCTCGTCCGCCGCCGCGCTGAACGCGCCGACCGCGCCGTACCTCACCATGCTCGGCAACGGCCTGCGCGAGGCGCACGGCTGGTCCGCGGACCGCGCCGCCGCCTACCTCGCCGCCCGTCCCGGCGCCTCCGGCGCCTGGGACCGGGACCGCGTCGCCGCGCTCCTCGGCCCGCCCCGCCCTCCCGCCGGCGCTGCGGGAGGGCTACGTTCGTCCCATGAACGTCGGTGACGTCGTTGACGACTTCGAACTGCCCGACCAGACGGGCGAACCGCGGACCCTGACCGGCCTGCTGGAGCAGGGCCCGGTCGTCCTGTTCTTCTACCCCGCCGCGATGACGCCCGGCTGCACCGCCGAGGCCTGCCACTTCCGCGACCTCGTCGCCGAGCTCGCCGAGGTCGGCGCCCATCCCGTCGGCGTCAGCGCCGACCCCGTCGCCAAGCAGAAGGAGTTCGCGGAGAAGAACTCCTTCGCCTACCCGCTGCTGTCGGACCCGGAGGGCACGGTCCGCGCCCGTTTCGGCGTCAAGCGGGGCCTGGGCGTGCTCCCCACCAAGCGCCAGACCTTCGTCATCGACACCGACCGCCGCGTCCTCGCCGTCGTCAAGAGCGAGATCCGCATGAACACGCACGCCGACAAGGCGCTGGAGGCGCTCCGCTCCCGCTGACCCGCGGCGCGCCGCCATCGCCCGCCCGCGGCGCTCCGCGGGTCAGCGGAGGGGGATGACCGGGAGGACGATCGCGCTCGGGTGGTCCGGCGTGTGCAGGACCTCCTGGTCGGCGGTGAGCATCTCGGTGGCGGTGCCGATGGGCGCGCCGGTGCCGGGGTTGCGGGCGACGCGGGGGTAGGCGCCGCTGGCGACCTGCACGCGGACGCGGTGCCCGCGGCGGAAGCGGTGCCCGGCGGGCCACAGCTCGACGGTGACGCGGCGGACGCCGTCCTCGCCGGGCTCGGGCGCGCCGGGGACGAGCCGCCGCATGCCCTCGCACAGGTTGAGGGACTCGCCGTCCGGGGTGACGTCGCAGAGCCGGACGACGAAGTCGGTGTGCTCGCGGTTCGACCGGACGTGCAGGTCCGCGGTGACCGGGCCGATGATCTCCAGGTCCTCGTCCAGCACGGGCGAGGTGTAGACGAGCACGTCGCGGCGGCGTTCGAGCCGTCGCTGGTCGGTGACGGGATGGGTCTCGCCGAGCAGGGTCGGCCCGCCGAGGAACGGCGTCGGGTGCTCTGGGTCGTACCGGTAGGCGTCGGGCTCGGACTCGGGCGGCTCGCCCGGGGAGAGGGCACCGGCCGGCTGCAGGTGCCAGCGCTGCTCGCGCATCCCGGGGACGGGCCAGTCGGGGAACTCGCGCCACTCGTCCGCCCCGGTGACCAGCAGCCGGACGGGCTGCTCCCGCAGGCCGGACGGGTCGTCGAGCAGGTGCGCGCGGAACCACTCGACGGACTCGTGCACGGAGCCGCGCATCATCCGCTGGTCGGCGTGGAACCAGGGGCCGATGGTGAGGTAGGGGCGGTGCCCGGCGGCGCGGAGCGCGGCGTAGTCCTTGAGCTGCCACGGCAGGAAGATGTCGTACCAGCCGCCGGTCATGTTCACCGGCGCGCCGACCCGGGAGACGGTGGGGCTGAAGTCGCGCTTGTCCCAGAACGGGGTGTCGGGGCCGTTGACCAGGAGCTCCTGGAAGAAGCGCTGCTGCTCGCCGGTCGCGATCCGGTCGAGTTCGGCGAGCGGGCGGCCCGACAGCGCGGCGCGGCGGGCGCGGCGCGGCGACATGATGCCGGTGGTGATGCCGGACAGCGAGTTCTTCATCCGCGCGGTGAGGTCGACCCAGATGAGCGCCGACTCCAGCGCGAAGGTGCCGCCGACGTTGACCGCGTCGCGGAAGGTGGACGCGGTGACCTGCATCGACAGGGCCTTCAGCTCGGGACCGGCCTCGGCGGCGACCGCCCACTGGACGTAGCCGAGGTAGCTCGGGCCGTGCATCGCGAAGGTGCCGCCGAACCACGGCTGCTCCTTCAGCCACGCGATGGTGGCGAGGCCGTCCTCGCGCTCGTCGAGCGCCTCGAAGACGCCGCCGGAGCCGAAGCCGCCGCGCACGCTCTGCACCACGGCCTGGAAGCCGTGTGAGGCGAACGCCTGCCCGCACATCAGGCCGAACGGCCCGCGCCGCCCGTACGGCGAGCGGACGAGCACGACGGGCGCGCGCTCGACGTCGGCGGGCGCGTAGCGGTCGGCCAGCAGCGCGACGCCGTCGTCGGCGCGGACCTCCAGGTCGCGGTCGACCGTCACCTTGTGGGGGCCGTTCCGCAGTCCGAGCGCCGTGACCCCGAGCCGGCGCATCCTCTCCACGCCTACCACTTGATCGATCGTATCCGGCGGGTGACGGGAACCCCGCTGTGAGGTGTCTCGCAGAATTGCGAGGTTTCACTACGATCGAGGGCGGTTTGCGGCAAGGATTGCGCACTGCCGGACCACGGGCGGCGCGGGGCCGCCCTGAGGAGGAACGATGCACCACGCCTTCCACGGGGTGAGCTGGGAGCGGCTGGTCGCCGCCACCGTCGTGATGGTGGCGGCGCTCGCGATCGCAGTCGTGCTGCGGATGCTGACCGCCAGGCTGTTCCGCCGGGCGGGGGACACCCGCTGGGCCTGGGACGACCTGGCGGCGCGGCTGGTGCGGGACCTGGCGGTGCCGGTGGCGCTGCTCACCGGGGCGTGGTTCGCGGCGAAGACGCTGAGGCTGCCGCACGGCACGCTGCTGGTGACGGGGCGGGTGCTGTCGGCGGCGACGATCCTGGTGTTCTCGCTGGCGCTGGCCCGGATGATCGCGGGGGTCGTCACCTCGGTCGCGTCGATCCGGCAGGGCACCGCCGCGAACGTGACGATCTTCGCGAACATCACCCGGGTGCTGGTGATGGGCATCGGCATCCTGATCATGCTGCAGAGCCTCGGCATCTCGATCACGCCGCTGCTCGGCGCGCTGGGCGTCGGCGGCCTCGCGGTCGCGCTGGCGCTGCAGGACACCCTGGCGAACCTGTTCGCGGGGGTGCACGTGCTCGCGTCCAAGACGATCGAGCCGGGCGACTACATCAGGCTGGCCACCGGGCAGGAGGGGTACGTCGTCGACATCAACTGGCGCAACACCTCGATCCGGACGCTGTCGGACAACATCGAGGTCATCCCGAACCAGCGGTTCAGCGACACGATCCTCACCAACTACCACCGCCCGGCGCAGGACATGTCGGTGATGGTGTACGCCAAGGTGGCCTATGACGTGGACCTCGACCGGGTGGAGGGGCTCCTGGTCGAGGTCGGCAAGGACGTCATGCGCGACGTGCAGGGCGGCATCGAGGACGCGAACGTGCTGGTGCGGTTCGACGACTTCAACGACTCGACCGTCGGTTTCCACGTCATCCTGCGCTCCACCGAGTTCGGCGACCAGTTCGAGATCAAGCACCAGTTCCTCAAGCGGTTGCACCGCGTGCTGCGCGAGGAGGGCATCGCGCCGCCGTACTGGCACCACCGCGTGGTCGTGGACGAGGCGGCGCGCGGGAACGAGGCGGCGCGCAAGGGCGAGAGGGCGCGCAAGGACGAGATGGCGCTCTGAGCCGGTCTGAGCCGCGCCGGCCCTGACGCCGGGCCCGGCGTCAGGGCCGGATCATCGGCATCACGATGTCGTCGACCAGCGCGACGACGAACGCGTCGGTGACCTCGGACGACTCGGTGAGGGTGTGGTACACGATCACGGCGGGGCCGACGTTGGCGGCCTGCCGGGTCACCGCCCCGGGCCGGACCTGGCCGCGCTCGGCGCCGTCCGCGAGCGCCCGGTACAGCGCCTCCTTGATCGGGCCGGTCAGCCGCGACTGGACGACGTCGTGCAGCAGCCCCTCGCCGTGCACGTCGGAGGCCTCCTCCTTGAGCACGCGGATCGGCGCGCCGTGGCAGACGTGGATCGTGTCGCGGAACGTCCGGCACAGGCGCAGCACGTCCTCGCGCACGTCCCCGGTCGAGGCCTCGGCGGGCGGTTCGGGCAGGAAGTGCTTGAGGGCGTCGCTGATGAGCTCGTCCTTGGACGACCAGCGCCGGTAGAGCGCGGCCTTGCCGGTGCGGGCGGCGGACGCGACGCCCTCCATGGTCAGTTTCCGGTAGCCGACCGCTTCGAGCTGCGTGAATACCGCGTCGAAGATCGCCGCTTCGAGCGCGTCGCCGCGCCTGCGGGTGGCCGGGGTCACCGCACGCTCCAGGAAATAGTGAACGCGAACGTTCTCTTTCGTGCCGATCGGTGGTACGTTCCCCACATAGTGTACTTCGCCGTTCCCTAATTTCTCGTTCCGGAGGTTCGCCGTGCCCGCCGCACCGCACGGGCGGACGGCCGCGCCGGAGGAGCCCACCGCTCCGCCGGCCGCCCGTCCCCGCGTCCATCATCGTCCAGGCGTCGTCCTCGCCGTCATCGTGGGCTGCCAGCTCATGATCGGCCTCGACACCTCCGTCGTCACCATCGCGCTCCCCGACGTCCGGGCGGCCCTCGGGCTGTCGACCGGGGGGCTCGCCTGGGTCCAGAACTCCTACATGCTCGCATTCGGCGGCCTGCTGCTGCTCGGCGGGCGCGCCGGGGACGTGTTCGGCCGCCGCCGCGCCTTCACCGCCGGCATCGCGCTGTTCACCGCCGCGTCCCTGCTCGGCGGGTTCGCGAACGCGGGGTGGTGGCTGCTGGCCGCGCGCGCCGCGCAGGGCGTCGCCGCCGCGGTCGCAGCGCCCAGCGCGATGGCGCTGATCGCCACCAACTTCGAGGGGCAGGCCCGCGTCCGCGCCCTCAGCGTCTTCTCCGCCGTCGCCGGGGCGGGCGCCGCCGCCGGCATGCTCGTCGGCGGCGTGCTCACCGAGGCGTCGTCCTGGCGGCTGGTGTTCTTCGTCAACGTGCCGGTCGGCGTCGTGCTGGCGCTGCTCGCCCCGCGCGTGCTCACCGAGACGCCCCGCCGCCCCGGACGCTTCGACGCGGCCGGCGCCGTCCTGGCCACCGCCGGCATGACCGCGCTGGTCTACGCCCTGATCCGGGTGGGCTCGGACGGCTGGGGCGACGGGCGGGCGCTCGCCGCGTTCGGCGCCGCCGCCGTCCTGCTCGCCGGGTTCGTCGCCGTCGAGCACCGCGCCGCCCAGCCGCTCATGCCGCTGTGGCTGCTCACCGGGCGCGACCGCGCCGCGTCCTACCTGTGCCAGCTGCTGCTGGTCGGGGCGAACTTCGGCGCGTTCTTCTTCTGCACCCTGTACCTCCAGCAGGTCCTCGGCTACGGGCCGCTCAAGGCCGGCGCCGCGTTCCTGCCGTTCGTCGGGCTCCAGTTCGCGACGGTCCGCGCCGCGCCGCGCCTGCTGCAGCGGTTCGGCGCCCGCGCCCTGGTCGTCGCCGGGATGGCGTGCGCGCTGGCCGGGCTGCTGTGGCTGACGCGGCTGTCGCCCGGCGACGGGTACGCCGCCGGGGTGCTCGGCCCGTTCATGCTGATGGGCGCGGGCGGCGGCCTGTCGATCATGCCGCTGAACGCGACGATCCTCGGCAGCGTCGGCCCCGCCGACTCCGGCGCCGCGTCCGGCGTCGCGCAGACGATGCTGTGGTCGGGCGGCTCGCTCGGGTCGGCCGTGATGGTGACGGTGTTCGGGTCGGGGCACGCCGACACGGCCGCGCTCCTGCACGACATGGACGCCGCGTTCACGACCGGCGCGGGGTTCGCCGCCGCCGCGCTGCTGGTCGCGGTGGCCGTGCTCCGCGTCGAGCGGTAGGCGGGCGGGCGGGGCGCCGCCTCCGGCGACCCGCCCGCCGCCCCGCTCAGCCCTGCGGGCTCCGGCTCTCGGCCAGCCGGCCGCCGATGCTGCCGGCGGCGTAGTCCAGGTGCTTCTCCAGCGCGACCAGCGCCCCGTCCTCCGGGTAGGAGTCGAACCGCACGTCGTCCGCCAGCGACCGCATGATCATCAGGCCGCGGCCGGTCTCGGCGCCCGCGTCGGGCTCGGGGACCCGTGCGGCGTCGAACCCCCGGCCCGAGTCGATCACCTTGATCACGCAGCGCTCGTCGTGGATCACGGCGCGCACCGTGTAGTCGTCACCGCGCCGCGCGTGCTTGATGACGTTCGTGCAGGCCTCGGTCAGCATCACCTCGATGTCGTCCCGGATGTTCTCGGCCACCCCGAGGGCCTGCAGCGACGCGTCGAGGATCTTGCGCGTCGCGGGGACGCTCGCCGTCTCCCGGGGGAGCAGGAGGTCCAGGCTGATGTCCATGTCGCGTCTCCGTCGTCTCCGGCGTCCGTCCCTTTGATGGGTGCCCTGGGCCCCGCGCTCAAACCCCCGTCTCAGCCGGACCCGGCCTCACCGGTCCCACCGGCCCCCGCCGTCACGCCCGTCCCGTCCGGCCAGGCGCCGCGTCCCACGACGTCGAGGACGAGCGCGCCGATGTTCCACGCGTCGTCGGCGCCGCAGTGGTGCCGGCCCTCCAGCGGCAGCCCCGCGTGCCGCAGCGCCCCCGCCATGCCCAGCCGGCGCGGCAGGCCGTGCGCGGCGGAGTAGGCGGCCTTGGCGTTGGTGTGCCGCCGCCCGAACGGGTACCGGACGCCCCCGGCGCACTGCCGCTCGAACTGCTTGCGGTCGTAGTCGCCCCAGCTCGCCCAGGCCCGGAAACGGGACAGGTGCTCGCGCTCCAGCAGCGCGCACGCCTCGGCGAAGGAGATCCCGCCGTCCACCTCCTCCTGGGTCAGCCCCGTCAGCTCGGTGCAGAACGCGCCGACCGCCGACCGCTCCGGCCGCACCAGGACGCGGTGCTTCGCGACGCGCCGGCGCTCCTCCAGGTCGACGACGCACAGCCCGATCTCGATGATCTCGTTCACCTGCCCGGGCGCCTTGCGCTCCCAGCACGTCGCCTCGACGTCGACGACGTTCAGGTACCGTCCGAACCGCTCGTCCATGGACCGGGACCGTACCGGCGCCCGGGCGGGCGCCACGACCGGTTTTTCAGGGGGTGTCGGCGGGGCGCGGCGCGTAGTCGTCCACGTACTCCTGCCCCGACAGGTGCTGGATCGCGTCCATGATCTCGTCGGTGACGACCCGGGCGACCTTCCCGCGCGGCATCCCGGCGTCGCGCCCCGCGAACCGCATCGGCTCGCCGATCCGCACCTCGATGCGGCCCGGCTTCGGGACGACCTGACCGCGCGGCTGGATCCGGTCGGTGCCCTTGATGGCCACCGGCACGACCGGCGCGCCGGTGCGCATCGCCAGCCGCGCCACCCCGGTCCGGCCCCGGTAGAGCCGCCCGTCCGGCGACCGGGTCCCCTCGGGGTGGATCGCGAAGACGTCGCCGCGCTCCAGCACGGACGCGCAGGTGTCGAGCGCGTCGAGCGCGGCCCGCCCGCCCGACCGGTCCACCGCGATCGCGCCGACGCCGCGGAAGAACGTCGCGGTCGCCTGGCCCTTCACGCCGGTCCCGGTGAAGTACTCGTGCTTGCCCAGGAAGTGGACCCGGCGGGGCACGATCAGCGGCAGCACGAACGAGTCGATGAACGCCAGGTGGTTGGCCGCCAGGATCACCGGCCCCGTCCGCGGGACGTTCCGCAGGCCGCTCACCCGCGGAAGGAAGGCCACCCGCATCGCGGGTCCGAGAACGACGTACTTCATCAGGGGATAGACAACGCGTTCGGGGTCCATGTCCGAGAACGCTATGGCGCCCGCCCCCGCCCCGGCGGTGGTGGGCCGTTACAAGTTCGACCCTTGGAAGTTTGTAGGTCTCCGCACTGGACCCACTTTAAGTGTGTCCAATTGAATTGGGGACAACCAATTGAAGGGACCGGCATGGACACCCACTACACCGCCGTCGCCACCGCCAACGGGCGGGACGGGCGCGCCGTCAGCTCCGACGGGCGCCTCGACCTCGCCCTCGCCCCGCCCCGCGAGATGGGCGGCAGCGGTGACGGCACCAACCCCGAGCAGCTGTTCGCCGCCGGCTACGCCGCCTGCTTCGCCAGCGCCCTCGCCGCCGTCGCCCGCGGCTCCCGCCAGGACGTCCGCGACGTCTCCGTCACCGCCGAGGTCGGCATCGGCGGCAGCGTCGAGAAGGGCTTCGGCCTCAGCGTCGTCCTGCGCGTCGAGCTCCCCGACGGCCTGGAGAACGGCCGCGAGCTGGTCGAGCGCGCCCACCAGGTCTGCCCCTACTCCAACGCCACCCGCGGCAACATCCCCGTCGAGCTCGTCATCGAGTGACCGCCGGCTCGCGGCGGGTCGCCCCCGCGGCACGGCTCACGAGGGCGACACGCCGCCCGGGTCAGGAGCTCGCCGCCGCCGCGGCCCGCTGCGAGCGGATCACCTTGCGCACCGCCGGAGCCGCCGGACCCGACCGCGCCGTCAACTCCGCTATCCGCCGCCTGTGCCGCCGCCGCTCCGGCCCCGGCAGCACCGACTTCAGCTCGCCCGCCGCCGCCAGCGCCACCGCGGCGGCGTCATAGCTGTTCACATGCGCCACCGGCCGTCCCCGCAGCGCCGACGACGCCCCGCCCCACAGCTGCTTCACCACCCGCGGGTCCCGGACGGTGACCTCCTCGGCCGGGAACAGGCCCAGCACCCGGCGCCCCCGCACCCGGATCCAGCCGCCCCGCTCCAGCTCGTCGCGCACCGTCCGGACCGCGGTCCGGGCCTCCCGGCGCACCCAGTGGTGCCAGGGCCGCGGCTTCGACGCCGAGATCTGCGCCACCAGCCCGTACGGGTCCGCGCCGGGCGTGCCCGGCACCGGCCGGCCCCGCAGCTCCTCCAGCCGCCCGTCCAGGAACAGCTCGGTCAGCGCCGCGCCCCGCAGCACGTACCCGAGCCGCGCGCCCCGCGCCGTCATCCGCTGCTTGCGCAGGTCGTAGGCCAGCAGGTACATCCTCGCCGGCAGCGTCTCCGGAACCTCGACCATCCCCTACCCCTCGCCTTCACCCGGCCGCGAGCCCCGCTCGCCCGGTGCCCCCTGCCCGTCCGGTGCGCCCTGCCCGTCCGGTGCGCCCTGCCCGTCCGGTGCGCCCTGCCCGTCCGGTGCGCCCTGCCCGTCCGGTGCCCCGTGCTCGCCGGGCGCCTTGCGCGGCCGGCCCGGCCCCCGCATCCGCCCCGCCGACCCCGGCATCCGCCCGGCGTCGGCCAGCGCCTGCCGCAGCAGGAACTCGATCTGCGCGTTCGTGCTGCGCAGCTCGTCCCCGGCCCACCGCGCCAGCGCGTCGTGCACGGCCGGGTCGAGCCGCAGCAGGATCTTCTTGCGCTCGGTCGCCACTGCCCGCGGTCACTGGTAGAGCGTGCCGGTGTTCACCACCGGCTGCGCGTCCCGGTCGGCGCACAGCACGACCAGCAGGTTGCTGACCATCGCCGCCTTGCGCTCCTCGTCCAGGTCCACCACGTCCTCCTCGTCCAGCCGGTCCAGCGCCCGCTGCACCATCCCGACCGCCCCGTCCACGATCCGCTCCCGCGCCGCGACGACCGCGCCCGCCTGCTGCCGGCGCAGCATCGCCTGCGCGATCTCCGGCGCGTACGCCAGCCGGGTGATCCGCGACTCCACGATCTCCACGCCCGCCGAGGCGACCCGCTGCCGCAGCTCCTCCGACAGCTGCCCCGTGATCTCGTCGGCATTGTCGCGCAGCGACGTCCGCTCCGCCGCGTCGTACGGGAAGCTGCCCGCGATGTGCCGGACGGCCGCCTCGGTCTGGAACGCCACGAACTCCACGAAGTCGTCCACCTCGAATACCGCCCGCGCGGTGTCGTGCACCTGCCAGACGACCACCGCCGAGATCTCGATCGGGTTGCCGTCCAGGTCGTTGACCTTCGCCAGGCCGGTCTCGTGGTTGCGGATCCGGGTCGACACCTTCCGCCGCTCCGTCAGCGGGTTCACCCACCGCAGCCCGTCCTCGCGGACCGTCCCCTTGTACCGTCCGAGCAGCTGCAGCACCCGCGCCTCGCCCGGCGCGACGGGCGTCAGCCCGAGCGCGAGCACCAGCCCGGCGATGATCAGCACGATCCCGGCCGCGACCCCGGCGACCGACGCCGCGCCCGTCCCGTTGACCCCGGCCACGAGCGCCGCGATCCCCGCCAGCACGATCACCGCGGCCAGCCCCAGCATCGGCCACCCGCCGCGGTCCCGCGCCGCCCGCTCCTCGATCCGCGGCCGCGGCATCTCCACCCTCGCCCCAGCGTCCACCACGCCGGCCACCTCCTCCTTGAGTATCACCAACATAGCAAAGTGATATCACTTTTTTCAAACGAGGAGGCCCGGCCCCTGGAGCGGGACCGGGCCATACCTGCCGACGGGGGTTAGCGGGGGGTTTGGGCGGGGGTCGGGGTGGGGGGCTCGGCGGGGGTGTCGTCGGGGATGACCTTGGGGACGGAGCGGAGGGTGACCAGGGCGAAGACGCCGACCAGGGCGGCGAGGCCCGTGCTGCAGAGCAGGGCGCCGTGCATGCCGTCCACGAAGGCGTCGCGGGCGGCGCCGAGGAGCGGGCCGGCGACCCTGGCGGGCAGGGCGGACGCTGCCTCGAACGCGCCGGCGAGGGAGTCGCGGGCCGCCGACGCGGCCGGGGCGGGGACGTTCGCCGGAAGGTGCAGGGAGTCGCGGTAGACGGCGTTCAGGACGCTGCCGAGGATCGCCATGCCGAGGGCGCCGCCCAGCTCGGTGGCCGTCTCGGAGATCGCTGACGCGGCGCCGGAGCGGTCCTTCGGGACCGACGCGAGGACGGTGTCGGCGGTCGTGGTCAGGGCCATGCCCATCCCGCTGCCGGACATCAGCATCCCCGCGAGCATCACCCAGTAGGTGCTGTCGAGGCCGACGGTGACGAAGAGGGAGAACCCGCCGGCGGCGACCAGCATGCCGATCGCGACGACCCGGGCGCGGCCCAGGGCGTTGATCAGCGGCGGGGCGAGGGCGGCGCCGCCGACCATGGCGCCCGCGGCGCCCGGCAGCCCGGCGAGGCCGGCCTTCAGCGGCGACCAGCCGAGCGCCAGCTGGAAGAACAGCGAGAAGATCAGCGACTGGGCGACCAGGGCGAACATCGCGAACATGTTGGTGCCGACGGAGCCGGAGAACGCGGCGCGGCGGAACAGCCGGACGTCGATCAGCGGCTCGGCGGTCCGGGTCTGCCGGATCCAGAACGCGGCCAGCGCGACGGCGCCGATCACGGCGGCGACGGCCACCCGGGGCTCGTCCACGCCGTGCGCCGCCGCCTCCTTGACCGCGTACACCAGGCCGAGGACGCCGGCGATGGACAGCGGCACGCTCACCAGGTCCAGCCGCCCGGTCACGGCGGAGCGCGTCTCGGGCAGCACGAAGGCGCCGGCGAGGAACGCCGCGGCCATGATCGGCACGTTGATCAGGAAGACCGAGCCCCACCAGAAGTGGTCCAGCAGCGCGCCGCCGATGACCGGCCCGAGGCCCACCGCGAGGCCGCCGATCCCGCTGAAGATCCCGATCGCCATCGTCCGCTCCTTCGGGTCGCTGAAGACCCGTCGGATCAGCGACAGCCCCGACGGCATCAGGGTCGCGCCGGCGACGCCGAGCAGCGCCCGCGCGGCGATCAGCAGCTCGGCGCTCGGCGCGTACGCGGTCACGGTGGACGCGACGGCGAACAGCGCGGTGCCCGCCAGCAGCAGCTTCTTGTGCCCGATCCGGTCGCCGATTCCGCCCATGGTGATCAGCAGTCCGGCGAGCGCGAACCCGTAGGCGTCGGCGATCCACAGGATCTGCGTCGCCGTCGGGTGCAGGTCGGCGCTCAGGTGCGGGACGGCCTGGTTGAGCGCGGTCAGGTCGATGTTCGGCACGATGGCGAGCAGGCAGCAGATCGCGAACGTGCCCCATTTGCGGGCTGAGGAGTACATGTCCGGAAGGTTCGCGGGGCGCGCTGACGGGGCGCGCACCGTCCGCTGACCGTCCCGTGCGCGGCCGTGCGCGCGACCGTCAGCGGTGGCCGGCCGGATCCGTGGGCGGTGTCGCCGGCCGCACCTCAGAGGCGGGTCGGTCGGCGGTGAGCTGCCGCCAGGAGCCGGGCGACGGGAGGCCGGCGCCGACGTCGAGGATCGCGAGGGCCTCCTCGCGGGTGAGGGCGGCGCCCTCGGCGTAGGCGGCGTCGTAGCGGGCGCCGCCGAGCGCGGCCCTGGCGGCCGCCTCGACCCGGTCGGCGTCGGCGTCCCCGGGGACCTGCGGTCCGCGCAGCCGCGCCGCGACACCCGCCAGCCGCGCCGCGCGCTCGGCGTCGCCCTCGGCGAGCGCGGCGCCGCCGAGCCCGACCGCGGCACCGGCCTGGTAGGTGAAGATCGGGTGGTCGGACGAGATGGTCAGCGCCTCCCGGAACAGCTCGCGCGCCCGCGCGGCGTCGCCTTCGGCGGCCGCGACCCAGCCGAGCCCGACGAGGGCCGTCCCGCGCGCCGCGCGCGCGATGAACCGCTCGGAGGCGTACTGGGTCAGCGCCGTCTCGTACAGCCGCCGCGCCTCGGCGAGGTCGCCGCGCGTCCGCGCGATCCCCGCGAGCCCGTTGTACCCGCCGGCGACCTTGTCGGGGGCGCCCGCCCGGCGCGCCAGCTCGATGCCGCGCTCCAGCTCGGCGGACGCCCCGTCCGGGTCGCCGGCGTGGACGAGAACCTCAGCGCGCCGGTACAGCAGGTCGGCGGTGTCCTCCAGCGCGCCGAGCTGCCCGGTCAGTTCCAGCGCCTCGTCCAGCAGCTCAAGCGCCCGCTCCCGGTCGCCGCGCCAGTCGGCGATCTGGGCGAGCGGGTCGAGGGAGTTCGCGGTGCCCCACCGGTCGCCGCACTCCCGGAACATCGCGACCGCCGCGGTGCACGCCTCCTCGGCGCGGTCGACCTCGCCGCTGAACTGGCGCAGGAACCCGTCGCTCATGTGGATCAGCGCCTGCGCCCACGGGTCCTGGCCGACGTGCACCGCGAACACCGCGAACTGCGTCCGGCTCGGCCCCGCCGTGAGCGCGTACTGCACGATCGTGGACGGGTAGGTCAGCACCCGGTCGATGCCGTGCAGCAGCGTCTCGGCGCGGTCCAGCCAGGTCTGCGCGCGGCCGCCCGTCGCGCCCGCCGACACCGCGTTCATCACGCACAGGACGTACTCCTCCTCGCACCCCTCCGGCGGGTCGAGGCCCACGACGTCCAGCAGCTCGGACGAGATCGACGCGCCCTCGATCCGCCCGCGCAGCCACCAGTACCACGACAGCGCCGCGACCAGCCGCAGCGCGAGCACGGTGTCGAGCCGGACGCTGCGGCGCAGCGCCGCGTGCAGGTTGCCGTGGTCGGCGGCCAGCAGCCCGAGCCATTCCAGCTGCTCGGCGCCCCGCAGGTGCGGTTCCGCGCGCCGCGCCAGGTCGAGGAAGTACGCGGCGTGCGCCCGCTGGAACCGCTCGTCCTCGCCCGCCTCCGCGAGCCGCTCGGCGCAGAACGCCCGGACGGTGTCGAGCATCCGGTACCGGGTCCCGTCGCTCTGCAGCAGCGACTTGTCGGCGAGCTCGACGAGCAGCTCGTCGACGTCGTCCAGGTCGCAGACCACCGACGCGGCCTCCAGCGTCAGCCCGCCGGAGAACACCGTCAGCCGCCGCGCGAGCGTCTGCTCCTCCTCGTCCAGCAGCTCCCAGCTCCACTCGACGACGGCGCGCAGCGTCTGGTGCCGGGGCGCCGCCGTCCGGTTGCCGCGCGACAGCAGCCGGAACCGGTCGTCCAGCCGGTTCGCGACCTGCTCGACCGGCAGCGACCGCAGCCGCGCCGCCGCCAGCTCGATCGCCAGCGGCAGCCCGTCGAGGGCCCCGCAGATCCGCAGCACCGCGTCCACGTTGGCGTCGTCGACCGCGAAGTCGGGACGGGCCGCCGCTGCCCGGTCGGCGAACAGCCGCACCGCCGGGTACCGGGTGACCTCCGCGGCGGGCGTGCCCTCGGGCGGCAGCGCCAGCGGCGGCAGCGGCCACAGCGCCTCCCCGGTGATCGCCAGCGCCTCCCGGCTGGTGGCCAGCACGCGCAGCAGCGGGCAGGCGCTCAGCAGCCGGTGCGCCAGCGGCGCGACGGTCGCGACGACGTGCTCGCAGTTGTCCAGGACGAGCAGCATCCGCCGCCCGCTCAGCGCCGTGACCAGCCGCTCCGCCGCGTCCGCCGGGCGCTCGCCGGGGCCCGCCATCATCCCGGCCTCGCGCAGCCCGAGCGCTCCGAGCACCGCCCTGCTCACCTCGGTCCGGTCGACGGGCGCCAGGTCGACGAAGCAGACCTCGCCGTCCTCGCGCGCCGCCGCCTCGACCGCCAGCCGCGTCTTGCCCGCCCCGCCCGGACCGAGCAGCGTCACGAGCCGGCCCCCGGCCAGCATCGTCCCCACCCGCCGGACCTCGTCGTCGCGGCCGACGAAGCTGGTGAGCTGCGCGGGCAGGTTCAGCCGGACGTTCTCCGCCGCCTGCGCCGCCGCGGGCCCCTCGAGGTCGCCGCGGAGGATCGCCATGTGCACGTCCGCCAGCTCCGGCGAAGGGTCGGCGCCCAGCTCGTCCGCGAGGACGCGCCGGCCGTCCTCGAACGCCTCCAGCGCCTCCGCCTGCCGCCCGGCCCCGTACAGCGCCCGCATCAGCAGCGCCCGCGCGCGCTCTCGCAGCGGCCGCGCGTCCAGCAGGTCGCGCAGCTCCGGGATCACGGCGTCGAACTCGCCGAGCGCCAGCCGCGCCTCCGCGTGGTCCTCGGCGACCGCCGCCCGCGCCTCCTCCAGCCGCGCCGCCTGCGCCTCCGCGAACGGCGCCGACCGCACGTCCGCCAGGGCCGGGCCGCGCCACAGCTCCAGCGCCTCCCGCAGCAGCGCGGCCGCCCGCACGTGGTCTCCCGTCCCGAGCGCCCGCCGGCCGTCTTGGGCCAGCGCTTCGAACCGGTGCGCGTCGACGGCGTCCCGGTCGGCGAGCAGCCGGTACCCGGCGGGATGCCCCTCGACCAGCGCGGCG
The DNA here is from genome assembly GCF_017573545.1 of Actinomadura nitritigenes. Classification (GTDB taxonomy): domain Bacteria; phylum Actinomycetota; class Actinomycetes; order Streptosporangiales; family Streptosporangiaceae; genus Spirillospora; species Spirillospora nitritigenes. The sequence continues at coordinate 193,240 of NZ_JAGEOK010000001.1, read as the reverse complement.
TCGCCCAGCCCGCGCCGCAGCCGCGACACCTGCGACTGCAGCGCGTTGGCCGCCCCCGCCGGCGGATCCTCCCCGTAGAGCCCGTCGATGAGCCGCTCGCTCGTCACGAGGCGCCCCGCGTCCAGGGCCAGCATCGCCAGCAGCGCCCGCACCCGCGGGCCCCCCACCGGCACGGTCTCCGCCCCGCCGCCACGGACCTCGACCGGCCCCAGAATGCCGAACAGCATGGCCCCGATTCTGGCGTATCCCCTCAAGTACCGTGGTCGTCCATGACCGAGATCCAGATCGTCCGCGAGTTCCTCTCCGCCCTCGAGGCCCTCGACGTCGACCGGGCCCTCGCCCTCGCCGCCCCGGGCATGGTCTACCAGAACGTCCCGCTGCCGCCCGCCCGCGGGCTCCCCGCCGTCGAGAAGACGCTGCGCGCCATGACCCGCTACGGCACCGGCTTCGAGGCCCGCGTGCACAACATCGCCGCGAACGGCCCCGTCGTCCTCACCGAGCGAACCGACGTCCTCGAAGCGGGCGCGTGGCGCGCCGAGTTCTGGGTCTGCGGCACCTTCGAGGTCCACGACGGCCTCATCACCCTGTGGCGCGACTACTTCGACTGGACGACGTTCCTCGCCGCCTCCGCCAAGGGCCTCGGCGGCGTCCTCCGCTCCGCCCTCTCTCCCCGCCCCCGAACCCGCACCAGCTAGCTGCGGCTGCGCAGGCGCCGCGAACGCGGCGCCCGCAACTGACAGCCCCGCTGGGAAGGGACGAACCCGGACGGGCGCTAGGAGTCCGCGAGCCACGCCAGCAGGCGGCCCCGCGACCAGCAACGGCCGATGGCCTCGGCGTCCAGGGTCGACTGCCCGAGCACCGCCAGGCCGACGATGCTGTGGCCGGACGCTCGGCGATCGCCGAGCGTCGGTATCGCGGGGGCGACCCCGACCCCCTCCGCGGACACCCATGCCACCGCCCGTCCGGCCGCGGCGTCACCGAGGCGCTGCAGGAAGCGCAGGCGGCTCTCCAGGGCGAGGTTCGACAGCGCCCACGCCGTGATGACGACGGGCAGGGCGTTCGCCGGCACATGGGCGAAGGCGTCGGGCAGCACCTCGACGACGTCGCCTTGCAGCAGCAGCGGTGGGGCCGCTGCCGCCAGCGCCATCTCCGCTTCGAGCTTCGCGGACCGTTCCGGCTGATCCGGCGGGAGGCAGGCCCGCAGCCATCGAGCGTCGTCCGCGTCGGTCACGTCGAGCGGATCGGGGTCGATGCCGACGCGGGCGACGACCTCCGGGATCGCTCGCTCGGGCACGGGACGGTCCCCGACGATCGAAGCCGACAGCCGCACGGGAGACGACGGGTCGCCCAGCGACTGCCCGTTGCCGTAGGCGATGCCGACGCGATCGACGGTGAGATCGAGCCCGGCGGAACAGCCCGCATCGATCAGTCCGACCGCGTTCGCGCCCACTCGGCGCGCCGCCTCGGCGACGGCCGGATACAGCACGGCGCCGTGTCCGGCCTCGTCGGTCCTCGTCCGCCGGCGCGCGGCGATGGCCACGACCGAGTCGGTCATTCCCACCAGCGTTTCGATCGCCGCTTCCGCGGCGGCGTCGCCGTCCGCAGCGGCGTAAGCGGCGGCGAGTGCCGGAGCCCGTCCAGCGAGGGCGAGGTCGTGCAGCGCGGCCAGGATCACTGCAGGATGCCGCTTGCGCGCCGGCGCCGCCTCAATGGCGCGCAACGCCTCGCCGGACTCGCTCAGGGCGATGGCGACGCGTCGATAGAGCGGCGATGTCCTTGCGGCGTCACCCTCGCCGAAGCCCCGGAACACCTGGGCGAGCGTGCGAGCCCTACCCACGGCGGCGACGCTTCCTGCGATCCTGTCTCGGCATTCCGACGATCCTAGCCATTGCCCCGAATTGCATGAAGCGGCCGTGCCGCAGGGCACGCCCGCCTCGCGGGTCGGGGAGTTGCCTGGTGAACGATAGTCGTTAGCTGTTGAACTACGTATGAGCGGTGTGGCACGCTGCCCTGTACCGGGGACCTCTTCCTGTGAGGAGTCGGACGTGACCGCAGCGGTCGAGGGCGTCGAGGCGTGGCATGGGCTCTACGATGCGCTCGCCGAGGAGCACGACTACGAGATCGGTGAGATCGACGGGCGGCTTCCGGACGGTCTGGTCGGGACGCTCTACCGGAACGGTCCGGGGCGCTGGCAGGTCGGCGAGACCCTGCTCGACCACATTTTCGACGGCGACGGAATGCTGTCGCTGTTCGCATTTCCGGGCGACGGCAGGATCCATTACCGAAATCGGTACGTAAGGACGCGGCATTACCGCCACGGGCAGCGGAAAGGGCGGGCAGGGCTGCGGGGGCTCGGTACCCAGCGGCCGGGCGGGGTGCTCGGCAACATGCTCCGGCCACCGGCGAACGTCGCCAACACCGGCGTGGTCCTGCACGGCGGCCAACTGCTCGCGCTGTGGGAGGGCGGACGGCCCTACCGGCTCGACCCGGACAGCCTGGAGACGATCGGCGAGCACTCGTTCGACGGACGGCTGAAACTGATGTCGGCCTTCTCCGCGCATCCGTCGCGCTGCCCGGTGACGGGCGAGCTGTTCAACTTCGGAATGGACTTCACGCGGTTGCGGAGCCTGCGCTGCTACCGGGTCGATCCGAACGGCACGCTGCACCACATGCCGCGGATATCGTTGCCCTACAGTCCGTGGAACCATGACTTCGCGCTCACCCGCCGTTATCTGGTGTTCGTCATCAACCCCGTGATTCCGAAGGCGGCGCCGATCCTGCTGGGAACCGGATCGATAGCGGACGCCCTGACCTATGAGCCGCACCGTCCGACGTGCTTCGCGATCGTTCCCCGCGACGGCGGAAAAGCGCGGATCATCGAGCACGAGGCCCTGCTCGGCTTCCATTTCGTCAACGCCTTCGAGGACGGGGACGACGTGGTCGTGGAGTTCGTGCGCTTCGCCGACTGGGGTCAGGTGGCCACGAGGTTCCGCGATTTCCGCACCAGCGACTTCCCGTGGGGCGACGCGCTGATGCGCTATCGCGTCTCCCTGTCCGGAAGCATCGAAGAGCAAGAGGTATGCACGGGGCCCATGGAACTGCCGCACGCCGACGTCCGGCAGGCGGGCCAGCCGCACCGCCACACCTATTTCGCCGGCCGGACGGAGACCAGTACCGGCATTCACGCCTACGACCACGTCACCGGCCGCCGGACGACCCACGAACTGCCGCCCGGGCACGGTTTCGGCGAGCCGGTGTTCGTGCCCCGCGCGCCCGGCGCGGACGAAGGCGACGGCTGGCTCCTGACCCTCGCCTACGACCCGGACGAGCACCGCTCGCGGCTGCTCGTCCTCGATGCCCGGGACGTCGAGGCCGAGCCGCTCGCCGTCGCCCACCTGCGCCACCACGTCCCGATGGGCTTCCACGGCTCCTTCACCCCCCGCGTCGCGAACCCGCAGGGTTGAATGTCGCCTCCCCCTAGGGCATTGGACAGGGCCATTTCCGAAAAGCCTTGTCCCGATTATTGATGCTCTACCACTATGTCCGTCTCCGGCCACTCCATCGGCCGTATAACGCTTCTCATGATCCCGGGTAAAGCCGGTTGTGCTCGGTGCGTCACGCGTAGTTCACTGAGCGTCCGCCCGCCCACACCGTTCCTGGGAGTGCAGATGCCGGCTGACGAGGGGGTCGTGCGGACGCTGCGGGGCTATTTCACCCACACGCCGGGGCAGCGCGTCCGCATGCAGAACGCGACGCGCTACCTGTGCTGCGCCGCCTACCGGGACGAGGCGCTGTCCAAGGACATCATCAAGGAGTTCCTGTACGACCAGCACCGCGCCGTCGTCCCGTCCTACGGGTTCGACCTGCGGCCGGTGCTGGCGCACTGCCTGCACGCCCGGGAGATGCGGCTGGTCAGGGACACGATGATCACTGCCGCGATCGTGGTCGGGCTGGTGCTGTCGTGGCAGGTCACCCTGCTGGTGCTGGGGACGCTGACGCTGCTCGCCGTCGCCCTGGCCGTGCTGCCGAAACGCGCCGGACGGTTCCAGACCGCCGTCACCATCGCGCTTCCCGTCGCCGGCGGCCCGCTGCTGCTGTTCATCGGCACGACGATGCTGAAGGCGATGAGCGCGGCGGGCATCGAGGTGAGCGGCGACGGGTTCGCCGAGCCCGTCCGCCACGACCACTGGTTCATCGGCGGCCTGGGACTGTTCGCACTGCTCCTCGGGATCTCCTTCGTGCACCGGCTTGCGGTGGTCTGGCTGCTGCGGTCGCTGGGACCGGACGCCCCCGTCGCCGTGCCGAGGGTGCGCTCGCACGCCCGGAGCGACCGCATCGACCGGGTCGGCGCCGCCCAGTACGGGAACGTCACGCTGTACTCGCGGCAGAACCCGTTCGTCGGCTCGGGGAAGGTCGACGACAAGCGCACCCGCGTCTGGTCCCTGGTCATCGAGCTGGACCGGGCCCGTCCGGCCCGGGCGGACCGTCCGGCCCTCGCCGTCGACCCCGTCGACATGCGCGCCGCCATCGAGCGGAGGCTGACCTCGATGCGCGACGACCTGCCGCCCAACGAGTCCGTCGACCTGCTGGTCAACGACCACGTCGTCGCCGAGGGCGAGTGCGTGCAGGGCCGCCGCCCGTTCGGCCCGGCGCACCCCGGCGTGCGGTACGAGGGGCACCCGCTGATCGATCCGAGGACGTGGCGGCCGTTCTCGAAGGCGTCGCAGGCGGCGGTCGAGGTCCTCGTCCGCAATCCGCAGGCGGACCTGCGCTGCTACCAGCGGATCACCCTGGAGGCGCACGCCGCCTCCGTGACGGACGACGGGCGGCGGCACGTCGTGCCCGCCAGGGACGAGGGCGTGCAGATCACCGGCTTCCTCTACCTCGCGGTGCAGGGCCGCATGCTCTACGCGCAGTTCGTCTGCAACGCGCTGCCGCCGATCCGCAAGGAGTTCAAACTGGTGGACGTGCTGCCGTCGTTCACCCCGGCGGAGGTCGTCCTGGAGGCGCTCCGGCAGGGCGGCGCCGCCGCCGTCGGCGAGGCGATCGCGGGCCCGTTCCGGCTGGTCGCGGCGGTGCCGTGGGCCGAGATCTTCCAGCAGGGCGCGGAGCGGCACCGGCGGAGGTTCTTCGCCTTCGACTACGGCGCCCGCATGTCCGTCCGAGAACGCGCCGCGGAACCGGCCTTCACGACCTTCCTCCAGGAGCTGGACGTCAACAAGCACACCCGGCTGATCGAGCGCCGCGTCATGGGCGCCCTCCTCGACCATCTCCAGCACGACCGCAACATCGACGTCTCCGACTACCGCACCGAGACGGCGTCGATCATCAGCAACTCGCTCATCATGAACGGCGGCACGGTGAACGGCCAGCTCGGGTTCGCGCCCGGCGGCGACGTCCGCCAGGAGGCCGCGGGCTGACCAGGGGAGAGGGCATGTCCGACAACATGTACATCGGCGACGGCGCGCAGATCAGCGGCCAGGTCGCGATGGGACGCAACGTGTCGCAGGTGCAGCGCACGTCCGAACCGTCCGCCGACGCGGACCTCTTCGACCGCGTCGCCGCGCTGATCGACGAACACGAGGCCGCGTTGCCCGACGCCCGCCGGGCCCGCCGTGACCTGGCGGACGCACGGGAGGAGGCGGAGGCCGAGGACGGCGACATCGAACGCCGGGACAACGCGCTCGCCCGCCTCGCCGCGCGCGTGGCGCCGGTCGCCGCCCTCGCCGAAGCCGTCCACCGCCTCATGACCGCCCTCTGAGCCCGAACGGACCGCGAGGGAGCCCGGGGTGGGGGAAACGCCCCGCCCCACGTCGCATTCTCCGCCTGCCGGGCTCCCGCCCACGGCGGCTGGCCTCCGCCCTGTCCGCCTGCATTGCGCCTTCGCCATTCCCTGAACGACCGCACCTGCCAAGTGATCGGAACCTTCGCCATGAGCCGGGCGGCTACCAGCTGCCGCCCCCGCCTCCGCCGCCACCACCGCCCACGTAACCGCCGCCTCCGCCGCCGTACGAGGGAGGCGAGTACGTGGTCGAACCGGAATATCCGTCGTACGAGCCCGAGGAGGAGCGGCCGGAAGGATAGGACCAGTAACCCTTGGACGACCGCGTCGGGACATCGCTGGGAGCCGTGAAGAGCCAGCCGAGCGCGGTGAACCGCTCGCTCGCCTCCGCCTCGTCCCCGCTGTAGGTGTACCAGTCGAGCCGGTCGGCGTTCGCGGTACCGAACTGCTCCACGGCCGACCAGGATCGGAGCGCCACCGCGTAGGGCAGATGGCGTTCACCATCGGGCAGTTCGAGCTGCCGGGCCGGCGCGTATTCCTTCAAGAGTCTCCGGAGACGCGTGCCGGCGAAGGTGAGGTTGCCGACCCGGTCCTGGACGAGAAGCGCGACCGTTGCGGCGATGAGGAGCGCGACGCCCACTGCCGTGAGATCGCCAACGGAGAACAGCCTGATGTTGAAATTCCCCCACAGGTCCACGACGACCAGAAGGGCGCCGGCCAGTAAGCCGGAGAACCCCAGCGTGCGCAGCACCAATTCGCAGTTGTACGGGTCGAACCTGCGGACCAGCCGGCGGTCGCGCACGAGGTCGTAGATCATGTCGGAGAGCCGCAGAGACGCGACCTCATTCCGCCGCGCCTTACTGACCCGCACTTTCCTTCTGGATCCGAACAGCTTTTCCAGAAGCGCTTGCTCATACGAGCGCAGCGGTGCCTCGACGGGGCGCCGGGTCAACGTCACCTTCTCACCGTCGTCATGGATGTGGAGATGGCCCCGGACCGCGAGATCGATGAGGATCGCCTCGCGTTCGCTCGACCTTCGCAAGGGGAGGAGGTACCGGAGCTCTGCCGGCCCCACCAACGCGAGCAGGTCCGGAACGGGGCGCGGACGCCGCCGCCATCGGACCCACGCCCAGACGGCGGCCAGGAGCGCGCACACCACGCCGACCACCGCGTGCCCCACCCATGTCACCGCGTACCGGGGCCGTGCGTAGTGCGGTGGCGGCACATGCGCAGCGCCCTTCGGCAGGCCGATCTTCACCGTGATGCCCTCGTGCGCGCCGAGCCTCTGTCCGAACGACGCGCTGTCGCCCGCCACGGCCCGGCCGCCGCACGAGCCGTGGGTTCCCTCATGCCCTGCGAAGCAATCCGCGTACGTCGGCGCCGCCGGGGTGCCCACACGCACTGACGCCGTGTCGATCGGCACGCTCCAGCCGGTACCGATCGCGTCCCAGTACAACTCGTCGTGGTCCTTATGCGGGGTCAGCGCGTGCGCCACGTCGAAGTCGATGGCGTAGGTCTTCACCCCCCTGACGTTGACGTTCTCGTCACCGATCCGGATCTTCAGCTTGCTCGTCCCGTGGTCGATCTGCGTCCTGGCGTGCTTACCGCCCACCGTCACCCGGACGCGGTCGATGTCGTAGAGGCGTCTGCCGTCGCGATAGGGGATCACCCGCTCGATCCCGTGCCTGTCCCGCGCGCCACCGAAGTCGTAGACGATCACCTCGTGGACGTGCAGGAGCCCATCGGCGCGAACCGTGAGGTCGGCCCGGTAATCGCGGATGTGCTCCGTGGCCGCGTGCGCAGGCCAGGCCATGGCGACGATCAGGAGGATGGCACCGAGCACACTCCACCGCACGATCCGCATAACGGATACGACGCTACGAAACGCCCATCCGTTCAGCCTTGGGGGGCTAGATGCGCTATCGGAGGTTGGAGCCGATCGAGCGCGAGGCGGTGGAGTCCGCATTGAGGGAAATCCAGACATGCCGGTCGACGGCATCCTCCGCGCCCTGCGGGAGCGGCTGGCGGACGCTGAAATAGCGCCCTACGTCGAAGACGCCCTCTCCGAGGTCGAGGCGGCCCACCGTAGACGCGTCAGCGATCCGCGCGCTGAACTCGTCGACCGCGTGCGGGAGATCCTCCCGCCGCGACCAATGCCGAGGTGCTGCGGGATCCGGGTTGGAGTCGCGTTGTCGACGCCGCCCAAAGCGCACTCGCGGAACTCGCCCGCCCGTCATGAACGCCGCGGCGCGGCGCCGGCATATGGGCGGACGCCGTCACGAGGAGAACAGCGAAGTAACGAGGGGGCGGAGCCGGACCGACATCTCCGCTGGAACCTCACCGGGGCCGCACCAGCGCGCCTCGAGGATCTCTGCCGGATCGAGTTCAAGCCGCCCGCCGGTGACGCGGGCCTCGTAGTACGTCTCCACCCGGTGCCGGAAACCGCTGGCGACGCGGAGCGGAGTCCCCTCCACCTCGACCTCCAGAGAGGTCTCCTCGCGTATCTCGCGAGCCACGCCGTCCTCCAGCCGCTCGCCCGCGTTGACGTACCCGCCCGGCAGCCCCCAGGCGCGGTACTCGGGCCAGAGCCGGTGCCTCAGCAGCAGGATCCGCCCCTGCTCGTCCCGGACGACCCCGGCCGCATAGACCAGGAACGTGTCATGCCTGAGCCGCGCCAACCGCCACTGCACCCGCCCACCCAACCTCCTCCAGGCGCGGGCGAGCAACCGGTGCGCCGCACGCTGCGGCCGGTCGGTGAGGCGTGCGACCGGCGGGGCGCTCGTTTTCACGGAATCGTGGCTCGATCCTGACCGTCGTCCACGGCCGCTGTGTCTGCAAAGAGTTAATCAAGGGCAATATTAGTACCGCGGTGAGCGGAAGTCTTGAACCTGTATTCCCCGTGGATCACGTTCCCGCGCGTGCGGAACCCGAACACTCACCGTCTAGGCGTGCGAGTCCGAGGGCAGGCCCCGATACCGTGTGCGCGCCCCGCCGCCTGCTGTGACGGTGAGTGCGACGGACCCGCGACGACGCACGCTTCCAGTGAGGTGGGCGATACCACCCGCCAATTCCAGTCTTCCCGCGTGTCCCCGATGCGCAACGCTGGCGGTGGGCGTTCCGCAGTGTGCCCGAGCGGGCCGCGGCCGCCCGCCGCTTCACCATGACGCGCCTGTCCGGCTGCCCCTCTGAAGCGACCGACGAAGCCGATCGCGGTCAGGGCCTCCGAGCCGTGTCGCCTCTAGCCGCGAGTTGGGGCCTCGTGGAGTTGAGCACGCCGCCTTGCCTTACGAAACCACATCGGTTCTCGGCCGTGGCGTATGACCGCGGCACGGTGTGCCGGCGCTTCACCGCAGTGGAACTCCAATCGCGGGGGAGGGGATCAGTTTCCTGAGGAACTCCTGGGTCTCCGCGTCCACCGCGTACAGGACGATCCCGTGGAGGCCGCGGGTGAGAAGCACCTTGTAGATGTTGCGGACGAGTTGGTCGAACTTGTCGTCAGTGAGGGTTCTGGGCGACACCTTGCCGAGTGCGGGGTCCTGGTTGCCGGACCGTTCGGTGACGAGCCTGCCATTCCTCGCCACGAGATCGGGGCCGATGATGACGCCTGCCCAGTCGAACTCCAGGCCCTGAGCCGTGTAGATGCAGCCGATCTGGCCGAAGCCGCCCTTTGCGGTGCCCCACAATTGTTTGGGAGGCGCTTCCCCGACGCGGGCCGTCGATTTTGCGTTCCACGGGCGTGCCCAGTCCCCGATGCGGACGTCGGGACGAGGGTCTTGTCGCTCTGCGCCTCGCTCCACGGCCAGCAGAAACCGGCGGTCATACGCGCCGACCAACCCTCCGCCATTCTCGCTCGGAGGAAGTCCTCCATTTTCATGGGGGAGTCCGCCAGGTGGACGGCGAAGTTCGGGTCGCCGGTCCAGGGCTCGGGGAGTTCGTCCTTGTCCCACTCGCCTTCCTCGTCTCCGAGCCCGAGGAGCCCGCGGACCCAGAGGTCGTACTCGTCGCTTCCGCCGCAGCGCCACTGCCCGCTCAGGGCGACGTGCTGGAACGGGACCGAGAGCCCCTGGGCGATCGACTTGATCGCGGTCAGGGTCCCGAGCTCCTCGGGGGCGACGGTCTGGTTCTCGTCCAGGAGGAAGACGGGGACGCGCGCGGCCTTGATCATCGATTCGATCTGCGGCCTGTCGCTCCGCTTCCGCGGGTCGTAGCGGCTGAAGGACCTGCTGCGCGACCGGTGCGCCTCGTCGACGATCAGCACGTCGATGTCGTTCTGTTCCGCCTGCGCGTAGTCGAGGGTGAAGGTGAAGAGCTTCGCCTGGTCGCGCCCCTTGGCGACGTGGGCCCGGAGCGTGTGGGTGAAGGCGCTCGATCCCGTTGCGTGCCGTACCCGGCGGCCCTGGCGGATCAGCGTCGCGAGCAGTTCCAGGGCGATGGCGCTCTTGCCGCTTCCGGGGCCGCCCGAGATGACGACGACCCGCTTGGAGTTCGCGCGGAAGGCCGCGTCGACGGCGTGCAGGACGGTCCGGTAGGCGTCGATCTGACGGTCGAGGAGGGTGAAGCCGGTGCGGCCTTTCAGCGCCTCGCGTGCCTGTTCGAGCAGGTGGCGGCGGGGTTCGATGCGGCTGGTGAGGAGGCGGTCGGCGGCCTTCGCTCCCGACGCGGCCTCGAAGCGGCCTCGGAGGAAGCGGATGAGGTCGCCGCGGTCCGACTGGGTGAAGATGCCGATCTTCATCTCGTCGGCGAGCCCGATCAGCTTGTCGGCCTCGTGTCCGGGCATGTTGTGGAAGTAGACGATTCCGCGGACCGAGTCCGGGTGGTCCTTGACCGCCGAGCAGAAGTCGGCGATCTGGTCGCAATAACCACGCACCTGCAGGGCGGGGTGCTCCTGCGGCTTGTATTTGGGGTCCCACACGACCCGCTTCTCGTTGTTCTCGAAGAAGTCGACCCGGTTCCACTGCTTGAGTTCGACGACCATGAAGAGGTCGCCGCCGGTGTATCTGTCGACGCCGGCCAGGACGACGTCGGCCTGGGAACTGGGCTTGTGCGGCATGGGGTATTCGACCAGCATCTCGAGCTGGCCGAGCCCGGCGTCGACGACGTCTCCGGCCAGAGCACTCAGGCTGTTGCGCCACGCACGTTTCTGCGCCGGGGTGGCCTTGCGCCCGATCCCCCTGAGGAGGGCCGTCGCGAGGTGGTCGTCGAACGCCTTGTCGGCTGCCGATTCCGGGTTGTTGAGAGCCGTGAACAGGGTGTCGGCGGATGAACGGAATGCCGGTTCCAGCGGTGACGTCACAAGTCGATTCTACGTTTTCCGTGCGTTCGGAGGGGCGGTTCGGTTCAGGAGAGCGGCGGCGCTTTCCGGGCCGACCCCCGATAGGCGGCCGCGTCGTAGCGGGCCTCGTTCTCTTCCATCTTGTCGAGGGCGGCCTTGACCAGGTCGACGCCCAGGGCGTCCGCCATCTGGATCGTGTAGAGGAAGACGTCGGCGAGTTCGGAGCGCACTCGTGCTCCCGCGTTCTGGTCGTCCATGACCCGCGAAGACTCCTCGGGGGTCAGCCACTGGAGTTCGGCCAGCAGCTCCCCGGCCTCTCCCGCCAGTGCCATCGCCAGGTTCTTGGGTGTGTGGAACCGGCCCCATTCGCGTTCCGCCGCGAACGCGCGGAGGCGCGCCGCCAGGTGGTCGATGCTCGTCACCCGGGTCAGCGTACGGCGGTCGACTCGTATCCGGTGGCGTCGCCTCGGCGTCGCCGCCCGCCGGGTCTGTGCGCTGGGTGGCCGGTGCGGACTCGCCCGTCCGTCGCGAGAGTCGCCGGACCGTGGCGTCGCAATGAACGGTTCCAGATTTGAGAAGTGTGGGTTCGGTGCGACAGGCGGGGGCCGTGGTGTTCGGTCGCCCAAGTGGTCGATTTATGGGTGTATCGAGGATTTCAATGGCGAATGGTGACAAAAAAAGTTGATCAGTTTGCGGGCTTGGGGGAATGGCGGGGTGGGTAGGTTCGGGAAGACTCGATTCGGTACGTTTCCCCGGAGTGCAGATGCGCCTCTCCCGCCCCTGTATGGCCGTTTTCGGTGCGGCGGCCTTCGCCGCCGGCATGATCAGCTGGTCCGGGTCCGCTTCGGCGGCCGGGACGAACTACGTCGCCCTCGGCGATTCCTACTCGTCCGGCACGGGGGCGGGGAACTACGACCCCGCGAGCGGGTCGTGCAACCGCAGCAAGAACGCCTACGCGGAGCTGTGGGCCGCGGCCCACACGACGAGCTCGTTCAAGTTCGCCGCGTGCTCGGGGGCGACGACCGCGACGGTGGCGTCGGGGCAGCTCGGCGCGCTGAGCTCGTCGACGACGCTGGTCAGCCTGACCGTCGGCGGGAACGACGCCGGGTTCACCGGCGTGATGGAGACGTGCGTGCTGCATTCGGCGTCGACGTGCCAGAGCGCGGTGGCGTCGGCGGAGAGCTTCATGAAGAGCACGCTGCCGGGCAGGCTCGACTCGCTGTACGGCAAGATCCGGGCGAAGGCGCCGGGCGCGCGGGTGGTGGTGCTCGGGTACCCGCACCTCTACAAGATCGTGAACGTGTGCGTGGGGCTCAGCAACACCAAGCGGACGGCGCTGAACGGCGCGGCGGACGTGCTCGACGGCGTCGTGAAGGCGGCGGCCGGGCGGGCCGGGTTCACCTGGTCGGACGTCCGCGACGAGTTCGCCGGGCACGAGCTGTGCTCCGGGGACGACTGGCTGCACGCGGTGACGATCCCGATCGACTCCAGCTACCACCCGACCGCCAAGGGGCACCGGCTGGGGTACCTGCCGGCCCTGACCGGGTCGGCGAAGGCGTCGCTGCAGAACCAGACGTAGCGCGCGGCCCCGGTGAGGCGGCGGCGCCGCCTCACCGGGGAGTGGCTCAGGCGCGGGCGAGGACCGAGGTCCTCACCTGGGACAGGCAGAGCGCGCCCGCCATGAGCAGGGCGCTCACCCAGACGGGGGCGCGGTAGCCGAGGCCCCCGCCGATCGCGAGGCCGCCGAGCCACGGGCCGATCGTCGCGCCGACGTTGAACGCGGCGGTGGTGAGGCCGCCCGCGAGCGTCGGCGCGTCCGCGGCCAGGTGCAGGACGCGGGCGATCAGCGCGGGTCCGGTGCCGAACGCGAGCATGCCCTGGACGAACACCAGCGGCACGACGGCGGCGGGCGAGCCCGCGGTGAGGGCGAGGACCGTCCAGCCGGCGGCGAGGGCGGTCATGCCGGCCGCGACGAGGGCGCCCGGGTGGGCGTCGGCGACGCGGCCGCCGATCGTGACGCCCGCGAAGGAGCCGAGCCCGAACAGCGCGAGCAGCGCGGGCACCCAGTCGGCGCCGAGGCCGGTGACGTGCGTCGCGAGCGGCGCGAGATAGGTGAAGGTGCAGAACGTCGCGCCCTGGAACAGCGCGTTCGTCGCGAGCGTGACCAGGAGCGGACGCGACGACAGGACGCGCAGCTCGCCGGCCGCGCTCGTGGCGGGGGAGCGGTCGTCCGGGATCGTCCGGGCGATGGCGGCGAGAGCGGGCAGCGAGACGAGGGCCACCGCCCAGAACGCCGCGCGCCAGCCGAAGCGGTCGCCGAGCAGCGCGCCGGCGGGGACGCCCGCGACGCAGGCGACGGTGACGCCGCCGACCACGACGGACGTGGCGCGGGCCCGCGCGTCCGGCGGGACGAGCGCGACGGCGGCGGCGAGCGCCACCGCCCAGAACCCGGCGTTGGCGAGCGCGGCGGCGACGCGGGTGGCGAGCAGGACGGCGTAGCTCGTGGTGACCGCGCCGAGCACGTGCGCGGCGACGAAGGCGGACAGGAAGGCGAGCAGGGCGCGGCGGCGCGGCCAGCGGCGGGCGAGCAGCGACATGGCGGGCGCGCCCACCGCCATGCCGATGGCGAAGGCGGAGGTGAGCAGCCCGGCGGCGGGCACGGACACGTGCAGTCCGGCGGCGATGCCGGGCAGCAGGCCCGACAGCATGAACTCGGAGGTGCCCTGGGCGAACACGGCGAGCCCGAGGACGTAGACGGCGAGAGGCAAGGCGAAACTCCCGAGACGGCGAACAGGGGTGCGCTGTACCGGTGGGGGCGGTGCCGCGGACGGCCGTCAGGGACGGCGGCGGCGTGAGGAAGGAGCCCTCGTGGCGACGCGATCGCGTCGGAGGGCGGCCCGCACCGCGGCGCGGCGGCCGTCACGGCCGGGCGCGCCGGGGGTCAGCGTCTGTTCGCCTCCGGGCTGGACATGATCGCGAGGGTACCAGCGCGGTCCCGCGGGCCGCACACGATAATCACCTGGTCGAGAGGAGACGCGATGATCGTCGACGCGTGGATGCAGCATGGAACGGTCCGGTTCCTGCGGCACGAGATGCTGGACTCGCTGTGGCGGTGGACGGGGCAGGAACCGCCTGCGGAGGAGGTGCCGGTCTCGGTCACGGTCGGCGCCATGGACGCCGGCGGGGTGGACGTGGGGCTGATCAGCGCCTGGTACGGCCCGGAGGGCGCGCTGGTGAGCAACGACGAGGTCGCGTCGTTCGTCGAGCAGGCGCCGGACCGGCTGGCGGGGGTGGCGTCGGTCGACCTGCGCAAGCCGATGGAGGCGGTCCGGGAGCTGCGTCGGTGCGTGAACGAGCTGGGCTTCAGGGCGCTGCGGGTGGTGCCGTGGCTGTGGGAGCTGCCGCCGACGGACCGGCGGTTCTATCCGCTGTTCGCCGAGTGCGTGGAGCTCGGTGTCCCGTTCTGCACGCAGGTCGGGCACACCGGCCCGCTGCGGCCGAGCGAGACGGGACGTCCGATCCCGTACGTCGACCAGGTCGCGCTGGATTTCCCCGAGCTGGTCATCGTCGGCGGCCACGTCGGCTACCCGTGGACGGAGGAGATGGTCGCCGTGTGCCGCAAGCACCCGAACGTCTACATCGACACCTCGGCGTACACGGTCCGCCGGTACCCGCCGGAGCTCGTCCGCTACATGGCGCAGGACCGGCACCACAAGGTCATGTTCGGCACGAACTACCCGATGATCACGCCGGAGCGTGCGCTGCGGGGGCTGGACGAGCTGGGCCTGGACGACGCGGCGCGGGAGGCGTTCCTGTCCGGCAACGCCCGCGCCGTGTTCCGCATCTAGTGATCTACAACGTAAAGGCCGTCACCGGCGCAGCGTCCGGCACGCGAGGAGCCCGACCGGGACGGGTGCCCAGAACGTGACCACCCGGAACACCAGCACGGCCTGCAGCGCCGGGCCGGGCGGGACGCCGCCGGCGGCCAGCGCCGCCACCAGCGCGGCCTCGGTGGAGCCGATGCCGCCGGGCACCGGCACCGCCGCGCCTGCTGTGGCGCCGGCCAGGTAGGCGGCGAGCAGCGCGGGCGCGTCGGCCATCCCCGCGCCCGTGCCCGGGACGGCGAGCGCGCTGACCGCGAACGCGGCGCCGAGGACGAGCGTGCCCGCGGCGGACGCGGCGAGCGTGACCGCGAGGTCGCGGGGCCGCCGGCGCAGTTCGGCGAAGCCCGCGGCGGCCCGCCGCGCCGCGGGCGACCGCAGGGCTCTGAGCGTCCATGGCGCGGCCGCGGCGAGCAGGACGCCGGTGACGGTGAGCAGCGGGACGGGCGGGACGAGCGCCGCCGCCCGGCCCGCCGCCCGCGCCGCGTGGTCCGCGATCGCGTCCGGCATCCGGCCGCCTCCGCCACCGGTCGCGAGCGCGGCCGCCATCAGCAGAAGGCCGCCCACGGGGCGCGCGGCCTGCTGGGCGGTGACGGCGGCGGCCGCCCGGGGCAGGGGCAGTCCGCGGCAGACGAGGTACCGGGTGTTGACGGCGGCGGCGCCCAGCCCGCCGGGCGTGACGCGGTTGGCGGCGGCCGCGGTGAACTGGGCGAGCGTCGTCTCGCGGAGCGGGAGGGCACTGCCGGACGCGCCGCGCAGCGCGATCGCCGCGAAGACGTAGTGCAGACCCGCGGGCACCAGCAGGAAGGGCAGGAATCCCCAGCGCATGTCGCCGACGGCGGCGAGCGCCCGGGGGAGGGGCGCCGAGCGCAGGAGCACCGGTGCGGTGGCGGCTCCGGTGGCGAGCAGGGCGGCGAGGACCGTCCAGCGGACGAAGGGCGGGCGCGCGGCGGGAAGGCGGGGGGCCTCGGCGGACGCCGGGCGTTCGGCGCCGGCGGCGATCGTGTCCACACCGTCCGTTGTGGACCACGCGGTTGAAGAACGCGCGACCGGCGCCCGCCCTGGAGGGGAATGGTCGCCGGACGCTGCGCGTCGGGAGCGGGGACGCGGCGTCCGGCGGCGGGGGTCAGGCCGTCCAGGCGGGGTCGCGGCCGAGGTAGTGCAGCAGGTCGGCGATCTCGTCGCCGGGCGCGTCGATCGGGGCGGCGTAGGCGCCGAACCGGCGCAGCGGCTCGACGATCTCGACGGCGACCTTGTGCAGGTCCCGCGCGAGGCCGGCGGTGAGCGGCGACTCCTGGCCGGTCGCGAGGGCGATGTCCCAGGCGTGCACGGCGGCGTCGAGGGCGGCGGCGCCGGCGCCCAGCCACGGGGCGAGCGAGCCGGGCGGGACCGGGACCGGCGCCTCGGCGGCATCGCGGTCCACGGTGGCCCATGCGGCGGCGCCGGCGGTGAGGGCGGGCTCCAGCAGGGCGAGCGGCTCGGCGTCGAGGCTGCCGGACGGGGCGAACGGGTTGAAGTCGGGCCCGGGTCCGCCGGTGATGGAGGCGGCGTAGGCGAGCTGGTCTCCGGCCGCGTGCTGGAGGACCTGGGCGACCGTCCACTCGGAGCAGGGGGTGGGGCGGTCCAGGTCGGCGGCGGTGATGCCGCGGACGGTGGAGCGGAGGGCCTCGTGGGCGGTGTCGAGGACGGTCCAGCCGGAGACGGTGATCTCGTTCATGAGGACGAGTATACCAGAACGGAATGATCTGTTCCACTCGAATGCCCCGCCGGCGGACCCGCGCATTGGTCCACGCCATAGATTCTTTTCACCCTATGATTAGAGGACACTACGTTGTGTGGCCGTCCCGCGACCGGGGAGAGTGACGACCATGACCAGCGCCCACCAGCGACTGGGCGAGCGCATCAGGCACCTGCGCGGATCCGTGGACGGCCGCCGGGCGCGCCGGCTCGCGGCCGCCGGCCGGGCCCGGCCCGGCACGCGGACCATCGTGCTGACCTGCGGCGACTATCTGGCCATCGGCGAGCATCCGCGGGTCACCAAGGCGATGACGGCGGGGCTGCGCGCCGCGCCGAAGGCGTCCGCGCACGGTGCGGGCCTCCCCGCCGACCATCCGCAGGTCCGGCTCGGCGCGCGTTTCGCCGGCCTGCTGGCGGCGCGGCGGGCCGTGCTGTGCCCGTCCGGCCGGCACGCGGGGACGGTCGCGCTCCAGGTGGCCGCCGGCCCCGGCACGCCCGTCTACCTGGACGCGCTCGCGCACCCGTCGCTGTGGACGGGCGCGCGGGCGGCCGGCGCCGACACGGTCTGCTTCCACCACAACGACCTGGCGGACCTGCGCCGCCGTGTCGAGGCGGGCGGGCCCGGGGTGATCTGCGCGGACGCGGTCTACGGCACCGACGGGTCGGTGTGCCCGCTGGACGGCCTGGTGGAGATCGCCGAAGCGTACGGGTGCCTGCTGGTCGTCGACGAGTCGCACGCGATCGGGGTCCGGGGGGCGCGAGGCGAGGGCCTCGTGGGCGAGCTGGGGCTGACGGGCCGGGTCGCCTTCCGCACCGCCGGCCTCGGCAAGGCGTTCTGCGCGCGCGCCGGCCTGATCGCCTGCGACCATCCCGCGTTCGCCGGGGCCCTCGGGGCCTCGGTGTCCGGCCCGGCGCTGCCCGCGCACGAGGTCGCGGGCCTCGCGGCGGCGGTGGACGTCGTCCACGCCGACGGCTGGCGGCGCGACCGGGTCCGCGCGGCCGCGGGACGGCTGCGCGGCGGCCTGGCGGCGCTGGGGTTCGGCGCGGTCGACGCCGACACGCAGATCATCGCGCTGGAGATCGCCACGGAGGCCGACGCGGTGCGGTTGCGGGACGAGCTGGTCGGGCGGGACATCTTCAGCGCCGCGCTGTTCTCGGGGATGCCCGGGTCACGGACCCTGCTGCGGCTTGCGGTGCACGCCGGCCTCACCGACGACGATGTGGACCGCGTCCTCAGCGCGTGCGCGGAGCTGAGCGACCGGCCCGCGACCCCTGCCCCGGCCCGCTGACCCCCGCCCGGCTGAACCGCGCCGCGCTGAACCGCGCCGCGCTGAACCCGGTCGGGGTGGTCCTTGCGGTCACGACACCTGAGCGCGGCGGCGCAGGGGTCGACCGCGCCGTGCCGGGGGTCGCAGCGGGCCGCCGCCCTGGGTGAAGACGTAGCGCTGGGCGCGGGTGTGCGCGCCGATGTAGCGGAGCATGCTGCGCAGCGCCCAGTGGTTGACGCCGCTGGGGATCATCCGGTAGCCCTGCCGGTTCGCGATGGCGAGGGCGGTGAACTGCGCCTGGTCGAGGGCGCTCCACGGGATGTCGAAGCGGTCGCGGACGATGGTGGGCAGGCAGCCGAAGGTGATGAGGCGCAGCGGGCGTTCGGCGACGAGGCGGCCGGCGCGGTCGAGGCGGGGCCCGCCGACGGGCAGCAGCGTGACGGTGTCGGAACCGTGCTTGGCGATCTCCAGCGCGCGGGCGGCGGCGGGGGTGAGCTCCAGCCGCTCGGCGCAGACGTGCCAGAACTTCGACGTGAAGGCGGCGTAGTCGGCGGGGACGGGGCGCATGCTGACGCCGTAGCGGGAGTACCAGGTGACGGTCTCGGCGTACATCCGCTCGTGGTCCTCGGCGGTGAGGGTGCCGGGGTGGAAGAGCTCGGCGGCCTTGAAGATCTCCCAGGTGAAGGTGGCGTGCGCCCACCAGAACGTCTCGGGTTCGAGGGCGTGGTAGCGGCGGGCGCGCTCGTCGACGCCGCCGATGCCGCGGTGCAGGTCGCGGATGGCGCGGGCGCGGGCGTCGCCGTCGGGGGCGAGGATCGTCGCCCAGATCTGCGGGACGGACCGGTGGATGCGGTCGAAGGGGGCGTCGAAGAACGCGGAGTGCTCGGTGACGCCGGCGCCGATGCCGGGGTGCATGAGCTGCATCAGCCCGGCGGCGGCGCCGGGGAGCAGGGACCGCAGGTCGGCGGCGTGCCGCCAGAGCAGGGTGCCGGGGCCGAGCGGGGCGGTGGCGGCCGCGCGGGCCTGCGGAGGCGCGGCGGTGGCGGTGGTGGGGCCGGATGCTGGGGCGGGCATCGCACCTCCTGGCCAGTGTTCACTTACATCCAGGGTACCCGGATTGAGACACGAGTCAATTTTTGTCGCATGTCCAAATGCTCCGTGAGCGTACTTTTGTGGGTCCGGAGCACAGCCCGCCGCCCGAGCTTCGTCGCCGGGCGCATAGCCCGGCCGGGGCCCGCGCGGGTGCAATGGCGGCCTCACGAAGGGACCTCGCCATGGGCGATGAGCACCTGTCCGCGCGCAGCCGGCTGCTGTACGCGGTGGCCGGGTTCGCGGCGCTGGCGGTCGCGGCGGCGGCGCTGGTGGTGGCCGGGAGCCCCTCGCCGGGTCGGGTGCGCCACTTCACCGCGGTGTTCTCGGCCGCCGGCGAGGGCCTGGACCCCGGCAGGTCGGACGTGAAGGTCCGCGGCATCGCGGTCGGGCGGGTCGAGACCGTCCGGCTGCGGCGGGACGGCCGGGTCACCGTCGGGCTGCGGGTGGAGGCGGGCGTCGCCGTCCCCGCGACCACGCGGGCGGGCATCGAGCCCGTGTCGGTCTTCGGGCCGAAGGACCTGACCCTCGACCTCGGCACCGGGCCCGCGCTGCGCGACGGCGCGCGGATCGCCCGCACGTCGGACCCGGTGGAACCGTCCGGGATCACCGACCGCGCGTACGGCCTCACCGCCGCGATCGACCCGTCCGACGTCGCGACGATCGTGCGGACGCTGGCGTCCGGCCTGGGCGGCGAGGGGCCCGCGCTGCACCGGACGATCGTCGACGGAGCCGCGCTCACCGACGCGGTCCACGCGCGCGAGCCGGAGATCCGGCGGCTGATCGGCGACGTCGCGGGGCTGTCGGGGACGCTCGCCGGCCGCGGCGGCGCCATCACCGGCGCGGCCGGCGACCTCGACCGGCTCGCGCCCGTGGTCTACCGGCGGCCCGACAAGGTGTCGCAGCTGCTGGACGCCGCCGGGGAGCTGTCGGACCGGGTGGGCGGCACGCTCCGCGACCATGGCGTGAACATGGGCCGCATGGTCGACGGGACGGCGAACGCCGTGCAGGTCCTGGCCTGGCAGAACCGGCGGCTGCCGGTGCTGATGGACGTGCTGGACGAGCTGTTCCGGGGGCTCGGCGGACTGATCCGCGTTCCGGGACCGGACGGCACCCTGCTCGGCAGCGGAGTGGACACCTTCAACCTCGACCTGTGCACGACGTTCACCGACCTGTGCCAGGCGCCGTGACCGCGGCGAGGCGCGCCTCCAGGCCGTCCAGGAACAGGGACAGCGCGCCCGGATAGGCGCTGGTCACCATCGTCGCGGCCAGCGGCGCCGCGCAGGCGCTGATGTGCGGGTGGGTGTCCGGGGCCAGCCGGGCGTAGGTGGCCGTCCATGCCGCGCCGTCGGCGGCGGCGGCCTCTGCGGGCAGCGCGTTCGCCGCCGCGTCCAGCGCCGCGAACCCGAGCGTGAGGTCGATGAACTGGTGGTAGTGGCGGGCCGCGAGCGCCGGCGGGAACCCGGCCTCGCGGAAGATGCCGAGGCCCGCCTCGACGGCGCGGATCTCGTTGGGCCGGCGGGTGACGCGGGACGCGGCGAGCAGCGCGACCTGCGGGTGCGCCACGTAGGTGGCGTGCAGGTGCTCGCCGATGCTGCGCAGCCGGTCGCGCCAGCCGCCGCCGGTGCGGGTGCCGGCGAGGGTGCGGCCGATCAGCTCGTCCGCGACGGCGAGCACGAGGTCGTCGGTGTCGCGGAAGTACCGGTAGATCGAGGACGGGTCGGCGCCGAGCGCGGTGCCGAGCCGCCGGACGGTGAGCGCGCCGTCGCCGCCCTGGCCGAGCAGCCGGATCGCCGTGGCGACGATCAGCTCGTGGGACAGCACGACCCCCGACCTGGTCGGACGGCGGCGGCGCTTGCGGGCGATGACGCGGTCGGGCTGCGGGGGAGTGCGGTCCATGGGGGCTCCCGGGGGCGGGGACGGGACGGCGACACCTTATGACAACACCATTGACCACAAAAGCGCACGCGCTATTTCATATGGACCCACCGGCCGCTCACCAGGGCGAACCGGTCAGTGCGTCGCCATCGCCACCGTCGTCCCGCGGGGCCCGTGTCCCCGCCCTCACGGATCGGGCAGCCCATGCACCCCACCCCCGCCCCGCCCGGCGCCTCCCTGAAACGGTCCCTCGGCGTCCTCGACGGCGTCGTCATCGCCGCGTCCAGCACCGCCGCGACCACCAGCATCGGCATCGGCACCGGCGTGATCGTCGGCGTCGTCGGGCTGCACGGGCCGATCCTGGCGCTGCTGGCCTTCCTGCCGGTGCTGTGCATCGGCGGCGCGTTCGCCCGGCTCAACCGGGTGGAGCCGAACGCCGGCAACGCCTACGTGTGGGTCGGGCGCGTGCTGAACCCCTGGCTCGGCTTCCTCGTCGGCTGGGTCAACATCGTCGGCACGATCGTCTTCCTCGCCTACACCACCACGGTCACCGGCTCGGCGCTGATACTGCTCGCCGGAGAGGCCCACGTGCACCGCCTCGGCGGGCTGGCCCTGGACCCCGACTCCAACCTGCAGGCCACCCTCCTCGGGATGGCGGTGCTCGTGGCGGTGACGGCGACGGCCATCGCCGGGGTGAACCTCGCCGCGCGGTTCCAGCGCTGGCTGCTGGTGTTCGAGTACCTGGTGCTGCTCGGCTTCTGCGGCTACGGCCTGGTCGTCGGCGACCACCCGTTCACCCTGGAATGGTTCAACCCGTTCGGCTTCCCGTCCCTGCACGCGCTCGCGCAGGGGATGGTGCTGTCGGTCTTCACCTACTGGGGGTTCGACGCGGTGTTCAGCGTCAGCGAGGAGGTCCGCGACCACCGCGACGCGTCCCGCGCCGGGCTCATCTCGCTGTTCACCATGCTCGCGCTGTTCCTGCTCGGCTCGCTCTCCTTCCAGCGGGTGCTGTCGGCCGACCAGATGGCCGACCACGGCGCGCAGGGCCTCACCTACTTCGGCGCGCAGCTCGCCCGGCAGCCGCTGGCCGTCCTGCCGCTGGTCGCGCTGACCTTCTCGGCCGTGGCGTCGCTGCAGGCCGGCGTCATCCCGACGGTCCGGGGCATGTTCGCGATGGGCCGCGACCGGACGCTCGGGCCGGTGTGGACGCGGGTGCACCCCCGGTACGGCACGCCCGCCGCCGGGACCGTGCTGATCGGCGCCATCGCCGCGCTGGTCGCCGGGTTCGCGCTGGTCATCCCGAAGGTCAGCACGCTCATCGAGGCGGCCGTCAACGCGATCGGCATCGTCGTCGCGCTGTACTACGGGCTGACCGCGCTGGCCGCCGCGGTCCGGTTCCGCGGACTGCTGCGCACCTCCTTCCGGGAGGGCGTGCGGGCGGTGGTGCTGCCGGTCGCGGGGGCGCTCACCCTGTTCGTCCTGGGCACGCTGCTGTGCGTGGACTTCGCCACCTCCACCGACCACTTCGCGCTGCGCGCCGACAACGGCTGGTTCGAGCTGTCGATGCCCGCGCTGATGCTCGGCTCGGGACTCGTCGCCGCGGGCTGGGCCAAGTGGGTGCGCCGGTCCCCGTACTTCGCCGGTGGACGCGGCACCGACGCCGACGCCCCCGACCTGCTGCCCGGACCCGCCGCCCGCACCGCCGAACCGTGACGCCCCGTCCCGCCCGCCGAAGAACCGTGACGCCCCGTCCCGCCGTTCCCGCCCGTCCGAGGGAGACCGCCTTCATGACCCGCAAGCCCGCCGACCTGCTGTTCACCGGCGGACCCGTGCTGACCATGGACCCGGCGCGCAGCCGGGCCACCGCGCTCGCCGTCACCGGCGGGCGGATCACCGCCGTCGGCCACGCCGAGGTCCACGACCTCGCCGGACCCGGCACCGAGGTCGTGGACCTGCGCGGCCGGCCGCTGCTGCCCGGCTTCCAGGACGCGCACGTCCACGCCGTCATGGGCGGCATCGAGCTCGGCGAGTGCGACCTCACCGGCACCGTCGACCCGGCGGAGTACCTGCGGCGCGTCCGCGCCTACGCCGGCGCCCACCCCGGCCGGGAGTGGATCACGGGGGGCGGCTGGTCGATGGAGAGCTTCGCGGGCGGCACCCCCACCCGCGAGGCGCTCGACGCGGCCGTCCCCGACCGGCCCGTCTACCTGGTCAACCGCGACCACCACGGCGCCTGGGCGAACAGCAGGGCGCTGGAGCTCGCCGGGATCACCGCGGACACCCCCGACCCGTCCGACGGGCGCATCGAGCGCGACGGCGCGGGCCGCCCCACCGGCATGCTGCAGGAGGGCGCGATGATGCTCGTCGGCCGCCTGCTGCCCGCCCGCACCCGCGCCGACCGGATCGCCGGGCTGCTGCGCGCCCAGGAGATGCTCCACGGCCTCGGCATCACCGCCTGGCAGGACGCCCTGGTGTGCGGCTCCGACGGCTACCCCGACGTGTCCGACGCCTACGCCGCCGCGGCCGGCGACGGGTCGCTGACCGCCACGGTCGTCGGCGCGCTCTGGTGGTCGCGCGCCCGCGGCGAGGAGCAGATCCCCGACCTGCTGGACAAGCGGGAGCGGCTCACCCGCGGCCGGCTGCGCTGCACCAGCGTGAAGATCATGCAGGACGGGGTCGCGGAGAACTTCACCGCCGCCATGACCGCCCCCTACCTCGACGGCTGCGGCTGCGCCACCGCCAACAGCGGCCTCAGCTTCGTCGACCCCGGCGCGCTGCGCGGGTACGTCACCGCCCTGGACGCCCACGGATTCCAGGTCCACTTCCACTCGCTCGGGGACCGCGCCGTCCGGGAGGCGCTCGACGCCGTCGAGGCCGCCCGCGCCGCCAACGGGTGGCGCGACACCCGGCCGCACCTGGCGCACCTCCAGGTCGTCCACCCCGACGACGTCGGACGGTTCCGCGCGCTCGGGGCGACCGCCAACATGCAGCCGCTGTGGGCCGCGCACGAACCGCAGATGGACGAGCTGACCATCCCGTTCCTCGGCTCCGAGCGCGCCGCCTGGCAGTACCCGTTCGGCGGCCTGCTGCGCGCCGGGGCGACGCTCGCGGCCGGCAGCGACTGGCCGGTCAGCAGCGCCGACCCGCTCGAGGGGATCCACGTCGCGGTGAACCGCGTCCTGCCCGGCGGCGGCGACGAGCCGTTCCTGCCCGAGCAGGCCCTCGACCTCGCCACCGCCCTCGCCGCCTACACCGCCGGCTCCGCCCACGTGAACCACCTCGACGACACCGGCTCGCTGCGCCCCGGCAACCGCGCCGACCTCGTCGTGCTGGACCGCGACCCGTTCGCCGGCCCCGCCGCGGCCATCGCCGAGACCCGCGTCCACCTGACCTACGTCGACGGCGCCCGGGTCCACACCGCCCCGGACGCCTGACCCCGGCGACGCGGAAGGCCCCCGGCGCGATGATCGCGCCGGGGCCTCCCGGTAGCACGCCGAGTCAGTATCAGGTGGGGGGACGACCCCCCACACCCCCCCGGCAAGAGACGCCTGACCGACGCCTTCCGCTCCGCTCCAGGCGCCGGTCAGGCGGAGGCGGGCTTGTAGACGGCGACGGCGCAGGCGCTGCCGAGGCCGATGTTGTGCTGCAGGGCGACGCGGGCGCCCTCGACCTGCCTGTCGCCGGCCTTGCCGCGCAGCTGCCAGGTCAGCTCGGCGCACTGGGCGAGGCCGGTCGCGCCCAGCGGGTGGCCCTTGGAGATCAGGCCGCCGGACGGGTTGACGACCCACTTGCCGCCGTAGGTGGTGGCCTTGTCGTCGACCAGCTTGTGGCCCTCGCCGACGCCGGCCATGCCGAGCGCCTCGTAGGTGATCAGCTCGTTGGCGCTGAAGCAGTCGTGCAGCTCGATGACGTCGACGTCCTCGATCGACACCTGCGCCTCGTCCATCGCCTTCCTCGCGGCGCGCTGCGAGACGCCGAACCCGACGACCTGGATGGAGGAGTGGTCGGCGAAGCTCTCGGCGGTGTCGGTGGCGATGTGGTGGCCGGCGATCTCGACGGCCTGGTCCCACAGCCCGTGCTCGTCGACGAACCGCTCGCTGACCACGACCGCGGCGGCGGCGCCGTCGGAGGTCGGCGAGCACTGCAGCTTGGTCAGCGGGTCGAAGATCATCGTGGCGTTCTTGACGTCGTCGAGCGAGTACTCGGTCTGGAACTGCGCGTACGGGTTGTTCACCGAGTGCTTGTGGTTCTTCCAGCCGATCCACGCGTAGTGCTCGGGGGTGGAGCCGTACTTCTCCATGTGCTCGCGGCCGGCGTTGCCGAACATCTGCGGCATCGGCGCCTTGTCCAGCTCCCACTCGCGGCCCGCGGTCATCGACCGCAGGTGGTGGTCGATGATGGTGACCTTGGACTCGCCGACGCCCGCGCCGAGCGAGCCCTTCTTCATCTTCTCCATGCCGAGCGCGAGCGCGCAGTCGGCGAGCCCGCCGCGGACGGCCTGCCGGGCCAGGAACAGGGCGCTGGACCCGGTGGCGCAGGCGTTCATGACGGTCATCACCGGGATGCCGGTCATGCCGGTCTCGTAGAGGGCGCGCTGCCCCATCGACCCGTACATCGAGCCGGCGTACGCCATCTCGATCTTGTCGTAGGGGACGCCGGCGTCCGCCAGCGCGTTGCCGACGGCCTCCTTGGCCATGTCGGGGTAGTCCCAGTCGCGGGAGCCCGGCTTCTCGAACTTGGTCATGCCCACGCCCACGACGAAGGTGCGGTTGGTCATCTCGGGCTCGCCCTCCTGATACCGAATCCAGTTCGGGGCCACGATAACCCGCCGGACCTAAGAAGCGTTCGCTTGCCTCCCGTTGATCGGGACGTCCCGGCCCGGCCGGGGGGACGCGTCGCAGGTCAGCCGTCCAGCTCCTCCGCGAGGGCCGCCGCGAACGCGTCCACGTCGCCCTCGGTGGTGTCGAACGAGCACACCCAGCGGACCTCGCCCGTCCGCTCGTCCCAGGTGTAGAACGCGAACCGCTTGCGCAGCCGCTCCGCCGCGTCCTTCGGCACGATCGCGAACACCGTGTTGGCCTGCACGTCCTGGGTGACCCGCACGCCGGGGAGCGCGCGCGCCGCGTCCGCCAGCCGCCGCGCCATCGCGTTGGCGTGCGCGGCGTTGCGCAGCCACAGGTCCCCCTCCAGCAGCGCGACGAGCTGCGCCGACACGTACCGCATCTTCGACGCCAGCTGCATGCTCGACTTGCGCAGGAACGCCAGCCCCTCGACGGCGTCCGGGTTCAGCACGACGATCGCCTCGCCCAGCAGCAGCCCGTTCTTGGTGCCGCCGAACGACAGCACGTCCACGCTCGCGTCGGTGGTGAACGCCCGCATCGGCACCCCGAGCGCGGCGGCGGCGTTGGCGATCCGGGCGCCGTCCATGTGGACGCCGAGGCCCCGCTCGTGCGCCGCGGCGGCGACCGCCGCGACCTCCTCGGGGGTGTACACGGTGCCGAGCTCGGTGCTCTGCGTGATCGACACCGCGGACGGCTGGCGGCGCTGGATGTTGCCGAACCCCGCCGCGTACCGCTCGACCAGCTCGGGCGTCAGCTTCCCGTCCGGGGCCGGAACCGTGATCAGCTTCAGCCCGGCGATCTTCTCGGACGCGCCGCACTCGTCGGTGTTGATGTGCGCCGACTCCGGGCACACCACCGCGCTCCACGGCTTCGACATCGCCTGGAGCGACACCACGTTCGCGCCCGTCCCGTTGAACACCGGGAACACCTCCGCCGCGGCGCCGAAGTGCCCCCGCACGACCTCGCGGAGCCGCGCGGTCACGGCGTCGTCGCCGTAGGCGGGCTGATGCCCCTCGTTCACCGCCGCCAGCGCGGCGAGGATCTCGGGGTGGACGCTGGCCTGGTTGTCGCTGGCGAAGCCGCGCCTGGGATCGGGAATGGCGAAGGTCATGCCCCCATTGTCCCGAATGCCGCGAGCGCGGGCACCGGCCGCCGGCTCAGGCGGGACGGTCGGCGACGTGGTCGGGGACGACCGGGGCGACGGGCGCCACCGCCGGTTCGGCCGCGGGCGGCTCGGCCGCGCGCAGCGCCGCCCGGGCGCGCAGCGCGTCCACCTCCTCGCCGAGCCGCGCGACGGTCGCCTGCAGGTCCCGCCACAGGCCCGTGCGCTGCTCCAGCTGCGAGAGCCTGGTGCGCAGGTCGCCGATCCGCCGCTCGGCCGCCTCGATCCGGGCGTCGTGCCCGGCGGTGTCGCGGCCGGTGCGGATCAGGCTGGTGGCGACCGCCGCCAGGTCGCGCTCGGTGTCGTCCATGCGCTCGTCGATGCGCGGCAGCAGCCGGTCGTTCAGCTGCGCGACCAGCGAGTCGAGCTCGGCGCGCAGCCCGCGCACCTCCTCATCGCGGGTGCGCAGCGCCGCGTCCTGCTCCCGGACGGTATCCTCCAGCAGGCGCACCCGCTCCCCGTGGACGGGCAGGAACCGTTCCAGTTCCGCCGACCGTTCCAGGTCCCGGCCGAATCTGACGAGCAGACCGGCACCGGCGCGCAGCCGGTGCTCCGCCTCGGTGGCGGCGCGGCGGACGAGACCCGGGATCACGGTCATGGCTCCCCCCAGGGGCTGTCGAGTGGTTCTCCTTAAACTCTAGGCGAACCGCCGGGAAACGGGAGATGTACTTCCGGTGTTGTTCACCGGTTTCGGTCCGGTTCCCGGGGTTTGAACGGTCGCGCTCCCGGGCGCCTCGGCGGGCGCGCCGCCCGTCCGCCGCCTGCGTCCGGGGCGGGCCGGCGGGGCGCCGCAGGCGCACAGGCCGCGGCGGACGATGAGCAGGGCACGGTCGGCGGTGTAGTCCGTCCGGTCGAGCGCCGGGCGCACCCGGTGACACGTCAGGCAGAGCATAGATCTCCATTCCCCCTCATCCGCGGGAGCGGCGCGCACGGGCCCGGCCCGCCGCCCCGTGCGCATTCCCCCCGGACGCGCTCGGGACGGCGAGGCCCACAGGATGGCCCTCGGCTCCCAGCGGGACGGAACGCTAGGCCCCTCCACGTTGCATGCACGTTGCGACCGACCGATCACGGACGGTGCCGTAACCTGCCCGTCCGGGTTCCCCCGAACCGGTTGCACGGCCCGCCCGATGGGCCGATCCTCAAACCCGTCGAGGTTGTCTCCGCAGGGGAAAGGCGCTGATGGTGGTGCAGAACCAGGTGGTCGCCGCGCGCCCGCCGATCGCCGAGTCGTGGCGGCGCTCGCGCGCCGCCGGCGTGGCCGCCGGGATCGCGGCGGCGCCGCTGGTGTTCGACCGCGACACCGTCGCCGACGCCCGCGGCGCCCACCCGCTCGACCCGCACCTGCCGCTGCTGCGCGACCTGCTGCGGCACGTCGCCGACGAGACCGAGCACCTGATGGTGATCACCGACGAGGCGGGGCGCGCGCTGTGGACGCAGGGGCCGCCCGCCGTCCGCCGGGAGGCCGAGCGGATCGGGCTGATGGAGGGGTTCTGCTGGTCGGAGGCGGCCGTCGGCACCAACGGCATCGGCACCGCCCTCGCCACCGGCCGCGCCGAGTACGTCTACGCCACCGAGCACGTCGCGCACGTCCTGCACCGCTGGTCCTGCGCCGGCGCGCCGATCACCGATCCCGACACCGGACGGATCATCGGCTGCATCGACGTCAGCGCCACCGTCGAGACGCTGCACCCGGCGACGGTCGCGCTGGTCGCCGCCGCCGCGCGGCTCGCCGAGGCGCGGCTGGAGGTCGACATGCGGCGCCGCGACGAGCGGCTGCGCGAGCGGTTCCTCGGGCACCTGCGCGGCGCCGGGGTGCTGGTCACCGCGTCCGGGCGGGTCCTCGCCGCCCGCCGCGAGGACTGGCGGGGCATGCGGCTGGCCGTGCCGTCCGAGGGCGGCGCCGTCACCCTGCCCGACGGCCGCGTCGCGCTCGCCGAGCCCCTCGGCGAGGTGTACCTGCTGCGGCCGCGGGCCGGCGCCGACTCCGGCGACGGGCGCGACCCCGCCGCGGACCGGCCCGTCCAGGACCGGCGGCCGCTGCTCACCCTCGCGCTGCTCGGCACCGACCAGCCGTCCGCGCGGCTCGACGGCGTCCACCTGCCGCTGTCGCTGCGGCACGCCGAGATCCTCGCGCTGCTCGCGCTGCACCCCGAGGGCCTCAGCGGCGACCGGCTGTCGTGGCACCTGTACGGCGACGACGGCAGCCCGGTGACGGTCCGCGCCGAGATCCACCGGCTGCGGGCGCAGCTCGGCGGCGTCGTCCGCGCCAAGCCGTACCGGCTGGACTGCGCGATCGACGCCGACTTCCTCACCGTCCGGCGGGTGCTGGACGAGGGCGACGTCGCCGGGGCCGTCCGGCTCTACGACGGCGAGCTGCTGCCCCGCTCGGACGCGCCCGCCGTGCGCGCCGAGCGCGACGAGCTGGCGGTGCGGTTCCGCCGGTCCGTGCTGGCCCGGGGCGGCGCCGACGCGCTGTGGACCTACGCCCAGACCGAGCAGGGCCGCGCGGACCTGGAGGCGCTGGAGCGGCTCAGGGAGGTCCTGCCGCAGGACGACCCGCGGCTGCCGGCGGTCGCCGCCCGCCGCGCCCTCCTGCTCGACGACTAGACCCGGAGCGAGCGGCCGGGGTCAGGGGGAGCCGACGCCGGCGTCGACCAGGTGCGTGCACTCGTTGTAGCAGACGGCGCTCAGCCCGCCGCCGTCGTGCCGCCACCGCGTCAGCGACGCGTTCGCGACCGGCTCCTTCTCCACTTCGAGCACCTGCTGCTCCGTCAGGCCCTCCACCAGGTACCGGGTCATCACCACGATCGCGTCGTGGGTCACCACCAGCGCCCGGCCGCCGGGGGCTTCGGCCTCCAGGTCGCGGTAGAAGCTGCGCAGCCGAAGCGCCAGGTCCGCCCAGGACTCCCCGCCCGGCGGCCGATAGTAGAACTTGCCGAGCCGCTTCAGCCGGTCGGCCTCGTCCGGGTACCGGCGCTGCACACCGATCCAGGTGAGGCCCTGCAGGATGCCCTGCTCGCGGTCGCGGATCCGCTCGTCCACCGTCATCCGCAGGCCGCCCGGGTCCTGCGGGCGGGCGTAGGGCATCTCGGCGAGCGCGAGGCGCGCGGTGTCGAGGGTCCGCAGGTAGGGGGACACCGCGACGTGCGTCGGCCGCTCGTCCTCGGGGAGCGCGGCGAGCCAGCGGCCCAGCGCCGCCGACTGTGCCCGGCCCCGCTCCGACAGCGGGACGTCCGCGTCGCGCTCGGGGATCCCCGTCTCCTCCGCGTCCGTGCCCTCCACGGCCTGGTAGGCGAGGTTGCCGGTGCTCTCACCGTGCCGGGTCAGGTTGAGCCACTGCAGCGCATTCACGGTCGCCATGCTGCCATGGCCGGAGCCGTGCGCGGACCGCGTGCTCTACAGCCGGTAGTACTCTCTAGGGCGTGACGACCGCCCTGGCCGCCGCGATCATCGCGGTGGCGCTCCTCATCGCCGTGTACGCGCTGGTGACGGCGCTGCGCGGGCGCGCGATGGGGCTTCCCGACCTGATCGGGCTCGGGGTGCTGGAGGTGCTGCTGATCGCGCAGGCCGTCGTCGGGTCCGTCAAGCTGTCGGGCGACGAGGGGCCGAAGCACCCCGCCACGTTCATCGGCTACCTGCTGGCCGTCCTGGTGATCCCGGTCGCGGGCGCCGTCTGGGGGCTGCTGGAGCGGACCCGGTGGGGCTCCGCGGTGCTGGTGGTCGCCGGCGTCGCCGTCGCCGTCATGATCGTCCGAATGAACCAGCTGTGGAGCGGCAGTGCCTGAGCCCGACACCGGCGTCACCGGCGAACCGGCCGCCGCCGCCCGTCCCGGCGGCGAGCGGGTCCGCACCGGCACCGGCAGCGGCCCCGGCCGGCTGCTCGTCGCCGTCTACGCGATCTTCGCGCTCGCGGCCGGCGCGCGCGCGGGCGTGCAGATCGGCACCAAGTTCTCCGACGCGCCGCTGGCCTACTCCCTGTCGGCGTTCGCCGCGGCCGTCTACGTCCTGGCGACGGTCGCGCTGGCCCGCGGCGGCCGGACGTCGTTCCGGGTCGCCGTCACGGCCTGCTCGGTGGAGCTGGCCGGCGTCCTGGCGATCGGCACGCTCAGCCTGGTCGAC
Source organism: Actinomadura nitritigenes (assembly GCF_017573545.1). GTDB lineage: Bacteria > Actinomycetota > Actinomycetes > Streptosporangiales > Streptosporangiaceae > Spirillospora > Spirillospora nitritigenes. Next base: position 162,211 of record NZ_JAGEOK010000001.1, on the reverse strand, counting down.
CGCGCGGCGTTCCCGGACGCCACGGTCTGGTCCGGGTACGGCGAGGGGTACGGGTTCGTCCCGCTGGTCCTGCCGGTGGTGGGGCTGCTGTGGCTGCGCCGCACCGCCCGCCGCGCGAGCGCCGGCGGCTGATCCTTCGAGCCGCCCCGCCCCGCCGGAGTGGAACCGCGCGCCCGCCGGTCCCGCGCCGGTCCCGGGGGGCGCGCGGAGCTCGTTCCTCTCCAACACGATCATCGGTTCTGGTCCCGTCGTCGGCGGGGCGGGTCAGGCCGCCGTGGTGACCGCGTCACCGCCACCGGCCTCACCGGCGGCGACCTCCGCGGGAGCGGCTTCCGCCGGGGAAGGGTCGGCGGGCTCGGCCGTCACGGGGCCCGCGGTCACAGGGTCGGCGGTCACGGGTTTGGCGGTCACGGGGGTGTCGGCCGCTGGTTTCGCGGCGACCCGCGACGGCGGCGGGGGAGCGTCGGTCATGGTGCGCCCGCCGATCGGCAGGCTGTGGACCGCGGCCCGCGCGATCGCCTCGACCTCCTCCGCGGAGTGCTCGGCGACCGGGTTGCGGCGCATCCAGCGCACCAGCCGCAGCGGCGGCGCGAACACGATCCCGTCCGCGGTGAACGGGGACCTGGCCAGCTTGCCGCCGTGCACCGCCAGGACGGGCGTCACCGTCACCGGAGCGCCGTACTTGCCGGAGATCAGCCGCGCCGCCTCCGCGGCCCGCGCGGTCAGCCCGCCCACCAGCTTCGACTGGGTGCGGCCGTCGATGAACAGGCGGCCGCCGTGATGGGAGATCTCCGCGTCCGGCGCCCACGCCTCGTTGTGCACCAGCCACACCCCGCCCGGCCCGACGACCAGCTCGTCCGCGGTCTCGTGCCCGGGCACGACCCGGCCGTGCAGCACCCGGTGGCCGCGCCGCTCCAGCGTGAGGCGCAGCGTCCGGTCCATCCGCTCGACGCCGCGCCGCCCGCGCCGCCACACCCGGGAGGCGTTGTACAGCCGCCAGTGCACCAGCGCGTCAGCGGACGCAAGCAGAACGGCCGCCACGACTCCGAAAACGGCGTTCACCAGCAGCCCGCACAACAGCAGCGCCGCGATCGCCAGAATTGCACGGGTCCGCAACCGGCCTTTTCGGCCGCGCTGCCACAGCTCCTCGTATACCGCCTGAGGCGATCCGCCGGTGAACGCCTCACGGCCGCGGATATAGATGGACTCGCCGAGCATCACCGAACCTCCAGCACCAGCGACGACGGCCTCATTATGGCGAAAGGCCGCCGATTGCCGCCACACGTGGCGAGGTGAGGGAAACCAAGCGGTAAAGCAACTTCCGGGTCCGGAGCATTGCTTACCTGGTGTTTTGCGGAGGTTGCTGGGCCGATTCCCGGGTAGAACTTTAGAGCGTTCTAGGCGTTTTATGAAATGCGCGATGCAACTATCACCGTAACCCGCACGCGGCCTTTCGGGGCGGTGGCATTTCTCACATGGACGATCACCCGCGGCCACCGGTACGGTCGTCTGCCGCCACACTGGACGGATGCACATCAGCGCCGCCGAGGGCCTGCCCGTCCGCCATGCCGTCCCCGGGCTGCGCGCCGCGCTGGCCGCCCGCGGCGCCGCCGTCCTCGCCGCGCCGCCCGGCACCGGCAAGACCACCCTCGTCCCGCTCGCGCTGGCCGGCCTCGCCCTCGCCGCCGACCAGGGAGCGGCTCAGTCTCCGGCGGGCAAGGTCCTCGTGCTGGAACCGCGCCGGCTCGCCGCCCGCGCCGCGGCCCGCCGCATGGCCTGGCTGCTCGGCGAGCGCGTCGGCCGCAGCGTCGGGGTGATCGTCCGGGGGGAGGCGAAGCCCGGCTCCCGCGTCGACGTCGTCACCACGGGCGTGCTGCTCCAGCGCCTGCAGGACGATCCCGGCCTCGACGGCGTCGGCACGGTGATCCTCGACGAATGCCACGAGCGGCACCTCGACGCCGACACCGCGCTGGCGTTCCTGCTGGACGTCCGCGCGGCCCTCCGCCCCGACCTGCGCCTGGTCGCCGCGTCCGCGACCGCCGACACCGGGCCGTGGGCCCGCCTCCTCGGCGGCGGCGACGGTCCCGTGCCGGTGGTGGAGACCGAGGCCGCGCTGCACCCCGTCGACGTCGTGTGGGCGCCGCCGCCGCGCCCCGTCCCGCCGCCGCACGGGATGCGGGTCGACCCCGCGCTGCTCGCGCACGTCGCCGCGACCGTCCGGCGCGTGCTCGCCGAACGCGACGGCGACCTGCTGTGCTTCCTGCCGGGCGTGGGGGAGATCGGCCGCGTCGCCGGGCAGCTCGCCGGCGTCCCCGCCGAGGTGCTGCAGGTGCACGGGCAGGCGCCGCCGGCGGTGCAGGACGCCGTCCTCGCGCCCGGCACCGGGCGCCGCGTCGTCCTCGCCACCTCCGTCGCCGAGTCCAGCCTCACCGTCCCCGGCGTGCGGATCGTCGTGGACGCGGGCCTGGCCCGCGAGCCGCGCACCGACCACGCCCGCGGGCTCGGCGCGCTCACCACCGTCCGCGCGTCCCGCGCCACCGCCGAGCAGCGCGCCGGCCGCGCCGGCCGCGAGGCGCCCGGCACCGTCTACCGGTGCTGGACGCGGGCCGAGCACGACCGGCTGCCCGCCCGCCCCCGCCCGGAGATCGAGCTGGCCGACCTCGCCGGCTTCGCGCTCCAGGCCGCGTGCTGGGGCGACCCGGACGCGAGCGGCCTCGCCCTTCCCGATCCGCCGCCGGCCGCCGCGATGGACGCCGCGCACGCCGTCCTGCACGCCCTCGGCGCCGTCCGCGACGGGCGGGTGACCCCGCGCGGGCGGCTGCTGGCGGGCGTCGGCCTGCACCCCCGGCTGGCCCGGGCCCTGCTCGACGGCGCCCGCGAGGTCGGCGCGCGCGACGCGGCCCAGATCGTCGCGCTGCTCTCCGAGCCGCCGCCCCGCGCGGCCGGCGACGACCTCACCGCGGCCTGGCGCAAGCTGCGCCGCCAGTCCCGGCCCGCCGACGGCCACGCCGCCCGATGGCGCGACGAGACCCGCCGCCTCGGCAGGTCCCTGCCCCCGGCGGCGGACCGGCCCGGCGAGCCCGCGCGCGGCGGCGACGACCGGGTGGCGGGGAGCGTGGTGGCGCTGGCGTTCCCGGAGCGGGTGGCGCGGGCGCGGCCGGGCGGCGGCGGGTACCTGATGGCGTCCGGGACCGGGGCGGTGCTCGCGGACGGGTCGGCGCTGGCCGGCGCGCGGGCGCGGTGGCTGGCGGTGGCGGCCGCGGACCGTCCGGCCGGGTCGGCGTCGGCGCGGGTGCGGCAGGCCGTCGTGATCGACGAGGACGTGGCCCGGGCCGCGGCCGCGCCCCTGCTGGAGACGGTGGACGAGGTGGCCTGGCGGGACGGGGATGTGGTGGCGCGGCGGGTCGAGCGGCTCGGCGCGATCGAGCTGGACGCGCGGCCGCTGCGCGACCCCGACCCGGAGCTGGTGCGCGCGGCGCTGCTGGAAGGCGTGCGGGCCGAGGGCCTCGGGCTGCTGGACTGGACGCCGGCGGCCGTCGCGCTGCGGGAGCGGCTGGCGTTCCTGCACGGCGCCCTCGGGGATCCGTGGCCGGCGGTCGGCGACGCGGCGCTGCTGGACCGCGCGCCCGAGTGGCTGGCGGGCGCGCGGCGGCGGTCGGACCTGCGGCGGGTCGACGTGGCGGCGATGCTGCGGGGGCTGCTGCCGTGGGAGGCGGCGGCGCGGCTGGACGAGTACGCGCCGGAGCGGATCGAGGTGCCGTCGGGGTCGCGGATCCGGGTGGACTACGGCGGCGAGCGGCCGGTGCTGGCGGTGAAGCTGCAGGAGCTGTTCGGCTGGGACGCGGCGCCCCGGCTCGCGGGCGGGCGGGTGCCGCTGGTGGTGCACCTGCTGTCGCCGGCGGGCCGGCCGGCGGCCGTCACCGCGGACCTCGCGACGTTCTGGCGCGAGGGCTACAAGGCCGTCCGGGCGGAGCTGCGCGGCCGCTACCCCAAGCACCCCTGGCCCGAGGACCCCACCACGGCCCCGCCGACCCGCCGCACCAACCCCCGCCGCTGACGGCCCGCCCTCCGCCGCCGGCGGTCAGGCGCGGGAGGCGATCAGGACCTCGATGCCGTCGAGGATGCGCGCGAGGCCGAACTCGAAGGCGTGCGCGGGGGCGACGGCGGCGTTGTGCTCCATCCCGGCGGCGGTGCCGACCCGGGAGCTGAGCGGGTAGTCCCGGCCGCCGGTGTCGATCTCCTCCAGCAGCGGTGCGAGGGCCTCCCACCACTGGGCGTCGGTCATGCCGCTGCGCCGCTCGGCCTCGGCGGCGTTGACCGAGACGCGCGCCGAGCTCTCGGCGAAGCCGGTGACGAGCGCGACGACGGAGTCCATCTCCAGGTCGGTGAGTCCGATGCCGTCGACGGCGCGCAGCTCGGCCTCGTACTTGGCGAACACGGCGGGGCCCATGGGCGGGCGGACGGCGGCGACGTGCAGCAGCCAGGGGTGGCGGTGGTACAGGTCCCAGTTGTCGCGGGCGATGTGCTCGAGCCGTGCCCGCCAGCCGCCGGGCACGCCGTCGGCGGGGGTGAGCTCGGCCATGGCGCGGTCGAGCATGAGGTCGATCAGCTCGGCCTTCCCGGGGACGTAGGTGTAGATCGACATCGGCGCGACGCCGAGCTCGTCGGCGATGCGGCGCATGGACAGCGCGTCCAGCCCCTCGGCGTCGGCGAGGGCGATCGCGGTGCGGACGATGCGCTCGGCGGTGAGCTTGGGCTTGGGGCCGCGCTTGGGCCGGTCGGGCACGCCCCACAGGAGCTCCAGGCTGCGCCGCGGGTCGCCGCCCCCGCTGTACTCGGTCGTCACGCCCGCATCCTCCCAGGGATGAAACTCTGTACGACGTACGTTATAGTCTCCGCGATGGTTAATCCGTATTGTGTACGGAGTTTCGGGAGACCCATGACAGAGCCACAGGCCGCGGTCGACGCGGCCGGACTGCGCAAGACCTACGGCGGGACCGCCGCCCTGGACGGGCTGGACCTGCGGGTGCCCGCCGGCACCGTGCACGGGCTCCTCGGCCCGAACGGCGCGGGCAAGACCACCTGCGTGCGCGTCCTCACCACGCTCGCCCGCCCGGACGGGGGCCGCGCCGCCGTCGCCGGGCACGACGTCGTCCGGGCCCCCGAGCTGGTGCGGACGCGGATCGGCCTCGTCGGGCAGCACGCCGCCGTCGACGAGGTGCTCACCGGCCGGCAGAACCTCGTCATGTTCGGCCGCCTCCACCACCTCGGCGTCCGCGGGGCGCGCCGAAGGGCGGACGAGCTGCTGGAGCGGTTCCGGCTCGCCGACGCCGCCGACCGCCCCGCCGGGACGTACTCCGGCGGCATGCGGCGCCGCCTCGACCTCGCCGCCGGGATGATCCTCGCGCCGGCCGTGCTGTTCCTCGACGAGCCCACCACCGGCCTCGACCCGCGCAGCCGCATCGAGGTGTGGGACGCGGTCCGCGCGCTCGCGGGCGGCGGCACCACCGTCGTCCTCACCACCCAGTACCTGGAGGAGGCCGACCGGCTCGCCGACGCCGTGTCCGTGATCGACCGCGGCCGGGTGATCGCCGAGGGCGCGCCGGACCGGCTGAAGGCCCGCCTCGGCGGCGACCGGCTGCGGATCGTCGTCGAGGACCCCGGCGCGCTCGGCGCCGCCGCCGCGATCGCGGGCCGGGTGTCGGGCGCCGAACCGGAGGTGGACGCCGGTGCCCTGGCGGTCGGCGCGCCCGTCACCGACCCGGTCGCCGCGCTCACCGGCGCCGTCCGCGCGCTGGACGAGGCGGGCGTGCGGGTCGCCGACATCGGCGTGCGCCGCCCCACCCTCGACGAGGTGTTCCTGCACCTCACCGGCGGCCCCGCCGCGGGACCGGGCGGGCCGGCGGGCGGAGGGCCGGCCCGCGACGAGCCGGCGCACGACGACAAGGAGGTCTCCGCGTGACCGCGCCACCGTACGTCCCGCAGGTCCCGCGCACCCCGCTCGGGCGGCTGCGCTGGGCGGCCGCCGACGGCTGGACGCTCACCCTGCGCGCCCTCACCCACTGGGCGAAGCGCCCCGAGCAGCTCGCCATGAGCCTGCTGTTCCCGGTGATGGTCGTGCTGATGATGGGCTACCTGTTCGGCGGCCAGATGGACGTCCCCGGCGGGGACTACCGGGCCTTCATCGTCCCGGGCATGTTCGCCATGACGATGGTGTTCGGCGTCGAGAGCACCTTCACCGCGATCGCCGTCGACGCGGCCCGGGGCGTCTCGGACCGGTTCCGGGCGATGCCGATGGCGCCGTCGGCCGTCGTCGTCGGGCGCGGCGCCGCCGACCTGGTCGACTCGCTGCTCGTGCTCGCGGTCATGGCGCTGTGCGGCGTGCTGATCGGCTGGCGCGTGCACGGCGGGCCCGGTGCGGCGCTCGCGGGCCTCGGCCTGCTGCTGCTCCTGCGGTTCGCGCTGATCTGGGTCGGGATCTACCTCGGCCTGGTCGCCAGGGGCCCCGAGTCGGTCATGATGATCCAGATCCTGGTGTGGCCGGTCGGGTTCCTGTCGAGCGCGCTCGTCGCGCCGAGCACCATGCCGGCCTGGCTCGGCGCGGTCGCCGAGTGGAACCCGATGTCGGCGACCGTCACCGCGTGCCGCGACCTGTTCGGCGACCCGTCGCGGGACGCGCTGGCGAGCGGTTCCTGGGCGGCCGGGCACAGCGCGCTCCTCGCGGTGGCGTGGCCGCTGGCGATCACGGCGGTGTTCCTGCCGCTGGCCGTCCGCCGCCACCGCGCGCTCGGCCGCTAGCGCCGCCGGTGCCCTGCCGCTAGCGAGCCCGGTGGCCGGCCTCTAGCGCGCCCGGCCGAGCAGTCCGGCGCGGTGCCGGGCCAGGGCCAGCGCGGGGTAGCACGCCTCGGGCAGCGGTTCCGCGCCGTCCAGCGCGGTGCGGAGCCGCTCGCCCACGGCCGCCGCGTCGTAGGGCTGGACGACGCACAGCTCGGCCTGCATCGCCTGCCGCGCCGCCGTCATCAGCGCCGGGACGTCACCGACGATCACGACCTCGGTGGGGGAGTCGCCGTAGGACAGCCGGACCGCCAGCGCGTGCATGCCCGCCGTGCCCGCGTCCTCGTAGCGGAACTCGCACACCAGCCGGTCGCCGTCCAGCGGCCCCTCCTGGATCAGCCACGCCTGCCCGGGGACGACGCGGCCGAGCGAGCCCTCCCACGGCGCCGCCGGGAGATCGCGCAGCGCGTCCGCCGCCTTGCCCGCGGCGGTGCGCCCGACGGACGGGCCGATCGCGGCGAGCGCGCGCAGGAACGTCCGGGCGCCGGGCGTCGCCGCGGCCCGCAGTGACATGATCAGGTCGCCGAGCGCGGCGCGCCGGCCCGCCTCGTGCGGGGCGGCGGCCTCCAGCGTCCCGAGCTGCGCGGACGTCCACACCTCGGCCTGCAGCGCCCCGGGCAGCGCGGGCAGCGCGTCCGCCTCCCGGACGAAGGCCGCGTAGACCTCGCGGAGGCCGGGAAGCATCAGCCGGGGGCCGGGGGACGGTCGGGTCCTGCTCATCCAGCCAGCCTATGGGACGCGCCTCCGTGGTCCCCGTCACGCCGTCCCCGTCACGCCGTGGCCCCCGCGCGCGGAGCCGAGGTCAGGCGGGGACGCTGAGCAGCGTCCGCCCGCCGGGGCCGAGCGTGCGGACCTCGAACCGCCTGATGTCGGCGGGCTTGATCGCGGCGCCGCCCTGCACGGTCAGCCGCGGCTGCGGGGAGCCGGGCAGGCCGTACCCCTTGGCGGGGACGGACCAGCCGGCGACGGTGTGGGCGCGGCCCGCGCCGTCCACCGCGACGAGCTCGCACTCCAGCGGCCCGCGGACCTTGCTGAGCTGCAGCGCGACCCGGCTGCCCCACGGGGTCCCCTGCGTCGCGACGGTCCCGGACGCCCCCGTCCCCGCGTCGGAGGCGGTCGTCCGGTGCCCGTCGCGCAGCAGCGCGGCGGCGCCGTCGGCGGCCCCCGGCGAGCGCGCGGGGGCGGGGGACCGGTCGGTGCCGGCGGTGTACCCGGCGCCGAGCGCACCGGCCAGCAGGACGAGCCCGGCGGCGGCGCCCACCAGCGCCCGCGCCGTGCGGCCGCGGCGCTCGCGCCGGATGCGGCGGTGCAGCAGCTCCGGAACCGGCGCCGGCTCGGGCAGGCCGCCCGGCGCCTCGGCGATCGGGCCGATGCCGTCCAGAGTCGCGGCGACGCCGCTGAGCGCGGCCAGCTCCTCGTGGCACGGCAGGCAGGACGACAGGTGCGCCTCGAACGCGCGCCGGTCGGGCTCCTCCAGCAGGCCGAGGGCGTAGGCGCCGACGTCGACGTGCGCGGCGGGCGCGGTCATGGCGTCACGCCTCTCTCCTCCAGGGCGACCCGCAGCGCCCGGAGCGCGTAGTAGACCCGCGACTTCACGGTCCCGACCGGGATGCCGAGGTGCCGGGCGGCCTCGTTCACCGACCGGTCCCGGAAGAAGGTCTCGTTGAGCACCTCGCGGTGCGCGGGCGACAGGGCGAGCAGGGCCTCGGAGACGACGACGGAGCGCAGCAGGTCCTCCAGCCCGTCGGGGACGCGCATGTTCTCCAGCGGCCCCTCGCCCGCCTCCTGCGGCCGGGCGTTCTTGCGGCGCTGGTCGTCGATGACGATCCGGCGCGCCACGGTCGCCAGCCACGGCAGCAGCGACGCCGCGTTCTCGTCGAGCTGGTGCGCGCTGCGCCAGGCGCGGATCATGGTCTCCTGCACCACGTCCTCGGCCCAGTGCCGGTCGCCGCCGGTGAGCCGCAGCACGAACGACAGCAGCGGCCGGCCGTACACCCGGTACAGCTCGGTCACGATCACCTGGTCGTCGACCGCGCCGGCGGGCCGCGGGCCGCGGAACCAGCTCCAGGGACCGGACGCGGCGGGAGGGCGGGCGCGGGACGGCGCCGCGGTGGACGATCTGTTGGCCATCGTGCTCTCCGGCGGGTGCGGGGGCGGGGACGCGGCGCACGGGACGGTGCGCGGTGCGCCGGGTGTGGCGTCGGGAGGCAGTACGCGACGGGGGCGACGGCCGGTTCAAGGGGTGCCGGAAACGGCATCGGACCGCCGTCCCGCTCGCCGTTTTGCGGTGGTTATTCCGGTAGCGCCCTTGCTTGTTCGCTAGGTATTACTTACTTGAGGGCGCCGACGGCGACGCCGTCCCGTCCAAGTGGCCGAAAAAGACGTCACACGAGAGCGGAGGAGGCGACGCACGGCCCACCTATGCCACCCGGACGACCGCGGCGATCCTCCATCAGGCAACACTCACTCCACAGTGGAGCGAATGCGGGGCAACCGGCCCTCTATTTGCTCGGAGGACGAGGGGCGGATTCGGAGTGGAAGGGAAAGAGCGACACGCGCTGCACTACCGCCTGCTCATGGCGGTGGACATCCAGGGGTACAGCAAGCGGGACACCAGCGAGCAGCTGCTCGCCCAGCGCCAGCTGTCGGAGGCGCTCGACCGCGCCGCGCGCGGCGTCGGGCTCGACCGGTCCCGCTGGGACAAGCAGGTCGGCGGCGACGGCGAGCTGGCCACGCTCCCGGACGGGATCGACCCCGCGCCGGTGGCGGGCGACTTCGCCATCGGGCTCGCGGGCGCGCTGCGCGAGATCAACCGCGCGGCGGCCGACGCGGGCGCCCGGTTCCGGCTGCGGGTGCGGCTCTCGCTGCACCACGGCACGCTGACCGCCGGGCCGTTCGGGCCCGCCGGCGACGCGCCCATCGTCGTCCAGCGGCTGCTGGACGCGGGGCCGCTGCGCCGCCTGCTGTCCGCCGACCCGGAGCGCGACCTGGCCTACGTGGTCTCGGACTCGCTCTTCGACGACGTCGTGCGAACGGGGTTCTGCGCGCTGCGCCCGGACGCGTTCCAGGCCGTCAAGGTCACCGCCAAGGGCGCGGTTTTCCGCGGCCACATCCTCACCGACCGGGCCGCGCTCGCGCCGGCCGGCGGCTCCGGCGGCGGGAACGACGGGAGCGGCGGGCAGGGCGGTGAGGGCCCGGCCGACGACGCCCGCGTGTTCGACTTCCCGGCGCTGGCGGCGCGCTGACGTGTCCGGGACCGTCCTCCGGGAAGTGATCGGAACCGGGCGCGGTTGTGCCCTGGAGACGATCACGACCCGGGAGGCGGACGATGGCGGACGACGCGGCACTGGTGAAGCTGCTGGAGGAGCGGGACCTCGGCGTGCTGGCCACGCTCAAGCGGGACGGGCGGCCCCAGCTGTCCAACGTCAACTACCACTTCGACGCGGCGTCCCGGCTGATCCGCGTCTCGATCACCGCCGACCGGGCCAAGGCCCGCAACCTGCGCCGCGACCCGCGGGCGAGCCTGCACGTCAGCGCGCCGGACGGCTGGTCGTACGCGGTCGCCGAGGGCACCGCGGAGCTGACCGCGGTGGCCGCCGACCCGCACGACGCGGCGGTGGAGGAACTGGTCGACGTGTACCGCGCCATCCGCGGTGAGCACCCCGACTGGGACGAGTACCGGCGGGTGATGGTGCAGGACGGGCGGCTGGTCCTCAAGCTGCACGTCGAGCACCTGTACGGGATGGCCCGCTCCTGACGCCGCGGGGCCGGGTGCGCGCGCCGCGCCCCGGCCCCCCGCGCCAAGTCCCGGCCCTCGCGCCCGGCGGCGACCGTCAGTGGACCTGGCCGGACGGGCGCAGCACGACGGAGTTGACCTCGACGCCCGCCGGCTGCGCCAGCGCCCACACGATGGACTCGGCGACGTTCTCCGCCGTCATGACGGGCCCGTCGGGCACGCCGTCCTGCCGGGAGTCCCAGAACGGCGACTCGACCCGTCCCGGCGAGACCAGCGTGACGCCGACGCCCGAGCCGGTGACGAGCACCCGGACGTTCTCCGCCAGCGCCGTCACCGCGAACTTGGTCACCGAGTAGAAGTTGCCGGGCGTGTTCTTCACGCCCGCGGTGCTGCCGACCAGCACGATCCGGCCGCCCGCCATGCGCAGCGCGGGCAGCGCCGCCCTGACCAGCAGCGCCGGGCCGAGCACGTTGGTCAGCAGCATCTCCCGCCACCGCTCGGGGTCGCCGTTCGCCAGGTCGTCGTGGGTGGAGAAGCCCGCGTTGGCGACCACGTGGTCGAGCCGCCCGAACGCGGCGACCGTCCCGTCCACCGCCGCGCCGACCGCCTCGGGGTCGGACGCGTCGCCGGGGAAGGTCAGCAGGGCGTCCCCGGCGCCGGCGTCGGCGGCGAACGCCTTCAGCCGGTCCTCGCCGCGCCCGGTGATCGCGACGCGGTGGCCGCGGTCGAGCAGGATCCGGGTGGTGGCCGCGCCGATCCCGCTGCCGCCCCCGGTGACCAGGGTGACCGGGGCGCCGTCCGCCGATGTGCTCATCGTGGGTCCTCATCCTCATCGTGGTGCCGCCGCCGGTGCGGCGAACGCGGACGATCATGAGCGTACGGCGCGCCGCCGCGTCCGGACCAGCGGGCGTGCCCTCGGCCGCCCGCCGGTCCGCCGTGCCGTCGCCCGCCGTGCCGCCGTGCCGTCGCCCGCCGTGCCGCCGGGCGCCGGCGCCGCTCAGCCGGGGAGGAGGGCGGCGAGCACGCGGTTGTCGCCGTGCTGCCAGAGGGTGCCGACCTCGCCGAACCCGGCCGCGCGCAGCGCGTCGGCGTGCGCCGACAGCAGCCGCGACGGCGAGCCGTGGTGGCCGGTCACCTCCTCCCCGCTCGCGCCGCGCAGCTCGGCGAAGGCGGGGTCGGCGCCGATCGCCTCCCACCACTCGGCCCAGTTCTCCGGGCGGGCGCCGGCGGCGCGGCGGGCCCGCCGCCGCTCGCGCAGCGCGGTGTCCAGCCCGGCCAGGCCGGGCGTGACGTCGTCGACCTGCAGGTCGTCGCCGTTGAGGAACAGCCCGCCGGGCCGCAGCAGGGTGGCCAGCTCGGCGTAGACGACGCGCAGATCGGCGGGGGAGATCCAGTGCAGCGCGGTGGTGGAGACGGCGGCGTCGGCCTGCCGGGGCAGCCGCAGCCGGGCCGCCCAGCCGGGCTCGCGCAGGTCGAGCGTGGTGAACGCGATGCCGTCGCGGCCGGCGTGCACGGCGCGGCCGAGCGACAGCAGGAGCGGGTCGGTGTCGATGGCGACGACGGTGGCGCCGGGCATCCGGTCGAGGATCCGGCCGGCGAGGGAGCCCGGACCGCAGCCGAGGTCGAGCACGAGCGGGTCGGGCCGCCCGGCGGCGGCCTCGACGGCGTCGATCATCGCGGTGAAGCGCTCCTCGCGGTCGGGCACGTAGCCCTCCTGCTGGGCGTCCCAGCGCGCGATCCAGGTGCCGGCGGTCTCCTGGTCGAGCAGCGTCATGACCCCTCCTGTGACTGTCATGTAGCCTTTGGACAGTTACACGCTAAACCGGAAAGGCGTAACTGGTCAAGTGAACTTCAACAGTCACACCGATGGCGTGGTGGCGGACACCGTCGCGCTGGTCAACGAGCTGACCGAAGGGGAGAGCCGCGGGCGCCCGCACCCGGTGCCCGACGTCGTCGCGGCGGGCGAGGCGTTCCTGGAGCGGGCCGGCTGGCCGCGCCGGCTCACCGCCGACCAGGCCGCGGAGCTGGCCGCCGTGGCCCGCGAACTGCGCGCCGTCTTCGAGGCCGTCGCCGCCGGCGACCTCGACGACGCCGCCGAGCGGGTCAACCGCCTGCTGGAGGAGACGCAGGCCAGGCCCCGCCTGGAACGCCACGACGGAGAGCCCTGGCACGTGCACTTCCACGGCGTCGGCGACACCATCACCGCCGACTGGGGCGCGTCCTGCGCCACCGGCCTCGCCGTCGTCCTCGGCGGGGAGCTGTACGACCGGCTCGGCGTGTGCACCGCGCCGCACTGCGACCGCGTCTACGTCGACACGTCCCGCAACGGCAAGCGCCGGTTCTGCTCGACCGCCTGCCAGAACCGCGTCAAGACGGCCGCGTTCCGTGCGCGCGCACACACGGCATGACCACTGCGGAGCGAGATTCATATACGCGGTGGTGCATTCCCTCGCCCGCGGTTGCGGCCGCCGTACCGGCGCCGGACGCGGCCCCTAGGCGGCGCACCGGTTCCGTGTAACGCTGGCGGTCCGCCACCACCGGGAGACGACGATGTGCGACGCCGACCCGACGTTACCGCCGGCGGTGGCGAGGGCCCTGGAGGAGTACCGCGAGCTGCTGCGCGAGCACGGCCCGACCTGGGGAGAGCCCGCCAACGGCTTCGTCCGGCAGATCGAGACGAGCGCCTTCCTGCTGGACGAGACCGACTTCTGGATCATCGGCCTCCAGCGGCTCCTGGCGCGGTACCCGGACGCCACGCCGGAGGAGATCGACGCGCGCGTCCCCGAACTCGTCGCCGCCGAGGTCGTCCGCGACGCCCTCGCCGGCCGGGTCCTGGACAACCTCGCCGCGCTGCGCCTCACCCCGGACGGCGCGTCGCTCGAGAGCGTCCCGCGGACCCTGCCGGACGGCCGGGACCTGCGCACCACGCTGCTCATCGACTCCTCGCGCGCGGCGCCCGCCACCGTCCGCGTGGACGGCGCCGACCACGACATCCCGCCCGGCGGCGTCCGGCTCGTCCCCCTCACCTCGGGAAGCAGCGTCACCGCCGACGGCACGCCGATCGCGCTCGACGGGCTGGTCAGGCGCGTCCCCACCGGACGGCTGCGGCTGCGCGCCGGGACCCCGTGCCGCTGGACGGTCATCGGCGCCGACGGCCAGGGCTGGTACCCCGGCGGCGCCCCCGAGCGGATCGACGCGCACCGCGCCCCCTACTTCCACGGCGACGACCTCGTCCTCGACGTCCCCGCCGAACCGCTGACCGTCCGCGTCACCCGCGGCATGGAGCACGGCACGGCGGAGAAGGCCGTCACCCCGGAGGCCGGCGCGGAGACCCTCGTCGAGATCGCCCCGGAGCGGCTCTACGACGCGGCCGCCAGGGGCTGGTACGGCGGCGACATGCACGTCCACATGAACTGGACGGGCGACACCGTCGGGACGCCCGCGCAGGCCGCCGCCGTCCAGCGCGGCGAGGACCTGCACGTCCTCAACCTCGTCGCCGGGAACGTGGCGGGCGAGCGCGTCTACGACCGCGAGGCCCTGGAGCACTGGGCCGGCGACGACCTGCCCTGGTCCGACGCGACCCACCTCGCCCGGCTCGGCGTCGAGTACCGCAACGACCTGCTCGGCCACCTGTACGCGTTCGGCGTGGACGTCCCGCCCGGCCGCTACCACACCGGGTTCGCCGGCGCCCCCGACTGGCCGCCGAACGGCGAGGGCTACCGCGAGCTGCGCGAACGCGGCGCGCTCATGGGATACAGCCACCCGTTCCACCTTCCGGCGGACGACGGCGACCCGCCCGCCGCGCTGCTGACCTCCGGCCGCAACTGCTCGGCACGCGAGATCGTCGCCGACGCCGCGCTCGGCCTCGTCGACACCCTCGACGTCGTCAACCACTCCTCGATCCAGGCGACCGCCGTCATGTACCGGCGGCTCCTCGGCGCCGGCAACCGGCTGGCCGCGACCGCCGGGACGGACGCGATGCTGTCGTTCCAGCGGCGCGGCAACCAGTCCAGCCCGCCCGGCTGGGGCCGCGTGTACGCCCGCGTCGACGGCCCTCTCACCGCCGCGTCGTTCGCCGACGCCGTCCGGCGCGGCCGCACCTTCGCCACCACCGGCCCCTGGCTGGAGCTGGAGGTGGACGGGCACGGCCCCGGCGACGTCCTCGACCTCGCGCCCGGCGACCGCGTCACCGCGACGGCCCGGACCGTCGGCCCCGAGGTGGCGAGCGTCCAGCTGCGGACCGCCGACGGCGTCATCGCCGAAGGGCCGCCCGGCGAGGTCACCGCCGAGCTCACCGTCGACCGCCCCACCTACCTCGTCGCCGTCGCCGCGGGGCCGCCGCACCCGCGGTCGATGAGCCGCGGCGGCGCGTTCGCCCACACCAGCCCCGTCCACCTGCACGTGGACGGCAGGCCCGCCGCCCGCGAGGACGACCTGCGCTGGTGCCTGGACTACCTCGACGGCCTGGAGGACATGATCCGCCGCGCCGCCCGCCTCGGCGGCCCCGAGCAGCTCACCGATCACCTCGGCCTCCTCGACCGCGCCCGCGCCGTCTACCGCACCCGGCTCGCCGGGACCTGAGCCGGGCGCGCCCGGACGTGAGCGCGGCGCGCGGGGAGGGAGTGCGGCGCGCCGGGAGTGCGGGGCTTGTGCGCCGGTACCCGGCTGGCTACCGTTCGGTAGTCCCGACGGGGAAAGGCCGACCATGCCCTACGAGATCGAGGCGACCGCCGCCACCACCGCCGCGCCCGGGGAGATCTTCCGGCACCTCGCCGTGCCCGAGGCATGGGGCGCCTGGGGCAGGTTCCCGACCCCCGCCAAGCAGACCCGCAAGGGCGACACCACCACCTACGGCGTCGGCACGGTCAAGTCGATCTGGCCCGCCGCGGAGCAGACCGTCGCCTACGAGCCCGACACCCACTTCGCCTACATCGCGCTCAAGGGCCTGCCCGTCCGCCACTACCGCTGCGACGTGCACCTCGACCGGCGCGGCACCGGCACGTTCATCCGCTGGCACGCCCACTTCGAGCCGCTGGTCCCCGGCACCGGCCCGGTGCTGCGCCTCGGCCTGAAGGCGATGATCGACGCCTTCACCCGCTGGCTGCCCGCGCACGCCGAGCACTGCCCGCCCGACTGCCCCGCCCGCCGCGCCGGCGACCTCTGACGCCTCCCCCCGGGCGGGCGGGACGCGGAGAAAAAGGTGCAGGCCGAGAGCACCCCGCAGTTCCCTCGGCCTGCACGTTCTGAGCCCCCCTCGGGCGATCAGCCCGGATGATCCGGGCCGTACACCTCCCACAGCTCGCCGGCGAAGAACCGGCCGAACCGCAGCAGCGTCCCCAGCCCGTCCGGGCCGGACGTGCGGAAGGTCGTCAGCTGCCGCGCGAAGTCCGACAGCTGGATGTGCAGGACGCCCGCCCCCGCGACCGGCGCCCCGTCCTCCGCGTCCTCCGGGACGTGACCCTCCAGCAGCCGCACGTACAGCGTGGAGGTGTCCGGCCAGATCCGCGTCGGCGGACCGTGCAGGACGTTCTTGTGCCCCGCGAGGGTCAGCGGGCGCCCGGCCCCGTCGGTGAAGTACAGCCGGTACTCCATCAGCCGGCGGTCCTCCCCGCCGTCCGGGACGAACAGGTTGAACCACCCCCGCTCCACCTCGCGGCGGCCCCCGTGCCCCGTCGCGTCGACCCACCCCTCGGCCGTCGCGGTGTGGCCCGGCTCGCTCAGGAACCGGTCCACGTCGTGCGCGGTGATCGTCAGCCGGAACGCCAGCGGGATCCGCCCGCCGGCCAGCTCCCCGATCCGCGCGTCGCTCTCCCCGTAGGTGATGAACCCCTTCATCTCCTCGGTGAACGACAGCGACGTACGGCCGGGCGCCGCGGCGGACGGTCCCCCCGGACCTCCGCGGCTCCCCGAGCCCTGGCCGTACGCCGAGTCGCGCCCCGCCCCGTCCGGCGAGCCGGCACCCCCGGCCGGCTCGGCCCCCGTGTCGGACGGGACGGTCCCCGCACCCTCCGGCCCGCCCGCGCCCCCGCGGCCGGGCAGGTCCTCCAGCAGCCGCGTCGCCAGCCGGTCGGCCTGCGCGGCGATCGTGAGCGAGGGGTTCGGGCCCACCGGACCCGGCATCGCCGCCCCGTCGGCGATGTACAGGCCCGGGAACCCGAACACCTCGCCGAAGGCGTCGCAGACGCCCTCGCCCGGGTGCGCCCCCATCGGGGCGCCGCCCAGCGGGTGCACCGTGACGATCCGCTTGCGGAACCACATCGGGTTGTCGGCGTAGTGCGCGCCGAGCACGTCCGCGATGCCCTGCATGGTCTTGCGGACGCGGGTGAACAGCGCCTCGCTGGTCTCGGTCGTCCAGTCCGCGGCGAGCCGGCCGCCCTTGAGGCGCAGCCGCCCGTCCGCGGTGTCGCGGCCCATGCCGAGCAGCGGCAGCGAGCTCACCGTCAGCGCCCCGTCCCCGATCAGCTCGGAGATCTCCTTGGACAGGTTGGTGTCCGGCGCGTCCTTGAAGAACTCGGTGAACCGGCCCCACAGGAACTTCACGGCGCGCTCGATCTCGTGGCCGGTGTCGAAGCCCTGCACGATCCAGTCGGCGAACGCCGGGTAGCCGCCGTCCTCGATGTAGGCGCCGCGGCCCGCGCCGGGCACCCCGTCCAGCTCGTCCGGCAGCCGGATCGCGGTGGTGATCACCGGGCCGCGCGCGGCGTCCAGCGGCCGGACGCGGTTGCGGTCCTTGGCGTTCAGCAGGAACGTCAGCAGGTCGCCGTTGCCGCTGAACCGGCTGCCGAGCGCCTCGCTCAGCCCCGGGAACGCCTCCCGCGACCTCAGCAGCAGGAACGTCGTCCCGTAGGTGCCGGCGCCGAGGATCAGCCGGTCGCAGGAGATCGTCGCGACCCGCGGCCGGCGCGCCTCGACGGTCAGGTCGGCGTGGTGGACGTAGTCGACCTCGTATCCGCCGCCCGGCCGCGGCCGGATCGCCTTCACCTCGTGCGAGGTGCGGATGTCGGCGCCGTGGTGCGCCGCCGCCGACAGGTAGCTGTGGTCGAGGCTGTTCTTGGCGCCCTCGTTGCAGCCGATGTCGCACTCGCCGCACAGCCGGCACGTCCGCCGCCCGACCCCGTGGACGTTGCCGTAGGCGGGGTCGGCGATCGGCAGGCTGATCCCGGGCGTGCCGCCCGGGCGGTCGGCGAAGCTCACCGCCAGCGGCGGCAGCGTGATGTCCAGGCCCAGCTCGGCCGCCGCGTCCTGCATCGCGTGCGTCTTCGGGGTGTCGTCGAACGGCGCCCGGTCCAGCGGGTACGGCGTCGCGCCCAGCATCCTCTCGACCGCGTCGTAGTGCGGGTCGAGGTCGGCGCGGGAGATCGGCCACGACTCGTACCCGCCGCCGCGCATCGGCTGGTCGTGCACGAACCAGTGCTCGTCCTTGCGCAGCAGCACGTTCGCGTAGATCAGCGAGCCGCCGCCGAGACCGGAGGACACGACCGAGTCGCAGCCCTCGAAGCTCCACACGTCGAACATCCCGTACAGCCCGGCCGCCGGGTCCCAGAACGCGCGGCCCATCTGCGCGGGGGAGCGGGGGAAGCTGCCCGGCGGGTACGGCTGCCCGCGCTCCAGCAGCACCACCTGCCGCCCGGCCTCCGCCAGCCGGTACGCGGTCACCGAGCCGCCGAAACCGGAGCCGACGACGACGGTGTCGGCGTGCTCGACGCTCTCGCGGGGGGCGCCCATGTCAGCCCGCCTTCCGCTTCAGGAAGTCCAGCACCCGCGGGAACACCTCGGCGGCGGACGCGGCGCCCATGAACGGGTCCTGGTGGCCGTATCCGGGCAGGATCTCCAGCTCGTGCAGGCCCGGCGCGACCCGTTCGAGCGTGCGATGGCAGACGATGTTGGAGTCGGTGAACACGTGGTTGCGGTCTCCGGTGAGGAACAGGATCGGGGTCGTGACGTCCGCGGCGCCCGACAGGTAGTCGGCGGGCAGTCCGGCGTGGCGGGGGTCGCGCGGGTCGAACTTCACCGCGCGGCCGGCCTTCACCATCCTGTGGACGTGCCGGTAGTAGTGGACGCCGACGGCGCCGAAGAGGTCCGGCAGGCGGCCGTGCGTGACCGGCGACATCTTCGCGTGGGTGAAGATCGGCTTGCCGCCGCCCCACATGAAGCTGAGCATGTGGCAGGCGGGCTCGTCGCAGGCCGGGTGGAACGGCCCGACCGCCTTGGCGATCATCCAGCCGCGGGTCAGCACCGGAGCGGCGCCGAACCGCGGGTCGAGGTGCGACGGGCCGAGCACGTACTCCAGGACCGCGGGCCCGTAGCCGAGCTTGATCCTCGACCAGCGCGACGTCCGCGGCGTGAGCGCGACGCTGTTGCAGGTCAGGCTGGCGATGCCGGTGACGGTTCCGGCGAACAGCGCCATCGCGAACGACACCGACCCGAGGCAGTGCGCGATCACGTGCACCCGGCGGTCCCCGATGTGCCGGCGCAGCTCGGCGATCGCCGCCGGATGGTCGTACTGGGCGACGTCGTCGAGGGTGAAGCGGTGCGTCTCGGCGTCGTAGGGGAACCGGCCGCTCATCCGGAAGTCGAGCGCCCACACGTCCCCGAAGCCGGAGTCGTGCAGGAAGTTCACCAGGTTCTCGTGCTCCGGCATGATGTACATGTCGCTGGAGGTCGTGAGCCCGTGCACCAGCAGGACGACGTCGTCGCTCTCGGCGCGGCGGAACCGGGTGAGGTTCAGGCCGAGCCCGTCCTCGGTCGCGAAGGGGTGCACGGAGACCTCGGCGTCGGCGACGCCCGCGAGCGTGAAGCGCGCGATCCGCTGGTCCATGGCATTTCCCTCCGGCTTCCTGACGCCCCAACCTTGCCAAACGCGGCCGTCCGCCCGGCATCGTGGAGAACCCGTACTTACGTGTGGTGGGGGACGGGAGGTCCCGTATGACTACGTACGTGCATTAAGAGGCCCGGCGGGCGCCGCCGGTTCACCGTCGTTCGCGCTCGTCAGGCGGGTAAGGCCCGCGGCGCCGTCCGTCGCCGGCTCATCCGGGCCGGTTCATGGCGGTCGCGACCCCGACCCGGGACGGGACGCCGATCTTGGCGAACACCCGGGACAGGTGGGTCTCGACGGTGCGGACGCTCAGGTAGAGCCGCTCGGCGATCTGCTGGTTGCTGCATCCCTCGGCGACGAGCAGCGCGATCTCGTGCTCGCGCGGCGACAGCCCGAACGGCAGGTCGCCCTTGCCGGCGCCCTTGCCGCGGCCCTTGGCGGGGGCGGTGCGGGCGCCGCCCGGCACCCGGACGCCGAGCCGCCGCTGCTCCCGGACGGCCTGCGCGTGCAGCCCGCGCATCCCGCACTCCTCGAAGACCTCCACCGCGGCCCGCAGCCGCTCGCGGGCCTCGCCGCGCTCCCCGGCCGCCGCGTGCGCGATCCCCGCGGTCAGGTCGGCGCGCGCGGCCTCCGGGCGGCGTCCCGCGTCCGCCAGCATCCCGGCCGCCTCCGCCGCGAGCCGCGCGGCGGCGGCCGGGTCGGTCACCCGGACGGCGTGCGCGCGCGCCAGCCGCGCCAGCCCGTTGTCGCCGGTCAGGGCCGGGTGCACGATGGCCTCGGCGATGTCGGCCCAGCCGGCGGCGCCCTCGCCGTCGCCGAGGGCGGCGCGCGCGCAGGCCAGCTGCTCGGCGCACATCACCAGCGTGCTGAAGTCGAGGCCGTTCGTGCCGTCCCCGCACGCCGCGACCAGTGCCTCGGCGCCCTCCTCGGTGCGGCCCGCGTTGATCATCGCGGTGGCGCGCGCGACGTGCGCCATGTGCGTCCACCACTCGCCCGACCCGGTGTCGCAGGAGACGGCCTCCTCGCCGGCCTGCAGCGCCCGGTCGTGGTCGCCGGTCCAGCTCGCCGTCAGGCACTGCTGGATCAGCCCGTACGCCATCACCTCGGGGGAGCGCAGTTCGCGGCCGACCGCGGTGGCCTCGTCGGCGGCGGCCGCCGCCTCCTCCAGCCGGCCCTGCAGCAGCAGCACCCGGGACTGCCCGGCCAGCATGTAGCCGAGGATGAACGTCTGCCCGGTCGCGCGGGTGATCGACACCAGCCGGGTCGCGTGCCGGAGCGCGCTGTCGTGCAGGCCGAGGAACGTCTCGGCGAACACCAGCCAGGTCATGTAGTCCAGGCAGTCGGCGAAGTCGCCGTCGGAGGCGGCGGAGAACCGCTGGTCGGCGGCCTCGGCGTAGGCGATCGCCTCGGCCACCTCGCCGCGCCCGTACGACACCATCGGCCGCATCGCCGCGACCGCCGCGATCAGCCCCGGGCCCCACTGCGGCGCGCTCTCGGGAATGGTCTCCAGGACGGCGTGCGAGCCGCGGGTGTCGATCCGCTGGATCCGGTCGGCGACCAGGCGGATGCGCAGCAGCACCGCCTCGGGGGTCTGCCGGTCGGTGATGCGGCGCAGCTCGTCCAGCACCAGGGCGCGGGCCTCGTGGATGCGGCCGAGCTGCCGGTCCATCACCGCGCACAGCTGCACCGTGCGGGCGCGCCTGACGGTGTCGTCCGGCGGCAGCAGGCTCAGCAGCGTGCGGGCCGTCTCGCGGCCCTCCTCGGCGTGCCCGCTGACCGCCTGCGCGTGGGCCAGCTCCACCAGCAGCTGGATCCGGTCGGGGTGGGCGCCGTCGCCGGCCGCCCCGCCGGCGGACGGGTCCGTGCCGTCCGGCATCAGGCGCAGCGCCGCCTCCAGCCAGTACGCGGCGGTGCCGGGCGCCTGGAGCGCGACGGCGCGGGCCGCCTCGACCAGCGTCCAGATCGCCTCCCGGTCGCCGAACCGCGCCGACCGCAGCACGTGGTGGGCGCGGACCGCCGCCGGGGCGCCCAGCGCGGCGAGCCGCGCCGACACCCGCGAATGCGCCGCGAACCGCCAGCCCGCCGCCGTCGAGGCGTACGCGACGTGCCGCACGAGCGGATGCCGGAACCGGAACCGGCCGCCCGTGGTCGGGCGGACCACGTCCGCGGCGGTCAGCGCGTCCAGCGCGGCGAGCGCGCCCTCCTGCGGCATCTCCGCGGCGACCGCCGCCAGCGCCGGCTCGAACACGTCCGCCGCGACGGCGGCGCCGCGCGCCATCAGCAGCGCCTCGGGCGGCAGCGCGCTCAGTTCCACCTGCAGGGCGGTCCGGACGGCGGGCGGCACCTCGGTCAGGTTCGCGACCCCGCGCTCCCACTCGTGCCGCTCGATGCCGTCCTCGCCGAGGAGGCGGTCGTCGCGGCGGCCCATCCTGGCCAGCGCCTCCAGGTAGAACGGGTTGCCGCCGCTGGCCTTGTAGAGCTGCTCGCAGCGGTTGCGGGAGACGTCCGGGCCGAGGAACTCCGCCACCTCGTCGAGGGTCAGCGGCTCGACCGGCACCCGGGTGCCGACGAGCCCCGCCGCGTCCGCCAGCGCCGCCAGCCGCGGCGACGCCTGCGCGGGCCGGTAGGCGACCGCGACCAGCACGTTCGCGCGCGGCGGGTGCCGGACGAGGTGGTCCATCAGCTCGATCGTGGCGTCGTCGGCCCAGTGCAGGTCGTCGAGGATCAGCACCAGCCCGGACGGCGCGGCCAGCCGCTCCAGCAGGTGCCGGACGCTGCGGTGGAGCTGGTAGCGGGCGACCGGGTCGGCGGCCCCGTCGGGGGCGTGCGCGGCGCCGGTGCCGGCGACGCGGTCGGCGAGTGCGGGGAAGACGGTGCCGAGCAGCCGCAGCGCGGTGGGCGACAGGTCGGGGACGTCGTCCTCCAGCCGGTCGTCGAGCGCGTCGACGACGGCGCCGAACGGCATCTCCTGCTCGAACTCGGCGGCGCGTCCGGCCAGGTAGGGCAGCTTGCGGGCGTTGGCGCCGTCGGCCAGCTCGTTCAGCAGGCGGGTCTTGCCGGCGCCGGGCTCGCCGACCAGCGCGAGGAAGCCGTATCCCGTGGCGGCCGCGTCCAGGGCGCGGTCCAGCGCGCCGAGCGCGTCCTGTCGCCCCACCAGCGGAGCACCGGCGTCGCTCATGTCACACCCCAACAGAGACAGGCGGCCGACACGCCGTGATCATGCTTGTCGTCGTTGTTCCCGGTCCTTCAAGCGGGTTTTACCTTATCGGGTCGAACGTCAATAGGAGCGGGACAACACGCCCCGCGCGTCCCTGCTATCAACCGCCGACACGCCCCCGGTGTCAACCGGGGGGAGCCAAACCGTCCCGGGAACGTGACATCCTCCGCCCTCGCCGGACGTCAGTGGTCGAGGCCGAGGCGGGCGGCGGCCTCGGCCCAGCGGGCGTCGTCGCCCGACGGCTCGTACCGGCGGAGGGGCTGCGTCGCGGCGACGAGCGCGCGCGACTCGGCGAGGGAGCCGGCGAGGCCGTGCGCGCGGGCCAGGGTGAGGACGTTGCCGAGCGCGGTGGCCTCGACCGGCCCGGCGACGACCGGCAGCCCGGACGCGTCGGCGGTCAGCCGGCACAGCAGCTCGTTGCGGCTGCCGCCGCCGACCAGGTGCACGACGTCGATCTCCTGCCCGGACAGCCGGGACGCCTGCCGGAGGGTGGCGCGGTG
Organism: Actinomadura nitritigenes; assembly: GCF_017573545.1. GTDB lineage: Bacteria > Actinomycetota > Actinomycetes > Streptosporangiales > Streptosporangiaceae > Spirillospora > Spirillospora nitritigenes. The sequence continues at coordinate 139,109 of NZ_JAGEOK010000001.1, read as the reverse complement.
CGCGAGCGCGAGGCTGTCCATGACGCAGCGGACGGTCTCGGCGCGGGTGGCCGGCTCGGGGAACCCGCGGCGCCGGCAGTGCGCGGCGATCCGCGCGGGCATGTCGCCCGGCGGCAGGAACTCGGGGTCGTCGGGGTCGATGAGGCTGCGCAGGCCCGGCACGTCCGCGGCCTCGGCGAGCAGGGACGGCAGGTCGGGGTTCCCCCACGCGCGCATCGACTCCTGCAGCAGCCACAGCCCCATGACGTTGCGCAGGTAGCGGACGGTGCCGTCCACGCCGCCCTCGTTGGTGAAGTTCGCCTTGCGGCTCGCCTCGGTCAGCACGGGCTCGCTCAGCTCCACCCCGACCAGCGACCAGGTGCCGCAGGAGATGTAGGCGAACCGGCCGGTGGTCGCGGGCACGGCCGCGACGGCGGACGCGGTGTCGTGCGACCCGACCGCCACGACCGGGAGCGTCGCCGGGCGGCCGGTCTCCTCCGCCACGTCCGGGCGCAGCGTCCCGAGCACCTCGCCGGGCTCGCGGATCGGCGGCAGGATGCCGGCGGGCAGGCCGAGGCGGGCGAGCAGGTCGCGCGACCACGCGCCGTCCCGCACGTCCAGCAGGCCCGTCGTGGACGCGTTGGTCCGCTCGGCGCCGACCGCGCCGGTCAGCCAGTGCGCGAGCAGGTCGGGGACCATCAGCAGCGTGGCGGCGCGCGACAGGTCGTCGGCGGCGAGCTGGTAGACGGTGTTGAACGGCAGGAACTGCAGGCCGGACGTCTGGTACAGCAGGTCGTCGCCGACCTCGGCGCGGATCCGGTCCATGACGCCGTCGGTGCGGGCGTCGCGGTAGTGGACGGGGTTGCCGATCAGCCGCCCGTCCGCGTCGAGCAGTCCGTAGTCGACGGCCCACGAGTCGATGCCGACCGACGCGAGCCCGGCCGGCGCGGCGCGCAGCCCGTCGAGGATGTTGCCGTAAAGGCCCAGGATGTCCCAGTGCAGGGTGCCGTTGACGCGGACCGGGCGGTTCGGGAACCGCCGGACCTCCTCCAGCTCCAGCACGCCGGGCCCGACCCGTCCGGCCATCACGCGCCCGCTGGACGCGCCGAGGTCCACGGCGGCGAACGTCTCCGTCATTCGCGTCTCCTGTGGGGGGACGACCCCCCGCGCCCCCCGGTTCGCTTCGCTCATTCTGAGATCACGACTTCCAGAGTGCGGGGCCCGTGCACGCCCTCGACGCGCGACAGCTCGATGTCGCTGGTCGCGGACGGCCCGGACACGAACGTCAGCGGGCGGTGCGGGTCGAGGCGCTCCAGCGCCTCCGGCACGTCCGGCGCCACCTGCGCGGCGAGCACGACGATCAGGTGGTAGTCGGGAACGAGCGAAAGCGCGCGCGGGCCCTGCGCCGGGCCGTGGTCGAGGACGATCGTCCCGGTCTCGGCGATCGCGGCGGCGCAGCCGGTGACCGCGCCCGCCAGCCCCTCGAGCGCGGCGGTGTCCGGGCCGCGCACCAGGTCGCCGGCGACCCGTGCCGTCCACTCCTCGGGCAGGCCCGACGGGACCCCGTGGACGCCCGGTCGCGCGGCGAGGCGCTCGGCGACCGTCGCGGCCAGCTCCGGCGCCGGGACGCGCAGGACCGTCGCGCGGTAGTCGGCCACCCGCTCGGCGAACAGGTCCAGCACGCCGTCCTCGTGATGGCGGCGCAGGTACCCGCGGTCGATCGCGGCGTACCCGGCGGCGACCTCGGCCGCCGGACGCGCGGGCACGATCCGGTCGATCCGGCGGAGGATGTCCTCGCGCGCGTTCACTGCTCGTTCCCTTCGCTACGGCCGCCGCCGGTCCGCTTCCACCAGGCGCGGAACGACTCGGGCGGCGGGGCGGGCGCGTCCCGCGTCTCCGTCCAGGCGCTCAGCGGTCCGGGCAGCCGGCGGATCCGGCCGCGCGGCGCGACGATCCGGCGGCTCGCGGACGCGGCGCGCTGCGCGAGCGCGAGCCGGGTCGGGGAGCGCAGTGTCCATCCGGCCGCCGTCATCGCGGCCCGTTCGAGGGGATGGCGGGGGCCGCTCTCCACCGCGCGGGCCCGGAGGTGCACCAGCACCTCGGGGATGTCGATGGCGACCGGGCACGCCTCGAAGCACGCCCCGCACAGCGACGACGCGTACGGCAGCGACGCGTCCACCGCCGACCCGATTCCCCTGATCTGCGGCGACAGGATCGCGCCGATCGGGCCGGGGTAGGGCGAGCCGTAGGCGTGGCCGCCGGCGCGCTGGTAGACCGGGCACACGTTCAGGCACGCCGAGCAGCGGATGCAGCGCAGCGCCTGCCGGCCCACCTCGTCGGCGAGCGTGTCGGTGCGGCCGTTGTCCAGCAGCACCAGGTGGAACGTCCGCGGCCCGTCGCCGGGATGCACGCCCGTCCACGCGGACGTGTAGGGGTTCATCCGCTCGGCGGTCGACGAGCGGGGGAGCAGCTGGAGGAACACCTCCAGGTCCCGCCAGCTCGGCACGATCTTCTCCACGCCCATCACCGAGATCAGCGTCTCGGGCATGGTCAGGCACATCCGGCCGTTGCCCTCCGACTCCAGCACGACGAGCGTGCCGGTGTCGGCGACCGCGAAGTTCACCCCGGAGATCGCGACCTTCGCCGACAGGAACTTGGCGCGCAGATGGCGCCGCGCGGCCTCCGCCAGCGCGGCGGGGGAGTCGGTGAGCCCCTCCGGGACGTCCTCCATCTCGCGCAGGAAGATGTCGCGGATGTCGGACCGGTTCCGGTGGATCGCCGGGACGAGGATGTGCGACGGCCGGTCGTGCCCGAGCTGGACGATCAGCTCCGCGAGGTCGGTCTCGTACGCGGTGACGCCGTCCTCGGCGAGCGCCTCGTTCAGCCCGATCTCCTGCGTGGCCATCGACTTGACCTTGACGACCTCGGTCTCGCCGGTCGCCTTCACCAGGCCAGCGACGATCCGGTTGGCCTCGGCGGCGTCGCGCGCCCAGTGCACCGTCCCGCCCGCCTCGGTGACCTTCTCCTCCAGTTGCCGGAGGTAGTGCCCGAGGTTGGCGAGGACGTGGTCCTTGATCTGCTTGCCCGCCTCGCGCAGCGCGGACCAGTCGTCCAGCTCGGCGACGGCGGCGGCGCGCTTGTCGCGGATCGTGGTCGTGGCGTGCGCGAGGTTGCCGCGCAGCCGCGTGTCGGCCACCGCGCGGCGCGCCGCGTCGGGGAACGACGGCATCCCGACGTAGGTCGGCATCGCTTCGGTGCTCATGAGGGCTCCTCCTCGGTGGAGGCGAGGATCTCGGCCAGGTGGACCGTCCGCACCCCGGCGCGGGTGCGCGACAGCGCGCCCCCGATGTGCATCAGGCATGAGTTGTCGGCGGCGCACAGCACCTCGGCCTTCGTCTCCCGCACGGCGGTGACCTTGTCCGCGCACATCGCGGCCGACACCTCGGAGTTCTTCAGCGCGAACGTCCCGCCGAACCCGCAGCACTCGCGCGCGTCCGGCAGGTCGACCAGGTCGATGCCGCGGACCTCGCGCAGCAGCCGCTGCGGCCGGTCGCCGACGTGCAGCATCCGCAGCGAGTGGCAGGTGGGGTGGTAGGTGACGCGGTGCGGGAAGTAGGCGCCGACGTCGGTGACGCCGAGGACGTCCACGAGGAACTCCGACAGCTCGTACACGCGGGACGCGACGCCCGCGGTGCGCGGCGCCAGCCTCGGGTGCCAGTCGCGGATCATCGCGCCGCACGACGCCGACGGAGTCACGATCGCGTCGTAGGGCTCGAACGTCTCGGCGAAGCCCTTCACCATGTGCAGCGCCTGCGTGCGGTAGCCGGTGTTGAGGTGCATCTGGCCGCAGCACGTCTGGGCCTCGGGGAACTCCACCTCGTGGCCGAGCCGCCGCAGCAGCCGCACCATCGCGCGCCCGGTCCCGGGATACATCGTGTCGTTCACGCACGTCAGGAACAGTGCGACCTTCATGCTGGGTTGCTCTCCCGGTCGTCGGCGGCGGGCCGGCTGGACTCGCGGACCACCAGCTCCGGCTGGAACATGACCTGCTGGTGGGCGTGCCCGCCGGACTCGTCGCACTCCTCGAGCAGCAGCTCGGTCGCGATGCGGCCGAGCTGGTAGGTGGGCTGGCGCACCGAGCTCAGCGGGACGGCGGCCGCCGCCGAGAACTCGATGTCGTCGTACCCGATGAGCGCCACGTCAGTCGGCACCTTCACACCGGCCTGCTGCAGCACCCGCAGCACGCCGAGGGCCAGCAGGTCGTTGGCGCAGAAGATCGCCTCGGGCAGCGGGGCGCCGGACTCCAGCAGCCGCCGCGCCGCCTCCTGCCCGGCGCGGGCGTTCATCGCGCCGACGGACACCTCGCGCAGCGCCTCGCGGCCGAGGCCCGCGGCGCGCAGCGCCCGCAGCGCGCCGCGCCGCCGGTCCGCGCACTGCCGCAGGCCCGGCGGGCCCGTGACGAACCCGAGCGTGCGGGCGCCGTCGTCCAGCAGGTGCGTCACCGCGAGCTCGCCGCCCGCGACGTCGTCGACGGCGACCGAGCACTGGTTGGCGCGCGGCGTCGGATGGTCCAGCAGGACGACGGGCACGCCGCGGTCGCGCAGCCGGTCGGCGTTGCCGCCCTCGTCGCCCACCGGGGTCAGCAGCACGCCGCGGACCCGCTGCTCGGCGAGCACCCGCAGGTTGCGCTGCTCGCGCTCGTCGGACTCGCCGGACGACGACAGGATCACCGCGTAGCCGCGCTCGCTGGCGACGTCCTCGACGCCGCGCGCGACGTCGGTGAAGAACGGGTTGGCGAGGTCCAGCACCATCAGCCCGATCGTGCTGGAGTGCCCGGCGCGCAGCGTGGACGCCGACCCGTTGCGGACGAAGCCGAGCTCCACGATGGCCTGCTCGACCCGGGCGCGGGTCGCCGCGGCGACCCGCTCGGGCCGGTTGAGCACGTTGGAAACGGTGCCCGGCGAGACGCCGGCGTGCGCCGCGACCTGCTTGATGCCGACCGTGCGGCCGTTGCCGGCCGCGCCCGCCGTGAGGCCCGCAGCGGTGCCCGTCGCGGTGCTCGCCGCGGTGCCGGTCCCGGGGCGCCCGGTGTCGTCAGTGCTCAATCTGTGCCCCCGGGTCGCTCCGCTGGTGTGCCGCCGCTCACTTTGGGTCATGGGATTAAAACGTGTCAACCCCGATGTCGGAAGTCGCCGCGCGCAAACCCCGCTGTCCGGACCCGGACGGGAGGAACTTCGCAAACTCGCAGGCGCCCGGTGGCACAAGGGTTTTCGCAGCGTTCCGGGGGGTCCGGGCCGAAGTTCCCTCTTGACGGGTGCTCCGGCTCACATCTAGCGTCCTCCGCAACATCCCGTTAAAACGTTTTTCATCCATCCGTCACAGACTCCCCGTGCGAGGAGGGTGGCCATGAGTGCACCCGGCAGGTCGACGCCGCCGACATTGGCACTGGTCAACGTGAGTAAGTCGTTCGGCGCCGTGCGGGCCCTGCAGGGCGTCACCCTCGAACTGCACGCCGGTGAGGTGCACGCCCTCGCCGGCGAGAACGGCGCGGGCAAGTCGACCGTCGTAAAAACGTTCGCAGGCGTGCACCGCCCCGACGCGGGCGAGGTCCGCGTCGACGGCGAGCCCGTGGCCTTCAACGGCCCCGCCGACGCGCAGGCCGCCGGCGTCGCCGTGATCTACCAGGAGCCCACCCTGTTCCCGGACCTGTCGGTCGCGGAGAACATCTTCATGGGCCGCCAGCCGCGCGCCGGACTCGGCCGCATCGACCGCCGCACCATGCACGCCGAGGCCGCGAAGCTGTTCCGGCGGCTCGGCGTCGCGCTGGACCCGCAGCAGCCCGCCCGCGGCCTGTCCATCGCCGACCAGCAGGTCGTCGAGATCGCCAAGGCCATCTCCCGCGACGCGCGGGTGCTGATCATGGACGAGCCGACCGCCGCGCTCACCGGCCAGGAGGTCGAGCGGCTGTTCAACGTGACCCGCACGCTGCGCGAGCAGGGCTGCGCGATCCTGTTCATCTCGCACCGGCTGGAGGAGATCTTCGAGATCTGCCAGCGGGTCACCACGCTGCGCGACGGCACCTACATCGGCACCGACATGGTCGCCGACCTCACCGCCGACGACCTCGTCCGCCGCATGGTCGGCCGCGACCTGGACGCGCTCTACCCCAAGCAGGACGTGGCGCCCGGCGAGGTCGCGCTGAAGGTCAGCCGGCTCACCCGCGAGGGCGCCTTCACCGACGTCTCCTTCGAGGTGCGGCGCGGCGAGATCGTCGCGCTGGCCGGGCTGGTCGGCGCGGGCCGCAGCGAGGTCGCCCGCGCGATCTTCGGGGTCGACCGCTGGGACGCCGGCGGCGTGGAGGTGGCGGGGGAGAAGCTGCCGCCCGGCAGCCCGACCGCCGCGATGTCGGCCGGCCTCGCGCTCGTCCCGGAGGACCGCCGCCAGCAGGGCCTGGTGATGGACATGTCCATCGAGCGCAACATGGGCCTCACCCAGCTGCGCTCGCTGCGCAAGGAGACCGGGCGCGGCCCGCTCATCTCCCGCAAGGTCGAGCGCAGCCGCGCCGCCGACTGGGCGCTGCGGCTCCAGCTCAAGTACGCCCGCCTCAGCGACACCGTCGGCGTCCTGTCGGGCGGCAACCAGCAGAAGGTCGTGCTCGCCAAGTGGCTCGCCACCGAGCCGACCGTGCTCATCGTGGACGAGCCGACCCGCGGCATCGACGTCGGCACCAAGGCCGAGGTGCACCGGCTGCTCTCGGAGCTGGCCGCGCAGGACCTCGCGGTGCTGATGATCTCCTCCGACCTGCCGGAGGTGATCGGCATGGCCGACCGCGTCCTGGTCATGCACGAGGGCCGGCTCACCGCCGAGATCGCCCGCGCGGACGCGACCGAGGAGACCGTGATGGCCGCCGCGACCGGGCGCGCCGGAACCGGAAAGGCGGCCTGACCCATGACCGTGCTCACCCAGTCCCCGGCCAAGCCGGGCTCCGGCGGACCGCCCGGCGGCGGCCGCCGCCTGGTCGAGCTGGTGCTGCGCGCCCGCGAGCTGAGCATCCTCGGCGCGCTCGTCGTGCTGGTCCTCGGCACCGAGCTCGCGAACCACCGGTTCCTGTCCGGGCAGGGCGTCAAGGACATCTTCCTCAACGCCTCCATCCTGGCGCTGCTCGCCGTCGGGCAGTCGATGGTGGTCGTCACCCGCAACATCGACCTGTCGGTCGGCTCCGTCGTCGGGCTCGTCGCGTTCACCACCGGCAAGTTCGCCTCCGGAGGCGACCGCAACGTGGTGCTGGTGGTGCTGCTCGGCATCGCCATCGGGCTCGCCTGCGGGCTGGTCAACGGCCTGCTCGTCAGCTTCTGCAAGGTGCCCGCCCTGGTCGTCACGCTCGGCACCCTCTACGTCATCCAGGGCCTCGACTACAAGATCGCGCACGGTGAGCAGATCGGCGCCGCGGACCTGCCGTCCTCGGTGCTGTCGCTCGGCAACGACTCCGTCCTCGGCGTCCCGTACCTGCCGGTCATCACCGTCGTCGTGATGCTGCTGATGGGCTACTACCTGCGCTCCTACTCCTCCGGTCGGGAGTTCTACGCGATCGGGTCCAGCCCCGAGGCGGCGAACCTCGCCGGCATCTCGCTGCGCCGCCGGGTCCTCACCGCCTACCTCGTCAGCGGCGCCCTCGCCGGCCTCGCCGGGGTGCTGTGGCTGGCCCGGTTCGGCACCGTCGTCGCCGACGCGGCGCACGGCTGGGAGCTGAAGGTCGTCAGCGCCGTCGTCGTCGGCGGCGTCGCGATCACCGGCGGCGTCGGCACCGTCTACGGGGCGGCGCTCGGGGCGCTGCTGCTCACCACCATCGGCAGCGTGCTGGTGGTGCTCAAGGTCAACTCGTTCTGGCAGGACGCCATCACCGGCGTCCTCCTGCTGCTGGCGATCAGCGTGGACCGGCTGCTGGCCCTGCGCGTCACCAAGGCGCTCAAGCAGCGGTCGCTGGAGTCCGGGGCGCACCGCGACGACGGCCCCGCCGCCCCGTCCACCGGATCCTCCGCGTCCTCCGCCGCGACCGCGCCGGCGACCGGGGACGAGGCGCCGAAAGGAAAGGTGTCGTGAGCACTGACACGAAGAGCGCCCCGCGCGGGATGGCCCTCGGCCGGCTGCTGCGGTGGGAGACCGCCGTCACCGCGCTGCTGGTCATCGTCTTCGCCGGCGGCGCCGGGTTCTCGCCCGACTTCGCCAACACCGACAACCTGTCGTTCGCGCTCGGCGACCTCAGCGAGATCGCGCTCATCGCGCTGCCGATGACGCTGCTGGTGGTGTGCGGGCAGGTCGACCTGTCGGTCGCGTCCGTGCTCGGCCTGTGCAGCGCGCTCACCGGCAAGATGTGGGACCACGGCATGGCGATCGAGACGATCATCCCGGTCGTGCTGGTCGTCGGCGTCGTCTGCGGCCTGGTCAACGGGCTGCTGGTCACCCGGCTCGGGCTGCCCTCGCTCGCGGTGACGATCGGCACCATGACCCTGTACCGGGGCCTGGCGTACGTGGTCCTCGGCACCGAGGCGATCTCGGAGTTCCCCACCCGGTACACGAACCTCGCCACCGAGTCGATCCCCGGGACGCCGATCCCGTACCCGATCGCGCTGTTCGCCGTCCTCGCGGTCATCACCGCGGTGGTGCTGCACGCCACCGGCGTCGGGCGGTCGCTGTTCGCGATCGGCTCCCAGGAGGACGCGGCGTACTTCGCCGGCATCCGGGTCAAGCGCCTCAAGCTGGTCCTGTTCGTGGTGTCCGGGCTCGTCGCCGGGTTCGCCGGCATCGTCTACACGCTCCGCTACGGCAGCGCCCGCGCCGACAACGGCCTCGGCCTGGAGCTCACCGTCATCGCGGCGGTGCTGCTCGGCGGCATCGACTTCGACGGCGGCAAGGGCACCCTCGGCGGCGTCATCGCCGCGGTGCTGCTCATCGGCCTGCTCCGCAACCTGCTGATGCTCAACGACGTCTCCACCGAGGTCCAGTCGATCGTCACCGGGCTCCTGCTCATCATCAGCGTCCTCACCCCGCGGCTGATCGCCGTGGTACGCGAGGCACAAGGCCGGCGGCGGGGCGCGCGACCCGCGGTCCCCGCCGCCGCACCATGAACCCCGGCGAAGCCGTCCGGGAGGTGCGGGGGGTCGTCCCCCTCGAGAAACGCTGAGCCCGCCTCCGCCCCCTGCCGCGTCCGAAAAACCCACCCCAGAGCACGACCTGGAATCTCGAAAGGCACTCGTGATGACCCTTCGTTTGCGCGCCCCGCGCCGCCTCGTGGCCGTCGCGTCCGCGGGCGCACTCGCCCTGTCCCTCGCCGCGTGCGGCGGCACCACCAAGGACTCCTCGTCCGACTCGGGGAACAAGGCCGCCGCGGGCGACGGCAAGGCGGACCCGAACGCGCCCCTCAAGAAGGGCCTGAAGATCGCGTTCCTGCCCAAGCAGGTGAACAACCCCTACGAGACGATCGTCGACAACGCCGGCATCGCCGCCGCCAAGGAGTACGGCGGCGAGGCCAAGGAGGTCGGCCCGTCCGACGCGTCGGCGTCCTCGCAGGTGTCCTACATCAACACGCTGATCCAGCAGCGGCACGACGCGATCCTGATCGCGGCCAACGACCAGAACGCGGTGTGCGGCCCGCTCAAGCAGGCCATGGCCAAGAAGATCAAGATCGTCGCCTACGACTCCGACACGGCCCCCGAGTGCCGCAACGTGTTCATCAACCAGGCCAGCTCGGAGGAGATCGGCCGCAGCGAGGTCAAGCTGCTGGCCGACCAGATCGGCGGCAAGGGCGACATCGCGATCCTGTCGGCGACCGCGAACGCCACCAACCAGAACACCTGGATCAAGTACATGCAGGACGAGCTGAAGAAGCCGGAGTACTCCGGCATGAAGCTCGTCAAGATCGCCTACGGTGACGACGACGACCAGAAGTCGTTCCAGCAGACGCAGGGCCTGCTGCAGGCGTACCCGAACCTGAAGGGCATCATCTCGCCCACCACGGTCGGCATCTCCGCCGCCGCCCGCTACATCGACGGCTCCAAGTACAAGGGCAAGGTCACGCTGACCGGCCTCGGCACGCCGGACCAGATGCGCAAGTTCATCAAGGACGGCACGGTCAAGTCGTTCGAGCTGTGGGACCCGAAGAACCTCGGCTACCTGGCGTCCTACGCCGCGGCGGCGCTGTCGTCCGGGCAGATCACCGGCAAGCAGGGCGAGACGTTCAAGGCCGGCAAGCTCGGCGAGCGCACCATCGGCGCCAACGGCGAGGTCATCCTCGGCCCGCCGACGGTCTTCGACGCCAAGAACATCGACCAGTACCACTTCTGATCCGCCGGGGACCCGATTTCCGATGGCATCCGAAGGCACGAAGCGCGTCTGCTTCCTGCTGAAGGTCCGGCAGGACCGCCTGGAGGAGTACAAGGTACGCCACCAGGCGGTCTGGCCGGAGATGCGGGACGCGCTGCGGGCGACGGGCTGGCACAACTACTCGCTGTTCCTGCGCGAGGACGGCCTGCTCGTCGGCTACCTGGAGACCGACGACTTCGCGGCCGCGCAGGAGGCGATGGCCCGCACCGACGTCAACGCCCGCTGGCAGGCGGAGATGGCGCCGTTCTTCGAGGACCTCGACGGCCGCCCCGACGAGGGGATGCGGCCGCTCCCCGAGGTCTTCCATCTCGACTGAGGGCCGCCGCCCCCACCCGGCGGCGGCCCCGGACAGCAGAAACGTGAGGTTACATCCGTGAACGACACCAGCGCGGTGAAGGACGCCCTGCGCCGCCAGCAGATCGAGACTCCCTCCTGGGCGTACGGCAACTCGGGGACCCGGTTCAAGGTCTTCGCCCAGCAGGGGGTGCCGCGCACCCCGCAGGAGAAGATCGACGACGCCGCGCAGGTGCACCGCTTCACCGGTGTCGCGCCGAGCGTCGCCGTGCACATCCCGTGGGACAAGGTGGACGACTACGCCGCGCTGTCCGCGCACGCCGAGGACCGGGGGGTGCGGATCGGCGCGGTGAACACCAACGTCTTCCAGGACGACGACTACAAGCTCGGCAGCGTCACCAACCCCGACCCGAAGGTCCGCCGCAAGGCCCTGGACCACCTGCTCGAATGCGTCGACATCATGGACGCGGTCGGGTCCAAGGACCTGAAGCTGTGGTTCTCCGACGGGACGAACTACCCCGGCCAGGACGACATCCGCACCCGGCAGGACCGGATGGCCGAGGCGCTCGCCGCCGTCTACGAGCGGCTCGGCGACGACCAGCGGTTCCTGCTGGAGTACAAGCTGTTCGAGCCGGCGTTCTACATGACCGACCTGCCGGACTGGGGCGCGTCCTACGCGCACTGCCTCAAGCTCGGGCCGAAGGCGCAGGTCGTCGTGGACACCGGGCACCACGCGCCCGGCACCAACATCGAGTTCATCGTGGCGTTCCTGCTGCGCGAGGGGAAGCTCGGCGGGTTCGACTTCAACTCCCGCTTCTACGCCGACGACGACCTGATGGTGGGCGCCGCCGACCCGTTCCAGCTGTTCCGGATCATGTACGAGGTGGTGCGCGGCGGCGGCTACGACCCGGCGACGGGCGTGGCGTTCATGCTCGACCAGTGCCACAACATCGAGCCGAAGATCCACGGCCAGATCCGCTCGGTGATGAACGTGCAGGAGGCCACCGCGAAGGCGCTGCTGGTGGACGGCGACGCGCTGCGCGCCGCGCAGGAGTCCGGCGACGTGCTGGCGGCGAACGCGGTGTTCATGGACGCCTACAACACCGACGTGCGGCCGCTGCTGGCGGAGCTGCGCGAGGAGATGGGCCTGCACCCGGACCCGGTCGCCGCCTACAAGGCGTCCGGCTACTTCGAGCGCGTCGTCGCCGAGCGCAAGGACGGCCAGGCGGCCGGCTGGGGCGCCTGACCGACGCCGAACCGGCGGGCCGCCGACCCCGACGGGCCGTCCCGCCTCCGACAAGCCGCCGACTCTGACAAGCCGCCGACTCCGGCAAGCCGCCGAATCCGATAGGAGAGAGCACCGATGACCACTCCACCCGAGGTGGAGCAGCTGCTGGAACGGGCCAACACGCTCGGCTCGGACCCGCGCAACACCAACTACGCGGGCGGCAACGCCTCGGCGAAGGGCACCGTCACCGATCCCGTGACGGCCCGCGACGTCGAGCTGATGTGGGTGAAGGGCTCCGGCGGCGACCTCGGCACGCTCACCGAGAAGGGCCTCGCCGTCCTGCGCCTCGACCGGATGCGCGCGCTCGTCGACGTCTACCCGGGCGTCGAGCGCGAGGACGAGATGGTCGCCGCGTTCGACTACTGCCTGCACGGCAAGGGCGGCGCGGCGCCGTCCATCGACACCGCGATGCACGGCCTCGTCGAGGCGGCGCACGTCGACCACCTGCACCCCGACTCCGGCATCGCGATCGCGACCGCCGCGGACGGCGAGGAGCTGACGCGGCGGATCTTCGGCGACCGGGTCGCGTGGGTGCCGTGGCGGCGCCCCGGCTTCCAGCTCGGCCTCGACATCGCCGCGATCAAGGAGGCGAACCCGCAGGCCATCGGCGTGATCCTCGGCGGGCACGGCATCACCGCGTGGGGCGCGACGAGCGAGGAGTGCAAGGCCAACTCGCTCGACATCATCCGCACCGCCGAGGCGTACATCGCCGAGCACGGCAAGGCCGACCCGTTCGGCGCGGTGATCCACCCGACGCTGCCGCAGGACGAGCGGCACGCCCGCGCCGCCGCGCTGTTCCCGCTGCTCCGCGGCCTGGCGTCCACGGACCGGCCGCAGGTCGGGCACTACACCGACTCCGAGGCCGTCCTCGACTTCGTCTCCCGCGCCGAGCACCCGCGGCTCGCCGCGCTCGGCACGTCCTGCCCGGACCACTTCCTGCGCACCAAGGTCCGCCCGATGGTGCTGGACCTGCCGCCGGACGCGCCGCTCGAGGACGTCAAGGCCCGGCTGAAGGAGCTGCACGCCGCCTACCGCGAGGAGTACGCGGCCTACTACGACCGGCACGCCGCGCCGGACTCGCCGCCGATGCGCGGCGCCGACCCGGCGATCGTCCTGGTCCCGGGCGTCGGGATGTTCTCGTTCGGCGCGAACAAGCAGACGGCGCGGGTCGCCGGCGAGTTCTACGTCAACGCGATCAACGTGATGCGCGGCGCGGAGGCGCTGTCGTCGTACGCGCCGATCGACGAGTCGGAGAAGTTCCGCATCGAGTACTGGGAGCTGGAGGAGGCGAAGCTCCGCCGGATGCCGAAGCCGAAGCCGCTCGCGACCCGCGTCGCGCTGGTCACCGGCGGCGGCTCCGGGATCGGCGCGGCGACCGCCCGCCGCCTGGCCGCCGAGGGCGCCTGCGTCGTCGTGGCGGACCGCGACCTCGGCGCCGCCGAGAAGGTGGCGGCCGAGATCGGAGCGGGCGCGCTGCGGGCCGCGGACGTCGCCGTCGCGGTGGGCGCGGACGTCACCTCCGAGGACGAGATCGCCGCGGCGGTCCGGGACGCGGTGCTGGCGTTCGGCGGCGTCGACCTCGTCGTCAACAACGCCGGCCTGTCGATCTCCAAGCCGCTGCTGGACACCACCGTCGCCGACTGGGACCTCCAGCACGACGTCATGGCCCGCGGCTCGTTCCTCGTCTCCCGCGAGACGGCCCGCGTGATGATCGAGCAGGAGATGGGCGGCGACATCGTCTACATCTCCTCCAAGAACGCCGTGTTCGCCGGCCCGAACAACGTCGCCTACGGCGCGACCAAGGCCGACCAGGCGCACCAGGTCCGGCTCCTGGCCGCCGAGCTGGGCGGGCACGGGATCCGGGTGAACGGGATCAACCCCGACGGCGTCGTCCGCGGCTCCGGCATCTTCGCCGGCGGCTGGGGCGCCAAGCGCGCCGCCGTCTACGGGGTGGAGGAGGAGAAGCTCGGCGAGTTCTACGCCCAGCGGACGCTGCTGAAGCGCGAGGTGCTGCCCGAGCACGTCGCGGCCGCCGTCTTCGCCCTCACCGGCGGGGACCTGACCCACACCACCGGACTGCACATCCCCGTGGACGCCGGAGTCGCCGCAGCGTTCCTGCGCTGACCCCGCGTCCCGACCCGGCGACCCGACCCCGCGTCCCGACCCCCCGTCCCGACGACGAAGTTCGGGCCGGCGGCCCGGACCGCGCGCCGGCGCCCGGCACTCCACTGCCGGGCCGCCGCGCCGTCCCCACCCGGACCGCCGGCCTTCCCTCCATGGGCCCGCTCGACCAAGTGAACCCGAAGGGATAACGATGCCCCCGGCCGAGAAGTTCGCACGAGCACGCGTGTCCACCGTCACCTCCCTCGCCCTCGCCGCCGCCGTCCTCGTCGCCGCCCCCGCCGGCGCCGCGTCCGCCTCCGCATCCGCATCCGATCCGCTCGGCCTGCCGTCACTGTCGCGCGCGGGCCACTACGTCCTCGCGCCGTCCGGCCGGACGGTCCGTCCCGCGCGGGTGGGGGAGGCGTACGGGGTCAACGGCGACTACGTGTCCGCCGACTCCGCCGCGTCCGAGACCGGCGGCCACGGCCTGGAGCCCGGGACGTCCACGACCGGCAAGGCCGACGGCGTCATGGTCCGCCGGACCGGCGGCGCGGCCGGCGCGGGCTTCGCCTACACGATGCGCGCCGGGAGCGGCCCGGTCACGCTGCGGGTCGAGGAGGCCGGCAGCGCGACCGCCCACTACGACGTCCTGGTGAACGGCACGGTCGTCCACGAGCGCACGCCCGACCCGAAGCAGGCCGGGGTGTGGAGCGGCGACAAGGACGGCCTCGTCCACTACGAGGTGAACGTCCCGGAGCGGCTCACCGGCTCGTCCGAAACGATGAAGGTCGAGTTCCGCAACGCCGACGACCCCGGGCAGGGCGCCCGCATCCACGCCGTCTGGACGCTGGCGCGGCAGGGCCGCGCGTCCGCCGCGCCGTACGGCGCCACCGTGCGCAACCCGGCGGGAGCGTTCCACGGCGGGACGACCACGCTCGCCTCGAACGCGTACGGCCGCCCCTACGTCGTCTACGACTTCGGCAAGGAGGTCGGCGGGCAGGTCCAGGTGACCGCCGACGTCCGCAAGGGCACGCCGAGGCTCGGCCTGGCCTTCAGCGAGAGCGACCAGTACCTCACCACCGCGTCCGACTACAGCCAGGACCCGGTCGGCCTCGCCACCGAGACCCACTACCTCGACACCGGGAGCGGGCGCACCGCGATGACCGACCCGGTCATCCGCGGCGGGTTCCGCTACCTGATGGTGTTCCTGGACGGCCCCGGCGAGGTGCGGCTGTCGGACCTGCGGCTGAAGTTCACCGCCGACCCCGCCAACCCCGACCTCGACGGGTACAAGGGCGCGTTCCTGTCCAGCGACGACACGCTGAACCGGCTCTGGTACGCGGGCGCCTACACCGTGCAGATGTCGACGATCGACCCGAAGACGGGCCGCCCGTACCCCGGCCAGGAGGGTCCCGTCCGCAACGACGCGATCGTCGGCGAGGGCGACAGCGTCATCAGCGACGGCGCCAAGCGCGACCGGATGATCTGGGGCGGCGACAACGCGGTCTCCGACGCGGTGTCCTACCTGACCACCGGGCAGAGCGGCCCCGCCGCCAACGCCGTCGCGTTCATGGCGAAGGGCCAGTCGCCGCAGGGCCAGATCCCCGGGCTCTACCTGACCGACAAGCTCGGCTACAACATGGGCTGGGGCGAGTACGCGGCCTGGTGGGTCGGCAACTACTGGACGCACTACCTCTACACCGGCGACAAGGCGTTCTTCGACAAGTGGTACGACGCCATGAAGAAGAACGTCGCGTGGATGCAGTCCAAAGTCGGCTCCGACGGGCTGCTCGACATGAAGGGCGCGGGCGGCACCTGGGGCTACGGCAACGAGGGCAAGGGCACCTACGTCTCGTCCCTGTACGTCCACGTGCTGGGCCAGGCGGCGCAGGCCGCCGAGGCGCAGGGCGACGCGGCGCTCGCCAAGACCTACCGCGACGCCGCCGCGCGCACCGCCAAGGCCGTCAACGACGAGCTGTGGGACCCGGCAGCCGGCGCCTACAAGGTCGGTCCCACCGACGGGAACCACCCGCAGGACGGCAACGCGATGGCGGTCGTCGCCGGAGTCGCCACCGGGGACCGCGCGAAGTCCGTGCTGAGGTTCTTCGGCGACCGGCTCGCCGACCAGCACGGCGACCTCACCGTGGACAAGGCCGGCGGCGTCGTCCCGCAGTACATCAGCCCGTTCGTGTCGGGCCAGTCGCTGCTGGCGTACGCCTCGCAGGGCGACATGGCGGGCGCGATGTCCGTGCTGGGCCGCACCTGGTACCCGATGCTCGGCAAGGACACGCCCGGCACCCTGTGGGAGAACGTCAGCACCGCCGGCGCGCCGCAACTCGGCTCCTACACCAGCCTCTCGCACGGCTGGGCGACCTCGCCGACGTCGTTCCTCACCAACCAGGTCCTCGGCGTCACGCCGACGTCCGGCGGGTTCTCGACCTTCACCGTCCTGCCGCACCCGGCGAGCGGGCTGAGCTGGGCCGAGGGCAAGGTGCCGACGCCGCACGGCGACATCACCGCCGCCTGGAAGCGGCGCGGCACGACCTTCACGCTGCGCGTCGCCGCGCCGGGCGGCACGGCCGCCACGGCGGGGGTGCCCGCGTCCGGCGCGTCCGAGGTCCGCGTGAACGGCTCGGTCGTCTGGCGGAACGGCACCGCCGTGAAGCCGGGCGTCACCGTCCGCGACGGCCTCGTGCAGGTGCCCGGCCTGACCGGCTCGTCCGTCCTGACCGCCTCCCGCTGACCTGGAGTGATGATGGTTCCCCCCACCGCTCGCCGCTCCCTCGCCCGCGCCGCCGTCGCCGCCGCCCTGGCGGTGTCCGGCACGGCCGCCCTCACCCTGCCCGCCTCGGCGTCCCCGCACCCGCGCGGCCCCTGGCAGGACGCGTCCTACAGCCCGGAGCACGGCCAGTGGCGCCCGTACGTGCTGTCGCCGTCGAGCCGCACCGTCCGCCCCGTCGCGATCTACAAGGCCGACCCGCGCCAGGGCGGGATCGACGGATCGCCGGACGCCGTCCTGCGCGACGGCGGCGGTTCGGTCCGGCTCACCGGCGCCGCCGACCGCACCGGCTCCCCGCTGCTGGTCGTCGACTTCGGCAAGGAGGTCGCCGGGCACCTCCAGGTCCGGGTGAAGGGCGCCTCGTCCACCCCGCCGAAGCTGCGCGCCTGCTTCTCCGAGTCGATCCGGTACGCCGCGCTCACGCCGGACGCCAACGACGGCGAAGGCAAGATCGCGCCAGGCTGCGACACCGCGAACATCTGGAACGGCTTCCCCGGCCAGCCCTACACGCAGGACACCGACAGCCACGCCCTGCCGCTCGACGGGAAGACGCTGCCCGCGACGGTCCGGGACGGCGTCCTGCGCGGCGGCTTCCGCTACGCGACGCTGTTCCTCGACGGCCCCGGGAGCGTCGACATCGACGGCGTGTCCGTCGACTTCACCGCCGCCCCGAACCAGCGCGACCTGGACGGCTACCAGGGCCACTTCCTGTCCAGCGACAACGAGCTGAACAAGATCTGGTACGCGGGCGCCTACACCGTGCAGGTGAACACCGGCGCGTCCAACACCGCCAAGAGCTGGCCGTACGCCGCCGGCGAGGGCGACCACGCGGACGCGCAGGTACCGCATGCCGACCCGGACAGGTCCGTCATCTACGACGGCGGCAAGCGCGACCGGATCGTCTGGCAGGGCGACCTGGCCGTGCAGGCGCCCGTCACCTACCTGTCGACCAACGACCTGGAGGCGGTCGACAACTCGCTGTCGTCGCTGGCCGCCCAGCAGCTCCCGGACGGGTTCATGCCCGCCGAGAGCCAGGTCGGCCAGCACAACGCCGACGAGCTGCGGACCTACGGCGAGTACGTCACCTGGTTCGTCAACAACATGTACGAGCACTGGCTCTACACAGGCGACCGCAACTACCTCGACGAATGGTGGCCGCAGCTGACCAGGGCGACGGCCTGGCTGGAGTCGGTCCGCGCCCAGGACGACAAGGGCCTCATCGCGTTCGGCGCCGTCGGCTCCTGCGGCCACTACGGCTACTCCGACTGCGGCCACGAGACCTACGTCAACGCCCTGTACGCCCGCAACCTGACGCAGATGGCCGCGATGGCGAAGGCACGCGGCGACGCGCCCGCCGCCACGACCTACGGCGACCGGTCCGCGGCGGTGAAGAAGGCGATCAACGACCAGCTGTGGGACGACCAGGCGGGCGCCTACCGGCTGTCGCGGGAGATCCCCGGCGCCTACCCGCAGGACGCCAACGCCACCGCCGTCCTCGCCGGCGTCGCGGGCGGCGACCGCGCCACCCGCGCCCTCGCCTACCTGCGCAAGAACAACTGGTCGCAGTACGGGTCGCTGACGGTCTCGCAGTCCACGCCGAACGCGAGCCTGCCGCCGTTCTACGCGCCGCTGCCCAGCGCGTTCGAGTCCGACGCGCGCCTGGACACCGGCGACGCGTCCGGCCTCGACCTGATCCGGACGTTCTGGGGCCACCAGCTCCGGCAGGACCCCGGCTCGACGTTCTGGGAGCACATGCAGCCGGACGGCACCCCGAACCTCAAGCAGTTCTCCAGCCTCGCGCACGGCTGGGCGAGCGGCCCGACCGTCACGCTCACCACCCGCGTCCTCGGTGTCCGGCCGACCGGTCCCGGGTACTCGTCGTGGTCCGTCGTCCCGTTCACCGGCGGGCTGACGTGGGCGGAGGGAACGGTCCCGACACCGCGCGGCGCCATCGCCGCGTCGTGGCGGACGACCGGCCACGGGTTCCGGCTCGACGTCACCGCCCCGCGCGGCACGTCCGGCCGGCTCGCCGTCCCGGTCACCCCGTCGACGTCCCGCGTCGCCCTGGACGGCCGGACGGTCTGGGCGCACGGCAAGGCGACGGCGCGGGGCGTGTCCGGAGACGGGAAGTACGTGTACGTGGACGGTGCTCCGTCCGGCCGCCACACCCTGACGGCCGGCTAGCAGGGACGGCCAGACAACAGGAGGAGACAGGCATGACAGGCAACACCGGGACGCCACCGCCCGTGAAGGTCGGTCTCGTGGCCGGCGGGCTCGGCGCGTACTGGCCGCAGTTCCCCGATCTGCTGCCGCAGCTGAAGCGGTCGGCGGAGCGGGTGTCGGAGCGGATGCGCGGGCTCGGCGCCGAGGTGGTCGACGTCGGATTCATCTCCGACGCGCAGGAGGGCGCGGCGGCGGCCGAGAAGCTGCGCGCGGCGGGCTGCGACGTCATCGTCGGGTTCCTCACCACCTACATGACCGCGACGATGCTGGTCCCCGTCGCGCAGCGGGCGGACGCCCCGGTGTTGCTGATCAACCTGCAGCCGACCGAGTCGATGGACCACGCCACGTTCGACACCGGGCAGTGGCTCGCCTACTGCGGCGCCTGCCCGCTGCCGGAGATGGCGAACGCGTTCGCGCGGTGCGGGATCCCGTTCCGCTCGGTCTCCGGCTACCTGGAGGACGAGCGGGCCTGGGCGAAGATCGGCCGCTGGGTGCGGGCCGCCGGGGTGCGCGCGGCGCTGCGCCGCGGCCGGCACGGCCTCATGGGCCACCTGTACCCGGGCATGCTGGACGTGTCCACCGACCTGACGCTGGTCAGCGCGAACTTCGGCGGGCACGTCGAGGTGCTGGAGTTCGACGACCTGCGGGTCCGGGTGGAGAAGGTCACCGACGCCGAGGCGGCCGCGAAGAAGGCCGAGGCGGAGAAGATCTTCGAGCTGGACGCCTCCGTCAACGACGACGACCTGGCCTGGGCGGCGCGCGTGTCGGCGGGCCTGGACCGGCTCGTCGAGGACTTCGAGCTGGACAGCCTCGCCTACTACCACCGGGGCCTGGACGGTGAGATCCACGAGCGGCTCGGCGCGGGGATGATCCTCGGCGCGTCGCTGCTCACCGCCCGCGGGATCCCGGCGGCCGGCGAGTACGAGCTGCGCACCTCCCTCGCCATGCTGATCGCCGACCGGCTCGGCGCGGGCGGCTCGTTCACCGAGTTGCAGGCGCTCGACTTCCTCCGCGGCCACGTCGAGATGGGCCACGACGGGCCCGCCCACCTGGCGATCAGCGCCCGGCGCCCGCTGCTGCGCGGCCTCGGCGTCTACCACGGCAAGCGCGGCTACGGCGTGTCCGTGGAGTTCGACGTCAAGCACGGCCCGGTCACCGCGTTCGGCGTCATCCAGCGCCGCGACGGCCGGTTCGCGTTCGTCGCGTCCGAGGGCGAGACCGTGGACGGCCCGCTGCTGCAGATCGGGAACACGACGTCCCGCGTGGACTTCGGCTGCGACCCCGGCGAGTGGGTCGACGCCTGGAGCGCCACCGGCATCTCCCACCACTGGGCCCTCGGCACCGGCCACCGGATCGCCGACCTGAAGGCCCTCGCCGACCTCCTGGAGATCGAACTGGTCACCGTGAACCCCTGACGGCCCCGCGAGACACCACGACCCTGCCGGACTCGAACTCTCACTAGGCGCGATCGGGGGATCCGTCCCTAGGCGATGACGGGCGCAGGCCCGCGACCGTGCGACCCGCCCGCACGGCCACGGGCTCTGTTCCGCATGCCCGGAAACGGACGACGCGCCGTCCCCCCACCCCACAGCGCAGCTCCGAGAGGACGCCCCGTCCATGCGCACCATCCCCCCACGACGGCCCTGGCGAGGCCGCGGCCCCGTGCTGGCCGCGGTCTTCGCGCTGCTGCTCGGCGCCCTGGTCGCACCGGCCGCGCCGCCCGCGCAGGCGGCGACGGTCACCCCGATCACCAACACCGGGCCGGACGGCGAGCAGACCGTCCGGTTCGACACCGACGGCAACGCGGTCGACGCCCACGACGGCGCGATCCAGCGGTTCGGCGACACCTACTACCTGTACGGGACGAGCTACGACTGCGGCTACCAGTGGACGGTCAACAGCACGTTCTGCGGCTTCAAGGTGTACTCCTCGCCCGACCTCGCGCACTGGACCGACCGCGGCCACGTCGTGAAGGCCCGCTCCTGCAAGTTCTGCTTCCGCCCCCACACCGTGTACGACAAGGCGACCGGCAAGTACGTGATGTGGGTGAACGACCAGGAGGCCGCGGACAGGTTCCGCGTCTATACCGCTGACCGCCCGACCGGCCCGTTCACCGAGCAGCCCGTCCCCGACCTGCCCGCCGGGACGCACTGCACCGCCGACCTCGACGTGTTCGTCGACGACGACGGCACCGGGTACCTGGCGTGCAGCAACGCCGGCTGGCACATCGCCGTCATCCAGCTGACCCCCGACTACCTGCGCGCCGCCGGCCCGTACGACGTGACCGGCGTGACCCGCGTCGAGGCGCCGTCGATCTTCAAACGGAACGGCGTGTACTACCTGACGATGTCGGACCCGAACTGCGGGTACTGCACCGGCACCGGCACGTCCTACCTGACCGCGGCGAGCCCGCTCGGGCCGTGGAAGGGCCGCGACGCGTGGACGGCCGAGGACGATGCGCTCACCGCCCGCGGCGGCCTGTACGGCCTGTCGCAGCAGGGCGAGGACTGGTCGGACTACACCTTCTCCTTCGACGTCGCGCCGCTGCCGACCGCGTCGGGCACGTCGGCGCAGGCCGGGTTCTCCGTCCGGATGAACCAGGACGACCACGGCTACCTGTTCCTGCTGACCGGCTCCGGCACGGCCGACGGGAAGCTGAGCGTGCTGCGCCGCGCCGGCGCCACCACCGCCAGCCACGTCGTCCAGCTCGACGAGCCGATCGTGGCGGGGGAGTGGCACCACGTGTCGGTCACCGCGTCAGGCTCCACGCTGACCACGTCCGTCGACGGCGTGCAGGTGGACAGCTACACCGACGCGACGTACCCGGCGGGCAAGGTCGGGTTCCGCGAGTGGAACGGCGCGAACCTGGAGTCGGCGAAGTTCGACAACGTCCGGGTGACCTCGGCGGACGGGCGGGAACTGCTCGCCGACGACTTCTCCGGCGGCCTGGCGAAATGGGTCGTCCCCACCGCCGGGACGAGCATCACCGCGAACTCCTGCGGCGGGCAGCCCGCGCAGGTCGCCACGCTCCGCCAGCGCCACGGCGCACCGATCTACATGTACTTCAGCGACCTGTGGGACGGCCACACCAACGAGGCCCTCGCCAACTACCAGTGGCAGCCGCTCACCTTCGGCGCCGACGGGTCGATCACCCCGATCCAGTGCGGCAACCCGACCGTCCGCCTCGACCCCGGCCGCCCGGGACGGCAGCGCACCGTCCCCGGCCTCGACCAGAGCAGCGGGGCCGCAGGCTTCCGCACCGGCTGCGACGTCGCCGGGGACGTCCGGCGCGAGCAGTCGTTCACCGCGGGACGCGGCGGCCGCCTCGCCTCCCTCGCCGTCACCGCGTTCAAGGACGGCACCGAGCAGGGGCGGGTCGAGCGCACCCCGCCGTCCGCGCCGCTGACCGTCGAGGTCACCGACGGGACCCGGACGCTCTGGTCCGGATCCGTCCCGGCCGAGGAGATCGGCTGGTCGGCGCGGAACGTGACCGTCCACCCGGACGTCCGGGTCCGGCGCGGCGCGCACTACACCGTCCGGATCTCCTCCACCACCACGACGGGCTGCTACGGCGTCGCCTACAACGACCACGACCCGTACCGGGGCGGCGCGTCCGCCGTCAGCCATGACGGCGGCGCGACCTTCACGCCCGAGCCCGGCCGCGACCTGAAGTTCTTCACCACCAACGTCCGGGGAGCCTGAATGCGAACATCCGCGACACGCGTCGCCCTGCCCGCCGCGTTCCTCTCGCTGCTGGTCGGGGCCGCCTTCACGGTCCCGGCGCGCGCCGACGCGTCCGGCCTGCGGGCCTTCGGGCTGCGCACCGACGCGCTCGACGCCCCGCTCGGCATCGACGACACGGCGCCGACGCTGAGCTGGCGGCTCACCGCGCCCGGCCGCGACGCCGCGCAGGCCGCCTACCAGGTGGAGGCCGCCACCTCCCGGAGCGGGCTCGGCCACGCCGACCTCTGGGACTCCGGGAAGGTGGCGTCCGGCACCGCGAACGCCGTCTACCGGGGCACGGCGCTCACCTCCCGCCGCCAGGTGTGGTGGCGGGTCCGCGTCTGGGACGGCTCCGGGCGGGCGTCCGCCTGGAGCCCCCCGGCCCGGTTCGAGATGGGACTGCTCGGCAAGGACGACTGGTCCGGGAAATGGATCACCGACGACCGGTGGCTGAACCGGGTGCCGAGCCCGGTGACGGTCGGCCTGCCCGCCGGGACGAAGGCCCGCCACCTGCGGATCGACGTGTCCAAGCTGGGCCTGCCGATCAGCGAGAGCGGGTCGCTGCTGTCCCGGCTCCAGCTCGCCGAGATCGAGGCGCTCGACCCGTCCGGGAACAACGTGGCGAAGGGCGCGGCGGTCACCGCGTCCGAGGTCCGCGAGTACCCGGGCAAGTGGATGCCGGAGTTCCTCACCGACGGGTCGCTCACCACCCAGACCGCGCCGTTCGGCTACACCAGCAACGCCTACAAGTCGCAGGACCCGGGGCACCACATCTGGCTGCAGCTCGACCTCGGCGCCGCCAAGGACGTCGCGTCGGTGAAGCTGTACCCGCGCACCGACGTGATGACGAGCGACGGGAAGACCCCGAACTTCCCCGTCGACTACACCGTGCAGACCTCGGACGCGGCGGACGGCCCGTTCACCGTGGTGAAGACCGTCACCGACCAGGCCCCGCCGCCCGCCTACCAGACGTCCACGCCCGCGCTGCCGCTGCTGGCCCGGCAGTTCTCGCTGGGGAACACCGTCCGGTCGGCGCGGCTGTACATCACCGCGCTCGGCGTCTACGACGCGACGATCAACGGGAGGCCGGTCGCCGACGCCGTCCTCGAACCGCCGAACACCGACTACAGGAAGCGGGTCGAGTACGCGGCCTACGACGTGACGAAGCTGCTGCGGCGCGGCGGCAACGCGATCGGCGTCCGGCTCGGCAACGGCACCTACAACGTCGCCGCCACCAACGACCGCTACACCAAGTACGTCGGCGCGCAGGGAGCGCCGAAGCTCCTCGCGCAGCTGGAGGTGACGCTGAAGGACGGCACGACCGCCCGGATCGCGACGGACTCGTCCTGGCGCACCGATCTCGGACCGACCACGTTCAGCCAGTGGTACGGCGGCGAGGACGAGGACGCCCGGCTCGCGCAGAAGGGCTGGGACGGTCCGTCCGCCGACCTGTCGCCGTGGAAGCCGGCCGCCGAGGCGCCCGACCCGGGCATCGCGCTGACCGCGCGGACCTCCCCGGCGATCGTCCCCGTCGGCACCCGCTCGACCGTCAAGGTCACGCATCCGGAGAAGGACACCTACGTCTTCGACCTCGGCGAGAACATCGTCGGGTGGCCCGAGCTGCGCGTGCGCGGCGACCGCGGCACGAAGCTGACGGTCAAGCCGGGGGAGCGGCTCGGCGCGGACGGCCTCGTCGAGCAGGGCACCATGATCGCGGGCGGCGCGCAGAACCCGCCGGTCATGGACACCTACACCCTCGCGGGCGGCGGGACCGAGACGTGGCACCCGCGGTTCGTCTACCACGGCTTCCGCTACATCCAGGTCAGCGGCCTGGACGCGGCGCCGTCCCCGGACACGGCCGGCGCGGTGATCCTGCGCGCCGGCAACGCCTCCGCCGGCTCGTTCGACAGCTCCGACCTGCTGCTCAACGGCATCCACACGATCATCGACCGGGCCGTGCAGGGCAACATGATGTCGATCCTCACCGACTGCCCGGACCGGGAGAAGCTCGGCTGGCTGGAGGAGACCCAGCTCGTCCAGGGCACGATCACCCGCGGGTACGACGTCGCCGCCTACTACCCGGCGCTGCTGCGCAACATGGCGGAGGCGCAGACCTCCGCGGGCCTCGTCCCCGACATCGCGCCCGCGTACGTGACGTTCTCCGGCGGCGTCTGGGACGACCCGAACTGGGGCAGCGCGATCATCCTGGCCGCCTGGCAGCACTACGTCACCTACGGGGACGCCGCGCCGCTGCGCGACTTCTACCCGAACATGCAGCGCTACCTGGACTACCTGACGTCCAAGGCGAAGGGGAACCTGCTCGACTACGGCCTCGGCGACTGGGCCGCCGTCGACAAGACCACCCCGACCGGCGTCGCCGCGACCTACGGCTACCAGCGCAGCGCCACCGCGCTCGCGAAGATCGCCGAGCTGCTCGGCAAGGACGACGACGCGGCCAGGTACACGAAGCTCGCCGGTGACATCGCCGACGCGTTCAACGCCAAGTACCTCGACGAGGCGAAGCACACCTACGGGTCGGGCAGCCAGGCCGGTGACGCGTTCGCGCTCGACCTCGGCATCGTGCCCGCCGACCAGAGGCAGGGCGTCATCGACCACCTCGTCTCGGCCATCAAGGCGAACGGCTACCACCTGACGGTCGGCGAGATCGCGCTGCCGTCGGTGTTCCGGACGCTGTCGGCGGCCGGCCGCGACGACGTCATCCTCGCCGTCGCGCAGCAGGTCACGAACCCGAGCTACGGCTACCAGGTGGTGCACGGCGCGACCGCGCTCACCGAGTACTGGGACGGCCCGACCGGCTACGGCTCGCAGAACCACTTCATGCTCGGCGCGATCGACGAGTGGTTCGGCGCCGGCCTCGCCGGGATCCGGCAGGCCGGCGGCTCGGTCGGCTTCGCCGACCTCGTGATCCGGCCCGCCGTCGTCGGGGACCTCACCCGCGCCTCGTCGTCCTACGCCACCCCGCGCGGGACGGTGTCCAGCGCCTGGCGCCGGTCCGGGCACGACCTGCGGCTGGACGTGACGGTCCCGCCGGGCGCGCCCGCGCGCGTCGAGGTGCCGCTGCTCGGGGCGTCCGCCGCCCAGGCCCCGGCGGGCGCGCGCTCGCTCGGCGTCCAGAACGGGCACGCCGTGTACGAGGTCGGGTCGGGCTCGTGGACGTTCGCCGTCCGCACGCCCGCCGCGGTCCGGCCGGACCGGACGCAGCTCGCCGTCGAGCCGCCGTTCGGCGTGAACATCCCGGTGACCCCCGGCACGGCCGCCGACGCCCGGTTCCGCGTGACGAACCTGGAGCGCCGCTCCGTCACCGTCCCGGTGAAGGCGGCCGCGTCGGCCGGCTTCACCGCGTCCGCCCCCGCGCAGGTCACGATCCCGGCGGGCGGCTCGGCCGAGATCCCCGTCGAGGTGAAGGGCCCGGACGCGGACGGGACGAAGGGCACCGTCACCGTCACGGCCGACGACGAGACCGCGACGGCGCCGGTCCTCGTCACCGGGAACCTCGTCCGCTCCGCGACCATGTCGGCGTCCAGCACCCACAGCGGGTCGTCGCCCGCCTGGGCGAACGACGGCGGCACCGACTCCGGCGTCTGGCTGAACGGCGTCGGCGGCTGGAACGACGACACGTCGAAGTCCTTCCCCGACACCCTCACCGCGACCTGGAAGGACCCGCAGAGGATCGGCCGGGTCGAGGTCTACACGCTCGACAGCCCGAGCAGCCCCGCCGCCAAGTCCGGCCTGCGCGACTTCGACGTCCAGGCGCAGGTGGACGGCGAGTGGACCACGGTCGCGACCGTCACCGGCAACACCGCCGGGACGGTCGAGAGGACCTTCGCCCCCGTGCGGGCGTCCGCGCTGCGGCTGCTCGTCCACGACTCCAACGACCACAACTACAGCCGCGTCATCGAACTGGAGGCCTACACCTCATGACCCGCTCCAGAGTTCGACCGGCGGCCGGTGCCCGCCGGAGATCGGCGCGGCTCACCGCCGTGCCGGTGGCGGCGCTGCTCGCCGCGTCCGGCCTCGCGGTCGTCGGGGCGGCGGAGGGCGCGGAGTCGTTCGGGCCTACCGTGCCCGCCCTGACCCGCGGCACCTTCGCCGACCCGCCCGCGTCCGTGCGGCCCAAGTACCGCTGGTGGCAGCCGCTCGCCTACACCGACGACAAGGAACTGGCCGCCGAGCTCGACCAGATCAAGAAGGCGGGCGGCGGCGGCGCCGAGGTCGCCCCCTTCAACGTCGAGGGCACCGGCAACAACACCCCCGAGTTCCTCAAGACCTACGGCTGGGGCACCCCGCTCTGGGCGGAGAGGACCCGGACGATGCTGGCCGCGGCGAAGGACAAGGGCCTCGGCCTGGACCTCACCATCGGCCCGCGCTGGCCCGCGACCGTCCCGACGGTCGACGACGTCAACGACCCCAGCGCCCAGCAGCAGATCGTGTTCTCCTACGAGTTCCACAAGGGCGGCACGAGCCGGTCCGGTGAGCTGCCGACGAACTTCAACGTCGCGCCGCCCGCGGGCGCGAAGAAGACGCTCGTCGCCGCGCTCCTCGCCAAGTGCTCCGACGCCGGCTGCGGCGCCTCGTCCAGCGCACCGCGGATGCTGGAGCGTTCGAGCGTCACCGACGTCACCGCGAAGGTGGACGCCCAGGGCGGCCTCGCGGTCGACTTCCCGGGCGACGACCAGAGCACGTACGCGCTGATCGCCTTCTACCAGACGCCCAGCGGGCAGTCCCTGTCCGGCTACACCGCGACCGGCACCAACTACGCGCTCGACCCGTTCAGCGAGGCGGGCGCGAAGGCCACCACCGACTTCTACGACAAGAACATCCTCACCTCCGACGTGCGGAAGCTGCTCGCCCGGATCGGCGAGACCGACCTGTTCGAGGACTCGCTCGAACTCGGCTCCACGCAGAAGTGGACGTCGGAGCTGGTCGGCCAGTGGACGAAGCTGCGCGGCTACTCGCCGATCGACGTGCTGCCCGCCCTCGCCGGCGCCGGCGACCAGGGCATCACCGACCGGCCGTTCTTCGACTTCGGCGGCGGCGTCGGCGCCCGCGTCCGCACCGACTACCGGCAGACGCTCAGCGACCTGTACATCCGCAACCGCCTCGACGTGCTGCGCGAATGGGCGCACAAGCACCACATCAAGACCCGCATCCAGCCGTACGGCATCCCGGTGGACGTCTCCGAGGCCGCCTCGCACATCGACGTGCCCGAGGGCGAGTCGCTGGCGTTCGGGCAGTCGGTCGGCGCCTACAGCAACGTGCAGGACTACCGCGTGGTCGCCACCGGCGCGCACCTGTCGGGGCGGCCGGTGGTGTCCGACGAGTGCTGCGCGTTCTCCGGCACGGTGTGGGGCTCGACGGCGGGCGCCGGATCGGACGCCTCGAACCTCCAGGCCGTCTACCGCGGCTTCGCCGGCGGCGTGAACCAGGTCGTCTGGCACGGCTTCCCGTACCTGAGCAGGGGACCCGCGGGCGCCGGACCGCAGTCGGCGTGGCCCGGCATGACCTACGGCGGCAACACCTCCTACTCGGAGGCGTGGGGCGACAAGGGCGGCCCGAACTGGGCCGACTACCGCGCCGTCAACGACAACCTCGCGCGGATGCAGCTCGTGCTGCGGCAGGGCAAGCCCCGCTTCGACCTGGCCGTGTACTGGCAGGACTTCGGCATGAACGGGACCGGCACCACCGGGTCCGGGGCGAACAAGCTGATCCAGAGCTCATCGGAGCTGGCGGCGGCCGGATACACCTACGAGTACCTCAGCCCGGCGCAGCTCCAGCGCAAGGACGCCTCCTACTCCGGCGGCGCCCTGTTCGGCGACGGCTCCGCCTACCACGCGGTCCTGCTGAAGGACCAGAAGACGATGCCGCTCGCCGCCGCCGAGAAGCTGCTGAGCCTGGCGCGGCAGGGCCTTCCCGTCGTGATCGTCGGGGACGCGCCGAGCACGGTGCCCGGCAACGGCGACGCGGGCCGCCAGGACGCGCGGCTCACCTCGGTGGTCTCGCAGCTGCTCAAGCAGCGCACCGTGGTGCGGGCGGCGAGCGAGGCGGACGCGCCGGACGCGCTGCGCCGCCTGAGCGTCACGCCGGCCGCCGCGCCCCGCGACGGCTCGGGCGCGATCCTCGACGTCCGCCGGCAGGCGGGCTCCACCGATTACTACTACCTGTACAACCAGACGAACACCGCGACCGCGCAGACGGTCACCCTGACCGGCGACGGCGTCCCCTACAAGCTGGACACCTGGACCGGCGAGATCACCCCGATCACGGACTACACGTCCGGGCACGGCACGGTCACCGTTCCCGTCCGGCTGGCGGCGAACGACGCCACGGTCATCGCGGTCACGCCGCGGCACGACGCCACCTTCCCCGGCCGGGGCAAGCCCGGCCGGCCGGGCGGGCAGGGGACG
This sequence comes from Actinomadura nitritigenes, assembly GCF_017573545.1. Lineage (GTDB taxonomy): Bacteria > Actinomycetota > Actinomycetes > Streptosporangiales > Streptosporangiaceae > Spirillospora > Spirillospora nitritigenes. The sequence goes on along the minus strand of NZ_JAGEOK010000001.1, from coordinate 109,915 downwards.
GCGGCCGTCCCGCAGCCGGTGAAGCTGAACGAGTGGTCCCTGTCGGTGGACTCGTGGGGCCCCGGACCGTCCGGCAGGCCCGGTGACACCGCGCACAAGGCGCTCGGTCCCGTCACGGTGAAGGCGGGGGAGAACGGCGCGCTGCCCGCGTGGTCGGCGATCACCACGGCCAACGGCTACCCGGTCGATCTCAAGGACGTGTCGGGCGTCGGCACCTACACCGCGCACGTGACCCTCGACGACGGCTGGAAGGGCATCGACGCCGCCGAACTCGACCTCGGCACGCCGGTGGACACCGTCCGGGTGAACGTCAACGGCCACGACCTGCCGCCGCTCGACCAGGCGGACCTGCGGCACGTCCAGGTCGGCCGGTACCTGCGGCCCGGCGACAACACGGTCACCGTGCGGGTCGCCTCGACGCTGCTCAACGCGGTCCGCGTCGCGCCCGGCACCGGAGCGTCCTCGCGGGCGCCGATGGACTACGGGCTGTTCGGCCCGCTCACCCTCACCGCGACCGGCGGCGACCGGCCGGTGCTGACCGCCGAGGCCCTCGAACCCGAGCTGCCGCTGGCGGACGGCGGCTACAACCGCGCGACCGTGCTGGTCACCAACGCGTCCGCCCGCGCGGCGAACGTGACGGTGGCGGCGTCGGCCGCCGACGGGATCACCGCGACGCCGCAGCGGGCCGAGGTCGCGGTTCCCGCGGGCGGCTCGGTGACGGTGCCCGTCGACGTCCGCGACCAGGGCGTCGACTCCGGCACGAGCACGCTGAAGGTGACCGCGCGCAGCGACGCCGGGCCGTCCGCCGAGACCGCGGTGACGCTGCGGCACTCCGGCGACCTGGCGCTCAACCCGGGCGGCGCGCCGTTCCCGCGGGTCATCGCGGACGCGAGCCAGGACCGCTACCCGGCGAAGCTCGCCGTGGACGGCTCGGCGAGCACGTTCTGGGTCTCGTGGGGCCGCGCCGCGGGCCAGGGACCGACCGCGGAGGACCCGGTGCGGTTCGGGCTCGACTTCGGCGCGCCCGTCCGGTTCGGGTCGGTCGTCGTGGGCGGCCGCTCCAGCTACGGGGCGCGCGACTACGCCGTCCAGGTGTCCGAGGACGGCCGGACGTGGCGCACCGTCGCCACCGCGACCGACACGCCGAAGGAGGGCGGGACGACGACGTTCGACAAGGTCAGCGCCCGGTACGTGCGCATCGAGGTCAGCCGGAGCTGGGACTCCGTCAACGCCAACGTGCAGATGAGCGGCTTCTCCGTGCGGCCGTAGGCCGCATCCCCCCACTGGAGGTTCTTCCTCATGATCCGCCGTTTCGTGAATCGTTCCACCGGGTCCCGCGCCGCCCTCGCGGCCGCCGCGACCATGACGGCCGCCGCCGTCGTGGCGCTGCCGGGAACCGCGCTGGGCGCGGTGAAGGCCGGGCACGCGCCGCAGGCGCCGGCCGGTCTCACCGTCGGCGACCAGGCCCGGCCGCTCAGCGTGGAAGGGGCGCCGCAGTTCGGGTGGCGGCCCCGCGACGTCGACCCCGGCGAGGTCCAGTCCGCCTACGAGATCGCCGTGCGCGACGCGTCCGGCAAGACCGTGTGGGACAGCGGCCAGGTGAAGTCGGGCGGCCAGGAGTACGTCCCGTACGCGGGGCCGGCGCTGGCGTCCGAGACGACCTACACCTGGAAGGTCCGCACCTGGGACCGCACCGGCATGGCGTCGCCGTGGTCGCGGGCCGCCTCGTTCGACACCGGGCTGGGCGACGACCAGTGGGGGGCGTCCTGGATCCGCCGGACCACCGGCGAGTCCGACGACTACACCCTGGCCCGCAAGGACTTCACCGTCGGGACGTCGCCGGTGGTGCGGGCCCGCGTCCACATCTCGGCCGACCAGCAGTACGACCTGCGCCTCAACGGCGAGACGGTCGACCGGGGACCGGCGTTCGAGTACGCCGACGACCTCTTCTACAAGACCGTGGACGTCACCTCGAAGGTGAAGGCCGGCGGGGACGCGACGCTCGGCGCGGTCTACCACTGGTACGGGTCCGGGCAGGGACGGCCGAAGGGCGAGCCCGGGCTGCTGGTCCGGCTGGTCATCGACCACGCCGACGGCACCCGGCAGGTCGTCGTCAGCGACGGCACATGGAAGGTGGCGCGCGGCCCGTGGAAGACGGCGCCGCGCCGCAACGGCGACGGCGCCGACTGGGTCGAGGACGTCGACGGCACCGCCGAGCCGCTCGGCTGGGACCGGCCGGGATTCGACGCCTCGTCCTGGGCGGCGCCGCAGGTCGTCGGCGCGCACCCGACCTCGGCGTTCAAGCACGTCCACGGGCAGGAGACGTCGCTGGCGTACGAGACCGTCCATCCGGTGAAGGTGACGAAGCTGGCGTCGGGAGCGCTCGTCGCCGACTTCGGGAAGGTGATCCCGGCGGTGCCGGTCGTCCGGTTCCGGAACGGGACCGCCGGGCGGCACGTCGACATGCACGCCGGATACCTGCTCGCCGACGACGGCACGGTGTCGCGCTCCAAGGACGACAACCAGGACACCGACCTCACCTACGGCTACACGCAGCGCGACGGCGACCAGACGTTCCGCGCGTTCACCTATGAGGGGTTCCGCTACTTCGAGGTCGGCGCGGACGCGGGCGTCGACCCCGAGGACATCTCCGCCGTCGTCCAGCACAACTCCGTCGACCGCACCGCGACCGTCCGCACGTCCGACAAGGGGGTGAACGCCGCCTACGACATGATGGCGCGGTCGGCGCTGTACGGGTCGCAGACGCAGTTCCTCGACACCCCGACCCGCGAGAAGGGCCAGTTCCTCGGCGACGCCGTCGACACCTCGACCGCCGCGATGGGCGCGTTCGGGGAGCGGCGGCTCACCCGGCAGGCGATCCGCGAGTTCATCGCCTCGCAGGCCCGCTACTGGCCGGACGGGCGGCTCAACTCCGTCTACCCGAACGGCGACGGCAAGCGCGACATCCCGGACTACACCGAGATGTTCCCCGGCTGGGTCTGGGACTACTTCGAGCAGTCCGGCGACGCCGCCACCCTCGCGCAGGCGTACCCGGCGATGAACGCGGTCGCCGGATACGTCCGCCGCTACATCGACTCCGGCACGGGCCTGGTCACCAACCTCGAAGGCGGCTCCGGCCAGTACAAGTACGGCATCGTCGACTGGCCCGCGACCATGCGCTACGGCCACGACATGGACACCGCCGCCCGCACGGTCATCAACGTGCTCGGCGTCGACGTCCTGAACGCCACCGCCCGCGCCGCCGACGCCCTCGGCAAGTCCGACGAGGCCGCCGCGCTGCGCAAGGAGGCCGGCACCCTCACCGGCACCATCAACGCCAAGCTCCGCCGCGCCGACGGCATCTACATCGACGGCCTGAAGAGCGACGGCACGCAGAGCACGCACGCCTCGCAGATCGCCAACGCGTACGCGGTCGCGTACGGGGTCGCGCCGGCCGGGTCCCGCGAGGCGATCGGCTCCTACATCGCCGGCCTCGGGATGCAGATGGGGCCGATGACCGCACACCGGCTGCTCCAGGCGCTCGACGACGCGGGCCGCCCCGGCGACGTCGTCACCCGCCTCACCGACACCGAGGGGCCCGGCTGGGGCAACATCCTCGCGCGCGGCGGCACCTTCACCTGGGAGTCGTGGGACGCGCCCGAGACCGGGCAGAGCTTCTCGCACCCGTGGGGCTCGACGTCCCTGGTCGCCGTGCAGCGGTCCCTCCTCGGCGTCACCGTGACCGCCCCGGCGGCCGCGTCGGTGCGGATCCAGCCGCCGCTGTCCGGCATCAGCGGTGCGGCGGGCACCATCCCGGTCCAGCGCGGCGACGTCGGCGTCCGGTGGACGCGGCGCGGGAGCGGCGTCTCGCTGTCGGTGGACGTCCCGGTCAACGTCACGGCCGAGATCCGCGTCCCGGCGCGGTCGGCGGCCGACGTCCGCGTGTCCGGGCCGGGCGGCGCCCGCTTCACCGGCATGAAGGACGGCTACGCGGTCTTCCAGGCCGGGTCCGGCCGCCTCACCTTCCAGTCGACGCAGGCCTGAGGAGCACCACGATGACGAGCGAGCTTTCCCGGAGACGATTCGTGCAGGCCGGAGGCGTCGCGGCCGCCGCCGTGACGGCCACCGGCGTGCTGCCCTCGGCGGCGGGCGCCGCACCGGCCGCGCCGGCCGCGCCCGCCCCCGCGCGGACGCTGACGCCCACCGGCCTCCAGGCCGCGCACCTGCGGTCCCCGCTGGGGATCGACGCGGCGAACCCGACGCTGAGCTGGCGGTTCGCCGCCGGGCCGCGCAACGCGGCGCAGACCGCGTACCAGGTCCGCGCGGCGAGCGCGGACGCCCGGCTGTACCGCCCCGACCTGTGGGACTCCGGCAAGGTCGCGGGCGGCGCGGTCTCCACCGCCTACGCCGGCCGCGCCCTCGGCTCGCGGCAGCGCGTGTCGTGGCAGGTCCGGGTGTGGGACGAGCGGGGCCGCGCGTCCGCGTGGAGCGAGCCCGCGCACTTCGAGACGGGCCTGCTCGCCGCGTCCGACTGGACGGCGCAGTGGATCGGGAACCCGGCGTGGTCCGACCCGGAGCCCGCCCCGGCGACGGTCGCGTTCACCGCCCGCACCGCCCGGTACGTCCGGCTGAACGTGACCCGGCTCGGCCTCCCGATCAAGGAGGGCTGGCCGTACAAGGTGTCGCGGCTCCAGCTCGCCGAGGTCCAGGTGCAGGACGGCGCGTCCGGTGCGAACGTGGCGCTGCACGCGCCGGTGACCGCGTCGGAGAGTTACACCGTCGGGGGCCAGTGGGAGCCGAAGGCCATCACCGACGGCTCGCTGACCAGCGACGCCGCGCCGTTCGGCTACACCAGCATGCAGTACCAGGACCAGGACCTCGCCAGCCCGATCTGGGTGCAGATCGACCTGGGCGAGGAGCGGCGGTTCGACCGGGTGCTGCTGTATCCCCGCACCGACGTGATGACCGACGACGGCAAGACCGCGAACTTCCCCGAGGACTTCACCGTCCAGACCTCCGGCGACGGGAAGGCGTTCGACACCGCCGCCACGGTCAAGGGCCAGCAGGCGCCGCCGCCGCTGCACGCCCAGCCGGAGGCGCTTCCGGTGTTCCGGAAGGAGTTCGACCTCGGCAAGCGGGTGCGGTCGGCGCGGCTGTACGCGACCGCGCTCGGCGTCCTCGACGTCACCGTGAACGGGCGGCCGGTGAGCGACGCCGTCCTCGAACCGCCGTACACCGCGTACAAGCAGCGCATCGTCTACTCGACCTACGACGTGACGAGGCTGCTGCACCGGGGCGGCAACTCGATCCAGGCCGAGGTCGGCAACGGCATGGCGAACGTCCCGGCCACGCCGGGCCGCTACCAGAAGCTCACCCGCTCCGACGGCCGGCCGGCGTTCCTCGGCCAGCTCGAGATCACCTACACCGACGGGTCGCGCGAGGTCGTCGCGTCGGACCCGTCCTGGAAGACCGCGCTCGGCGCCACCACGTTCAGCAGCTGGTACGGCGGCGAGGACTTCGACGCCCGCCGCACCCCGGCGGACTGGACGGCCGCCGTCCGCCGCGACGCGCCGACCGCGCGGCTCACCGCCCGGGCGGCCCCGCCGATCGAGCGCGCCGGCACCTTCCGCACCCAGAAGATCACCCAGCCGAAGGACGGCGTGTACGTCGTCGACCTCGGGACGAACTTCGCCGGATGGGCGCAGCTGCGGGTCAGCGGCCCCGCCGGGACGAAGGTGACGATGCGCCCCGGCGAGCTCCTCCACGACGACGGCACCGTCAGCCAGAACACCACCGGCTCGCCGATCTGGGACGCCTACACCCTGTCCGGGAAGGGCACCGAGACCTGGCATCCCCGGTTCTGCTACCACGGCTTCCGGTACGTGCAGCTCGAAGGGCTGCCGTCCGCGCCGGACGACGGGACCGTCACCGGCATCGCGCTGCGCGCCGCCAACGACGCGGCCGGGTCGTTCACCAGCTCGCACGGCCTGCTCAACGACATCCACCGGATCATCGACCGGGCCGTGCAGAGCAACATGTACTCGGTCCTGACCGACTGCCCGCACCGCGAGAAGCTCGGCTGGCTGGAGCAGGCGAACCTCGTCTTCCCGGCCGTCGCCCGCAACTACGACGTGGCCGCCTACTACGGCGAGATCGTCCGCGACATCGCCGAGGCGCAGACGCCCGACGGGCTCGTCCCCGACATCGCGCCCGAGTACACCGTGTTCTCCGGCGGGTTCCGCGACGACCCGAACTGGGGCAACGTCATCGTGTTCGCGCCCTGGCAGATGTACCGGGCGTACGGGGACGAGGCCACCCTCCGCACCTACTACCCGAACATGGTGCGGTACGTGGACTACCTGTCGTCCAAGGCGAAGGGGAACCTGCTCGACTACGGCCTCGGCGACTGGATCACCTTCGACAACAGCACCCCGCTCGGCGTCACCGCCACGTTCGGCTACCACCGGGCCGTGACGGCGCTGGCGTCCATCGCGGGGGTCATCGGCAAGACCGACGACGCGGACAAGTACACGAAGCTGGCCAAGGACATCGGCGACGCGTTCAACGGCAAGTACGCGACCGGCGACACCTACGGCTCCGGCAGCCAGGCGTGCGACGCGCTCGCCCTCGACATGGGCATCGTCCCCGCCGCGTCCAAGGACAAGGTGCTCGCCCACCTCGTGCAGGGCATCACCGCGAAGGGCTACCACCTCACCGTCGGCGAGATCGCGCTGCCGTCGGTGTTCCGGGTGCTGTCGGCCGCCGGGCGCGACGACGTCATCCACGCCGTCGCCACCCAGACCGGCAACCCCAGCTACGGCTACCAGGTCGTGCACGGCGCGACGTCGCTGACCGAGAACTGGGACGGCCCCACGTCCGGGAACTCGCAGAACCACTTCATGCTCGGCGCGATCGACGAGTGGTTCCACGCCGGGCTCGCCGGGCTGTCGCAGACCGACGGCTCGATCGGCTACGCGACCCTGCTCGTCCGCCCGGCGGTGGTCGGCGACATCACCCGCGCCGCCGCGACCTACGAGACGCCGCGCGGCCGCGCCGCGGTGTCCTGGCGCCGCACCGGCAGGCGGCTCCGCCTCGACGCCACCGTCCCGCCGGACACGACGGCGCGCGTCGAGTTCCCGCTGTTCGGCGGCACGACCCGGCCGGACGCGCCCGAGGACGCCGAATGGGTCGGGATCGAGAACGACAGGGCCGTCTTCCGGATCGGCTCCGGCGACTGGACCTTCGAAGGAGCCGCCAAGTGAGCGAAGCGGACCGGGGGGTCGTCCCCCCGCAAGGAGCCCGCACGAGCGGTGACGGGCTGAGCAGGCGGCGGTTCCTCGGCGCGTCGGCGATCGGGGCGACCGGCGCGATCGTCCTCGGCCACGCGGGGACGGCCGCGGCGGCCGCACCGGCCGCCGGGAAGGGCGCCGCGGCGCGCACGCCGTCCGGGCTGCTGACGTCGCTGCTGCCGGACGGCCTCGGCGTCACGGCGGCGAAGCCGCGGCTGAGCTGGCAGGTCGCCGACCTCGGCCCCGGGACGGAGCAGACGCACTACCAGGTGCAGTTCGCGACGACCCCGTCGCGGCTGGCCAGGGGCCCGTACCACTGGGACAGCGGGCGGGTCGCGTCGGCCGCGTCGGTCGCCGTCCCGTACGGCGGGCCCGCGCTCGCCGCCGGCACGGCGTACTGGTGGCGGGTCCGGACGTTCGACGGGGCGAAGGCGTCGCGCTGGTCGGAGCCGTCGCTGGTCGCGACCGGCCTGGACGCCTGGAAGGCCGAGCCGGTCTGGGTCCCGGCCGCCACGGCGCCCGGCGACGGCGTGCTCAGGGCGCGGGTGCAGATCACCGCCGTCGCGGCGGGCCTGTGGTTCCGCGCCTCCTCGGCGAGCGCGAACTACCTGTGGCAGCTGCGCGCCGGATCGCCGGGCGTGCTGAAGAAGCACGTGTGCGTGAACGGGACGTACCGGGTGCTGGAGGAGAAGGCGCTCGGCGTCCCGATCGAGACGGGCCGCTGGTACGAGGTCACCGTCGAGATGAAGGGATCGACGTTCACGACCTCGATCGACGGCACGGCCGTCGACAGCACGACCGACGGCACGTACGCCACCGGCACGGTCGGGATGCGCAACGGCTCGACCGAGGCGAACCAGTGGGACGCGGTCACCTTCACCGCGCCCGACGGCAAGGCCCTCATCAGCGAGGACTTCACCGACGGCCCCGGCACGTTCAGCGCCGGGACCGTCTCCGGCGGCGTCCTGACGCTCGGCAAGGGCCAGTCGGCGCTGTCGTCGGCGGGCGCGGCCGACGACGACTGGGCGCTGCTGCGCACCGAGTTCACCCCGGCGCGCAAGCCGATCGCCGCCGCCGTCCTGCACGTCGCGGCGCAGTCGCCCGCGCCCGTCCGGCAGTACCCGGCGAAGATCTGGGTGAACGGCGAGGTCGCCGGGTTCGCGTCCCAGCGGGCCGGGTCGGGCGCGCCGCGCTACCACTCGTTCGACGTCACCGGCCTGGTGCGGCCCGGCCGGCGCAACGCGCTGGCCGCCCTCGCGTTCACCACCGAGGACAAGCGGTTCGTCGCGCAGCTCGCCGTCACCTACGCCGACGGGACGACCGGCACCTTCGCCAGCGGCGCGTCGTGGAAGGCGCGCCGCCAGGCCGGGATGCTGCGCGACGCCGGCACGATCGGCACGTCCTACTACGTCGGCCCGCAGGAGTACTGGGACCTGCGCAAGGAGCCGGCCGGCTGGACGAGCCCCGGCTTCGACGACTCCGGCTGGGACGCGGCGCGGGTCAAGCCCGCCGTCGACGGGCTGGTGCCGGCGCTGGTGGAGCCGGTCCGGCTGCACGACGTTCAGCCCGCGTCGGTGCGGAAGACGGCGCCCGGCACCTGGCTCGTCGACCTCGGCAAGGAGATCGCGGGCGGGCTGCGGCTGTCGGTGAGCGGCAAGGCCGGGCAGACCGTCGAGGTCCGGCTCGGCGAGGAGCTGAACGCCGACGGGACCGTGCGGTACGCGCTGCGCGCCGGCGTCACCTACCGGGAGGTCTGGACGCTGCGCGACGGCCCGCAGTCCGCCGAGCACTGGGGCTACCGCGGCTTCCGCTACGCGCAGCTGATCTGCGACGACGACCTCGACCTGTCGGACGCCGCGTCCGGCCGCGCGTGGCGCCTCGACTGGCGGGCCTCGGACGCCTCGTTCGCCAGCTCCAGCCGCGACCTCGACCGGGTCTACGAGATGTGCCGGTACTCGATCGAGGCCACCCGCGGCGACCTGTACATCGACACCCCGACCCGGGAGCGCGGGCCCTACGAGGGCGACGCGCTGATCAACCAGGCGTCGGAGTACGCGGTGCAGCGGTCGTTCGCGCTGGCCCGCGCGTCCGACGCGTACCTGGCCCGCAACCGCACCTGGCCGACCGAGTACCGGCTGATGAACGTCATGTCGGCCTGGCGGGACTACCTGCACACCGGCGACCCCGACCAGCTCGCCGCCGACTACGACCTCCTCGCGGCCAAGCATCTGACGTCCTACCTCGGCGACGACGGCCTGGTGCACAAGAAGCCGGGCGCGTCGAGCCAGGACCTCGGCGACCTGGTCGACTGGCCGGCCTCCAACCGCGACGGCTACGTGTTCACCGAGGTCAACACCGTGGTGAACGCCTGCCAGTACGCCGCGTTCACCGCGATGGCCGACATCGCGGCCGTCCTCGGCAAGGCGGCCGACGCCACGACCTGGCGGAAGAGGGCCGACACGCTCGCGGACGCGATGCGCAGGACGCTGCTGGACGCCGCGAACGGCCGGTTCGTGGACGGCGCCGGCACGGCCCACAGCGCGCAGCACGCCACCGCGTTCCCGGTTGCGCTCGGCGTCGCCGGACCCGGCACCGTCGCGGACCCGGTGGTGAAGGCGCTCGGCGAGACGCTCGCCGCCGGCGGCATGAGGGTCAGCGTCTACGGCGCCCAGTTCCTGCTGGACGCGCTGTTCGCGACGGGCAGGGCCGAGGACGCGATCGGGCTGATGACCGCCACCGGCACGAACTCGTGGCTGCACCTCATGGACGACCTCGGTGCGACCATCGTCGGCGAGGCGTGGGACCCGTCCCTGAAGAGCAACATGACGTTCTCGCACGCCTGGGGTTCGGCGCCCGCGAACGTGATCCCCCGCCACGTGCTCGGCGTGGAGATCACCGCGCCGGGCGCCGCGGAGATCGAGGTGCGCCCCCGGCCCGGCGCCCTCACCCGGATCTCCGGCACCGTGCCGACGGTCCGCGGCCCCGTCGCCGTCGCGCTCGACCGCGCGGACGGCTACCGACTCGACGTGGACGTGCCGCCCAACACCGCCGCCCGCGTCGTCGTGGAACTCGGCGGCACCGACCCCCGGGACGTCCGCGTCACCGGGCCCCACGCCCGCGCCCCCCGCACCACGGGCCGGGACGCGACCGGACCGCTGCTCGCCATCGGCCCGGTCGGCTCCGGCCGCACCACCGTGATCGCGCGCACCTGACCGGCGCGATCGAATCAGGAGGAAGACGAAAGTGAACGACGACCGTTACGAGCAGGGGCCGCGCGGGCTGACGCGCAGGCGGGTGCTGCAGATCGGCACCGCCGCCGCCGTCGTGGCGGCCGCGGCCCCCGCGCTCGGGGGAGAGGCGGTCGCCGCCGCCCCGGCCGCGCCGGCCGCGGCCGGGTTCGCCCGGCCCGGCGTGGCCGTGCGGCCGAGGTTCCGCTGGTGGTGGCCGGACGGGCTGGTCGACCCCGCCGAGATCCGCCGCGAGATCGACCAGATGGCCGACGCCGGGTTCGGCGGCGGCGAGATCTCCGCCGTGCATCACAGCATCAAGGACGCGTCGGTCCTGGACCCGGAGGGGCACGGCTGGGGGACGGCGGCGTGGGTCGCCGGCGTCGAGGCCGCCTTGGACCAGGCGGCCCGCCGCGGCCTGACCGTGGACCTGACGATCGGCCCGGCCTGGCCCGCCGCCGTCCCGACGATCAGCCCGGACGACGACGCCGCCGTCCAGGAGCTGGCCTACGGGACGGTGACGGTCGCGGGCGGCGCGACGCACGACGGCCCCGTGCCCGAGCCCGTCGCGGCGGCGGCGAAGGGCGTGACGAAGCGGGCCCTCGTCGCCGTGCACGCCGTGCGGATCGACCCGGCGAACGCGACCCGCAAGGAGACCGGGCTCGACTTCGCCTCCTTCACCGACCTCACCGCGCGGGCGGCGGACGGGCGGATCACCTGGACGGCCCCGGACGGCGGCGACTGGCTGCTGCTGTCGTACTGGCGGCGCGGCAGCGGGCAGCAGCCCGAGGGCGGCCCGCACAGCAGCCCCGACTCCTGGGTCGTGGACCACTTCAGCAAGGCGGGCACCCGCGCGGTCACCGCGTTCTGGGAGGCGCGGCTGCTCACCCCGCGCGTCCGCAAGCTGATCGGGAAGGCCGGCGCGACGCTGTTCGAGGACTCGATCGAGCTGGAGACGCCCGCCCTCAACTGGACCCCGGACCTGCCCGCCGAGTTCAAGAGGCGGCGCGGCTACGACCTGATGCCGTACCTGCCGGTGATCGTCCTGAACAAGGAGAACACCGTCCACAGCTACGAGGCGGACCGCACGGCGCACGCGCGGCACGACTTCTGGCTGACGGTCTCCGACCTGCTGAACGAGTACCACTTCGAGGCGCTGCGGACGTGGGCGCACTCCGTGGGGCTGGAGCTGCGCGCCCAGCCGTACGGGCTGTCGACGGACGCGATCCGGTCGGCGGCGATCCTGGACGTCCCGGAGGGCGAGTCGCTCGGGTTCAAGAACCTGGACGACTACCGCGCCCTGGCCGGCGGCCGCGACATGGCGGGCCGGGAACTGCTGTCCTGCGAGGCGGGGGCGTACCAGGGCGGCGCGTACAACACCACGTGGGACAAGCTGCTGCGCACCATGGGCGGCGCCTACGCGGCCGGGCTGAACCAGACCGTGTTCCACGGGTTCTCCTACGCGACCGCCCCCGGCGCGGCCTGGCCCGGGTTCGCGGCGTTCACCCCGTACAACGGCGGCATCGGGTTCGCCGAGTCGTGGGGGCCGCGCCAGCCGACCTGGCGGCACGTCCCCGACATCGCCGCGTACCTCGGGCGCGTCCACCAGGCCATGCGCGCGGGGACGAGCCGCATCGACGTCGCGGTGTTCCGGCAGAAGGGGTACACCAAGACCGGGATCGGCGTCGGCTGGTTCACCAAGTACGGCGTCCCGCTCGGCTGGACGCACCAGATGATCAGCGCGCCGCTGCTGGACCTGCCGTCCGCGAAGGTCCGCGACGGGCGGCTCGCCCCCGACGGCCCCGCCTACCAGGTGCTGTTCGTCGAGGGCGACCGGTTCAACGGCAACGCGTGCACGCTCCCGCTCGACAGCGCCCGCACCATGCTGGAGTTCGCCAAGGCGGGCCTGCCGCTGGTCTTCCTCGGCGACTGGTCGGCCGCGACGGTCCCGGGCATCGCGAAGGACGGCGAGAACGACGCCCTCCGCGCCGTCCTCACGGAGATGTTCGCGCTACCACGCGTGAAGAACGTCGCGGCGGAGACCGACGTCCCGGGCGCGCTCGACGCCCTCGGCCTGCGGCCCGAGGCGGGCTACGCGCAGAGCTCCACGCTGCTCAACGCCCACCGCCGGGACGGCCGCGTCGACTACTTCTACCTGTGCAACGGCAAGCACGCGGAGACGGTCAAGCCGCCGGTCGCCGCGATCGACCACGAGGTGTCGTTCACCCGCGCCGACCGCAGGGCCGTCCCGTACCGGCTGGACCTGTGGACGGGCGAGACCGAGCCCGTCGCCGTCTACAAGGCGGACGGCGACATCGTCACGGTCCGGATCGCGCTCCAGCCGTCCGAGGCCACCGTGATCATCCTGGCGCGCGGCGGGCAGCACCCGTCCGCCACCGCCGCCGAGACCGAGGTGCGGGTGGACGGGCGGCGGCTCGTCGCCCGCGCGGCCACCGCCGGCACCTACGCCACCACCCTCGCGGACGGGCGCACGGTCACGACCGCCGTCGGCGCCGTCCCCGCCGCGCAGACCCTCACCACCTGGCGGCTGCGCGTCGAGGACATGACCCCGGACGGCACGAAGCAGCACGACCTGGCGCTCGACGCCCTCAAGGCATGGCCCGACATCCCCGAACTCGCGGACGTCTCCGGCATCGGCACCTACACCACCACGGTGACCTGGGACGGCGGCGCCGGCACCGGCGCCGTCCTGGAACTCGGCGAGGTCTTCGACACCTGCCGGGTGTCGGTGAACGGCCGCCGCGTCCCGCCGGTCAGCGTGCTGTACCCGGCCGTGGACATCGGCCCCTACCTGCGGCGCGGCGCCAACACCATCGAGGTCGAGGTCGCCACGACGCTGAACAACCGGCTGCGGGTGTCCGACCCGGCCGTCTACGGCGGGGCGTCGCGCCAGGCGTACGGGCTGATCGGGCCGGTCCGGCTCGTCCCGTACGGCGAGGCGGTGATCCGCGCGCGCTGAGCCGGCCCCGCGCTGAGCCGGCCCCCGAGAACGAGTGCGGGAGGGCGTTGGCCCGCCCTCCCGCACGTGAATCCCTGACGACCCCGCCCTGTTCACGGAACGGAACACGAGGAATCCATGTACCACAGCGTATCCAGGCGGCGCATCGCCGCTCTCACCCTGGGAATGTCCGCCCTGCTCGCCGCCCAGGCCGTCCCGGCGTCGGCCGCTTCCGGCCAGGGGAGCGGGCACGGCTCGGCGCCGTGGAAGCGGTACGTCCTGTCGCCGTCGTCCCGGACGGTCCGCCCCGTCGCCGTCTACAACACCAGCGGCGACGTCACGAACCCGTCCGCCGTCCTCCAGGGGCAGAAGACGACGCTCAGCGGCGCCGGGTCGTACGTCACGCTCGACTTCGGCAAGGAGGTCGGCGGCCTCACCACCCTGCACTTCGCCGGTTCGGACGGGGCCCAGCAGGTCGGGCTGGCGTTCAACGAGTCGTCCGCCTACGTCGCCACCGACAGCGACGCCTCCACCGGCGGCCCGCGCAGCCGCGACGGCGCCCTCACCGCCGACGTGGACGGCCGCACGGCCTACACCACGCCGGAGAAGTACCTGCGCGGCGGGTTCCGCTACCTGACGATCTTCATGCGGTCGGGCGGCAGCGTCGACCTGGACGGGGTGTCGCTGCACTACACGCCCGCGCCGCAGGTGAAGGACCCGTCGAAGTACGCGAACTACTTCTACTCCAGCGACGACCTGCTGAACCGGATCTGGTACGCGGGCGCCTACACCGTCCAGCTGAACACGATCTCGCCGAAGACCGGCCGCGTGTGGGAGGCGCCGGCGGCGCTGTGGGACAACACCGGCGACATCGGCTCCGGCGCGTCCATCCTCGTGGACGGCGCCAAGCGGGACCGGACGGTCTGGCCCGGCGACCTCGGCGTCGAGATCCCGACCGCGTACGCCGCGTTCGACGACACCGCGTCCGCCCGCAACTCGCTCGACGTGATCTACCAGCACCAGCGCGACACCGGCGAGCTGCCCTACGCCGGACCGGAGCTGAACAAGTACGGCTCGGACACCTACCACCTGTGGACCCTCGCCGCGAGCTGGGACTACTACAAGTACACCGGTGACGCGCAGTGGGTCGCGGGCATCTGGGACCGGTACAAGAAGGCCGTCGACTACACCTCCGCGAAGGTCGACGCGAAGGGCCTGCTGTCGATCACCGGCACGTCCGACTCCGTCCGCATCCTCGCCAAGGGCGAGAACCTCATCGCGAACGTGCTGCTGTGGCGCGTCCTCGACACCGGTTCGCAGCTCGCCCGCACCCAGGGCGACACCGGCCTCGCGGAGTCCTACGCCCAGCGCGCCGCCGCGCTGCGCACCGCCATCAACGCCGACTTCTGGGACGACGCCGCCGGCGCGTACAGGTTCTACCCCGGCAACGCGATCCACCCGCAGGACGGCAACTCGCTCGCCGTCTGGTACGGCCTCGCCGACCAGGAGCAGGCCCGCCGGATCAGCGCCGAGCTGAAGGGCAACTGGAACGAGGTCGCCTCCACCGCGCCCGAGAACAAGGGCAACCCGGGCGTCTTCTCCGGCTCGATGGAGGTCAACGCGCACTTCGCCGCCGGAGGGCAGGCCGCCGACCAGGCCGGCGTCGACATCATCCGGCGCGAGTGGGGCTACATGCTGAGCCACCCGCAGGGCACCGGCAGCACGTTCTGGGAGTCGTACCGCAACCCCGGCGACGGCTGCGTCTTCTGCAGCTCCTACACCAGCCTCGCGCACGCGTGGGCGACGGGCCCCGTCACCGCGCTGACCTTCGGCGTCCTCGGGCTGAACCCGACCGGGACGGGCGGGCGGTCGTTCGACTTCGTCCCGCACACCGCCGACCTCTCCTTCGCCCAGGGCCGCATCACCACGACGCTCGGCGCCGTCGAGGGCTCCTGGAAGGTCGCCGAGGGCGCCTACACCGCGAAGCTGAAGGCGCCGCAGGCCGCGACCGGACGCGCCGGCGTGCCCACGTTCGGCGAGCGGATCAAGGTCCGGGTCGACGGGCACCTCGTCTGGGACGGCACCCGCGCGCTGATGCAGGGCGTCCGGAGCGACGGCGAGTACGTCTACGTCGACGGCCTGCACGGGAACCACACCATCCGGAGCGAGCGGGCGTGACCCCCGCCCTGGACCGCAGGGCGTTCCTCGGCACGGCGGGCGCCGCTTCGGCGGCGCTCGCCCTCCCCGCCCTGCCCGCACCGCGCGCCCGCGCCGGGACCGTGCGGGTCTCGCCGAAGCCGGTCCTCGCGCCGTTCCCGCTGCGGGACGTCACCCTGCTGGACGGCCCCTTCCGCGCGAACATGGCCCGGACCTGCGACTACCTGGTGTTCATCGACGCCGACCGGCTCCTGCACACCTTCCGGCTGAACGTGGGGCTGCCGTCGTCGGCGCAGCCGTGCGGCGGCTGGGAGGCGCCGAACGTCCAGCTGCGCGGCCACTCCACCGGGCACCTGCTGTCGGCGCTCGCGCAGGCGCACGCGAACACCGGCGACGACGCGTACGCGGCCAAGGGCCGGTACATCGTCGCCGAGCTGGCGAGATGCCAGGCGGCGTCGCCGTCGGCCGGGTTCGCCGCCGGATACCTGTCGGCGTTCGAGGAGCATGGAGGCGGGCGGCCACCGTTCCTAGACAGTGTCCAGGAGTGGGTTTTGCTCCCATTTCCTGGTGCTGCGCGCGTCCCGAACGGTGTTGGACGTGCTGGTCGCCCGCGTTCTCATTGTCCCGAGCCGGGGGCGTGCATCGTGTGCAGGCTCCGTGACAGGGGGGCGGGGTCCCTCACGCTCTGGGGTGCCCGCTCCGACCTGGACGGTCCGATGCCCCGCATGATCGCTCTGGTCGTGTGGGGGCGGTGCCGTTCGTCGCCGGATCGGGTGTCCCAGGGCGCGTCGCCCGATCGCGATGCTCGCCGCATCGTGCCGGGAAACCTTCCTGGTCTCACTGGTCATCGGAGCACGCCAGTGCTGCGCACCCCAGCGCGAGGTGTAAGCCGGGTCCACCGCCACGATCGCCAACCCGGCCTCGGCGGCCATCGCCACCAGCCGGGCCCTCAACTTCCCGGTCGGCATCCCGGAGATCAACTGCCGGAACCGCTTATGGCGGCCGTGCCTCTCCCGCGTCTTCTCCTTGGTGAAGTGCAAGTCCTCGATGCCGATGGCGGCCACGCCGCAGGCGGTGGCCCAGTGCAGCAGGCGGGTGATGGCGTGCCGGACCTGCGCGTCCCGGTGGGCGGCGCCACCGGACAGGTCGTAGTCGAAGCGGCGCGGGTCGCCGACGGGGTTGCCGTGCCGATCGAGGCGCCAGGCGGCGAAGTGGTCGGCGTTGGTATCCACCCCGACCATGCCTCGAACACGTGCGGCCTCAAGTGGAAGTGCCGGGGCGGCGGGGCGCTGCCAGGACGCAGTGACATACCAGCGGCCCCGGTCCACGTCGAGGTGAATGCGGTAGGCCACCGCACTGTTGCACGCGATGCGGTCGGCCCACTCGGTGCCCCGGTGCTTGAAGGCCACACGGCATGCCAGGACGTATCGGCCGTGCTTGGTGTTGGCCAAGTGCGCCAGCGGGGCGGGCAGTCGGATCGACACCTCGCCCTGCGGGGTGACGCGGATGGTCTCGTTGCCGTAGCCCTTACCCGACTCGCCATCGGCGTGCAGGAACCAGCGTCCGGCCTCCCATCGCGCCCGCCAGTCATCCGCAGTGAACCCGGCGTCCTCCAGGTTGTGGCGGGTGGTCAGGAGCCGACGGCCGCCTCGCACCACCCGCACGACCCCGGCGTCCCAGTCGGCCTGCTCGGCGGCGAGCCGGTCCTTCAGCACGCCCAGGCGGCGGGACTTGGCAAACCACTCCCGCTTGGAGCGGTAGCCTCCTGGAGCCCGCTTGGCGCCCTTTGCGCCGATCGCTTGCGACAGCCGATGCTCGATCGTCTGCACACCGGCCTCAAGAGAGCGCAAGTGCGCCAACTGGCACCGCCGCGCCAGCGCCCACTGATCATGGCTGGCCTTGGTGATCGAACCGGCCCACCGCGCCGACGACTCACCCGTCAATCCCCGCTTACGCGCCGCCCAACGCTCGGCGTCATGATCCAGGCCATCGGCGCAGCGAGCCTTCAGATCACGACCGGCCAGCGACCCCAGGTGCGCCCCCACCAGCCGCAACACCCGCTCGTCCTCGACCGTCAGGCCTTTGAGCCGGTCACGCACAGCAACGCCCGAGGGACCCGCCACCACGAACGGCGCAGCGAAAGGTGCGGTCGACGAGGCACCCACCCTATTGGAAACATTCCGCGACACGCCGGATACTTTAAGTCACTTAAGTTGAGCGTGCAATCGATACCCTCCGGCCGCCACTAACACCATGAAGATCACCGGCATGGACGGCGAGGACTACGCCGACGCGCCGTCCGCCCTCCCCTCCGGCGCCTGGACCCACCTGGCCGTCACCGCCGGGGACGGATCGGCCGTCCTGTACGTCGACGGCGTCCCCGCCGGACGCAACGACGGCCTCGTCATGAGCCCGCTCGCGCTCGGCGCCACCACGCACAACTACCTCGGCCGCTCCCAGGACACCCGCAACCCGGCCATGGACGGCGGCGTCACCGGCTTCCGCCTCTACGACCACGTCCTGACGGACGCCGACATCGCGGACCTGCACGCCCAGGGCCGCTGACGGCCCAGACCCTCCTAGGAGAACCCCCTTGCGCAAGCCGATCCGCGGCCTTGCAGCCGCAGCGGTGACCGTCGTCCTGCCGCTGACCCTCCTCGCCCCGCCCGCGCACGCCGACGCCCGCGCGGACGTCACCGGCCTGCGGGCCGACGACCTGTCCCAGGCGCTCGGCATCGACGACACGACCCCGCCCCTCACCTGGCAGCTGCGCGGCGGCCGGAACACGGCGCAGACCGCCTACCAGATCCAGGCCGCCACCAGCGAGAAGGCGCTGCGGCAGGGCCGCCCCGACCTCTGGGACTCCGGCCGCGTCGCCTCCGCCGCGCAGCGCGTCGACTACGCGGGCGAGAAGCTCGGCAGCCGCACCCGCGTCCACTGGCGCGTCCGCGTGTGGACGGGCCCGAAGGCGTCCGGCTGGTCGGCGCCGTCCTGGTTCGAGACCGGCCTCACCGCCCAGAGCGACTGGCAGGGCCGCTGGATCGGCCAGAAGGACTGGCAGACCAGCACCAAGAAGCCCGACCCGATCGTGGTGCGGCTGCCGAAGACCACCGCCCGGTACGTCCGCCTCGACGTCACCAGGCTGGGGCTGCCGATGGTCGAGCAGGTGCCGGACGAGACGTACCGGCTCCAGCTCGCCGAACTGGAGGTCCGCGACTCCGCCGACCCCGGCACGAACCTCGCCGCCGGCAGGACCGTCACCGCGTCCGACAGCGGCGGCAACGTCAACCGCAAGTGGGGCACCCGCTACCTCACCGACGGGACCGAGACGACGAACCAGGAGTTCGCCGGCTGGTCCAGCTCCGCCTACCCGAAGGCGGACGTCTCGGACAAGCCGCTGACGCTGACCGTCGACCTCAAGGACGCCAAGGCGTTCGACGAGGTCCTGCTGTTCCCGCGCACCGACCAGCCCGCCGAGGGCGGCAAGGTGCCGTACGCGCCCGCCGACTTCACCGTCGGCGCGTCCGGCGCCGCCGACGGACCGTTCGAGAACGGGGCGTCCGTCACCGGGCAGGCGCCGCCGGACTCGCCGGTCCCCGAAGCGCTGCCGATCTTCGCCAAGGACTTCTCGCTCCCGCGCGGCGTCCGGGACGCCCGCCTCTACGTCGCCGGGCTCGGCGTCTACGAGGCGCGGCTGAACGGCCGCCGCGTCGGCGACGCCGAGCTCGAACCCGCCAACACCGCCTACGCCGAGCGCGTCCAGTACGCCGCCTACGACGTCACGAGCATGCTGCGGCCCGGCGGCAACACCCTCGGCGTCGAGCTCGGCAACGGCAGCGCCAACGTGATCTCCACGCCCGACCGGTACCGGAAGTTCTCCGGCACGATCAGCGACCCGAAGCTGATGGCGCAGCTGGAGGTCACCCTCGCGAACGGGCAGGTCATGCGGGTCGCCAGCGACGGGACGTGGAAGACCGTCCTCGGGCCCGTCACCTTCTCCAACTGGTACGGCGGCGAGGACCACGACGCCCGCCGCGAGCGCCCCGGCTGGGACCGGCCCGGCGCGTCCCGCTCCGGCTGGGAGGACGCCGTCCCCGTCCCCGCGCCCGGCGCGCTCAGCGGGCGCGAGGCCGAACCCGTCCGCGTCGTCGAGACCCTCCCCGGCGAGCAGGTGGGCTCCGGCGACGGCTACCGGGTGTTCGACGTCGGCCGCGTCATCGCCGGGCGCCCCGAGATCACCGTGACCGCGCCCGCCGGCACCGCCGTCCGCGTGTACCCGTCCGAGAGCCTCAAGGACGGCCGCGCGAACCAGTCGGCCAGCAACGTCGGCGCGCCGATCTGGGACCAGTACACGACCCGCACCTCGGAGGCCGAGACCTGGCACCCCCGGTTCTCCTACCACTCCTTCCGGTACCTGGAGGTGCGCGGGCTGCCCGCCGGCGCGACGATCACCGTCCGCGGGCAGGCGCTGCGCAACGACACCGCCTCCGCCGGCTCGTTCAGCTCGTCCAACGACCTCATCGACGGCGTCCACGGCCTCGTCCGCCGGGCCATCGAGAACAACATGCAGAGCATCCTCACCGACTGCCCGAGCCGCGAGAAGCTCGGCTGGCTGGAGCAGGACCACCTCGTCGGCGACGCGCTCGCCGCGAACTACGACGTGCACGCGCTGCTGCGCAAGGTCGTCCAGGACATGGCGGACGCGCAGACCGACGCCGGCCTCATCCCGTCCACCGTGCCGGACTACACCGTCCTCGCCGGCGCCTACCGCGACGACCCCAACTGGGGCGGCGCGTTCGTCGTCGTCCCGTGGCAGCTGTACCGGAACTACGGCGACACCGAGACGATGCGGACCCACTACGCGCAGATGAAGAAGTACTCCGCGTACCTGGAGGCCCGCGCGACCGGCGGGCTGACCGACTACAGCCTCGGCGACTGGTTCACGCCCGACCGGACCTTCCCGAAGACGGTGTCGGGCACCTACGGCTACTGGCGCGTCAACGACACCCTCGCCAAGATCGCCGGGGTGCTCGGGCAGACCGCGGACGCCGCCGCCTACAAGGCCAAGGCGGACCAGAGCGCCAAGGCCCTCGCCGACAAGTACTACGACGCCTCCACGGGCACCTTCGCGGGCGGCGGCCAGGGCGCCGAGGCCCTCGCCCTCGACATGGGCGCCGTCCCCGCCGCCGACCGGCAGAAGCTGCTCGACCACCTGGCCGGCAGCGTCAAGAACGCCGGCTATCACCTGCTCCTCGGCGAGATCTCGCTGCCGTCGGCGTTCCGCGTCCTGCCCGACGACGTCGTCTACCGGATCGCCACGCAGACCGACAGCCCCAGCTACGGCTACCAGGTCGTGCACGGCAACACCGCGCTCGGCGAGTCCTGGGACGGCGGCAGCGGCCAGTCGCAGGACCACTTCATGCTCGGCTCGATCGACTCGTGGTTCACCTCCCGGCTCGCCGGCATCCGGCAGGCCGACGGCTCCACCGGCTACCGGAACCTGGTCATCGCCCCGGCCGTCGTCGGCGACCTGACCCGCGCGTCCGCGACGCGGCGGACCCCGTACGGCGAGGTCCGCTCGTCCTGGACGCGCGACGGCGGCAAGGTGACGCTGACCGTCACGGTCCCGGCGGGCGGCACCGCCGAGGTCCACGTCCCCGGCGCCGCCGAGCCCGCCGAGGTCGGCTCCGGCACCTGGACCTTCCACGGCACCATCGCCTGACGCGCCCGGGCCCGCCCTCCGGTCACCGGCCGGAGGGCGGGCCCGGCGCCTCGGCGGGCGGCGGCAGCAGCGAGTAGACGGCCCGGTTCGCATTGAAATGCGCCAGGTAATAGATCCGGCCGTCCTTCCGCAGTTCGAGCGGGGGCGGATCGCCCACCCCGCCCAGGTCGTGCGGATAGCCCTCGGCTCCGCACGTCCTGGCCGGGAGGACCGCGCTGGACCACCAGGCGGAGGCCTTCTCGGCCTCCTCGCGGCCCTCCCAGAGCCGGACCTCGCCGCCCGGCGCGCCCGGTGCGGTCAGCACGCGCATGACCGCCGGGTCGTAGATCCCGCGGACCCGGAAGTTCTCCATGTGCCGGCGCGGCACCACCATCCGCACGTAGCCGCCGCGCCTGCCGCGGTGCCGGCCCGCCACCAGGAGGTCCTCGCCGCCGTCGCCCCACTGCGGCGGCAGCACCCACAGCTTCGTCCCGCCCGAGAAGTGCCTCAGGCCGTGGCGGATCACCAGCCCGCCCTCACCGGAGGCCGTCTCCCGCCGCACGTTCGCGACCACGCAGAAGCCGAGCAGTTCGCCCATGGGCCCAGGATTCGCCGGGGCACGCCGCCGCCGCAACGGGTTTGCGGCGCGTCAGCGGCGGGCGACCGCCGGGGCGCGGTCGGTGAGGCCGACGCTCAGCTGCGCCGTCGAGGTCACGACGGTGCCCGCCGGCGCGCGGGCGATCGACGCGTCGGTGACGACCGTCCGCTGCCCCAGGTACAGGTACGTCTTCGGGGCGAAGATGTACTCGTCGCGCTGCCCGCTTCCGGGCTCGTCCAGGGACACCGCGATGCCGGTGCGGCCCGCGGCGTCCACGGCCTCGCCGACGGTTCGCACGCCCGGAATGGCTGCGGCGGCCCGGAACAGCGCCTTGCGCTGCGCGGCGGGCATGTACGCCTCGGTGAGCATTCCGCCGACGTTCTGCCACGCCTGGCCGTCGGCCTCCGGCCCGGTGCCGAGGTGGGAGTACAGATGCTCGTACATCCCCGCCGGGTCGGCGGGCAGGCGGCTCAGGTAGGTGTAGTCGGTGCGCAGCCACTCCGCGCGGTCGTCGAAGTCCGCGGCCTTCGCCGGACCGGTGTGCCCGGCCTCCTTGCGGGCGTCGGGCGGGATCGCGTACCCGGGGTAGGGCTTGGGCGGCAGCACCTCCGTCGCCAGGACGCCGTGCGTCGCGTCGCCGTCCACGGGCAGCCAGATCGTGCGCCTCTCGCGCGAGAGGTAGCGGCTGTAGCCGCTCTTGCCGCTGTTGCTCTCCACCGCGTTCATGGCCATGGACCGGTAGACGAGGAACTGGCCGGGCCTCGGGTGCAGCTCCGGCGTCCGGCCCGCCGCGTCCGCGGCGTGCTGGAGCAGCTCGACGTGCGCGACCGGCATGGTGTGGACGGCAGGGGCGCGGTGCGGCCCCCCTCCGGGGCCGGCCACGACCAGGCCCGCGGTGACGGCGGCTGCCGCGGCTCCGGCGGTCACGGCCACGGCGAGCCGGAAGCGCTGTGGCCGGTGCGCCTTCGGCCGTCCGGGCGCCGGGGCGAGCATCGCGGCCCGCAGCCGCTCCTCCTCGGCGCGCAGGTCCGCCGGCCCGGGCCGGGGCACCTCGGAGCGGAACCGCTCGAGTCGGGTCATCTCATTCATGGACGGGCTCCTCGCTGACGATGGCCATGACGTCCGTCCCGCCGAGCTCCCGGCGCAGCTGCGCCCGGGCCCGGTTGATCCGCGACCGGACCGTGCCGACGCGGACGCCCAGCGCCCGCGCGACCTCCGGGTAGCTGAGGCCCTCCCACGCCACCAGCAGCAGCGCGTCGCGGCGCCCCTTCGGCATCGCGGCCAGCGCGGCCGCCAGCCGCGGGCCGGACGCCTCGGCGGTGAGCCGCTCGTCGCTGCGGTCGGTGAACGCCGCCGTCACCGGGTCGGCGCCCGTGCGCCGCAGGGCGCGCAGCCACCGGACCTCCGTGCGGACGTGCCGCCCCATCAGGTTGGTGGCGATGCCGTACAGCCACGGGCGCGCGCTCGGGCGCGCCAGGTCGTAGGCGTGCCGCCGGCTGAACGCCGTCAGGAAGGTCTCGGCGACGACGTCCTCCGCGGCGTCGCCGCCGAGCCTCCGGGTGACGTAGCGCTTGATGTCGGGCGCGTGCCGGCGGAAGATCTCGGCGAACGCCTCCGGCTCGTGCCGGGAGCGTCCGATGATGGAGGCGTCATCGGCCTCGGCCCGGCTCGTCTCGCTCATGGTGGGGCCTCTCGGCTCTGGTTCGGGACGCCCCTTGTTGCCCGTCCGCGGCCGATCGGTTCCCGGAGCGTCAGCGGCCCACCGAGCCGTCCAGGCGCTCGCGGAGGATGTCGGCGTGGCCCGCGTGCCGGGCGGTCTCCTCGATCATGTGCACCAGCAGCCAGCGCATGGACGGCGGCGGCGTCTCGCGCAGTGACCGGGCGCCCGGACGGTCGAGGTCGGGGCACGCCGCGGCGATCGCGTCCGAGCGCGCGGCGGCGGCGCGGTAGCCCGCGACGATGTCCGCGGCCGTCTCGCCGGGCAGCGGCGGCTCGCCGTCGTCCAGCAGCGGCACGTCGGCGCCCTCGTACGCCCACACGAACCAGTTCAGCTCCGTGCGCGTGAGGTGCTTGACCAGGCCGAGCAGGCTCGTGCCGGACGGGACGCCGGGCGTCCGGGCCGCCTCGTCCGGGACGCCGGCGGCCTTGGCCGCGACGGCGTCGCGCAGGTAGCGCAGGAAGGCCAGCAGGGTCGCCGGCTCGTCGGCGTTCAGGCTCGGGGGACGCAGGTCACCGCGCGGTTCGTTCATCGCACCACCCTAGGCCGGCGCCCCTCCCGGAGCGGGCTCTGCCGGGCAGGCGTCAGGCGGGGAAGGTCCAGCGGGTGGCGGCGAACGGCTCGACGAACGCCACGCCGATCGCGGTGCGGACGGTGAAGCGGTACAGGTGCCACGGCGGCGGGCCGGCGCTCTGCGCGCTGTACGGGGCGGTGAACGCGTCGCCGTCGACCTCGGCGGGCCAGCCGCCGTCGCGGTAGGCGGCCGCGACCGGTTCGAGCACGGCCGGGTCGGTGACCCGCTCCGCCTCGCCTTCGAGGACGAGGTCCAGGCCCTCCAGCCGGGCGGACAGCGTGCACGCCGGGTTCCCGGCGAGGTTGCGGGACTTGCGCGTCCCCGGGCCGCTGGTGAAGTACAGGTCGCCGTCGTGCCACAGCGCCCCGATGCCCGCGGAGTGGGGGCGCCCGTCGGGGCGGACCGTGCCGAGGAAGACGGGCGTCTCCATCCGCGGCAGGCCCTCGGCCAGCGCGGTCCGGGCCCGCTCCCACGGCATGGGGCCGCCGCTGCCGTAGATGTCCAGGTCGCTGACGTCGATGGGGTCGCGTTCGGTCATGGCCGTCCACCTCTCCGTTGGTGCGTCGTCGGGAGATATGACCGGTCCGCGGCCGGTAACTCATCGCCGGGCCCCGGGTTGACCTCAAGGCCGGTTGAGATGTGAGCGTTGCCGGGAGCGAAAGGGAGCGGTGCCGATGAAGGTCGTGCGCGTGACGCGGTTCGGAGACCCGGACGTCCTGGTGGCGGGGGAGGCGCCGGAGCCGGCCGCCGGTCCGGGGCAGGTGGTCGTCGCGGTGGCGGTCGCTGAGATCAACTTCGTGGAGACCCAGCTGCGGCGGGGGATCACCCCCGGGCCTCCGCTGCCGGAGCCGCCGTACGTGCCGGGCGGCGGGGTGGCCGGGCTGGTCGCCGCGGCCGGGGACGGCGTGGCGCCGGAGTGGCAGGGCAGGCGGGTCGCCACCGCGACCGCGGACCGCCTGGGCGGCAACGCGGCGCGGGCCGTCGCGAACGTGGACGATCTCGTCCCGGTGCCGGACGGCCTCGGCCTGCCGGAGGCGGCGGCGCTGCTGAACGACGGCGGGACGGCGCTGGGCCTGTTCGAGGGCGCGAAGGTCCGCGTGGGCGACCGGGTGCTGGTCGAGGCGGCTGCGGGCGGGCTGGGCAGCCTGCTGGTGCAGCTGGCGCTGTCGGCGGGGGCCCGGGTCGTCGGCGCCGCGCGGGGCGAGGCGAAGCTCGCGCTGGTCCGGGAGCTGGGCGCGGAGGCCGTGGACTACTCGGCGCCGGGCTGGGCGAAGCGGGTGCTGGACGCGACCGGCGGGGTCGACGTGGTGTTCGACGGGGTGGGCGGCGAGGTCGGCCGGGAGGCGTTCGGCGCGGCGGCCCGGGGCGGCCGGTTCTCCGTGCACGGGGCGTCCAGCGGTGCGGCGACGGTCATCCCGCCGGACGAGGCGGCGGAGCGCGGCGTGACCGTGCTGGGGATCGAGCAGCTCATGGGGTTCGGGGACGGGGCGAAGGAGCGGGCCCTGCGGGCGATGGAGGCGGCCGCGGCGGGCCGGATCCGCCCGGTGATCGGGCAGCGGCTGCCGCTAGAGCGCGCCGCCGAGGCCCACGCGGCGATGGAGGCGCGGTCGGTCGCAGGCAAGACGCTGCTCACCGTGTGAGGACGGCCGGGCCGCGCGGGACGGTCGCGCGTCCCGGCCGTCCGGGTCACGGCAGCAGGGACAGTTCCAGGTGGGCGGAGACGATCCAGTTCGGCGCGTCCACGATCTCGGAGATCTTCAGGTCGGCGGCGACGCTCGCCAGCAGGTAGGCGTCGACGGGGGCCATGCCGGTGCGGGCCGCGACCTCCGCGACGAGGGCGCGCGCCGCGTCCCGGGACGCCTGCATGAGGTCGGGGCCGATGCCGGTGGTGACGAGGGCGGCGCCGGTCCGCTGCGTGCGCGGGTCGGTCTCGATCACCGGGGTGGGCGGGGCGGCGCCGCGGCGCACGTCCACCCGGAGCCGGACGGTCGCGTCGGTCTCCACGCCGGTGCCGCAGACCTCGCCGTCGCCCATCGCGGCGTGCGCGTCGCCGAGCGACAGCAGCGCGCCGTCCACGCCGACCGGCAGGACGAGCCGGGCTCCGGGGCCGATGTGCCGGACGTCCATGTTGCCGCCCCACCGGCGCGGCGGGACGATCGAGTGCTCGCCGGGCTCGGGCGGCGCGACGCCGATCGTGCCGATCATCGGGACGACCGGGACGCGCAGCCCCGGCAGCAGCTCGGCGCCCCCGTCCCCGATCGCGGAGACGCGCAGGTGCGCGTCCGGGAAGTCGTCGGCGAGCAGCCCGAAGCCGGGGATGCAGGCCGTCCAGCCCCAGTCGCCGACGGACATGTCCAGGACGTCGATCACCAGGGCGTCGCCGGGCGCGGCGCCCTCGACCAGGAACGGGCCGGTGACGGGGTTGACCCGGCCGAAGTCGAGCGCGGCGACGTCGGCCGCGCCGGACGCGGGCCCGAGCTGCCCGCCGCTCGCGTCCGCCGTCTCGACGGTGAGCTCGGCGCCGGGGGCGATCGCCGCGATCGGCTCGATCGCGTTGTCCCACGCGTTGTGCACGCTGGTGCGGCGGATGTGCATCAGTCCTCCAGCTTCAGGTCGGTGCCGCGGCCGGAGCGCCGGTAGAACAGCATCACCAGCGCCCCCAGGACGAGCCAGCAGACGCCCCCGATCTTCGCGCGCGCGTCGGCGTTCCAGAGCACCGAACCGATGATCAGGAAGCCGATCGCGGGGGCGGCGATGTGCAGGCCCCACCGGGTGCTCCGGTTCCGCAGCCTGAAGTGCACGAAGACGGCGACGTGCAGCAGCAGGAAGGAGAACAGCGCGCCGAAGTTGACCAGTGAGGACAGCACGTCGATCTGGCCGGTGAAGAACAGCCCGAGGACCAGCGAGATCACCGCGACGAACAGGATCGCGCGCTCGGGGGTCCTGCGCGTGGGGTGGATGTGGGCGAGGAACGCGGGCAGCTTGCGGTCGCGCGCCATGCTGAACAGCAGCCGGGACGTGGCGGCCTGCGCGACCAGCGAGTTGGCGATGCCGGTGGCGAGGGCCGCGGCCACCGCGACGGTCACCTTCAGCCAGTGCCCGCCGGCGATCTGCGCGATGTCGTAGAACGCGGAGTTGGTGGCGTCGTCGCCGGCGAACTCGGTCTTGCCCGGGACGAGCAGCGCCGCGACCCACGTCTGCGCCACGAACAGGACGGCGACCAGGCACAGCGCCACGACGGTGGCGCGGCCGACGATCCTGCGGCCGGAGTCGCGGACCTCCTCCGACAGGGTGGAGATGCCGTCGAAGCCGAGGAAGCTCAGCACCGCGATCGACAGCGCCCCGAAGATCAGCCCGGGGGTGAGCAGGTCGGGCTTGAGCAGCGGGTCGAAGGAGAAGTGCGCGCCGTTCCTCCCCTGCGCCACGGCGGCGAGGCCGAACCCGACGAACAGCGCGAGCACCACCAGCTCGGCGACCAGGAACAGCCGGTTCAGCCGCGCGGTCGACTCGATGCCCAGGAAGTTGATCACCGTGTTGACCAGGACGAACACGATGACCCACGCCCACTGCGGGACGGCCGGCAGCAGCGAGTTCAGCGCCGCCGCGCTCATCACGTACAGCAGCGTCGGGACGAGGAGGTAGTCCAGCAGGATCGCCCAGCCGGCGAGGAACCCGACCTTGTCGTTGATCCCGCGCCCGGCGTAGGCGTACACGGACCCGGCGATCGGGAACGCCCGCGACATCTCCCGGTAGCTGAGCGCGGTGAACAGCATCGCGACCAGCCCGATGACGTAGGTGAGCGCGACCATGCCCTTGGAGCCGTTGAACACGACGCCGAAGATGGTGAACGGCGCGATCGGCACCATGAACACCAGGCCGTAGATCACCAGGTCGGCCAGGCTGAGCGAGCGCTTGAGCTCCTGGTCGTACCCGAAGGCCTTCAGCGTCCCTTCCGCGGACTCGGCGGCGGGGCCCGCGGCGGGGTTCGCGGGGCGCGGGGGGCGCGCGGCGGCGCCGGGGGAGGCGCCGGACGGCGCGGGGTCTGGGCTGGCGGTCGTCATCGCGCGCCTTTCCGGGGGTCGATCAGCGGACGGGGGCGTCCGGCGGACAGGGTCGTTCAGCGGACAGGGGCGTTCGACAGGGGCGTTCAGCGGGCGGGGTCGTGCGCGTCGAGGAACGCGCCCACGGCGGACATGCAGGCCGCGCGCTCCTCGACGTGCGGCATGTGGCTGGAGTCCTCGAAGACCTGCCAGCGGGCGCCGGGGATGCGCTCGGCGTAGGGGCGGACGGCGCCGGGCGTCGCCTCGTCGTGCCGTCCGGAGATGATCAGGGTGGGGGCGGTGATCCGGTCGAGCCGGTCCACGATCGTCCAGTCCCGGAGGGTGCCGACGACGTGGAACTCGCTGGGCCCGTTCATCGTGTGGTAGACGGTCGGGTCCGCGTCGATGGCGGCGAACGTGCGGGCGACCTCGTCCGGCCAGGGGACGCGGCAGACGTGCCGGTCGTAGAAGACCCGCATGGCCTCGGCGTACTCGGGGGAATCGGTGGTGCCGGCGGCCTCGTGCTCGCGGAGCGTCGCCTCGACGCGGGCGGGCAGCGCGGCGCGCAACTCCGCGGCGGCCTCCCGCCACAGCGGCATCGACGCGGGCGAGTCCGCGATCACCAGGGAGCGCAGGCCGGCGGGCCGCCGCACCGCGTGCTCGGCGCCGAGCATCCCGCCCCACGACTGGCCGAGCAGGTGGTAGCCGCCGGCGATGCCGAGGCGGGCGAGGAGGTTGTCCAGCTCGTCCAGGAACAGCTCGACGGTCCAGAAGTCCGCGCCCGCGTCCGGCAGGTGGGTGGAGCGGCCGTTGCCGAGCTGGTCGTAGTGGATCACCTGCCGGCCGGTCGCGGCGGCGAGGTCGGCGAAGGACAGCACGTAGTCGTGGGTGCAGCCGGGGCCGCCGTGCAGCACCACGAGCGGCGCCTTCGCCGGGCCCGGCGCGCCGGTGACGCGGTACCAGGTGCGGTGGCCGCGGAAGGGGACGTGGCCCTCGGCGGCGGCCGGTGCGATCACGCGTACCTCCTGTGAGCTGGGAGAACCTCGGTCCGGCGGAACGGCGGGCGGCCGGCGGGCGCGGGTGCGACGCGGCCGGATGCGAGACTATGCGGTAAAAGGTCTGATTTCTAGACCTTTGAAGGAAGTTATGGTTTCCGGCGGGGCCGGCGCGGTGGAGCGGAGGGACGGGGAGCATGGAGCACGAGGCGCTCGGACCGCTGCGTCCCGCGACCACCGGCGAGCAGGTCGCGCACCGGCTGGCGACGGCGATCGCGCTCGGCGAGTTCAGCCTCGGCGACCGGCTGCCCAGCGAGCGGGACCTCGCCGCGCTGCTCCAGGTCAGCCGGGAGAGCGTGCGCGCGGCGCTGCGCCGGCTCGCCGGGTCGGGCCTGGTGGAGGTCCGGCGCGGGCGGGGCGGCGGCGCCTTCGTCCGCGCCGAATGGGGCGAGGCCAGCGAGGGCGCGGTGCGCAGCGCGCTGCTGGAGCGCTGGACGGAGTTCGAGGAGCTGTTCGACTACCGGCGGCTCGTCGAGAGCCTGATCGCCCGCACCGCCGCCGAGCGCGCCGACGACGCCGACCGCGCGGCCATCGCCGGCGCGCTCGCCGCGTTCGACGCCGCCGCGACGCCCGGCGAGGCCCGCGAGCACGACGTCCGGCTGCACGCCGCGGTCGCCCGCGCGACCCACAACGCGCGGCTGGTCGGGCTGCACGAGCGGCTGCTGTCGGAGGTCAGCCTCGGGGTGTCCGCCGAGCCGTACACGTGGGCGATCTACGAGGAGGCCAAGCCGCACCACCACGCGCTCGCCGAGGCGGTCGCGCGCGGCGACGGCGACGAGGCCGCGCGCATCGCCGTCCACCACTTCGCGATCACCGAGGACGCGCTGCGCCGGCTGGCCGAGCGCGTCCGGCCGCCCGGCGCGCAGCGGAACGAGCAGCAGAACGAGCAGTAGAACGCGCTACGCGGCGGGTCGCGGGGTCACTCGTCGCCGGTCGGCAGGTTGTAGGCGATCAGGGCGGCGGACCCGCCGGACAGGTCGAGCTCGGTGATCGCGCAGTTGCGGACGCGCGGGAACACCCGCCGGTAGGACGCCAGGGGGAGCCCGAGCAGCTCGCACAGCGTCAGCCGCAGCAGCGTGCTGTGCGTGACGACCAGGACGCGGGCGCCCGGCTCGGCGTCCGCGATGTGGCGCAGCACGCCCGCGCCGCGCGCGGCCGCCTTGGCCGGGTCCTCGGCGCCGGGGAACGGCGAGCCCGCCGGGTCGGCGCGGAACGCGGCGACCTCGTCCGCGGGCATCTCCGCGAGCACCCGCCCCTCGGCGGTGCCGAAGTCGACCTCGCTCAGGTCGGTGTCCACCTTCAGCGGCAGCCCGAGCGCGTTCGCGGCCGGCGCGGCGGTGCCGCGGGCGCGGCCGAGCGGCGACGCCCACACCGCCCCGATCTCCCGGCCGGGCGCCCAGCGCCCGAGGGCGGCGGCCTGCCGGCGGCCCCGCTCGCTGAGGGCGACGTCGCTGACGCCCGCGTACCGGTTCTCCTCGTGCCACACGGTCTCGCCGTGCCGTGCCAGATAGAGCGTCGTCATTCCGTGCCCCCGGTCGCAGCGTTCCACCCCGATGTGCGCGCCTTCCCAGTATGCCGGTGGGAGCCGGCTCACAGGTTCGGCCGCCGATCTGGTGGGCACGGCTCTCCTGGCACGGCGGATTCCGGAACCGGCGGATTCCAGGCAGGCACCATCCGAAGGGGAGGACCATGACCGTACCGGACGTCAGGCTGAACGACGGGGCCATGAT
Organism: Actinomadura nitritigenes; assembly: GCF_017573545.1. Lineage (GTDB taxonomy): Bacteria > Actinomycetota > Actinomycetes > Streptosporangiales > Streptosporangiaceae > Spirillospora > Spirillospora nitritigenes. Next base: position 78,868 of record NZ_JAGEOK010000001.1, on the reverse strand, counting down.
GCCGCAGCTCGGCTTCGGGGTGTTCCAGGTGACCGACGAGGAGGCCGAGCACGCCGTCGAGGTCGCGCTGCGCGACGGCTACCGCAGCGTCGACACCGCCAGCGCCTACGGCAACGAGGAGGGCACGGGCCGCGCGCTCCGTGCCTCCGGGCTGCCGCGCGAGGAGCTGTTCATCACCACCAAGCTGTGGAACAGCGACCAGGGCCACGACCAGACGCTCCGCGCGTTCGACGCGAGCATGCGCCGCCTGGGCCTGGACTACCTCGACCTGTACCTGATCCACTGGCCGATGCCCGGCCACGACACCTACATGGACACCTGGCGGGCGTTCGAGAAGCTGAAGGAGGACGGCCGGATCCGCTCGATCGGCGTCTCCAACTTCACCGTCGACACGCTGCGCCGCGTGATGGACGAGTCCGGCACGGTGCCCGCGGTCAACCAGATCGAGCTGCACCCCTACTTCCAGCAGGACGAGCTGCGCGCGTTCCACCGGGAGCACGGCATCCACACCGAGGCGTGGGCGCCGCTCGGCCAGGGCCAGGGGCTGCTGGACGACCCGGTGCTCGCCCGCATCGCGGAGGCGCACGGCCGGACCCCTGCGCAGGTGGTGCTGCGCTGGCACCTGCAGATCGGCAACGTGGTGATCCCGAAGTCGGTGACGCCGCGGCGGATCGCCGAGAACATCGACGTGTTCGGCTTCGACCTCGGCTCGGACGAGATGAAGGCGATCGGCGAGCTGGACAGGGGCGCCCGGGTCGGCCCCGACCCGGCCACGTTCGAGATGGCCTGACGGCCCCGTCCGAGACGGCCTGACGGTCCCGCCGCGCGGCGCGGCGGACCGGCGTCAGCGCTTCTCGCCGACGCCCACCAGCCCGGCGAACCGCTCGCCGTCGGTCCGCACCCCGCCGTCCAGCCACTCGCGCGGTCCGGTCAGGCCGGGCGGCAGCAGCTCGAACCCGTCGAAGAAGCCGCGGATCCGCGCGCGCGGCCGGGCGCCGAGGGGGGCGCTGGCGTCCGCGTAGACCCGTTCGGCCTCCGCCATGGCCTCCGGGAACGCGTCCGAGGCCAGGTGGGACAGGACGAGCCGGCTGCCCGGCGCGAGCGCGTCGCGGTAGCGGGCGACGAGCGCGGCGGGGTCCTCGGCGTCGTCCACGAAGTGGAGCACCGACACCAGCATCACGGCCACCGGCTCGGAGAAGTCGATCATCTCGCGGACCGTCGGGTGCGCCATGATCTCGTCGGGCCGGCGCAGGTCGCCCCGGACGAACCCGACGCGCGCCGCGTCCGCCAGCAGCGCCCGCCCGTGCGCGCACACGACCGGGTCGTTGTCGACGTAGACGGTCCGCGCCTCCGGGCGGACCTCCCGGACGGCCTCGTGCACGTTCTCCCGCGTCGGGAGCCCGGACCCGAGGTCGAGGAACTGCGCGATCCCGGCCCGTGCGGCGTCCCGCACGGCGGTGCGGAGGAACGCCCGGTTCAGCCGCACGCCGCGCACCACCCGGCCCTCGGAGATCTCCACGATCCGCGCGGCGGCCTCCCGGTCGGCGGCGAAGTTGTCCTTGCCGCCGAGCCAGTAGTCGTACATCCGCGCGACGTTGGGGGTGCCGGGGTCGAGATCCGCGGTGGCGTCGGTCACGCGGACATGATCCTCTGGCCGCCGGGGGCGGGCAACCGGAACGCCGGAGGCGGTCAGGGGCGGCGGCGCCAGGCGGCGAGGGCCGCGTCGACGTCGGCGCGGATGCGGTCGCGGGCCTCGCGGCGCGGCACCCCCGCCATCAGCAGGGCGTCATAGCCGGTGTCGAGATGCCGGATCGAGGCGATGACGGCGAGCGTGACGGCGTCGGCGTCCAGGTCGCGGCCCGCCGCGGTGCGGCCGACCCGGCCGCTGCCGCGCAGCCCGGCGTGCCGGGCGATCTCCTCGGCGCGGCCCGCGGGGCAGCCGGGGAACAGCCGGACGATCTCGGCGGCCATCCGGGCCTGGAAGTCGGCGTCCTGCCCGGCGCGGCGCTCCCGGTCGCGCTCGCGGCGGCGGGCCCGCGCGTCCTCGTCGGCGAGGCACTGCTCCTCGGCGCGCTCCAGCGCCGCCTCCTCGACCAGCACGCCGCGCCGCTCGTAGCGCTTGCGGCGCCGGTTGTGCTCGACGACGACGGCCGACAGCCCGCTCTCCTTCTTCGCGCGGCGGCTCAGCGCGGCGTTCCCGGACGCCAGGAACACCAGGTGCCCGAGGTCGGCGCAGTCGAGGCAGAGCGGCGCGCCGTCCTCGGCGACCTGGAGGCCGCCGGGAGCGCGGCATCCCGGGCACGTCCAGTCGCCCGGCGGCATCAGGACGGTGATGTCGGGCGCCTTGGCCTGCCGGGCGGCGAGGCGCTCGCGCTGCGCGGGCGTGAGGTCGGGGGACAGCCAGTGCGTGCGGTGGTCGCGCTCGGCGGCGTCGTGCCCGGCGGCGGTGAAGCGCAGCTCTCGGTGGTCGCGGGTGGCGGCGCTGTAGGGGGTCTCGGCGGGCTCCAGGCCGTTCGCTTCGGCCCAGGCGCGCAGGGCGCGCAGCGCGGCGGCGATCCTGTCGGGCCGGACGGTCATCGCGGCGTGCAGGTGGTCGTGCCGTCCCTGCCGCCACTCGTCGACGGTCGCGGTCCGCAGCCAGCCGAGCCGGACGAACACGTCCACGGGCGCCACGGCCCGGGACCGCTTCAGCAGCTCTCCGGCGGCGTCCGACACCCGGCGCGCCAGCCGGGACCCCTGCACCTCGCTCACGGCGCCCCACGCTATAGGACCTCTCGGACGATACCCGCCGACCTGCATCGATGACGGAAAGTCATGCGGCGTAGCGTTCCGTACATGGGGGATGATCGGGCGAGCTGGACCGGTCCGGGCGGTCTGCGGGTGACGGCGGTGCGGTTGTCCGGGGCGCACGGGGTGTGGGCCGCGCTCGCGGGCGTGCGCGGCGCCGACGCGTACCTCGTGACGAGGAACGGCCGGATCGTCGGCTACTACGCCACCGTGGAGGAGCTGGCGGGCGTGCTGGACCTGGCCGAACTGCGCGCCGACTAGGACCCCGGTCCGGGGCGTCGGCCGGGGCGGTTCTCGGGAGATTTCAGGCATCTGCCGCTTGCGGGAATGCGGTCGGTCGTGTAATCGTTTACAACACCACGATGTAATCGTTTACACGATCGTTTCCATGGGAGGTGCGCCTTGGCCGGGGTCAAGGACGTCGCGCGGCTCGCCGGCGTCTCCGTCGCGACCGTCTCGCGCGTCCTCAACGACAGCGCGTCGGTCACCGAGGCGACGCGCGCCCGCGTCCTCGCGGCCGTGGACGAGCTCGGCTACCGGCCGAACGCCGTCGCGCGCTCGCTGCGCACCGACACCACCCGCACGATCGGGCTGGTGATCGGCGACATCCTCAACCCGTTCTTCACCGAGCTGGCCCGCGCGATCGAGGACCGGGCGCGGGCGGCCGGCTACTCGGTCGTCATCGGCAACGCCGACGAGCGCCCCGAACGCCAGGACCACTACGTCCGGACCCTCCTGGAGCAGCGGGTCGACGGCCTGCTGCTGTGCCCCACGGCGGAGATCACGCCGCTGGTCCGCGACGTCGTCCGGGACGGCGGGCCGCTGGTGTTCCTCGACCGGACCCTGCCGGGGCTGGACGTCCCGACGGTCCGCGCCGACGGCACCGCCGCGATCGGCGCGCTGGTGGCGCACCTCGCGCGGCTCGGGCACCGGCGCATCGCGTTCGTGTCGGGCCCCGCGCTGCTGTCCACCGGCCGCGAGCGGACCGCGGCGTTCCGGGCGGCGCTGCGCGCCGCCGGGCTCCCCGTCCGGCCCGAGTACCTGGAGGCCGGCGACTTCCAGGCGGCCAGCGGGCGGGCCGCCGCCGCCCGGCTGCTGGACCTGCCCGAACCGCCCGAGGTGATCTTCGCGGGCGACAACCTGATGGCGCTCGGCGCGCTCGACGAGATCCGCGCGCGCCGGCTGGCGATCCCCGGGGACGTGGGGATCGCCTCCTACGACGACGTCCCGTGGTTCACCCATGTGGACCCGCCGGTCACCGCGATCGGCCAGCCCGTCCAGGAGCTCGGCCGGCGCGCGGTGGGGGCGCTGCTGGAGCGGATCGAGGGCCGCCCGGTGGAGCCGGTCGTGCTCGACGCGCGGCTGGTCGTGCGGCGCTCCTGCGGCGAACCCGGCGACGAACGAAACGGAAGCGAAGGGAGTGGCCGCCCATGAGCCTGCCTGCCGACGATCTGCCGGGCCCCGGGGAGATCCTCCGGGTGCGCGGGCTGCGCAAGGCGTTCCCGGGCGTGCTCGCGCTCGACGGCGTCGACTTCGGCCTGCGGCCCGGCGAGGTGCACGTGCTCCTCGGCGAGAACGGCGCCGGCAAGAGCACGCTGATCAAGACGCTGTCCGGCGCGCACCGGCCCGACGCCGGGACGATCGAGGTGGACGGCCGCGAGGTCGCGATCCGCACGGCGCAGGACGCCGAGCGGCTCGGCATCGCGACCATCTACCAGGAGTTCAACCTCGTCCCGGAGATGACGGTCGCCGAGAACCTGTTCCTCGGCCGCCAGCCGCGCCGGTTCGGGCTCCTCGACCGCCGGGCGATGAACGCCGCCGCGCGGGACCTGCTCGCGAAGGTCGGCGTCGAGGCCGATCCGGACGACCGGATGGCGGGCCTCGGCATCGCGCGCAGCCAGATGGTGGAGATCGCCAAGGCGCTGAGCCTGGACGCCCGCGTGCTGATCATGGACGAGCCGACCGCGGTGCTCACCACCGGTGAGGTCGACCGGCTGTTCGGCATCGTCGCGCGGCTTCGCGAGGAGGGTGTCGCGGTCATCTTCATCACCCACCACCTGGAGGAGATCCCGCGGATCGGCGACCGCGTGACGGTGCTGCGCGACGGCAGGTCCGTCGCGGAGGTGCCGGCGGACACGCCCCGCGACGAGCTCGTCCGGCTGATGGTGGGCCGCTCGATCGACCAGCAGTACCCGCGCGAGCGCACCGAGGCCGGCCCGCCGCTGCTCCAGGTCAAGGGCCTGACGCGGGACGGCGTGTTCGAGGACGTGTCGTTCGAGGTCCGCGCGGGGGAGGTCGTCGGGCTCGCCGGGCTGGTCGGCGCCGGCCGCACCGAGGTCGCCCGCGCGATCTTCGGGGCTGACCGTCCCGACCGCGGCGAGGTCATCGTGGGCGGCAGGTCGCTGCCGCCCGGCGACGTCCCCGCGGCGTTGGAGGCCGGGGTCGGGCTCGTCCCCGAGGACCGCAAGGGCCAGGGGCTGGTGCTCGGCGCCGACGTCCAGGAGAACCTCGGCCTGGTGACGCTCGGCCGCGCCGGCCGCGGCGGCCTGGTCGACCGGGCGGGGCAGCACCGGGACGCCGGCCGGATCGCCGCGAGGCTGAACGTCCGGATGAGCGGGCTGCGGCAGGAGGTCCGGACCCTGTCGGGCGGCAACCAGCAGAAGGTCGTGATCGGCAAGTGGCTGCTCGCCGACGCGAAGGTGCTCGTGCTGGACGAGCCGACGCGCGGCATCGACGTCGGCGCGAAGGTCGAGATCTACGAGCTGATCAACGCCCTCACCGCCTCCGGGCACGCGGTGCTCATGATCTCCAGCGACCTGCCCGAGGTGCTGGGGATGAGCGACCGCGTCCTGGTGATGGCGCGGGGCCGGCTGGCCGGCGAACTGCCGGCGGCCGAGGCGACGCAGGACGCGGTGATGGCGCTGGCCGTCGCCGGGCCGGGCGGCGCCGGGGAGAACGCGGAGGAGAACGATGTCCACTGAGACGTTGCGCAAGCGGCCGCAGGGGCCGCGGTCCGGCGGTGCGGCCCTGGCCGCCGGCCGGCTGCTGGGCGAGAACGGCGCGCTGGCCGGCCTGATCATCCTGGTGGTCGCGCTGGCCATCGCGTCCGGTGACTTCCTGACCGTCACCAACCTGCTGAACGTCGGGGTCCAGGCGGCGGTCGTCGCGATCCTGGCGTTCGGTTCGACGTTCGTCATCGTCACCGCCGGGATCGACCTGTCGGTCGGCGCGGTCGCCGCGCTGTCGGCGGTGGTGCTGGCCTGGACGGCGACGCAGCACGGCCTGGCATGGCCGCTGGCGCTGGTCGCCGCGGTCCTCGTCGGCCTCGTCGCCGGCCTGGTCAACGGGGCGCTGATCACCTACGGGAAGCTGCCGCCGTTCATCGCGACGCTCGCGATGCTCGGCGTCGCGCGCGGTCTCGCGCTGGTGATCTCGGGCGGCAGCCCGATCGCGTTCCCCGGCGCGGTCACCCACCTCGGCGACACGATCGGCTCGTACCTGCCCGTCCCGGTCATCGTGATGATCGTGATGGGGCTGCTGACCGCGCTGATCCTCGCCCGCACCTACAGCGGCCGCGCGATGTACGCGATCGGCGGCAACGAGGAGGCCGCGCGGCTGTCGGGCATCCGGGTGGACCGGCAGAAGCTCGTCACCTACGCGCTGGCCGGCGCGTTCGCGGCCGTCGCCGGGATCGTGCTGGCGTCCCGGCTCGCCTCGGCGCAGCCGCAGGCCGCCAACGGCTACGAGCTGGACGCGATCGCCGCCGTCGTGATCGGCGGCGCCAGCCTGTCCGGCGGCAAGGGCCGGGCGTTCGGCACCCTGGTCGGCGCGCTGATCCTCGCGGTGCTGCGCAACGGCCTGAACCTGCTGTCGGTGTCGGCGTTCTGGCAGCAGGTCGTCATCGGCGTCGTGATCGCGGCGGCGGTCCTGCTGGACACCGTCCGGCGGCGCGGCCTGCGGGTCCGGCCCGCGACGTTCTGGGCGGGCGGCGCCGCGGTCGTCGCGGTCATCGTCGCGCTCGCCGCGGTCGTCGCCACCACCGGCGGCAACGACTCCAAGTCCGGCGGCGCGGCCGGCGGCGGCTCGGTGAGGATCGGGCTGTCGGTGTCCACGCTGAACAACCCGTTCTTCGTCCAGTTCCGCCAGGGTGCGCAGGACGAGGCGAGGAAGGTCGGCGTGAAGCTGACCGTCGGCGACGCGCAGAACGACGCGTCGCAGCAGGTCAACCAGGTGCAGAACTACACCAGCCAGGGGATGAAGGCGATCATCGTCAACCCGGTCGACTCCGACGCCGCGGCGCCCGCGGTGAAGGCCGCGAACCGGGCGGGCATCCCCGTCGTCGCCGCCGACCGCACCGTCAACGGCGCGAAGGTCGAGCAGCTCGTCGCGTCCGACAACGTCGCGGGCGGCAAGGACGCCGCCGCGGAGATGGCGCGGCTGCTCGGCGGCAAGGGCAAGATCGTGGTGATCCAGGGGCAGCCCGGCACCTCCGCCTCCCGCGAGCGCGGGCAGGGCTTCAGTGAGGGCCTCAAGCAGTACCCGGGCATCCAGGTCGTCGCCAAGCAGCCCGCCGACTTCGACCGGACCAAGGGCCTCGACGTCATGACGAACCTGCTCCAGTCGCACCCCGACGTGAACGGGGTGTTCGCCGAGAACGACGAGATGGCGCTCGGCGCGATCAAGGCGCTCGGCGGCAAGGCCGGAAAGCAGGTCAAGGTCGTCGCGTTCGACGGCACCCCGGACGGCATCAAGGCCGTCCAGGCCGGCACCCTGAACGCGACCGTCGCGCAGCAGCCCCGGCTGCTCGGCAAGATGGCCGTGGACAGCGCGCTCAAGGCCGCCAGGGGCGGCGAGCTGGTCGCCAACGCCCCGGTGCCGGTGAAGATCGCCACGCCGGAGAACGCCGCCCAGTTCGCCACGCAGTAGAAGGGGAGTGCCGTGCCGGAACAGTACGACGTCGTCGTGGTCGGCTCGGTCAACGCGGACCTCGTGGTCGGCGTCGACCGGCGGCCCGCGCCGGGGGAGACCGTCCTCGGCTCCGACCTCGCCACCCACCCGGGCGGCAAGGGCGCGAACCAGGCGGTCGCCGCCGCCCGGCTCGGCGGCCGGGTCGGGATCGTCGGCCGCGTCGGCGACGACGGGCACGGCGCGCTGCTGCGCGGCGCGCTCGCCGAGGCCGGCGTGGACCTGGCGCACCTGGCCGTCACGCCGGGCCCGAGCGGCGTCGCGCTGATCACGGTCGGGCCGGACGGCGACAACAGCATCATCGTCTCGCCCGGCGCCAACGCCCGGCTCACCCCGGACGACGTCGCCGCCGCCCGCGACATGATCGCCGCCGCGTCCGTGGTGACGTTCCAGCTCGAGGTGCCGATGCCCGCGATCGAGGCCGCCGCCCGGGCGGCGGCCTCGGCGGGCGCCCGCGCCGTGCTGAACCTGTCGCCCACCGCGCCCGTCCCCGCCGAGGTCCTCGCGGTCTGCGACCCCCTCGTGGTGAACGAGCACGAGGCCGCCTGGCTGCTCGGCGGCCCCGGCGCGGCGGACGGGGCGGACCCGGAGCGGATGGCGGCGGCGCTGCTGGGCTCGGGTCCCCGCTCGGCCGTCATCACCCTCGGCGCCGACGGCGTCGTCGTCGCCGACGCCGAGGGGACGGCGCGGATCCCGTCGCCGAAGGTGGAGGCCGTCGACACCACGGGCGCGGGCGACGCGTTCACCGCCGCGCTCTGCCTGCGGCTCGCCCGCGGCGACTCCCTGCGCGACGCCGCCCGCTACGCCACCCGCGTCGGCGCCGCCGCCGTCCGCAGGCCCGGCGCCCAGACCTCCTACCCGACCCCCGACGAGCTCCCCGCCTGACCGTCGACCTGCGGCGCGCCGCCCTCATGAGGCACCTCACGGGGGCGGCGCGCGGTCACGCGGGTGCGGGTCAGCGGGTGGTGCGGGCGCGGAGGCGGTAGAGGTCGTCGGCGACGTCGTGCACGTCCGCGCCCAGGTCGAAGGCGCTGAACAGGTGCAGGTCGTCGGCGGTCTCGATCTCCAGCATCCGGGTGTGCAGCAGCAGCCGGCGGCGCTCGTCCACCCGGATCGCGGTCACCGCCTCCCACGGGACGCGGCGATGCCCCGCGTAACCGGTGACGACCGTCACGCCGTCGCGGTCGGCGGCCACCCGGACGGGCGCCAGCAGGTCCCGCAGCGCGACCCCCGCGAGGCCCAGCGCCGCGACGCCCGCCAGCAGCAGCCGCTCCGAGTCGCCGCCGCCGAACGCGGCGACCGCCGCGACCGCCACGGCCGCCGCGCACTTGGCCGCGACGACCTTGGGCGGCACCCGCCAGCGCCGCGACTCCTGCCCGTCCATGCGCCCACCGTAGTGGCAAGGGTGTTCCGTCCGGTGAAGGCCGGTCTGGCGTCCCCGCCGCGCGGGTGTCCGCTACCGTCGGGGACATGCGACTCGGCGTGCTGGACGTGGGCTCGAACACGGTGCACCTCCTGGTGGTGGACGCCCACCTGGGAGCGCGCCCGCTGCCCGCGTTCTCCCACAAGGCGGAACTGCGCCTCGCCGCGCACCTGGAGGACGGCGACCGGCTGTCGGAGCGGGGCGAGCGCCTGCTCCGCGAGTTCGTCGACGAGGCCCTGCAGGTCGCCGAGGACAAGGGCGTCGAGGACCTGGTCGCGTTCGCCACCTCCGCCATCCGCGACGCCGCCAACGGCGAGGAGATCCTCGACCGCATCCGGGAGGAGAAGCGGATCGGCATCGACGTGCTCTCCGGCGAGGACGAGGCGCGGCTGACGTTCCTCGCCGTCCGCCGCTGGTTCGGCTGGTCGTCCGGGCGGCTGCTGGTGGTCGACATCGGCGGCGGCTCCCTGGAGATCGCGTCCGGCATCGACGAGGAGCCGGACGCGGCGTTCTCGCTGCCGCTCGGCGCGGGCCGCCTCACCCGCGACTGGTTCACCGCCGACCCGCCGCCCGCCGACGAGGTCCGCGCGCTGCGCCGGCACGTCCGCGCGGAGATCGCCCGGCACGTCGGGGAGGTGTCCCGGTACGGGCCCGCCGACCACGCGGTGGCCACGTCGAAGACGTTCCGGCAGCTCGCCCGGATCGCGGGCGCGGCCCCCTCGGGCGATGGACCGTACCAGCGGCGCGTCCTCCAGGACACCGACCTCACCGACTGGACCGAGAAGCTCGCGCAGCTGACGTCCGCCGTGCGCGCGGAGCTGCCCGGGGTGTCGGAGTCGCGGGCGCCGCAGCTGCTCGCCGGCGCGATCGTCGCCGACGCGGCGATGGACCTGTTCGAGCTGAAGGAGCTGGAGATCTGCCCCTGGGCCCTGCGCGAGGGCGTCATCCTCCGGCGCATCGACCATGCGTCGCCCCTGGCGCCGGGCCGCTAGACCGCCCTCCGCCGCCCGGTGCCGCGTGCGCGGGCCGCGGGCCTCACGACCAGCTCGGATGGCCGAGGACCTGCCCGGCCGGGGTGACGACGCGGTCGCCGGTGCCGTCGGCGCGGACGGCGTGGACGACCGGCGTGCCGACCGGGCCGCTGACGTAGCAGAGCCAGCGGCCGTTGCGGGACCAGCCCGCGTCCATGGCGTGGGCGCCGCCCGTGGTGAGCGGGTGCGGGGCCGAGCCGTCGGCGTTCATCACCCAGATGTCGCTCGTCGCGGAGGGGCCGTGCGTGTAGGCGATCTTCGAGGCGTCCGGCGACCACTCCGGGTCGACCGAGCGGACGCCGTCCTTCGTCAGCCGCGTCCAGGGCCGCGACGGGTGGTCGGGGTCGAGGGTGTAGATCTGCTCGGCGCTCTCCTTCCTGCTCCAGAAGGCGATCCGCCCCTCGGCCGACCACATCGGGTCGTCCTTGGCCGAGTCGTCGCCGGTGAGCCGGGTGACCGTGCGGGTGTCGAGGGCGATCGCGTAGATCTGGTGGGTCCCGGTGGTGTCGCCGACGCCGCTGCCGCCCATGAAGGCGAGGCGCTTGCCGTCGGGCGACCAGGTCACGCGCCCGCCCGCGATGTCGGTGACCTTCCGCAGGCCGGTCCCGTCGGCGTTCATGACCCACGCGGAGGTCGTCCCGCCGCTGGACCGGCTGAACGCGATGCGGGCGCCGTCCGGTGAGCGCTCCGGCAGCGTGTCGCAGGCCGGCCCGCTGACGAGGGTCTTCGGCGCGGCGGAGCCGGGCGTGTAGGTGCCGATGTCGGCGTGGCAGTCCTTCGGCCAGCCGGGAGCGGTGTCGATCCGCACCAGCATGGGGTCGGAGGGGAACCCGGTGGCGGGGGCGGCGCCGCTGCCCTTGTCGTGGTTGTCGGGACGGGTGAGGTAGTAGGCGCCTCCCGCCGCGACCAGGGCGACCGCGAGGGCGGCGCCCGCCACCGCGATCACCGGCTTGCGGCGGTCGTGCCGTCCGTGCGGCACCGTCACGGGCGGCGGGCCGGTCTCGGGGGAGGGGTACGCCTCGTGGGACGGCGTGGTCCGGGCGTGCGGGATCTGCTGCCGGCGCTCGCTCTCGGGCGCCGGAGCGGTCTGGGCGAGCTCGTTCGCGGGCGCCGTCGCGGGATGCGCCACCGGCCCGCCGCCCCCGCCCCCGGGCGGGTGCGGCAGGGGCGCCGCGCCGCCGGGGTCGCGGGACGTGACGTCCGGCCGGGGGACCGGCGGGGTCGTCCACGACGCGCCGAGCGTGTGCGACACGTCCGCCTCGCCGGCGCCGCCGACCAGGTTGAGCAGCAGGTCGCGGGCGCTCGGGCGCTGGGCGGGGTCCTTGCGCAGCGCCGCCCGGACGAGCCCGGCCAGCGGCTCCGGCACCGGTCCGAGCTCCGGTTCGGCGTGCACCGCGCGCGCCGCCATGAGCTCGAACGACCCCTGCCCGAACGGGTTGCGGCCGGTCGCGGCGAACGCGACCAGGCAGCCCCAGGCGAACACGTCGACCGCCGTGGTGATCCGCTGCGCGGTGATCTGCTCGGGCGCGAACCAGCCGGGGGTGCCGACGACCTGGCCGGTCCGGGTGTGCGAGGACGCGGCGTCCAGCGCCCGCGCGATGCCGAAGTCGATCACGCGCGGGCCGGAGATGGACAGCAGCACGTTGCTCGGCTTGAGGTCGCGGTGCACCAGGCCCGCGCTGTGGATCGCGACCAGCGCGGCGGCCACGCCGACCGCGACGCCGTGCAGCATCCCGGGCGACAGCGGCCCGGTGGCGGTGACGTGGTCGAGCAGCGACGGCCCCTCGATGTACTCGGTGACCATGTAGGCGAGGCCGAGGTCGTCGCCGTGCTCCAGCACCTGCGCGGTGCAGAACGACGCGACCCGCTGGGCGTGCGCGGCCTCGTCGTGGAACCGGGCGAGGAACATCCGGTCGCCGGCGAGGTCCGGGCGGACGACCTTGACCGCGACGGCGCGCCCGCCGGGATCGCGGCCGAGGTACACCGCGCCCATGCCGCCCTCGCCGATCCGGGCCTCGATCCGGTACCGCCCGACCCGCGTCGGATCGTCCGGTCCGAGCTCCCGCGGCGCGGGTGCGGTGGGCCGTGGCTGCGAGCGTGGGCTCTCCATCGGCGATCTGCCTTTCGCCGGAGCCGCGCCTTGGCGGCCGCCTCCACGGCGGCACGCGACCCTCTCCGTGACAACGATGACACATGTGGGACGCGCCCGGCAGGGCCCGCGTTCGGCCCGCGATCAGTGGAAGTTGCGGGCGCGGACCCGGCCGGGGACGGGGAGGCGGCGCAGCCGGGTGGCGCGGACGTTGGTGACGCCGTCGGCGCGTTCGAGGCGCCCGCCGACCAGCAGCGCCTGGGAGTCGACCGCGAGGCCGCGGTGCCGCTGGAACACCTGCGGCGGGCAGACGACGTTGATGATGCCGGTCTCGTCCTCCAGCGTCATGAACACGATGCCGCTGGCGGTCGGCGGGCGCTGCCGGTGGGTGACCAGGCCCGCGACGACGACGTTGGTGTCCGACGGCGTCGCGGCGAGGCGTTCGGACGACAGGGCGCCGAGCTCGTCGAGCGCCTCCCGGACGTGCGCGACGGGATGGGTGTGGGAGACGCCGGTCGCCCACAGGTCGGCGAGGGTCTCCTCGATCGGCGTCATCGCCGGCAGCGCGGGGGCCGCCGCGCCGGGCGTGACGCCTTCGAGCTGGCCGGGGCCGGTGCCGGCGAGGGCGCCCGCCGCCCACAGCGCCTCGCGCCGCGTCATGCCGAGGCAGCCGAACGCACCGGCGGTCGCGAGCGCCTCCAGCGCCGCCGCCGGCAGGGGGACGCGCCGGGCCAGATCCTCCATGCTCGTGTAGGGGCGTCCGGCCGCGATCAGCTCGGCGGTGTCCTCGCCGAGGTTGCGGATGCCGGCGAGGCCGACGCGGATCGCGGGCTGCGGCGCGGCGGGCGCGTGCGGATGGTCCGACGCCACCTCGACGGGCTCCTCCAGCGTCGGGTGCACGTCGCTGGCGTTGATGTCGACGCCCCGGACGACGACGCCGTGCCGCCGCGCGTCCGCCAGCAGCGACTGCGGGCTGTAGAAGCCCATCGGCTGGTTGCGGACGAGCGCCGCCGTGAACGCGGCGGGGAAGTGCCGCTTCAGCCAGGCGCTCGCGTAGACCAGGTGCGCGAAGCTCTGCGCGTGCGACTCGGGGAACCCGAACCCGGTGAATCCCAGGATCTTCTCGTAGACGTCCTCGGCGACATCGGCGGGGATGCCGCGCTCGGCCATCCCGTCCAGCAGCCGCTCGCGGAGCCGCTCGACGCGCTCGGGCGCGCGCTTGGCGCCCATCGCCTGCCGCAGCTGGTCGGCCTCGTTCGGGGTGAACCCGGCGCAGTCCACGGCGAGCTGCATCATCTGCTCCTGGAACAGCGGGACGCCGAGCGTCCGCCGCAGCGCCGGCTCCATCAGCGGGTGCGGGCACGTGGCGGGTTCGAGGCCCTTGCGGCGCCGCAGGTACGGGTGGACGGACCCGCCCTGGATCGGGCCGGGGCGGATCAGCGCGACCTCCACCACCAGGTCGTAGAACTCGCGCGGCCGCAGCCGGGGCAGCGTCGCCATCTGCGCGCGCGACTCCACCTGGAACACCCCGACGGTGTCGGCGTCGCACAGCATCTCGTAGACCTCGGGGTCCTCCGGCGGGATCGACTGGAGGTCGTGCCGCTGCCCGTGGTGCCCGGCGACCAGGTCGAAGCAGTCGTGCAGGGCCGCGAGCATGCCGAGGCCGAGCAGGTCGAACTTCACCAGGCCGGCCGCCGCGCAGTCGTCCTTGTCCCACTGCAGGACGCTGCGGTTCGGCATCGTCGCCCACTCGATCGGGCAGACCTCGCCGACGGGGCGGTCCGCGATGACCATGCCGCCGGAGTGGATGCCGAGGTGCCGGGGCAGCGCCAGCATCCGCCCGGCCAGCTCCGTGACGGGCGCCGGGATGTCGGCCTCCGACCCGACCGGGTCGCGCGGGTCGATGCCCTTGGACCACGCGTCCTGCTGGCCGGGGGAGAACCCGAGCGCGCGCGCCGCGTCCCGGACGGCCATGCGCGGCCGGTAGCTGATGACGTTCGCGACCTGCGCCGTGCACTCCCGCCCGTACTTGCGGTAGACGTACTGGATGGCCTCCTCCCGGCGCCGGTGCTCGATGTCGAGGTCGATGTCGGGCGGTCCGTCGCGCCCGGGGGACAGGAACCGCTCGAACAGTAGCCCGTGCCGGACGGCGTCGACGCCGGTGATGCCGAGCGCGTAGCAGACCGCCGAGTTGGCCGCCGACCCGCGCCCCTGGCACAGGATCCCCTCCCCCCGGCAGAACTCCACGATGTCGTGGACGATCAGGAAGTAGCCGGGGAAGTCGAGCTGCTCGATGACGTCGAGCTCCTTGGCGATCTGCGCGTACGCGCCGGAGACCCGTTCGCGCTCCGGCGGCCCGTACCGCTTCAGCGCGCCCTCCTTCACCAGGTGCCGCAGCCAGGTCGCCTCGGTGTGGCCGCCGGGGACGGGCCAGTCGGGCAGCCGGGGCGCGACCACGTCGAAGCCGAACCGGCACTCGCGGCCGAGCTCCGCGGTCCGGTCGAGGACGCCGGGGAAGCGCGCCAGCCGCGCCGCCATCTCCGCGCCGCTGCGCAGGTGCGCGGTGCCGCTCGCGGGCAGCCACCCGACCATGTCGTCCATGCTGCGGCGCGCCCGCACCGCCGCCATCGCCTGCGCCAGCCGCGCGTCGCCGCCCGGCGCGGCGAAGTGCGCGTTGTTGGACGCGACGACGCCCGCCCCGACCCGTGCGGCCAGCGCGAACAGCGCGTCGTTGCGCTCGTCGTCGTCCGGGTGGCCGTGGTCGACCAGCTCCACGAACACGTTGTCGCGGCCGAACATCCCGATCATCCGGCGCAGCTCCCGCTCGGCCGCGTCCGGGCCGCCGGACTCCAGCGCCGCCGGGACCGGCCCCTTGCGGCACCCGGTCAGCACCGCCCACTGCCCGCCGTGCGCCCCGGCGAGCGTGTCGAGGTCGTACACCGGACGGCCCTTGCGCCCGCCCGCGAGCTGCGCCCCGGTGATCGCCGAGCAGAGCCGCCCGTAGCCCTCCGGGCCACGCGCCAGGACGAGCAGGTGGCGGCCCGCCGGGTCGGGCTCGCCGGTCTGCGGGCCCGGCAGCCCGAGGCTCAGCTCCGCGCCGAACACCGTCCCGATGCCCGACTCGTGCGCCGCCTGCGCGAACTGGACCGCCCCGTACATCCCGTCGTGGTCGGTGATCGCCATCGTCTCGACGCCGAGCCGCGCCGCCTCCGCGACCAGCGCGTCCGGCGAGCTGGCGCCGTCGAGGAAGCTGAACGACGAGTGGACGTGCAGTTCCGCCCACCGCACGCCGCCCTCGACGCGCCGCGGCGCCTCCGGCGTCTCCTGCCGCGCCTCGTCCGGCGCCCCGTCCGGCGGGCGCTCACCGGACCGCCACGACAGCCGCTCCTCGAACTCCCGCCACGGGATCGCCGGATTACTCCACCCCACAACGCACCCCCGAGTGGCTTGAGGTGCGGCTAGTCATAGGCGGCCTCCACGTGCCAGCGGCGGCCTTCAACGGCCAGGAGGTACGCGGCGCCGTCCTCGGTGACGATCTGGAAGCGGGCGCGGCGCCGCGCGTGCGCGGGGTCCCACCAGCGCTCGTCCGCCGGCCACGGGCCCGTCCACCCGGTCACCGCCGCCGGGCGGCCGCCGAGCAGCAGCGCGGCCGGCGGCGCCGACACCGCGCAGCGCGCCGACACCTCCACCGGCGCGCCGTCCGCGTCGAGCAGCTCCGCCTCCGGCGCCGCGACCGGCACCACGGCGGGCGCGGGCGCGGTCAGCCGCCCCGGCCACGGCCCGTCCGGCAGGCCCGCCGGCGGCAGGTCGCCGACCGGCACCCGCACGACCTGCTCGCCCGGCCCGCGCCCGCCCGCCAGCACCGGACGGGTGATCGCGCCGTGCCCGAGCAGCCCCTGGATCCGGTCGGCGGCGCGCGCGACGCGGTCGGTGACGGCCGTCCGGCCCCACAGCGCCTCCTGCCGCCCGCCGTCCGGGACGAGCTGGTCGGGCGTCAGCTCCAGCCAGGTCACGCCGCCCCACACGGCCTCCTCTCCGGCGGGCGCCTCGATCCCTTCGGGGTCGGTGCCCGCCGCCGGGCGCCCGTCCCGCCACGCCGACAGCTGCCACCGCACCCGCTCGGCGACCGCGAGCGCCGACAGCCGCCCGTCGTGCCGCCACAGCCGCCGCAGGACGTGCCCGTCGGCGAACCCGGCCTCGACCTCCAGCCGCACGCACGCGAGCCCGCCCGCCGCGAGCCCCTCGTGCAGCTCTCCGGCCAGCCGCTTCGCCGTGAACACCACCTGCTCGGCGTGCTCGGCGGGCGGATCGAACGCCGCGCGGACCGACAGGTCCGCCGCCGCGCGGACCGGCGCGATCGGGCGCGGCTCCTCGCCCCGCGCCAGCCGGTGCGCGAGCGCCCCGTCCGCGCCGAACCGCCCCGCGACGTGCCCGGACGGCAGCTCCGCGAACGCCCCCAGCGTCCTGATGCCGAGGCGCGCCAGCAGGTCGGCCAGCTCCGGGCGGTCCAGCACCGACAGCGGGTAAGGCGCGAGGAACGCCGCCGCGCCGCCCTCCGGCACGACCGCGCCGCCCTGCCCGGCGCGCGCGGCCAGCTCGGCGGCGAACAGGCCGTCCGCGATCCCGGACCCGCAGTCGTACCCGGCCTCGACCACCGTGTCCTGCACCAGGACCCGCAGCGCCTCCTCGCCGCCGTAGAACCGCGCCGGGCCCCGCGCCGCGATCGCGCACAGCCCCGGCCGGACCACCTCGACCCTCGGGGTCAGCTCCGCGACCGCCTCCACGACCGCCTCGAAGAGCCGTCCTTCGGCGTCGGTGTCGCGCTCCCGCACCACCAGGTCGGGGCAGCGGCGCTGCGCGTCCCGCAGCCGCTGCCCGCGCCGGACGCCCCCGGCCCGCGCCGCCGCCGAGCACGCCGCGATCCGCCCCTGGACCACCACCGCCCCGGCCGTCCCGGCGTCCACCCCGACGGCCGTCACGGGCCAGTCCGGGCACCACACCGCCAGCACCCGCGTCACGCGATCCCCTCCCTGACGGCGACGGCGGCCGGCGCGCCGTCGCGGCGGGTGTGGACCGGCGCGCCGTCCTGCACCGCGGGCGGCGGGACGATCTCCAGCGGCCGCCGCGCCGGGGCGGCGGGCAGCACGGTGCCGTCGGCGGCGGGCAGCCACAGGTCCGCGCGGCGGCCCCGGCCCGGGGCGTCGCGGCCTTCGGCGACCACCCGGGCGCGGCGGCCGCGCAGCCGCCCGTGGCCGTCGCCGACGCCCTCCCAGGCGACGCCGTCCAGGCGCAGGCGCAGCCGGACGCCCGGCCAGTCGCGGGCGTACGGGCCGGTCAGCGTGAGGACGCAGCCGTGCTTGCGGGCGAGCGCGGACAGCCGGCGGACGGCGGCGGCGCCGGGACGCTCCGGCGGGCACAGCAGCACCAGCTCGACCGCCTCGGCCAGCGCGGCGACGACGTCCGGCCAGCGGTCGCCGGGGTCGTCGACCAGCAGCAGCCGCTCGGGCTCGGCGCCCATCCCGGCGGCGGCGACGACGCCGAACGACGGGACGCCGACGATCCCGCACCAGCCGCCCGCGCCGTCCTCGCCGCCGTGCCGCGAGACGCCCGCGACGAGCGCGAGGGCCAGCGAGGCCGCGCCGGGCCCGTCCAGCCCGACGAGCGCGCCGGGACGCAGCCCGCCGGGGATCACCGGGCGCAGCGCGGGCAGCACGGGGACCGCGCGGGCGGGCGGCGCGGACGCGTGCTCCAGCGATCTCGCCAGGTCCCGCAGCGCCGCCTCCGGCACGGTCGTCCCTCCTCTCGCGCCCTCCGCCTAATTTCGAACACGAGTTCGACTCCTGTCAAGTTACCGCAGGTCACGGTATGGATGTCCGGGACGGCCCGGGGCGGCGAAAAGCCTTGCCCGGTACGGCCTCGCGGCGCCGGGCGGGCAGAATGGGCGGCATGACCGACGACGTGCGGACCGTGGAATGGGCCGGGGACGGGCTGCGGCTGCTGGATCAGACCGTCCTGCCCGGGCGCGTCGAGCACGTGGTGGCGCGGGACGTCGGCGGGCTCGTGGACGCGATCCGGCGGCTCGTGGTGCGCGGCGCGCCCGCGCTCGGCGTGGCCGGCGCGTTCGGCGTCGCCGTCGCGATGCTCCAGGCCGAGCGCGAGGGCTGGGACGGCGCGGCGCGCGACGCGGCGATCGCCCGGATCCGGGAGGCGCGGCCCACGGCGGTCAACCTCGCGGCGGGCGTCGACCGGGCCGTCCCGCTGGTCGCGAAGGGCGTGGACGCCGTGGTCGCCGCGGCCCAGGCCCTGCTGGACGAGGACGTGCGGGGCAACCGGGCCATCGGCGCGTCCGGCGCGGACTGGATCGCCGCCCGCACGCCGGACCGCCCGCTGCGCGTCCTCACCCACTGCAACGCCGGCGCGCTCGCGACCGCCGGGTGGGGGACGGCCCTCGGCGTCGTCCGCGAGCTGCACGACCGGGGCCGCGTCGAGAAGGTGTACGTGGACGAGACGCGCCCGCTGCTTCAGGGCGCCCGCCTGACCGCCTGGGAGCTGGAGCGGGCGGGGGTCCCCTACCTCGTGCAGGCGGACGGGGCGGCGCCGAGCACGATCCTGCGCGGGCTGGTGGACGTGGCGGTCATCGGCGCCGACCGCATCGCCGCCAACGGCGACACCGCCAACAAGATCGGCTCGGTCGGGGTGGCGCTCGCGTGCGCGGCGGCGGGCGTCCCGCTGGTGGTCGCCGCGCCGTGGAGCACCGTGGACCTGGCGCTCCCGTCCGGGGACGGGATCCCGATCGAGGAGCGGCCGGCCGGCGAGGTGCTGGCCTGGGGCGGCGTCCGGACGGCCCCGGACGGCGCCGCCGCGTTCAACCCGGCCTTCGACGTCACGCCCGCCCGCCTCGTCACCGCGCTGGTCACCGAGACCGGCGTCCTGGAGGTCGCCGCCGGCGCCACCCCCGCCCACGCCGCCGCGCTTCGCTGACCTGCGGCGTGCCGTTGCGATGGGAGCTCCACGGAACGACACGCCTCA
The DNA here is from genome assembly GCF_017573545.1 of Actinomadura nitritigenes. Taxonomy (GTDB): domain Bacteria; phylum Actinomycetota; class Actinomycetes; order Streptosporangiales; family Streptosporangiaceae; genus Spirillospora; species Spirillospora nitritigenes. Next base: position 59,544 of record NZ_JAGEOK010000001.1, on the reverse strand, counting down.
GGTCGACGCGCCTTGGCCGGCCTGCGCCTTGGCCGGCCTGCGCCTCGGCCGGCCCGCGCCTCAGCCCGCCTGCGCCGCCGTGCCGGCGGCCCGGCGCAGCGAGTCCGCCGCCGCGGCGGGCAGCACCTGGTCGCCGATGGCCAGCACTCCCGCCACGACCTGGGACGGCGCCGTGCGCGCCATGCCGGCGACCAGCCCTTCCCTGGCGGGCCGGTCCAGCGCCGGCAGCATCAGCTCCAGGGTGGTGGCGGTGATCTCCGGTGGGGTGGCGGCCATGAACGCGGCCCGGGCCGCGCCGATCTCGGCGTCGTCGCAGTGCGCCCAGATCCGCGGCATGATCATCGTTTCCTCCTCGTGCAGGTGCGGGAGGTAGGCGGCGGTGAAACGGGCCAGATCCCGGTAGATGTCCAGGCCGGTGGCCGGGGCGGGGGCCGCCAGCGCGGCCTCGAACCGCCGGGCGAGGTCGTCGAGCAGGTCGTCGAGGTCCCGGTGCTGCTCCTCGGTCGGCTCGGCGGAGCCGGGCTCGTAGGGGTCCAGCAGCCGCAGGATGTGCCGGTCCTCGTGCTCGGTGTGGCTGTGCAGCAGTGCCAGCAGCCGCCGCCACCGCTCGCCGAGTCCGGCGACCTCGGCGGCGTCGGTCCAGTCGGTGGCGCCGGCCTGGACGGTGACCGCGAAGAGACCGCTGCGGAGCGCCTTGTGGATGTGGGTGAACAGGTCGTCGCGGCCCTCGGGGCGTTCGTGGTCCATAACGGGTTCGTCTCCTCCTGTGGTGTCCTGTCGGCGCGCCGGGCCCGCCGCCGGCCCTCGCGGCGGCGGGCTCGGTGCCGCCACGAACGTAGGGCCGAGGGCCCTGACCTGCGTATCCCAGGATCGTGGGGGTGGCGGCCGGGGCCGCCGGCCGCGATGCTGGGGGCATGGAACTCCTCGACCGGATCCACCGGCTGGCCGCGCGCGGCGACGATCTGTCCCGGGTGCGCGCCGAGATCGACCGCCTGCTGCGGCGGGCGGTCGGGTACGACATGGCGGCCGTCTCCACCGTCGATCCGGCGACGCTGCTGTGGACCAGCTGCTTCGTCAGCGGCCTCGACCCGCGGGGGGCGGCCGAGCGCGAGCGGGTCCTGTTCGGCCTGGAGTTCCAGGGCGGAGATCCCAACGGGTACGCCGAACTGGCGGCGGCCGCCCGGCCGGTCGCGAGCCTGCACCAGGCCACCGGCGGCGACCTGTCCCGCGCGCGGCGCCACCGGCTGCTGCTGCGCGGGCTGGACGTCGTCGACGAGGCGCGGGTGATCCTGCGTTCGCGGGACGGCTGCTGGGGGTCGCTCACCCTCTACCGGCGCGCGCCCGCGACGCCGTTCACCGAGGACGAGCTGGCGCTGCTGGCGGCCCTCTCCACGCCGATCGCCGAGCTGTTCCGGCTCACGCTGCTGCGCGCCGCGCTCGCCGCGCCCGACGGGCTCGACCACCCGCCGGGCGTGCTGCTGGTGACCGGATCGGGCGAGGTCGAGGTCACCAGCGCGGACGCGCGGGCCTGGCTGGAGGCCATCGACGACCGGGAGCGGCTGCCGAGCGCGGTGCGGGCCGTGGCGGCGGCCGCCGCCTCCGGCGACGGACTGGCCCGCGCGGCCCTGCCGGCCCGGGACGGGCGCTGGGTCGTGCTGCACGGTTCACCGGCGTCCGGCGGGGACGGATCCGGGGACCGCGTCGCGATCATCATCGAGGGGGCCAGGCCCGCGGTGCTCAGCGAGGTGATCGCGGGGGCCTACGGGCTGACCGCCCGGGAACGGCAGATCACCGGGCTCGCCGCCCAGGGGCACAGCACCCGGCAGATGGCCGGGACCCTGGGGATATCGCCGTTCACGGTGCAGGACCACCTCAAGGCGGTCTTCGCCAAGACCGGCGTGCGCAGCCGGGGCGAGCTCGTCGCGGCGATCTACGCCCGGCACTACGCCCCCCACTCGGCGGCGGGCAGGGCACCGGGCCCCTACGGCTGGTACCTCGACGAGCACCTGGTCGCCTCGTAGGGCCGTCGGCGCACGCGGTGCCCCAACCCCCCCGAGCGGGTGATCAGGCCGTCTCAGTCGTCCACGCGGGCGAGGAGCTCGCGGCTCCAGGAGCCGAAGCCCAGGCGTTCGTAGAGCCGCACCGCGTCGCGGTTGGCCTCCACCACGCCGATCGACCAGTACGTGACGCCGCGGTTCCGCAGCTCCTCCTTGCACGCCCGGAGGAGCGCGGAGCCGACGCCGTTCCCGCGGACCGCGTCGGAGACGACGAGGGAGTCCACCTCGCCGCGGCGCGCTCCGAGGTCGAAGGTCGGCCCCGGCGACCGGAGCCGGCAGACGAGGTACCCGGCCGGGTCCGTCCCGCCCGCCGGGGCGGCGGGGCGGGCGACGAGCAGGAAGGCGCCGTCCTCGTCGAGCCACCTCCGGTACTCGGCGCGGCACAGTTCCCAGGAGTCGGCGGCGCCGCGCACCGGCCACCGCGTCCCGGCCACGCGGCGGTGGTGGTCGAGCATCGCCAGCCACAGCGGCTCCAGAGAGCCGATGTCGTCCGCCGTCCCCGCCGTGATCTCGATGTCCATGATCAACGTGTAACCGCCACGATTGTCATGAAACGGACGCCCGTCGGCGGGCTGCGGCGCCCGGCCGGGCCGCGCGGACCTGACGCCCGCGCGGCCCGCGAGCGGTTCTCAGCCGTCGTCCTCGGGGGTGAGGGTGCGGGTGGCCGCGCGGAGGGAGGCGTACAGGCGCGCCTCGTACGCCTTCGCGGTCGCCGGGTCGTTCTGCAGGAACAGCGCGTCGTTGAGGCCCGGGAGCCGCTGGGTGGCGTATCCGGTGTCCATGCCCGGGGCGTAGATCTGGTGCCGGTACCAGGGGCGCCCCGGCAGGCCGGCCGGCGTCAGCAGGTCGCGCTCGTCCTCCATGAGCTTGGCGTTCAGCCGCCGGAACTCCGCCGTGTCGCCCTTGCCGAGGGCCTGCTGCGCGCGCGCCTGCAACGCGTCGGCGGCCTTCTGCCACGCCTTGGCCTGGTCGATGTCGCGGGAGACGTCCACGACCACCTTGCCGAGCCGCGTGCGCTGCTGCTCGGTGAACGCGGTCAGGTACTGGACGGTCTCGGCGGCGTACGGCGAGTACCGCATCGCGATGACGTCCGCGTCGGCGAGCCGCAGCGTCGCGATGCCGACGAGCCGCGACATCGCCGCGTGGTACTGCCAGGTCGGGTCGCCGAAGTGCGACATCCAGTAGAAGTCGTCGCACGAGCAGTGGTAGTTGCCCGACGACCCCGGCGACGAGGAGCCGAGGTTCATCGCGGGCACGCCGTAGCGCTGGAAGAACGCCTGGAAGTCCGAGCCGCCGCCGATGCGGTCGATCGGGGTCCGCCCGTCGTTCTGCGCCTTCCAGGCGTCATAGGCCGTCCCGTTCGTGCCGGGCCAGGCGACCTCCTTGGCCGCGTCGATGACGGACTGGTCCAGCGCGGGCGTCGCCTCGGCGCCGAACTGGGAGCCGCCCGCGCCGTCCATGTTCACGTACGCGACGGCGTTGCGGAGCCGTTCCCCCTGCTGCTCGGCGTACTCGGTGGAGCCGAACAGGCCGTACTCCTCACCGTCCCAGGTGGCGAGGACGACCGTCCGCTTGGGCCGCCAGCCCTGCTTGAGCAGCGTGCCGAGCGCGCGGCCGATCTGCAGGACGTTCTCCGTCCCGGACAGGTTGTCGTCGCTGCCGTACGCCCACGCGTCGTGGTGCGCGCCGAGCACGACCTCCTGGTCGGGGCGCTCGCTGCCGGGGATCGTCACCGTGACGTCCCACAGCTTGCGGACCTGGAAGGTGTTCTGGAGGTCGAGGTGCACCTTCGTGCCGCCCGGGCCGAGGCGGTAGGTGAAGGGCAGGCCGCCCTGCCAGCCGTCCGGCGCCTGCGCGCCGGTCAGCGAGCGCAGCAGCGGCTCGGCGGCGCCGTAGGAGATCGGCAGCGTGGGGACGAGGCCCTGCAGCATCGGCGCCTCGGACGGCTTCAGCCGGCGGGCGCCCGGCGAGTCGTCCGACCAGCCGGGCGTCAGCGGGTCGCCGGACGCGAGCTGGATCTGCGCGACGCTGCCGCGCTGGATGCCGTCGGACGCGCGCCACGGCCCGTCCGGGTACACCGGGCCCCGGCCGAACCCGTCGTCGGCCGGGTCGGAGTAGATCAGCACGCCCTTGGCGCCGTACCGGGCGGCGTCGCGCGGCTTGATCCCGCGGAACACCTGCCCGTACCGGACGAGGACGATCTTGCCCTTGACCGAGACGCCGGCCTTCTCGAGCTGCTCGAAGTCCTGCGGGCGGCCGTAGTTGGCGTAGACGACCTCGCCCTGCACGTCCCCGGACGGCGACAGCCCGTTGTGCGCGGGGATGACCTCGTCGAAGTGCTTCTGCCAGGGCCGCCGCTTCTCCTTGACCGGCAGCGTCGCGGACCGCGGCGCGGTCATCCGGAGACTGACCTTCTTCGGCAGGGACGTGTAGGCGTAGTAGGTCTTGACCTGCGGCTTCAGGCCGTACGACGCGAACCGCTCCACGATCCGCCGGACGCGGTGCCGGTCGCCGGTCGTCGTGGTGACGGCGGGCTCGCTCGACAGCTCGGCGTCGAGCGAGCGGGCCACCTGCGGCGATGGGAGGGCGCTGAAGAGCTTCTCGTACTGGCGCTGCCAGCGGGAGCCCTGCGCGGTGAAGCCGGCGATTGGATCGTTCCCAGCAGCGGGCTGGGCGGTGGCGGGAGCGGCGTCGAGGGTGGCTGCGGCGAGGGTGACGGCGGCGGCGCTCAGGGCCGCCAGTGCCGGGGTTCGGGAGCGGAACACCAGCGTTACCTCCCAGTACGTGCGGTACGGGTGCGCCCGGAACGTACGTCGCGATCGACCGAAGATCCAGAACCGCTGCCGGATCCGGCCACGGTCCCGCCGAGATGATCACTTCCCGGCCGCGGTGATCTGCATGTTCAGTTCTCGATCAAGAAAATCGGTCCGGCGCCGCCGCACGGATCCGACATCATGAGGTTCGTGACGTCGCGCCCCCAGAACCCGGCTCAGCCCGAACCGCCGCGTCCGGTCGTGCTGGAAGCGGTGCTGGAGCGCGTGACCTACGCCAACGAGGACACCGGCTACACGGTCGCGCGGGTCGCGACGGAGCGGACGGGCGGCGACCTGCTCACCGTGGTCGGCGCGCTGCTCGGCGCGCAGGTGGGGGAGAGCCTGAAGCTGACCGGGCGGTGGCGGTCGCACCCGAAGTACGGCAAGCAGTTCGAGGTCGACTCCTACAGCACCGTGCTGCCGGCGACCGTGCAGGGCATCCGCCGCTACCTGGGCTCCGGCATGATCAAGGGCATCGGCCCGGTGATGGCGGACCGGATGGTCGGCCACTTCGGCACCGACATCCTGCGGATCATCGAGGAGGAGCCGGAGCGGCTCGTCGAGGTCCCCGGGCTCGGCCCCAAGCGCACCAAGCGGATCGCCGACGCGTGGGAGGAGCAGAAGGCCATCAAGGAGGTGATGGTCTTCCTGCAGGGCGTCGGCGTCTCGACGTCGCTCGCCGTTCGCATCTACAAGCAGTACGGGGACGGGTCCGTCGAGACGGTGCAGAAGGAGCCGTACCGGCTCGCGGCGGACGTGTGGGGCATCGGGTTCAAGACCGCCGACACGATCGCGCAGGCGGTGGGGATCCCGCATGACAGCCCGGAGCGCATCAAGGCGGGCCTCCAGTACACGCTGTCGGAGGCCGCGGACGACGGGCACTGCTTCCTGCCCGAGCCGAACCTCGTCACGGCGGCGGAGAAGATCCTCGGCGTGGAGCGGGAGCTGATCGTCCCGGCGCTGGACGAGCTGGCCCGCGACGAGGGCGTCGTCCGCGAGCCGATCCCGGGGGAGGGCGACGACGCCGCCACGATCCCGGCCGTCTACCTCGTCCCGTTCCACCGGGCGGAGCGGTCGGTGGCGCGCGGCCTCCGCGAGCTGCTCGACGCGAAGGAGGACCGGCTCGGGGCGTTCGCCGGCGTCGACTGGGACAAGGCGCTGCCCTGGCTGAAGCGGCGCACCGGGCAGGCCCTCGCGCCCGAGCAGGAGGAGGCCGTCAAGCTCGCGCTGACGTCCAAGGTCGCGGTCCTCACCGGCGGGCCCGGCTGCGGGAAGAGCTTCACCGTCCGGTCCGTCGTGGAGCTGGCCGCCGCGAAGAGGGCGAAGATCGTGCTGGTGGCGCCGACCGGACGGGCCGCCAAGCGGCTCGCCGAGCTGACCGGGCACGAGGCCGCGACCGTGCACCGGCTGCTCCAGCTCCAGCCCGGCGGGGACGCCAAGTACGACCAGGACAGCCCGCTCGACGCCGACCTGGTCGTGGTCGACGAGAGCTCCATGGTCGACCTGATCCTGATGAACAAGCTGGTCAAGGCGGTCCCGCGCGGCGCGCACCTGCTGCTGGTCGGCGACGTCGACCAGCTCCCGTCGGTCGGCGCGGGCGAGGTGCTGGCCGACCTGCTCGGCGCCGAGGCGATCCCGCGCGTCCGGCTGACGAAGATCTTCCGGCAGGCGCAGCGGTCCGGGATCGTGGTGAACGCGCACCGCGTCAACACCGGCGAGCACCCGCAGACGCGCGGCTTCCCCGACTTCTTCCTGTTCGCCTGCGACGAGCAGGAGGAGGCGGCGGAACTGACCGTCGACGTCGTCGCCAACCGGATCCCGCGCAGGTTCGGCCTCGATCCGCGCCGCGACGTCCAGGTCCTCGCGCCGATGCACCGCGGCGTCGCCGGGGCCGGGGCGCTGAACGCCCAGCTCCAGGAGGCCCTCACCCCGCACCGGGACGACCGTCCGGAACGCCGCTACGGCGGGCGCGTGTTCCGCGTCGGCGACAAGGTGACCCAGCTGCGCAACAACTACGACAAGGGCGAGGCGGGCGTGTTCAACGGGACGGTCGGGGTCGTCACCGCCGTGTCCCTGGAGGAGCAGTCGCTGACCGTCCTCACCGACGAGGACGAGAGCATCGACTACGGCTTCGACGAGCTGGACGAGCTGGCGCACGCCTACGCGATCACGATCCACCGGTCGCAGGGCAGCGAGTACCCGGCGGTCGTGATCCCGCTGACGACCGGCGCGTGGATGATGCTGCGCCGCAACCTGCTCTACACCGGCATCACCCGCGCGAAGAAGCTGGTCGTGCTGGTCGGGTCGCGGCGGGCGCTCGGCGCGGCCGTCCGCACGGCGGGCGCGGGCCGCCGCCACACGGCCCTCGCCCACCGCCTCAATCACCCGTAGCGGGCCGGGCGGTTCAGCAACCGCACCGGACGGAGGACGAGGAGACGAGCGGCGCGTCCTCCGCGCCGTCTTCCGGTCCCGGAGACGGCGCGGAGGCCGCCGGCGCGTCGGCGGCCGCCGGTGCGGGGGGATGGGCCACGATGCCGCCGCGGTAGGGGTAGACGAAGCGGGGGGAGTGCCCGTTCAGCCCGTGGACGACGGCGTGGACGCTCAGTGCGGTGATGTCGCAGACCTCGCCGATGGAGAACAGCGACCTCGTCTCGCTGATGACGGCGCTGTCGCCCGCGCGCAGGACGACGTGCAGGCGCGGAGCGATGGCCAGTGCCGCGATGGCGACCTCGACGTTGTCGAGGTCGTCGGCTCCCATCGCCGCGAGCGCGCGGGCCCGTTCGAGGCCGAGCCCGGCGAGCACCTCGCGGTCCTGCGCGTGCGCGATCAGGACGGGGATGCCGGCGGACCTGGCGAGCCGGAGGTTGGCGGCCTGCGGGTCGCGCTCCACCGCGATCACCGGGATGCCCAGCCGCCTCAGGGCCACGCACAGGCGCAGGCTGACCTGGCCGAGCCCCACGACGACGATGTGGTCCCGGCTCGGGCGGATCCGCGGGCCGACGATGTCGATGCTCCGCGCCGACAGGAACCGGTTGACGATCCCGGCGGTGAACAGGGCGGTGTAGACGACGCCGAGCAGCATGTTGACGCTGGCCGCGGCGAGGTACCAGCCGGGCGCGTGGCCGGTCTCGCCCGGCCCGACCGTGGCGACGATCCGGGTCGCCATGTAGAAGGCGGTGAGCGGTCCGGCGTGCAGGGCGAGGGTCGCCAGCAGCCATTCCACCAGCAGGGTGAAGGCGAGCCCGCCCAGCCCGGTCAGCAGGAGGCGGCTCGTGCGGTCGTGCGGGCGGATCTGCCCCGCGAGCGTCCTGGCGATGTTGCGGACGCGGTGCCTCGGACGCCAGGCCCGGGTGTCGGTCCCGTCGGACGTGCCGCTGATGACGCGAGCCGGGGAGGAGGCGGTGTCGACGGCGAGGACGGGGTCGCCCATGCAGGCGCCGATGATGGCCGGCACCGCGATGTCGGCGGGGGAGGTGATCTGGCAGTTGGGCATGGTCGTCAGCAGCTGGTCGGCGATGGTGCGGTCGAACAGCAGGACCACCAGGCGGATCCCGGGGCGCAGGTACTCCACCAGCAGTGCGTACCGCAGCGCGATCACGTCGCCGCGCACCAGCAGCGCGACCGCGTCCACGTCTTCGGTCAGCGCGCTCTGGAGCCGCTGGTCGTCGGGCCGGGGCAGGTGGAGGGCGTGCGTCCCCTGCCGTGTCAGTGCCCCGCAGGTGCGGCGGGCTATCTCGGTGTCCCCTACCACGAGCACGCGCTGTTGACGGCTCACGTTCCTCCGCTCACTGGAATCCGATGTCCCGGCCAGGCATGCCGGCGAGGGCGCCCGGGACGTCTCGTGATGACAGTCCCGGACACCCTCGCGACCGCACTGCGGTGAAAGAGGGACGGTCGGGTGGGGGAGGACGGCGCGCCGGTGGACACCGGCTCACCGGTAGCGGGCGAACTCCCAGGGGTCGTGCGCCGAGAACACCTCGACGCCGCCGTTGGGGTCGAGGGCCAGCTCGCGCAGCCTCGCCACGCCCGCGAGCCGCTGCTCCCGGTCGGCCTCGCCGCTCGCCTGGACGAGGTCCATCAGCGGATGCCCGACGGGGTCGGGCCGGTCGACCTCGCCGTGGTACATGTACGCGTCGCCCGCGTGCAGCAGCCAGCGGTCCCCGTCCCGCACCGCGACCCCGGCGTGGCCGGGCGTGTGCCCGTGCAACGGGATCAGCAGGACGTCCTCGGCGACGCCGTCGAGCGGCCGCACGCCGTCGAACCCGTTCCAGTGCTCGCCGGGCCCGCTGTCGTAGGTGACCCACTTCGGGCCGTGCGCGAGCTGCGCCGGGGTCTTGCCGCCGTCCGCGCGTTCCGCCTCGAACAGGTGCACCGCCGCGTCGGGGAAGTCGCTCAGCCCGCCCGCGTGGTCGCGGTGCAGGTGCGTCACCACGATGTGCCGGACGTCCGAGGGGGACAGGCCGAGCGCCTCGATCTGCGCCGCGGCCGTCGTGGCGGGGTCGAGCGCCGGCCGGGTCATCTCCACCCAGTCGTCCATCAGCCGCCCGGAGGGGTCCGCGATGTCGCCGGTGCCGATCCCGGCGTCGACCAGGACGAGCCCGGACGAGTCCGTCTCCACGACGAGGACGTGGCTGACGCCGTGGGCGGGTTTCAGCGGGCTGTCCGGCCCGTCGGCGGGCTCGATCTCCCGCATCCGGGCACAGTCCAGATGATGCACGCGCATAAGGGAACGCCTCCCTGTTTCCGTCGACCCGTCGCGGGTCAACGAGTGGTGGTGTGCTCGATGAGGTCGGCCAGGTGGGCGGTGACCGTGTCGATGACGGCCGTGTCCTTCTGGACGCGGGCGAGCATGATGGCGCCCTGGAGGGCTGAGAGGACCGTCGCGGCGAGCGGCTCGGCGCCGTCCTCCGGGACGCCCCAGCGGCGCAGCGCCAGCGCGATGCCCTGCCGCCACTCCCCGTAGACGGTGTCGCACGCCGAGCGGATCGGCTCGCTCTCCGCGGCGGAGTCCAGGGCCACGGTCGCGACCGGGCACCCCTTCGCGAAGTCCGATTCGAGGAGGTTGCGGGCGAAGTACCCGCCCATCGCCGCCAGGCCGGACCGCGCGTCCCCGGCGGCGAGGACCGCCTCCGCGAGGGAGTCGCCGACCTCCCGGCCCGCCATCTCCACCGACTCCGAGGCCAGCTGCTCCTTGCCCTCCGGGAAGTGGAAGTACAACGACCCCTTCGGTGCCCGGCTCTCGGCCAGCACCTGGTTCAGCCCGGTGCCGTGGTAGCCCTGCCGCTGGAACAGCTCGGCCGCCGTCCGCAGGACCCGTTCTCTCGTCTCGCCCCGTGGTGCCATGCCGCCACTCTAGACCGACCGGTCTAACGATTCAATAGACCGGTCGCCCTATTTTTGGAGAGCGCTCGAGAGCGGTGCGTTGGAGAGCGGTGCGCTTGGGGGCGGTGCGCTTACGAGGAGTACCGCTCGATGGCGGCGATGAAGATCTCCTCCGCCAGGTCGTACACCTCTTCGACGCCCTCCGGGTCGCCGGTGAACCGGCCGCTCGCCTCCGAGGCGGCCAGCCCCATGCCGACCGTGTCGAGCAGCCGCTGCAGCGGGCGGACGACGTCCTCCGGCACTCCGGCGTCGCGCAGCATCGCCTGGATCGCGTTGCGCGGGCGGCGCGACTCCTCGGTGACGGTCGGCCGGGTGAGCAGCAGCATGAACAGGTCGGGGTGCCGGCGCGCGATCGCGCGGATGCCGGACCCGAACGCGCGCAGCCGGTCGCGCCAGGGGAGCGCGGGGTCGTCGTCCGGCATGTCGCGCAGCAGGCGCTCGACGAGCCCGTCGAGCAGCCCCTGCTTGTCGCCGACGTAGCGGTACAGGGCCATCGGGGTGACGCCGAGCCGGTCGGCGACGGCGCGCATGCTCACCGCGTCGAGGCCGCGCTCCTCGGCGAGGTCGACGGTGGCGTCGAGCACCTCGTCCCTGGTGAGGCCGCGGGTGCCGCGCCCGCGCTGGGCCGGGGTCTTCACGGATCGCAGTCTAGCCCTTAATATACGCCGTATATCTACGCTGTATATTAAGGAGGCGCCATGCGCGTCGCGCACCGCCCGGGGTGGACCACGGCCGTCGCCTCGGCGGCCGGCTACCTGCTCGTCCTCGACCTCGTCGGGGTCAACGTCGCGCTGCCCGACCTGCGGCGGCGCCTGGACGCGGGGCTCAGCGGAGTGCAGTGGGCCATCGACGCCTACGCCGTCGCGCTCGCCGTCCTGCTGCTGCCCGCAGGCGCGCTGGCGGACCGGTTCGGACGCCGCCGGACGTTCCTGGCCGGCCTCGCCGCGTTCACGGCCGCGTCCCTGGCCTGCGCGCTCGCGCCGACCGCGGGGGCGCTGGCCGCGCTGCGGGCCGTCCAGGGGTGCGGCGCGGCCGTGCTGTACGGGACCGCCTCGCCGCTGCTGGCCGCCGCCTACCCGGCGGGACGCGCGCGCAACCGGGCGCTCGGCGTGTTCGCCGCCGCGTCCGGCGCCGCCATCGCCACCGGCCCGCTCGCCGGCGGCGTCCTCACCGGGCTGTTCGGCTGGCGGGCGATCTTCCTGCTGAACGTGCCGGTCGGGCTCGCGGCGCTCGCCGTCGCCCTGCCGGCGGTCCGCGAGTCCCGCGACCCCCGGCCCCGCCCGTTCGACGCGGTGGCGGCGGCCTGCCTCACCACCGCGCTCGGCGGCCCGATGTGGGCGCTGATCGAGGGACCCCGCCTCGGCTGGGACGCCCCCGGCGTGCTGCTCCCGCTGGGGGCGGCCGCCGCGGGGGCCGCCGTGCTCGCGGTGCGGCGCGTCCCCGAGCCGATGATCGACCTGTCGCTGCTGCGCGACCGGCTCTACGCGGCCAACGCGGCGGCCGCGTTCGCCTACCACGCGGCCGGAGCCGCCGCCCTCGGCTACTTCTCGCTCTACGCGCAGGGCGAGATGAGCACCTCGCCGGCGCGGGCCGGGACGTGGTTCCTCACCTACAGCCTCCCCGCCCTCGCGACGCCGCTGCTGCTCGCCCGCGTCTCGCACCGGTTCCCGCCGGCCGTCCTCGTCGCGCTCGGCCCGCTGCTGATCGCGGTGTCCTCGCTGCTGCTCCTGGCCGCCTACCCCGCCCGCTCGTGGCCGGCGCTGGTGCCCGGATTCGTCGTGGGCGGCCTCGGCGGCATCGGGAACCTGGTCTCCAGCCAGGTCGCGCTCGCGGCGGCGCCGCCCGGACGCGCGGGCGTCGCGGGCGGCATCACCAGCACCGCCAAGCAGGCCGGGATCGCCGCGGGCGTCGCCGTGCTCGGCGTCCCGTACCGCCTGGGCGGGCTGGGCGCGATGCTCGTCACCGCGGCGTGCATCGCCGTTCTCGGCGCCCTGCCCGCGCTGCTACTGGCCCTCCGCCCGCGGACGCGAGGCGGCGAGGTGGGCGGCGAGCGCGCCGAGCGCCCCGGCGATCTGGTCGCGTAGGGCCTCGGCGCGGACGAGGCCGTCCTCGCCCACGTCCGGGCGCGTGACCGGGACGCGGGCGCAGGCGGTCTCGACGATCTCGGCGCCCGCGTAGCCGAGCACCTTGCGCAGCGAGGCGTGCGCGTCCTCGCCCCCGGCCGGGGCGGCGGGCGAGGCGACGTTCATCCACGCGACCGGCTTGCCGTACACCTCGCCGCCGCCGATCGTCCAGTCCAGCAGGTTCTTGAACGAGCCGGGCAGCGCGCCCGCGTACTCGGGCGTGCACAGCAGCAGGGCGTCCGCCGCGCCGATCGCGGCGCGCAGGCCCGCCACGGCCGGGTGCAGCGGCTCCCGGTCGTCGTCCGGGTTGAAGTGGGGGAGATCGCCCATCCCTGTGTACATCGTCCCGTCCAGCGAGGGCGGGGCCACGGCCAGCGCGGTGCGCAAGGCCGCCTCGTTCGTCGAGCCCTTGCGCAGGCTCCCGCAGATCATCAGCATCCGGAACGTCGCCATGATCCCCAAACTAGCCGGACCGGCGCCTCACCGGACTCAGCGGTAGAAGTCGTCGGAGTCGCGGGCGGTCCGTTCGGCCGCGGCGGCGGCGGACGCGGCGGCGCGGCGCAGCTGGTGCCCCGCCTGCTGGACGACCCGGACCGGCCGCTCCGGCAGGTGCCGGGTCGGGCCCCGGTGCCGCCGCCAGTGCTCGCGGGCGCGGGCGCGGTGCTCGACGCGCAGGTTCTCGATCAGCCGGTCGATGTCCATGGACACCTCGCCGTACAGCGGCCACAGGTCGCCCGCCGCGGCCCGCTCGTGCAGGCTGCGGGTGAGCCGGGAGCGCCGCTCGCGGGCGATGTCCACCCGCACCTCCAGCTCGTTCTCCGCCAGGTACGGGCGGGCGTCGGTGGCCAGGTCCGAGCGGGCCAGCCGGCCGTAGGCGGCGACGCTCGCGGCGATCCCCGCCAGCGCGTCGCCGAGCTGGCGGCGCAGCGTCGGATCGGTCAGCAGCCGGCCGCGCGGGCCGAGCCGCTCGTCGTCGGCCAGCGACCGGGTCAGCCCGCGCAGCGACAGTGTGAAGTGCTCCATCGTCTCGACGGCGTTGCGCAGCGCGACGCCCGCGTCGACCAGCCGCCGCGCCTGGGTGCGGGGGTTGAGCCGGACGCTCTCCTCCGCGTCCCGCAGGTCCTGGTCGGTGCGGCCGATGTCGCGGGCGAACCGCTCCGCCTCCTCCTGCCACCGGGCCGCCTCGCCCTCGGTGCGGTCGCCCTGCAGCCCGTCGGCGATCTTCTGGATCAGCTCCCGGAGCTGCTCGGCGACGTCCTGGACGGCCTCCTCCGCGGGCCGCACCCGCACCGAGGGCACGAGGAACGTGGCGACCAGCCCGGTGGCGGCGCCGACCAGCGTCTCCAGGATCCGGTCGAGCGCGCCCGCCCCGCTGGACGCGCCCAGCGCGAAGATCAGCATCGCGCTGATCGGCACCTCCAGCATCTGGTCGCCGAGCCGCAGCACGTACCCGATGACCAGCGCCGCGAGGATCGACAGGCCGAGACTCCACCAGGAGAATCCGACCCCGTTGGCGAACAGGACCGCGATCATCACCCCGGAGGTGACCGCGCCCACCCGCAGCAGGCTGTGCTTGATCGTCTCGTAGACGGAGTGCTGGACGACCAGCAGCGCGGTCAGCGGCGCGAGCAGCGGCGGCTGGCCGGTGCTCGGCAGCACGTACCGGGCGATCAGGAACGCGGCGACGGCGGTGAGCGTCAGCCGCGCGATCCGGTACACCGACGACGGGGCCTCCGTCGCCACCTGGATGGGCGAGCGGACGGCGCGGCCGGAGCGGTCGCGGAGACCGGGACGGTCGAGGAAGCCGGGACGGCGGAAGAACGCGATGGGCATCTCTGCACGGTGGGTCGGGATCATCGGTACGTGGGTCGGCATGCCCTTTCGGACACTCGATACTCAAAGGGAAGCCGATCCGCTTCCTTCCCGGCGCCGGGCAAATTCCCGGCAAATCCCATGATCGGGCGTGATGAGCGCTCCGGCCGGTCGCGGCGGCGGGGCGCGGTCAGCCGCGGCGGCGGGCCCGGAACGCCGCGACGTTCGTCCGGTTCGCGCACGACTCCGAGCAGAACCGGCGCCGCCCCGCCCGCGACGTGTCGGCGTACACGCGGTCGCAGCCCTCGGCGTCGCAGACGCCCGTCCGGTCGATGCCGTGCTCGACGACCAGCTCCGCGAGATGCATCAGCGTCGTCGCGCGGAACCGGTCCGGCAGCCGGGACGAGGGCGGCGCGTAGTGCATGTGCACGCCGTGCGGGTCGTGCTCGGCGAGGTGCGGATGCAGCGGCAGCTCCAGCATCAGCCCGTTCAGCAGCCGCATCGCCTCGTCGAGGTCGGCGGCGTCGAAGAACCGGCGCAGCGTCCGCCCCCACCGGCGGAACTCCCCGGCGTCGGCCGGGTCGAACTCGTGCCAGAAGAACCCGTTCGCGCGCAGCAGCTCGCGCAGCGCGTCCGCGGAGTCGTCGCCGCCGGCGCCGGTCACGGCGTTGACCAGGGCGACGGCCGCCGCCACCCCGTGGCTCTTGTACCCGGTGATCCGCATTGCCCCGACTCCCGCTCCCCTGCCATCCTGTAAATGGCATCCTGATTTTAACCCTTACGTCCAGCCGTTCGCGCCCGGCGCCGGCACCGCCGAGCCGCCCGAGCCCGGCCGCTAGTGCCGCCAGCGGGTCGCGGCCGCGATCTCCTCCGGCGTCGCGCCGTCGAACAGCGCGACCTCGCCGCGCCGGACGGCCGCGACGGTGTCGGTCACCGCCTCGCCGAGCGCGTCCCGCAGCACGGCGTCCTCCTCGAACACCGCCACCGCCTCCGCCAGCGAGGCCGGCAGCGGCCGCAGGCCGCGCGCGGCGCGCTCCTCGTCGGAGAGCCCGGCCGGGTCGGCCTCGACCGGGTCGGGCAGCGCCGATCCGGCGTCCAGCCCGGCCCGCCCGGCCGCCAGCAGCGCCGCGAGCGCGAGGTAGGGGTTCGCGGCGGCGTCGAAGCACTTGATCTCCAGGTTCGCCGCGCGGTCCCGCTCGCCCTCCGCGCCGGTGACGAACCGGAGCGCCGCCTCCCGGTTCTCCAGCCCCCAGCACGCGAACGCGCCCGCCCAGTGCGACGGGACGAGCCGCAGGTAGCTGGCGACCGACGGCGCCCCGATCGCCAGCAGCGCGGGCAGCCGGTCCAGGATCCCCGCCGCGAACGCCTGCCCCGCGTCCGTCATCCCGTAAGGGCCCGGACCGCCCGCCATCGCGTTCTCCGGGCCGTCCCCGGTGCCCTCCCGCCAGAGGCTCAGGTGGACGTGCGCGCCGTTGCCGACGGAGCCCGCCACGACCTTCGGGGAGAACGAGGCGTGCATGCCGTGCTCCAGCGTCACCGCCCGGATCGTCTCCCGGACCAGGACGGCGGTGTCGGCGGCGCCGACCGGATCCTCCGCCGCCACCGACACCTCGTACTGCCCGGCGGCGTACTCGGGGTGCAGCTGCTCGACCGAGACGCCCGTCCGGTCCAGCGCGTTGAGCAGCGCGCGCAGGTAGCCGGCCAGCTCGCTGACGCGGGTCATCCCGTACGCGGGGCCGTGGCAGGCGGGCGTGAACTCCTCCGGGGTGGCCGACACCGCCCATTCGATCTCGAACGCCGTCCGGGCCGTCCAGCCGCCGGCCGCGAGCCGGGCGGTCTCGCGGCGCAGCAGCGCCCGGCCGTCGAGCGGGTGGACGGCGCCGTCCTGCCCGTACCGGTCGGCGGGTGCGTGCGCCCAGCCCGGCAGCGCCGCCAGCGGGACGAGCCGGTCCAGGTCGGGGTGCAGCCGCAGGTCGCCGACCGGGCCGCCGACGTGCCGGCCGGACACGATCGAGTCGTCCAGCAGGAACGCGTCGAACACCGGCGACATCCCGACGCCCCAGGTCGCCGCGTGCTCCAGCCGCCCCACCGGGACGGTCTTGGTGCGCGTGATCCCGCTGACGTCCACCCAGGTCAGCGCGACGGCGGCGATGTCCTCACCGGCCAGCCGCCGGGCGGCCTCGGCCGCCCGCGCGCCCCGCCGGGCGCGCTCCTGCCCGTCGAGGACGGTGTCGAAGGTCTGTTCCACGGTGCGGCTCCCGGTCATGGCGGCGGACGCGGGCCTTCCCGCAGGGCGGGTGCCCGCAGAGGCATCGTAGGAAGAACGCCCCCCGATTTCAGGGACGCCGCCGCGTTTCCGGGGACGTAGGGAGGGTGCTCGAATATCTGGAGTCGCTGCCGCTGATCGACCACCACTGCCACGGCGTGTACGAGGACGACCTCGACCGCCCGGCCTTCGAGGCGATGCTCACCGAGGCCGGGTCGGGCGGGCCGCCCGGGACGAGCATGTTCGACACGCAGGTCGGGTTCGCGCTGCGGCGCTGGTGCGCGCCCGTGCTGGACCTGGACGCGCACGCGGAGCCGGACGCCTACCTCGCCCGCCGCGCCGAGCTGGGCGCGGCCGAGGTGAACCGCCGGTTCCTCGCCGCCGCCGGGCTGGAGGCCCTCTGCGTGGACACCGGCTACACGCCGCGCGCCCTGCTGGACCCGCCGGCCCTCGGGCGGCTCGCCGGGGCGCGGGCGCACGAGATCGTCCGGCTGGAGACGGTCGCCGAGCAGGTCCTGTCGGACGGGGTGGACCCCCACCGGTTCGCCGACGAGGTCCGCGCCCGGCTCGCCGCCCGCGCGTCCGAGGCGGCGGGCGCCAAGTCGATCGCCGCGTACCGCGCCGGGCTGGAGCTGTCGGGGGTGCGGCCGTCGGAGGCGGAGGTCACCGGCGCGGCCGGGATCCTGCTGCGCCAGGAGGAGTTGCGGGTCTGCGATGACATCCTGCACCGCTTCCTCGTCTGGAGCGCGGTCGACCTCGGGCTGCCGGTGCAGTTCCACGTCGGGTACGGAGACGCCGACGTCGACCTGCGCCGCGGCGACCCGCTGCTGCTCATCTCGCTGCTGCGGGCCATGGACGCGGCGGGCGCGCCCGCGCTGCTGCTGCACAACTACCCGTTCCACCGGCAGGCCGGATACCTCGCGCAGGTGCTCCCGAACGTGTACGTGGACGTGGGGCTCGCCACGCACAACCTCGGGCACCGGGCGCCCGCGCTGATCGCGGAGCTGCTGGAGCTCGCCCCGTTCGGGAAGGTGCTGTACTCCTCCGACGCGTTCGGCCTGGCCGAGCTGTACCACCTGGGCGCGCTGCTGTTCCGGCGCGGCCTCGCGGGGCTCCTCGCGAGCGGCGTCGAGGACGGCGCCTGGACGTCCGCCGACGCCGAGCGGGTCGCGGGGCTCGTCGCGTCCGGCAACGCCCGCCGCGTCTACCGCGTCTGACCGGCCCCGTGCACCTGGCCGGCGCGGCGCCGCGGATACGCTCGGGAGTGATCTCCGGGAGGTGCCCATGGCAGGACGCGAGCGGCTGCTCGTCATCGGGGGCGACGCGGCCGGGATGAGCGCCGCGTCGCAGGCCCGCAGGCGGCGCGGTCCCGGCGAGCTGGACGTCACGGTCGTCGAGCGCGGGCATTTCGCGTCGTACTCGGCGTGCGGCATCCCGTACTACGTCGGCGGCGTGGTCGACGACGCGGACGCGCTGATCGCGCGGACGCCCGCCGAGTTCCGCGACCGCGGCATCGACCTGCGCCTGTGCACGGAGGCGACGGAGATCGACCTGGAGCGCGGGCGGGTGCGCGTCCGGGACGCGGACGGCGGCGGCGAGACCTGGGAGCCCTACGACCAGCTCATGATCGCGACGGGCGCGGTGCCGACCCGCCCGAAGCTCCCCGGCGCCGACGCCGAGGGCGTGCACGGCGTCCAGGTCCTCGACGACGGGATCGCCATCCGCCGGGTGCTGGAACGCGAGAAGCCGCGCCGCGCCGTCGTCGTGGGCGGCGGCTACATCGGCCTGGAGATGGCCGAGGCGATGGTGATGCGCGGCCTGGACGTGGCGATCGTGGACGGCGCCGAGCAGCCCATGAGCACGCTCGACCCCGACATGGGCGCGCTCGTCGCGGACGCGATCCGCGGCATCGGCGTGGACCTGCACCTCGGCGACCCGGTCGAGGGCTTCGACACCGGCCCGGACGGGCGGGTGGCGGCGGTCCGCGCCGGAGGCCGCACGCTCCCCGCCGACCTGGTGATCCTCGGCCTGGGCGTCCGCCCCGGCAGCGACCTCGCCCGCGCCGCCGGGATCGAGACGGGCCCGACCGGCGGGATCGTCACCGACCGGCGGATGCGGACCCGGACCGAGCGGGTGTGGGCGGCGGGCGACTGCGTCGAGACCCGCCACCTCGTCTCCGGCCTGCCGGTCGCGATCGCGCTCGGCACGCACGCCAACAAGCAGGGCCGCGTCGCGGGCGTCAACCTCGGCGGCGGCTACGCCACGTTCCCCGGCGTGGCCGGCACCGCCGTCTCCAAGATCTGCCACGTCGAGGTCGCGCGGACCGGCCTGAACGAGCGCGAGGCGGCCGCCGCCGGGTTCGACGCGCTGAGCGTCGTGGTCGAGTCCACGACCCGCGCCGGCTACCACCCGGGCGCCACCGCGATGAAGACCAAGCTGGTCGCCGAGCGGCGCTCCGGCCGGCTGCTCGGCGGGCAGATCGTCGGCGAGGCGAACGCCGCCAAGCGGATCGACGGCCTGGCCATCGCGCTGTGGAACCGGATGACCGTCGAGGAGATGACCGGCCTGGACCTCGGCTACGCGCCGCCGTTCTCGCCCGTCTGGGACCCGGTGCTGATCGCCGCCCGCAAGGCCGCCGAACGCGTCGAGGAGGACATGCGCCGGTCCCCGTGACGTCCGGGCCGCCCCGGCCGCTCCGAACCGGATTGATCGTTTCGACGGGGGAATGTCGGTGATCTCCCCTACGGTGCCGTCATGAGCACGACGGACGCCGCGGCCGAGACCCGCCCCGACGAGAACACCCTGGTGATGCCGGACGCGTGGCTGCGCAGGCTGCACCCCCGCCGCGACCGGCCGCACGCCTGGCCGGCGGTCCCCGCCGACCGGAAGGGCGCCGAGACGGCCCGGGCGATGCTGGAGGAGTTCCGGCCGGAGGTGGAGGCCGTGCTCGCGCTGCCGGGCACGCCGCCCGCGGTGGCCGAGGCGGGGCGCGCGTACCTGCGCGGCGAGCCCGACCCGGTCGGCGCCGCGGCGGTCGCCCTCGTCGCCGCGCCGCTCGGGCAGGTCATGTACACGCGGCGGGACCCGTTCATCGACGCGTGGGCGGAGGCGCACGGCGTGGCCTTCGCCGCGTGCGCCTTCGTCGCCCGCGCCGGCCTCTGGGCGCCCTTCGACGTCTTCCGCGGGGAGCGGCGCTGGGAAGGGGTGCGCGAGCGCCGTCCCGAGGAGAACTGGTCCGGGGGATGGGCGCAGGAGGACAGCGCCCGGCGGCTGCGCGGCCTGCTCGCCGCCGGCGGCGACGAGGCGTACGGCGACGCCGCGGAGGGGATGGCGCGCCATCGCGGCACCCTCGTCCAGAAGGCCGTCGCCTCCTACCTCATGCCCGACAGGCGCGACTGGTTCGCCGACCTGCTCGCCGACCCGCCGGCGACGACGGCCGCCGTCCACGCGGCCGAGCGGTGGCTGCTCCAGTGCGCGGTGGCGGACCGCGCGGAGTACGACGCGCTCGGGCTGGTCCTCGACTTCCAGAGCCGGAGCCCCGGCGTCATCACCAGCCTCGTGGACGGGATCGGCCCGGACGGGGTCGTGGACCTCCTGATCGATGCGCTCGACCAGCCCTACCTCGACGGCGACACGTCGCGGACGCTGCTCGACGCGCTCGCCGTGCTGCCCGTGGACGCCGCGTTCCAGGCGCTGCTGGACCGGCTCGACCGCAAGTACGCCGAGGCCGCGGTCCTGGCGGCGGCGCGGCGGTTCCCGGCGCGGGCGCTGCGGCTGCTCGCCGCCGCGTCCGACCGCCCGGCGGTGGCCGACCTGCTGACGGTGCACGTGCGCGCCGAGGCGGCGCTCGCGGACGAGATGCTCCCCGCCCTCCCGGACGCGTCGCGGGCCGCGGTCCGGGCGGCGCTGGACGCCGGCGCGCGCGTCCCGGAGGCCGATCCCGCCTCGCTGCCGCCGCTGCTCGCCGACCCGCCCTGGAACCGCCCGCGCGCGAAGTCCAAGCCCGTCGTCCTCAAGGACCTGCCCGCGCCCGGCATCCGCGCGATCGCGTGGCAGCCGGGGGAACGCGAGGAGTGGACGGTCGACCTCCACCACTACTGGCGGTGGGTGGAACGGCTGGACTGGGCCACACAGGTCGCGAAGTTCCGGAGGGGCGAGCTGCTCGACCACATGCAGCCGATGCTGTTCGTCGAGGGCCCGGAGGAACTGGTCCGGCCGCTGCTGGCCGACTGGAATCCGCCCGAGCCCTGGTACGTGGACGAGTGGATGCGCGTCGTCGTCGCCCGGTTCGAACTGGACGCGCTCGACGCCGCCGTGGTCGCGGCACGGCGCGATCCGGCGGGCGTCGGCACGATCCTGATGCCGTACGTGAGCGACGAGGTGGCCCGGCTGATGGCGGACTGGCTCGTCCGGCTCAAGCAGGCGGGCCGCACGGCGCGCGCCTGGTTCGTCCGGCACGGCCTCGCAGCCGTCCCCGCGCTGCTGCCCCCCGCGCTCGGGAAGGCCGGCGCGGAGCGGCGGGCGGCCGAGGCCGCGCTGCGGTTCGTCGCGTCCCAGCACGGCACCGGCGGCATCGTGGACGCGGCGCGCGCGCACGGCGACGAGGCCGCCGGCGCGATCGAGGCGCTGCTCGCCGTCGATCCGCTGGAGATCCTCCCCGCGAAGATCCCCGCGGTGGGCGACTGGGCCGACATCCGGATGCTGCCGCAGATCCTGCTCCGCGACCGCGAGCGCGCGCTTCCGGAGACGGCGGTCCCGCACGTCCTGACGATGCTGGCGATGTCGAAGCCCGGCGAGGTCTACGCGGGGGTCGACGCCGTCCGCGAGCTGTGCGACCCGGCGTCGCTGGCCGAGTTCGGGTGGGCGCTGTTCCGGCGCTGGGAGGCCAACGGCGCCCCGTCCAAGGAGGGCTGGGCGCTGGCGCAGCTCGGCCGCCTCGGCGACGACGGCACCGTCCGCCGCCTCACCCCCGTGATCCGGGCCTGGCCCGGCGAGGGCGGCCACACCAAGGCGGTGACCGGCCTGGACGTCCTCGCCGAGATCGGCACCGACGTCGCGCTGATGCACCTGCACTCGATCGCGCAGAAGGTCAAGTTCAAGGGGCTCCGGACGCGCGCCCAGGACAAGATCGCGGAGGTGGCGGCCGGGCTGGAGCTGACGCCCGAGCAGCTCGCCGACCGGCTCGTCCCCGACTTCGGCCTCGACGACGCCGGGACGATGACGCTCGACTACGGCCCGCGCCGGTTCGTCGTCGGGTTCGACGAGCAGCTCAGGCCCTACGTCGCCGACGAGGACGGCAAGCGCCGCAAGGCCCTGCCCAAGCCCGGCGCCAAGGACGACCCCGAGCTCGCGCCCGCCGCGTACAAGGCGTTCTCCACGCTGAAGAAGGACGTCCGGACCGTCGCCGCCGACCTGATCGCCCGCCTGGAGACGGCGATGGTGCGGAACCGCCGCTGGACCCTCACCGAGTTCCGGGACCTGCTCGCCGGGCATCCGCTGTTCCGGCACCTCGTCCGGCGGCTGGTGTGGATCGCCGTCGAGATGGACCAGTACAAGAGCATCACGTTCCGGGTCGCGGAGGACGGCACGTTCGCGGGCGTGCACGACACCGCCCTGAACCTCCCCGAGACGGTCGTGATCGGCGTCGCGCACCCGCTCCACCTGCGCCCCGGCGACCTGGTGCCCGCCTGGGCGGAGGTGTTCGCCGACTACGAGATCCTGCAGCCGTTCCCGCAGCTCGGACGCCCCGTGTACGAGCTGACCGACGAGGAGCGCAAGAGCGGCCACCTCACGCGGTTCGAGGGCGCCACCGTCCCGGTCGGCCGGATGCTCGGGCTGACCAAGCGGGGATGGGAGCGCGGCGCGCCGCAGGACGCGGGCGTGGAGTGCTGGATCTCGCGTCCCGCCGGGACGGGCCGGCACGTCGTCATCGACCTCGACCCGGGCATCCCCGTCGGCGAGCCGGACGTGCTGGGCGACCAGACGCTGAGGCAGGTGTGCCTGTGCCGCCGCCAGGACGACCTGTGGATGCACCACGGGAACCCG
Organism: Actinomadura nitritigenes; assembly: GCF_017573545.1. Lineage (GTDB taxonomy): Bacteria > Actinomycetota > Actinomycetes > Streptosporangiales > Streptosporangiaceae > Spirillospora > Spirillospora nitritigenes. The sequence continues at coordinate 37,046 of NZ_JAGEOK010000001.1, read as the reverse complement.
CTGCCGTTCGGCGAGCTGGACCCGGTCACCGCGTCCGAGGTCATCGCCGATCTGACCGCGCTCACCGCCGACGCCCGCTGAGAGGAACGCCGTGAAGGACGCCGTACCGGACGCCGGGAAGGACGATGCCGTGCCGGACGCGCCGTTCGACGCGCTGCCCGCGAACCTCGTCGACCCGCCGTGGCTGCGGAAGCAGGCCGCGCCGAAGGCCACGGCGGGGGACCGGACCGGGGACACGGTCGTGCCCGGCCTCGAACCTCCTGGGGACCGGCGCATCGTCTGGGAGCCGGAGGAGCGCGAGCAGTGGGCGGCGATGCGGCCCTACGGCGGGCCCTGGGCGGACGGCGACTGGGAACGGGAGGCCGAGAAGGTCCGCGACGGGTCGATGTACCTCCCGAGCCAGGCCGGGTTCCTGGCGAGCGCGCCCGAGGACCTCGCCCGCCCGCTGCTGGCCGCGTGGGAGCCGCCCCCGGTGACCTGGGACTTCGACCATTCGCTGAAGCCGATCGTCGCGCGCTTCGAGGAGGCGGCGTGGGACGTGTCGGTCCGGATGGCGCGGGCGAACCCGTTCGGGACCGGGCCCGTCCTGCTGCCGTTCCTGGGCGCGGACGTCGCCCGGCTGATGGCCGACTGGCTCTACCGGCTCAAGTCGGCGCAGAAGCTGGCCCGGACGTGGTTCGCCCGGCACGGGCTCGGCGCCGTCCCGTACCTGGTGCCGGACGCGCTGGGCAAGCGCGTCGGCCCGCGCCGCAACGCCGTCCACGCGCTGCGCCTCATCGAGGGCGGTGCCATCGAGGGCGGTGTCGCCGGGGCGGCCCGCGTGCACGGCGAGGAGGCCGCGAAGGCCGTCGCCGCGCTGCTCGCGGACGCGCCGGCGCAGGCCGGACCCGCCCACGAGCGGCCGAAGCCGCCGGACCTGCCCCGCTGGCTGGACACCGAGGCGCTGCCCCGGCCCGTCCTGCGGGACGGGCGCCGCCTGCCGCCCGGCGCCGCCCGCACCCTCGTCCACCTGTGGGCGATGGCGCTGCGCCCGGACGCGTTCCCCGGCGCGCACGAGGCCGCCGAGGAGACCGCCGCGCTGTGCGACCCGGCGTCCCTCACCGCCTTCGCCTGGGCGCTCTTCGAGGCGTGGCGCGGCGCCGGGACGCCGGGCCGCTCCGCGTTCGTCCTGCCCGCGCTCGGCCGGTTCGGCGACGACGAGACCGTCCGCCGCCTCACCCCGCTGATCAAGGAGTGGCCCGGTCAGTCCGGTCACGACCGCGCCGCCGCCGGCCTCGACGCGCTCGCCGCGATCGGCACCGACCTCGCCCTGCTGCACCTCGACGGCATCGCGCGGAGCGGCCGCTACAAGGGGCTCCAGCGGCAGGCGCAGGCCAAGCTGCGCCAGGTCGCCGCGCGCAAGGGGCTGAGCGACGAGCAGCTCGCCGACCGGCTGGTCCCGTCGTTCGGTCTGGACGCCACCGGCACGATGACGCTCGACCACGGCCCGCGCCGCTTCACCGTCGGCTTCGACGAGCTGCTCCGGCCCTACGTGATCGGCGAGGACGGCAAGCGCCGCAAGACCCTCCCCAAACCCGGCCCGGACGGCGACCCGTCCGCCCACCTGCGGTTCACGGCCCTGAAGAAGGACGTCCGCACCGTCGCGTCCCTCCAGATCGCCCGGCTGGAGACGGCGATGGTCGAGGGCCGCACCTGGACGCCCGCCGAGTTCACGGCGTTCTTCGTCCGGCACCCGCTGATGTGGCACATCGCCCGCCGCCTGGTCTGGACGTCCGGCGGCACCGCGTTCCGGCTCGCCGAGGACCGCACGCCCGCCGACGTCCGCGACGACGCCTTCGAGGTCCGCGCGGACGTGCGGATCGCCCACCCGCTGCTCCTCGGCGACGCCCTGCCCGCCTGGGCGGAGGTGCTCGCCGACTACGAGATCGTCCAGCCGTTCCCGCAGCTCGCCCGGCCCGTGTTCACCCTCGCGGACGGCGAGGGACGCGACGGCCGCCTCGCCCGCTTCGAGGGCCTGCGCGTGCCCTACGGGAAGATCCTCGGCCTGACCCGGACGGGCTGGGAGCGCGGCGCCGCCCTCGACGGCGGCGTCCAGCGCTGGATCTCCCGCCGCGCCGGCGCCCGCCACGTCGTGGTCGAGCTCGATCCCGGCATCGTGGCCGGCTACGTCGACCTGCACCCCGAGCAGAGGCTGGAGCACGTCTGGATCGCGCCCGCGCCCCGCGAGTACGACCCGGCGCTCCCCGTCGGGAACGGCTTCGCCGCCGTCGACCCGGTCCTGCTGTCAGAGATCCTCGCCGACCTGGAGAACCTCACATGAACCGGGAGCTCGCGACCGGGCCGGGGGAGCGGACCCCGTAGCGGGGACCGGTGAGCCACTCCGCCCGGACCGCCGCCACCAGCGCGGCGAGCCCCTCGTCGGTGTCCGGCGGTGTCTCGCCGTCCCCGCCGTCGGTCGCCGGGGCGGCCCGCATGATCTCGGCGGCCAGCTCCTCCACCGGCCGCCGGTCCTCCGGAACGCGCCGTACCTCGCCGTCCTCGCCGGCCATCATCCGCTCACCCCATGGCGGCATCACCGTCTGATGCAGGAACCCGCTGACATCGGCGCTCACCGGCGGAGGATCCGTCCAGCGGGTCGCGCGCTCGAACAGCACCTGGCCCTCGGCCCGCTCCCGCAGCCCCGTGGCGCCGGCCTCGGACAGGTCGTAGGCGACCACCAGAACACCGGGACTCCCTGGGGCGAACCGCTCGGCGGGCAGGCCGAGCACGCCCGCCACCGCCAGTCCGAGGATCGTGCTGGACCGGTCGTCCAGCAACCCCACGGCCCGGGGCCGGCGGCCCGCCGCGTCCAGGACCAGGCGGAGCCGGTCGACGGCCCGCCGGCAGTCCCCGTAGGAGTCGGAGACGAACGCGTAACGCCCGGTCATCCCCTGCTCGAACCCGTAGGGCGACAGCGTCAGCAGTACCGACCCGCCCAGCGCGAAATGCCATCCCCGCAGGTCCCTGTGGTCCAGCGGACTCACGGCCCGGACGGCCCGCGCCCGTGCCAGCGTCCCGCGCAGGCGGTCCCGCGCGGGACGCCACCGCTCGTCGTCCGGCTCGGGCAGCCGAGCCGCCTCCCGCTCGGACCGCTCCAGATCACCGGCCATCAGTGCGTTGTGGGCGAGCAGGTACCGGCCGGGCCACGCCCCGAGATCACCGGGAAACGCCTCCAGCGCGGCGACGGCATCGGCGTGCCGGTTCTCGTCCTCCAGCGCGGAGACCAGCTCGCCCAGCAGCGCCGCGGAATCCGGCACCGCGGCCTGCGCCGTCCTCAGCGCCGGAATGGCGAGAAAGGACACGCCCCGCTCGATGCACGCATAACCGAAATCGTAGAGGCGCTGGGGATCGGCGGGCACGGCGGCCACCGCCCCGGCCGCATCCCGCAGGTCATCGAAGCCCGACGCGGCCGCCGCGCGTTCGATGAGCCGTGCGACCTCCGCCATTTCCATCGTCTCGACAGTGAATCGAAGATGCCGCAGCAGTCCGGAAATGTCTCCGCTCTCGAGAAGAGCCCACGCGTCACTCACAGGCGGACACGCTACAGCGCGCCCGCAGCGCGGATCACTCGGTTTTCCCGGCGTCGTCGAGGGCGGCGAGGACGTCGGCGACGAGGTCGCCGGTGTTCTCCACGCCGACCGAGAACCGGACGAACCCCGGTTCCACGGCGTCGCCGCCCCAGCGCCCCCTGCGCTCGGCGGAACTGTGCACCGACCCGAAACTCGTCGCCTGGTTGACGAGCCGCATCGCGCCGAGGAAACGCTCCGCGAACGCCTCGTCCGGCAGCGTGAAGGAGACGACGCAGCCGAACCGCCGCATCTGCCTCACCGCGATCTCGTGGGACGGGTCGTCAGCCAATCCCGGATACCGCAGCCCGGCGACCTCCGGCCGTTCCCGCAGCGCCTCCGCGAGCGCCATCGCATTGACGGCCTGCCGGTCCAGCCGCAATTCCAGCGTGGCCAGGGAACGGTGCGCAAGCCACGCCTCCATCGGCCCCGGAATGGCGCCGACGGTCTTGCGCCACAGCCGCACGCTCTCCGCCAGCGCCGCGTCCCGCGTCGCGACGTGCCCGAGGAGCAGGTCCCCGTGCCCGGTCAGCGCCTTGGTGTCGCTGGCCACCGAGAAGTCCGCGCCGAGGTCCAGCGGGCGCTGCCCGAGCGGCGTCGCGAGGGTGTTGTCGACCGCTACCAGCGCGCCCGCCTCGTGCGCCGCCTCCACCAGCCGGGCGATATCGCACACGTCCAGATTCGGATTGGACGGCGTCTCCACCCACACGAGCCGGGCGCCGTCGAGCAGTTCGATCTGCGCGTCGCCCGCCGTCGGCCCCATCCGCACGACCGCCCCGTACGATTCGAGCCGCTCCTTCAGCGCCCGCGTCGTCTGGTAGCAGTCGTCCGGCAATACGACCACGTCACCGGAACGCACCTGCGACAGCAGGACCGCCGCGATCGCCGCCATTCCCGACGAGAAGGAGACGACCTCGGCGCCGCCCTCCAGTTCCCCGATCGCCGCTTCCAGCAACGTCCATGTCGGATTGGTGTCGCGCCCGTACGTGTAAGGCCCGACCGGCTCGCCCGGCAGATGGAAATGCGCCGCGAAGACCGGCCCCGGCAACGGCGGCGCGTACTTCCTCGCAGGCGGCCTCCCGGCCCCCACCGCCAGCGTCCCGTCCCCAAGCTCGCGCGTCACACGTCCTCCTCTTCCTCGCCACCATCGTCCCGCACGCCTCCCACCAGGACGGACACGCCCCCGGGCGATCGTCCGCAGCGTCCGGCCCAGCACGGCGCCGGCCGCGCGCACATCCGAGCACGGCGCGAGGGGCCGTCCCAGCGAGTCGCGGAACCACGGCGTCCCGTCCACGAGCACCACCATGACGCTCTCCCCGACGCGCGGCGCCGACCGGTGGGACACGCGCAGCAGCGGCGGCTCCCCGAACCGCAGCGCGACCGTCCACCCCTTCCCGGCGAGCTCGGCCGCCAGCGCGTCGAGGTACCGCAGCGCGTTCACCGGGCCGTCCACACGACGGCGCCGTCCAGCCGCGACGCCTCCGCGACCTCACCGAGGTCGATGTACGCGCCGCGCCCGATGAGGCTGACCCGCACCCGCCGGACGACACCGCGCGCCCCACCCGGCACCCCGCGCAGCGCCGCGTCCACGTGCCGCGCCACCGTCGCCCAGTCGTCCGACACCCCGCCCGCCGACGCCTCCGGCACGTCCCACGAGTAGAGCACCGGCGGCTCGCAACACCCCCGCCTCATGCACCCTCCGCATCCGTCTCGCATTCCGTAACGAGACGAACACGCTAAGTACGACCTCGCGCCCCGGGGTTTCGCCCCCGAAACCCGGGGCTCAGGCGAGGTTCATACGCCACGCCAACCCGCGCAGGTCACGGTTGACGGCGCGGTCGTGGAGGTCGGCAACGAGGTCGCGCACCAGCGGGTTCTTGTAGACCTTCACCGGCGCGTGCTTCTCGGCCTGGCGCAGCTCGCGGACGGCCTCCCTCGGCTTGCCGAGCATCGAGAAGGCGCGCGCCTTCTCGATGAAGAGCGCGGCCCTGCGGGTCCTGGAAGGGAGCGCCTCGACGTCGACGCGGGACGCGGCGTCCACGGCCGTCTCCGGGTCGGCGGCCTCCACGGCGAGCATCGCGCGCCAGACCCCGACGTTCGCGGCGCCGAAGCTCTGCCACCCGTCGCCGGGGGACGACTCAGGCTGCTCGCCGATCCGCGCGGCGGTCCGCTCCGCCTCCTCGACGTGCCGCGCCGCGGCGGCGTGGTCGGCCTGCACCTGGCACGCGAGAGCGGCCGACAGTTGCAGCATGCCGTACACCTCGTGCGCGGTGCGGTCGTCACCGAGATGCGGCTCCAGCCGTCCGGCGGTCCGCGCCGCGTCCCGCATCGGCCGCGACAGCGCGGCGGCCGGACGGGAGTGCGCACGGGCGAAGACGGCCGCCGCGGTCATGACGGGATCGTCGAGCAGGCGGGCGGCGTGCCCGGCGCGGTCCGCCGCGATCCAGGCCAGGTCGACCTGCCCGAGGTTGCGCAGCATGAACGTCGCCGCCGTGCACGTCTCCACCAGCAGCCGCAGCGCCGCCGCCCGCTCCGCCTCGTCGCCCACCGCCGCGTGGACGTGCAACTCCGCAACCACCGGCGGCAGCGTCACCCCGAGGCCGGGGTAGTCCGACGTGCGGCGCTGCCGCCGGATCCGCTCCTCGATCAGTTCGGTCAGGGCGCCGAGAGGCCGGGCGGGGACGTCCGGCGGGTCGTCCAGCGTGGTGTCGAGGAGGACCTCTCGCAGGCGCACCGCATCACCGTATGCGGGCTCCTTCGGGCGGATGATCGGAACCGGCTCGCCGACGAGGTCGGAGGGGGAGACCTGGAGGGCTTCGGCGAGGGCGCGGATGTCGCTGCGCCGTTCGAGCCGCAGGTGCCCGTTCTCCACGCGGGACAGCCACCCCTTGGTGCGTCCCACGAGCCCGGCGAGCACTTCGAGCGACATGCCCCGGTACAGCCGGGCGGCGCGGATGTTGTCGCCTATGCGGCGGACGTCGTCGGCCATGGTCGACCACCCCTCATCGTCCAGGCTAGGCCGGACCGCGCAGGATAGGGGCCGGCGGCAGGGAGGTGTTTCCGTGCGGAAACGGGGCCGGGCCGAATCCTTTCGGGGGGTCGGCGCCTCCTATGGGCGTGCCGGTGAACCGGCCGGCACGGGAACGGAGGTCATCATGATCATCGCAGCGGCCGTCGCGGGTGCGGCGGTGCTGGTCTGCGCGTGCACCGCCACCGTCGTGCGGCGCAGGAGGAGGGCGCGTGGCTGAGCGGGCCTGGCCGGGGGAGCGGCTGGTCGTCGCCGCGCAGCGCGGCGACGCCGAGTCCATCGCGGCGCTGGTGTCGGGGTCGCACCCGCACGTCCGGCGGTTCGCGCACGCGCTGTGCGCGTCGCCGCAGGACGCGGAGGACGCCGCGCAGGAGGCGCTGATCATCCTGTACCGGAAGATCGGGACGCTGCGGGCGTCGGGCGCGCTGGCGTCGTGGATGTTCCGGATCGTCCGCAACGAGTGCCTGCGCCGGGCGCGGACGGTGCTCCAGCCCCGGGAGGTCCCGGACGGGGCCGTGCCGTCGGCGGAGGACGACGTGCTCCAGCGGCTGGAGGCCGAGCGGGTCGCGGCGGCGATCGCCGCGCTGCCCGCGGACCAGCGGCGCGTCCTGATCATGCGGGACGTGCAGGGCGTCCCGGGGCGGACGGCCGCCGGGGTGCTCGGGCTGAGCGTGCCCGCGATGAAGTCGCGGCTGCACCGGGCGCGGGCGGCGGTCCACGAGGCGCTGGAGGGCGGCCATGGCGGGTGAACCGCTGGGACGGCATCTGGTCCGGGGAGCGGTGGGGTTCGGTGCCCTCGCCGGTGCGATCGCGCTCGTCCCCCTGATCGGGGTCGCCGGGCTGGTCCTGGCGCCGGTCGGCCTGGTGGCGCTGCGGGGCTGCCCGGCCTGCTGGTTCATGGCACTCGCCGAGACCCTGTCCAGGGGCCGCCTCGAGCGGACGTGCGAGGACGGCGTGTGCGAACTGAGAACCCCGGCCGGTGCGCGGAGCACCGGGAGGCATCCGGGGCCCGGCTGACCGGCGTTCCGGGCAGGTCGCGAAACATCGGTGGATTGTCGGCGCGCTCCTCTACCGTTGGGCGGCATGGAAGATCACCTCCCGCGGGCGGGCGGTGGGGGCCGCCGCGCGGCGCGTCTCGGCGCCCTCACCGAACCCGCCGCCTGACCCGGAACGGACACCATGCCTGACAACACCGCCGACCACCAGAGACCGCCCGCGGAGGTGCGGTTCGCCGACGAGCTGGAACGGCTCCGCGAGCACGACGACGGGCCGCGCCCGCCCGGCTGGGCGCTGAGCCTGACCGGGGCGCGCCGGTTCATCGTCGGCGACGACGCGCTCGGCGTCACCCGCAAGTTCGTCGGGGACACCGCGCTGATCGACCGGGCGCTGGTCACCCTCGCCACGAGCCGCGGGCTGATGCTGGTCGGCGAGCCGGGCACCGCGAAGTCGCTGCTGTCGGAGCTGATCGCGGCGGCGGTGTCCGGGACGTCCACGCTGACGATCCAGGGCGGCGCGGCGACGACCGAGGACCAGATCAGGTACTCGTGGAACTACGCGCTGCTGGTGTCGGAGGGGCCGTCGACGCGGTCGCTGGTGCCGGCGCCGCTGCTGACCGGGATGGCCGAGGGGAAGGTCGTCCGGTTCGAGGAGATCACCCGGTGCCCGCTGGAGGTGCAGGACTCGCTGCTGTCGCCGCTGTCGGACCGCGTCCTCGCCATCCCGGAGCTGTCCGGGCCGGAGTCGATGGTGTTCGCGCGGGAGGGGTTCAACGTCATCGCGACCGCGAACACCCGCGACCGCGGCGTCAACGAGATGAGCGCCGCGCTGAAGCGGCGGTTCAACTTCGAGACGGTGTTCCCGATCGCCGACTTCGCGACCGAGCTTGACCTGGTCGAGCGGGAGGCGGCGCGGCTGCTGGAGCGCAGCGGCGTCGGCGTCGCGCCGCGCCGGGACGTCCTGGAGGTGCTGGTCACCACGTTCCGGGAGCTGCGGAACGCCACCACGGAGGACGGCCGGCCGATGGACCGGCTGTCGGCCGTGATGAGCACGGCGGAGGCGGTGTCGGTCGCGCACGCGGTCGGCGTGCGGGGCTGGTTCCTGCGCGGCGAGCCGGGCGGCGCCTCCGACATCGTCGAGTGCCTCGCCGGCACGGCCGCCAAGGACAGCGCGGACGACCTGACCCGGCTGCGCCGCTACCTGGAGCAGCAGGCCGCCCGGCGCGACGGCGAGCAGTGGAAGGCGCTGCACGCGGCCCGGCACCGGCTGCCCGGCTGATGGCCGTCACGTTCATCGGCGTCCGGCACCACAGCCCGGCGTGCGCGCGGCTCGTCCGCGACGCGATCGCGCGGCTGCGCCCCGCGTACGTGCTGGTCGAGGGCCCCGCCGACGTCAACGGGCGGCTGGACGAGCTGCTCCTCGGCCACACGCCGCCGATCGCGATCTACAGCTTCTACCGGGACGCCGAGCGGGTGCACGCGTCGTGGTCGCCGTTCTGCGACTACTCGCCGGAATGGGCGGCGCTCCACGCGGGCCGGGCCGCCGGCGCGGAGCTGCGGTTCATCGACCTGCCCGCGTGGCATCCCGCGTTCGCCGAGCGCGGCAACCGGTACGCCGACGCCGAGCGCCGCTACGCCGCCGCCACCGAGCGGCTGTGCCGGGAGTTCGCCGTCGACAACACCGACGTGCTGTGGGACCACCTGTTCGAGATCGACGCCGGCGACCTGCCCGCGCGCCTCGACGCGTACTTCGACCTGGTGCGCGGCGAAGCGGAGCCGGGGCCCGAGGACTCCGCGCGCGAGTCGTACATGGCCGCGTGGGTCCGCGCGGCGCGGGCCGACGCGGGGGACCGGCCGGTCGTCGTGGTGACCGGCGGGTTCCACAAGCCCGCGCTGGAGGCCCTCGCCCGCACCGGCGGCACCGGATGGCCGGAGGTCCCCGCGCCGGAGGAGGGCGCGACGGGCGGCAGCTTCCTCGTCCCGTACTCGTTCCGGCGGCTCGACGCGTTCACCGGCTACCAGTCCGGCATGCCGTCGCCGGAGTACTACCAGCGGCTCTGGGAGGACGGCCCGGACGGCGCCGCCGCCGCGCTGACCGAGACCGTCGTAACGCGGCTGCGCGAGCGCAGGCAGGTGGTGTCGACCGCCGACCTGATCGCCGCGCGGACCCTCACCGAGGGCCTCACCCGGCTGCGCGGGCACCGCTCGCCCGCCCGCACCGACCTGCTCGACGGGCTGGTGTCCGCGCTGGTCGGCGAGGACCTCGACCAGCGGCTGCCGTGGACGGCGCGCGGTCCCCTCGCGCCGGGCGCGCACCCCGCGGTCGCCGAGATGGTGGCGGCGCTGAGCGGGAACCGCGTCGGCCGCCTGCACCCCGACACGCCCGCGCCGCCGCTCGTCCACGACACCGCCGCCGAGCTGGAACGGCTCGGCCTCGCGGCCGGCGGCCGGATCACGCTGAAGCTGACCGCCGCGCGGGGCCTGGAGCGCAGCCGCGCACTGCACCGGCTGCGCGTCCTCGGCGTCCCCGGCGCACGGCGCGAGTCGGGCCCGGCGACCGGCGCCGACCCGGTGCTGGAGGAGGTCTGGCAGCTCAACCCGTCCGACCCCGACGGCGCGCGGCTCGCCGCGCTGATCGAGGCGGGCGCCTACGGCCCGACCCTCGGCGACGCCGCGGCGGCCGCCCTGGACGAGCGGACGACCGCCGCGGGCGGCGACATCGAGCGGCTCGCGGAGTCGCTGTTCGACGCGGCGCTGTGCGGCTGCGCCGGGCAGTCCGGCCGCATCGCCGCGTCCATCGCCGCCGGGATCGCGGGCGCGTCCGACCTCGGCGCGCTCGGCCGCGCGCTGGACGTCGTCCTCGGGCTGTGGCGGCACGACCACGTCCTCGGGACGGCCCGCAGCCCGCTGTTCGGCACCGTCATCGAGGAGTGCACGGAACGGATCCTGTGGCTCGCCGAAGGGATCCGCGGCGGCCCGGCGCCCGCCGACCGCGCCCGGCTGCGGGCGCTCGCCGCGGCCCGCGACGCGCTGCTGCACGCCGCCGGGACGCTGCGCGTCGACCGGGACGCGGCGCTCGGCGTGGCCGGCCGCGTCGCCGCCGCCCCCGACGCGCCGCCCGACCTGCGCGGCGCCGCGTTCGGCCTCGGCCGGGCGCTCGGCGACACCGCCGACCCCGCCCGCGCGGTGCGCGGCGCCGCCGGGCCGCGGGTGTTCGGCGACTGGCTCGCCGGGCTGTTCGCGCTGGCCAGGCAGGAGGTCCTCGACCCCGGCGGGACCGTCCTCGCCGTCCTGGACGAGCTGGTCGGCGCGCTCACCGACGAGGACTTCCTCGTCGCGCTGCCCGCGCTGCGGCAGGCGTTCGAGTTCTTCCCGCCGCGCGAGCGGGAGACGATCGCCGAGCGGCTGCTGGCCCGCCGCGGCCTGCGCGGGTCCGCCCGCGGGCTGCTGCGCGCGCCGCGCGACCCCCTCGTCATCGCCGAAGCGCGCGCCCTGGAGGAGCGCGTCGACCGCGCCCTCGAGGCCGCCGGACTCACCGGAGGACGACCATGACCCCACCCGAGGCCCCCGCCGGTGACCTGGAGCGCTGGCGGCTGATCCTCGGCGCGCCCGCCGGCGGCGCCGCCGGGCCGCTCGGCGCCGACGCCGCCGCGCGCGACCGCGCCCTCGACTGGCTCTACGGCCGCGACCCCGAGCTCGCCCGGCGCGGCGTCCGCCGCGGCGGCGCGGGCTCCGGCTCCGCGTCCGGGGGCGGCCGTTCCGGCGACCGGACCGGCGGCGACGGGGAGTCCGTGCTCACCACCGTCGACTGGCTCGACGACGTGCACCGGCTGTTCCCCAAGGAGACCATCGAGCGGCTCGAACGCGACGCCGTCGAGCGCTACGAGATCCACGACATCGTCACCGACCCGGCCGTGCTGGAGCGGATCGAGCCGGACCGGTCGCTGCTGCGCGCCGTCCTGCGCACCAAGCACCTGATGAACCCGGAGGTCCTCGCGCTCGCGCGGCGGATCGTCGAGGCCGTGGTGCGGGAGCTGATGGAGAAGCTCGCCACGGAGGTCAGGCAGGCGTTCCACGGCACCCGGTCGCGGCGCCCGAGCCGCATCCGCAACTCCCGCAACTTCGACTTCCACGGCACGGTCCGCGCCAACCTCGCGCACTACCGCCCCGACGAGCGCCGCCTCTACATCGAGAACCCGCGGTTCGTGTCGCGGACGCGGCGGCACGTCGAGCAGTGGCAGATGATCCTGCTGGTCGACCAGTCCGGCTCGATGCTCGACTCGGTGATCCACTCGGCGGTCACCGCCGCGTGCCTGTGGGGGCTGCCGGGGCTGAGGACCCACCTCGTCGCGTTCGACACCGCCGTCGTGGACCTGACGTCCGACGTCACCGACCCGGCGGAGCTGCTGATGAAGGTGCAGCTCGGCGGCGGCACCGACATCGCCCGCGCGGTCGCCTACGGCGCCGGCCTCGTCGACAACCCGCGCCGCGCGATCGTCGCCGTCATCAGCGACTTCTACGAGGGCGGCGACGCGGGGCGGCTCGTCCGGGAGGTCCGGCGCCTGGTCGAGCAGGGCACCTGCGTGCTCGGCCTCGCCGCGCTCGACGAGGACGCCAATCCCGCCTTCGACCGCGACATGGGGCGGCGGCTCGCCGCCGTCGGCGCGCACGTCGGCGCGATGACGCCCGGCCGGCTCGCCGAGTTCGTCGCGGAGAGGATCGGATCGTGACGCGCGCCGACCTGCTCGCGCTGACACCGGACTCCCTCGCGGCCCTCACGAACCGGGGCCTGGTCAAGCGCGCCGCGAAGGACCTCGACGCGGGCAACGGCCCGGAGCTGACCGTCGCGCCGGACGGCGGCGTCGAGGGCAGGTACCCCGACGGGACCACGGCGGTGCTGGCGGCGGGCGCGGGCCTGGAGGCCGCGACCTGCACCTGCGCCGCGACCGGGACGTGCCGCCACCAGATCTGCCTCGTCCTGGCGTACCAGCGCGACGCCGCCGGTGCCGCCGCCCCCGAGGATGACGCCGGCGAGCCCGCCGCCGCCGAGGTCGCCGACTGGTCGCCCGGGGCGTTCGACGACGACGCGCTCGCCGCCGTCCTCGGCCGCCGCGCCCTCACCGCCGCCCGCCGCGCCCACCGCGCCGGGTACGCCGCCGCGATCCACCGGCCGACGCCGGACGACCCCGTCGCGCGCGTCGAGCTCCAGACCTGCACCGTCCGGTTCCTCGTGCCGGGCGAGCTCGGCTACGTGCACACCGACGCGGTCGCGTCCGTCCGCGGCGAGATGACCGTGCTGGCCGCCTGGGCGTTCCGCGCCGCCGACGAGCAGGGCCTCACCGGCGCCGACGTCCGGCTCGACGTCGGCGGCGACGGGAAGGGCGAGGACCGCTCCGGCGGGCTCGACGCGGCCGTCCGCCTCGTGGACCAGGTCCTGCTGGAGGGCGCCGTGCACGCCGGGCCCGTCCTCGCCACCGCGCTGCGCCGCACCGCCGGCGAGCTGGCCGCGCGGAACCTCCACTGGCCCGCCGGCGCCGTGGACGACCTCGCCGGGCAGCTCGCCGCCTACCACGAGCGCGACGCCGCCCACGACCCCGCGCGGTTCGCCGCCCTCATCGCCGAGGTGCACGCGCGGCACCGCGCCTCCGCCGCCGGCGGCACCCGCTCGCAGGTCCTCGGCACCGACGAGTCCGCCGAGACGCCGCTGCGCCGCGTCCGGCTCACCGCGCTCGGCTGCCGCGTCGGCGGCAGCGACGAGGTCCGCACCGCCGACCTGTTCCTCGCGCACGCCGGCACCGGCGTCGTCCTCGTGCTCAAGCGCCGCTGGAACGTCCCGGAGGGCGAGGCGCTCACCGGCGCCGACCTCGCCGGGCGCCGGATCCTCGGCTCCCCGCTGCGCGCCCTCGCCGCCGCGAACGTCGTGTCCGAGAGCGCGTCCCGGAGCGCCGGACGGGTCGTCCGCGTCGCCGCCGGACGGATCGCCAAGACCACCGTGACCCCGCTCGGCAACGCCTGGGAGGGGCTGCCCGCCGGGCTGCTCGTCCGCGACCTGAAGGCCGAGGAGCGCGCGCTGGACGCGCTGCCGCCCCGCCTGGTCCGGCCGCGCGTGGAGGCCGAGTTCGTCCGCGCGGTCGAGATCGCCGAGGTGCGCGACGTCGGCTACCACCCCGGCGCGCAGCGCCTCGAAGCGGTCGTCGCCGACGCGGCGGGCACGACGGCGGTCGTGTCCGCCGAGCACGGCCCGTACCGTCCGGCCGCGCTCGACGCGCTCGCCGCCGCGCTGGCCGACGCGCCCCGCATGGTGACCGGCGCCGTCCGCCGCGACCGGGGCGGGCTCGTCATCGACCCGTTCGCGGTGCTGACCGGGTCGGGCCCCGTCGTGCCCGACCTGGCGCCGGGCGACGGCGCCGCCGTGCTGGACGGCCCGTCCCCCGCCGCGCCCGACCCCCTCGGCGACGTCGTCCGGGCGGCGCTCGACGTCTGCGCCGAGGCCGCGCACCGCGGGCTGCTGCACGCCACGCCCGGGCTGCGCGACCGGATCGCCCGCGCCGGCGACGACCTGCGGCGCACCGGGCTGCGGGCCGCCGCCGGCGCCCTCGCCGACCTCGCCGGGACGGTCGGCTCCGACGACCCCGACCGCACCGCGGAGGCCTGGGCCACCGCCCACATCCGCCTGCTGGCGACCGCCGAACTCCGCTGACGAGACCCATCTCACATCCGCCGCCCGCGCGGCGGCGCTGAGCAGCGCCGCCGCTGCGACACGCCCGGGTGCGGGCCGCGCGGGACGCGGCCGGGACACGCCGGATCGCTTGCGAACGAAGATCGTCCAGTGCCAGCCTTGGACCGTCTGCGGAAGATGTTTCCGCCTTGTCGGCAGGACCAATCCGCGGGCCTGCTCCCTGGACTCCACGGAAAGGCGCAACGTGAAGTACCGCACGATCGTTCCCGTCCTGCTCGGCGCCGGAGTGGCCGCCGCCCTCGCGGGCGCCCCCGCCGCGTCCGCCGCGACGGCCCCGTCCGGCAAGGTCTCCGCCGCCGCGACGCACCACAAGTCCGCGTCCTGCGCGTCGCCGAAGGGCAGCAAGATCAACATCTCGTGGGGCGACGGCAACGTCTCCACGACCGTGTACTACAACAACCACTGCTCCCAGAAGCGCGCCGTCTGGCTGGACTTCCGGCGCTCGAACGGCACCTACTTCAGCAAGTGCTTCGTCGCCCCGGCCAAGACCAAGGGCCACAAGAAGATCGGCAACAGCATGCCGTACAAGGTCAGCATCCTGTCCAAGGGCTCCTGCTGACCCGCCGCTCCGACCACGACCGGAACTCGTCAACGAGGAGGATCTTCCATGTCCGTGCGTTCGGGTAGGACCGGCCTGCGCACCCGCGCCGCCGTCATCGCCACCGCCGCCGTCGCGACCGCCGGGCTCGGCGCGAGCGTCGGCGCCGCCCCCGCCTCGGCGTCCGTGCACCGCGGCGTCGCCGGCTGCTTCGCCTGGTCCTGGGGCGACGGCAACACCTCGGTCACGGTGTACTGGCACAACCGGTGCAAGACGACCCACAAGCTGAAGATCAAGTACAGCCTGGGCTGGACGTACAAGACCTACAGTGCGAACGTGAAGGCCAACGGCAAGGGCCACGTGAAGCTCAAGACCGCGTCCATCGTGTCCATCACGGACGCGGGCCGCGTCTGACCGCCGGCAGGTAGGGGAGGGGTGCGGCGCTCGGCGCCGCACCCCTCCTCCGCGTCGCTCCCGCCTTCACCGCTCCCGCCGCGCCGTCATCGGGCGCCGTCGTCGAACGCGGCGAGCATCTCCTCGCTCCAGGTGAGCCTTCCCGTGCGCAGGTCGTCCACGACCGAGCGCACCCAGCCGGCCTCGGCGGCGGTGACCGCCCGCAGGTACTCGGTCTCCAGCATGGTGACGCGCGGCAGGCCCATCGCCTCCTCCTCGCCGAGGCCCGCGTCCAGCGCGGCGACGTCCGCCTCCAGCGCCCGCAGCCGCTCCTCCAGCACCTCCAGCAGCTCCTCCGGCGGCAGCAGCATCATGTTCGACACCGCCGCCGGGAACTCGGGGAACTCCCGCTTCGGCGCGGCGACCATCTCGCGGAGCCAGGTCCGCGCCGCCTCCCGCCCCGCCCCGGTCACCTCGTAGACGGTCCGCTCCGGGTACTGGCTGCCGCGCTCGGTCTGCCGGACGGCGATCAGCCCGGCCGCGTTGAGCCGGTCGATCGTCCGGTACAGGCTCGCGCGCTGCTCGACGTTGACGACCTGCTCCTTGCCCCATTCCTTGATCAGCCGCTGGATCCCGTAGGGGTGCAGCGGCCGGTTGTGCAGCAGGGCCAGCACGGTCAGGGCCAGCGGCGAACGGCGGACGGGTGAGCTCATGCGCCGATACTAGCCTCGTTCGCACTAGTTGACATGCGACTAGTTTCAGTGTGACTATCGAGCCATGACGACCCGAGGAGACGGCATGACCCCGGTACGGACGGCCCTGGTGATCGGCGGCGGCATCGCGGGCCCGGTGACGGCCCTGGCCCTGCGCAAGGCGGGCATCGACGCGACCGTGTACGAGGCCCACCCCGCCGAGCAGGACGGCGGCGCCGCGCTGACCGTCGCACCGAACGGCCTCAACGCGCTGGAGCTGATCGGCGCCGCCGACGCGGTGCGGGCCGCGGGCCGCCCGGTCCCCGGCATGGTGATGGGCGACGGCAAGGGCAACCGGTTCGCCGAGTTCGGCGGGCTGCCCGGCCTGCCCGCGAGCCACGTCCTCGCCAGGGCCGACCTGAACCGCGTCCTGCACGACCACGCCGCCGCGAACGGCGTGCGGACCGAGTACGGGAAGCGGCTCACCGGCGCGGAGGAGACCGCGGGCGGCGTCACCGCGCGGTTCGACGACGGCACCACCGCCACCGCCGACGTCCTGGTCGGCGCGGACGGCATCCGCTCCACCGTGCGCGGCCTCATCGACCCCGCCGCCCCGGACCCCGAGTACACCGGGCTCATCGGGCTCGGCGGGTTCGCGTCCGGCAGCGGCGTGACCCCCGACCCCGACCTCATGTACTTCGCGTTCGGCGCCCGCGCCTTCCTCGGCTACTGGGGGATGCCGGACGGCCGGGTCGCGTGGTTCAGCAACATCCCCGAACCCGACGCGGCCGCCGCGTACGCGTCGCGGACCACGCCGCCCGCCGAATGGCTGGAGCGGCTCCGCGCCCTGCACGCCGACGACGACCCCGGCGCCGCGCTGCTCCGGCACAGCGGCGCCGAGGACCTGTTCGTCCTCGGCGGCATCGACATCATGCCGCCCGTCCCGCGCTGGCACCGCGGCCGCATGGTCCTCGTCGGCGACTCCGCGCACGCGCCGTCGCCCAGCTCCGGGCAGGGCGCGTCGCTGGCGATCGAGAGCGCGCTCGAACTCGCCCGCTGCCTGCGCGACCTGCCCGGCCCGTCCGCCGCCTTCACCGCCTACGAAAACCTGCGGCGCCCCCGCGTCGAGGCGATCGCCGCCGCGGCCGCGCGGACGAACAAGGAGAAGTCGGCCGGCGGGCCCGCCGGCCCGGTCGACCCGGAGCGGATGTTCGGGTTCGTGCAGCGGTTCCGCGTCGACTGGGACGAGCGCGTCACCGCCTGAGCGGGGCCGTCAGGCGCGGCAGGTCAGGGGGCGGCCGCCGTTGTAGTCGACCATCTCCAGCAGGGCCGTCGCGGCGTCGATCTCGCCGCCCGGCTCCAGGCCGTCCAGCTCGGCGTACGCCCGGTGCAGGTTGCCGACGATGCGCTCGGCGTCGGTCAGCTCCGCGTGGTCGCCGAGGTCGGCCTCCCGGGCGGCCTCCAGCGGGGACAGCCCGGCGGCCTTGCCCTCCGCCGCCGTCGCCTGCACGAACCGCAGGTAGCCGAGGACGCGGCCGATCAGCTCCGGGCCCGCGACGGGGCCGTGGCCCGGGACGATCGTCGCCGCGTCCAGCGGCGCGACGACCTCCTCCAGCACCCGGATCGCGCCCGCCACCGAGCCCTGCATGACGAACGGGGTGCCGCCGTTGAACAGCAGGTCGCCGCAGAACAGCACGCGGCGCTCCGGGATCCAAACGATCGAGTCGTTGGTGGTGTGCGCGGCGGTGCCGACGTGCCGGACCTCGCAGCGCAGGTCGCCGGCCCACAGCGTCACGCCGTCGGTGTAGGTGAGGAACGGCGGCTCGACCTCGACGCCGCCCCACTCCACCTTCGTCCAGAACGGCTCGTCGAACGGCCGCCCCCACGCGAGCGCGCTCTCGCGGGTCCGCTCGTGCCCGACGATGGTGGCGCCGGAGAACAGGTAGTTGCCGAACGTGTGGTCGCCGTGGTGGTGGGTGTTCACCAGCGTCCGGACGGGCCGGTCGGTGACGGTCCGGATCGCGTCCAGGTAGGCGCGGGTGCGGCGCTCGGTCGAGCACGCGTCGACGCTGATCACGCCCCGCTCGGCGGTCAGGAAGCCGGTGTTGTTGATCCACCAGGTGCCGTCCGGCTGGAGGTAGGCGAACACGCCGTCCGACACCTCCTCGAGCCGGGGCTCGCCGTGGCCGTCGCGTCCGGGCACGTCGCTCATCGGTTCCTCCAGATCGTCGGACGTACCCTACGAGCCCCTCCTCGCGAGGCGCTAGACGTCCCGGTCGATCCGGATCGTCTCCACCCACCGGGGCGGGTCGGGCGCGCCGTCGCCGACCAGCGCGGCGATCAGCCGGCAGGACGGGGACTCCGCGGGCCACGGCGTGTAGCCGTCGGTGAGGACGATCACCACCTGCGGGCGGTCGCGCTGCGCGAGCGCCCGCGCGATCCCGACCCGCATGTCGGTGCCGCCGCCCCCGCCGAGCTCGACCTGCTCGGCCGACGCCACCCGCGACACCGCGTGCACGTCGGCGTCGCAGGCCAGCACGCTCAGCCGCTCGCCGCGGACGCCGACCTCCCGCAGCACCCCGTTGACCTCCGCGAGCGCCGCCGCCAGCTCGCCCTCGCCCATCGACCCCGACGTGTCGATGACGATCGCGACGCGGGGGACCGGGCGGCGCAGGCTCGGCAGCACCGCGCCGCGCAGCGCCGGGGTGCGGCGCGACGGCCGCCGGTAGGTGTAGTCGACGGCGCCGCCCGCCCACGCGACCGCCTCCCGCACCGCGCCCGCCAGCACCCGCCGCCAGTCCACGACCGGTTCGAGGACCTGGTCCGCCCACCGCCGCCACCCGGCGGGTAGGTGCCCGCGCGCCCGCTGGTGCGCGCGCATCGCCTGGGCCGTCGCGCGCCGCAGCGCCTCCGCCTCGGTCGCGCGGACCGACGGCGCGCCCGCCGCGTCCAGCTCCCAGGGCATCGCGACGCCGTGCGCGCCCGATCCGCAGTCGTGGTGCGGCTGCGGGGGGACGCCCTTCAGGTACTCCTCGAACATCCGGCCGTCGGGCAGCCCGAAGTCGCGGGGGTGCACCCGCCCGGCGGGCAGCGGCAGCCCGTCGGCGAGCAGGTCGTCGTTGATCTCGCAGTCCTGCGCGATGTTGACCCGCCCGCGGTCGCGCTGGTCGGCGGCGGAGAGCCGGGACGCGCGGCCGTGGTGGTCGCGCAGCAGGTGCGCCGCCTCGTGGATCCACACGCCCGCCAGCTCCTCGACGGGCGTGGCGTCCACGAACGCGGGGGAGACGTAGCACCGCCAGTGCCGGTCGACGCCCATCGTCGGCACGCGGTCGCTCGGCACGACCGTCAGCGAGTACAGCGCGGACGCCAGGTAGGGGCGGTCCCCGGCGGCCTTGTAGCGGGCGGCGAGCAGCTTCGTCCGGTCCAGCACGGCGGTCACGCGCCGGGCAGGGCGCCGGACAGCTGCAGGATGTCGAGGAACGCGTCGATCCCCGGCGGCACCGGCCAGCGCACGTCGCGCAGCGCCGCCAGGTCCGACGCGGCGCGCGCCGCCACGTCCGGGACGCCCGCGTCGACCGCCTTCGCCAGCACCTCCCAGCCCGCCTCCCACCGCCTGCGGGTGCAGTCGCCCTGCACCGAGGAGACCACCGCGGTCAGGAACGCGAGCTGCCGGTCGCCGCGCTCGGGCAGCGCGAACGCCTTCGGGTCGGCCAGCACCCGGTCGGGGTCGGGCAGGTCCAGCTCCTCCAGGTAGGCGAGCAGCTCGATGCCGGCGCCGTCGCCGATCGCGCCGATCACCGCGGCGGCCACCGCGTCCTGCCCGGCGTCCGTCGCGTACCCGGTGGCCAGCAGCCGCAGCGCCATCTCCCAGCTGCGCGGCGAGGGCCACGCGCCGCCGCGCGCCTCGGCGTCCTCCGGCAGGTGGTGCGCCAGACCCGGACGCGCGGTGAGGAACCCGGAGACCGCGCCGCGCGCGCGGGCGATCGCGGCGGACACCTTCGTCCCGTCCACCAGCGGGACGGTCAGCTCCGGCCACGTGCCCGCCATCCCGCGCGCCACCGTGCGGGGGTCGTGCGTCCAGTGCAGGTGGACGAACCGGTTCGCCAGCGGCGGCGACAGGTGCCAGCCGTCCGCCGCGCTCGCCGGCGGGTTCGCCGCCGCGACGACCCGGACCGGCGCGGGCAGCCGCAGGCTGCCGACCCGCCGCTCCAGCACGACCCGCAGCAGCGCCGCCTGCACCGCCGGCGGCGCCGACGACAGCTCGTCGAAGAACACGACGCCGCGGCCCGCGGCCGCGAGCCGCACCGCCCAGTCCGGCGGCGCCATCGGCACTCCGGTCGCGGCCGGGTCGTCCCCGATGATCGGCAGCCCGGCGAAGTCGGACGGCTCGTGCACGCTCGCGATGACCGTCTCCAGCGGCACCCCGAGGTTCTCCGCGAGCCGCTCCATGCCCGCGGACTTGCCGATGCCAGGCTCGCCCCACAGCAGCACCGGGATGTTCGCCGACACCGCCAGCGCGAGCGCCTCCAGCTGCACGCTGCGCGCCGGCTCGGCCCGCCAGGCGCCGGCCCGCCGGTTCAGCTCGTCCGCCGCGTCGAGCGGCCCCGTCACGGTCTCCGTGGTCAAAGCAGGAACTCCAGATCCTTGCGTTTCGCCCGCTTGATCGCCGTCGCCAGCGTGCGCGGGCGGCCGACCGCCCGCGCGGCGCCGCCCGGCGCCTCCGTGCTCGCCCCCGCGTCCAGCAGCGCCCGCACGACGGCGGGCGAGCCGTGGTTCAGCACCGCGAGGAGGAGCGGCGTGCATCCGTCCTGCTCGGTGGCGTCGACGTCCAGGCCCTCGTCCAGCAGCCGCGGCAGCAGCACCTCGTGGTCCATCGTGTGGAGGGCGTGCAGCAGCGTCCACCGCCGCCCGTCGCGGACGCCCGGGTCGAGCCCCGCGTCCAGCAGCCGCAGGACACCGTCGGTGTCGCCGTACGCCGCCCGCAGGAACACCTCCCGGCGGTGCGCGCGCAGCACGCGCGGCAGCCAGCCCGTTCCCGCCGTCCAGGTCCGCTGGGCGCCGAAGCAGCCGTTCACGGTGCCGCCGAACGCCCCGAGCGCCAGCTCCCGGCGCCGCTCCTCGTCACCATGCGGGATCTCCAGGCGGCCCCCGCGCGAGCGCACCATGTGCCACTCGCCCCGGCACCGCACCCGCACGGGCGGTGGCGGCTCCGGGAGCGGCGGCCCGGCCGGCCGGTCCGGGGCCGGGTACGCGGGGAATAGCGCCGACCGCACGAGGGGATGCAGTTCGTCCGGCGCGACCAGCCCGGCGCGCAGCAGGGCGAGGTCGGGAAGGGCATGCCAGCAGCCCGGAGCCCAGCGGCGCCGCCTGAACTCCTCCCCGGACGCCACCCATATCAGCGGGCGCCGGTGCCGTCCCCCCGCCTCAACGTGCAGGCCGAAGCCGCGCCCGGGCAGGCGGATCGTCAGGGACGCCGCGCCGCCGCGGGTCACGCGCTCGATCTGGTGCGCGAGCATGGGCGCGCATCCGGCCAGCTTGGCGAGCCGAGACCACTGCTGCTCGGTCGAGCGCCCGCCGGGCCGCTCCTCCACGATCACGCCGATGCCGACGGCGGAGAAGGCTGCGGCCGTGGCCTCGTCGCCGCCGGCCAGCCGTTCGGCGAGCAGCGCGGCCCACTCGCCGCGGGCCGCGCGGTCGTCGGCGTCCGGCTCGGACGCCGGTAGCTCGGCGGGGTCGCGTGGGGTGCCGTCCGCAGCGAAGAAGGGCGCGCGAACGTCGCCGCCGTAGTGGCCGAGCAGCCCGTGGTGGTGTCGGTCGTCGAACAGGTACCGGGCGACCGACCAGTCCGCGTCCTGCCCCGCGGTGGTGCCGAACTTCAAGGCCGGCCGCTGCGGTGCCGACGGCGCGGGCGGCGCCGAGACGGTGAGCACCGGGACGGGCCCGGGCCGGCCCGTCCCGTACCTGCCAAGGACGGCCCGGAACCAGGACGTCAGCGGGGTGAGGCCGCCGTGACCGGTCACGTCCCGGGGCAGGTGCCAGTGCAGCAGATCGGGGACGAGGTGGCGCAGGTCGTTCTCGAGCCGGGCCAGCACGTCCGCGCCGAACTGGCAGGCGACCTCCGCCGGATCGAACGCGACGTCGACGTTTGCCGCCGCGCAGGCGCCCCGCCAGTCCCCGGCCAGCCGCCGCTCGGCGGCCCGGTCGATCCGCCCGCGGGACACCCCGTACCGTCGGGCCTCCCGCCACGCATGCAGGGAGTCGGGGAAGGACATGCCCCGGTCTGGGGGCGTCAACGGTAGACGCTCGCGATCGCGTGCACGTCGGGGTGCGGGCGGGCCGCCGGGCGCAGCCGCTGCGCGAACGCGCGCTTCACCTTGCGCGGGACGCCGGGGCCGAGACCCACGTACTCCAGCCGGCTCTCCGCGCCGACGCCCGCCAGCAGCGTCTTCGCGCCGCGTCCCGTGAGGCCGGTGTGGCTCAGCCCGAGCCGGCGCAGCGGGCTGCCGGGCAGCGCCGCCGCGAGCGCCGCCGCGCCCTCGTCGCCGGTGGCGTTGGGCGGCGCGCCGAGCGCCCGCTCCGACGGCGGACGGCTCAGGTCCAGCGCCTCGAGCGCGCCCAGCGCCCCGGCCAGCGACCGCGCGCCGTCCGGACCGACGCCGTTGCCGCCGAGCCCGAACCGGACGGGCCGCCCCGCCGCCGCGGCGGCCGAGGCCAGCACCGCGGCGCCGCGGTCGCCGAGGTGGTTGGCGGGCGCGTACAGCTCGCGGACGCCCGCGTCGCGGACCAGCGCGGCCAGCAGGTCCGCCGCGTCCGGGCCGATGCCGTTGCCGCCGAGGAACAGCCGCTCCAGCGGCGCGTCCCGGTCCACGAGCGCGTCGAGCAGCGCGCGCAGGCCCTCCATGCCGAGACCGGTGTTGACCAGGTCGAGCGTCCGGATCGCCGCGTTGCGGCGCAGCATCGCGGCGAGCGCCCGCGCGCCCGCGTCGCCGACCGGGTTGCGCTTCAGCCACAGCGCGCGCACCTCGCCGTCGGACGCGAGCCGGTCCGCGAGCACCGCCGCGCCGTCGCCGTCGATGCGGTTGCAGCCCAGGTAGAGCGTCCGGACGCCATGGCCCGGCTCCAGCGCCGACGCGATCGCCCGCGCGCCCTCGCCGCCCATCGCGTTCGTCCCGAGCAGCAGGTGCACCGCGTGCGGCGACGCGACGGCCGCCGGGACGAGCCGCGCCACCCCCGCCGCGCCGAGCCCCTGCTTGCACAGGTCCACCCGGCCGTCGCCGCGCAGCGTCCCGACCGGGAACGCCTCGTCGCCGCCGACCGGCGTCGCGTCGGCGAGCCGCGCCAGCAGCGGCGCGAGCGCGGCCGGGTCGGCGGGCGGCACGTCCGGGTGCTCGATCGCGGGGCAGCGTACGGGGGTCGGCTCCATGCTGTTCACCACTCCACCGGTCGGTAGTCCTTCAGGAACACGCCGGACAGCCGCTCGCCGCCGACGCCCCGCACGACCGGGTCGTAGACCCGGGCCGCGCCGTCGATCACGTCCAGCGGGGGCCGGAACCCGGCGGCGAACTGCTCGAGCTTGCCCGGGTGCGGCCGCTCGTCGGTCACCCAGCCGGTGTCCACGCTGGTCATGTGGATGCCCGCCGCCGCGTAGTCCGCGGCCGACGTGCGGGTCATCATGTTCAGGGCCGCCTTCGCCATGTTCGTGTGCGGGTGGCGGACGGTCTTGTGCTCGCGGGAGAAGCTGCCCTCCATCGCCGACACCTGCACCGCGTACCGGTCGGGGAACGGCGACGCCTCCAGCAGCCCGCGCAGCCGCGAGGTCAGCAGGAACGGCGCGAACGCGTTCACCATCTGCACCTCCAGCCACTCGCCCGGGTCGACCTCGTGCAGCCGCAGCGTCCAGCTGTTGCGGTCGCGCAGGTCGAGGGGCTGCCCGGTCTCGTCGGTCAGCCCCGCCGGGAACAGCGCGTCGTCGGGCACGGCGAGCGCGGCGGTGGGGCCCGCCTCCAGCGCGGCCCGGCCGCCCTCGGCGACGTCGACGCGCGCCGCCGCGCCGGTCAGCGGCAGCGCCTCCGCCGCCCGCACCTCCCGGTGGTAGGCGGGCGGCCGCCGGACGGTCTGTGCCGCGTTGTTCACCAGGACGTCCAGGTGGTCGAAGCGGGCGTGCACGGCGTCCAGCAGCCCGGCGACGCCCGGCAGGTCCAGCAGGTCGACGCCGTGGACGTGCAGCCGGGAGAGCCACTCGGCGGAGTCGGGGACGGCCGCGAACCGGCGCGCCGCGTCGCGCGGGAACCGGGTGGTGACCAGCACCTCCGCGCCGTCCCGCAGCATCTTCAGCGCCACCTGGAAGCCGATCTTGATCCGGCCGCCGGTGACGAGGGCGCGCCGCCCGCGCAGGTCGCAGCGGGCGTGCCGGCGCGCCAGGTTCTCCGCCGCGCACTCCGGGCACATCAGGTGGTAGTCGGGGTGCACGTCACGGTACGGCGCCTTGCAGACGTAGCAGGTCCGCGCCCGCGACAGCACCCGCCCGGACGCGGGTCGCGCCTCCGCGGGTCGCGCCTCCGCGGGTCGCGCCTCCGCGGGTCGTGCCTCCGCGGGGCTCGCCGGCGCGGGCTCGGGATGGGCGCCGGGATTCTGGTCCTGGAAGCGGGTGGCGGCGGCCAGCGCGTCGAGGTCCTCGGCGCGCCGCTGCGTCCGGCGGGCGGCCTTCCGCGTCTTCTTGCCGGACCGGTGCAGCTGCGACGCCGCCTCGTGCACGGCCCGCCAGCGCGGATCGTCCGGGTCGGTGGCCCGCGCGCGCTCCAGCAGCCGCAGGCAGGCCGCGAGCTCCTCGGGGCGGGGCGCCTCGTCCTCGACCGGCGGTCGCGGCCCGCCGGCTCGCGCAACGGCCGTCACTGCACTCCCTCGTCCCCGTCAGCCTGATCGGGGCGGAGCCGGCCGGATTCGAACCGGCGTCCTCCAACATGCAGTATTGGTGCGTCGACCTCTGCGCTACAGCCCCGCCACCGGCAGCGTAACGGAACCATCCCGGCGAACCACCCGAATTTCGGTGATCTTCACGGCGTGGCGAGCAGCGGTTCGAGGTCCTCGCGCCCGCTGCGCCGGACGAGCCACGCGAACGTCCCCCGGACGCGGAGACCGCCCGCCTCGGCGTCCCTGCTCGCACCGGCCTCCAGCAGGGCCCGGACGGTGTCCGGCGAGCCGTGCTCGGTGACCGCCGTCGACAGCGGCGTGCGGTCCGACCGGTCGCGCACGTCGACGTCGAGGCCGGCGGCCAGCAGCCGGGGAAGGACCAGGCGGTGGTCCATGGCGTGCAGGAAGTGCAGCAGGGTGCGCCCCTCGCCGTCGCGCGCTCGGGGGTCCATCCCCGCGTCCAGCAGGCGGAGCACGCCGGGGGCGTCGCCGTGCAGCGCCCGCAGGAACAGCTCGCTCCGGCGGCGCCGCAGCTCG
This sequence comes from Actinomadura nitritigenes, assembly GCF_017573545.1. Lineage (GTDB taxonomy): Bacteria > Actinomycetota > Actinomycetes > Streptosporangiales > Streptosporangiaceae > Spirillospora > Spirillospora nitritigenes. The sequence goes on along the minus strand of NZ_JAGEOK010000001.1, from coordinate 11,609 downwards.
CGCGGCAGCCGGCCCGGGCCCGTCCGCCACGCCTCCCGCACGGCGAAGCAGCCGGAGAGCTCGCCGCCGAGCGCGCGCAGGGCCTGCTCGCGCCGGTCCTCCTCGGGGGCGTGCGGTCCCGTCAGCGCGCCGCCGCTCCAGCGGACCTCGTGCCACTCGCCGCGGCAGCGGACCCGCACGGGTCCCGGCGGCTCAGGATCCGCGGGCCCGGCGGGCGCGGCGGCGGGACGCGCCGGGAACAGCGCGGACCGGATCAGCGGATGCAGCTCGTCCGGAGTGATCAGGCCCGCGAGCAGCAGGTCGGCGTCGGGAAAGGGCCGCCAGTGGTCGGGCGCCGCCGAGCTCCGGAACTCTCCGGGCGCCGCCGGCCTCAGCAGCGGGCGCTCGCGTCCGCCGCCCGCCTCGGCGGCCACCGTCCCGCGCGGGAGGTACGGCGATCCGAGGACCGCGACGACCGGATCGCCGCCGCGCACGGCGGCGAGGCGGCGGACGCGGGCCGCCAGCACGGGCGGCCGCTCCAGGCGCAGCCGGAGGGCGTCCATGAACGCCGCGCGCTCGGCCGGGTCCGCGGGCTGCCGGAGCTCGAATCCCGCGGCGGAGAAGGCGCCGGCGACGTCGCCCTGCTCGTGGCGCATGATCGACCATTCGGCGCGGGCCGCGGTGCCGCCCGGCCCCGGATCGGACGCGGGGAGCTCCTCCGGGGTCAGCGGCGTCCCGTCGGCGTGGAAGAACGGGACGCGGCCGGAGCCGCCGCAGTCGTCGATCAGCTCTCCGCAGTGCCGGTCGTCGAACAGGCGGCGCGCGCCCGTCCAGTCGCGCGCCCGCCGGTCGGCCATGGCGGTGAGCACCAGCCGCAGCCGTTGCGGTGCCCGCAGGGAAGGGGGGCCGGACACCTGGAGCACCGGGCCGCCGTCGCCGTACCGCGCGAGGACGAACCTCAGGTGCTCGTCGAAGACGCTCAGGTCGCCGGGCCCCCGGGGCAGGTGCCAGCGGAGCAGGTCGGGCACGAGATGCCGCAGATCAGCGGAGAGCCGGCGGGCGACGGCGGACCCGTGCTCGCGCGCCACGCCGTCCAGCGTGAACGCGACGTCCGTCTGCGCCGCCGCGCAGGCACCGCGCCAGTCGCCCGCGCGCCGGTGCCGTGCCGACCGCTCGATCATCCACCGGGGGACCCGGTGGCGGCGCGTCCGCTGCCAGGCGCGCAGCCATGCCGCCGGCCTCGCCGGCAGGGCGGCGAACGCGTCGGACGCCACCTGCACCCCCATCGCCGTTCAGGGGCAGGGCCGGCCGGAATCGAACCGGCGTCCTCCGCTGTGCAGGCGGTGCGTCGACCTCTGCGCTACGGCCCTGCCGGGCGGCAGCCTAGCCGCCCCGGCGGGACGGGACGACCCGTCACTGCTCGGGCACGGTGGTGAGCAGGTGCGGGCGCGGGGAACTGCGGCGGGCGGGCGGCTCCTGCGACCCGGACGAGCGCAGCACGTCGGCCGCGCCGATGACGGCGGCGTCGCCGGTGTCGTCGCCGATGCGAGCGGCCAGCCCGGTGCGCTCCCGGATGAGCTTGTCCAGGCCGGGCAGGCGGGCGGTGCCGCCGGTCAGGGTGATGCCCACGCCGAGCAGCTCCCCGGAGATCTCCGGACCGCAGCCCGCCAGCCCCTGCTGGATCGCCGCGACGATCTCCGCGACGGGCGCGGCGATGGCGCGGGCGACGTCGGCGGTGGTGAGGACGACCCCGCGCGGCATGCCGGTGGTGAGGTCGCGGCCGTGCACGACGGTCTGCCGCAGCGCGCGCCGGCCGATCGGCGGCACCGCGCCCACCTCCAGCTTCGCGGCCTCGGCGCTGGACTGGGAGATCCGCACCTCGTGCTCGCGGCGGACCAGCGCGACGATCGCCCGGTCCAGCGACGAGCCGCCGACGAGCGCGGTGTGCGAGGTGACCAGCCCGCCGAAGGAGATGACGCCGACGTCGGTGATGTCGGCGCCGATGTCGGCGACGACCACGATCTCCGGCCGTCCGGAGGAGGTGAGCCCCATCCCGATGGCGGCCGCGATCGGCGTCGGCACGAGGGTGAGGCGGCGCGCGCCGGCCTGGAACGCCGAGAACTGCAGCGCCCGGTAGTGCACGGACGACATGCCGCTCGGCACCGTCACGATGAGGCGGGGCCGCGCGGTGTAGCGGCGCTTGTGGTGGGTGCGGACGAGGGCGCGCATCAGGTACTCCGCCTCGTCGGTCTCGGTGGGGGCGCCCTCGCGGATGGGCCGGACGAGGCGGACGTCGGGGTTGCGCCCGGCCATCTCCTGCGCGGGAAGCCCGAGCGCGAGGATCCTGCCGGTGTGCAGGCACCGGGCGAGCAGCGAGGGCTCGCGCGCGACGACCCCCCGGTCCCGCACATGCATCCGCACCGTCGAGCTGCCCAGGTCGATGGCGGTGTCCCGGCCCGCGAAGTCCCACATCGCGTCCCCTTCTTCCCTGTCGCCCAGCAGTCGCAGAGTGCTGATGCCCTGCCGACCTGCGGCGATGCCCATCGGCGGGTAAGCGAATCGCAACGTCCCGACGAACAGGGATCGGGAATTCCGGATACGGCGACCGGCGGGCCGCGCCCGCCCGGCCGCCAGTGCCGAGCGGGCGTCAAGAGATCATGTGGGGACGGTGTCGTGCCGCCAGGCGTGCGCGCGGGCCGGCCGGCCGGCCGCGCCGGGCCCGGACGGCGCCCGCTCCGCGGCACGCCGCGTACAGCGCGAACGAGATCGTGGTGACGTACGGGCTGATCGGGACGCCGGCGCCGAGGGACAGCAGGATCCCGCCGACCACCGACACGGTCGCGAGGGCGGCGCTGAGCACCGGCACCAGCACCGGCGACGCGGTCACCCGCACCGCGGCGGCGGCCGGCGTGCAGATCAGCGCGAGCACCAGCAGCGCCCCGACGACCTGCACGGACACGGCGACGGCGAGACCGAGGACGAGCATGAACAGCGGCGACAGGGCGCGCACCGGGACGCCGCGCGCCGCCGCCACGTCCGGGTCGAGGCTCGCGAACGCCAGCGGCCGCCACATGACGGCCAGGCACACCAGCACGACCGCCGACGTGCCGAGCAGCCACGACAGCCGGGGCGTGTCGATCGCGACGATCTGTCCGGTGAGGAGGCCGAACTTGTTGGCGGCGCGCCCCTTGTACAGCGACAGGAACAGTACGCCGAGGCCGAGCCCGAACGGCATCAGCACCCCGATGACCGAGCCGCGGTCGCGCGCCCGGCGGCCGAGCACCCCGATGAGCGCGGCGGCCAGCAGCGCCCCCGCGATCGAGCCGCCCGCGACGCCGGTGCCGAGCAGCAGCGCGGCGGCCGCGCCGGCGAACGACAGCTCGCTGATGCCGTGCACCGCGAACGCCAGGTCGCGCATGACGACGAACGTCCCCGCGAGGCCGCCGACGAGCCCGAGCACCGCGCCCGCGATCAGCGAGTTGCGGACCAGGCCGAGCAGCGCCCCGTAGTCGTCGAAGTTGAGGATCTCATGCCACATCGCGCGCCTCCGGCCCGCCGGGCATGCGCAGGACGCGGTCGGCGAACGGCAGGACCGGCTCGACCTCATGGGTGACGAACACGACGGCGGTGCCGTGCTCGCGGCACCGGCGGCCGACCAGCTCGCTGACGATCCGCTGGTGCGCGGCGTCCAGCGAGGCCAGCGGCTCGTCGCAGAGCAGCAGCCGCGGCCCGGACGCGAGGGCCTGCGCGACCCGGACGCGCTGCAGCTCGCCGCCCGACAGCAGCTCGATCGGGACGTCGGCGAACGCCTCCGCCCCGACGTCGCGCAGCGCCTCCCGGACGCGGCGCCGCGCGTCCGGGCCGGGGGGCCGCGGCCCCCAGCGGTGCCCGTCGACGCCGAGCCGCACCAGGTCGCGGGCCCGCAGCGGGGTGTACGGCGGGACGCCGCGGTGCTGGGGGACGTACCCGATGAGGGGGCCGCCGCGGCGCGGCGGGCGCCCGCCGACCGTGACCGTCCCGGCCGACAGCCGCCGCAGCCCCAGCAGCACCTTCAGCAGGCTCGTCTTCCCGGACCCGTTGGATCCGAGCACGGCGACGAACTCCCCGGCCGCCACGTCGAGGTCGAGCCCGCTCCACACCGTCCGGTCGCCGTAGCGGAGCGCCCCGCCGCGCATCGAGATCACGACAGCGCCTTCCCGAGCGCGGCGATGGTGCCGGCCATCCAGCCGATGTAGTCCTGCCCGGACGGGAGGGTCTCGGTGACCGGCACGACCGCGACTCCGTGGTCCCTCGCGGCCTTCTCGACCTGCTCGGTCTGCGGGCCGCTCGTCTGCGCGTTGGAGACGAGCGCCTTCACCTTCCCGCCGCCGAACAGCCCGAGCGTCTCCCGCATGGTGCGCGGCGCGACGTCGTCGCCCTCCTCGATCGCCTCGCTGAACGCCTCCGGCGTCTCGTTGCGCAGTCCGGCCGCTTCGAGCAGGTAGAGGGGGACCGGCTCGGTGACGGCGACGCCGTCGCCGGAGTGCGCGGCCTTGAGCGCCGCGACCTGGCCTTCGAGGTCCTTCAGCTTCGCCTTGAACGCGGTCGCGTTCGCGGTGAAGACGGCGGCGCGTCCGGGGCGGGCCTTCGCGAGCGCCGCCGACAGCCGGTCGGCGAGCAGCGCCATGGACGGCAGGTCGTACCAGACGTGCTCGTTCAGCTCGCCGCCCTTCGGCGCCGTCCGTCCGGAGATCCGCACGGCGTCGAGGACCGCGGCCTTGGAGGAGGACGCCTTCAGCATCGTGCCCATGAAGTCGTCGTAGCCGCCGCCGTTCTCGATCACGACTCCGGCCCTGGCGAGCGCGAGCCGGTCGCGCGTCCCGGCCTCGTAGGAGTGCGGGTCCTGCGCCGGGTCGCTGATGAACGAGGTGACGCGCACCTCGCCGCCGCCGATCGTCCGCGCGATGTCGCCGTAGACGTTGGTCGAGGCGACGACCGGCACCGCTCCGCCGGACGTCCCGGCGGGCGCGGCCCCGGACGGCGAGCCGCAGGCGGCGAGGGCGAGCAGGGGCGCGGCCGCGGCGGCGGCGCCGGCCGTGCGGAGGGCCGCTCGGCGCGGGCGCGGGCGCGGGGGCAGTGGGGGCATGGGTCGCTCCTGAAAATGAAAACGGTTTTCAGTGCAACTTAGCATGACGTGTCCGGATGCGTCCCATGACGGGTGGAGGGGCGAGCGGCGGCGCTCGCCTGGAGCCGCCCGAGGCGGTGCGGAAAAAGCGAACGGGCCGCCCCCCACCTGAGTGGAGGACGGCCCGTCAGGGCCCCGCGGGCGCGGGTCAGCGCTTGCGCAGGACGCCGCCGTACTCGTAGATGCCGGTGTCCAGCTTCGAGGCGCCCTCGTACTTGCGCAGCTCCTCGGGGACGGGCGCGAGCGGCGGCTGCAGGTCCATCGGCCGCCAGTCGACGAGGTTGCACAGGCCCGGCTCGACCGGGTCGAAGTCCGACAGCAGCGCGTCGATCTCGGCCGGCGTCCGCGTCTGCCACGGGATGCCCGCACCGGTGACCTGCGCGGTCATCTCCGCGCTGCGCACCGGGTCGTCGCACGCGACCTGCGAGAACGTCAGGTGGCTGCCCGGCGCGGCGCGGTCGATGACGGCGTGCAGGACGCCCCTCGGGTCGTCGGCGTCCGGCAGGTGGTGGCCCACCGACAGGAACAGCGTCGCCACCGGCTCGGAGAAGTCGATGAGGCGCTTGACGTCCTCGTGCTCCAGGACGGCCTCCTGGTCGCGCATGTCCGCGGTGATCACCGTGGTGGACGCGTCGCCGGCGAGCAGGGCCCGGCCGTGCGCGAGCACGATCGGGTCGATGTCGACGTACACGACGCGGGCGTCCGGCGCGAACTGCCGCGCGACCTGGTGCACGTTGGCGTCCGTCGGCAGCCCGCACCCCATGTCGATGAACTGCCGGATGCCGGCCTCGGCCGTCAGGTAGCGGACGGCCCGGTAGAGGAACAGCCGGTTCTGCCGGGTGATGTCCAGCCCGGCCGGATGGTGCTCCAGCTGCCCCCGGATGAACTGCCGGTCGACCTCGTAGTTGTCCTTGCCGCCGAGCAGCCACCCGTAGGCGCGCGCCGAGGTCGGCACGTCGTTGGGGATGTCGGCGATCGAGGGCTGGTCGTCGTTCACAACCCGCTCCGCATCTGCGCAGTAAGTGGGGATCAGTGTCGGTTGGAACGGTATACCGGTTCGCCGCCTCACGTTCGATCTTTGGCCGTCCGGTTCCGCCCCGTGTCCGTCCCGGCGGCGGGGGCGCCGCGGCGCGTGGCCGGCCGATCCCATCTCATCACCGCGCTGCTTGTGAATCGTGTTTCGGCGTGCTTCGCTGGCGTGCATGGCGCACCTCTCGCTCCGGTACGCGGCGGGGACGGACATCGGCAGGCGGCGGCGCGTGAACGAGGACTCGGCGCTCGCCGGGCCGTCGCTGCTTGCCGTCGCCGACGGGATGGGCGGCCACCCGCACGGCGACGTCGCCAGCGCCGCCGCCATCACCGTCCTCACCGAGGCGCCCTTGGCCGGCGACCTGGACGGCGACCCCGCCGCCGCGCTCGCCGCGGCGGTGGCGCGGGCGGCCGCGCGGCTGGAGGAGCTGGCCGCCGGCGATCCGGAGCTGCGCGGGATGGGCACCACGCTGACCGCCATGGCCTGGGACGGCGCCGGGTTCGCGGTGGCGCACATCGGTGACTCCCGCGCCTACCTGCTGCGCGGCGGCGACCTCTTCCAGATCACCCGCGACCACACCATGGTCCAGACGCTCGTCGACGAGGGGCGGCTCACCCCCGACCAGGCGGCGAACCACCCGCACGGCTCGACGCTCCTCCGCGCGCTCCTGCCCGGCGGCGACCAGCGCCCCGACCTGTTCCGGCAGGACGCCGCGCCCGGCGACCGCTACCTGCTGTGCTCCGACGGCCTGTCCGGCTTCGTCCCGGCCGGGGCGATCCGCGACGCGCTGGCCGGGGCCGCGCGGCCCGCCGACGCCGTCGCCCGCCTCATCGCGCTGGCCGACGCGGCGGGCGGCCCGGACAACATCACCTGCGTCGTCGCCGACGTCGCCGAAGGCGCCGCGGACCCGGCGGGGCCTGAGCCGCTGCTGCTCGGCGCCGCGGCCGGCGGCGGGAGGGGACGCCGCGCCCGGCGCGGCCGGCGGGCCGGCACCGCCGGTCCCCGGGACCAGTAGAAGGACCCCGGGGAACCGGGCGCCGCCGCGGCTCCCGACCGCCTTACCAGGCGAAAGCCTCGGGCGTGGGGCCCGGGCCGGGGAAGATCTCGTCGAGGGCGGCGAGGAACTCCTCCGACAGCTCCAGCTCGACGGCGCGCAGCGCGGAGTCGAACTGCTCCTGGACGCGGGGACCGACGATGGGCCCGGTGACGCCGGGACGGGTCAGCAGCCAGGCGAGGCCGACGTCCCCGGCCTCGACGCCGTGCTTGTCGCAGAGGTCCTCGTAGGCCTGGATCCGCGCGCGCTCTGCCGGGTCCTCCAGCATCTTCGCCCACAGGCCCGACCCGGACCGGGCCGTCCTGCCCTCGCTCTGCTTGCGCAGCACACCGCCGAGGATGCCGCCGTGCAGCGGCGACCACGGGACGACACCGAGGCCGTACACCTGCGCCGCCGGGATCACCTCCATCTCCGCGCGCCGCTCGACCAGGTTGTACAGGCACTGCTCGCTGACCAGGCCGAGCGAGCCGCGCCGCGCGGCCGCCTCGTTCGCCTGCGCGATGCCCCAGCCGGGGAAGTTCGACGACCCGGCGTACAGCACCTTGCCCTGCTGGACGAGGACGTCGACGGCCTGCCAGATCTCCTCCCACGGCGTCGTCCGGTCGATGTGGTGGAACTGGTACAGGTCGATGTGGTCGGTGCCGAGCCGCTTCAGGGACGCCTCGCACGCGCGCCGGATGTTCAGCGCCGAGAGCCGGTCCCGGTTGGGCCACGGGTCGTCCTCGGGGCTCATGTCGCCGTACACCTTGGTGGCCAGGACCGTCTTCTCCCGGCGCCCGCCGCCCTTGGCGAACCAGGCGCCGAGGATCTCCTCGGTGCGGCCCTGGCCGCCGTAGATGTTGGCGGTGTCGAAGAAGTTGACGCCCGCGTCGAGCGCGGAGTCCATGATGGCGTGGGCGTCGGCCTCCTCGGTGTGGCGGCCGAAGTTCATCGTGCCGAGGACGAGGCGGCTGACCTTCAGGCCGGTACGGCCGAGCTGCGTGTACTTCATGGGGCAAGCCAAGCACCTGGAGTGCGCTCCAGATCAAACGGGCGCGCCGCCCCGGACATCGGGACGTCCGGGGCGGCGCGCCGGCGGCGTCCACCGCGGCGGAGCGTCGCCGGGGTGGTGCCGGTCGTGGTCATGCGTACGGTGCCACTGTGGTCATCCGGGTACGTGTCCGGGCGCCCTCAACGCCTCGGAGTGCGCGAACGGTGTCCAGGACCGCCATCCGGAATCGGGCCGGGAGCCGTCCCCGGGGCGTCCGTGCGGCCGGTTCGCGTGGGTCGCGTTGTCCGCGTTCGCGTGGTCCGCGGGATCCGCGTTCGCGTGGTGCGGGTGCTGTGCGGCGGGCCTGACGTGCCTCGGCCGCGGGGCCGGCTCCCTGTCCGGTCCGCCAGGCCTGATGTGGTTCGACGTGTCGTCGCTTCGCGGTGCCTGGGCCGCGGGATGTGCGGGGGTGTTCGCCGAGGGGTTTCCCGGGTGGTGCGCTGGTCTGTCGTCGGGTGGCGGAAGATGGGGGGTCCGCCGCTTATCTGGCGGCTTTCGCCGGGCCTCGCGATCCTGCGCCGCCATTCTGTCTATCTTGTCGACGAGCTCGCGAATGGACGGGGAAAATGTCTGTTTTGTCGGTGCGCCGGGCCGTACCGCCCCGGCGAACTCCCGTTTTCGGGCCGCGCCCAACCTGTCGATCCTCACCCGGGCGCCGGTATGCGGGGCGTGCAGGAACCGGCCGTGGCCGACATAGATGCCGACGTGACTTCGCCCGTGGAAGAACACGAGGTCGCCGGGTCTCAGGGCGCCCAGGCCCACCTTCCGCTCCACCGCCCGGTACTGCGAGTAGGTGACGCGCGGGAGCCTCACCCCCGCCCTGCGCCAGGCGGCCATCGCCAGGCCCGAGCAGTCGTAGCTGGACGGCCCGGTCGCGCCCCACCGGTACGGCTTGCCGATCTGCGCGCGCGCGAACGCCAGCGCCTCCTTGGCGTCGCTGCGCTGCTCGGCGACCTTGGTGCGGTACCGGTCGTAGGCCCTGACCTTGCTCAGCGTCGCGGCGTCCAGGTTGAGCCGCTTCAGGACGGTCGGGTTGAGCTGCGCCCTGGCCGGGGCGCCCATCGGGACCGACAGCGCGAACCCGGCCGCGGTCGCGGTGACGGCGACGGCGATCGTCCGGTGTCTCCGGCCCGCCGGCCCGGTACGGCGCGCGGATCGGCCGGTGCGTGCGGTGCGGCCGGCGCCGTCCCGATGTGAGTGACGTGCGATGCACATTCGCGTGCTCTCCGTTTTCCCTCGTCGGTTGATCATCCCGCCGACAGTTCGGGTACCCGGTGGCCGCGCTTGAATGGGGGAGAACCGGCCGATTTTGCGTGATCATGGAGTGGAATTGATGCCGGAATTCGGTGTCTTTGATCAAGCGGTCAGATGGGCGAGCGACTTCAGCGGCACCGGCAGCCACGCCGGCCGGTGCCGCGCCTCGTACCGCACCTCGTACACCGCCTTCTCGAATTCGAACGCGCGCAGCAGCACCGCGTGCGCGGCCGGGTCGGGGCCGCCGGCCGCCGCGTAGCCCCGGCAGAACGCGGCCCGGTTGCGGGCCGCCCACGCGTGCGCCCGCGTCTCCAGGTGGCCGCCCGACTCCAGCGGCACCGTCCCGGACCGGGTGATGAGGAACCGCGCCGCGTACTCGAACGAGCGCAGCATCCCGGCGACGTCGCGCAGCGGGTGCGACAGGGCGCGGCGCTCGCTCTGCGTCCGCGCCGGCTCGCCCTCGAAGTCCAGCAGCGACCAGCCCGACTCGGACCGCAGCACCTGGCCGAGGTGGTAATCGCCGTGCACGCGCTGCACCGGCAGCGGCTCCGCCTGCGCGGCCAGGTCGATGAAGGCGCCGGTCAGCGCCTTGGCGTGCGGGGCGAGGACGGGCACGGCGCGGCACGTCCCGGTCAGCTCCTCGTTCATCCGCGCGGCCAGCGCGCGGACGTCGTCCGCCGGGAGGACCGTCACGCCGAACGCGTCGGCGAGCGCACGGTGCACGTCCGCCGTGGCGGCGCCGAGCCGTTCCGCCTCGGCGGCGAAGTCGCCGCCGGCGGCGCTGGCGTCCAGCTCCGCCCACTCGTCGTCCTCCGGCTCCGTCGTGTGCGCGAACCAGTCGCGGACGCTCGCGATCGCCAGGCTCCACCCGTCCGCGCCGGTGCGCAGGTAGTCCGACAGCAGGCCGAGCGTGACGGGTTGGCCGCCCGCGCCGTCGCCGCCGGGGGCCAGCTCGATCCAGCCGTGCACGGCGGGGACGTGCTCGCAGCCGGCGCGGGTCAGCGCGAGGTTGACCTCCAGGTCGAGGTTGACGCCGTCGCCGAGCCGGCGGAACAGCTTGCAGATGTACGCGTCGCCGAACAGCAGCGAGGTGTTGCTCTGCTCCGCCGTGATGGGCAGGCTCGTCAGGTCCGTGCGGATGCGGGCGCCCGGCACGTGCCGGAAGCGCAGCGGGCCGACCGACGCGCCGGTGGCCAGGTGCTCCAGCAGCGTCCGGGTCAGGTCCGGGTCGTGCGCGGCGTCGTAGGTGTGCTGCGTGACGGCGGTGCCGCCGCCGGGCGGGCCGCCGATCCGCGCGTACCCGAGCCGCCCGGGCAGGTCGCGGCGGACGCCGAGAAGGAGCTGGTAGCGGTCGGTCGCCCCGTTCTGCCGGACGTCCAGGATGAGGTGGTACAGGCCCGGGTCGCCGGCCCGCAGCTCGGTGGCGGTGCCGATGGACAGGTCCTCGACGGGGCTGTCCTTGCCGCCGAACCAGCGCTGCCGGGGCAGCCATTCCGCGAGGTCCCGCGTGAGGACGCTTTCGGGTGGCAGCACCTTCAGCCGTCCTTCTCCGCGCCGGATCCGGGTTCCCCGGCGGTGTCCGCGGGCCCGGCGCCGCCCGCCGGGGCCGCGGGCAGGTCCGCGGGCGGGCCCGGGGGCAGCTCGTCGAGCGGATCGGCGGGCGCGGTGTCCGGGGGCATGAGCTGGAACCAGTAGAAGCCGTGTCCGGGGAGGGTGAGCAGGTAGGGGAGTTCGCCGATGGCGGGGAACTGCACGCCGCCCATGCACTCCACGGGGAAGTACCCCTCGAACCGGCGCATGTCGAGCTCGACCGGCTGCGGGAAGCGCGACAGGTTCGCGACGCACAGCACGGTGTCCATCCCGCCCCAGCGGTCCTGGTCCGCCTCGTCGATCTCGCGGGTGAAGGCGAGGACGGAGGGGTTGGAGGCGGACAGTTCGACGTAGCTGCCGACGCCGAAGACGGGGTGGCGCTGCCGGATCTCGATCATCTTGCGGGTCCAGTGCAGGAGTGATCCGGGGTTGTTGACCTGGGCTTCGACGTTGACGGCCTGGTAGCCGTAGATGGGGTCCATGATGACGGGCAGGTAGAGGCGGGCGG
>NZ_JAGEOK010000019.1 GCF_017573545.1 Actinomadura nitritigenes | reverse complement strand
TGGAGACGGCCGTGGCGGCGTTGGACGGGTCGGGGGTGGGGGTCGCGTCGGTGGCGACGGCGTTCCCGTCGGGGCGGGCGCCGCTGGAGGCCAAGCTCGCCGACACCCGCGCGGCCGTGCAGGCGGGCGCGGCCGAGATCGACATGGTGATCGACCGGGGCGCGTTCCTGTCCGGCGACTACGGGACGGTCTTCGATCAGATCGTCGCGGTCAAGGACGCGTGTGGCGACGCGCATCTGAAGGTGATCCTGGAGACCGGTGAGCTGGCGACGCTGGACAACGTGCGGCGGGCGTCGTGGCTGGCGATGCGGGCGGGTGCGGACTTCATCAAGACCTCGACCGGGAAGGTGTCCCCAGCGGCGACGCTGCCGGTGACGCTGGTGATGCTGGAGGCCGTCCGCGATTACCGCGCCGCGACGGGCCGCCAGGTCGGCGTGAAGCCCGCGGGCGGGATCCGCACCACCAAGGACGCGATCAAGTACCTGGTGCTGGTGAACGAGACCGCCGGGCCGGACTGGCTGACCCCGCAGTGGTTCCGCCTCGGCGCCTCCAGCGTGCTGAACGACCTGCTGATGCAGCGCCGCAAGCTGACCACCGGGGTGTACTCCGGTCCCGACTACTTCACCCTGGACTGAGCGATCATGGCTGCTTTCGAGTTCGAGTACGCGCCCGCGCCGGAGTCGGCGTCGGTCGTTGACATCCGCGGCTCCTACGGGCTGTTCGTGAACGGCGAGTTCGTCGAGGGTGGCGGTGAGCCGTTCAAGACGATCAACCCAGCGGACGAGAGTGTGCTGGCCGATGTCGCCTGCGCTGATGAATCGGATGTGGACCGTGCCGTTAAGGCCGCCCGTGCCGCCTTTGAGCGGGTGTGGGGTCCGATGCCGGGGGCGGAACGGGCGAAGTACCTGTACCGGATCGCGCGGATCATCCAGGAGCGGTCGCGTGAGCTGGCTGTGCTGGAGTCGATCGACAACGGCAAACCGATCCGCGAGTCCCGGGACGTGGACGTGCCGCTGGTCGCGGCGTGGTTCTTCTACTACGCGGGCTGGGCCGACAAACTCGGGTACGCCGGTTTCGGTCCGGATCCGCGGCCGGTGGGGGTGGCGGGGCAGGTGATCCCGTGGAACTTTCCGCTGCTGATGCTGGCGTGGAAGATCGCGCCCGCGCTGGCCTGCGGCAACACCGTGGTGCTGAAGCCGGCCGAGACCACGCCGCTGACCGCGTTGCTGTTCGCCGACATCTGCCGCCAGGCCGACCTGCCGCCCGGCGTCGTCAACATCATCACCGGCGCCGGCGATACCGGCCGCGCGCTGGTCGCCCACCCCGGTGTCGACAAGGTCGCGTTCACCGGTTCCACCGATGTCGGACGGCAGATCGCCCGCACCCTCGCCGGGACCAGCAAGAGGCTGACGCTGGAGCTGGGCGGCAAGGCCGCCAACATCGTCTACGCCGACGCGCCGCTCGACCAGGCCGTCGAGGGCATCGTCAACGGGATCTTCTTCAACCAGGGGCACGTGTGCTGCGCCGGGTCGCGGCTGCTGGTGCAGGAATCGGTCGCCGGCGAGGTGCTGGAGCGGCTGAAGGCGCGGATGGCGACGCTGCGGGTCGGTGACCCCCTGGACAAGAACACCGACATCGGCGCGATCAACTCCGCCGCGCAACTCACCAAGATCCGCGAGTTGTCGGCGGCCGGCGAAGCCGAGGGCGCGGCCCGCTGGTCCCCGGCCTGTGAGCTGCCCGACCGCGGGTTCTGGTTCCCGCCGACGGTGTTCACCGGGGTGGCGGCCTCGCATCGGATCGCCCGGGAGGAGATCTTCGGGCCGGTGCTGTCGGTGCTGACGTTCCGCACCCCCGACGAAGCCGTCACCAAGGCCAACAACACCCCCTACGGGCTGTCGGCGGGGATCTGGACCGACAAGGGCTCGCAGATCCTGTGGACCGCGCAGCGGCTGCGCGCCGGGGTGGTGTGGGCCAACACCTTCAACAAGTTCGACCCGGCCTCCCCGTTCGGCGGCTACAAGGAATCAGGGTTCGGCCGCGAAGGCGGACGCCACGGACTGGAGGCCTACCTCAATGCCTGAACGGACTGAACGGCTCACCGTCCGCAAGACCTACAAGCTGTACATCGGCGGCGCGTTCCCCCGATCGGAGTCAGGCAGGTCCTACCCCGTGACCGACGCCAAAGGACGGTTCGTCGCCAACGCCGCCCACGCCTCCCGCAAAGACGTCCGCGACGCGGTCACCGCCGCCCGCAAAGCCTTCCCCGGCTGGTCCGGCCGCACCGCCTACAACCGCGCCCAGATCCTCTACCGCATCGCCGAGATGCTCGAAGGCCGCCGCGACCAGTTCACCGCCGAACTCCGGCACGCCGGCGCGTCCAAAACCGGCGCAGCCGCCGAAGTGGACGCCGCGATCGACCGGTGGGTCTGGTACGCCGGATGGGCCGACAAGATCACCGCCGTCACCGGCGCCGCCAACCCCGTCTCCGGACCGTACTTCAACTTCTCCACCCCCGAACCCACCGGCATCGTCGCCGTCATCGCCCCCGACTCACCCCTGCTCGGCCTGGTCTCGGTCATCGCACCCGCGATCGTCACCGGCAACACCGCCGTCGTCATCGCCTCCCAACCCGCACCACTCCCCGCCATCACCCTCGCCGAAGTCCTCGCCACCTCCGACCTGCCCGGCGGCGTCATCAACATCCTCACCGGCCACCGCACCGAACTCGCCCCCTGGCTCGCCACCCACATGGACGTCAACGCCATCGACCTCACCGGCGTCCCGGACGAGCACGTCCAGGACCTCGAAGAGAAAGCCGCCGGCAACCTCAAACGCGTCCACCGTCCCACCACCACCGACTGGAACGCCCGGCCCGGGACCGCGCGCATGACCGCCTTCCTGGAGACCAAGACCGTCTGGCACCCCGTCGGGGTCTGATCCACGACCGCACATCGGCCAAGGACACGGCGGAACCGCCGTGACCTCTCCCCACCCATGCTTCGAACAGCCGGAACAGGAGGACCGCGATGGAACCCCACGGTGTTCTCGTCGTCGGCAGCATCACCGCGGACGTGACCGCGTTCAGCGCACGGTTCCCGCGGCGCGGCGAGACCGTGCTCGGCGACGACTTCACCCTCGTGCTCGGCGGGAAGGGGGCGAACCAGGCGGTCGCCTCCGCCCGTGCGGGGGCGCGGACGTGGCTCGCCGGGTGCGTCGGCCGGGACCCGTTCCGCGAGATCGTCCTGGACGGCCTGCGTGCGCACGGCGTCGAGCTGGACCAGGTCCGGACCGTGGACGGCCGCACGGGCGTCGCGCACATCCGGGTCGACGCGTCCGGCGAGAACGACATCGTCATCACCCCCCTGGCGAACGCGGACCTCGGTCCGGCGATGGTCGACGCGAGCATCGCCGCGACCGCCGGGAAGGTCGGCGTCCTGCTGCTGCAGCTCGAAGTCCCCGCCGCGACGACCTGCCATGCCGCGCAGGCGGGCAGGGCGGCCGGGCTGACGGTCGTCCTCGACCCGGCCCCCGCGCAGCCGCTGCCGCACGACGCGTGGCGGAACATCGACCTCGTCACGCCGAACGAGAGCGAGGCGACCGAGCTGACCGGCGTGGAGGTGACCGACGCGGCGTCCGCCGAGCGGGCGGGGCGATGGTTCCTCGACCGCGGCGTCGGCCACGCGCTGATCACGCTGGGCGCGGGCGGCGCGGTGTCCGTGACCGCCGGCGGCGCCCGCCACTTCCCCGCCTACGAGGTCACCGCCGTCGACACCACCGCCGCCGGGGACGCGTTCACCGGCTCGCTGGGCGCGGCGCTCGCGGCCGGCGACGACCTGGAACGTGCCATCAGGCGCGGGATGGCCGCCGGCGCGCTGGCGACGACCCGTCCCGGCGCGAGCCCGTCCCTCCCCGGACGCGACGCGGTGGACGCACTGATGACCGGCACCACCCTGGAAGGAGCCGCCCGATGAGGCGCAACAACGGAACGCTCAACGGCCAGCTGGCCCGGGTCATCTCCGAGCTGGGCCACACCGACCTGCTCGCCGTCACCGACGCCGGGCTGCCCATCCCGCCCGGGGTGGAGCGGGTCGACCTCGCGGTGCGGGAGAACCTGCCGCGCTTCCTCGACCTGCTGGACGCCGTCCTCGCGGAGGTCGCCGTGGAGGGGGTGCTGATGTCGGAGGAGATCAAGCTGCACAGCCCGGAGATGCTCGCCGAGATCGAGGCGCGCCTCCCGGGCGTGCCGGTGCGGTTCGTCCCGCACACCGAGTTCAAGCGGGCCACCGGCGGCGCGCGGGCGGCGGTGCGGTCCGGGGAGTTCACCCCGTACGCGAACGTGCTGCTCACCGCGGGCGTCGTCTACTGACGGGAGATCGACATGCGGATGCAGCTGTCCGACGTCCACAAGTCGTTCGGGGAGAACCACGTGCTGCGGGGCGTGAGCCTCGCGGTCGAGCAGGGCGAGGTCGTCGCGCTGTGCGGCGAGAACGGCGCCGGCAAGTCCACCCTCACCCGGGTGATCTCCGGCGCGCACCAGCCCGACGGCGGGCGCGTCCTCATCGACGGCGAGGCCACGGTCCTGAAGGACCCGCAGGCCGCGATGGCGCTCGGCATCGAGGTCATCTACCAGGAGTTCCAGCAGAACCTGTTCCCGAACCTGTCCGTCGCGGAGAACATGCACGTCCTCGACCGGGAGGGCCGGTTCGGGCGGCTGAGCGTGTCGCGGCGCCGGATGGCGGAGGCCGCGACGTCCGCCCTGCGGGAGCTCGGCCTGGACATCGACGTCCGGCGCCCCGTCGGCGGGCTCGGCGTCGCCGAGCGGCAGATGGTCGAGATCGCGAAGGCGATGACGCACCGGCCGCGGCTGCTGATCCTGGACGAGCCGACGGCGGCGCTGGACGAGCGCGAGTCGGAACGGCTTTTCGAGCAGGTCCGCCGCCTGCGCGAGGCGGGCGTCACGATCCTCTACATCAGCCACCGGCTGGACGAGGTGTTCGAGCTGTCCGACCGGATCGTCGTCCTGCGCGACGGCCGCGTCACCCTGGACGAGCCCACCGGGTCGCTCACGCCGGCCCAGGTCGTCACCGCGATGGTCGGCGACGCCGTGGACGACTTCTACCCGAAGGAGCGCAACGCCACGGACCGGGTCGTCCTGCGGGTCCGGGGCGCGTCGGGCGGCGCGGCGTTCCATGACGTCGACCTCGACGTCCGGGCGGGCGAGGTGCTCGGCATCGGCGGCGTGGTCGGCTGCGGCCGCGGCGAGCTGCTGCGCGCCCTGTTCGGCCTGCATCCGCTGACC
Organism: Actinomadura nitritigenes; assembly: GCF_017573545.1. Taxonomy (GTDB): domain Bacteria; phylum Actinomycetota; class Actinomycetes; order Streptosporangiales; family Streptosporangiaceae; genus Spirillospora; species Spirillospora nitritigenes. The sequence continues at coordinate 182,657 of NZ_JAGEOK010000019.1, read as the reverse complement.
GCCGGAACCGTGACCGTGGACGGCGAGCCGGTCAGGGCGCGCGACCCGCGGCGGGCGATCGCCGGGCGCATCGCCTACGTCACCCCGGACCGGTCCGGTGAGGGCCTCGCGATGCGGCAGTCGGTCGAGGCGAACGTGTCGCTGCCGTCCCTCGGCCGGTTCACCACGGCCGACGTCGTCCGGCGCGGCCGGGAGCGCGCCGAGACCGGGAAGGTGATGGCGGACCTGCGGGTCCGCGCGGCGTCGCCGTCCGTCCCGGTCGGGTCGCTGTCGGGCGGCAACCAGCAGAAGACCCTCTTCGCCAAGTGGGTCATGACCGGCCCCCGGGTGCTGCTGATGGACGAGCCGACCCGCGGCGTCGACGTCGGCGCCAAGACCGAGATCTACCGGATCATCAACGGGCTCACCGCGGACGGCGTCGCCGTCGTGCTGGTCAGCTCCGACCTGCCCGAGCTCGTCGCCATGTCCGACCGCGTCCTCGTGATGCGCGAGGGGCGGCCCGTCTCCGAGCTGACGGGCGACGACGTGAACGAACAGAACATCCTCGAACACGCACTGGTAGGTGCCCCATGACCTCCACCGTCACGAGCCTCGCGTCCCGGCACCGGCTCTCCTCGGCGGCCGCCGCCGCCCGCAGGCTGCGCGCGGTCTGGATGCTGCTGCTGGTCGGGGTCGTCCTGACCATCGCCTCGCCGGTCTTCCTGACGCACAACAACCTGATGAACGTCGGGCTGGCCACGTCCGTCGCGGCGCTGCTCGCGGTCGGCCAGACCTACGTGATCATCCTGGCGGAGATCGACCTGTCGGTCGGCGCGGCGCTCGGCTTCACCGCCGTCGTCACCGCGCAGACGCTCCGCGACCACGGCCTGGTCGCCGGGGTCGGCGCGGGCGTGGCGGCCGGCGCCGCGATCGGGCTGGTGAACGGGCTGCTCGTCACCAAGACGCGGATGCCGTCGTTCATCGCGACGCTCGCCACCATGTCGGTGCTGTCGGGGTTCAGCCTGCAGCTCACCAAGGGCAACCCCGTCGCCGTCACCGACTACGACTTCCAGGGCATCGGGCAGAGCCGGATCGCCGGTGTGCCCGTCCCCGTCGTGATCATGCTGGTGGTGTTCGCGGTGGCCGGATACCTGCTGGCCCGGACGCGGTTCGGCCGGCACGTCTACGCCACCGGCGACAACACCGAGGCGGCCCGGCTGTCCGGCGTCCGCACCGACCGGGTCAAGATCCTCGCGTTCGTGATCAGCGGGGTGCTGGCGGCGCTCGCCGGGTTCATCCTGACGGCCCGGCTGTCGACCGCCGAGCCGACCGCCGGCACCGGCCTGGAGCTGGAGGCCATCGCCGCCGTCATCATCGGCGGGACGAGCCTCGCCGGCGGGCGCGGCACCCTGCTCGGCACCCTCGTGGGCGCGCTCGTCCTCGGCGTCATCGACAACGGGATGAACCTCCTCGACGTCTCGCCGTTCCTGCAGAACGTCGTGAAGGGCCTGGTCATCCTGCTGGCCGTGTTCCTGGACCGCAACATCGACGTGCTGCGCTCCCTCCTCCCGAAACGCGCGGACGGCACCGCGCACGGCGGCACGTCGCCTCGCGGCACCACCGCCGCCAAGACCCGCTGACCGGTTCCCACCCCACCCACCCCAACCCCACCCCACCCCACCCCCGCAAAGGAGACACCCATGCGCGTGGCCCGTACCACCCGCGCCGCGATCGCCGTGACCGCCGCCGCCGCGCTCGCCCTCACCGGGTGCAGCCGCTCCGGCGACGACGCCGGCGCCGACACCGGCAAGGCGTCCGGCAAGAAGGACGCGACGATCATCATGAGCACGCTGAACAACCCGTTCTTCGTCAGCGTCAAGAACGGCGCCCAGGCGCAGGCGGCCAAGCTCGGCATCAAGCTGAACGTGCAGAACGCCAACAACAGCGACGCCGCCGCGCTGAACCAGGCGACGACGGCCGTCTCCAAGCAGACCGGCATCCTCATCATCGACCCGGTCAGCACCCAGTCGGCGACGTCGTCGGTGACGCAGGCGAACGGCGCGAACATCCCGGTGATGGCGTTCGACCGCAAGCCGTCCGGCGGCAAACTCGCGACGTTCGTCGGCTACGACGCCGTCCAGGCCGGGCGGAACGCCGCCAAGTCGCTCGCCGAGGCCGTCGGTGAGAAGGGCAAGGTCGTGGAGATCCAGGGCCTGCTCGGCACGAACGTCGCGCAGGACCGCAGCAAGGGCTTCAACGAGGAGATCGCGAAGCACAAGGGCATCACGGTCGTCGCCAAGCAGGCCGCGGACTTCGACCGCGCCAAGGCGCTCAACGTGATGACGAACGTGCTGCAGGCCAACCCCGGCATCAACGGCGTCTACGCGGCGAACGACGAGATGGCCATGGGCGTGCTGTCCGCGCTGAAGGCCCGCAACCTGGCCGGGAAGGTGAAGCTCGTCGGCAACGACGGCATCTCCGACGCGCTGGCCGCCGTCGCGGCGGGCGACATGTACGCGACCAACGCCGAGTCGCCGTTCGCGCTCGGGCAGAAGGTCATGGCGCTCGCCGCCGACATCCTCGCGGGCAAGCAGGTCGCGGCGGACGAGACGCTGCAGGGCAGGCTCGTGACGAAGGCCGATGCCAAGGAGTACGCCGACTACCTGGTCGGGCTCGGCGACGCCGCCGACGTCCCGGCGTCCCTGAAGTAGTCCGGCGATCGGTCCCGCCGCCCCGGACCGGGGCGGCGGGACCTTCGCTCTCCGCCCGCTTCGGCGCCCCCGTCAGAGGGGACGGCCGAGCAGCCGCCCGGCGGCCCCGGCGACGGCGTCCTCCGACAGCAGCACGCGGGCGGCGGCGTCGCCGAGCGGAATGAAGGAGTCCTCGCTCGCGACGCGGGCCGCGCGGCCGTCGAACCCGGCGTCGGCCAGGGCCGCCAGGACGCCCTCGGAGACGCCGCCGGTGCGCCGCGTCTCGTCCGCGACGAGGACGGCGCCGGTCGCGCGGGCCTCCCGCAGCAGGTCGTCCACGGGCAGCGGGGCGAGCCAGCGCAGGTCGAGCACGCGGCACCGGACACCGCCGGCCCGGAGACGGCGCGCGGCCCGCAGGCTCATCCGGAGCCCGTTGGCGAAGGTGACGATGGTGAGGTCGCGGCCGTCCCCATAGGTGCGGCCGCGTCCGAGCGGCACCGTGCCGCCGGCCGGGGCGAGCCAGCCGCCGTCGCCCTCCTCGTACAGGTCACGGGCGTGGTAGAGCGCGATCGGCTCGAGGAACGCGCAGATCCGGCCGTCGCGCTCGGCGGCGTCGGCGCAGGCCCGCAGCATCCCGGCGGCGTCGTCGGGCCTGGCGGGAGAGGCGATCACGAGGCCGGGCACGTCCCGGAGCGCCGCCACGGCGTTGTCGTTGTGGAAGTGCCCGCCGAACCCCTTCTGGTACGCGTAGGCGGCGATGCGGACCACCATCGGGTTCCGGTACCGCCCCGCCGAGAAGAACGGCAGCGTCGCCGCCTCGCCCCGGATCTGGTCCGCGGCGTTGTGCAGGTAGGCGAGGTACTGGATCTCCGGCACGGGCAGCATGCCCGCGACGCCGAACCCGAGCGCGAGCCCGAGGACCGACTGCTCGTCCAGGAGCGTGTCGAACACCCGCGCCGCCCCGGCCCGTCTCGCCAGCCCGCGCGTCACACCGTAGACGCCGCCCTTGCGGGCGACGTCCTCCCCGAACACGACCATGCCGGGCCGCTCGTCGAGCAGGCCGGCGAGCGTCCCGTTGATCGCCTGCGCGAGCGTGACGCGCTCGCCTCCCCCGGGCGCCTCGGCCCGGTCCCGCGGGCCGGGGACGCGGTACCGGATCGGGGCCGCCACCTCGGCTGCGGACGCCAGCCGCGGGGCGTCCTCGACCTGCTCCGCGCGCCGGATCACGGCGCGCCGCTTGGCCTCGTACAGCCGGACGATCTCGTCGGCGGTCGCGATGCCCCGGTCGACGAGGAGGCGCGCGGTGCGCAGCAGCGGGTCGGCGGCGAGGTCCGCGGCGATCTCGGCGGGCGTGCGGTAGGCCGACTCGACGTCCGAGCCGGCATGGCCCATCAACCGGACGCAGCGCAGGTGCAGGAACGCGGGGCGGCGGTGCTCGCGGACCCAGCCGGCGGCGCGCCGGGACGCCGCGCAGGCGTCCTCCAGGTCGCCGCCGTCGGCCGGGAAGTAGGCGAGGCCGGGACGCGAGCCGTAGGCGGCCTCGATCCAGCCGGGCGGGGTGCGGACGCTGATGCCGATGCCGTTGTCCTCGCAGACCAGTAGCAGCGGCATCGGCAGTCCCTGGAACCCGCAGTTCACCGCGGCGTTGATCGCGCCCGCCGCCGTCGAGTGGTTCGCGGACGCGTCTCCGAAGCTGCACACCGCCACCGCGTCGCGCGGCCACGGCGACGCGACCCCGAGCCGCGCGGACCGTTCGATCGCGAACGCGACGCCGAGCGCGCGCGGCAGGTGCGAGGCGATCGTGGAGGTCTGCGGGATGACGTGCAGGCGGCGGCTGCCGAACACCTTGTGGCGGCCGCCCGCGATCGGGTCCTCCGCCGCCGCGACGACGCCGAGCAGCACGTCCCGCAGCGGGTCCGCCTCGCCCGCCTGCCGGGCCCGCTCCAGGAAGAACGCGCCCGACCGGTAGTGCAGGAGCGCCGGGTCGTCGGGACGGAGCGCGGCGGCGACGGCCGCGTTGCCCTCGTGGCCGGACGACCCGATGGTGTAGTAGCCGCGGTCACGGGCGCGCAGCCATCGCGCGGCGAGGTCGAGGTGCCGGCTCCCGAGCTGCGCGTCGAACAGCCGCAGGCACTCCTCGTCTCCGAGCGGGCCGGGGGCGCGCGGGGACGCCGGCGGCTTCAGCGACGCGGCCTGCTCCAGGAAGTGGACGTCGGCGGGCTCGGCCATGCGGGCTCCTGCAGTGCGCGGTGAAGCGATCCGGTAACGAGCATCGTGCGCGCGTGCCGTCCGGTCGACTCGTGCGAGGCCACGATCCGGTTGTCAGGTGGCCAAGGGATGCTTAACGCGCGTGCTCGGCGGGCGAAGCCTCAGCCGGGCTTGGCCTCGCGGTAAGCAAGCCGCGCTCTGCCCGATCTTGGCCGGGCGCCGCGGCCCGTTCAGTGTGGGAACCGTGCTCACCTCCGTCATCGGCGGCGCCCGGATCCCGGCGGGGCCGCGCTCGTACCGTTCCACCGACCCGTCCCGGACCGCGGACCTGGTCGCGGAGGTGTCCCTCGCGGACGCCGCCGGACTCGTCCGGGCCTGCCGGGCGGCGCGCGCGGCGCAGGACGCCTGGCGCGACGTGCCGGCTCCGGTCCGCGGGCAGGTCGTCGGGTCGATCGGCCGGCTGGTCGAGGCGAACAAGCCGGCGCTGGCGCGCGTCGTCGCCCGCGAGGTCGGCAAGCCGTACGCCGAGGCGCTCGGCGAGGTCCAGGAGATCGCCGACACGTGCGCGTTCTTCCTCGGCGAGGGGCGGCGGCTCTACGGGCGGACCGTGCCGTCGGAGATGCCGGACAAGCAGCTGTTCACGTTCCGCGACCCGGTCGGCGTCGTCGCCGTGATCACGGCGGGGAACTTCCCGGTCGCGGTGCCGTCCTGGTACATCGTCCCGGCGCTGCTGTGCGGGAACGCCGTGGTCTGGAAGCCCGCCGAGTACGCGGCGGCCTGCGCCGAGGCGTTCTACCAGCTCTTCGCGCACGCGGGCCTGCCGGACGGGGTGCTCAACCTCCTCTACGCCGACGGCCCGGAGACCTACGCCGGGCTGGAGCGCGCACTCGGCGAAGGGCTCGTCGACAAGGTCGGGTTCACCGGGTCCACGGACGTGGGGTCGCGGATCGGCGAGCTGTGCGGCCGGCACCTGCAGACGCCGTGCCTGGAACTCGGCGGCAAGAACCCGATGGTGGTGACCGAGGACGCGGAGCTGCCGCTCGCCGTCGAGGGCGCCCTGTTCTCCGGCTTCGGGACGGCCGGGCAGCGCTGCACGTCCCTCGGCACGGCGATCGTGCACGAGTCGCTGCACGGCGCGTTCGTCCGGCAGCTGGACGAGGCGGTGCGCGCGGCACCGGTCGGCGACCCGTTCGAGGACGTCCTGTACGGCCCGCTCATCAGCGAGCGGTTCGCCGCCGGGTTCGAGAAGACGCTCGGCTGGATCGGCGGCGGCCACGCGGTGCACGGCTCGTCCGGCACCGGGCGGATCACCGCGGCGAACCCGCGCGCCGGCTTCGTCGGGGACCCGGAGGCCGGCCTCTTCTACCATCCGGTGATCGTCGACGGCGTCGGTCCCGCCGACGAGCTGTTCATGAACGAGACGTTCGGCCCGGTCGTCGGCGTCGTCCCGTACCGGACGCTGGACGAGGCGATCGCGCTGGCGAACGCGCCGGGCTACGGTCTGTCCGCGTCGATCTACACCACGGACCCGGCGAAGGTGTTCCGGTTCCGGCGGCGGGTGTCCGCCGGGATGGTCAGCGTGAACAACTCGACGTCCGGCGCGGAGGCGCACCTGCCGTTCGGCGGGAACGGGCGGTCCGGCAACGGCAGCCGCCAGTCCGGCGTCTGGGTGCTGGACCAGTTCACCCGCTGGCAGTCGATGAACTGGGACCATTCGGGGCGGCTGCAGAAGGCGCAGATGGACGTCCTGGAGATCGTCCCCGACCTCGGTTTCCGGCTGTAGGGGGCCGCCGTGGAGCCCGAAGCGGACGTCGTCGTCATCGGCGGCGGGGTGATGGGGACGAGCATCGCGTTCCACCTCGCCGAGGCCGGGGTGCGGGTGGTGCTGGCCGAGCGGGACGAGCTGGGCTCCGGGTCGACGTGCAAGGCGGCGGGCGGGGTCCGGGCGCAGTTCTCCGACGAGGTGAACATCCGGCTGGGCGCCCGCAGCCTGGAGGCGTTCGCGCGGTTCCGCGAGCGTCCCGGGCAGGAGATCGACCTGCACCGGGTCGGCTACCTGTTCCTGCTGTCGCGGCCCGAGGACGTCGCCGCCTTCGAGGCGAGCGTCGCGCTGCAGAACGGCCTCGGTGTGCCGAGCCGGATGGTCTCGGTGGCGGAGGCGCGGCGGCTGTCCCCGCTCATCGAGACCGGTGGGCTGCTCGCCGCCGCGTTCTCCCCCGACGACGGGCACTGCGCGCCGGAGTCGGTCGTCCTCGGGTACGCGACCGCCGCGCGGCGGCACGGCGCGACGCTGCTGACGCGCTGCGAGGTGCTCGGGATCGACGCGTCCGGCGGCGAGGTCCGGGCGGTGGAGACGTCGCGGGGGCGGATCGCCACGTCCGCCGTCGTCTGCGCCGCCGGCGCGTGGTCGGCGAAGGTCGGCGCGATGGCGGGCGTCGACCTGCCGGTCGAGCCGCTGCGGCGGCAGGTCGCGTTCACCGGGCCCATGCCGGACCTGCCGCGTCCCGTGCCGATGACGATCGACTTCACCACGTCGTTCTACTTCCACGGCGAGGGCGAGGGGCTGCTGCTCGGCATGTCCGATCCCGACGAGCGGCCCGGCTTCCTGCTCGACCGGACGGACGCGTGGCTGCCGCGGCTCACCGAGGCCATCGCCGCCCGCGCGCCGCGCCTCCTCGACGCCGGGCTGGCCGGCGGGTGGGCCGGGCTGTACGAGGTCACGCCCGACCACAACGCGCTGATCGGCGAGGACCCCGGCGTGTCGCGGTTCCTGTACGCGACCGGGTTCTCCGGCCACGGGTTCCTGCAGGGACCGGCGGTCGGCGAGGTCGTCCGCGACCTGTACCTGCGCCGGGAGCCCTTCGTGGACGTCGCCCCCCTGCACGCCGCGCGGTTCGCCGGCGACCGCCTCCGCCCGGAGATCAACCGTGTCTGACGTGCTCGCGCTGATGGACGAGTGGGGCCCCGAGCGGGTCGTGTGCGTGTCGGACGCCCGGACCGGGATGCGCGGCGTGCTCGTCATCGACAACACCGCCCGCGGGATGGGCAAGGGCGGCATGCGGATGAGCCCCGGCGTGACGGTCGCGGAGGTCGCGCGGCTCGCCCGGGTGATGACCTACAAGTGGGCGGGCGCCGACCTGTTCTTCGGCGGCGCGAAGGCGGGGATCGCGGCCGACCCCGCGTCCCCGGACCGGGAGGGGATCCTGCGGGCGTTCGTGCGGGCGCTGGCGCAGGAGATCCCCTCGCGGTACGTCGCGGGCCTCGACATGGGGCTGACGGAGCGGGACGCGGCGATCGTCCAGGACGAGTTGGGCGACCGCGGCGCGGCGGTCGGCACCCCGCACGCGCTGGGCGGCATGCCCTACGACGAGCTGGGCGTGACCGGGTACGGGGTCGCGGAGGCCGCCGACGCGGCGGCGCGCGACGCCGGGCTGGAGCTGTCCGGCGCGCGGGTGGCGGTGCAGGGGTTCGGCGCGGTCGGGCACGCCGCCGCGCGCCGCCTGGCGGAGCTGGGCGCGACCGTCGTGGCGGTGTCGACCGTCCACGGCGCGCTGTACGACCCGGACGGCCTGGACGTCCCGCGCCTCCTCGCGCTGCGCGGCGAGGCCGGCGACGCGGCGGTCCGCGAGTACGGCGGGCGGCTCCTGGACGCGGGGGCCGAGCTGCTGGTGCCCGCCGACGTCCTCGTCCCGGCCGCGCTGCAGGACGTGATCGGCGCGGACGCCGCCGCGCGGATCGAGGCGCGGATCGTCGTGGAGGGCGCGAACCTGCCGACCGACCGCCCGGCGCAGCGGGTCCTCGCGGCGCGGGGCGTCACGGTCGTCCCGGACTTCGTGGCGAACGCCGGAGGCGTCGTCGCGGCGGGGTTCGCGATGGACGCCCGCTACTCGGCGTTCCGCCCCGACCCCGGCGCGGTGTTCGCGGCGGTCTCGTCGACGATGCGGGGCAACACCGCGAAGGTGCTCGCCGCCGCCCGCGCGGAGGGCACGACCACGCACGAGGCGGCGCTGGCGCTCGCGCAGGAGCGGGTGCGCGCCGCGATGGAGCTCAAGGGCCGGTGGCCCCGCTGATCTCCGCCTCGACGTCGCGCGCCACGTCCATCAGCCCGCGCATCGCGTCCTTCACCAGCGGGTTGGTGTTGGAGGTGCGGCGCAGCACGGTCACGTGGCGGCGCGGCGTGCGGCGGCTGAGCCGCAGCGTCCGCAGGCCCGGATGCGGGACGCAGCCGAGCGCGGGGACGAGCGCGATGCCGAGACCGCAGCCGACGAGCCCGCACACCACCGCGTAGTCGTTGCTGCGGAACGCGATGTTCGGCGTGAACCCGGCGGTGCCGCACAGCCGCAGCAGCGCCTGCGCGCCGCAGCTGTCGGGACGGCTGGCGATCCACGTCTCCGACCGCAGGTCCCGCAGCCGCGCGGTGCGCCGGCCCGCCAGCGGGTGCCCCGCCGGCACGCACAGCACCAGGTTCTCATCCATCACCGGCGTCTCGACGATCTGGTCGGGCCAGCCGCGCGGGAACAGGTCGTACCGGTAGACGAGCTGGAGGTCGAGGTCGCCGTCCAGCAGCTCGGGCAGCAGCTCGTCCGGCTCGCCCTCCGACAGCTTGATCTCGATGCCGGGCCGGACCCGCGACAGCTCCGCCAGCACCCGCGGCAGGATGCGGGAGCTGGCGGTCGGGAAGCTGCCGAGCCGCAGCGCGCCGCGCTCGCCGCTGGCGACGGTGCGCAGCTCCCGCTCCAGCGTGGCCAGCGCCGACAGGACGTCGTTGCCCTTGCTGACCAGCAGGAACGCCGCGCTCGTCGGCCGCACGCTGCGGGCCCGGCGCTCGAACAGCACCAGCCCGCAGGCGCGCTCCAGCGCGGCGACCTGCTGGGAGACGGCGGACGCGGTGTACCCGAGGTTGCGGGCGGCGTCCGCGAACGATCCGGTGCGCACGACCTCGCGCACGGTCTGGATGTGCAGGGGACTGATCATCGGTGCTCCCCGTCGACCGGCGGCGCTTCGACGTCTCCCCCGCGGACGCCCCCTCCTTCCGTTCTAGTCGCGCGCGGGCCGTTTGGCCACCAGCGTCAGCACGTCGTACTTGGCGACGGACGCGCCGTCCTGGTTGGTGACGTCGGTGTCCCAGCGGACCTCGCCGTAGTCGGCGCCCTCGCGCGGCGAGATCTGCTTGGCGGTCAGCGTCACCGTCAGCTCGTCGCCGGGCTTCACCGGGGTGAGGAACCGCAGGTTCTCCAGCCCGTAGTTCGCCAGCACCGGCCCCGGCGCGGGCTCGACGAACAGGCCCGCCGCGAACGACACGACGAGGTAGCCGTGCGCGACCCGGCCGCCGAACAGCGGGTTCTGGCGGGCGGCCTCCTCGTCGGTGTGGGCGTAGAAGGTGTCGCCGGTGAACTCGGCGAAGTGCCCGATGTCGTCCAGCGTGACGACGCGGGGCCCGCCGACGGCGGTGTCGCCGACCCGCAGGTCCTCCAGGTGCTTGCGGAACGGGTGCTCGTCGGTGACGGTGCGGTCGGTGCCGGGCACCCAGCGGCCGGTCAGCGCGGTGAGCATCGCGGGCCCCGCCTGGACGGCGGTGCGCCGCATGTGGTGCACGACCCCGCGGATCCCGCCCATCTCCTCGCCGCCTCCGGCGCGGCCGGGGCCGCCGTGGACGAGCGCGGGCAGCGCCGCTCCGTGCCCGGTGGACTCCTTGGCGTCCTCGGAGTTCAGCACCAGCAGCCGCCCGTGCCAGGGGGCGAGCCCGAGGACGACGTCGCGCGCGAACTCCGCGTCGGCGGTGACCACGGACCCGGCGAGGCTGCCGCGGCCGCGCGCCGCGAGCGCGACGGCGTCCGCCGCGTCGGTATAGGGCATCAGGGTGCTGACCGGGCCGAACGCCTCGACCTCGTGCGGCTCGGCGCGCCCGGTGTCGTCGGCGCGCAGCAGCACCGGCGACATGAACGCGCCGCGCTCGGCGTCCGCGCCGACGACCTCGACCCGCTCCGGGTCGCCGAACACGATCCGGCCGGCGTCCGTCAGCGCCTTGAGCGAGCGCCGCACCTCCTCGCGCTGGTCGAGGGTGGCGAGCGCGCCCATCCGCACGTCCGGGTCGGCCGGGTTCCCGACGGTCACCCGCGCGAGCCGCTCCCGGACGGCCTCGGTGACGCCGTCGATCAGCGCGGCGGGGACGAGGGCGCGGCGGATCGCGGTGCACTTCTGCCCGGCCTTGACGGTCATCTCCGCGACGAGCTGCTTGACGTACAGGTCGAACTCGGCGGTGCCGGGCGCGGCGTCGGGGCCGAGGACCGAGCAGTTCAGCGAGTCGGCCTCGGCGTTGAAGCGGACCGCGTTGCCGACGATCGCCGGATGCGTGCGCAGCAGCCTCGCCGTCGAGGCCGAGCCGGTGAACGCCACGATGTCCTGCTCGGTGACGTGGTCGAGCAGGTCGCGCGGGTCGCCGCAGACCATCTGCACGCTGCCCTCCGGCAGCAGCCCCGACTCGACGATCAGCTCGACCAGCCGGGCGGTCAGGAACGCGGTCTGGCTCGCGGGCTTGATCAGGCTCGGCATCCCGGCGAGGAACGCGGGGGCGAGCTTCTCCAGCGGCCCCCAGGCCGGGAAGTTGAAGGCGTTGATCTGCACCGCGACGCCGTGGGACGGCGTGCACAGATGCTGCCCGACGAACGTGCCGCCCCCGCCGAGCGGCTCGACGGCGCCCTCTACCAGGACCGTGTCGTTCGGCAGCTCCCGCTTGCCCTTGCTCGCATAACCGAACAGCACGCCGATGCCGCCGTCGATGTCGAACTTCGAATCGCCCAGCGTCGCGCCCGTCCGCGCGGACAGCGCGTACAGCTCCTCGCGGTGCTCCCGCAGGTGGGACGCGAGCGCCTTCAGCAACGCGGCGCGCTGGTGGAAGGTCAGCTCCCGCAGCACCGGTCCGCCGACCGTCCGCCCGTACTCAAGGGCGCCGCCCATGTCGATCCCCGCGGAGGAGATCCGGGCGACCTCCTCCCCGGTGACGGCGTCGTGCAACGGCGCCCCCTCGTCCTCGGGGGCACGCCAGGAACCCGACACGTAACTGCGCAGCACGACCACAGGGACCTCCTCGTCCGTACATCTCTGGTTCTTCCTGCCACGATCGGCGTCCGTTCACGCCTGGGAGACATGACAGCGGCACGGGGGCGTCTTTGTCGATATGACGACCACGTTGGCGGGGTTCCGGTGACGGTCGGCGCGGGAGGGGCGGACATGGCGGAAGGGCGGAACCCGAGGGTTCCGCCCCGTGCGCCTTTCCGGTCAGGCGCCCACGGTCGTCAGGGCGTGCTCGTACTCGCCGAGCCACCGCTGGATGCTCTCGCCGACGGCGAGCATGTCGAGCCGGTAGTGCTCGGCCACGATGCCGCCCCGGGTGAGCAGATCGCGGAACTCCTGATGGTCGAGCAGCTCGAAGATGCGGGTCACCTCGCCCCTGAGGATGAAGAACCCGGTCTCGACCTCGGAGTCGCCGCTGCCGAACATGAAGGGCTCGAAGTAGGTGAGCTTCCCGTCGTTCACGAGTCCGCGGAAGTACTCGATCGAGCTCTGCAGGACGTCGATGGCGTCCTTCTCACGCCCCGGCCTCGGAGCACCCCACCTGATCAGGATTCCGGTTTCCATAGCCTCTCCCCCGAGAGAACGTCTCCCCGTACGTGGGTCGTCCGGCCGGTGCGGGCCGGCCGCCTCCGCCGGGGCCCTTTTGTTCCAGTTCACCACGGTCGGGCCCGGGACCGGCAAGGGACGAAGGTCCCTGCGCGGGATCCGTCCACGGAACCGCTGGCCGGGTTTCCGCAGAACGAAGTTACAGATCTTGATGATCTGTTCCTCCGTTCACTACGCTGCGCGCATGCCCACGCTCTCCCGCGTCTCCGCCGAGCTGACCGGCCTGCGCGCCGCCGCCCGCGCGGGGATGATCGGCCCGATGCCGCCGGCCGCGCTGCTGGCGGCGGCGCGCTCCCTGCGCGCGTACGGGCCGCTCGGCGCCGTCACCTCCCTGCCCGCCCACCGCTTCCCCGACCGCGTCGGGCTCGTGGACGAGCGGGGCCCGCTGACGTTCGCGGAGCTGGAACGGCGCTGCAACGCCCTCGCCAACGCGTGGCGCGAGCGCGGCGTCGGCGCGGACTCGACCGTCGGCATCCTGTGCCGCAACCACCGCGGCCTGCTCGAGGCGATGTCGGCGGCGGCCAAGACCGGCGCGTCCGTGCTCTTCCTCAACACCGACTTCGCCGCGCCGCAGCTGCGCGACGCCGTGGCCCGCGAGGGCGTGACCGTCCTGGTCCACGACGAGGAGTTCGCGAAGGTCGCCGACGGCCTCGACCTCCCGCGCCACACCGACGCCGACCTCGACGCCCTCATCGCCGAAGGCGGCGCCGCTCCCCCGCCCAAGCCGGCGCGGCACAGCTCCATGGTGATCCTGACCAGCGGGACGTCCGGCCGCCCGAAGGGCGCGCCGCGCTCGCAGTCGCCGTCGATGGCGCTGCCCGGCGGCATCCTGTCGAAGGTGCCGTTCCGCGGCCGCGAGGCGATGTTCGTCGGCCCGCCGCTGTTCCACGGGTTCGGGCTGACCTGCGCCGTCCTCGCGCTCGGGCTCGGCTCCACCCTCGTGCTGCGCCGCCGCTTCGACGCCGCGGAGGTCCTGGCCGACCTCGCCGACCACGGCTGCACGTCGCTGATCGCCGTCCCGGTGATGCTGAACCGGCTGCTCGCCTCCCCCGCCCTCGACGCCCGCGACCTGTCCCGGCTCAAGGTGATCCTGACGGGCGGGGCGCGGCTGGACCCGGACCTCGGCCGCCGCACCGCCGAGGCGTTCGGCCCCGTCCTCCACAACTTCTACGGCTCCACCGAGGCGTCCTGCATCACCATCGCCACGCCCGGCGACCTCGCCGCCGCCCCCGGCTGCGTCGGCCGCCCGCCCGCGGGGACGACCGTGGCGATCCTCGGCGACGACGACCGCCCGGTCGCCCCCGGCGTGACCGGCCGGATCTTCGTCGACTCGCCCGCCCGGTTCGGCGGCTACACCGGCGGGGGCGGCAAGGAGGAGGTCGGCGGGCTGATGGCCGTCGGCGACCTCGGCCACCTGGACGAGGCCGGCCGGCTGCACGTGGACGGCCGCGCCGACGACATGATCGTCTCCGGCGGGGAGAACGTCCATCCGGGCGAGGTCGAGGACCTGCTGGCCGCCCATCCCGCCATCGCCGAGGCCGCCGTCGTCGGCGTCCCCGACGAGGAGTTCGGCCAGCGGCTGCGCGCCTTCGTCGTCGCCGCCGGCCTCGGCGAGGACGACGTGAAGAAGCACGTCGCCGCCAACCTCGCCCGCCACAAGGTGCCCCGCGAGGTCGTGTTCCTCGACGCCCTCCCCCGCAACCCCGCCGGCAAGGTCCTCAAACACGCCCTCCCCGAGCCCTAGGCGGCCTCGCGGCGCAGCGCCGCCGTCCCCGCGAGCATCGAGGCCGCCCCGGCCAGCACGATCAGCGCCGCGACCAGCACGGTCACCGGAACGCCCAGCGCGGACGAGGCGGCGCCGAAGGCGAGCGGCGCGACCGCCGCACCGCCGAACAGCCCGATCTGCACCGTCGCGCCGGCCCGCTCGCCCTGCCCCGGCAGCAGCCGCATCACCGCGGCGAGCAGCAGGCCCGTCCAGCCCCAGCCCCCGGCGACGGCGAGCAGCGCGCCCGCGACGAACGCGGCGGGGCCGCCCGCGGCGACCAGCGCGAGGCCGGCGGCGCCGCTCAGCATCATCGCGGTGACCAGCGCCGGGTTGCGGCGCGGCGCGCGGTCGGCCAGCCCGCCGGCGGCGAGCCGCACGGCGACGGCGACGATCCCGGCCAGCGACTGCATCAGCCCGGCGAGCGCGGTCGACAGGCCGGAGTGGGTGCCGAGCTGCACGAAGTACGACGCGGCGGCGTTAGAGCCGATCGTGGCGAGACCGGCGGCGAGCGTCCACAGCACCAGCGTGCGGCCGGCCCGCGCGGCGCCGCCCGCCGCGGCCTCCGGCGCGGGACCGGCCCGGCCCGTCCCGGCCAGGAACGCCGCCGGGATCGCCAGGGCGGGCAGGACGGCGCCGAGCAGCAGCGCCGGCCGCCAGCCGAGCGGCCCGGCGGCGAACCCGGCGAGCAGCCCCGGGACGAGCGGCGCGGCACCGAGCGCGGCGCTCACCATGCCGGTGGCGAGCGACAGCCGCCCGCGCGGGACCCGCGCGCCGATGTAGCGGCCCGCCGCGGGCTGCACCAGCGCGTTGCCGGCCCCGCCCACCAGCAGCGCCGCGGCCAGCGCGGCCAGGTTCCCGGCGGCCGCCGCCAGTGCGAGCGCGGCGAGCGCGAGCACCCCGGCCGCCGTCAGCACCACCGGCACGGGCAGCCGCGCCGCGACGCGCTTGGCGGCGAACGAGCCCAGCGCGCTCGCCGCGAAGAAGCCGCTCAGCGCCAGCCCGAAACCGGTGGCGGAGACCCCCAGCCCGCGTTCGACGGGCGTGGCCAGCGCCGCGACGCCGAACGCCGGCGTCATGGCCGCCACGGACGTCAGCACGATCGCGCCCATCCCCGCCCACGGCCGGCCCGCCTCACCCGCCGGGCGGGCGGTCTCGATGTCGATCTCAGTGGTCGTCACTGTCCCCCCTCCTCGGTCCCCGAGACTGGCCCCGGCCGCCCCGCCACGTCCAAGATCCGTCGTCATGCCCGGATGGAATTAGCATTCGGGGCATGGACATAGCGGTCCGGTCGCTCCGGTACTTCGTGGCGGTCGCCGAGGAACTGCACTTCACCCGCGCCGCGGAACGGCTGCGCATCGCCCAGCCGGCGCTCTCCAAGTCGATCCGGCGGATGGAGCGGGAGATGGGCGTGACGCTCTTCGAACGCAGCCGCCAAGGCGTGGCGCTGACCGACTCGGGCCGATCGCTGCTGCCCGTCGCGCGCGGCGTGGTCGGCGACCTCGACTCCTGGCTCGCGGGCGTGCGCCGGGACCGCGACGCCGCGTCCCGCGTCCTCCGCGTCGAGTACCACTCCGGCATGGACGCCGAGACGATCGAGCCCGTCATCGCCCGGTTCGCTCAGCTCCGTCCCGGCTGGCGGGCCGACCTCCGCGTCGGCGACTGGCACGACCCGGCCGGGGGCGTCCTCGACGGCCGGGTGCACGCCGCGTTCCTTCCGCTGCCGGTGCCCGGCCAGGAGAGCCTGGACGCGGAGATCCTGCGCCGCGAGCCCCGCCGCGTCGCGCTGCCCGCGGAGCATCCGCTGGCCGCGCGCGCGACGGTCCGGCTGGACGACCTGCGCGACGAGAGGTTCGTCGCGCTGCCGGCCTCGTCCGGCCCGCTCCGCGAGTTCTGGCTCGCGACCGCCGAGTTCGGCCGGACCCCCGCGATCGGCGCCGAGGTCGCGAACTCCGAGGACTGGCTCCAGGCGGTGCTGTCCGGCCGCGGCGTCGCGCTGATCACCGAGTCGAGCGCCCGCGTGTACGCGCGGCCGGGCATCGTCTACCGGCCGGTGGAGGGCGTCGCGCCGGCCGTCCGCGCCGTCGTGTGGCGGCGCGACGCGACCGATCCCGTCCTGCGCGACTTCGTGCGCGCCTGCGTCGAGGCCGCCGGGGCGCGGGCGGGGCGCGGCGGCCTGAAATACTCGTGACCATGACTTACACGGCCGACGGCGACCGATACGAACGACTTCCCTACCGGCGGTGCGGGCGCAGCGGGCTGCGGCTCCCCGCGATCTCGCTCGGGCTGTGGCACAACTTCGGCGACGACCGCCCGGTCGACGTCCAGCGGGCGATCCTGCGGCGGGCGTTCGACCTCGGGGTGACGCACTTCGACCTCGCCAACAACTACGGGCCCCCCTACGGGTCGGCGGAGACCAACTTCGGCCGCATCATGCGCGAGGACCTCGCGCCCTACCGGGACGAGCTCGTCATCAGCACGAAGGCCGGCTACGACATGTGGCCCGGCCCGTACGGCGAATGGGGGTCGCGCAAGTACCTGCTCGCGAGCCTCGACCAGTCCCTGAAGCGGATGGGGCTGGACTACGTCGACATCTTCTACAGCCACCGGTTCGACCCGGAGACGCCGCTGGAGGAGACGATGGGCGCGCTGGACCACGCCGTCCGGTCCGGGAAGGCGCTGTACGCGGGGATCTCGTCGTACTCGCCGAAGCGCACCGCGGAGGCCGCGCGGATCCTGCGGGAGATGGGGACGCCGCTGCTGATCCACCAGCCGTCCTACTCGATGCTGAACCGGTGGATCGAGGGCGGCCTGCTCGGCACCCTTGAGGAGGAGGGCGTCGGCTGCATCGCGTTCTCGCCGCTGGCGCAGGGCATGCTCACCGGCAAGTACCTCGGCGGCATCCCGGAGGGGTCGCGGGCCAGCAGGAACACCTCGTTCTCCAGCGATCTGCTCACCGAGGAGAACGTCCGGCACGTCCGGACGCTCGACGAGATCGCCCGGGGGCGCGGCCAGTCCCTCGCGCAGATGGCCCTCGCGTGGTCGCTGCGGGACGAGCGGGTCACCTCGGCGCTCATCGGCGCGAGCAGCGTCGCGCAGCTGGAGGAGAACCTCGCCGCGCTGGACCGGCTCGACTTCGCCCCGGACGAGTTGGAGGCGATCGACCGGGACGCGGTGGAGGCCGGCATCAACATCTGGGCGGCGTCCAGCGCCGACTGACCGGCGACCGGAGCGGAGCGCCAGCGGAGCGGAGGTCGCCGGTCAGTCGGCTTTTCCGGGGGGCCTGGGGGGTCGCCCCCCAAGAGGGGAACTGCCGGCGACCGGAGCGGAGCGCCAGCGGAGCGGAGGTCGCCGGTCAGTCGCCCTTTCCGGGGGGCCTGGGGGTCGTCCCCCAGAGGGGAACTGCCGGCGGCCGGAGCGGGGCGTGCATCGTCGTGCCCGCACCGGGCACGACGCCCGCATGGAAGAGATGACGCTGCGCAGTGCCGCATTCGACGATCACACGCTCATGCCGTCGGAGTACTCGCACGACAGGGGCGACGTCTCGCCGCCCCTGGAGTGGTCGCCGGTCCCGGAGGAGGTGGTGGAGCTGGCGCTCTCCTGCGAGGACCCGGACGCCCCGGTCGGGACGTTCGCGCACTGGCTGGTCGCCGGGATCGACCCGGTCACCACCGGCCTTGACGCCGGCGAGCGGCCGACGGGCGCGGTCCTCGGCCGCAACGACTACGGGACCGAGGGGTACGGCGGGCCGAAGCCGCCGGCCGGCGACGACCCGCACCGCTACTTCTTCCGCCTGTACGGGCTGTCGGAGCCGTCCGGGCTGCGGGACGGCTTCACGGCGGAGGAGCTGAGGGACGCCGTCGAGGACAAGGTCGTGGCGGCGGGCACGCTCGTCGGCACGTTCGCGCGGTGACGGCCGGGAGCCCCGGCCCGGACGACGACGGCCGCGAGCACGACCACCACGGCCGCGAGGGCGGCGAGCATCGCGAGCACGGGGGGCGCGAGCAGCCGCCGGGGACCGAGCCGATGACCGCGCGGAGCGCGCTGGGCCTGCGCGCCGTCCTGTCCGGCATCGCGCTCGTGGCGGCGGTCGCGGCCGCCATCGTGTTCGGCATCGTCGCGAACCACGACGGGAGCGGTGCCGCCTGGGGCGCGGCGGTGGTCTGCGTCATCGTCGCCGCGATCGCGGCGACGGACCTCGCGGTGATCGCCCGCCGCGCCCGCGGCCGCTGATCAGTGGCGGTGGGCCGGTGCGGCGAGCTCCGGATGGGCGAGCAGCCAGGAGATCCGCTCGCGGCTCTCGTCGTCGGTGGGCGTGTACACGACCATCCGGGCGCCCGCCGACCCGGTGATGTCCAGGTTGGTGGTGCGGGTGCGGATCTCCTCGACCACGGGGTGCCAGAGGACCTTCACGCGCGGGCCCGGCAGGGCCACCTCGTGCTCGGCCCACAGCCGCGCGAACTCCGGATTGGCCGCTTGGAGCCGCTGGACCAGTTCCTTCCAGCCCGGCTCGTTCATGTGCCGGCTGTAGCGGTAGCGGAACACCGCGACGTGCATCGGCATCTCCTCGGCCATGTTCCCGACCGGGTTGCAGCACGGCGGGGTCGTGAAGGTGATCCACATCGTGTTGCGCTCGCACGGCGGGGCGGTCGCGATGGACGGGAAGATCGCCGCATAGGCGGCGTTCCAGGCGAGCACGTCGGAGCGGGCGTTGCACACCGACGCGGGCAGCGGCAGCAGCCCGTCCAGGATCGTCTGCATGTCCTCGGGCAGCTGCTCGGCCTCGTCCGGCGGCTCCGCCTCCGGCACCTCCGCCAGCCGGTACAGGTGCTCGCGCTCGGCGCCGTCGAGGCGCAGCGTGCGGGCCACCGCGTCCAGCACCTGGGTGCTGGCGTTGATCGGGCGGCCCTGCTCCAGCCAGGTGTACCAGGTGACGCCCACCCCGGCGAGCTGCGCGACCTCCTCGCGGCGCAGGCCGGGCGTGCGGCGCCGCGGGCCCGGCGGCATTCCCACCTCGTGCGGGGTGATCCGCTCGCGCCTGCTGCGCAGGAACTCCGCCAGTTCGGTGCGGCGCCTGGACGCCCTGCGCCCGGTCGCCGTTCCGGTCGTCGTCACGGTTCCACACTGCCCTCTGCCCGCTCGCGTTGCCAGGTGCTGTCAGTACCAGTATCGAGGGGCTCTCGTTACCGGTACCGGATCGGCGCCAGTGTCGTTCCCATGACACAGACAACCGATCTGCGCGGGGTCGTTCCCGAGCGGGATGCGCGGAGCGGTCCCGGAGGCCTCACCCTCGGCCTCCTGCTGCTGGGACAGTTCATGGCGATCCTCGACGTGAACATCGTCAACGTGGCGCTGCCGACGATGCGCGCGGACCTGCACGCGTCCGGCGCGGGACTGCAGCTCATCGTCGCCGGATACACCATCACCTACGCCGTGCTGCTGATCACCGGGGCGCGGCTCGGCGACATCGCCGGGCACCGCCGGACGTACCACGCCGGCCTGGCCGCGTTCACGGTGCTGTCGCTGGCCTGCGGCCTGGCGCCGTCCACCTGGCCGCTGGTCGGGTTCCGGTTCCTGCAGGGCGCCGGGGCCGCGCTGATGACGCCGCAGGTGATGTCGATGATCCAGCGGAACTTCGCCGGGGCGGCGCGGGCGCGGGCGCTCGGGCTCTACTCGGCCGTGATCGCGGGCGGGGTGGTCGTCGGCCAGGCGGCCGGGGGCCTGCTGGTGAGCGCGGACCTGTTCGGCGCGGGCTGGCGGACGGTGTTCCTCGTCAACGTCCCGATCGGCGCGGTGCTGCTGGTGGCCGGGCCGCGGCTGCTGCCGCGCGACGGCGGCGCGCGGGGCGGGGACCTCGACGTCCCGGGGCTGCTCACGCTGTCGCCGGCCGTGCTGCTGTTCGTCGTCCCGCTGATCCTCGGGCACGAGCTGGGCTGGCCGCTGTGGGGGTGGTTCTCGCTCGCGGCGAGCGCCGCGTTCCTCGCCGCGTTCGTCGCGGTGGAGCGGGGCGCGGCGGCGCGCGGCGGCCGGCCGCTGATCTCGCCGCGGGTGCTGCGGGCGCCGCGGCTGCTGCCCGCCTGCGGGGCGCTCATGCTGGCGCCGGGGACATGGGGCGCGTTCCTGTTCACCACGACGCTGCACCTCCAGGGCGATCTGAGGATGTCGCCGCTCCGGTCGGGGCTGGCGTTCGTCCCGTGCGTCGCCGCGTTCGCGCTGGTGGGGCTGAACTGGCAGCGGCTGCCGGCCCGCTGGCACCGGAGGGTGATCCCGGTCGGCTTCGCCATCGCCGCCGCGGGCTACCTGTGCGTCGGCCCGCTGGCGGGCGGCGGCGTCGCGTACGAGCTGCTCACCGCCGTGATCGGGTTCGGCCTCGGGGTCATGTCGATCATCATGACGGCGGGGCTGGAGCACGTCCCGGCGGCGGACGCGGCGGACGCCAGCGGGCTGCTGCTGACGCTCATGCAGATCAGCCAGGTCATCGGCATCGCGACGATCGGGACGCTGTTCCTGACCGCGGCGGAGTCGAGCGGCTCCACCCGGCACGCCGAGTACGCCACCGGGTGGGCGCTCGGGGCCGTGGCCCTGGCCGGCACCGCGTTCACCGTGCTGCTGGCCCGGAACCGGGCGGGCGCGCGCGACGCGTGACGCGCCGCGCCTCCAGAAGGAGGGTCAGCCGCCGAGGCGGGCGCGCGCGCCCTCCACGGCGGGCGGAAGGGGGCGCCGCGCGCCGGCCAGCCGCGGCAGCGCGCGCGCCGCGTCGGCGAGTCCCGCCCGGCCGTCACGCGTGCCGAGCGCCGCACCGGCCATCCGCGCGACCGCCGGAAGGGGGCGGCGCAGCCAGGCGGTCAGCAGCGCGTTGCGGATCTCCCGGCGGCGCCGTGCCGCCGGGTTCCGGCCGCTCCGCGACGGATGGTGGTGCACGACCAGCTCCGGCACGTAGGCCAGCCCCCAGCCCGCGGACGCGAGGTCGAGCGCGAGGAGCTCCTCCTCGCCGGCGAAGTGCAGGACGTCGGAGAATCCCCCGGCGTCGAGGTAGGCGTCGCGGCGGACGACGGCCGAGCACGCGAGGAAGCCGAGGACGGCGGGCCCGGGCAGCCCGTCCGGGCTCCCGAGCGGTGACCGCGCCATCGCCTCCGACACCGGTTCCAGACGTTCGTCTTCGCCGACCAGGACGCGGGCGGCCAGCAGCGCCGTCCTCGGATGGGCGTCGAGGATCTCCACGGCCCGCTCCAGCGCGCCCGGCTCCCACCAGGAGTCGTCGTCGGCGAAGGCGACGTAGCGGGTCGCGGCCTCCCGCACGCCGGCGTTGCGGGCGGCGGCGCCGAGGTTGCCCGGCAGCCGCAGCACCCGCGCGCCGGCGTCCTCCGCGACCTCCGCGGTGCCGTCGGTGGAGGCGTTGTCGGCCACGATGACCGGCGCGGTGTGCCGGGTGAGGCTGTGTCGCAGTTCGGCGGCGCGGTCGCGCGTCGCGACCACGATCGTGACATCGGGCATGCTCTCCCCCGCTCCCATCAGCTGACGTACCGGCGCGCCTTGGAGGTCCGCTGCGCCTCCTCCAGGCTGCGCAGCCTGGCCTCGACGTCGCGCGGCAGCGTCCGGCGCTCCCGGGCGACCCAGCGCAGGCCCGCCGCCGCCTCGGCGAGCGCGCCCGCGGTGACGCGGTCGCGCGGCAGCGTGCGCAGCAGCCCGGCGGTGCGGCGGAACGCGACGGGCAGCGGGCGGCGCAGCCAGGTGAACCACAGCGTGTTGCGGATGCCGTGCCGGCGCCGCAGGTGGGCCTCGCGCAGCGGGGACGGCTCGTGGTGCACGACGACGTCCTCGGCGTAGCAGAGGTGCCAGCCGAGGGCCATCAGGTCGGCGCTCAGCAGCTCCTCCTCGCCGCCCAGCCACAGCCGGGGCGAGAACCCGCCGGCCTCCCGGAACGCCTCGGCCCGCAGCATGGACGCGCCCGCCAGGAACGAGCCGAGCGCGGGTCCGGGGATCCAGGACGGCCCGGGGACGGGCGAGCCGCGCAGTTCCGGGACGATCGGGTCCTCGCGCCCACCGGGCTCGACCAGGATCCGCCCGGTCACCACGGCCAGCCGCGGGTGCGCGTCCAGCAGGTCGGCGGCGCGCGGCAGCGCGCCCGGCTCCCACCAGGTGTCGTCGTCGCAGAACGCCACGTACGGGGTGCGGACGTGGTCGACCGCGAGGTTGCGGGCGACGGCGCCGAGGTTGCGCTGCGACCGGATCAGCCGGAAGCCGGGGAACTCCTCGGCGACGGCGTCGGGCGACCCGTCCCGCGAGGCGTTGTCCACCACGATGACGGGCGGCGGCCCGGGCAGCGCCCGCAGCCGGCCGAGCGTCGCCAGCAGCGAGCGCCGCCGATCCCGGGTGATGACGACGACGGTGCAGCGCATGGCACGCCCCCTACCCCCCGCACCTGCCCCCATGTCCGACTTGCGTCTTCAAACCCAATAAACCCCCGCAGCCATCGCGATGCACGTAAAAGCCGACTGAACTGTCAGTTCGCTCATCAGCGACTTTTCCCGGCACAGCGTTTAGAACCGGACTTCCCGGCAATGCCCGAAATCACCTATAGGGGATTCGCTCCATCGAGATCCCGGGCCGATGCCCACGACGGACGGCATCGGTACTCCACCGAACGCTGCGCCGAAACGGGGTTCATACATGCGCGTGCTCGGAATCAACGCGATCTTCCACGACCCGGCCGCCGCCCTCGTGGTGGACGGAACGGTCGTGGCCGCGGCGGAGGAGGAACGGTTCAGCCGCCGCAAGCACGGGAAACGGCCGGTCGCCTTCTCCGCCTGGGAACCGCCCGAGCAGGCGGCCCGCTGGTGCCTGGAACGCGCCGGGCTCGAGCCCGGCGACCTCGACGCCGTCGCCTACTCCTACGACCCCGACCTGGTCGAGCCCGGACTGGACGGCCACGACGAGCAGTGGGAGCGGCTGCGGACCCTGTACGCGCGCCGCGCCCCGAACTTCCTCGCCGCCGCCCTGCCCGGCCTGGACCCCGGGATCGTCCGGTACGTCCCGCACCACGTGGCGCACGCCGCGTCCGCCGCCCTGGCCGCGCCGCGGCCCTGCGACGGCGACGTCCTCGTGCTGGACGGCCGGGGCGAGTCGCACTCGCACCTCGCCGGGACCTACGCCGGCGGTGAGCTGACCCCGCTGCACGCGCAGCGCCTGCCGCACTCGCTGGGCCTCATGTACGAGGACCTCACCGAGCACCTCGGCTTCCTGCGCTCCAGCGACGAGTACAAGGTGATGGCCCTGGCGTCCTACGGCGAGCCGCGCTTCCTCGACGAGATGCGCGAGCACGTGCGGGCCACGGGCGACGGCGGCTTCGCGGTCGCCCCGATCGACTGGGGCGCGCTCGCCAAGGCCCGCTCGTCCGAAGGCGAGTGGACCCGCGACCACGCCGACCTCGCCGCGAGCGTCCAGGCGCGGCTGGAGGAGGTGCTGCTCGACCTGGTGACGTGGCTGCACGGGCGGACCGGCTCGCACCGGCTGATGCTCGCGGGCGGCGTCGCGCTCAACTGCGTGGCGAACTCGCGGCTCGCCGCGGACGGGCCCTACGACGACATCTGGGTGCAGCCCGCCGCGGGCGACTCCGGCACCGCGCTCGGCGCCGCCCTGCACCTGGCGCACGACGGCGGCGACGACGTCACCGCGATGCCGGGCGCCGACCTCGGCCGCCAGTGGGACGACGCCTCGATCGCGCGGTACCTCGACATCGCCAAGGTGCCGTACGAGCGTCCGCCCGACATCGCGGCGGCCGTCGGCGAGGCGCTGGCCCGCAACGAGATCGTCGCGTGGTTCCAGGGCCGTTCGGAGTTCGGCCCGCGCGCGCTGGGGCACCGGTCGCTGCTCGCCCATCCCGGTCATGCCGCCAACGTCGAGCGGCTCAACGACGTGAAGGGCCGCGAGCAATTCCGGCCCATCGCCCCGATGGTCGCACTGGAGCACGCCGCCGAGATCTTCGAGGGCCCGATCCCGAGCCCGTACATGCTGTTCGTCCATCGCGTCCGGCCGGAGTGGCGGGAGCGGATCCCCGCCGTCGTCCACGTGGACGGCACCGCCCGGATCCAGACCGTCGCGAGTGGCCACGAACCGCTCGTCGCGCGGCTGCTGGAGGAGTTCCGGCTGCGCACCGGCCTGCCGGTCGTCGTCAACACCAGCCTCAACACCGCGGGCCGGCCCATGGTGGACGACCCGCGGGACGCACTGGAGTGCTTCGGGTCCGCGCCCGTGGACCTGCTGGCGATCGGCCCGTTCGTCGTCCGCCGCCGGGAGGTGCACGCCCGATGAGCTGCACCGTCGTCATCCCGACGATCGGCAGGCCGAGCCTGCGCAGCGTGCTGGACGCGCTGCTGGACTCGATAGCCGGCGGCCCGGAGCCCGCCCCGCACGAGATCATCGTCGTGGACGACCGGCCCGCGCACGGCGCGCCGCTGCCGCTGCCGGACACCGGCGGCCGCCGCGTCCGGGTGATCCGCTCCGGCGGGCGCGGCCCGGCCGCCGCGCGCAACGCGGGCTGGCGCGACGCCGCCACCGAATGGGTCGCCTTCCTGGACGACGACGTCGTCCCCGACCCCGGCTGGACGCAGCGGCTGGCCGCCGACCTCGCCGGGCTGCCGCCGAAGGTCGCGGGATCGCAGGGCCGCGTCACCGTCCCGCCGCCGGACGGCCGCCGCCTCACCGACTGGGAGCGCAACACCGCCGGCCTCGCCGCCGCCGAATGGATCACCGCCGACATGGCCTACCGGCGCGGCGTGCTCGCCGAGCTGGGCGGCTTCGACGAGCGGTTCCGCCGCGCCTACCGCGAGGACGCCGACCTCGCGCTGCGCGCCCTGGCCGCCGGGCACGACCTGGTCCGGGGCGAGCGGCACGTGACGCATCCGGTGCGCCCGGCCGGGTTCTGGGCCTCGGTCCGCGCCCAGGCCGGCAACGCCGACGACGTCCTCATGTGGCGGATCCACGGCGCCGGCTGGCGGGCCCGCGCGGGCGAGGCCAGGGGCCTGCTGCGCCGGCACGTCCTGACGGCCGCCGCCGGGACCGCCGCGCTCGCCGCCGCGCCCGCCGCGCTGCGCGGGAGCGGGACTGGCACGGCCGCCGCCGCGCTGGCCGCGGGCGCGTGGGCGGTCTCCACCGCCCGGTTCGCGTTCGAGCGGATCCGTCCCGGGCCCCGGACGCCCGGCGAGGTGCTGAAGATGGCGGTCACGAGCGCCGTCATCCCGCCCGCCGCCGTCGGGCACCGGATCCGGGGCCTGCTGGCGCACCGCGACGCCCGGCCCTGGGCCGGGCCTTGGGTCGTGCTGTTCGACCGCGACGACACCCTCATCCGCGACGTCCCGTACAACGGCGACCCGGCGCTGGTCGAGCCGATGCCGGGCGCGCGCCGGGCGCTGGACCGGCTCCGCCGGCACGGCGTGCGGATCGGCGTGGTGTCCAACCAGTCGGGCGTGGCGAAGGGGCGCATCACCGTCCGCGACGTCCGGCGCGTCAACGCGCGGGTCGAGGAGCTGCTCGGCCGCATCGACGTGTGGGAGTTCTGCCCCCACGACGGCGGCGACGGCTGCGACTGCCGCAAGCCGCGGCCCGGGATGATCGTGCGGGCCGTGCGGCGGCTCGGCGCGCTGCCGGCCGACTGCGCCGTCATCGGCGACATCGGCCGCGACATCGAGGCCGCGGCGGCGGCCGGCGCGCGGGGCATCCTGGTGCCGACCGTCCGCACCCGGCCCGCCGAGATCGCGCGGGCGCTGGAGACCGCGCCGAACCTCGGCGCCGCCGTCGATCTGGTCCTCGGCGGAAGGCGGGCGCGATGAGGGTGCTGCTGGCACGTCAGGACAACCTCGGCGACGTGCTGCTCGCCGGGCCCGCCGTACGGGCGGTCGCCGCGCGCGCGGACGAGGTCGTGCTGCTGTGCGGGCCGCGCGGCCGTGCCGCCGCCGACCTGCTGCCCGGCGTGGACGAGGTCATCGAGTGGCGCGCGCCCTGGATCGACCCGAAGCCGGACCCGGTCGACCGGGCCGACGTCGAGCGGGCCGTCGCGAAGCTGGCGGGCTTCGACCGGGCGCTGATCCTCACCTCGTTCCACCAGTCGCCGCTGCCGCTCGCGCTGCTGCTGCGGCTGGCCGGGACCCCGTGGATCGGGGGCATCAGCGAGGACTACCCCGGCTCCCTGCTGGACCTGCGGCACCGTCCCGAGGGCGACGTGCCCGAGCCGCTGCGGATGCTGGCGCTGGCGGAGGACGCCGGGTTCCCGGCGCCCGCCGACGCCCGGCTTCGGGTGCGCGAGCCGCTGCCCGACACCGACCACCTCACCGGCGGCGCCGGCTACGTGGTGGTGCATCCCGGGACGTCCGTCCCGGCGCGGGCCTGGCCGCCGGAGCGGTGCGCCGAGGCCGTCCGGCTGCTGCGCGCCGCCGGCCACCGGGTCGTCGTGACCGGGCACGGCGAGGAGAAGGAGCTGACCGCGCTGGTCGCCGGGGAGGACGGCCTCGACCTCGGCGGCCGCACCGCCCTGCCGGAGCTGGCGTCGGTGCTGCGCGGCGCGCGCGCCGTCGTCGCCGGCAACACCGGCCCCGCGCACCTCGCCGCCGCCGTCGGGACCCCGGTCGTGTCGCTGTTCGCGCCGACCGTGCCCGCCGCCCGATGGGCGCCGTTCGGGGTGCCGATGGCGCTGCTCGGCGACCAGGGCGCCCCCTGCAAGGACAGCCGCGCCCGAGAGTGCCCGGTGGAGGGCCACCCCTGCCTGGCGTCGGTCGGCGCCGACGAGGCCGCCGCCGCCGTCGAGGTCGTCGCCGCGGACCCGCGCGGAACACCGCGTGAGGAGGCCCCCGCCCGATGAGAGTCCTGCTCTGGCACGTCCACGGCTCGTGGGCCACGTCGTTCGTGCACGGGCCGTGGACCACGCTCGTCCCCGTCACCCCCGACCGGGGGCCCGACGGCCGGGGGCGCCCCGACACCTTCACCTGGCCGGACCGCGCCGTCGAGGTCGCCCCCGAGCGCCTGCGGCACGAGGACGTCGACGCCGTCGTCCTGCAACGCCCCCATGAGCTGAGGCTCGCCGAGGAATGGCTCGGCCGCCGCCCCGGACGCGACGTCCCCGCCGTCTACGTCGAGCACGACACCCCGCGCCGCACGCCCGCGGACGCGAGCCTCCCCGAGGAGGTCGTCCCCGACAGCCGCCACTTCCTGCACGACCGCGACGACATCCCGGTCGTGCACGTCACCCACTTCAACCAGCTGTTCTGGAACTGCGGCCGTGCCCCGACCACGGTCATCGAGCACGGCGTCGTCGACCCCGGCTACCGCTGCACCGGCGACATGCCCCGCGCCGGCGTCGTCATCAACGACCCGCTGCGGCGCGGACGCGTCGCCGGGACCGACCTGCTCGCCGGCCTGGCGCGCGCCCTCCCCCTGGACCTGTTCGGCATGAACGTCACCGGCGTCCCGGAGGCGCTCGGCATCGCGCCGGAGTCCCTGTGGACGTTCGAGGACCTCCCGCAGGGGCGGATGCACGAGGAGCTCGCCCGCCGCCGCGTCTACGTCCACCCCTACCGGTGGACCTCGCTCGGCCTCGCCCTGATCGAGGCCATGATGCTCGGCCTGCCCGTGGTGGCGCTCGCCACCACCGAGGCGGTCGAGGCGGTGCCGCCGGAGGCCGGGGTGCTGTCCACGCGGGTCGCCGCACTGGCCGACGCCGCGCGGACCCTGGCCGCCGACCCGCCGCGCGCCCGCCAGATGGGCAAGGAGGCGCGCGCCCACGCCGTCGAACGCTACGGCCTGCCGCGGTTCCTGCGCGACTGGGAGCGAACTCTCACGGAGGTAACGCGATGAGAATAGCCATGATCTCCGAGCACGCCAGCCCGCTGGCCGCCGAGGGCGGGCTGGGCGGGGCGGACGGCGGCGGCCAGAACGTCTTCGTCGCGGAACTGGCGGCCGAGCTCGGGCGTCAAGGCCACTACGTCACCGTCTACACGCGGCGGGACGCGCCCGCCCGGCCGCGCCGGGTGCGGCTCGCGCCCGGCGTGGCGGTCGAGCACGTCCCGGCGGGCCCCGCCGCGCACGTCGCCAAGGACGACCTGCTGCCGTGGATGCGCGACTTCGGGCTGTACCTGGAGCAGCGCTGGGCCGCCGACCCGCCGGACGTCGCGCACGCGCACTTCTGGATGAGCGGCCTCGCCGCGCTCCAGGCGTCCGCACCGACGCTGGCGCGGCGGGTGCCGGTGGTGCAGACCTACCACGCGCTCGGCACCGTGAAGCGGCGCCACCAGGGCGGCAACGACACCAGCCCGGCGTCGCGGCTCCAGCTGGAGCGCGCGATCGGGCTGTCCGCCGACGCGGTCATCGCCACCTGCGCCGACGAGGTCGCCGAGCTGACCGCGATGGGCGTGCCGCACGAGCGGATCTCGGTGGTGCCCTGCGGCGTCGACCTCCGCCTGTTCACCCCGGACGGGCACGGCTCGGACGGCCGGGAGCGGCACCGCCTCGTCGTGCTGTCGCGGCTCGTCGAGCGCAAGGGCGTGGACACCGCGATCCGCGCGCTGGCGCACCTGCCGGACGCCGAGCTGGCCGTCGCCGGCGGGCCGCCGCGGAGCGGCCTGGACGGCGACGCGGAGGTGCGGCGGCTGCGGCGCGTCGCGCGGGACGCGGGCGTCGCCGGGCGGGTCGAGTTCCTCGGCAGGCTGGACCGCGAGGAGGTCCCGCCGCTGCTGCGGTCGGCGAGCCTCGTGGTGACCCTGCCCTGGTACGAGCCGTTCGGCATGGTGCCGCTGGAGGCGATGGCGTGCGGCGTGCCGGTCGTGGCCAGCGCCGTCGGCGGGCACCTGGACACCGTCGTGGACGGCGCCACCGGCGTGCTCGTCCCGCCGCGCGACCCGGAGGCGGCGGCCGCCGCGATCCGGTCGCTGCTGGACGACCCGGCCGGCCGCGCCGCGATGGGCTTCGCCGCAAGCGACCGGGCCCGCGACCGCTACTCCTGGACGCGCGTCGCCGCCGACACCGCCGGCGTCTACGAGCGCGCGGCGGCGCTGAGCGGGGTGGCCGCCTGATGACGACCACCACCCAGCGGGTCGCGCGGACCCGCATCGCCACCGCGCAGGACAGGCGCCTGGAGGCGCTGGCCGACGCGGCGCTGGCGTTCCGCGAGCAGGTCCCGACCATCGAGGCGTGGGGCCGCCGGCTCGCCGGCGTGCTGCGCGCCGGCGGCCGGCTGCTGGCCTGCGGGAACGGCGGCAGCGCCGCCGAGGCCCAGCATCTGACCGCCGAGCTCGTCGGCCGGTTCGAGGACGAGCGGCGGCCGCTGTCGGCGATCCCGCTGCACGGCGACACCTCGTCGTTCACCGCGATCGGCAACGACTACGGCCCGGCGCACGTGTTCGCCCGGCAGGTGCAGGCGCACGGCCGCCGGGGCGACGTGCTGGTGTGCCTGTCCACCAGCGGCCGCAGCCCCAACGTGATCACCGCGGCGGACCGGGCGCGCGAGCTCGGGATGACGGCCTGGGCGGTCACCGGGCCCGGCCCGAACCCGCTCGCCGACGCCTGCCACGACGCGATCACCGTGCGGGCCGCGGCGACCTCGACCGTCCAGGAGATCCACCTCGCCGCGGTGCACCTGCTGTGCGGGGTGGTCGACGACGCCCTGGGGGCGCCTCGTGCCTGAACTCGGCTTGTGCGGCGGCCGCACGGGCGCGGCCGCCGCCGGGAGGTATGGGGGCCCGTCCCCCCGGAAGGAGGCGAGATGACCGCACCGCTGGTGGTCGTGGGCGACGTGCTGCTCGACGTCGACATCGTCGGCACGAGCAGCCGGCTGTGCCCGGACGCGCCCGTCCCGGTCGTCGAGCAGGCGGAGGAGCACGCCCGGCCCGGCGGCGCCGGGCTGGCCGCGCTGCTGGCGGCGGCCGGCGGCCGGGAGGTCGTGCTGGTCACCGCGCTCGCCGACGACGAGCCGGGACGGCGGCTGCGCGCCATGCTGGAGCGGCACATGGAGGTCGCCGCATTCCACCTGCACGGCGGCACCCCCTGCAAGCTGCGCATCCGCTCGGGAGACCAGTCGGTGGCGCGCCTGGACGCCGGGGAAGGGCAGGCCCTCGACGGGCCCGTCGGTCCGCGCGTCACCGACGCGATCTCGGGGGCCGGCGCGGTGCTGGTCTCCGACTACGGGCGCGGGGTGACCCGGCACCGCGCCGTCCGGTCGCTGCTCGCGGCGCTGCCGCGCGGGGTCCCGGTCGTGTGGGACCCGCATCCGCGCGGCGAGCCGCCGGTGCCGGGGACGCGGCTGCTCACCCCGAACGAGGAGGAGGCCGCCCGGCTGGCCGCCGCGGACGGCGCCGACATCACCGGGTTCGGGCTGTCGGCGGCGGGCCGCCGCGGCCGGCACCTCGGCCGGGCGTGGGGCATCGAGGGCGTCGCGATCACGCTCGGGTCCGAGGGCGCGCTGCTGTGCGACGGGTCGGAGGCGCCGTTCCTGGCCCCCGCCGAGCCGGCCCGCGGCGACGCCTGCGGCGCGGGCGACAGCTTCGCCGCCGGAACGGTGGAGGCGCTCGTGGAGGGGGCGTCGCTCACCGGCGCGGTCACCGCGGGCGTGCGGCGCGCGTCGGACTACGTCCGGGCGGGCGCAGCGGCGGCCGTCGCGGCGCAGCTCGCCGAGTCCGGCACGGCCCGGCTCGTTCCCGAGCGCGGGGAGGACGCCTGGGACGTCGTCGAGCGGACGCGGCGGGCGGGCGGCACGGTCGTGGCGACCGGCGGCTGCTTCGACCTGCTGCACGCCGGGCACGTGAGCATGCTGCAGCAGGCCCGGCGGCTCGGCGACTGCCTGATCGTCTGCGTCAACTCCGACGCCTCGGTGCGCCGCCGCAAGGGCCCGACCCGCCCGGTGACGCCGGCCGCGGACCGCGTCCGGGTGCTGGAGGCGCTCAGCGACGTGGACGCCGCGGTCGTGTTCGACGACGACACCCCGGCGCCGCTCCTGGAGCGGCTGCGCCCCGACGTCTGGGTCAAGGGCGCCGACTACGCCGGGACGATCCTGCCCGAGGCCGAGACGGTCCGGGCGCACAACGGCGAGGTGGTCCTGCTGCCTCTGCTGGAAGGGCGCTCCACCACGCGCCTGCTGTCCACCACGAAGGGAAACGCGTCATGAACGTCCTCATCACCGGCGGGTCCTCCGGACTCGGCGCGGCCGTCGCGCGCAAGGTCGCGGAGGACGGAGGGCGGCCCCTCGTCCTCGACCGGCACCCCCCGAAGGACGACTTCGAGCACATGCAGGCGGACCTCGCGGACCGGCCCTGCGCCGAGCGCGCCGTGCACGGGCTGGCGCGCGCGGCGGGCGGCCTCAACGCGGTCGTCACCGCGGCCGGCACCGACGCGTGCGGCACCCTGGGCGACGTGCCCGCCGAGGACTGGGAGCGGGTCGTGCAGGTGAACCTGCTCGGCACGGCCGCGGTCGTCCGCGCAGCGCTCCCCTACCTGGAGAACGAGCCGAGCGGGCGGATCGTCACGGTCGCCTCGACGCTCGGCCTGCGGGCGCTGAGCGACGCCACCGCGTACTGCGCGTCCAAGTTCGGCGTCGTCGGCTTCACGCGCGCGCTGGCCGCGGAGATGGCCGGGAGGGTCTCCGTCACGATGATCGTGCCGGGCGGGATGGACACCGCGTTCTTCGACGACCGCACCGAGCAGTACAAGCCGGGGCCGGACGCCCAGCTGAACAGGCCGGAGAACGTCGCCGCGGCGATCGCCTTCGCGCTCCGGCAGCCGCCCGGCTGCGAGGTGCGGGAGATGGTGGTCTGCCCGTCGAACGAGCCGTCGTGGCCGTGACGCCCTCCCGCCGCGCGCTGGTGCTGCGGGCGCTCGGGCTGGGCGACCTGCTCACCGCCGTGCCCGCGCTGCGGGCGCTGCGGCGCGGCATGCCCGGCGCGCGGATCACACTCGCCGCGCCGCCCGCGCTGGCGCCCCTGGCGCTGGCCACGGGGGCGGTGGACGACGTCATGCCGGCGGACTCCGGGCTCGGCCCGCTGCCGCCCTCGGAGCCGGTCGGCACGGCCGTCAACCTGCACGGCCGGGGCCCGCAGAGCCACCGGGTGCTGGCGGCGCTGCGGCCCGCCCGGCTGGTGGCGTTCGCGTCCGCGAGCGCCCTGCACACCGACGGGCCCGACTGGGATCCGGGCGAGCACGAGGTGGCGCGCTGGTGTCGGCTGGTGCGCGCCTACGGGTTCGACGCCGAGCCCGACGACCTGGACCTGGCGCCGCCGGCGGTCCCCTCGCCCGCGCCCGGCGCCGTCGTCGTCCATCCGGGTGCCGCGTTCGCGGCGCGGCGCTGGCCGGCCGAGCGGTTCGCCGCGGTCGCGGCGGCGCTGCGCGCCGGCGGCGAGCGGGTCGTCGTCACCGGCGGCCCCGGCGAGGGACCGCTCGCGCACCGCGTCGTGGAGCTCGCGGGGCTGGACCCCCGCGACGACCTCGCCGGCCGCACCCACCTGCCGCAGCTGGCCGCGCTCGTCGCGGGCGCCCGGCTGGTGCTGTGCGGCGACACCGGCGTCGCGCACCTCGCGACCGCCTTCCGCACGCCGTCGGTGCTGCTGTTCGGGCCGACCCCGCCCGCCCGCTGGGGGCCGCCCGACCGGGCCGAGCACCGGGTGCTGTGGGCGGGACGGTCCGGCGACCCGCACGGCCGCGAACCCCACCCCGGTCTGCTGGAGATCTCCGCGGACCAGGCCGTCGAAGCCGCCGGGAAGGCGCTCACGCTACACGCTTAGGAGGAAACCGATGAGGCATGCCCGCGCCGTCGTCACCGGAGGTTCCGGCTTTCTCGGCTCGCACCTGTGCGAGGCCCTGCTGGCGCAGGACATCTCGGTCGTCTGCCTGGACAACCTGCTGACCGGCACGTCCCGCAACATCGCGCACCTCGCCGACCGGCGGGACTTCCGGTTCCTGAGGCGCGACCTCACCGAGCCGGTGCACGTGCCCGGCGACGTCGGCTACGTGTTCCATCTGGCGTCGTCCGCGTCCCCGGCGGACTACATGCGGTACCCGATCCAGACGCTGGATGTCGGCAGCCAGGGCACCCGCAACGCGCTGGAGCTCGCGGAGAGCAAGGGCGCCCGGTTCGTGCTGGCGTCCACGTCCGAGGTGTACGGGGACCCGCTGGTCCATCCGCAGCCCGAGACCTACTGGGGCAACGTCAACCCGGTCGGCCCGCGCAGCGTCTACGACGAGGCCAAGCGGTTCGGGGAGGCGCTGACGTCGGCGTTCCGGCACTCCCGCGGGCTGGACGCCGGGATCGTGCGGATCTTCAACAGCTACGGGCCGCGGATGCGCCCCGACGACGGCCGCGCGATCCCGACGTTCCTGCGGCAGGCGCTGACCGGCGAGGACCTCACCGTCACCGGGGACGGTGCGCAGACCCGGTCGATCTGCCACGTCAGCGACACCGTCCGCGGCATCATCGCGCTCGCGATGGCGGACCATCCGGGGCCGGTCAACATCGGCAGCCCCTACGAGATCTCGATGGCCGACCTCGCCGGGCTGATCGTCGAGCTGACCGGGTCGCCGTCGCGGGTCCGGTTCGTCGACCGGCCGCAGGACGACCCGAAGGTGCGGCGGCCGGACACCTCGCTCGCCGAGGAGGTGCTGGGCTGGCGCCCCCGGTTCGGCATCGAGGAGGGGCTGCGCTCCACCATCGAGTGGTTCTCCCGCGAGCTGCTCATCGCCCGTCCCGCCTAGCCGTGGTCCGCGCGACGGGCTAGAGGGCGGCCAGGAGGTCGGTGAGGAGGCCGGAGGACGGGGGCCGGGCGGGCGTGCGGCCCGCGCCCCCGGTCTCCAGGCACCAGCTCCACCACCGGTCGAGTTCCGCCGGGTCCAGCAGCGGCGGCGCGTCGCGTTCGCCCGTGGTGACGACCGCGGGCCACGACCAGGCGCGGGCCTGCGCCGTGACCTTCGCGCCGCCGGCCACCGGGTCGACGGCCAGGGCGGGGACGCCGTTCTTCAGCGCGAGGACGAGCCCGTGCAGCCGCGTCGTGACGACCACGTCGAGGCGGCGGAGCGCGGACTCCAGCTCGCCGGCCGTCGAGAACAGCCGCCAGTCGCGCGGGTCGAGCCGGGTGTCCAGGGGCATCCGCGCGCACGCGCGGCCGGAGAGCCAGTCCGTGAGCTCGGCCTCGATCCGGTCGTGGCGGCGCCGCGTCCCGTACTCGCGCTGGCCGGGGGCGAGGACGACGCCCGCGACGGGCACCCGCTCCGCCTCCGGCAGCGCCGCCAGGTCGTGCCGCGCCGCCGTCCCCGGCGCGTCCCTCGGCAGGACGGCGTCGAAGCCCGTGACGGCGGGGTCGTCCGGGTCGATGACCGAGACGCCGACCGCGACGCGCCGGCAGCGCGCGTACCGGCGGTGCAGTTCCTCGACCTGAGCGCCGTGAAGCGGGCCGCAGGCGAACACCAGGTGGGTGTAGCGCGCGGGATCCGCCCGGCCGAGGTCGAGGCCGCCCGGCCGGAAGACGGGGCTCCAGGCGACGTCGCACCCGATCCCCGCGCCGTCGAGGGCCCGCCGGACGGCCTCCATCGCCAGGACGTCCCCCGCCGTGGCCTCGCCGTGCAGGAAGGACGGCCACCCGGTCACCAGTGCCCGCACGCCGCCCTCAGCCGCCGCTCGGACGAGTCATGTCGATCCCCCATAGGTGACGCGCTGGTGCGCTGTTACCCGGGGGCGGCGCTCCCATGCCCGCGGCGGCCCCGGCTTGGGCCGTCCGTGGCGGAGCACGGAACGCCGCGTGGCCCGCCTCCCCGCGCCGTGACACTTCGGACACCTGCCGGTTTACCGAACCGGGCGGACGGGAACTGTACCGTCGCGGCCCACTCGCCGGCCGGGTTCTGCCAGGTCCCTTGGTCAGCGAGCCTGGGCCGCGCCAAGCTTCCGCGGGCGACGATCCGCAGGCGATGGTCTCGCGGTGGCAGCCCCGCGCGGAGCGGGCCGTCAGCCCGTGAACGCCTGCGCGAGCGCCATCCCGCAGTAGGCGGCGCCGAGCCCGCCGGCGACGCTCGCGCCCGCGTTGAGGACGGCGTAGAAGCGGGCGCCGTCCTCGGCCAGCCGGAGCGTCTCGTAACCGAACGTGGAGTACGTCGTCAGCGCGCCGCAGAAGCCCGTCCCGGCCAACGCCATCGGCCCCCCGGACAGGGGCAGCGCGGCCAGGAACCCCAGCAGCGCCGATCCCGCCACGTTGACGGTGAACGTCCCCCACGGGAACACCGAGTCGTGGCGCGCCTGCACGGCCCGGTCGGTGAGGTAGCGCAGCGGCGCGCCGAGCGCGGCGCCCAGCGCGATGAGCAGGACCGTCACGCCTTCCCCTCCGTGCCGCGGCCCGTGTAGCGGATCACCTCGACCGGGTCGATGATCACCAGGCCCTCCTCCAACAGCTCGTCCAGCTCCGGCAGGAAGGCGCGGATCTTCCGCTCGGCGTCCACGATCACGATCACCATCGGCAGGTCCTCCGACAGCGACAGGATGCGCGCGGTGTGGATGCGGCTGGACGCGCCGAACCCCTCGCATCCGCGCAGCACGCTGGCGCCGGCGAGCCCGGCCCGGTGGGCCCGGTGCACGATCTCGGTGTACAGGGGCCGGTGGTTCCACCGGTCGCTCTCCCCGACGAACACGGTCAGGCGCAGCGCCGGACCCTGGATTCTCATGACCGCTCCCTGGGACGCGCGCGGACGGCGAGGCGGGTCAGCCGGACACCCGCGAACACCGCGGCGAGCGCGGCGGCGAGCGTCCCCCCGAGGTACGACAGTCCCACCCCGGGCGCCCCGGCCGCCAGCGCCTTCTGGAAGTCGACGATATGGGTGGAGAAGGTGGTGTAGCCGCCGAGCACCCCGACGCCGAGGAAGGGCCGGACGAGCCGGTGCACGCGCCACGTCTCGGTGATCAGCACCATCAGCGCCCCGATCACCAGGCAGCCCGACACGTTGATCAGGAACACCGGCCACGGGAACTCGCCGGGACGGTACGGCATCGCCTCGGTGAGCCCGTACCGGGCGAGCGCCCCGAGGATTCCTCCGGCCGCGATGGCGCCGAGCGTCGCCCAGGGGGCGCGGCGCAGCTCGAAGCGCTGGCGCGGCACGCTGAGGTCGACGTCGGGGTCCACGGGACGTCCGGTCACGGCATCGGGCACGGCACACTCCTACCAGCGGAAACATCGGTCACCGGTAGGGACCGTTGGCGGATCGCACCGCGGTTCTCCCCCGTCGCGGGGACGGCGGGCCCCACCGCCGCGGCGCCGCTCTCCCGAGGGCGCGCGCCCAGTCTACCGGCCACCGGGAGACGCGCTGGAGCGGCCCGCCCGGTCAGGACCCGGGACGATCGGCCTCGCCGCGCCGCCCGCCCGTCCGCACGCCCCGCGACTCCACGAACGTCTTGAAGCGCCGCAGGTCCGCCTTGACGCGGCGGTGCAGCGCCCCGGCCCTGTCGCCGGCCTTCTCCACCAACCCCTCGGGTGCGAACTCCATCTGCGCGGTGACGCGGGTGGTGTCGCCGTCGAGGCGATGGAACGTCACCACGCCCGCGTGCGCGGGTCCCTCCGTCGACGTCCACGCGACGCGCTCGTCCGGCAGCCGCTCGGTGATCCGCGCCTCGAAGCGCCGGGTGACGCCGGCGACCCGGACGGTCCAGTGCAGCGTGGTGTCGTCCACCCGCCGGATCTCCTCGACGCCCTCCATGAACAGCGGGAACTCCTCGAACCGCGCCCACTGCTCGTAGGCGACGCGGATCGGAACGGTGACGTTGACCGACTCGGTGATGGTGCTCACGGGGCTCTCCCCTTCGTCCGTCACCCGCCCCGCTACCCTCCCGGTCTCCTTCTACACGGTGGCCTTCCACACGGCGGCGGGTCCGGTGTGAGCGGCGGCTCGCCGGGTACAGGAGGCGCAGCGATCAGCGCCCCCGCCCATCGCCGGCACCTCTGACAAGGAGGCCAGACCCCCATGACGTCGGCGCGTCCGTCCAGCTCCCCGCGGTCCGATGCCCGGGTCCCCCGCTTCGGGGACGGCGAGGCCGAGCTCCTCCTGGCGGAGATGAGACGCCTGCCGGAGGACGACCAGCGGCGCCACCGGCTCCGCACGCGGATCGTGGAGATGCACGTGCCGCTCGTCCGCGGGATCGCGCGAAGGTACGCCAACCGGGGCGAGCCGCTGGACGACCTCCAGCAGGTCGCGTACCTGGGGCTGGTCAAGGCCATCAACCGGTTCGACCCCGAGGTCGGCGACCGGTTCGTCACCTACGCCTACCCGGTCGTGACCGGCGAGGTGAAGCGGCACTTCCGGGACAAGACGTGGGGCGTGCGGGTGTCGCGGCGCATCCAGGAGCTCCGGCCGGTGCTGCAGAGCGCCGTCCAGAAGTTCACCCGCGAGCACGGCCGCTCGCCCACGACCCGCGAGATCGCCGCGCTCATGGAGATCACCGAGGACGAGACGGTCCAGGTGATCATCGCCTGCGACGCCTACCGGCCGCTGTCGCTGGAGGCGCCGGCGGACGGCGGCGCCGAGGGCGACGCGGCGACGGTCGGCGAGCGGCTCGGCTCCGACGACCCCGCCCTGGAGAACCTCATCGACGGCGACGCGCTGCGGCCGCTGATCGACGAGCTCCCCGAACGCGAGCGGACGATCCTGCTGCTGCGGTTCTTCGGCAACAAGACGCAGACGCAGATCGCCGAGCAGGTCGGGCTGTCGCAGATGCACGTGTCGCGGCTGCTGCGCGCGACCCTCGAGCGGCTGCGCGGCGGCCTGCTCGCGGAGGGCTGACCCGGGTCAGGGCCGCGGCAGCGCGCAGGACCCGCCCAGCACCACGTCGCCGCCCTCGCCGAGGCACCGTGCGAGCAGGTAGGTCTGCTGGGCGTAGTGGGCGCCGCGCCGGACGTCGACGTTCCCCTCGCGGTCCACCTCGCACGGGTTGTTCAGCGTGCAGCGCCCGCCGTCGTCGTTGCCGGTGTTGTTGATCGCGACGACGTGGCGGGTGCGGGCGTCGACGACGGGCGAGCCGGACGTGCCGTGGACCGTCTGGCACTGCGGCGTGTACCGGATGGAGTCCTTCCACGTCCATCCGGCCTCCCGCAGCCGGTAGACGGTCGCGTCGCTCTTGCAGCCGTAGACGGTCTTCCAGTAGCCCGACACGACCCGGATCTCGGTGCCGTCAGAGGGACGGGCGGTCGACAGCCGCAGCGCCGGGATCCCGTACCGCTTGCGGATGGTCCCGTAGCTCTCGTCCAGCCGGTACACGGTGACGTCGGTGTCGGTCATGGTCGAGTACTCGACCCTGGTGGCCTTCAGGGTGCCGAGGCTCGTGCGGCCCGTCCGGTCGAGGAGCCTGAACGTCCGGGCGGACGGCCGGTCGACGATGACCTGCCCCGGCGCCGGCATCCCGTCCTCCAGGCAGTGGCCGTTGGTCAGGACCAGGGCCTTGTCGGAGTCGCGCGAGCGCGGCCCGCGCACCAGGGAGCCGGAGCAGTTGCTGAGCGCGACGATCCCGGTGAAGTCGACCTCCCCGTGCCCGCGGGCGGGGGCGCCGGCCCCGGCGGCGCTCGCCGGGGCGGCCGCGGCGGCGGCGCCCGCGAGGGCGATCGACGCGGTGACGGCTCCAGCGAATCGCCGGTTCATGCGGGGTCCTCTCGGGTGGGCCGACACGGACGGTGACCAGCCGGTGACCAGGCTGTCCCGGCGGACACTAGATCACCTTCGCCGCCGGAGGAAGGACCGCCACACCGTACGATCGGCCCATGACCGACTCACCGCTGCGCTGGGGCATCCTCGGGACGGGCGGCATCGCCTCGGTGTTCACCGAGGACGTGCTGCGCCTCCCCGGCCACGAGGTCGTCGCCGTGGGCTCGCGCTCGCACGGCACCGCCGCCGCGTTCGCCGAACGGTACGCCGTCCCCCGGGCGCACGGCTCCTACGCCGGGCTCGCCGCCGACGACGGCGTCGACGTCGTGTACGTCGCCACGCCCCACCCCCTGCACTACGAACCGGCTCGGCAGTGCATAGAGGCGGGACGGGCCGTGCTGGTGGAGAAGCCGTTCACCACCGGCGCCGCCGACGCCGAGAAGCTCGCCGCGCTCGCCCGCGAGCGCGGCGTGTTCGCGATGGAGGCGATGTGGACCCGGTTCAACCCGCTCGTCCGGCGGCTGCGCGACCTCGTCGCCGGCGGCGCGATCGGTGACGTGACGGCCGTGTACGCCGACTTCTCCATCACCCGGACCTACGACCCGGAGCACCGGCTGTGGTCGCCGGAACTGGGCGGCGGCGCGCTGCTCGACCTCGGCTGCTACCCGCTGTCGTTCACCTGGCCGCTGCTCGGCCCGCCCGCGTCCGTGCAGGCCACCGCGTCGCCCGCGCCGACCGGCGTGGACGCCAACACGGGCGTCCTGCTCGGCTACGAGTCCGGCGCGGTGGCGCTGCTGCACTGCGGCCTGCTCGGCGACTCGCCGCACACCGCCACCGTCATCGGGACGGGCGGCCGCGTCGACGTCGCGTCACCGTTCTACCGGCCCGCGTCGATGACGGTCGTGCGGACCGGCGGCGACCCCGAGGTCCTCACCGCGGACATCGAGGGGCACGGCTACACCTACCAGGCGCAGGAGGTGGCGCGCTGCCTGCGCGCCGGCCTCACCGAGTCGCCGCTGATGCCGCTGGACGAGACCGTCGCGATCCTGCGGACGATCGACGAGATCACCGACCAGTTCACTCAGTCCACGTCCACCCAGCCGTAGGTGCGCTCGACCGCCTTCTTCCAGCCGGCGTAGCCCTTCTCGCGCTGCTCGTCGCTCCAGGTGGGCAGCCAGCGCTTGTCCTCGTTCCAGTTCTGGCGCAGCTCGTCGGTGGTGTTCCAGAAGCCGACGGCGAGGCCGGCGGCGTAGGCGGCGCCGAGCGCCGTGGTCTCGGCGACGACGGGGCGCGACACCGGGACGCCGAGGATGTCGGCCTGCATCTGCATGCACAGCTCGTTCGCCGTCACGCCGCCGTCCACCTTCAGCACGTCCAGCGAGACCCCCGAGTCCTCGCGCATCGCCTCGACGACGTCCTTGGACTGGTAGCAGATCGATTCGAGGGTGGCGCGGGCCAGGTGGGCGTTGGTGTTGAACCGCGACAGCCCGACGATCGCGCCGCGCGCGTCCGACCTCCAGTAGGGGGCGAACAGCCCGGAGAACGCGGGGACGAAGTACACGCCGCCGTTGTCCTCGACCTGCCGGGCCAGGTTCTCGCTCTGGGCGGCGCCGGAGATGATGCCGAGCTGGTCGCGCAGCCACTGCACCGCCGACCCGGTCACCGCGATCGAGCCCTCCAGCGCGTACACCACCGGGTGGTCGCCGAACTTGTAGCAGACCGTCGTGAGCATCCCGGCCTTGGAGCGGACGAGTTCCTCGCCGGTGTTGAGCAGCAGGAAGTTGCCGGTGCCGTAGGTGTTCTTGGCCTCGCCGGGCGAGAAGCACACCTGGCCGACCGTCGCGGCCTGCTGGTCGCCGAGGATGCCGGTCAGCGGGACCTCGCCGCCGAGCGGGCCGTCCGGGCGCGTCACGCCGTACGGGTCGGGCGCCGACGACGGCCTGATCTCCGGCAGCATCGAGCGCGGGATGCCGAAGAACGACAGCAGCTCGTCGTCCCAGTCGAGGGTCTCCAGGTCCATCAGCATGGTGCGGCTGGCGTTGGTGACGTCGGTGACGTGCACGCCGCCGTCCGTCCCGCCGGTCAGGTTCCACAGCACCCAGGTGTCCATGTTGCCGAAGACGGCCTCGCCCTTCTCCGCGGCCTCGCGGACCCCGTCGACGTTCTCCAGGATCCACTGGACCTTGCCCGCGGAGAAGTACGTCGCGGGCGGCAGCCCGGCGCGGTGCCGGATCGTCTTGCCGCGGCCGTCGCGCTCCAGCGCGGAGGCGATGCGGTCGGTGCGGGTGTCCTGCCAGACGATCGCGTTGTAGTACGGGCGGCCGGTGCGGCGGTTCCACACCAGCGTCGTCTCGCGCTGGTTGGTGATGCCGAACGCGGCCAGGTCGGTGGGCTGCAGGTTCGCCTTGTTCAGCGTGCTCTGGACGACCGCGCGGGTACGCTCCCAGATCTCGGTGGGGTTGTGCTCGACCCAGCCGGCCTGCGGCAGGATCTGCTCGTGCTCGAGCTGGTGGCGGGCGACCTCGTTGCCGCCGTGATCGAAGATCATGAACCGGGTGCTGGTGGTGCCCTGGTCGAGGGCGCCGACGAAGTCGGCCATGCGGCTGTGCCTTTCTGCGCGGGACGGGCGGGGCGGGAACGTGCGGGGCAGGGGACGTCCGGGCGGGACGGGCGGCGCCCGTCACTCCTCGACGTCGTACTCGGGCCTCGGCTCGGTGCCCCCCGGGCCTTCGTCGGGGATGTTGCGGCCGATGAGCAGGATGTACAGGCCGGCGCCCAGGATGCCCCCGATGACCGGCGCGACGAGGGGCACCCAGAAGTAGAAGTGCCCGTACTGATCTCGCCAGGCGGTGTCGTAGCCGGTGATGTACTGCGCGAGCCGCGGGCCGAAGTCGCGCGCCGGGTTGATCGCGTACCCGGCGGCCGAGCCGAACGCCATGCCGATCGCGACCACGACGAGCCCGATGATGAGCGGCGCCAGGTTCGCCAGCGGAGGCGAGTTGCGCGGATCGGTGAGCGCCAGCACCAGGAACAGCAGGATCGCGGTGCCGATGATCTGGTCGCGGAACGCGCCCCAGGTGTGGATCGGCAGCGACCCGTTGCCCGGCATGGTGGAGAACACGAACTGCGACTTGGCGGTGTGCCCGGGGTCGAACTTGGCCAGGATCTCGGTGTAGTCCCACCGGACGATGAGCGCCGCGATGAACGCGCCGAGCACCTGGGCGAAGATGAACGGGACGACCTTCCGCCACGGGAAGCCCTTGAAGACCGCGAGCGCGATCGTCACCGCCGGGTTGATGTGGCCGCCGCTGAGCCGCGCCGAGACGTAGACGCCGAGCGTCACCCCCCACCCCCACGCCCAGGTGATGGCGTCGTGGCCGCCGAGGCTCTGCGGGGCGCCGAGCCCGCTGGCCGCGACGGCCTGCGCGACGACGCCCACTCCGAAGAGGATGAGGATCAGGGTCCCCGCGAACTCCGCGGACATCTCGACGGCGAGGTCCGGGAGTCTTCGTCCTCGCGGGAGTGCGGCCATCTCTCCTCCTCGGGGATGTGACGCTGGGTGCAGTGGATGATCACTTTCCGCGTTCCTTCCCCCGCGATCGTCCGCTACACGAACCCGCGCAGGTCAGTGTCCTCGGAACGCCTCCTCCAGCCACCAGGACGGCCGCCCCCGCGTGATCTTCGCGTGCACCAGCATCGGCCGGTCGCGGGGCCCGGCCAGCCAGCGCGCCACGGCGCCGAGGTCGGCCGGCCGCCGGACGGTCGCCGCCGCGCAGCCGTAGCCCCGGCCGATCGCGGCCAGGTCGGCGGGCGGGAACGTGACGGTGCCGAGCGGATGCCCCGACGGCCCGAAATGGTGGAC
Organism: Actinomadura nitritigenes; assembly: GCF_017573545.1. Lineage (GTDB taxonomy): Bacteria > Actinomycetota > Actinomycetes > Streptosporangiales > Streptosporangiaceae > Spirillospora > Spirillospora nitritigenes. The sequence goes on along the minus strand of NZ_JAGEOK010000019.1, from coordinate 139,840 downwards.
CTCCGCGCCGTAGGCCTCGTCGTCGTAGACGACCACCAGCAGGCCGAGGCCGAGCCGGACGGCCGTCTCCAGCTCGGCGGCGGCCATCAGCGCGCCGCCGTCGCCGAGCGCGGCGACGGTGAGCCGGCCGGGACGGGCCACCGCCGCGCCGATCGCGGTGGCCAGGCCCAGCCCGATCGACTGGAACGCCTGCGTGAACACCAGCCCGTCGGCGTCCGGGACGTCCAGGAACATCGCCGGGTAGCCCATGAAGTTGCCGGAGTCGACGGCGACGGTGCGCTCGCGCGGCAGCATCCCGTCCAGCGCGATCGTCAGCGTGCGCGGGTCGATGCGCGGGCCGCCGCCGGGGTGCCGGTCGTGCTCCTTGTCCTCCTCGTAGGGGACGTCCTGCCAGCGGCCCTCGCGGGCGAGGCGCTCGGCGACGTCCGCGGTGCGGTACCCGGTGGCGGAGTGCCCGCGCGCCTCCAGCTCCGCGGCGGCGGCCCGCGCGGTCTCCGCGGCGTCGCCGATGAGGCCGAGGTCGACCCGGTGGTGCGCGCCGAGCGCACGGGCGTCCACGTCGACCTGGACGACCGTGGCCGCGCGGCCGACGAGGGCGCCGTGCCGGGTCGTCCACATGTTCAGCGAGCAGCCCCACGCGACGAGCAGGTCGGCGCCGGCGATGAGCTCGGCCGCCGCGGGGGTCGCGAACCCGCCGCTGACGTCCAGGCCGTACGGGTCGCCGACGAACAGCCCCCGGGCGACGGCGGAGGTGGCGACCAGCGCGCCGCACCGGGCGGCGAGCGCGGCGAGCTCACCGCCGGCGCCCGCGAGCCGCGCCCCGCGCCCGGCGATGAAGACGGGGCGCTCGGCGGCCTGCAGCGCGTCGGCGAGCCGGGCGACCGCTCCCGGAGGCGGCACGGGCAGCGGCGGCACCCGCGACGGGCGGGGCCGGTGGCCCGCGGGCGCGGCCGCCCGCGCGTCCCCGTCGGGCAGCTCCGCGCCCTGGACGTCCAGTGGCAGCCCGAGCAGCACCGTGCGGCGCTCGGCGACCGCGGTGCGGCAGGCCCGCGCCACGTCGGCGAGCGCGGTCTCCGGGGAGCGCACCCGCTCGGGGACGGCGCCGACGGCCGCCGCCAGCGCGGCCTGGTCGATCCGGAAGTTCGAGCGGACCGCCGACGCGGCCACCTCGCCGGCCAGCACCAGCAGCGGCGTGCGGCTCTTGGCGGCCTCGGCGATGCCGGTGACGGCGTTGGTGAGGCCCGGCCCCTGGTGCACCGACACCACCCCGAGCCCGCCGCTCACCCGCGCGTAGGCGTCCGCCATCGTGGCCGCGCCGCCCTCGGTGCGGGCGGCGACGAACCGGGCGCCGTGCGCGGCGAGCGCGTTGGTGACGTGGAAGTTGCCGCTGCCCACCACGCCGAACACGGTCTCGGCGCCGAGGCGGGCGAGGGCCTCCCCCACGGCCTCCGCGACGATCATCGCTCGACCAGGGCCAGCACGCGGGCCGGGCTGCCGGAGCCGCCGACGATCGGCAGCGGCGCGGCGACCAGCACGGCGCCGCGGACCGGCAGGCGGGCGAGGTTCTGCAGCTGGGTGAGGCCGTACTTGCCGGCGCCGAGGAAGTAGGAGTGGCAGGGGAACGGCGGGTCGAACGCGTGCGCGCCGCCCGCGTCGGTGCCGACCGTCTCCACCCCGAGCCCGAGCAGCGGCGTCTCCTCCGCCAGCCAGCGGGCGCACTCCGGCGAGACGCCGGGCGCGTGCGAGCCGTTCTCGTCGGCGTTGAGGAACTCCTCCTGGTCGCCGGAGCGCGCGTCCCAGCCCGTCCGGTACAGCAGCCAGCCGCCGTCGGGCAGCGGGCCGTTCGCCCGCTCCCACTCGCGGACGTGGTCGATCTCCAGCAGGAAGTCGGGGTCGGCGGCGGCGTGCTCGGAGGCGTCGAGGACGACCGCGGGGGCGACGAGCCGCCCCGCGGGGACCTGCGCGACGTCCTCGCCGTCGCGGCCGGTCGCCCAGTGCACGGGCGCGTCGAAGTGGGTGCCGACGTGCTCGCCGGTCGTGATGTCGTTCCAGTACCAGGCGGGCCCGCGGTCGTCGTACCGGCTGATCTCCCGCAGCGAGAAGGGGACCGTGTTCGCGAACGGCTCGGGCAGCCGCAGGATCGGCGTCCGGTCCGACAGCGGGGCGGTGAGATCGACGATCTCCACCGAGCCGGCGGCGAGGGCGGCGAGGAGCTGGGCGAGGACGGGCATCGTTCCTCCGGGCGGCGCGTACGGGCTGGGGGGTCTCGCGCGGGGTGATCCGAACGTACCGCAGATGCCCCTGTTCGCAGGGTCACCCGGCGCAGGTGCGCCGCCCTATCCGATCAGTCCGCCGAGCCTTCCCTCCAGGACGACGAGCAGCTCGGCGAGCGCGCCGGCGAGGGCGTCGCGCCGGTCCTCCGGCAGCCCCGACAGCAGCGCGGCCTCGTACCCCACCTGGTCCGGCATGATCCGGTCGATCAGCGCCCTGCCGTCCCCGGTGAGCGCCAGGTGCTGGACCCGCCGGTCCCGCTCGTCGGGGCGCCGCTCGACCAGGCCGCGCTCCTGCAGCCGGCGCACCCGCTTGGTCACCGCGGCGCCGGAGGAGAACGTCTCGCGGGCGAGCCGGGTCGGGGTGACGCCGGGACCGAGCCGGCGCAGCGCGGTGAGCACGTCGAACTCGGCGCGGACGAGCCCCTCGCGGCTCAGCGGGCCCTCCTCGGCCTGCTGGAGCAGCGCGGCGCAGCGGGTGATGCGCCCGATGACCGCCAGCGGGGCGGTGTCCAGCCCCGGGTGGATGGCCCGCCACTGGCGGATCACCTCGGCGACCACGTCCTCCACGCCCGGCTCCCCTCCGCGTGCCGTCCGGGTGATCGTACGCCCGTCACGCCGCGCGGGACGCGGGGGCGCGGCCGGGGGCGAGCGCGGCGAGGGCCCGGTGCCCGTCGCGTTCGGCGCGTTCGACCCGTTCCGCGGGCAGCGCGCCCTGCCACCACTCGCCGGACGCGACGTCGACCGCGTCCCGCACGTCCACCAGCGCGGACGCCAGGCGGTCGCGGGCCCGCGCGGCCTCCGGCGGATCGGGAACGGTGGCGCCGAGCGCGCGGGCGGCGGCCGTCGCGGCGTCGAGCCGGGCGAGGGCGGCGCCGATCCGCCCGGTGGCGCGGCGGTTGGTGACGAGCGCGCAGCCCAGCAGGCCGGCCGCGACGCCCACGCAGGTGTCCAGCCAGCGCTCGGCCGCAAGCCTCCCGGCGGGCTGGAGCGCGGCCAGCTCGACCATCAGCAGCGCCATCGGCGTCACGAACACGCTGCCCAGCCAGTAGTTGCGGGCCATGGTGGCCTCGGTGCAGAACTGCAGCGCCATCACGACGGCGACCAGTGCGAGGCCGCCGGCGCGGGTCGTCGGGAGCAGGACGGTGAACAGGGCGAGGCCGGCCAGGTTGCCCACGGCGCGCTGGAGCCCGCGGCGCCAGCTGAGGGTGATGTTGGACTGGAAGACGGCGGCGGCGGTCACGACCGCCCAGTAGGGGCGGCCGACGCCGAGCGCCATCGACGCCCAGCCGGCCAGCGCGGCGCCCGTGGCGACGCGGGCGGCGACGGGCAGCAGCGGCGAGCCTGGCCGCAGCACCCGCAGCAAACCCCGGACGCCGCGCGGCGCGGCGGCGCGGTCGGCGGCGATGCCCGCGAGCTCGCCGTCCTCGCCGGGACGGGCGGGCGGACGCGGGACGGCCCGGTCGCGCCGCAGGTCGGCGGCCCAGCCGGCGAGCCGGTCCGGATCGTCCGGGGTCCCGGCGACGACGGTCCCGGCGTGCACGAGGAGGCGCTCGAGCCGCCGCCGGTCCGCGGCCCTGGCCGGGGTGCGGGCGCCGGCGCGCAGCAGCGTGTGCCAGGCGGCGTTGACCGCGGCGGCCGCGTCGTGGCGGGCGCGCGCCGCGCCGTCCGGCTCCGCGTCGGCGAGGCGGGACGCGGCCTCCAGCGCGCGGGCCACCGCCGTCCGCTCGGGGCCGTCGGGCCGGACGAGGCCGGGCGCCATGGTCACCAGCCAGGCGACCGCGCCGCCCGCGAGGCCGAGGGCCAGGTGGAACGGGACGTCCGCGAGCCGCTCGCCCGGGACGAACAGGCAGCTCGCCGTGACGAAGGTGAGGATGAGGCCGCCGGGCGGCCCGGTGCGCGCCGCGTCGCAGAGCGTCCTGTGCGCGGCGGCGAGCAGCGCGGCGACCGCGACGCGGATCGCCGCGGAGTCGGTCGAGGCCGCCGTGACGAGCGCGATCCCCACGCTGGCGAGCATGCCGAGGACCACGACCGCCATGAAGCGGGCGCGGGAGGCGTACGGCTCGCCGTGCGAGTAGATCGCGCACAGCGACCCGGCGGAGGTGTAGAGCGCGAGGTCGAGCCGGCCCAGGGCCAGGAGGACCAGCGCCGGCACGCCGAACGCGACGGGCGCGCTCAGCGCGGCCTTGTGCCAGATGTCGGCCGCCTCGCCGACCTTCAGGACGCCCCGCAGCGGAAGCGGCCGGATCCGGACGGCCGGGACGCCGATGCTCTCCTCGCTCACCGTTAAAGCTTAACAAGTAATTTACTCGTGAAATATATGCTCGGCGTGTGCTCCCCGCCACGTCCCCCCGCCCGGCCCTTCGAGCCCGGCTAGTCTTTCAACCAGGGATAACGGGCCGTGTCGCCGCCCGCGTAGTCCGGATCCAGGTAGATGAACACCCGCTGGATCTTCCAGTCGCGGATCTCGAACACGTCGCACCACCGCCCGGCGCCCCACTCGGGCACGCCCGCCCGCCACGGCCCGTCCCGGTGCTCGCCGTGGCTCGTGCCCTCCACCACCAGCGTGTCCCCGCCCGAGAACACCCAGTTGAACGTGGCGTAGTGGTGCTCGATGGACGCGATGGTCGCGCCGACGTCGCCGAACAGCCGGCCGATCGCCTCCTTGCCGGTCGCGAGGCCCCACTTCGGGAAGTAGACCTGCGCGTCGTCGGCGAACAGGTCCAGCAGCGGCGCGCCGTCGGACGTCACCCCGCCGTTGTCGAACCCCTTGAGGTACTCCAGCGCGACCGACTTGCGCTGCTCGTCCGTCATCGTCTGCCTGCTGACCGCCAACCGCCTCACCCGTCCCGTGCGCAGAGGGAGCCGCCCCGCAGACCGTACCCCGGCGGCCGTCCCGCCGTCAGTCCCCGCCCGCGCCCCGCCGGACATGGGCGGGACGCGGGGGTCCGGCGGAACAATCCTGACGCGTCAGAGGTTAGGGTTGCCTAATTACCACTGATCCTCATCGGCGGAGGTCCGCATGGCCACGGAACCGGTACGCAAGGGGCGCAGGCTCAACCGGGGGACGGTGCTGCGCACCGAGCGCCTCACCCCGCACATGATCCGCGTGGTGCTCGGCGGCGAGGACCTCGCCGGGTTCGGCGCCGGCGCGTTCACCGACCACTACGTGAAGCTGCTGTTCCCCCAGCCGGGCGTGGAGTACCCCGAGCCGTTCGACATGGAGAGGGTCCGCGCCGAGATGCCGCGCGACCGGTGGCCGAGCGTCCGGACCTACACCGTCCGCGCCTGGGACCCCGAGGCCGTCGAGCTGACCATCGACTTCGTCCACCACGGCGACAAGGGCATCGCCGGGCCGTGGGCGGCGCGCGTCCGGCCGGGCGAGGAGATCTTCTTCAACGGCCCGGGCGGCGCCTACGCGCCCAGCGCCGACGCCGGCTGGCACCTCCTGGTCGGGGACGAGAGCGCGCTCCCCGCCATCGCCGCCTCCCTGGAGCGGATCCCCGACGGGGTCCCCGCCCGCGTGTTCGTCGAGGTCGCCGGCCCGGAGGAGGAGCAGGACCTCCGCGCCTCCGCCGGCACCGAGATCGTCTGGCTGCACCGGAACGGCGGCCAGGTCGGCGACCTGCTCGTCGAGGCCGTCCAGAAGCTCGACTTCCCCGACGGCGACGTGCACGCGTTCGTCCACGGCGAGGCCAACTTCGTGAAGGCGCTCCGCCGCCACCTGCGCGTCGACCGCGGCCTGCCGATGGAGCGGCTGTCGATCTCCGGGTACTGGCGCCGGGGCCGCGACGAGGACGGCTGGCAGTCGAGCAAGCGCGACTGGAACCGCCAGGTCGAGGAGGAAGAGGCGCGCTCCCTGTCCTGACGGGCGGCCTCCGCTCGCCACGTTCGCGGTGCGGCGCCGGGGGTCAGGCGGTGGCCTCGGTCTGGTCGTCCAGGTCGGGGCCTTCGTCGTCGGCGAAGCCGGGGAGCCAGCGCTCGGCCTCGGCGCGGTAGTCGCCCTCCGCCTCCAGCTGGCAGAGCACGCCGCCGCCGCCCGCCAGGGCGCGGCTCACCGCCAGGTACTGCGGCGGCAGCCGGAACTGGCGGGCGAGCGCGCCCGGCCGCATGTCGGCGGCGAGGCCGAGGCCGCGGGACGTCTGCTCGCGCATCCATTCGCGGGTGTAGCGGAACCGGCCGACGGCGAACGGCGCGGCGTGGGGGGTGACGAGCGCGGCCACCTCCTCCGGGTCGACCTCCGCGTCCGGCGCGAGGAAGCCCTCCTCCCACAGCGCGTCGACGATCTCGTCGGGGTCGCCGAGCGTGCCGATGCGCAGCAGCCGGCCGATCGACCACTGCAGCTCGTCGGGGACGCGGGCGGCGCCGCCGAAGTCCATGACGCCGAGGCGGCCGTCGTCCAGCAGCCGGAAGTTGCCGGGGTGCGGGTCGATGTGGATCATCTCGCAGCGGGACGGGCCCGACAGCAGGAAGCGGAACAGCAGCAGGCCGGCGCGGTCGCGCTCCTCCCGGCTCCCGTCGGCGATGACCCTGGCCAGCGGGGTGCCGTCCAGCCACTCGGTGACCAGTACGTTCCCGGACTGCGCGACGACCGCCGGGACGACGAAGTCGGGGTCGCCGGCGTAGGCGTCGTGGAAGGCGGTCTGGGCGCGGGCCTCGTCGACGTAGTCGAGCTCCTTCTGCAGGCGCCGCTTCAGGTCGGCGACGACCGGCTTGACCTCGACGCCCGGGAACAGCGGCGTGATCACGCGGCTCAGCCGGGAGATCTGGTTGAAGTCGCTCATCAGCGCGTCGGCGGCGCCCGGGTACTGGACCTTGACCGCGACGGTCCGCCCGTCGTGCCAGACGGCCTTGTGCACCTGGCCGATGGACGCGGCCGCGGCGGGACGGTCGTCGAACTCGGCGAACCGCTCGCGCCAGTCCGCGCCGAGCCCTTCGGCGAGGACCTTGTGCGTGGTGGCGGCCGGCATCGGCGGCGCGGCCTCCTGCAGCCGGGTGAGGCTCGCGCGGAACGGCGCGGCGACCTCCTCGGGCAGCCCGGCCTCGAAGATCGACAGGAGCTGCCCGACCTTCATCGCGCCGCCCTTGAGCTCGCCGAGCACGGAGAACAGCTGCTCGGCGGTGCGGCGCTGGACCTCCAGCGCGACGGCCTCGGCGGGCCGTCCGATGGTCCGCTTGCCGAACCCGAGGGCGGTGCGCCCGGCGAAGCCGAGCGGGAGCGTCGCCAGTTTCGCGGTGCGCGTCACCGCGCGGCGGGGGATGTCAGTCACGGCCCGGCCGTCCCTCGTTCGACAGTGCGTCCAATGATCTCCAGCCTCTCACGGCGGACGAATACCACGAAATAGTCATTCCCGCTAAAAGCCTCAGCGTTCAGACGGGCTCGGAGATTCCCTCGGCGCGCGGCCGGAGCTCCGGGCTCGCGGCCGCCTCGTGGCGGCAGGGCCGCAGCAGCAGCTCCACGACCTCCAGGGCCTGCTCGATCTCCGGCCGGTTCCCGCCCAGGTAGTGCGCGTACATGAACGAGTCGGCGATGCGGACGACGGCCTGGGCGAGCGTCCGGGTCGGCAGGGGCACCCGAAGCGCGCCCCGGTCGATCTCCCGCTGCAGCTCCCGGGTCAGCAGCTCGGTCGCGCGGTCCTCGATGGTGCCGGGCATCGTGGCGAGCCGGATGAACAGCCGAGGCTCGCGCTCGGTGAACGCCTTGAGCGGCGCGGCGTCCACCACCGCCCGCATGAACCGGTCCAGCACGGTGAGGATCCGCTCCGGCCCGGTGCCCCGCACGCCGCGCGCGGCGACCCGGTAGGTCCGCTCGGTCATCTCCGCCAGCACGGTGCCGAGCAGCTGCTCGCGGCTGCCGACCCAGCGGTAGAGGGTGGCGCGGCCGACGCCCAGCTCGGCGGCGAGCGCGGACATGTCGATCGGCTCTCCCCGCAGGTAGTGCGCGGACGCCGCGGCGAGCGCGGCCTCGGGCCCGGTCGGGCGGCGCGCGGGCGCCGGGGCGGGCGACGGGCCGGGAGGCCCGCTCGGGGGAACAGAGCTGCCGCTCATCCGCCCAGCATGACACAGCGGGGACGATGCTCCGGCAGGCGCGCGAACGCGGTACGGGGAGGCCGGGCGGGGGCCGGCGGCGGTCGGTCGGCGCGGCGAGCGGCGCGGTGCCGGAGGGACGGCGGAGGCGGGGCCGGGCCGCTCCCCCATGACACCTCGCGAACGCGAGACTACCCAGAGTGATCAAGGGTAGTCGGTAGGTGTGAAAGAGAGAAGCGGGGACGCCGGACGCAAGGGCCGGCTGCTGATCATTGGCGGGGCGGAGAACCGGACCTGCGGGGCCGGGCCCCTGGAGACGTTCGTCGAGCTGGCCGGCGCGGAGGACGCGCGGATCGTGGTGGTGACGACCGCGACCGAGGTTCCCGAGGAGGTCGCCGAGGAGTACACCGCGGTGTTCGGGCGGCTCGGCGTGCCGTCGGTGCGGGAGCTGCGGCTGCTCGGCCGCGCCGCCGCCGACGACGCCGCGACGCTGCGCGCGCTGGACACGGCGACCGGGGTGCTGTTCAGCGGCGGCGACCAGTCGCGGATCCGGACGCTGGTGGGGTCGCGGACCAACGAGCTGCTCAAGCGACGGCTGAAGCAGGACGGCCTCGTGATCGCGGGAACGAGCGCCGGGGCGACCGCGATGGGCCATTGGATGATCCTCGGCGGCCACGGCCACGAGGTCGCGGCGTCCAGCGTGAAGGTGGGGCCGGGCCTGGCGCTGCTGGACAACGTACTGATCGACATGCATTTCAACGAGCGGGGGCGGCTGCCGAGGCTGCTCAGCGGCATAGCGCTGGACACCCGGCTGCTCGGCGTCGGGATCGACGAGGACACCGCGATCGTGGTCGGCGACGGGCAGTTCCAGGTGGTCGGCACCGGGGTGGTGACGGTCGTGGACGCGGGCCAGTCGACCGTCGCCTACGCCGCGTCCGACGACGAGCCGATGGCGATGTTCGACGTCTCCCTGCACCTGCTGCCCGCCGGCTGCTCGTTCCAGATGCACGACCGGCTGCCCGCGATCGGCACGATGCGCGGGCCCGGGGAGGAGTGACCGTGCGGCTTCTGCATGTGCGCCGCCTCGGCGGCCCGAACGTCTACCTGAACCGCCCGGTCGCCGTCGCGCGGCTGGACCTGCGGGGCCTGACCGGGCACGAGACCACCGACCATCCGGGCTTCGCCGAGCGGCTGGTGGCGGCGCTGCCGGGGCTGCGCTCGCACCACTGCTCGGCGGGCCGGCCGGGCGGGCTGCTCGACGCGATGGCCCGCGGCACCTATTTCGGTCACGTCACCGAGCACGTGACGCTGGAGCTGTCCGGGCTGATCGGCCGGGAGGCGTACTTCGGCCGGACGGTCCGCGCGGGCGGCCCCGGCGAGTACGAGCTGATCCTCGAATGCCCGCGGGACGAACCGGCCGAGACGGACCTGGTGGAGGCGCTGATCGAGCTGGCGGTGCGGACGGTGACCGCGGCGCTGTCCGGGGCCGTGCCGGATCCCGCGCCCGGCCTCGCCCCGATCGCCGCCGCCTACGAGGCGAGCAGGCTCGGGGTGAGCACCGCCGCGCTGGCGCGCGCCGCCCGCGAGCGGGGCGTGCCGGTCCGCCGCGTCGGCGACCTGAACCTGCTGCGGCTCGGGTACGGGCGGTACCGCCGGATGGCATGGGCGGCGATGACGGACGGCACGTCCGCGATCGGGATGGAGGTCGCCGCGGACAAGCGGCTGGCGCACCGGGTGCTGGCGGACGCGGGCGTCCCCGTGCCGGAGGGCCGGGTGGCGCGGGCGCCGGCCGAGGCGCTGGAGGCGCTGCGGGAGATCGGCGCGCCGGTGGTGGTCAAGCCGCTGTCGGGGCACCAGGGCGAGGGCGTGCACATCGAGCTGTCGGAGCCGCCGGAGGTGGTGGCGGCGTTCACGTCGGCGGCGGGCGGGGAGGGGCGGGGCGACGCGTCCGGCGTGCTCGTCGAGTCCTACATCCCGGGCCGCGACTACCGGGTCCTCGTGGTCGGCGGGCGGGTCTCGGCGGCGGCCGAGCTGACCGCCGCGCGGATCACCGGCGACGGGACGTCCACGGTCGCGGAGCTGGTGGAGCGGGTCAACGCCGACCCGGCGCGCGGGGAGGGCCACGACAGGCCCCTCACCCGCCTGGCGCTGGGCGCGACCGAGCTGGCACTGCTGGCGCGGCAGGGCCACGGCCCCGGCACGGTGCCCGGCGAGGGCGAGACGGTGCGGCTGCGCCGCAACGCGAACCTGTCCACCGGCGGGACGAGCCGGGACGTCACCGACGACGTGCATCCCGAGGTCGCCGCGATGTGCGTGCGGGCCGCCGCGACCGTGGGGATGGACGTGTGCGGCATCGACCTGCGGCTGCCCGACATCGGCTCGCCGCTTCCCGCCGAGCGCGGCGCCGCCGGGATCCTGGAGGTGAACGCCGCGCCGGGGCTGCGCATGCACCTGGCCCCGTACGAGGGCGGGCGCCGCGACGTGGCGGGCGACATCATCGACCTGATGTATCCGCCGGGGACCCCGTCGCGGGTGCCGGTGGTGTCGGTGACCGGCACCAACGGCAAGACCACCACGGTCCGGATGATCGCGCACATGCTGGAGCTGCACGGCGTGCGCACCGGCATGACCAGCACCGAGGGCGTGTACGTGGGCGGCCAGCTGATCCACCGGTCGGACGCGTCCGGGCCGCGGTCGGCGGAGATGGTGCTCGGCGACCGGTCGGTGGAGGCCGCGGTGCTGGAGACGGCGCGCGGCGGGATCGTCCGGCGCGGCCTCGGCTACGACCGCGCCGACGTCGCGGTGGTCACCAACATCACCCGCGACCACCTCGGCATGGACGCCACCGAGTCGGTGGACGACCTGATCGACATCAAGGCGCTGGTCGCGGAGGAGATCCGCCGGGGCGGCCATCTGGTGCTGAACGCGGAGGACGGCCCGTCGGCGGGGCTGGCCGGGCGTCCCGCGGTGGCGCGCCGCGACCCGGAGCTGTGCTTCTTCGCGATGTCGGCGGACGCCCCGGTGCTGGCCCGGCACCTGGAGGGCGGCGGCGCCGGGTACTTCGTCGAGGACGGCCTGCTGACGGAGGCGCGCGGCGGGCGCCGCACGCGGGTGCTGCCGGTGGAGGAGGTCGCGGGCGCGTTCGGCGGCCGCGCCGGGCACGTCGTCGCGAACGCGCTGGCCGCGCTGGCCGCCGCCCGCGCGCTGGGCGTGCCGGTGGACGTCGTCGCGGAGGCGCTGCGCACCTTCGATCCGCACACCCGCAATCCCGGGCGCGGCTGCGTGTACCAGGTCGGCGACAACCCGGTCCTGGTCGACTACGCGCACAACCCGGCGGCGGTCACCGCGATCGGCGCGTTCGCGCGGGCGCGCTGGGGCGGGGGCGGCGTCGCGGCGGTGACGCTGCCCGGCGACCGGTCCGACGAGCTCGTCGCCGAGACGGCCCGGTGCGTGGCCGGCGCGTTCGGGCGCGTCGTCGTCTACGAGGACGAGGACCTGCGGGGGCGCAGGTCCGGCGAGATGACGCGGCTGATCGTCCAGGGGCTGCGGGAGGGCCGCCCGGACGTGCTGCACCATCCGGCGGGCGACCTCAAGGGGGCGCTGACCTCGGCGCTGGACATGGCCGGGCCCGGCGAGCCGGTGCTGCTGCTCTACGAGAAGCTGCAGCCGGTCGTCGAGCTGCTCGAGACCCTCGGCGCCGAGCCCGCGGCGCCCTGACTAGGACGTCTCCGGTTCCGCGCGCTTCTCGCCGGGGGCGCGCGGCGGGCCCGCGGCGGGCAGCGCCGCCGCGGCGGGCCGCAGCAGGAGGACGGCGACGGCCAGCAGCGCCAGCACGACGATCCCGTCCATCCAGTAGTGGTTGGCGGTGCTGACGACGACGGCGACGGTCGCGGCGAGATGCGCCAGCCACAGCCACCGCCAGCGCGTCCGGCAGGTGACGATGAGCCCGATCGCGATGATCGCGGCCCAGCCGATGTGCAGCGACGGCATCGCCGCGTACTGGTTGGCCATGGTGTCGTGCTGCGGCGAACCGTACACCGACGGGCCGAAGCGGGCGGCGGTGTCGATCAGGCCGGTGGCGGGCAGCATCCGGGGCGGCGCCAGCGGGACGAGCAGGTGCAGGGCGAGCGCCCCGGCCGTCAGCGCGACCAGCACCCGGCGGATCCACCGGTAGTGCGCGGGCCGGCGCAGGTAGATCCAGAGCAGGAACAGCGCCATCGCCGGGAAGTGGACGTAGGCGTAGTAGCAGTTGGCCACGTGCACGAGGAACTGGCTGTGCAGCAGCCCGTGCTGGAGGTGCGCCTCGCTCGGCAGGTCGAGGGCCCGCTCGACGTCCCAGATCCGGTGCGCGTTGCCGAACGCCTCGCCCACCCGGTCGTTGGCCAGCAGCCGCCCGAGCTTGTAGACCGTGAACAGCACCCCGATCAGCAGCAGCTCGCGGACGGGCCGCGGCCGCCCGCCCGGCCGTCCCCCGCCCGGCCCTCCCGGTCTGCGCAGCCGCGCGAACGACGAGACCGGCCGGGACGGCTGTTCGAGGAGGCTCATGGGAGGTCCTTTGGCGGGCGGGTCCGCCGCGCTCGGGCGAGGCGGCGGCTGCTGGGACGGCCCGGGCCGTCCCCCGCGAGGGACGGCCCGGGCACTGGGTCAGGTCACGGCCGGGTCGAGCTCGCGCTCGCCCTCGCCGGGGCGCGGCGCGGGGTCGCCGCCGCCGTGCCCGTCGTGGAGCAGATGCCGAAGCCTCTCACCCTCGACGTCCACGTTGGGCAGGATGCGCGCCAGCCACCGCGGCAGCCACCAGGCGGCCCGGCCGACGAGCGCCATCACCGCCGGGACGATCGTCATCCGGACGACGAAGGCGTCGAAGGCCACGCCGGCGGCCAGCGCGAAGCCCATCATCTTGATCATCGACTCGGAGGAGGAGAGGAACCCGGCGAACACCGCGATCATGATCACGGCGGCGGCGGTGACGACGCGGGCGCCGTGCCGGAAGCCGGTGACCACCGCCTCCCCCGGGGGCGCGCCGTGCACGTACTCCTCCCGCATCCGGGTGACGAGGAAGACCTGGTAGTCCATGGCCAGCCCGAACACCACGCCGATCATGAAGATCGGCATCATGCTCATGATCGGGCCGGTCTCCTCGACGCCGAACAGCCCGGACAGCCAGCCCCACTGGAACACCGCGACGACGGCGCCGAAGGTGGCCGCGACCGTGAGGAGGAACCCGAGCGTGGCCTTCAGCGGGACCAGCAGCGACCGGAACACCAGCATCAGCAGGATGAACGCGAGCCCGACGACGAGCCCGAGGTAGGGCGCGAGGGCGCCGCCGAGCTTGGCCGACACGTCGATCATCATGGCGGTCCGGCCGGTGACCATGGCCCCGGCGCCGGTCTGCGCCTTCAGCCCGTCGCCCCTGTCGCGGATCGCCGAGACGAGGTCCTCGGTCTTCTGGCTGCTCGGCCCGCTCTTCGGGACGACGGTGAGCACCGCGGTGTCCCCCGCCGGGTTCGCCTGCGGCGGCGTCACGGCGGCGACGTCCGGCAGCGTCCGGATCTCCCCGGCGAACCGCTGCCCGGCCGCCTGCGCGTTCGCGCCGTCCACGACCACCATCAGCGGGCCGTTGAAGCCGGGCCCGAAGCCCTTGTCGAGCAGGTCGTAGGCCTTGCGCTGGGTGGTGGCGGGCGAGGCGACCTCGTCGCCGGGCATGCCGAGCCGCAGGTCCAGCGCCGGGACGGCGATCGCGCCCATCCCGGCGATGGCCAGCAGGAGCACCGGCAGCGGGCGCCGGACGACGAACCTGGCCCACCGCTCGCCGAACGGCGGGCGGCCGCGGCGGGAGACGCCGCCGCGCAGGAACGGGATCCCGCCGCCGAGCACCTTGCGGCCGGCGAAGCCGAGCAGGGCGGGCAGCAGGCTGAGCGCGATCAGGACCGCGACGACCACGGCGAACGCGGCGGCGAGCCCCATCTCGGTGAGCATCGGGATGTCGACCACGGCGAGGCCGGCCAGCGCGATGACGACGGTCAGCCCGGCGAACACCACCGCCGAGCCGGCGGTGCCGACGGCGCGTCCCGCGGCCTCCTCGCCGGCGCGGCCCTCGCGCAGCTCGTGCCGGTACCGGGAGACGATGAACAGCGCGTAGTCGATCGCGACGGCGAGGCCGAGCATCAGTGCGAGCGTCGAGGTCATCGAGCTCATCTCGAACAGCCCGGTGGCCGCGGTGATCCCGGCCATCGCGATGCCGACGCCGAGGATGGCGTTCAGCAGCGGCAGCCCGGCGGCGATCAGCGACCCGAAGGTGATGATCAGCACGACCGCGGCGACCGCGACGCCGATCACCTCGGTGGCGCTCTGCTCGGGCATCGCCTCGGTCGCGTCGCCGCCCATCTCCACCCGCAGGCCGGCGTCCCGGCCGGGCTGGGCGGCGGCGGTCAGCGCGCCGCGCGCGGCGTCGGTGACGTCGATCGCCGGCACCTTGTAGGTGACCTGCGTGTAGGCGATCCGGCCGTCCTGCGAGACGGCCTTCGCCTGGTAGGGGTCGACGACGGAGGCGACCTGCGGCGCCGCCTTCAGCTTGGCGACGACCTTCTCGACGCCCGCCTTGCCGGCGGGGTCGGTCACGGTCTTCCCGTCGGGCGCGGCGAACACGACCCGGGCGGTGGCGCCGTCCGCCGACGCCTGCGGCATGCGGTCCTTGAGCAGGTCGATCGCCTGCTGGGACTCGGTCCCCGGCATCGAGAAGTCGTTGGAGGTGGGCCCCTTGAGCACGGCGGCGCCGACGCCGAAGAGCACGAGCAGCCCCACCCAGAGCAGCGTGACGAGCCGGCGGCGCCGGAACGAGAACCGGCCGAGCCGGTAGAGGAAGGTGGCCAAGAGAGCGTCCCATCGGTAACGGGGCGTGCGGACATGGCCCCACGGCGGCCGGCCGTCAGGCTGTCGCTTCGGTCAGGGGGGTGGTGGGGGTGCGGCCGCCCTGCCAGGGGACCCGGTGCCGTCGGGCGGCGGCTCGGCGCCGGGGGTCGGAGAGCGCCCGGTCAGGGGCCGGGCAGCCCGGCGCGCAGCTGCGCGAACGCCGAGTCGATCAGTTCGGGCAGGTCGGCGCCGCTGCGCCCGTCGACCCACAGGTCGACGGCGGTGCGCATGGCGACGCCCGCGGCGCCCGCCAGCAGGTGCGGGTACAGGTCGCGGCCGGCGTGGGTGCCGGTGCGCGCGGCGACGACCTCGGCGATCTGCCGCTGCATCTCGCCGAGGCCGCACAGCTGCTTGCCGACGAGCGCGGGGTTGCGCTTGACCACGCGCAGCAGCGCGATGGTCTCGTCGCGGGTGTCGGTCGGCAGCAGGGCCTCCCGGACGACCTCGCGCAGCGCGTCCCAGATCGGCTCGCCCGCCGGGCGGGCGCGCAGGGCGTCGATCACGGCCTGCGCCCCGTCGGTGAGCGGCGCGACGATCGCCTCTTCCTTGCCGGGGAAGTAGTTGTGGAAGGTGCGGGGGGAGACTCCGGCCGCGTCGGCGATCGCCTCGATGGTGACGCCCTCGACGCCGCGCTCCACGGCGAGGAGCGCGGCGGCCCGGCTGAGCGCCCGGCGCGTCGCGACCTTCTTGCGCTCGCGCAGGCTCGTCTCGGTCATGCCTTCACGGTAAACCGAACTTGCGTGTCCGGCAAAATTTCAGGCACTGCCAGCTTGCGTGATGTGCATCTCATCGCCGGGCGGGAACAGATCCGCGTCGTCCGCCGTTCACCGGCCCGCCGCGCGCCGCTAGCCGAGCGGCAGGCCCGTGTAGTTCTCGGCCAGCGACGCCTTCGCGGCCTCGGAGGAGGCCACGTAGTCCAGGTGGGAGCGCTGGAGGCGCAGGGCGAAGTCGTCGGCGGCCGGGTCCACGTGCAGCAGCGTGGTCATCCAGTAGGAGAAGTGCTCGGCGCGCCACACGCGCCGCAGGCATGTCGAAGAGTACGCGTCGAGCAGAGCGTCCGAGCCCGTCGCGTACCGCTCCGTCAGCGCCCTGGCCAGCACGATCACGTCGGACACCGCCAGATTGAGGCCCTTGGCGCCCGTTGGCGGGACAATGTGCGCCGCGTCGCCCGCGAGGAACAGCCGGTCGTGCCGCATCGGCTCGGCCACGAAACTGCGCATCGGCGTGATCGACTTGTCGGTGATCGGACCCTCGTGCAGCTTCCAGCCGTCGTCGGTGGCGAACCGGGCCGCGAGCTCCTCCCAGATCCGCGCGTCGGACCAGTCCGCGATGTCCTCGTCCGGCGCCACCTGCAGGTACAGCCGGCTGACCTGCGGGGAGCGCAGGCTGTGCAGCGCGAACCCGCGGTCGTGGTTGGCGTAGATCAGCTCCTCGGTGGACGGCGGGACGTCGGCGAGGACGCCGAGCCAGGCGAACGGGTACTCGCGGGAGAACGTCCGCAGCCCCGGCACCGCCGGCCGGCTGACGCCGTGGAACCCGTCGCAGCCCGCGATGTAGTCGCAGTCGAGCGTGTGCGTCCCGCCGCCGTCGCGGAACGTCACGCTGGGCGCCGCCGGGTCGAGGCCGACGACCTCGGCCTCGAACCGCACGTCGCCGCCGTCCGCCAGCCGCTTGGCGACGAGGTCCTTGACGATCTCGGTCTGCGCGTAGACGGTGACGGTCCGGCCCGTCAGGTCGGTGAGCGGGACCCGGTGCCCCGCGCCGCCGAACCGCAGCTCCAGGCCGTGGTGGACGAGGCCCTCGCGGTCGAGCCGCTCCCCGACGCCGCTCTCGCGGAGCACGTCCGTGGTGCCCTGCTCGAGCATCCCGGCCCGCTGCCGCCGCTCCACGTAGCCGCGGTCACGGCTCTCCAGGACCACCGAGTCGATCCCCTGCAGATGCAGCAGATGCGACAGCAGCAGCCCCGCCGGGCCACCGCCGATGATCGCCACCTGGGTACGCATCGAGCCTCCTCGTCATCGCTCTCTCGGGGGGATCCCCCTGTGATGCTGGCGCGCGTACCCGCAGGTTCAGGCGCCGGTCTTCCGCTCGGTGGAAAACACCTCAGGGTGTCCGCGCCAGTGCTGGCCGACGTCCCGCGACAGCGCCCGCGCCGCCGTCGTCAGCGGCGGCAGCAGCCGCCGCAGGTCCGCGCTGCGGGTCCGCGCGACCAGCGACAGCGCGGCCACCACCTCCCCCGTCCCGTCGCGGACGGGCGCGCCGACCGAGGAGGCGCCCAGCGTCATCTCGTCGCGGGTCAGCGCGTACCCCGAGCGGCGCACCTGTTCCAGGCAGCTCCGCATCTCGTCCGGGTCGGTGATCGTGCGGGCCGCGTGCCGCACCAGACCCGCGCCGATCACCCGCTCCCGGTACTCCGGCGCCGCGAACGCCAGCAGCACCTTGCCGACGCCGGTGGTGTGCAGCGGCAGCGTCGCTCCGACCTGTGTCACGACCGGCACCGAACGCGTCCCGCGCAGCCGCTCCACGACCAGGACGCGGTCGTCGCGGAGCACGGCGAGCTGCACGTTGTCGTGGGTCGCCTCGTACAGGTCCTCCATGTGCGGCAGCGCCAGCTCGCGCAGCCCGGTGACGGCCGGGGCCTGGCTTCCGATCCGCCACAGCCGGGTGCCGATGCGGTACGTCCCGTCCGGGACCCGCTCCAGGAACCCGCCCGCGGCCAGTTCCCCGACCAGCCGGTGCCCGGTGGCCAGCGGCAGCCCGGCGCGGCGGCAGATCTCGCTCAGGTTCAGGCGCACGTCGCCCTGGGCGAAGGCGTTCAGGATGGCCATCACCTTGCCCGCCACGCTCACCGGGCGCGCGCGCTCAGCCATGGCCCTCCCGCCGGTCACTCCTGTTCGGCCAGTACCCGCTGGGCGACGGCGAACGCCGAGTTCGCGGCGGGCACTCCACAATAGATCGCGGTCTGCAGCAGGACCTCCTTGATCTCCTCGGGGGTCAGTCCGTTGCGGAGGGCGGCGCGCACGTGCATGGCCAGCTCGTCCAGGTGGCCGCCCGCGACCATGGCGGTCAGCGTGATGCAGCTGCGGGTCCTGCGGTCCAGGCCCGGGCGGGTCCAGATCTCGCCCCACGCGTACCGGGTGATCAGGTCCTGGAAGTCCTCGGTGAAGGCGTCCTTGCGGGCCTCGGCGCGGTCGACGTGCGCGTCGCCGAGCACCTCGCGGCGCGTCCGCATGCCCTCCGCGTGCCGTTCCTCATCGGTGCGGCGCGAGCTCATCGGGCACCCCGTAGGGGGACGATCCTCCACACCCTCCGGTTCGCTTCGCTCATTCTCGTCCCTTCCACGTGCGGTCCAGGTGTGCGGTGATCGCCTCGGTGACCACTTCCGGGCGTTCGGCGCCGGCGAGGTGCCCGGCGCCGTCGACCACGACCAGTTCGGCGCCCGGGATGCCCTCGGCGAGCCGGTCGGCGTGCCCGCGCGGCGGGGTGGGGCCGTCCTGCGCACCGGCGATCACCAGCGTCGGCGCGGTGACGTCGCCGAGCAGCGCGGTCGCGTCGTAGGAGGCGAGCGCGTCGCAGCAGCCCGCGTAGCCTTCGGGGTCGGTCTCGCGGAGCATCGCGACGTACGGGTCCGCGCCGGTGAACCCGGGGGTGAACCAGCGTCCGGCGGCCGTGGCGGCGACCGGCTCCACCCCTTCGCGGCGGACGAGCGCCGCGCGCTCCCGCCACGGCCCCGGGTCGCCGAAGCGGGGCGACGTGCAGCACAGGACGAGGCTCGCGACGCGCCGCGGAGCGAGAAGCGCGAGGGCGGTGCCGACGGCGCCGCCGAGCGACACCCCGGCGTACGCGGCCTCGGCGATCCGGAGGCGGTCGAGCAGCAGGGCGACCCCGGCGGCGAGGCCCTCGACCGTGTACGGGCCGGGGGACGACGGCGCGCCGCCGTGCCCCGGCAGGTCGTAGCGCAGCACCCGCCACCTGCGCGTCAGCGCCGGGAGCTGCGGCAGCCACAGGTCCGACGAGGTGCCGAGCGACGGGCCGAGGACGACGACGGGCGCGTCCGGCGGCCCGTCGAGGCGGTGCTGCGGGATCCCGAAGTGCAGGGTTCCCGGGTGGGGGGTCATGCGCGGCTCCTCCGGTAGGCGTCGAGGGCACGGTCGGCCAGGGCGGCGGCCGCGCCGGTGCCGGGGTCGTCTCCGAGGACGTCCAGCAGGCCGCCGAGGTTCGCGCGCATCCGGTCCGCCGACACCTCCAGGCCGCAGACGAGTTCCGCCGCGGTCTCGGCGGCGCCGCCGGTCAGCCGCAGGCACTCGCGCAGCGGCTGCCATTCGGCGTGCCACTCCCCCGCCGGGCGCTCCAGCGGCGCGGCCTGCGCGGCGAGGACGACCTGCGCGTACGCCGGGACCTGCAGCGCCGCCGACCGGACGAGGGCCGACAGCGCCGGGTTGCGCTTGTGCGGCATCGACGACGAGCCGCCGCGCCCGGGACCGGCGGCCTCGGCCACCTCGCCGACCTCGCTCTGCGCGAGCAGCCACACGTCGGTGGCGATCTTGCCGAGGGCGCCGGCGGTCGCCGCGAGCGCCGAGGCCAGGTCCGCGACCGGGGTCCGGCGGGTGTGCCACGGCAGGAGCGGCGCGTCCAGGCCGGTCTCCTCGGCGAACGCGGCGACCAGGTCGAACGCCCGGCCGCCGTAGGCGTCCAGCGTGCCGGCGGCGCCGCCGAGCTGGACCGGCAGCGCGACCGCCGCCAGCCGCTCGCGCGCCTCCAGGCAGCCGAGCAGCCAGTTCGCCGCCTTCGCGCCGAACGTGGTGGGCAGCGCCTGCCGGCCGAGCGTGCGCGCCGCCATCGGGGTGTCGCGGTACCGCGCCGCGGTCCCGGCCAGCGCGTCCAGTGCCCGGTCGAGGTGGGCGAGGACGACGCGCCTGGCCCGGGCCGCGACGAGCATGGCGCCGGTGTCGGCGATGTCCTGGCTGGTGGCGCCCCGGTGGACGTGCTCGCCCGCCGCGCCGGCGAGGCCGCGCAGGTCGGCGACCAGTGGGACGACCGGGTTCCCCGATCCGCGGGCCCGGCGCGCCACGTCCGCCGCGTCGATCCCGCCGGACGCGCCGCTCGCGGCGGCCGCGGTGATCGTCTCCGCCGCCGCGGCCGGGATGATCTCCAGGCGGGCCTGCGCCCGGGCGAGCGCCGCCTCGGCGTCCAGCATCGCCGCCAGGTACGCGGCGTCGCCCGTGGCCGCCTCGGCCTCCGTCCCGGCCCGCACGGGCGACAGCAGCCCCGCGTCGGGCGACGGCCCCTCGGAGGACGGCGACGTCTCAGAGGGCGGCGTCTCAGAAGGCAAGGAAGACCGTCTCCCCCTCGCCCTGCAGCCGCACGTCGAACCGGTACGTCCGGTCGCCCTCCCGTTCGGCGACGAGCGTCCCGCGGCGGTCCGCCGGGACCTCCGCGAGCAGCGGGTCGGCGGCGTGCGCGGCCTCGTCCTCCGGGAAGTAGATCCGGGTCGCGACCGGCTTCAGCAGCCCCCGCGCGAACACCAGGAGCGCGATGTAGGGCGCGCCCGCCCCGACCGCGCCCGGCTTCACCGTGGTGAACCAGAACCCGCCCGCCGGGTCGGTGCCGCACCGCCCGAACCCGGAGAAGTCATGGCCCTCCCGGACGATGCCGCCCGGCCGCCGCGGGATCTCGCCGTTCTCGTCGGCCTGCCAGATCTCCAGCAGCGCGTCCGGCACCGGCTCGCCCGCGCCGTCGAGCACCCGCCCCCGCACGGTGATCGCGTCCGGCCGCCACGCGGGGGCGACCCGCGGACCGGCCTCGTACGGCAGCGCGTAGCCGTAGAACGGGCCGACGGTCTGCGAGGGCGTGGTCTTCGCCGACGTGCTGTTCGCGGGCACGGTCATCACGCCTCCATCGGGGTGTCGCCCAGCACGATGTCCCACTGGAACCCCAATGCCCACTCCGGCTTGGTGAGATCCATGTCGAACCGCGAGATCAGCTTCTCGCGGTCCTTCTGCTCGGGGATCGACTGGAAGATCGGGTCGAACGGGAACAGCGGGTCGTCCGGGAAGTACATCTGCGTGACGAGCCGCTGGGTGAAGGCGGTGCCGAACACCGAGAAGTGGATGTGCGCCGGCCGCCACGCGTTGTGGTGGTTGCCCCACGGGTAGGCGCCCGGCTTGATCGTGATGAACCGGTAGCGGCCCTCGTCGTCGGTGAGGCACCGGCCCGCGCCGGTGAAGTTCGGGTCCAGCGGCGCGGGGTGGATGTCGCCGAGGTGGTCGTAGCGGCCCGCGGAGTTCGCCTGCCAGACCTCCACGAGCGCGTTCCGCACCGGGCGGCCCGCTCCGTCCAGCACCCGCCCGGTCACGATGATCCGCTGGCCGAGCGGCTCGCCCGAGTGCTGGACGGTCAGGTCGTGGTCCAGCCGCCCGAGCTCCTGGTGGCCGAAGACCGGCGAGGCCAGCTCGACGCTGTCCGGGCCGAGCTTCGGCATGATCAGCTCCTGCGCCGGGGCGCGGAGCACCGTGCTCTTGTAGCCCGGATACAGGTACGGGGGATGCGTCATGCGCTCGTTCCTTCCTCGGCGTGCTCCGCCGGTGCCGCCCCGGTCGCGGCGCGGCGGCGCCCGCTCCTCCGTGATCCCGGCAGGGCCGCCTGCGCCGTCCGCACTGCCCTCAACCCTGGCAGCCGCCGGCGACGGCGGCCTACCCGAGTTTCCGCTGAACGGAAAATCAGGGCCGCCGTCAGCACCGGACGCGGCCGGCCCCCGTTGCCGAGGAACTCCCCCACACGGGCACCGACCGGCGCCCCACGTGTCCCCGGACGTGGTTCAGAGGGTCTCGGGCAGGCCGAACACCGGGAACAGCGACGTGTCGAAGAACGCCGACACCTGCGCCACCCCCTCGCCGGTGACGGCGAGCACCTGGAGCTGGAACGGCCGGTGCACGCCCTCCGCGTCGCGCCGGTACATGCCGAAGGCGGGCTGCCCGTTGGCGGACGCCGGCACCATCCGCAGCTCCCCCGGCTCGGGCCCGCACTGCGCCTTGATGAGCCGGACGATCGTGTCCGCGCCGACGAACCACTGGGGGAAGGGCGGCATCTCCCAGACCGCGTCCTTCCTGAAGAGCTCCAGCAGCGCGTCCACGTCCGCGTC
Organism: Actinomadura nitritigenes; assembly: GCF_017573545.1. Classification (GTDB taxonomy): domain Bacteria; phylum Actinomycetota; class Actinomycetes; order Streptosporangiales; family Streptosporangiaceae; genus Spirillospora; species Spirillospora nitritigenes. The sequence goes on along the minus strand of NZ_JAGEOK010000019.1, from coordinate 117,493 downwards.
GTCGAACGCCTTCGCGTACCGCTCGAGCAGGTCGCGCTGGTCCGGGTCGGTGGGCTCGACCAGCTCGTCGCGCAGCGGCGCGGTCTCCTCCAGCTGCGCCCGCGCCCGCTGCAGCGCGCTGTTGACGGCCGCGGTGGAGGTGCCGAGCAGGTCGGCGGCCTCGGCCGCCTTCCACTTCAGGACGTCCCGCAGGATCAGCACGACCCGCTGCTTGGCGGGCAGGTGCTGGAGAGCGGCGACGAAGGCGAGCCGGGTGCTCTCGCGGGCGGCGACGATGGTGGCGGGGTCGGCCGCGTCCGCGCCGAGCACCGCGTCGGGCGCCGGCTCCAGCCACGGCACCTCCGGCGAGGCGACGACGGGGCGCTCCGGCTCGTCGCTGGGAGCGCCCAGCCCGGACGGCATCGGGCGGTGGCCGCGCTGGTCGATCGCGGTCAGGCAGACGTTCGTCGCGATCCGGTAGAGCCACGTCCGCAGGGACGACCGCCCCTCGAAGCCCTCGTAGGAGCGCCAGGCGCGCAGGTACGTCTCCTGGACGAGGTCCTCGGCGTCGTGGATCGACCCCAGCATCCGGTAGCAGTGCGCCAGCAGCTCCCGCCGATACGGGTCGGCCAGCTCCTGAAAGTCCCGGTCCGTCTCTTTGGTGCTGTTCGCCATGGTGGTCATCACCTTCGCTCGGCTGCGTCACTGTGGCGGCGCTCACACGGCCGCCTCACACCCCCGACCGTAGGCGACCCCACCGACAGAACACACGGATTCCACCGATCCTACGCCCGACCTGCGCTTTCGCCGGGAGGAACGGCGGCCGCCCGCACCGTCCGCACCGTCAGCCGGCGCCCTCGCGGAGGTCCGCCACCAGCCCCGCGAACGCCGCGCGCGTCAACACGATCACAGGCCCCGCCGCGTCCTTCGAGTCCCGGACGAGCACCCCGGCCCGCCCGCTCGCGACCTCGACGCACTCGGCCTCCCGGCTCGCCGACGCCTTGCGCCAGCGCGGGGCCCCGGCGGCCCGTTCAGGAGCGTCGGCGGGCGCGGCTCCATGGGATGGGGAGCCAGACCGCTGGACCAGTGACACCAGAGCCTCCCACCGGCCTCACCGAGGCCGTTTCGCATATCGACAGGCGCCAACGCCCGTTGCTTACCCAAAGCGACCGACGAGCACTCTCGGTAGCGGTCGCGGATCTTGGCAGGAAGATTTGTACCAGTTCCGGGGCCTCCGAGGCCGCCGCAATGCGACTCTCGGCACCGGGATCGTCCGCGACACGGCCGGCATGCCTCCGCCACCGGGCCGGCGGACGGCCGACGGTCACGTCATCGAAGCGATGATCTCTTCAATGAAGCGACCCGTCTCGCCGGGGGGGCACGGCCAGCTGCCGCAGGTTCTCGTACGCCGCCCGGTAGGCGGTGATCCTCGAGTCCGGGTCCATGACGGTGACGTCGGTCTGCTCCAGGTAGAGGACGTCGTTCACCCGGGCGTCGGCGAACTCGAGAACGGTGAACCCCCCTCCCATGCCGAAATGGGCACCCTTGGAGAAGGGGATGACCTCGATCGACACATAAGGCTTCTCGAGCATGCCGAGAAGGTGCTGCAGCTGCCGGGGCATGACGCCGGGGTCGACCTGTCCCCCCACCCTGCGGTGGAGCGCCGCCTCGTCCACCACCATCGATACCCGCGGCGGCTCGTTCTGCGCGAAGATCTCCTCCTGCCGCCGCATCCGCACCTCCACCACGACGTCGCGCTGGTTCGGAGTCGGAACGAACTCGATCGTCACCGCGTTCGCGTACTCCTCGGTCTGAAGAAGTCCGGGCACCAGCAACGGCTGGAAGCTGCGGATGATCGAGGCGCCGTTCTCGTACCCGATGTACCTGAGGTATTCGGGCGCCAGCTCGTTCTTGTAGAGCGCCCACCAGCCGCGCTGGCGGGCATCGCGGGCGATTTCGGTCAGCTTCGCGACCTGCGCGTCACCGTCCTGAATTCCGTAGTGGCGCAGCAGCGCGTGCAGATCCGTCGTGGAGACGCCGACGGCTCCGCCCTCGATGCGGATCAGTTTCGAGGTCGACCAGTCGAGCGCGGCAGCCACCTGCTCCTGAGTCACGCCGTTCTCCTGCCGGAGGCGCTGCAGCTCACTCGTCAGGATCGCGCGCTGGACCACCGGCCCAGGCCGGGAGGGCACGCCCATGCTCACCCCTCTGCTCGCCCTGGCGAAGCGGCACATCACCGAACGCCGCCTCGCGGGATGCTCCCATTAAAACAGCGATGTGGCAGTTTGCCAGACCCACCGCACCAGGTCGCACATTGCAGCGAGACAAGAGCGGAAAGCGCTTCGGTACCTCACGCTCCTTCCCAGGAATCCCACCAGGCGCCTTCCTTTCGACTGTTCACCCGAAGATGGCGCGTCATCGAGCACTCCGCCTGCTTGCACACCGCCACTCGTCCCGATGCGATGCCGCACCGCGCATGACGCTCGGTTGCCACTTATCGCGACGACAGGCGGAGAAAAAGATTCTTGCGATCTGCGGCGCACAGATCTGCGCCAGGCAATCAGCCGTGGGCAGGGGCCTCTCGGCGGGTCTGCGCATAATAGTGGGCGGAGATGAACACGCCACCCGCGGGCCGATGAAAACCACCAGAAGCCCGTGACGACAGCAGCGGGACCCCTGCTGTAACAGGAGTCCCGCATGTGACCGTAGCAGCCATTCCAGAAAGGCTTCGATCCTCAATGAGGATACGACGCGCGCACGACCGGAAGCCAGCGTCACGGGACGCTTCCGTCATGCAGGCGCACTTCACGGGAGCGTGGGCGCCGGGTCCGGCCGTGCCCTCCGATCCGCGGCACTACACGTTCCTCCTCGCCGTGGACGTGGTCGGGTTCGGCGCGCCGGGCCGGGACGAGGCGATCCAGGAGGAGCTCCGCGGAGCGACGTACGAGTTGCTGGAGCGGGCCCTCGAGATGACCCGCCTGCCCTGGCGGGCCTGCCATGTCGAGGACCGGGGCGACGGGGCCCTCGTCGTCCTGCCGCCGGGCATGCCCGGCCATCTGCTCCTCGATCCGCTCGCGCACCACCTCGGGGCCATGCTGCGGCACTCCAACCGGTGCCGGAGCGACGCCGCGCGGCTGCGGTTGCGGGTGGCGGTGACGGCCGGCCTCGTGCGATGGGACGGGCGCGGGGTGGCCGGGCACGCCGTGATCCACCTGTTCCGGTTGCTGGAGGCGCCGGCCTTCAAGGAGGCGATCGAACTGTCCGGTTCGGACGTCGGCGTGATCGTCGGCGACCGGATGTTCGAGGACGTGACGGGCAGCGGCGCGTACGTGGAGCGGGAGCGGTACCGGCCGGTCCACGTGGTCTGCAAGGAGACCAAGGCGACGGCGTGGCTGTGGACCTCGGGCTCCGGCCCCGTGTAGGGCGGCCGCGGACCTCCACGCGATCTCCACAAGTGCCGCACATGTCGCACCTTTTCGGGCGGGAGCGTGGGGGCATGCGCGTGAAGATGATCCTGCCCGCCCTGACCGAGGCGTCGTCCCCGTTCTTCCGGCCGATCAAGTACTCGCTCTTCCCGCCGCTCGGGCTCGCCACGCTCGCCGGGTATCTCGACCCGGACGACGACGTGACGATCACCGACGAGCACGTCCAGAAGGTCGATCTGTCCGACGAGCCGGACCTCGTGGTCATCCAGGTGTACATCACGTCCGCGCGGCGGGCCTACGAGTTGGCGGACCACTACCGCGCGCGGGGCGCGTACGTGTGCCTCGGCGGGCTGCACGTGACGTCGCTGCCGGACGAGGCGGCGGCGCACGCCGACACGGTCTTCTGCGGGCCGGGCGAGGACACCTGGCCGCGCTTCCTCGCCGACCTGCGCGCGGGGCGGCCGGCGCCGCGCTACGTCTCCGCGGAGCGGACGCTGGCCGGCCTGCCGCCGGTACGGCGGGACCTGATCGACCGGCGCCGGTATCTCGTGCCGAACTCGATCGTCGTGTCCCGGGGATGCCCGCACGTCTGCGACTTCTGTTACAAGGAGGCGTTCTTCGAGGGCGGCAAGTCGTTCTACACCCAGACCGTGGACGCGGCGCTCGCCGAGATCGACCGGCTGCCGGGCCGGCATCTGTACTTCCTCGACGACCACCTGTTCGGCAACGCGCGGTTCGCGGGGGCGCTGTTCGACGGGATGCGCGGGATGGGGCGGCTGTGGCAGGCCGCCGGGACGGTCCAGTCGGTGCTGCGGCCGGGGCTGCTGGAGAAGGCCGTGGAGTCGGGGCTCCGCAGCCTGTTCGTGGGCTTCGAAACGGTCAACACCGGCAATCTGGCCGAGCAGCGCAAGTGGCAGAACATCGACCGTGACTACGGCCAGGTGATCAGACGCCTGCACGACCACGGCGTCATGGTGAACGGAAGTTTCGTGTTCGGCATGGACCAGGACGACCCGAGCGTGTTCGAGCGGACGGTGGAGTGGGCGGTCGGCCAGGGCATCGAGACCGCCACGTTCCACGTGATGACGCCCTATCCCGGCACGCGGCTGTACGCCCGGATGGAAAAGGCGGGACGGATCCTGCACCGCGACTGGGACCGCTACGACACGCGTACGGTCGTGTTCAAGCCCGCCCGGATGACCGCGACGCAGCTGGAGGACGGATACTGGCGCGCCTACCGGGACTTCTACCGGTGGCGGAACATCGCGCGGGGCGCCGCGTCGAAGCCCACGCTGCGCGGCAAGGCCCGGCACGCCGCCTACGCGGGCGGGTGGAAGAAGTTCGAGCCGGCGTGGGACGTGGTGATCCGCGCGAAGCGGGCGGGTGCGGCGCTGCCGCTGCTGGAGTCGGTCCTGTCCGGCTTCGGGACCCGGCCCGCGGGCGCCCGCGCCGGCCGGCCCGCCGAGATGCCCGCCGAGATGCCCGCCGACCGGCCTGCGGCGGGGCGCGGCGAGCGGCCCGCGGGCGACACGCCGGTGACGATTGCGGAAACTCGGCTTTCCTGAAGCGGAAACACTTCCGTCGGAACGGGTATGCCTGCACCCTAGAGTGCACATCAGTCCGTTGCTTCAGGAGGGACCGTGATCGCGAGACCGGAGGGCGGCCCGCGCGTCGTCGTAGGGGTCGATGACTCCTCGGGGGCACGATGCGCGCTCTCCTGGGCGATCGGCGAGGCGCGGCTGCGCCGGCTGCCGCTGCTCGTCGCCCACTCCGCTCCGCTGCCGCCGCACGTCTCGGCGGCGGGCCAGCTCGGCTGCGGGATCACCGACGCGCTGCGCGGGTCGGGCGCCGAGCTCGTCGCCCGGCTGCTGGACGAGGTGAGCGGCGGCCCGCCGGACGGCGTGGAGATGACCGCGCTGGCGCTGGTCGGGGAGCCGGGGGCCACGCTGGTCCGGCTGGCGGGCGAGGACGACATCCTCGTCGTCGGGCACGGCACGCGGGGGCCGTTCTCGCGGCTGCTGCGGCCGTCGGTGCGGCTGCACTGCGCGCGCCGGGCGCGGGCGACGCTCGTGTGCGTGCGGCCGCCGGCGATCGGGACGCTGCCGGACTGCCTGATGCTCCGCGACGAGCCAGAGCACGTGCCCGACCGCTCGCGGTTCCGGTGGCTCGGCCGGGCGCTGCGGATCGCGCGCTGACCCGGAGCTCGGCCTCCCGGGCCCGCGCCGCATAGGCTGCGGGCATGCGCAAGTACGTGATCATCGGCGCCCAGGGCAGCGGGAAGGGGACGCAGTCGCTGCTGCTGGCGCGCGATCTCGACCTGGTCCACATCGGCGTCGGTGACATCTTCCGCTGGCATGTGCAGAACCACACCAAGCTCGGCGCGCAGGTGCGGCGGGCGATGGGGGCGGGCGAGCTGGTCGGCGACGACCTCGTCGAGGGCGTCGTCCGGGACAGGCTCGAGCAGCACGACTGGAACTACGGGTTCATCATCGACGGGTTCCCGCGCAGCAGGCGGCAGGCGGAGTTCTTCCTGGAGAGCTACGACATCGACGGGGTGATCCACCTGGACCTGCCGGACGACGAGGTCCGGCGCCGGGTCCTGGCGCGCAGGCTGTGCTCCGAGTGCGGGATGGACTACAACCTGATCGCGGACCGGCCCACCCAGGAAGGCCGGTGCGACGTGTGCGGCGGGGAGCTCGTCACGCGGGAGGACGACACCGAGGAGGCCGTGACGGAGCGGCTGCGGCTCTACCGGCGGAAGACCGCCCCGATCCTGGAGCTGTTCGCCCGCAAGGAGTACGTGGTGACCGTGGACGCGCGGCCCGGCATCGACGCGGTGCAGCGGACGCTGCGGCACAAGCTCGGCCTGCCGGCGCCCCGATGAGCCCCGGTCCGCCGCATTGAGCCCCGGTCCGCCGCGCGGTGGTCCGGCCCGTCCCGCGATGATCCCGCCCGAAGCCGCGCCGTCCCCGGTCGTGGAGCTGGACGACGCCCGGTTCGCGCGGCGCGGCCTCCGGCTGTTCCTGAAGCGCGACGACCTCGTCCATCCCGAGCTTCCGGGCAACAAGTGGCGCAAGCTCCGGCACAACATCGGCCCCGCCCGCGAGCACGGGACGCTGCTGACGTTCGGCGGGGCGTACTCCAACCACCTGCGGGCGACGGCGGCGGCCGGGGACGTCTTCGGGTTCGCGACCATCGGGGTGGTGCGGGGCGAGGAGCACCTGCCGCTCAACACCTCGCTCGCGTACGCCGCGAGCCGGGGCATGCGGCTCACCTACCTGGACCGGACGGCGTACCGGCGCAAGCACGAACCGGACGTGGTCGCCGCGCTGCGGGAGCGGTGGGGCGACTTCTACCTGCTGCCGGAGGGCGGCAGCAACGCCCTGGCGGTCCGGGGCTGCGCGGAGCTGGGGGCCGAGTCGGCCGGCTTCGACGTCGTCTGCTGCCCGTGCGGGACGGGCGGGACGCTGGCGGGCCTCGCGGCCGGGCTGCCGCCGGACGCGCGCGCCCTCGGCTTCTCCGTGCTCAAGGGCGGTTTCATGGAGGCCGAGGTGGAGCGGCTCCAGCGCGAGGCGTACGGGGATCGGCGCGGGTCGTGGCGCGTCGAGCACGGTTTCCACTTCGGCGGCTACGCCCGGACGTCCCCGGAACTGGACGGTTTCATCGGCGACTTCGCGGCCCGGCACGGGCTCGTCCTCGACAGGGTCTACACGGCGAAGATGATGTTCGGGATCGTCGCGCTCGCCGAGCGCGGCGCGTTCCCGGAGGGCACGCGGATCCTGGCGGTCGTCACCGGCTGACCGCCCCGGCGTCGCGCTCGCCGGGGCGGTGCCGCACGTGCGGGGCGCGCGCGGGCGCCCGCGGGCGCCCGCCTCAGGCCGGAGGGAGGTCGACCAGCGACGCCAGGGCCGCGCGGTGGCGGTCGGCGGCGCCGAGCGCGATCGAGTCGGCCTTGGCCCGCTTGAGGAACAGGTGCGAGGAGTTCTCCCAGGTGAAGCCGATGCCGCCGTGCATCTGCACGCACTCCTCGGCTGCCTTCAGCGCGACCGCCGAGCAGTGCGCCTGGGCGACTGCGACGGCCACCGGCAGGTCCGCATCGCCGGAGGCCGCGCAGGACGCGGCGTACCGGGCGACGGCGCGGGCCTGCGTGATGGACGTCCACAGGTCGGCGAGCCGGTGCTTGAGGCCCTGGAAGGAGCCGACCGGACGGCCGAACTGGTACCGGTTCTTGACGTAGGCGACGGTGTCGTCCAGGCACCGCTGGGCGAGCCCGAGCTGCTCGGACGCCAGCATCGCCGCGCCGGTCAGCAGCGCGGCGCGGACCGCGCCGCCGCCCTCCGCGACGCGCCGCGCGGGCGCCCCGGAGAGGGCGATGTCGGCCAGGCGCCGGGTCATGTCGAGCGAGGTGACGGCGGTGCGGGCGGCGTCGGCGGCGTCCACCGCGTACAGGCCGTCGCCGGCCGGCACGAGCAGCACGTCGGCGGCGAGGCCGTCGGCGACCCCGGCGACCTCGCCGGTCAGCGTCCCGTCCGCCGCCCGGACGGTCGGGGCGGCGTCGCCCGGCGGCGTCGCGAACGGGACGGCGAGCACCGCGATCCTCTCCCCGGACGCCAGGGACCCGAGCAGCTCCCGCTCCCCCGCCGCCAGCAGCGCCGCCGTCGCGATGACGGAGCTGGTCAGGAACGGGACGGGCGCGACGGCGCGGCCGAGCTCCTCCATGACGACGGCGGTCTCGCGCCAGGTGGCGCCGGCGCCGCCGAGGTCCTCGGGGACGGGGAGCCCGGCGCAGCCGAGCTGCCCGGCGACGGCCCGCCACAAAGCCGCGTCGTAGGGCTCGTCCTTCTCGGTGCCGGCGAGGACGGCGGCCCAGGGCGCCTTGTCGTCGAGCAGCTCGCGGACGCCGGCGCGCAGGTCGTTCTCGATCTCGGAGTAGAGCAGGTCACTCACTTGGGCAGGTCCTTCCACGCCACGTCCTTGTCGACGCGGATCTCACCGGGCAGGCCGAGGACGCGCTCGGCGATGATGTTGCGCAGGATCTCCGAGGTGCCGCCCTCGATGGAGTTGCCCTTGGCGCGCAGGTAGCGGTAGCCGGGCGAGCGGCGGGTGAAGTCGACCTCGGTGGGGCGGCGCATCGTCCAGTCGTCGTAGCGCAGTCCCTCGTCGCCGAGCAGTTCCAGCTCCAGGCCGGAGACCTCCTGGTTGAGCTTGGCGAAGGCGAGCTTGGCGCCGGACCCCTCGGGGCCGGGCTGCCCGGCGGTGAGCTGCTGGCGCAGCCGCTCGCCGGTGAGCCGGGCGGCCTCGGTCTCCACCCAGGCGCGCAGGACGGCGTCGTGCAGGCCGGGGGTGCGCAGCTCGGGGCGGTCGCGCCACAGGGACGCGACGACGCCGATCATCCCGCTCTCGCGCGGCGTGGCGGCGCCACCGATCGCGACGCGCTCGTTCATCAGCGTGGTGGTGGAGACCTGCCAGCCCTGGCCGACCTCGCCGAGCCGGTGCTCGTCGGGGATCGCGACGTCGGTGAGGAAGACCTCGTTGAACTCGGCCTCGCCGGTGATCTGCCGCAGCGGCCGGACCTCGACGCCGGGGGCGGTCATGTCGCAGACGAAGTAGGTCATGCCGCGGTGCTTGGGCACGTCCGGGTCGGTGCGGGTGACGAGGATCGCCCAGCGGGCCTCGTGCGCCATCGACGTCCAGACCTTCTGGCCGTTGACGATCCAGCGGTCGCCGTCGCGGACGGCGCGGGTGGCGAGCGCGGCGAGGTCGGAGCCGGCGCCGGGCTCGCTGAACAGCTGGCACCACCGCTCCTCGCCGGTCCACAGCGGGCGCAGGAGGCGGCGCTTCTGCTCCTCGGTGCCGAACGCGAGGATCGTCGGCGCGGCCATGCCGAGCCCGATGCCGTTGCGCTCGGGGTGGTTGGTCGGCGCCCCCGCCTTCGCGAACCGCCGGTCGACGGCGGGCTGCAGGGCGCGGGGGGCGCCGAGCCCGCCGAGCCCCTCGGGGTAGTGGACCCAGGCCAGGCCGGCGTCGAACCGGGCCCGCAGGAACTCCAGCGGTTCGGTGGCCGACGGGTCGTGGGCGGCGAGGAACTCGCCGACGCGCCTGCTCAGCTCGTCGGCGTCGGGCGGTGCAGTGCTCACAGGGCGAACCTCCGCGCGGGGTGCAGGGGTGGCGAACGGGCCACCGCGAACGAACATACCAACCGGTCGGTATGGCCCGTCCACCCTAAGAACCGGCACGGGGGCCGGTCAACCGCCCACGCGACCCGTTCTCCCTACCCGGCGGCGCCGAACGCGCGGGCGAAGCCCCGGTGGTCGTGGTAGTCGCGCGTCTCCACGATCAGGCCGTCCCGGACGCGCAGCACCTGGACGTTGGAGACGCGGAACTCGTGCCCGTTGGTCGCGATGCGGCCGTCGTAGTCGAACTCGGCCACGATCACCTCCGGATCGTCCGTCTCGTGCACCACGACGTCCCGGGCGCGCAGGTGGAGCGGTCCTTCGGCGGCCCTGCGGAAGTGCTCACCGATGATCGCGCGGCCCTCCAGGTGCGGCGGCGCCGGCGGGAGGGCGAACGGCTGGTCCACCACCGCGTCCTCGGCGTAGAGGTCCGCCAGCTCGTGCCAGCGGCCGGCGGAGATCCCGGCGCTCAGCCGCGCGAACACCTCGCGCGGAGTGGGGGCGGTCACGCCATCGCCTCCTCGAACGCCTGATGGTGGGCGTAGTCGCGGGACTCGACGATGCGCCCGCCCCGGACCCGCATGACGAAGACGTTCGGCACGACGAACTCGCGGCCCGTCTCGGTGTTGCGGCCCGCGTACTCGAACTCGGCCACGATCACCTCGGGGTCGGCGGTCTGGTGGACGACCACGTTGCGGGCCTCGAGCTCCACCGGGAGGGTCTCCAGCCGCGCGAAGTGCGCGCGCAGGGCCTCGCGGCCCTCCAGCCGGGACTCCGGGTGGGCGAACGGGTGCACGACCACCGCGTCCTCGGCGTACAGCTGCGGCAGCCCCTCGGGCCGCCGCGCGGTCACCCCGTCGATCACCCGCTGGAAGACGGCGCGGGGGGTGGCGAACTCGGACATGACTCTCTCCCGTACAATCGGAGTTTCTGCTCCGCATCCGAAAATACGGAGCCTGCACTCCACTTGTCAACGGGAAGGCCGTGATGACGACGACCTCGTCCGGGAAGCCGCTGCGCGCCGACGCCCTGCGCAACCGCGCCAAGGTCCTGGCCGCGGCCGAGGACGTGTTCGCCGCGCAGGGCACGTCCGCCTCGACCGAGGAGGTCGCGCGCCGCGCCGGAGTCGGGATCGGCACGGTCTTCCGGCACTTCCCCACCAAGGAGTCGCTGCTGGAGGCCGTGCTCGTCGCGCTGCTGGACCGGCTGGCCGGCGAGGCGCGGGAGCTGGCGTCGGCCGCCGACCCCGGCGAGGCGTTCTTCGGCTTCTTCGCCCGGGTGGTCTCCCAGGCGACGACCAAGCAGGCCCTCACCGAGGCGCTGGCCGAGGCCGGCGTCGACGCCCGCGCCGCCACCGGACGCACCGGACCGGACGTGAAGGACGCGATCGGCGCCCTGCTGGAGCGGGCCCAGCGGGCCGGGGCCGTCCGCGCGGACATCGGGCCGAACGAGGTCACCGCGCTGCTCGCGGGGATCTCCTTCGCCGCCGGGCGGGCCGGCGGCAGCGACGACGTCCTCCGGATCGCCTTCGACGGCCTGCGCCCGCGGGGCGGAGAGACGGATCAGGTGGCCGCGCGGAGGTAGTGCGCCCAGTACCCCTGCCACGGCCCGTAGCCCTCGGCGATCCGCTGCAGATCGGCGTCCGACAGCGGCCGCCCGTAGGCGCGCGACGCGGCGCCGCGCAGCGCCTTCTCCAGCGGCGTCTCCTCCATCCTGCCGAGGCCCCGGATGAGGACGAAGTTCGCCGACCAGGCGCCGACACCGGGCAGCGACAGCAGGAACTCCTTGACCTCGCCGTACGGGCCGGTGCGGAGGAAGTCCTCGTCCGTCCCGTGCCAGGCGTGCAGCGCGCCGTGCAGGTAGCGGCCCTTGCGCTGGTTGCCGACGAGCTCGGCGATCCGGCCCTCGGACAGCGTGACGAGCTGGTCGACGTCGGGGAACGCGACGTACTCGGCGCCGTCCACGGTGATCCGGTCGCCGAACTCGTCGCGCAGGGCGTGCTTGCCCCGCGCGGCGACGGACTGCGGCGCGCGCTGCGACAGGATCGCCCACACGAGGTTCTCCAGCGGCGTCGGGAACTTCACCTGGTGGTAGCCGTACAGCCGGTCGAGGACGGGCGCGAAGGCGGGATCCTCCCGGCCGATCGCGTAGAAGCCGGTGAGGTCGTCGCCGAGGCTGAGGTGGAACGCGATGCGGTCGGCGGCGGCGCGGACGACGTCCTCGGTGAGCGGCTCGGCGGCGTGCAGGGTCGCGCGCACGCCGTCGCCCGCCTGGACGACCCTCGCGGCGACCGTCCGGCCGGCGGCGCGCAGCGCCTTGGTGAGGGTTCCGCCGTCGATCGCCTGCTCGCCGGCGGTGGGCGCGAAACCGCACAGGAAGCGGAGCGCGGCGCCCAGGTCGAACGGCGGCGCCGCGGGCAGCTCCACGGTCTCGGTGAACAGGGGCGGGACGGTCATGGCCGGTCTCCTCGGCGAGGGCGGTGGGCGGGAGCGGGATGCGGGGCGTGTGACGGCGGCGTCAGGAGGCCAGCTCGGCGGGCAGGTCGTCGCGGTGCAGGACCGTCAGCGAGGTCACCGCGCGGGTCAGCACGACGTACAGCCGGGCCAGGCCGCGCGCCTCGGCGGCGGCGATCGCGGCGGGCTCGGCGACGATCACGTGGTCGTACTCCAGGCCCTTGGCCAGCGTCGCCGGGACGACGAGCAGCCGCGCGGCGCCGTCGGACTCCGGCCCGAGCAGCGAGGCGTCCAGCCCGGCCTCCGCCAGCGCCGCCGCGTGCGCGTCCGCGAGCGCGTCCGGCACGATCAGCCCGATCGAGCCCGCCCGGGCGAGGGCCTCCCGCGCGGCGTCCACCGCCGCGGCCACCACGTCGGGCACGCGCCGCACGTCCAGCGCGCCGGCGCCGGCGCGCAGGGACCGCGGCCTCTCCAGCTCGGGCGCGACGTGCGGGAGCAGCCGGGCGGCGTAGTCGAGAACGGTGCCGGGCACGCGGAAGCCGAGGGTCAGCTCGGTGACCTCGCCGTCCTGCCCGAGATGGGTCAGGACCTCCTTCCACGACCGCGCCGACCACGCCGTCGTCCCCTGGGCGAGGTCGCCGAGGACGGTCGCCGACCCGGTGCCGCAGCGGCGGCCGAGGGCGCGCAGCTGCATCGCCGACAGGTCCTGCGCCTCGTCCACGACCAGGTGCCCGAGCGAGGCGGTGCGCTCGATGAGGTCGGCCAGCTCGTCCAGGAGCGCGCGGTCGGCGGCGGTCCACTTCACCGAGCGGTGCGACCGGGCGGGCCTCTCCCACAGCAGCGCGGCCTGCTCCTCGGCGTCGAGGACGCCCTTGGCCGCGGCGCTCAGGAAGCCGGCGTCCGACAGCAGCCGGTAGAGGACCTGCTCGGGCGAGACCTTGGGCCACACCTGGTCGAGCAGCTGCTTGACCGGCCTGCTGCGCGCCACCTGGTCCTGGACGCGGTCGTCGGGGGCCTCGCCGCGCTGCTCCATCCGGACGAGGATCTGGTGCGCGAGCCGCTGCGCGAACGCGGCGCGGCCGCTGCCGTAGCGGGTGGTGCCGCGCAGCGCGGCCGCGATCTCCCGGACCTCGTGGTCGGCGAGCCGGTAGCGGGCGACGCCGCGGGTGACGACGAGGCCCTCCTCCGGCTTGCGGACGTGCAGCCACAGCGCCCTGCGCAGGACGCCGGCCATCCGCGCCTCGCCCTTGGCGGCCGACACCGCCGCGGGCTCCTCCCCCAGCGGCTCGCCGAGCAGGTCGTCGATGGTCGCCTGCTCGACCCTGACCTCGCCGAGCGCGGGCAGCACCGCCGCGATGTAGGCGAGGAACGCGCGGTTCGGGCCGACGATCAGCACCCCGGACCGCGACAGCCGCTCGCGGTGGGTGAACAGCAGGTAGGCGGCGCGGTGCAGGCCCACCGCGGTCTTCCCGGTGCCGGGGGCGCCCTGCACGCAGACGGTGCGGGGGAGGTCGGCGCGGACGATCACGTCCTGCTCCGGCTGGATGGTCGCGACGATGTCGCGCATCGGGCCGGTGCGGGGCCGCTCGATCTCCTCGGTCAGGATCCGGGAGGGGCCGGGCTCCGCGCCGCCGTCGAGGGGCTCGTCCTCGAAGGCGGTCAGCTCGCCGCCCTGGAAGCCGAAGCGGCGCCGCAGCCGCCAGCCCATCGGCTCGGCCGGGCCCGCCTGGTAGAACGCCCGCGACACCGGGGCGCGCCAGTCCAGCACCAGCGGGCGGCCCTCGTCGCCGTCGTGGACGTGCCGCCGCCCGACGTACATGACGGCGGGCAGGTCGGGGCCGTCGTCGCCGTCGCGGTCCATGCGCCCGAAGAACAGCGGGGTGTCGGGGTGGTCGGCGAGCGCCGCGACCCGCTGGTCGAGCAGCGACTCCAGGAACTGCTTGGACACCCAGTCCGCGGCGACGTCGGCGGACAGGCCTTCCGCGTGCTCGCGCATCCGGCGTAGCGCGGCGCGGGACTCGGCCAGGTGGGCGCGCTCGGCGGCGAGGATCGACGGTTCGGCGGGCATGCCGGAGGACCTCCTGAGGTGAGGGGTGGACGCGTGGCGGCGAAACCCACCACCTTACCGACGTCAGGACGACGCGCGCGGCCCCTTTTCGACGCGGGCCCGTAGGGGAGAATATGCAGGATTCGTAGGCATGAACGATCCGGTCGCCCCGCGCCCCGCATCGTCGCTGCGGTGCCCTCGCTCCCGCCGGTCAGGAGCGTCCGCCGTCCTCTCCGGAAGGGAGCCCCCGTGAAGCTGAAGGTCCACGAGACCGGCGGCGGCGACAGGACCGCCCTGCTGATCCACGGCGTCATGGCGTCGGCCGGCACCTGGTGCCGCGTCGCGCCGCTGCTCGCCGCGCGCGGCTACCGGGTCCTCATGCCGGACCTGCGCGGCCACGGGGAGAGCCCGCACGCCGCGGAGTACTCCCCCGAACTGTTCGCGGCCGACCTGGTGGAGTCCCTCCCCACCGGAGCGGACGTCGCCATCGGACACTCCCTCGGCGCGCTGTCGCTCTCCCTGGCCGCCGCGGACCTGCGTCCCGCCAAGGCCGTCTACAGCGACCCGGCGTGGAGGATCGGCGGCGACGTAGGCGCGGACCCTGAGGGGCTCGCCGCGTTCACCAAGCAGGCCACGGCGGAGCAGATCCGGACAATGTGCCCTAGATGGGCGGACGAGGACATCGCCGCCGAGCTGGACGGGTACGCGCGGTGGGACGTCGGCGCGGCCGCGTGGCTGCACGAGCCGGTCGACCTGGTCCCGGACCGCCCCGTCGTGCCGTCGCTGGTGCAGGCCGCGGGCGACCGGCGGCTGGTGCCGGACGATCTCGCCGCCGACCTGCGCGCGAAGGGGTTCGCGGTGACGCGGGTCGAGGGCACCGGCCACTGCGTGCACCGCGACGACCTCGACGGCTTCATGGCGTCGCTGGAGGGCTGGATCTGAGCGCCCCGCCGGCGGGCAGTTCCGCCGCGCGATGCCGGTGTCCCTTTCGCCGCGCGACGGCGGTGCGCCTTGCCGCGCGGCGCGGCCGTGTGTGACGTTGGCGCCATGGTGAGTCTGACGGGAAGGTCGGCGTTGGTCACGGGCGCCTCGTCCGGCATCGGCGCGGTCGTCGCGGAGGCGCTGGCCGAGGCGGGCGCGCGGGTCGGGCTGGTCGCGCGGCGCGAGGAACTGCTGGAGAAGACGCTCGCCCGCTGCCGCGAGCACTCCCCCGGTTCGGCGATGTGGGTCGCCGACCTCGCGGACCCGGACGCGGCCGCCGGGCTCGCGGCCGCCGTGGAGGCCGAGTTCGGCGGCGTGGACGTCCTGGTCAACAACGCGGCGATGCCGAAGCGGCGGCGCGTGCAGGACATGGCGCCCGCCGACAACGACGACGTGATGCGGCTGAACTACCTGTCGCCGGTGCGGCTGACGCTCGCGCTGCTGCCCGGGATGATCGAGCGGGGGCACGGGCACCTGGTCGCGATCGGGTCGGTCGCGGCGCGGCTCGGCCCGCCGCACGAGGCCGCGTACGGCGCGTCGAAGGCGGCGCTGACCGCGTTCTGGGAGAGCATGGCCGTCGACCTGGACGGGACGGGCGTGCAGGCGCACATCGTCCAGCCGGCGCTGGTCGACACCGACCTGTTCTCCCTGCCGGGCAACGAGCCGCCGCTCAGCGACCTGTCCGACGCGCTGCCGCCGCGGGAGGTCGCCGCGGCGGTGCTGGAGGTCATCGAGAACGGGCGGTTCGAGCGGTACGTGCCGGACTGGTTCGCCGAGATGGCGTCGGGCAAGGCCGCGGACGTCGAGGGGTTCATCGCGGGCGTCAAGGAGTGGACCCGCGAGCGGCTCCAGGCGCTCGGCGCCGGGCCGGCCTGACGGGGCTCACTCCAGGAAGCGCAGGGCGAGCCCGGTCAGCGGGCCGCGGTCGCCGTCGTCGGCGCGCTGCAGGACGCGCTGCGAGCCGTTGAGGACGAGCGCGCGCAGCGGGCCCGGCGGCAGCGGCACGGGCCGCTTGGCGGCCATCGGCAGGTCGAGCAGCCCGCCGTCGCGGTCGAGCAGCAGGTCGCGGGCGATCTTCGCGGTCAGGTGGCTCGGGCCGACGCCGTGGCCGGCGTACCCGAGCGCGTAGACGACGCGCCGCCCGCGGCCGAGCCGCCCGGCGTGCGCGAAGCAGTTGACGGTGCCGGCGACGGGACCGCACCAGCCGCGGTCGATCCGCACGTCGCCCAGCTGCGGGAACGTCCACCGGAACGTCTCCTCCAGCCGCCGGAACACCAGCGGCGACCGGTCCTGGCGCGGGTCGGGGCCGCCGGGCGCGAACGGCGCGTCGCGGCCGCCCCACAGGATCCGGCCGTCGGGGGTCGGCCGGTGGAAGTGCGGCATGATCCGCTTGTCCTCGACGCCCGCGCCGCCCTCCCAGCCGACCCGCTTCCACTGCTCGCCGGTCAGCGGCTCGGTCACGACGATCGAGGCGACGATGGTGAACAGCCAGCGCCGCAGCGCGGGCACCGCGTGCGCGTAGGCGTTGGTGGCCAGCAGCGCCCGGTCCGCCCTGACGTCGCCGCCGGGCGTGCGGGCCAGGACGTGCGTGCGGGGCAGGGCGAGGCTGTGCACGGGCGTCGACTCGAAGACCCGCACGCCGAGGCGGACGGCGGCGTCGCGCAGGCCGCGGGTGAGCGCGGCGGGGTCCACGAGCAGCGCGTCCTCCTCGAAGTGCCCGCACCGGATCCGGTCGCCGGCCACCAGCGCGCGGCATTCGGGGCCGCTGAGGTAGCGGAGGTCGTCCAGGCCGAGCCGCTGGGACGCCTCCAGGTCCTGGCGGATCCGCTCGTCCTGCTCGGGCCCGTTCGAGACCGTCAGCAGGCCGGGTCGGGTGAGGTCGGCGTCGATGCCCTCGTCGCGGACGAACGCGGCGATCTCGCGCAGGGTGCTCCGCATCGCCAGCCGGGTGGCGCGCGCACGCGCCGGGCCCGCCTTGCGGACCAGGTCGTGGAGGTTGCGGCCCACCATCGTCATGGCGAAGCCGCCGTTCCGACCCGACGCGCCGTACCCCGCCACGCGCTGCTCCAGCACGGCGACGTCCACGGACGGGTCGGCGTGCTTGAGGTGGATCGCGGTCCACAGGCCGGTGAAGCCGCCGCCCACGATGACGACGTCCACGTCCAGGTCGCCGTCGAGCGGCGGCGCGGGCTCGTAGGGCTTGCGCGACAGCCACAGGCTCCGCGTCCTCCAGTCCGCCATGACGTCCTCCGCCCGTCGCCGGCACGCGCATCGGTTGGCCGCGCGCACCCGTTGCCCGCGCGCGCACGCCTCAGTAGGGTGATGATCCGTCAGTGATCCACATCACACAAGGCCCGCGCTGCGGACCGCCGGGCACCGGACCGGCCGGGGAGGCGCCGATGTCGACCGCTCAGGGACTGCGGGTCGCGGACGTCACGGTGCGGGTCGGCGGCGTCACCGCCGTCCGGGGCGCCGCGCTGACGGTCCCGCCCGGCACGGTCGCCGGGCTCGTCGGGCCGGACGGCGCGGGCCGCACGACGCTGTGCGACGTCATCGCCGGCCTGCGCCGGCCCGCCGAGGGCACCGTCCATCTGGGCGACGCCGACCTGACGGGCATCGCCGCGCGAGAGCGCGCGCGGCGCGGGATCGCCAGGACGTCCCGTGAGCCGGGCCGGTGGCGGTCGCGGACCGTCCGCGAGAGCGTCCGCGCCGCGGCGCGCAGGCATGCGGCCCTGCGCGACCACGGCGGCCGGACGGCTCGGGACCGGTGGGCGCGCCGCCGCCGCGCGCGCGGCGAGGCGGGCGACCGGGCCGACGAGCTGCTCGCCCGCGTGGGCATCACCGAGTTCGCCGACCTGCCGGAGCGGGACGTGCCGCCGGGCGTGGCGCGCCTGACCGGGCTGGCGCGCGCGCTGGCCGCCGAGCCCGCCGTGCTGCTGCTGGACGAGCCGTGGGCGGACCTGCCGGAGCGCCGTGCCAGGGCGCTGGAGGTGCTGCTGCGCGACCTCGCCGCCGAGGGCGTCGCGGTGCTGGTCGCCGAGCGCGACCTGGAGCCGGTGCTCGGCGTGTGCGACGTCCTGCACGTGCTGGACGGCGGCCGGGTGATCGCGGCCGGCCCGCCCGCCGAGGTCCGTGCCGATCCGTGCGTCCGGGCCGCCTACCTGGCGGGACCGGCCCCGGTCACCAGGTGTCCACCCAGCGCCGCGGCCGGTCCGCGGTGGGCGGTGCGGACGCGAACGCCGTGGTGACGATCCGGCGGGTGCCGGCCGGGTCGATCACGTCGTCGAGTTCGAACACGGTGGCGGCGTTGAGCGCCCTGCCGTGCTCGTAGGCGGCGGCGACCATCGTCTCGAACAGCGCCTTCGGGTCCTCGGCCGCCGCGAGCTCCTTGCGGTACCCGAGCCGGACGGCGCCCTCCAGGCCCATGCCGCCGATCTCGCCGGTCGGCCACGCGACGGTCGCGAGCGGCGCCTTGAACCCGCCGCCCGCCATCGCCTGGGCGCCGAGCCCGTACCCCTTGCGCAGGACGACGGTGACGAGCGGGACGCTCAGGTTCGCGCCGATGACGAACATCCGGCCGAAGTGCCGGACGGTCGCGGTGCGCTCGGCGTCCGGTCCGACCATGAACCCGGGGGTGTCGCACAGCGACACCACGGGCAGGCCGTGCGCGTCGCACAGCTGCAGGAAGCGGGCGGCCTTGTCGGCGGCGTCCCGGTCGATGGCGCCGCCGAGATGCGCCGGGTCGTTGGCGATGAGCCCCATGGGGCGGCCTTCGATCCGCACCAGCGCGGTGATGATCCCGACGCCGAACGCCCGCCGCAGCTCCAGCACCGACCCGGTGTCGGCCAGGTGCCCGATCACCCTCCGGACGTCGTAGGCGCGCAGCCGGTTCTCCGGGATCACGTGCCGCAGGAGCCGCTGGTCGTCGCACGTCCACTCGTCCGCGGGGCCCTGGAAGTAGGACAGGTAGCGGCGGGCCGCGCCGACGGCCTCCGCCTCGTCCTCGACGACGATGTCGACGACGCCGTTGGGCTCCTGGTCGGCGACCGGGCCGATCTCCTCGGGGGCGAACACCCCGAGGCCGCCGCCTTCGATCATCGCGGGCCCGCCCATGCCGATGTTGGCGTCGCGCGTGGCGATGATGACGTCGCAGCAGCCGAGGAGGGCCGCGTTCCCGGCGAAGCAGCGCCCGGACGCGATGCCGACGGACGGGACGGCGCCGCTGAGCCGGCCCATGGCGTGGAAGGTCGTCACGTCCAGGCCGGACACCATCGAGGTGTCGGTGTCGCCGGGGCGCCCGCCGCCGCCCTCGGCGAACAGCACGACCGGCAGGCGGCGCCGCCGCGCGAGGTCGAGCATCCGGTCGGTCTTGCGGTGGTTGTGGTGGCCCTGCGTCCCGGCCAGCACCATGTAGTCGTAGGACATGACCACGGCCTGGGCGCCGTTCACGTCGCCGAGGCCGCAGACCATGCCGTCGGCCGGGGTGCGCTCGATCAGGTCGTCCAGGGACCGGCGCTGCCGTTGCGCCGCGATGGCGAGCGCGCCGTACTCCACGAACGTGCCGGGGTCGCAGAGGTCCTCGATGTTCGCGCGGGCGGTGCGGTGGCCGCGCGCGTGCCGCTTGGCGACCGCGTCGGGACGGGCCGCGTCCAGCCCGATCTCGTGCCGCCGGATCGTCTCGGCGAGGTCGGCGCGGATCGCGTCGAGGTCGGCCTCGGCCTCGTCGTCGGTGTGGCGGCCGCCGGCCTCGGCGGGTTCGAGGAACAGCAGCGGCGCGCCCGCGGCGACGGTGGTGCCGGGTGCCGCGGCGAGGGCGCGGACGACGCCCGCCTCCTCCGCCCGGACGACGTGCTCCATCTTCATCGCCTCGAGGATCAGCACCGGCGCCCCCGCGCGGACGAGGTCCCCTTCGGCGGCCTCCATGCTCACCACCGTGCCCTGCATGGGCGCGGCCACCGCGACCGTGCCGGGCGGCGCGTCGGGCACCGCCGCGACGGGGGCGGCGGCCTCCTCGGGCGCGGGAACGTAGAACCGGTGGTGCTCGCTGCGCAGCAGTTCCGGCAGGTGGTCGGCGAGGAACGAGGTCGGGACTCCGCCCGCCGTGAACTCGGGATGCCGCAGGACGCCCTGCAGCAACGGGATGCTCGTCGCGACGCCGGCGATCTCGAACTCGCCGAGCGCGCCGTGGGCGCGGGCGGCGGCCGACGGCAGGTCCTCCGCGCGGGCGACGACCTTCGCCAGCAGCGGGTCGTAGCGGAGGCTCGTGCGGTAGCCGGGGTGCCCGTAGGTGTCGACGCGGACGCCGGGGCCGGTCGGCGGCGTGAACGCGGCGAGCGTCCCCGCGTGCGGGCGCGGCGTGCCGTCCGGGTCGATCGTCTCGGTGTTGACGCGCACCTGGACGGCGCAGCCGTGCGCGGGCGGCGGCGCGGCGAGGCCGACGCCGGCGAGGTCCTCGCCCAGCGCCAGCCGGATCTGCGCCTTCACCAGGTCGACGCCGGTGACCTCCTCGGTGACGGTGTGCTCGACCTGCAGCCTCGGGTTGGCCTCCAGGAACCAGAACTCCTCGCCGGACACGAGGAACTCGAACGTGCCGAGGCTCTCGTAGCGGACGTGCGCGGCCATGCGGACGGCGGCGCCGAGCAGCGCGTCCCGCAGGCGCGGCGGCAGCGCGGGCGCCGGGGCGATCTCCACCAGCTTCTGGTTGCGCCGCTGGACGCTGCAGTCGCGTTCCCACAGATGGGTGACGGTTCCGGAGCCGTCGCCCGCGATCTGCACCTCGATGTGCCGGGCCCGGGGCACGTGCTTCTCCGCGTACAGGTCGCCGTTCCCGAAGGAGGCGAGCGCCTCGGAACGGCACCGCTCGTACGCCTCCGCCATGTCGCCGGGCCCGGCGACGACGCGCATGCCGCGCCCGCCGCCGCCCGCGAGGGCCTTGAGCATCACGGGGCCGTGCTCGCGCGCGAACGCCTCGGCCTCGGCGGGGGTCACCGGCCCCGGCGTGCCGGGCGTCACCGGCACGCCCGCCTCGCGGGCCAGCGCGCGGGACCGGGTCTTGTCGCCGAACAGCTCCAGCAGCTCCGGGCGCGGGCCGACGAACGTGAGGCCGGCGGCGGCGCACCGCGCGGCGAACGCGGCGTTCTCGCTCAGGAACCCGTAGCCGGGGTGGACGGCGGTGACGCCGGCGTCCTTCGCTGCGGCGATCAGCGCGTCCGCGTCGAGGTAGCCGGCGACGCCTTCGCCGGGCAGCGCCCGGACCTCGTCGGCGCGGCGGGTGTGCGGGGACCCGGCGTCGTCGCGGGTGTGCACGGCGGCCGTCCGCAGCCCCAACTCCGCCGCCGCCCGGACGATCCGCAGCGCGATCTCGCCCCGGTTGGCCACAAGGATCCCGCCCACCCGGCCCCTCCTCACCCCGGCGCCCGCCCGTCACGGGTCTGGTGGAGCCTCACTGTAGGCGGGACGGGCGGCGGGCCCGGACCGGGGCCCCATGCGGCGCAGGGCCCCGGCCCGGACGGTCAGCGGCCGGTCGCGACCGTCCCGGCGGACAGGCCGCGGTGCGCACGGATGATCTCGGCGTAGCGGCGCCCGCTGTCCTTGACGGTCCGCTTCTGCGTCCCGAAGTCGACGTGGACGAGCCCGAACCGCTGCGCATACCCGTACGCCCATTCGAAGTTGTCGAGCAGCGACCAGGCGAAGTAGCCGTCGAGCGGGACGCCCTTGCGGATCGCGGACGCGCAGGCCGCCAGGTAGATCGCCTCCAGGTCGCCGCCCCGCACCGGCGGCTCGACCCCGTACACCTGAACAGCACGAACGGCGTGGTCAGCTTCTCGGCCGTGGACGGCCGGGCTTGCGGCCCGGTCGTTCACACCTCGTCGCGCTCCCCTTCGCGGCCGGCTGTCGCGCTGAGGTCGCATCACCCTTCCCCCCGGGTGGGGGCGGGTCGGGCATGCTGACGAATGCCCACGCCGTGCGCGCCCGTCGGCGGACGTTCACGGCGGCGATGTGGTCGGCCGCGCCAGCGAGCCCGCACCGACGACAACAGAAACGGTCCCGGACGGGACGATTGTTGCGTGCGACATGCCCGCAGCGCGGGCAGGTCTGCGAGGTGTAGGCCGGGTCCACCTCCAAGACCGGCACCCCGGCTCGTTGGGCCTTGTAGGCGATGCAGTTGCCGAGCTGATGGAACGGCCAGGTGCAGAGCGTGGCCCGCTGGTGCCGCCTGAGCCGTACCCGTTCGCGGATCCCGCCCAGCTCTTCGAGGGCGATCCCGCGTCCGGTGCGTTGGGCATCGGCCACGATCTGCTTGGCGATCTGGTGATTCACATGCGCGGCGTGCCGCCCCTCCCGCGCCCTGTGCCGCGCGGCAGGCGCGCGCGCCGGCCGGGGCGGGGGGTCAGTGCGGTGGCGGGCGGGTGTCCCCGGAGGATGTCGCGCTGTGTCCGGACGCCGGTGAGGTGGGGTGGCGCATCGGCTCGGCCTTCCGCGTAGGAGGGGGCGCGTCGCTCGGGAGAGTTACGTCACACCTTATTTCACGGCGTGATCTAAGCGGTGACATAATTCCGGGGTCAAGACCTGAGAACCTTCCGGGGGACGCGGCCGCCGGGCCGCGGCGAAAGGGGGCCCGATGCCGGACCGGCGCCGCAGGACCGTCCGGGATCTGCGCCGCACCAACCGCTCGGTGCTGCTGCGCAGGCTCTACTTCGACGGCCCGCTCAGCCGCCAGGACCTGGCGCGCGAGACCGGGCTCAGCCCCGCGTCGGTCAGCAACGTCGTCGGCGAGCTGATCGAGGCGGGCCTGGTGGCGGAGGCCGGCAGCGTGGAGTCCGACGGCGGCCGGCCGCGGGTGCTGCTGAAGGTCGCGGCCGGTTTCGGCCACCTGGTCGGCGTGGACGTCGGCGAGACGCGCGTGATGGTCGAGCTGTTCGACCTCGACCTCACCCAGCTCGCCAAGGCCGACCTGCCGCTCGGCGACGGCGGGCACGACGACCGCGCCGTGGCGCGCCACATCCTGGAGGGGCTGGCCGACGTCATCGGGCGCGCCTCGGTCGACCCGTCCACCATCATCGGCGCCGGGGTCGGCGTCCCGGGCGTCGTCGAGCACCGCCCGGCCGGGGGCGGCACCGAGGCGGTCGTGCACTGCCAGACGATCGGCTGGGACGGGGTGCCGCTGGAGCGGATGCTCCGGGAGGGCACCGCCCTGCCGCTGTTCGTCGACAACGGCGCGACCGCGCTCGGCCAGGCGGAGATGTGGTTCGGCGCCGGGCGCGGGCACCGCAACGCGGTGGTCGCGCTCATCGGGTCCGGCGTCGGCTCCGCGGTGATGATCGACGGCTCGCCCTACCGGGGCGCGGCGGGCAGCGCCGGCGAGTGGGGGCACACGACGTCGCGGGTCGGCGGCGTGCCGTGCCGGTGCGGGTCTCTCGGCTGCCTGGAGGCCTACGTGGGCGCGGCGGCGCTGCTGGAGCGCCACCGCGCCGCGGGCGGGCCCGCCGGCGCCGACGAGGAGACCGCGCTCGCGGGGCTGCTGGACGATCCGTCGCCGGCCGCGGCGGAGCTGCGCGCCGACGTCGCCGAGCACCTCGGCGCGGGCATCGCGGACCTGGTCAACCTGTTCAGCCCCGAGAAGATCATCATCGGCGGGTGGGCGGGGCTGCTGCTCGGCGGCCGGATGCTCGACCGGATCGTGGACGCCACCGCCCGGTACGCGCTGCGGCAGCCGTTCGCGCAGACCTCGGTCGAGCCGTGCCACCTCGGCCCTGAGGCGGTCGCGGTGGGCGCGGCGACGCTGCCCCTCGCGCACCTGCTCGACGCCGGCGGCGAGCCGGCGGCCCCGCCGCCGCCCCCGGTTCAGCCGTCGGCGGGACGGGTGGCGCGGAGGGAGTACATCAGCGGGACGCGCGGACGGCCCTCCGGCAGCCGGTAGACCGTCCCGTGCCGTTCCAGCGCCGCGAAGCGCTGGAAGTACGTGTGGTCGTGCTCGTGCAGGAAGTCGATGCGCAGCCCGGCGGCGGCGAGGGCGCTGACGACCTTGCCGAGCCCGTGCTGGAACGTCACCGACCGGGTGTTGCGGGTGTTCTGGTCGCCGTCGGTGTAGGTGCCGGGCTCGTCCCACACCTGCGGCGAGGCGTCGAAGTAGTCGTAGGCGACGGTGGAGCCGTCCGCGTCGTCCAGGACGTCGCCGAACGGGTGGAACTCGCTGAGGTACAGGAAGCCGCCGGGCTCGAGCAGCCCGGCGACGACCCGCGCCCAGCGGTCCACGTCCGGCAGCCACACCAGCGCCCCGATGCCGGTGTAGACGATCTCGTAGGTCTCCCCCAGCGCGGCGGCCGCGTCGTACACGTCCGCCTCGACGAACCTGGCCTCGAGACCGCATCCGGCCGCGATCTCCCGGGCGGCCTCCACGGCGGGCCCGGAGAAGTCGAGGCCGGTGACGCGCGCGCCGAGCCGCGCCCACGACAGCGTGTCCAGCCCGAAGTGGCATTGGAGATGCACCAGCCGGCGGCCGGCCACGTCGCCGACCTCGGCGATCTCGAAGTCGCGCAGCGCGGTGCCGCCGGCGCGGAAGCCGGCGACGTCGTAGAAGTCGCTGGCGACGTGGATGCCGACCCGTTCGTCCCACAGCGCGCGGTTGAGCGCCCGGTAGTCCATTTCCGTCACCGGGCAAGGATAATGGCGGGGTGACCGCCGGCCGGAAGGACCACTGATGGGCAGCGCGGAACGTCCGGTGCGCGAATGCCTGCTGGACGCCGCCGCCGCGCTCCTCGTCGAGCGCGGCTACCGGGCGGTGCGCATGCAGGACGTCGCCGCCGCGGCCGGGGTGAGCCGGCAGACCGTCTACAACGAGTTCGGCGACAAGTGGGGGCTCGCCCAGGCGGTGGTGGTGCGCGATAACGACCGCTACCTCGACGGGATCGACCAGGTCCTGTCCGAGCACGAGGACCTGTACTCGGCGGTGGTCGCGGCGGTGCTGTTCACGCTGGAGATGTCCGCCGACGACCAGCTGAAGAAGGCCGTGCTGACCGGCGCGGACGGCGACGACATGCTGCCGCTGCTGACCACGCGGGCCGAGCCGGTGCTGTTCACCGCCAGCTCCCGGCTCGCCGAGCACGCGCTGCGCCAGTGGCCGGGCGTGGACCGCGACGCGCTCGTGGAGATCGCCGACGCGGCGGTCCGGCTGACGATGAGCCACATCATGCTGCCGTCCGGCCCGCCAGAGCAGGTCGCGCACTTCGTCGCCCGGATGGTGACGAGCTACATCGGGGCCTACGGGAAAACCGATGGCCCGGCGGAGGACCGCGCGGTACGGTCGTAACCGCCTCGCGGCTGCTGAACCCGAGGAACGAGCGGGCCTTCCGCCCCGCTCCCCCGGCCGTCGCGCCCTTCCGCGCGAACGGCCCTCTTTCCTGCGCGCCGTCGCGCGCCTTCCGGCAGCCCGAAGGATCTCCCCCCATGCCCGCACGTCAGGACCGGCGGCTCGTCCGCACCGGCGACCACTGGCTCCACCTCCCCAACCCGTACGGCGTCCCCGCCGAGATCTGCGCCGGGGACGACGTCCCGCTCGAGCACGCGGCCGTCGACGAGGCGCTCGCGCTCCTGGAGACCGCCCGCACCCTGGAACGCCTCGCCGAGGCCACGCCCGGCTATGACGGCCCGGAGCCGCGCATCGCCCGCGTCGCGCTCACCCCCGACTTCCACAAGGGCGCCGGGATCCCGATCGGCACCGTCCTGGAGACCGAGCACGCGCTGCTGCCGCAGGCGGTCGGCAACGACGTCAACTGCGGGATGCGGCTGGAGGTCACGTCCCTGGACGCCGGCCGCGTCCGGCCGAGGCTCGGCGCCCTGGAGCGGCGGCTGCGGCACCTGTTCTTCGAGGGCGGCCGGCGGATCGCGCTCACGCCCGTCCAGCGGGAGGCGCTGCTGCGGGACGGGGTGCCCGGCCTGCTGCTCGCCGGCGCGGCGCCGTGGCGGGGCGTGCGGCCCGAGGACGCCGACGACGCCCTGGACCGCATGCACGCGCCCGGCCTCCCGGTGGGGACGGCCGAGGCGTTCGCCGACTGGATCGGCAGCGCGGGCGGCGCCAGCCACGACAGCGTCATCGGCGGGATCGGCGGCGGCAACCACTTCGCCGAACTCCAGTACGTGTCGCGGGTGCACGACGCGGCGGCGGCGCACGCGTGGGGGCTGGCGCCCGGCACGGTCGTGACGATGGTGCACAGCGGCTCGCTGTCGCTGGGCCATCAGGCGAACGCGACGGCACTGGACGCGCTGCGCGCCGGCTGGCCCGGCGGCCTTCCCCGCCCGGAGAACGGGATCCTGCCGTTCCTGCTCGACGAGCGGTCCGCGCGCGCACGGCGCCGATACCTGGACGCGTTCGGCAACGCCGCCAACTTCGCGTCCGGGAACCGGTTCTTCCTGTCGCTGACGATGCGGGCCGGGCTCGCGGCGGAGTGCAGCGGCGCGGAGGCGCGGCTGCTGTACGACGCGCCGCACAACCTGTTCTGGCAGGACGGGGCACGGGTGGTGCACCGCAAGGGCGCCACGCCCGCGGCCGGGCACGCGGCGATGGCGGGCGGCCCGTACGCGATGTGGGGCGAGCCGGTGATCGTCCCCGGGTCGATGGGCGCCGCGAGCTTCGTCCTGCGCGGGCACGGCGACCCGCGCACCCTCGCCAGCGCCTGCCACGGCGCGGGACGCCGGGTGCCCCGCGGCGCGTCGGCGCGGGGGAACGACGCGGAGCTCGACGCGTTCCTGCGCGAGTTCCGCGTCGTGACGCCGCTGGACCACCGCGATCCGATGGTCGCGCGGCGGTCGGACGTGATGGCCGCGTGGCGCCGCGACCTCAAGCAGGAGGCGCCCTGGGCCTACAAGGACATCGGGCCGGTGGTGGCGAGCCTGCAGGGCGGCGGCGTCGCGACGCCGGTCGCGGAGCTGCGCCCGCTGCTGACCGTCAAGGGATGACGCCTCAAGAGACGTCGGTCTCCAGGTGGACGACCTTCACCGCGGTCATCTCGTCCAGCAGCTCGGGGCCGTAGCCGAAGCCCCGGCCGCTGGCCCGGCGCGGGGTGGCGGCGCCTCCCGGGGCGCCGCCGAACACCGCGTTGATCTTCACGGTGCCGGCCTTCAGGGTGCGCCAGGCGCGCTGCGCGTGCGCCATGTCGCGGGTCAGGACGGTCGCGGCGAGGCCGTAGCGGGAGCGGTTCGCCCTGTCCAGCGCCTCCTCGAACGAGGCGACGGCGCGGACGGGCGCGACGGGCCCGAACGTCTCCTCCGCCATGACCGCCATGTGGTCGGTGCAGTAGTCCAGGACGGTCGCCGGGTAGAAGCAGCCGGGCCCGTCCGGGATCCGGCCGCCGGCGCGCAGCCGGGCGCCGTCGGCGACGGCCTTCTCGACCTGCTCGTGCACCTGGGAGCGGTGCCGCTCGTCCACCAGCGGGCCGAGCTCGGTGGAGGGGTCGTCGCCCGGGCCGGGCCGCAGCGCCTGCGCGCGGGCCGTCAGCGCCGCGACGAAGTCCTTGGCGACCGCTCCGTGCACGTAGATCCGCTCGACCGAGGTGCAGATCTGGCCGGCGTTGGCGAAGCAGCCGGTGGCGGCCTGCTCCGCGGCCCAGGCGGGGTCGACGTCCGCGTCGACGATCAGCGGGTCGGCGCCGCCGTTCTCCAGCAGCGTCTTCGCGCCGCTCGCGGCGGCCAGTTCGGCGACGCGGCGGCCCGTGCGGGTGGAGCCGACGTGCGCGATCGCGTCGAGGTCCGGGTGGCCCGCGAGCGCCTCGCCGGTCGTCCCGTCGCCGCTGACCATGTTCAGGACGCCGGCCGGCAGGGACCCGGCGAGCAGTTCGGTGAGCAGCGCCCCGGTGTGCGGCGTCCGCTCGGACGGCTTGTGCACGACGGTGTTGCCGGTGACCACGGCCGCGCCGATGAGGCCGCAGGCGATGGCGACGGGGTCGTTCCAGGGGGTGATGATCGCGACGAGCCCGAGCGGTTCGCGGGCCATGAAGTCGGCGGCGCTCCAGCCGCCCTGCAGGCTCCGGCCCCCGTGCAGTGGCCCCAGCTCGGCGTACTGGCGCAGCGTCCCGATCCCGGCCCGGACGCCGCCGAGCGCGTCGTCCGCCGGCTTGCCCATCTCCGCGGTGACGAGCGCCGCCAGGTCGTCGGCATGCCGCTCGACCGCGCTCGCGGCGCCGTGCAGGGCGGCGCCGCGCTCGGCGGGCGCGGTCGCGGCCCAGCCGGGCGCCGCCCGGGTCGCGGCGGCCACCGCGGCCGCGACGTCCACGGCCGTGCCGACGGGCACCTCTCCCACCGTCTCGCCGGTCGCCGGATCGGTCACCGTGAACGCGCCGTCCCCGCCGCCGCGGCTCCACCGCGCGCCCGCCAGCGTCCACCTGTCGCCTGGTCGCATCCCGTGACCCTCCTGCCGCGCGTAAGACCTCGACCGCCGTTGCCTACCCGGAGATCGGCGCTTCAATGACGGCGGGGACCTGCGTCAGTGCTCACTTACTCCATCGGCTACGGTGGAGCCCCGCACGAGAGTCGAGGGAGGCGCGGGTGGACTTCGATCTGCCGGAGAACGCGGCCGCGGTGCGCGAGGGCGTGCTGGCGATCGCCGGGAAGTACGACCAGGAGTACTGGAGCCGCTGCGACGCCGACAAGCGGTGGCCGGAGGAGGTCTGGCGGGAGCTGGTCCAGGGCGGCTGGCACAGCCTGGCGATCCCCGAGGAGTACGGCGGCGCGGGCCAGGGCCTGCTGGAGCTGGCGGTGGCGCTGGAGGCGCTCGCCGAGGGCGGCGCGGGCGGCGCCGCGTCGTTCATGTACCTGCTCACGCCCGCGTTCGGCGGGCTCACCATCGCCCGGCACGGCACCGAGGAGCAGAAGCGCGCGTTCCTGCCGAAGATCGCGGCGGGCGAGATCGAGACCTGCTTCGCGATCACCGAGCCGGACGCGGGCAGCAACGCGATGAACATCACCACGCACGCGCGCCGCGACGGCGACGGGTTCGTAGTGAACGGGCAGAAGATCTGGATCTCCGGGGTGGAGCGCGCCGACCACCTGGTGCTGGTCACCCGGACGATCCCGGCGGCGGAGGCGAAGCCCCGGACGTCCGGCTTCACCGTCCTTCTGGTGGACGTCAAGCAGGCCGTCGCCGACGGCACGCTCACCTACCGGCCGATCCCCAAGCTCGGCACCAACACCGTCGCGTCCAGCATGGTCTTCCTGGACGGCGTGCGCGTCCCCGCCGACCGCGTCCTCGGCGAGGTCGACCAGGGCTTCGCCGTGCTGTGGGACATCCTCAACCCCGAGCGGATCCTCGCCGCCGCGGGCGGCGTCGGGTCCGGCGGCCTGGTGCTGAAGATCGCCTGCGACTACGCCACCGACCGGGCGCCGTTCGGCAGGCCGATCGGATCGAACCAGGGCATCGCCTTCCCGCTCGCCCGGATCAAGGCGCAGCTGGAGCTGGCCCGGCTGATGACCTACAAGGCGGCATGGCTGTGGGACCGGGGCCGCCCCTGCGGCTCCGAGGCCAACATCGCCAAGCTCACCGCCGCCGACGCCGCCTGGCAGGCCGCCGACCGCGCCTTCCAGACCCACGGCGGCATGGCGTACTCCCTCGAGTACCCGGTCGCGCGGATGTTCCGCGACGCCCGCATCGCCAAGAACATCCCGGTGGCGGAGGAACTGGTCCTCGCCCACATCGCCCAGCACGAACTGGGCCTCCCCCGCTCCTACTGACCGCCGGTCCGCGGCGAGTCGTCGTTGTGAGGCGCCTCATGACGGCGACCCGCCGCGGGCGGACGCGGCTCTAGCCGCCTTCGGGGAGGCGGACGGAGCGGCCGGGGTCGTGCGCGGCGCGCAGGTCGCGCTTGAGGATCTTGCCGGAGTGGTTGCGCGGCAGGGCCTCGACCAGCTCGTACCAGCGGGGGCGCTTGAACCCGCCGAGCAGGCCGCGGCAGTGCGCGTCGAGGTCCGCGGGCGTCGTCCCGGCGCTGACGACGACGAGCGCCTTGACCGCCTCGCCCCACCGGGCGTCCGGGACGCCGATCACCGCGGCGTCCAGCACGCCCGGATGCCGGACGAGCACCTGCTCGACCTCGGCGGAGTACACGTTCTCGCCGCCGCTGCGGACCATGTCCTTGGCGCGGTCGACGAAGTGGAAGTAGCCGTCGGCGTCGCGGCGCATCAGGTCGCCGGTGCGCAGCCATCCGCCGTCCATCGGGTCGGGGAGCCCGGCGTACCCCGCCATCACGCTCGCGCCGCGCAGCAGCAGCTCCCCGACCTCGCCGGGCGCGTCCGCGCCGTCCAGCGCGAGGTCGAACGGCGGCAGCGGCAGGCCGACGGTGCCGGGGCGCTCCAGCTCGTCGTCCAGCGTGGTGACCGTGACGAAGTTGCCCGCCTCGGTCGACCCGTAGACGCCGCGGTACCCGATGCCGAGGTCGCAGAGCGCCTCCAGCGTCCCGGCGCGCTCGGTGCCGGCCATCCCGAACACCAGCCGCAGCGTCCCGGGCGCGGCGGCGGGATGCCGCAGCGCCCGACCCGTGCCCGTGGGGAAGATCGCGACCGTGACGCCGTGCCCGGCGACGAGCGGCCAGAGCACGTCGGGCGACGCGCCCGCCGGGAACACCACCGTCCCGCCGGCCGACAGGTGGCCGAGCGCGGCCCCGTACCCGGCGACGTGGAACAGCGGCAGCGCGCCGAGGAGGCGGTCCGCGCCGGTGATGCCGAACGCGTGCACCGCGTTGGCGGTGGCGGCGACCCATCCCTGGTTGGTGAGCAGGCAGCCCTTCGGCCGGCCGGTGGTCCCGGACGTGTAGAGCTGGATGATCGGCGCGTCCGGGGCCGGCCGCGGCAGGTCGTGCGGCGGCGCCCCGTCCAGGGCCCGGTCGAGGCCGGGGCCGATCGTCCAGTGCGTCAGGTCGAGCAGCCCCGACGCGCGGGCGAGCTCCTCGAGCGCCGGGTGGACGACCGCGTGCCGCGCCGCCGCGTCCCCGACCTGGAAGCGGATCTCCGCCGGGGCCAGCCGGACGTTCAGCGGCACCACGACCGCGCCGATCAGCGACGCCGCGAACGCGGTCTCGATCGCCTCCGGGACGTTCACGCTCAGCAGCGCGATCCGGTCGCCGGCCCGCACGCCGCCGGCGGCGAGCAGCCCGGCCCAGCGCCCGACGCGGGCGTGCAGCTCGCGGTAGGTGCGGACGCGCCCGTCCCAGGCGAACGCCGTCCGGTCCGGCCAGAGCGCGGCGCCGCGATGCGCGAGGTCGCCGAGGAGCATGCCCCGATCCTCCCGAACCCGGTTCAGCCGGGTCAAGATCCGGCCGCGCCGGCCCGTTGCCGTGATCACACCGCCGCGCCAGCATGAGGGCAGCATCCGCCGCCGCGCCGAGGAGAACCGATGCCCAGGTCGTACGCCAGCGCCGTGCTCAACGCCCCCGCCGACGAGGTCTGGGCCTACCTGCGCGACTTCGGGAACATCGCCGACTGGATGCCGGGCCCGGAGACCAGCGTGATCGAGGACGGCGGGCCCGCCGACCGGGTCGGCTGCGTCCGCCGCGTCATCGGCCCCGGGGACTCGGTGTTCCGCGAGCGGCTGGCCGGGCTGGACGACGCCGAGCGCACCTACTGGTACCAGGTCCTCGAGGCGCCGCTGCCCATCCGCGGCGCCCACGGCCACCTGCGCGTGGCGCCCGTGACCGGCACCGGCCAGGCGTTCGTCGAATGGTGGGGCGAGTTCTCCGCCGACGCCGGCGACGAGGAGGCGATGGGCAAGACGCTGTCCACCGGCATCTACGCCACCGGCCTGGACGCCCTCGCCAAGCGCTTCTCCTGACCCGGAGGGTGCGCGGGCGGTGCTCAGGCGAAGCGGGGCGGGCGCTTCTCCCGGATCGCCGCGACGCCCTCCCGCACGTCCGGGCCGGTGAAGCCGAAGAACTCCATGGCCAGCGACGCGTCGAACGTCGGGCCGGCCAGCCGCAGCCAGTTGTTCAGCGCGTGCTTGGTGAACGAGATCGCCTCGGCGGGCCCGGCGGCGAGCCGGCCGGCGATCTCCAGCGCGCGCTCGTGCACCTCGTCGTCGTCCACGCACAGCGAGACGAGTCCGATCCGCTCGGCCTCCTCGCCGGTCAGCACGTCGTTCAGCAGCAGGTAGTACTTCGCCTTGGCCATCCCGCACAGCAGCGGCCAGATGATCGCGGAGTGGTCGCCCGCGGCGACGCCGAGCCGGACGTGCCCGTCGATGATCTTCGCGGTGCGGCCCGCGACGGAGATGTCCGACAGCATCGCCACCGCCAGCCCCGCGCCGACCGCGGGGCCCTGGATCGCGCTGACCACCGGCTTCGAGCAGTTCAGCACGTTCATCACGATGTCGCGGGCCTCGCGCATGATGCGGCGCCGCGACGCGTGGTCGCCCATCATCTCCTCGATCATGGACATGTCGCCGCCCGCGGAGAACGCCGTCCCCTCGCCGCGCACCACGACCGCGCGGACCGCGTCGTCGGCGTCGGCATCCCGCCAGATCTCCGCCAGCTCCCGGTGGCCGACCGTGTCGAGGGCGTTCAGCCGGCCCGGCGCGCTCATCGTGACGCGCAGCACGCCGTCCGCCGCCCAGTCGATCCTCAGCCGCTCGTACGTCCCGTACACCCCGTCCGCGTCGCTCATGCCGCACTGCCCTCCGCCGCTTGATCGCCGAATGCCGCGCGCAATCGTCGCACAGCGAACCGCATCGCCTCGGCACCGGCGTCGAAGATCTCCGGCAGCAGGAAGAACGAGTGCACGACGCCGTCGAAGCGGCGCGCCTCCACCGGCACCCCGGCGGCCGCGAGCCGTCGCGCGTACGCCTCGCCCTCGTCGCGCAGGATGTCGTACTCGGCGGTGATCACGGTCGCGGGCGCGGCGCCGGCGAGGTCGGGCGCGCGCAGCGGCGCCAGCCGCGGATCGGCGGGGTCGGCGCCGTCGCGGTAGAGGTCCATGAACCGGGCGAGCGTCGCGGCGTCCAGCCCGTACCCGGTGCCGTACCGGCGCCAGCTGGGAGTGTCCATCGCGGTGTCCGTCACCGGGTAGACGAGCAGCTGGTGGGCGAGGCGCACGCCGCGGTCGCGGGCCAGCAGCGCGACCGCGGCGGCCAGGTTCCCGCCCGCGCTGTCGCCGCCCACGGCGAGCGCGCCCGGCGCCAGGCCGTGGCGGGCCGGGTCGCGGGCGACCGCCGCCACGACCGCCCAGGCGTCGTCCACCGCCGCCGGGAACGGGTTCTCCGGCGCGAGCCGGTAGCCGACGTTCAGCACCGCGCATCCGGCGCCGGCCGCCAGGTCGCGGCACGCGGCGTCCACGTTGTCGACGCCGCCGAGCACCCAGCCGCCGCCGTGCAGGTAGACCAGCGCGGGCAGCGGGCCGCGCTCGACCGGCTCGGGACGGTACAGCCGCACCGTGACGGGACCGCCCGGACCCCGGACGGCCAGGTCCTCGACGTGCGGGAGCTGTCGCCGGTCGACGGGGAACACCTCGCCGATCCTGCGCCGCATCTCCTCGATCGTGGGCCCGGCGTCCTCCTCGACCGGCGGCGCGCCCTCCGGGGGCGCCGTCCAGGCGGACAGCATCTCCAAGAAGCTCACGGTCTGCGGATGCAAGGGCATGCGGCGGCCTCCGGGGGGCGGTGTGCGCGGAACCTACCGCTTCGCCTTCCCCGGTGCGCGGGGCTCAATCCCCGGTCAGCGGCCGGCGGCCTCGGCCACCAGCGCCTCGAACAGCCGCTTGTCGTCGCCGTCCTCAGGGTGCCACTGCACGCCCAGGCCGAACCGGTGGCCCTGCAGCTCGACGGCCTCGACGACCTGGTCGTCCGCCCACGCCACGGCCGACAGGCCCTTGCCGAGGCGGCTGACCGCCTGGTGGTGGTAGGTGGGCACGTCCGCGACGTCACCGAGGATCTTGCCGACGGCGCTGGTCGCGCTGATCTGCACCCGGTGGGTGCCGATCTTCCCGACCTCGGGTGCGTGCGCCTTGTGCCCCACGGCCTCCGGCAGGTGCTGGACGAGGGCGCCTCCGCGCGCCACGTTGAGCACCTGCATGCCCCGGCAGATCGCCAGGAACGGCAGGTCGGCGTCCACCGCCGCCCGCGCGAGCGCGAGCTCGAACCGGTCGCGCTGCGGCTGCGGCGGCCCGGTCTCGGCGTGCCGCTCGGCGCCGTACAGGTCCGGGTCGAGGTCGCCGCCGCCGGCGAGGATGAGCCCGTCCAGGCGGGAGACCAGCGCGGCGAGCCCGCGCAGGCTGCCGGTCGGCGGGATCATGACGGGGACGCCGCCGGCCCGTTCGACCGAGCGCACGTACGACGCCGGGAGCAGCGCGGCCTCGCGCACCCAGACGCCCCAGCGGGCCGGCTCCTCGTAGGTGGTGATGCCGATGAGCGGCGGCGCGCCTCCTCCTGCGGCGGGGCCCGGAGCCCCTCGGATCGCCTCTGACATGCGTGGATTCCCCTCTGCTGAGCACTGGCCACGGGTCGGCTACCGATATCTGGTGATTCACCACTGTTGCGTGCACATCATGGCGCATCGCCCGCCCCCACGGACCGTCCCGCCCCCGGCCTTTCCCCGCAAAGCTTGCCGCACGGCCCAGATCTCCGCAGGCCGATGCGCCGGACCCGGTCCGGGCCTCCGACCTGGACGATCTTGGTCGCGGCGGCCCGGGGCGCCCCGTCCGGACGGCCGCCGCGCCCGGCCCCCGCCTGGAGAACATCCACCACCGAATCGGCGAATCTTCTACCGGGGTGCGGATCCGTCCACCGCCCCGACCGCGCCGGTCCCGCGGCGGCCGCTCGCGAACCGAACCGGCTCGTCCGCGAACACCGTCGTTTCCGGAACGGACGCCAATGTGACCGATCTTGTCGACCCCATGTGATACCGGGCGGTATTCGCCCTATTTGTCACCGTTACTGCGATCACAGGGAATTAAAAAATGATTACATACAGTGACATCAAGGAGCATCCAGACACGGCCACCTTGAGGACCTGGGAATTTCAGTGCGAGAATCCCACCGAGCCGGGCACCGCGGAGCGCGCAGTGCGCCGAATCGTCGGCGGTTCCGGCCACCACCCGCCGAGGGGGCGTGCCTGCCATGTCAACGGAACCGCGAATGCTCAAGGAGAGCTTCACCCGCCTCGAATCCCGCTCCGACAAGGCCATGAGCTATTTCTACGGCCGCCTTTTCGCCGCCGAACCGCGGCTGCGCGCGCTGTTCCCGATCGCGCTGGACACCCAGCGCGAGCGCTTCTTCCACGCGCTCACCCGCATCGTCTGGAGCCAGGACAACCCCGAGGACCTGGCCTCCCACCTGGCCCGCCTCGGCCGCGACCACCGCCGGTACGGGGTGACCGCCGAGCACTACGCCGCGGTCGAGGACGCCCTCCTCGCCACCCTGAGGCTCTTCGCCCGCGACATGTGGAGCCCGCGCGCGGAGAAGGCGTGGACCGACGCCTACCGGTCCGCCGCCGCGACGATGATCGAGGCGGCCGAGCGCGACGCCGCCGCCGCCCCGCCCTGGTGGGCGGCCGAGGTGGTCGAGCACGACCGCCGCGCCGACGACCTGGCCGTGCTCACGCTCAGCCCCGAGCGCCCGCTGCCGTTCGCCCCCGGCCAGTACGTCACGGTGCAGACCTCGCGCTGGCCGCGCGTCTGGCGGCCCTACTCCATCGCCAACGCCCCCCGCTCGGACGGCCGGCTCCGCCTGCACGTGCGGGCCCGGCCCGGCGGCTGGGTGAGCGGCGCGCTGGTGCGCGCCACCGGGACGGGCGACACCCTCCTGCTCGGGCCCGCCACGGGCACCATGACCCTCGGTCCGGACTCCCGGCGCGACCTGCTGCTCGTCGCCGGCGGCACCGGCCTCGCCCCCGTCAAGGCACTGGCCGAGCAGGCCGTCGCGGCCGGCCGCCGGCGCGACGTCCGGCTGCTGGTCGGCGCCCGCACCGAACGCGACCTGTACGACCTGGCCGACCTGCGCCTGCTGGAGTCGGCGTACCCGTGGGTCCGGGTGCTGCCCGTCCTGTCGGACGAGCCGGACTTCCGCGGCCTGCGCGGCACGCCCGCCGACGTCCTCGCCGACCTGGACGGCTGGGACGGCGGCTGGGACGACCGCGACGCCTACATCGCCGGCCCCGTCCCGATGGTGCGCAGGACGGTCGCCGAGCTCCAGCGGCTCGGGATGCCGCTGGAGCGTGTCCACCACGACCTGCTGAAAGCCGAGGAGTGAGGGCGGGGCGGCCGCCGTCCCCGGGCTCGCGCCCCGGGACGGCGGCTCACCAGCCGGCGCGCTCGCGCAGGAACGCGCTGGTCGCCTCGTCCGCCGGGTAGAAGGACTCGATCGCCAGCTCGGCGACGGTGATGTCCACCGGCGTCCCGAACGTCGCGATGGTGCTGAAGAAGGAGAGCTCCCGGCCGTCGATCCGCATCCGCAGCGGCACGAAGACGTCGTGGTCCGCCGGCGGGGCCATCGCCTCCCCCACGTCCCCCGGGAACGCGCGCAGCTCGTGGTACAGCTGCGTCAGGGCGGAGTCGGCGGTGAGCGCGACATGGCGCCGCACCCGGTCGATCATGTGGGCTCGCCACTCCGCCAGATTGAGGATGTTCTTGGCCATGCCGTCGGGGTGCATGCTGAGCCGCAGCACGTTCAGCGGCGGCGCCAGCAGCTCCGGTGGCGCTCCCTCCATGAAGAGCCGCGCCGCGGAGTTGGCGTCGATCAGGTTCCAGAAGCGGTCCACCACCACGGCCGGGTACGGCTCGTGGCCGTCCAGCACCTGCCGCAGCGCCGCGCGGACGGTGTCCATCCGCGGCTCCTCGATCGGCGTCTCGTCGAACACCGGCGCGTACCCTGCCGCGACCAGCAGCAGGTTCCGGTCCCGCAGCGGGACGTCCAGGTGCTCGGCGAGCCGCAGCACCATCTCCCGGCTCGGGGCCGACCGGCCCGTCTCCACGAAGCTCAGGTGCCGGGTCGACACGTCCGCCTCCGACGCCAGCTCCAGCTGGCTCAGCCTCCGCCGCTGCCGCCATGCGCGCAGCTGCTCTCCGATGGGTCGCACGTCGCTCAACGCCGTCGTCATTGTCGTCACGCCCCGACGGTATCGGGCCCGGGATCATGCCGACGATTACGTCAGAGGTAATCCATCGCCCCACGTCAGCCGCCTCCGGCGGCCGCAAGGGAGCCAAGCGGGGAGCCAACTCAGGCGGACCTGCTGCCCGGTGTCTCCGACCCGACGCGGAAGATCGTGTCCATGACCTCGGCTCCCCCCGTGATCACGGGTCTGAGCCGGTGCCGGTACACGGTCTCGGTGGTCCGCGTGTCGGAGTGGCCGACGAGGGCGGCGATCCTCTCGACGGGGACCTCGTGATCCTCAGCAGCGACACGAACGTATGCCGCAGTTCGCGGGGCACCCAGCGATCATCGAGGCCGGCCACTGTGGTGATCTTCTGGAACTCGGTCCGGACCTGGTCGGCGTCGAGCGCCGTCCCGTCCCGATGGCGGAACAGAAGATCGTTCTCGTGCCATGGCTCTCCCATGGCGAGCCGCTCGCCTGCCTGTCGTGCCTTGTGGGCGGCCAGAGCCGCCACGGCGACCTGAGCGATGCTCAGACCTCGGCGTGGCCTCCTTGTTCTCGTGTCGCCTCGATGCCGGTCGGCGCGAAGGACGTAGACCACCGCCTTGTCCAGATCGACGTCGGTCCAGCGGAGCGTACGCGCCTCTTCGGTCCTGATACCGGACATGAGACTCAGGATGACGTAAGCAGCGCTGCCACCGAGACGAAAATTCATGGTGTCGCATGCGGTGCCACGGTCGGGGTAGCGCCCGCGTTATGGATGCCGCCGAAGTGACGCTTGATGTCGAGAATGCCCCGCAGCCCGGTGACCTGGTCCTGCCGCACGAGCCGGCCGGCGTGGTGCCGTTCGCGCATGGGTCCGGCCGGTACCTGCCGCAGCCGGCCGACGTCTCGTGACCATGGAATTGGTGCAGGAGGCTCCGTACCGGTTCAGGATCGAGCCGACGGGGGCGATGCGGGTTCCGGGAGTGGTGTTCGCTTCGCGGGAACTGCTGGGGTCGGCCGAGAACGCGATCGATCAGGTCGCGAATGTGGCCGCGTTGCCGGGGGTGGTGCGCGCCTCGTACGCCATGCCGGACATTCACTGGGGCTACGGCTTCGCCATCGGCGGCGTGGCGGCCACCGACCCGCAGCAGGGCGGCGTGGTATCGCCCGGAGGTGTCGGATTCGACATCTCCTGCGGCGTCCGGCTGATGGCGTCCGACATCGACGCCTCCGATCTGGAGCCGGTCCTGGAGAAGCTGATGGACGGGCTGGACCCGGTGATCCCGCGCGGTATGGGCAAGGGCGCGGTATGGCGCCTGTCCGGGCGCCGCGAGCTGACCGGCATCCTCACCGGGGGATCGAGGTACGCGGTCGAGCACGGCCACGGGAACGAGCGGGACCTGCTGCGCTGCGAGGACGCCGGTGCGGTCGCCGACGCCGACCCGGACCACGTCGGCGAGCGGGCGCTCGAGCGGGGCGCGGGTCAGGTGGGGAGCCTCGGTTCGGGCAACCATTTCCTGGAGGTGCAGCGGGTCGGCGAGATCTACGATCGGCAGGTGGCCGAGGCCTTCGGGCTGCGGAACGGGCAGATCTGCGTCATGATCCACTGCGGTTCGCGGGGGCTGGGGCACCAGGTCTGCACCGATCACGTCCGGGCGATGGAGCGGCGGATGGAGCGGTACGGGATCCAGGTGCCCGACCGGCAACTCGCCTGCGCGCCGGTCGATTCCGCCGAGGGCCGCGCCTACCTGGGGGCCATGGCGGCCGCCGCCAACTATGGCCGCGCCAACCGGCAGCTGCTGGCGCAGGCGGCCCGCCAGGTCTTCCAGAGGATCGCCGGCGCCCGGCTCGACCTTGTCTACGACGTCTCCCACAATCTGGCCAAGCTCGAGGAGCACGCGGTGGACGGTGAGCGCCGCCGGCTGTGCGTCCACCGGAAGGGAGCCACCCGTGCGCTGCCGCCCGGGCACCCCGACCTTCCGCCCGACCTGCGCGATGCCGGACAGCCGGTGTTGATCCCCGGGACGATGGGGACCTCGTCCTACGTGCTGGTCGGCATGCCGGGCGGGCCCGCGTTCGCCTCCGCCTGCCACGGCGCCGGACGGGTACAGAGCCGCCACCAGGCCGCCCGGGGCGTCGACGGCAGGCGGTTGCGCGCGACGCTGGAGGAGCAGGGGATCGCGGTGCGTCCATCGTCCTGGCGCGGGCTGGCGGAGGAGGCCCCGGAAGCCTACAAGGACGTGTCCGCCGTCATCGAGGCCAGCGAGGGCGCGGGTCTGTGCCGGAAGGTCGCCCGTCTCCTGCCGGTCGGTGTCGTGAAGGGATGACCTGCGGGCTTCCTAACGGGGGCAGGGGGCGGTCACACGTCGATCGTCACCGCGCAGGACCAGCCTTCGCCGCTCCGGTCGAAACGCAGGCCGTGCAGCGAGACCGCCTTCGGCACGGCACCGACCGCAGTCGCCCGCCTCGCGTCGCCGGCCGTCAGTTCAGCGATGAGGCCTGCGCCGGGAGCGCGAGCGATCTCCACGCCGAGGACGAGTTCTCCGTCGACCTCCAACCGGTAGATCACCTCATCGAGGACGCTCACCAGCACGTCGGTGTTCGGCCCCGGCGGCAGACTCAACCGGATGGTGCGAGACGGCCGGACGCCGCTGGTATCGGCGAACGATCCCACGAGCCCCGCCACGGCCTCGGCGATGCATCGCTCCCGCGTCGGAGCCCACGCCTCGATCCTCAGGTCCGCGGTGTGCGGGACGCCGCGATGCCCCGCCGCGCTACCACCGGCCGATGTGGACGACATCGTCGAACGGCCTGCGATCGGGCCGGCCGATGGGACGCAGCGGACGGTCGGCCGGGCGTCCGAGCGCGAGCATCAAGGCGCAGAACCGGTCGCCCGGTATCCCGAGGATCTCGCGAGCCCGCTCCTGGTCGGACACGTCGGCGTGCCCGCTGCCGATGCCGAGGTCGGCGGCGGCCAGCATCATCGCCATCGCGGCCTGACCGAGGTCGAAACGCATCCGGTCACGCTGATCGGGATCGTCCTGGATCTGCGCCACCAGCACGATCGTCGCCGCGGAGCCGGCGACATGACCGGCTCCCCGCCAGACCTGGGACAGCTCCCGCAGCCTGTCCGGATCGGTGACGAGCACGAAATCCCACGGCTGCCGGTTCCGGGCCGACGGCGCCCGCCGCCCGGCCTCCAGAATCCGCCTCAGCTCCTCGTGCGGCAGCGGCTGGTCCTGATAGGTCCGGACGTTGCGACGCGAGGTGAGCACATCCCATGTCTCCACGGTGCGCGACTACCCGGCTCCCAGCCGAAGTAACGCGAGACGCCTGCCGGCCAGGCAGGCCACCACCGTGCTCAGGCCACTCGCCGAAGAGCCGGGCATGAGCCGGATATGTCCGGGTACGGCCCGATACATCACCAAGGTCCGGCCTGAGAGAGATCACGCGAGAAGGGACTGGCCGGGCACTCCATCTCCGGAAGGAGGACCTATGACGACCGCATACGCGCAGGAGACAGGTGAGATCACCGGAACCAAGGACAAGGACTACAACCTGGTCTGGTTCGTCGAGCAGTGCCTGAACAACGCGCTTCGGCTGGAGATCTACATCGCCGACGCGGAGCGGGCCGGTGACAGGGAACTGGCCGACCTGTTCCGCCGCGCCCAGGCCGAGAGCCGCAAGGGCGCCGAGCAGGGCAAGCAGTATCTGCGGCAGCGCCTCGCCGGCTGAGGCGGCTCGGCCGCCGCCCCTTGGCGATGACGTCCGGTCACAGGTGAGCCGTGTCGATCGGTCGGGCGGCGGCCGGGCGCCTGCGACCTTCGACGGCCGCGCTCGCCGCGGCAGGGACCCAGTTGCCGCGACCCCATTGAGCGAGGACTACAGCATCAGCAAGGTTCCGTTCGGGGCCGGATACTCGGGTGCCTGGGTGCAGATGCGATCCAACGGGGCCCGGCCTCCCAGGCGCGTGCCCCCGCCGCGCGCCGAGGAGCGCTACGAGTTCGACCCGGCTCCACGACCAGTTCAGCCCCACCCGGCTCAGGGGCTTCCCCGCCGCCCGTCCGCGCCGCCCGGGCCACCGCACCCACCCGCCCACCCTCGGGGGGGAGTCGGCGTCCACTCAACGACCGCCACGGCGCCCTCGGGGCTGCCGCAGGCGTCCACTGCCCTGGGGAGCCACGGGAACCAGAACGGGGAGCCAGCGTGCTCGAACACCTCACGATCCCCTGCGACCTCCTCCCTGCATCGCTGCAGGTAGGAGGCTCCCCGACCGACTCCTTCCGACGTGGTCGGACGCCTCGTACTTACGCCAGAGGTAATCCATCGCCCCACGTCAGCCGCCTCCGACCGGGCGCTGAAGCTCGCGCCCATCACCGCGGCTCCCCACGTGG
Organism: Actinomadura nitritigenes; assembly: GCF_017573545.1. Taxonomy (GTDB): domain Bacteria; phylum Actinomycetota; class Actinomycetes; order Streptosporangiales; family Streptosporangiaceae; genus Spirillospora; species Spirillospora nitritigenes. The sequence goes on along the minus strand of NZ_JAGEOK010000019.1, from coordinate 75,998 downwards.
TCACAAGCCTGAGCCGGTGACGGTATAGAGCGGCGGACGGCGATGAGGCGGCCCGGTGATCAGCAGCCGACCGGGCAACCTCGGCGCGCCCCGTGTACGCGCTCCGACAAGCGGCTCCAGACACACGCGAGATAGACGAACCGAGATTGGCCGGGCATGGCCGACGCGGCATGCTAGTGAGAGGTGAAGCCGCCGGTTCCGCCCACGCCGGTTCCGCCCGGCCAGTACGGGTCGGGACGCGGCGGCTCGGACCGCGGACCGCACGGCATCGGCCGCCCGCCGCGCTCGGCGGCGTCTCGAAGCTTCGTGCGCTCGTCGTCGTACGGGCTGAGCCGCGCGACGCGGTCCCGGAGGTACCGTCCGTCGGGGTCGGCGGCGTCATACCGCTCCCACTGGCCAGTCCGATACAGGAAGAGGGCCAGGTCGCAGCGATTGTCGGGCACGGGCACCAGGCAGGTTTCGGCGACCACCCGGACGGCGAGGCCGACGCCGTCCATGGCCATCGCGCATAGTTGGTTGCCGGCGGCACCGGGACCGATCGCGCGGAGGGCGGCGAGAGCATGCTCGCGGGCGTCGTGGGGGATGGGGTCGTCGTGTGCGGTGGCCGGGTGCGGGTGTGCGTCCTGCTCCAGCATCCGGACGAGGCCGTGGAGGCTCGGCGCGATGTCCTCCCGAACGACGTAGTCCCGCAGGCGATGTCCGTCCGGATCGCCGGCCGCGAGTCGCTCCCACTGCCGGGTGAGCATCAGGAACAGCGGCACCAGGTCCGGGTCGGCGGGAAGGTAGCCGGCGTCGGCCACGGCCGCGACAGCGTCGTTGTCGACGTCGGCGTCCTCCATCGCGGCCTCACACAGGATCTCCCGCGCCGGGCCCTCGTCGAGGGCTCGCAGGGCCCGGCGGCAGGCCGCGTCCGCGGGTGTGCCGGGCCGGTCCTCCGTCACCGTCAGCATCTGGTGGATCAGCCGGCCCGGCGGGAAGTCGGCGAGCAGGTCGAAGCGGCCGTGCAGCGCCGCGAGCACGGCCGAGTAGGACGTCCCGTCGTCCGACTCGGCACCGGGCGGCCGGGGCACGTGCGGATTGCTGAGCAGCAGGGACAGGAGCGGCGTCGGGGTGCCGTCGTCGCTCCACAGCTCTGGTCGCCGCCCGAGGATCAGCTCGCCGCGGATGGTCCTGCGGTCCACCCAGAAGCCGAACGCCTGCGAGAAGACGTTCTCCAGCGCGTCCAGGACGTGCGGTTCGTCGGTCTCGGCCACGACGGCGGCGCACCGGCTGCGAAGGGCGGGGTCATCCGCGCGGAGGGCCAGGTCGAGCAGCAGTGCGGCCTCTGGTGCCGTGCCGAGGCCCAAGCCGGTGACGAGCCGGATCCGCGGGACGTGCGGACAGTCCGGATCGGGGCCGAAAAGGAAACGCTCGACTGTCTCCGGAAGGTGTATCTGGTCCCTGGCTCCGGAGTCTGACCCCCAGATGCCGGTCCACGAGATTCGCGGCACGCCCGCGGAGCCGTCCGCCACCTTCGTCCATCCAGAGAGGTGGTGGTCGCTGCTGTGGCGTCCGAACGGGGAGGTGAGCCGCTCCCGGAGCAGCCACCAGATGACCTTCCGGCGCTCGGGCTCGCCGTCCCACAGCGCCTCGATCCGCGCCGCGGCTCTCCGCCTGGCTCCGGGATCGCGTGCGGAGAAGGCCACGGCGAGCAGCGCGTCCGGGTCGGCCCCGGTGTCCCAGGGCGGTAGGGCGGCGGACGTCGGGCACAGGAATGGCAGTGCAAGCCGCCCCAGCGGCCGATGGGCGTTCAGTGCCAGTCTGCGCGCCAATCCCATGCTTCGATGATGCCCGGGGAAGTGGCAGAAGACGAGAAGTCAAAAGCCCGCTTGCACGGTCACGGCCGGCCGAGAGTACCTGCACGAGCCGGTGCGCCCTGCGCAGCGCCTCCCGCTCTGCTCGGTCACGCGGTAGAACCTATCTGGAAGCCTCCCAGGAAAGGTCGGTGCATGGAGCCGCTGAAGCCCGACGATCCGCGCAGCATCGGCACCTATCAGCTCAAGGCTCGCCTCGGCGCCGGCGGCATGGGCCAGGTCTATTACGCCCACTCGCGGGGAGGACGGCCAGTCGCCGTGAAACTCGTCCGCGCCGATCTGGCCGCCGATCCGGGTTTCCGGCGGCGGTTCGCCGCGGAAGTCGAAGCGACTCGCCGCGTCGGCGGATTCTTCACCGCCCATGTGGTGGACGCCGACCCCGACGCGGACCCGCCCTGGGTCGTCACCGCCTACATCGCGGGGCCATCACTGAGAGCGACGGTCGAGGAGAACGGGCCGCTGCCCGTCACAGCGGTCCTCACCCTCGGCGCCGGGCTCGCCGAAGGGCTGACCGCGGTGCACGAAGAGAACCTGGTGCACCGCGACCTCAAGCCCGACAACATCCTGCTCGCCGACGACGGACCGCGCATCATCGACTTCGGCATCGCCCGGGCACTGGAGGGCACGACGCTGACGGCAAAGGGCGCGATCATCGGCACCCCCGCCTTCATGTCGCCCGAACAGGCACTGGGCCACGCCGTCGAGGCACCCAGCGACATCTTCTCCCTCGGCTCCGTTCTCGCCTTCGCCGCGACCGGTCACCCGCCCTTCGGAACCGGGCCGCACGCCGCGATCCTTTACCGCATCATCCACGAAGAACCCGACCTGGCGCGCGTGCCCGCCCCACTTCTGCCGCTCATCCGGCAATGCCTGGCCAAGGACCCCGCCAGGCGCCCGACCCTCGGCACCCTGCTCGACCTCCTGGAAACCACGACCCGATCAAGCGATTCAGGCCGAGCCGCCCCACCGGAAGACACCGCCCCCCTCCACCCGCGCGCGGAAAGCGAAGCCGCTTCCACTCGGAACACTTCTGGGACGCCGACGGCTCGGATACAGCCCGCCGTCTCCTTCCAGCCACCGCCCACGAACTACCCCAAAGAAGCCACCATCGGCGCCGCGGCGACCATCGTCCCGCCGCTGATCACCTGGTACTCATGGGGCCCCGCAGCCGGCCTCTTCACTTTTCCGATAACCGGCTTTTTCTGCCTTCTTGTCTTCGTGGCACTTATCTGGAGCCCTCGAACAGAGCTCGTCATCAACTCGGACGGCATCGAAACCGTGCTGCACAGGAGAGGGCGGGACGACACGGTCGAGAGCTATCCCTGGGATTCGATCCAGCGGCTCACCGCCAAGAACCCGCCCGATCGAACCGGCTTCTTCCTCACGATCTGGAGCGGAGGCGGCGCCGGGAAGCCTCAGGAAGCGAAGGTGTTGTGTCGGCTTGACGGGCCGGGCATGCCCCGCGACGAGATCTACGAGGCGATCGCCAGCCATAACCCCTCCGTTGTCGATCCCAAGGATTGGTGACGCGCACGGTGGCCGGCCGGCACCGGAACAGCCGAACTCGACGCTGAAGCCGGCGCCCGCACTCGCTGCGCCGACCAGCGATGACGACGGCGGACCAGGCGATCTCGAGACCATCCTCGTCGTGCTCGTGTTCACCGCCGTGGTCTTCAGTCCGCAGGAGTCGCCAAGTCCATCAAGCGGCGGGTGACCGCCGGCGACGGCCCCTGCCGCCCCGGGCGGCAGGGGCCGCTTACGTCCCCCTGCCCCCGGGCGACAGCCGCCTCGCTCGTCGGATCCCTTGACCGCGAGGGCGACCGTGCTACTGTTTGGGCTATCGCCCTGGTCGATCGTCCAAGTCGAACGACCAAGCCGATCGTCCAGGGTGCTTGTCCAAATCGACGGGACTACAGTCCGGAGCAGGAGTTCGCCAGGTCGAAGGAGCATGTGTCGAATGTCCGCCGATTCCGCGGCCCGGGGGCAGCAGACCCGTGCCCGTCTGCTCGACGCCGCGGTGCAGCTGATCGTGGAGGAAGGCTGGGGCGCCGCCACGACGAGGAAGATCGCCGATCGCGCGCAGGTGCGTCCGGGAGTCGTGCACTACCACTTCGGCAGCGTCACCGATCTGCTCGTCGAGGCCTCGCTGGACGCGGTGCGGCGGGAGCTGGACCGGATGCTCGTCCTGTTCAGGGAGAACGCCACCGCGCCCGGCGGGCTGGGCGAGATGCTCTCGGCGGTCGCCGGCTACCCCTCGGACGATCCGCTGACGGTGCTGATGACCGAGGCCGTGCTCGCCGCCACGAGGATCGAGAGGCTGCGCACCGAACTGGCGGACCTGCTCGGCCGGTGGCGCACCGCCATGGCGCGGTGGCTCGAGGATCAGGGAGTGGAGGACGCCGAAGCCACCGCCACCGTGCTCAGCGCCGCCATGGACGGCCTGGTGCTGCACTACATGCTCGACCCCGGACTGCGCTCGACCCCCTTGGCCGCGCCCATCTTGCGCATGGCCGGGCTGAGGCCCGGAGAGGCGGCCCCGTCGATGCCACCCGACGACTGACCGGCGTCCCGGCGGCCCACAGCCGCCGGTAGGAGCCGCGCGCGGTCGTCAAGACCCCCCGAGGAGGGCTCCATGGTAGAAACGACGACCCCGCGCGGCCGCGTGCGCCTGCGCGCGGTGACCAAGACCTATGGGACGGGCGAGGCCGCGCTCACCGCGCTCGCCGGCGTCGACCTCGACATCGAGGCCGGCGAGATGGCGGTCGTGCTCGGCCCCAGCGGCTCGGGCAAGACGACGCTGCTGAACGTGATCGGCGGTATCGAGACCGCCGACGACGGGACCATCGAGGTCGCGGGGATCGACCTGACCGGGCGCCCGCCGCGGGACCTGGTGGGCTTCCGGCGCGACCACGTCGGTTTCGTGTTCCAGTTCTTCAACCTGGTGCCCACCCTGACGGCTCGCGAGAACGTCGAGGCGATGGTCGAGCTCACCGGACGCGGCGACCGCCGCAAAGTGCCCGAACTGCTGGAGGCGGTCGGGCTGGGCGACCGCATGGACCACTTCCCCGCCCAGCTGTCCGGCGGCCAGCAGCAGCGGGTGTCGATCGCGCGGTCCCTGGCCACCGACCCCGACCTGCTGCTGGCCGACGAGCCGACCGGAGCCCTGGACCAGACGACCGGGAAGTCGGTGCTGAAGCTGCTGCAGGAGACCAACCGGCAGGGCCGCACCGTGCTGATGGTGACGCACAACGCCGCCGTGGCCGCGATCGCGCACCGCGTGATCACGATGCGGGACGGCGCCGTCCAGTCCGTCGAGCGCAACGCCGCCCCGGCCGACGCCGTGTCCGTGGGCTGGTGAGCGCCGTGCACCGCGTCCTGATCACCAAGACCCGGCGCGACCTGCGCCGCCGCCTCCCGCAGTTCGCCGCGATCGCGGTGACCGTCATGGTCGGCGTCCTGCTGTTCGTCGCCAGCTACGACGCCTTCCGCAACCTGACCACCTCCTACGACCGGACCTACGACCGGTTGCACTTCGCCGACCTCACCGCCACCGGCGGCGACCCCCGGAAGACCGCGCAGGCCGCGCGGAGCGCCGCCGGTGTCGCGCGCGTGTCCACCCGCACCCAGGCGGACCTGCCACTGCACCTCGGCGGCGGCAAACTGCTGGGACGTGTGACCGGTATGCCGGCCACCGGACCCGCCGCGGTGGACGCCGTCGATCTGAAGGACGGCCGGAAACCGGCCGCGGACGACCCGGACGGCGTCCTGCTGGAGAAGCACGCCGCCGACACCTTCCACCTCTCCCCCGGCGACCATCTGCAAGCCTTCGACGGGCGGACCTGGCGCACCCTCACCGTGCGCGGCGTCGTCGTCTCCCCCGAATACCTGTGGCCGGCCCGCGACCGCCAGGAGGTCCTGTCCGATCCGCACTCGTTCGCCGTCGTCTTCGCTCCCGAGCAGACCGCCCGGTCTCTCGCCGGCGCGCGCGCCCAGTCCCAGACCCTGGTGCGGATGAAGGGCTCCGCGACCGCGGCGGACCGCGACCGTGCGGCCGCGGCACTGCGGGCCGCCGGCGCGGTGGACGTCACCGAACGCGCCGACCAGGCGTCCAACGCGACCCTGCACGAGGACCTGACGGGCTTCCGGCAGATGGCCGTCGGCTTCCCCGTCCTGTTCCTCGCCGCGGCCGCGATCGCCGCCTACGTGCTGATCACCCGGCTCGTCCTGTCCGAGCGCAAGGTGATCGCGACCTTCCTCGCCGGCGGCGCGCCCCGCCGCGTCGTCGTGCGGCACTACCTCGGGCACGGGACCATCGCCGCGACCGCCGGCGCCCTCGCCGGAGCGGCCCTCGGGCAACTGGCCACCTCGGCGATGACGCACGCCTACACCAAGGGCTTGGGCATCCCGGACACCGTCGTGCAGGCGCGGCCGCTCACCCTCGTGATCGGGGTGCTGTTCGGCGTCCTCGTCGGCCTGGCCGGCGGCATCGCGCCCGCGCTGTCGGCGTCTCGCGCCGCGCCCGCCGAGGCCATGCGCGGTGACGGAGGCGCGCTGCGACCGCCGGGGCCGTGGAGCCGGGCGGTGGCCCGGGCCCGCCGCCTGCCCGTGGTCGCCCGGCTCGCCCTGCGCGGGCTCACCCGCAGCAAGCGCCGGACGGCCGCGACCATGACCGGCACGCTGCTCGCGCTCGTGCTGGTGCTGGTCTCCGGCGGCATGATCATCAGCATGCGGTCGATGATGAACACCCAGTTCGGCGACGTGCAGCGCCAGGACGCCACCGTCACCGCCGCACCGAACGCACCGGATCTTGCGCCGGACCTGCGAAGCATCGGGCACGTCGCACGGGTCGAACCGGTGACGGTGGTGCCGGTGAGCCTCACCGCCGCGGGCCGCTCCTACCGGACGACGCTGACCGGCTACGAACCCGGCACCCGCATGCACGGCTTCCGCACCGATGACGGCGGCGACGAGCCGCTGCCCTCGACCGGTGTCCTCGCCGGGAAGGGGCTGGCCGCGGAACTGCACGTCTCGGTCGGCGACACGATCACGGTGCACTCTTCCAGCGGCGCCCGTACCGTCCGGCTCGCCGGATTCGTGGACGAGCCGTTCGGCACCTCCGCCTACGGCACCCGGCAGACGGTCCGGTCGCTGACCGGCGCCCGGACCGACTCCTACGAGCTGCGCTTCACCCCCGGCACCGGGTCCCGGCAGCGCGACCAGGTCCGCGCGCAGATCAGCCGGCTGCCCGGGGTGGTCGCCTACGCCGACGCGCAGGCGGTCAAGCGCCAGTTCAGCAGCTTCCTCAAGCTGTTCTGGCTGTTCGTGGGCGTGATGCTGGTGCTCGGCGCCGTCCTCGCGCTCACCGTCATCTACGTGACGATGACGGTCAACGTCGCCGAACGGAGCACCGAGCTGGCCACCCTCCAGGCGGCGGGCGTGCCGCTGCGGCGCATCGCGGGCATCCTGGCGGTCGAGAACCTCACCGCCACCGCGCTGGCGACGCCCTTCGGGCTGGTCGCCGGGGTCGTCGCGGCCTGGGCGGCGCTGAAGTCGTTCGACAGCGACATGTTCTCCATGGAACTCGAGATCGGCTGGCCCACCCTGGCGCTCGCCGCCCTCGCCGTGTTCGGTGCGTCGGTGCTGTCGCAGATCCCCGCCAACCGCATGGTCCGCCGACTCGACATCGCGCGCGTCGTCCGGGAGCGGGCGCAATGACGAAGAGCCCGCCCTGCTGAGAGGGATGGGGCCCGAGCCGGCGCCTCGGGCCCCATCGCTCGCTCCCGGACGCGCCAGGCGGGTCCCGTAGCGGGCGGGTTCGGCATCGCCGTCGCGATCGGCCTGGCGGTCCGCCGTCGGGCGCACCACTGGACGATGCCGCCGCCATGACGCCCCTGCGATGGCGCGTCCATCGAGGGCGGCGCGCACCGCCTCAGGTGACCAGTTGGAGGCAGCCGGCGGCCATCCCGTAGCCGGAGCCTACGGCGTACAGCAGCAGACTCAGGGCCGGATAGGTCCGGGGTGGATCGTCGGATCCGTCGAGGGAGCGCTGCGCGTCGAAGAACAGCCGCTCGGGCACCAGCGGCGTCCACGCCACACGCTCCTCCTCGTCGGTGGTGGCCTTGCCGATGTACGCGGGGTTGCGGACGATGTCGTGCACGACCGACCACGACCAGCGCGGCCCGCCCCGCGGAGCGCGCACGCCGCGGCCCTCGAGTTCCCGGATGATCGGCAGGATGCCCTGCCCCTGGGCGACCCGGCTGATGATCTCCCGGACGACGCTCGCCTGCGGCTCCATGGGCAGTTGCGTCACGTACCGCCCCCGCTCATCGCGAATGCACCGGTAGCCGTAGGGCACCGGCCGACCTCTCCTCCGCGCCACCGCATCCCCCTTCACCGCACGCGGCCCGCCGTCACGCCCGGGCAAGCATTCCGGCTTCCATTGCATAGTGCAACAGTTGAAACAGAACGAAGTCGCTTCGCCACGGAGCGGCGACGCGTGCCTCCGGCACCGCCGAGCGCTCACCCCGGTGCGGCACAGCAGCCGGAAGATCGGCGTCGCGCAGACGGCCTCACTCCCAGCCGAGCGGAACGGCGTCGGAGACCGGCGGCTCGCCCCCGGCCTCGCTGAACGCCCGCAGTGCGGCGACCAGGGCACTGCGTTCGCCCGGCGGCATGCGCGCGACGATCTCGGCGATGTCGGCGCGCCGCCGGGCCGTCACCTGGTCCACCACGGCACGCCCGGCCGGGGTGAGCTCGATCCGGATCTCGCGGCCGCTGTGGGGACTGGCCCGGCGATCGACCAGTCCGGAGGTGACCAGGCGGTCGACCATGCGCATCGCCGTCGACGGGTTGACGTCCAGCAGTCCCGCGAGCGTCACCAGCTTGGCGGGCCCCTGCGAGGACAGGACCACCAGCAGCCGGAACTGCGGAAGCGTCACCGCGTCCTCGACGGCCGCCAGCGACCGCGCCGCGATCGCGACGAGCAGCCGCGAGGCGGTCAGCATGGCCGAGGTGAGTTCGTCGACGTCCCCGGCTTCCGGACCGGCGTCCTCACGTCCATGGATCACGATCACGTTTCTACCGCCCTGGCAACGGGTGCGCCAATCCCACTCCGTGGCCACCGGCTCGCCCCGAGGAATGTCATTCGCGGCAAAATGTTGCATACTGCAATAGTTATGGGACGGACAGGGAGGGACGACTCAGCAGTGGACACCACGGTCAGCCGTCGAGAGATACCAGTCGAGACAGGCGCTCGCCTTCTGGTCACGCGGCTCCGTGAAACGCAGGGCGGCCTGATCGCCCTGGCCCTGCTGGTGGGCTGCGGAGCCGGGCTCGGCGCGGTCGTCTTCCGCAAGCTCATCGCGGCGTTCACCCATCTGCTCACCGGGCACGCCGACTACTCCGCCGCCGGACACGCCGGCAACCCGAACCTGCCGTTGCTCGGTCCGTTCTTCGTGCTTCTCGTCCCGGTGGCCGCCGGGCTGGTCTACGGGCCCCTGGTGCACCGCTTCGCCCCCGAGGCCCGCGGGCACGGGGTGCCCGAGGTCATGTTCGCCGTCGCGCAGCGCGGCGGCCGCATCGGCGCCCAGGTCGCCATCGTCAAGTCCCTGGCATCGGCGCTGACGATCGGGTCGGGCGGCTCGGTCGGCCGCGAGGGCCCCATCGTGCAGATCGGCGCCGCCCTCGGCTCCACCCTCGGCCGCCTCGCCCGGCTCACCGAGAACCGGCTGCGGATCCTGGCGGCCTGCGGCGCCGCCGGCGGCATCGCCGCCACCTTCAACGCGCCCATGGCCGGAGTGTTCTTCGCCATGGAGTTGATCCTGCGCGACTACACCGTCGAGTCGTTCGGCGTCGTGGTGCTTTCCAGCGTCACCGCGAGCGTCATCGGCCGCGCCGTCCTCGGCTCCGCACCCTTCATGTCACCGCCCCACTTCGAGGTCTCCCACCCCGCCGAATACGCCCTGTTCGCCCTACTGGGGCTACTCGGCGCACTGGTCGGCGTCGGCTTCACCCGAACCCTCTACCTGGTCGAGGACCTGTGCGACCGGGCCTGGCGCGGCCCCGAGTGGCTCCGCCCCGCCGCCGGCGGCCTGCTCCTCGGACTGCTCCTGCTCGCCGTCCCCCAGATGTACGGCGTCGGCTACCCCGTGCTGCAGAACGCCGTCAACGGGCAGTACGCCATCGCGTTCCTCCTCCTGCTGCTGGTGGCGAAGATCGCCGCAACGAGCCTGACCATCGGCATCGGCGGCTCCGGAGGCGTGTTCGCCCCCAGCCTGTTCATGGGCGCCATGCTCGGCAGCGCCTTCGGCGCCATCGCCCACCACGCCGCCCCGTCCCTCACCGCCTCACCCGGCGCCTATGCCCTGGTCGGCATGGGAGCGGTCTTCGCCGGCTCCGCCCGCGCCCCGATCACCGCCGTCGTCATCCTCTTCGAACTCACCGGCGAATACTCGATCATCCTGCCGATGATGACCGCCATCGTCGTCGCCGCCCTGATCAGCAGGCGCCTGACGTCCAGCACCATCTACACCCTCAAACTGCGCCGCCGCGGCGTCGACCTGGACGCCCCGCCCGTCGACCCGCGGATGACCGCCCTGGTCTCGACCGTCATGGCCCCGGTCCCCGACCCCCTGCCCGCCACATCGACCATCGCCCCCGCGTCGCGACGCCTGGCCCTGTCCGCTCACGGCGCCCTCCCCGTCATCGACGGCAACGGCTCCTACCAGGGCCTCGTCACCTCCCGCGCGGCCGCCGAAGCCCTGGCCGACCCCGAACCCCGCGGGCCCGAAGGCGGCCATCCCGCAACGGTGGGCGCGCTGGCCGAGATGCCCGCCCCGCTCACCGCCGACATGCCCCTCGCGGACGCCCTCCACCACCTGACCACCACCGACGGCACCGGCCTGCCCGTCCTCGACACCGACCGCTCCGCCCTCGTCGGATGGGTCACCCACCAGGCCGTCCTCCGCGCCCTCCACGCCCCTCGCCGGCTCCCGGAGGAGGAACGGTCGTCACCCTCCGCAAGACACTGCCCCGCACCCACCGTTGAGAGGGCCGGGACCATCACCGCGGACGCTGTGAGCGATCTGTGAGCGGTCTGCGGCACCGTCGCCGTCATGGACGACGCGATCCGGGCCGAGGGCCTGGTCAAGAGATTCGGTAAGACGGTCGCGCTGGACGGTGTGGACCTGTCGGCTCCTCCGGGCAGCGTGCTCGGTCTGCTGGGCCCGAACGGGGCGGGGAAGACGACGGCCGTGCGGGTGCTCGCGACGCTGCTGCGGCCCGACGCGGGGCGGGCCGAGGTGCGGGGACTGGACGTGGTGCGCGACGCCGCGAAGGTGCGGAGGCTGATCGGGCTCACCGGGCAGTACGCGTCCGTGGACGAGGACCTGACCGGCGCCGAGAACCTCGTACTGATCGGCCGGCTGCTCGACCTGCGCAAGGCCGAGGCGCGCGCCCGCACCGCCGAGCTGCTGGAGCGGTTCGGGCTGACCGGCGACGCGGGACGCAAGGTGTCGACGTACTCGGGCGGGATGCGGCGCCGCCTCGACCTGGCCGCCAGCATGATCGCCCGGCCCGCGGTGATCTTCCTGGACGAGCCGACGACGGGCCTGGACCCGGGGCGGCGGGAGGAGGCGTGGCGGCTGATCCGGTCGATGACGGCCGACGGCGGGACCGTCCTGCTGACCACGCAGTACCTGGAGGAGGCCGACGCGCTCGCCGACGCGATCACGGTGATCGACCACGGACGGGTGATCGCGGCGGGGACGCCCGCGGAGCTGAGAAGGGTCGCGGGCGGGCAGACCATCGCCGTCCGGCCGCGCGACCCGGGACGGCTGGTGGAGGTCGCGGCGGTCCTCAACGCGGTGACCGGCCGCGACGCCGAGTCGCCCAGCCGGGGCGTCCTCGTCGCCCCGGTCGTCGGCGAGGACGGGGACCGCGCGCTCGCCGAGACCGTCCGGCGCCTCGGCGCCGCGGGGATCCCCGTCACCGAACTGTCACTGCGGCTGCCGAGCCTGGACGAGGTCTTCTTCACCCTGACCGGCCACCGCACCGGCGACGCGAGCGAGGGAGAGGCGGCATGACGGCGACCATCGACACCACGAGGACGATCGTTCCGCCGGCGAGGCGGCCGTTCGGGCTCGTCCGGCACAGCCTGCTGCTGGCGGGCCGCAGCCTGACCAAGAACCGGCGGAACCCGGGCCTCCTCAGCGACGCCCTGTTCGTCCCGATCATCTTCCTGCTGCTGTTCGTGTACCTGTTCGGCGGTGCGGTGTCGGGCTCGACGCACCGGTACCTGCAGTACATCTTCCCCGGCGTGCTCGTGATGACGGCGATCCTGGTCGGGATGCTGGCGACCGGGCTCAGCATCAACACCGACATCAAGAAGGGCGTGTTCGACCGGTTCCGCAGCCTGCCCATCGGCCGGTCGGCGCCGCTCGCCGGCTCGGTCCTGGGCGACCTGATCCGCTACGCCGTCGCCGTGGTGGTGCTGTTCGCCACCGGCTACCTGCTGGGCTTCCGCGTCGAGACCGGGCCGCTGAAGGCGCTCGGCGCGGCGGCGCTGGCGGTGACGCTCGGGTTCTGCATGAGCTGGATCACCGTGCTGATCGGCGTGCTGATCCGGGAGGAGGTCATCGTGCAGTCGGTGGCGTTCCTGGGCATCTTCCCGCTGGCCTTCGGGACGAGCATGGTCGTGCCGACCCGCACCCTGCCAGGCTGGCTGCGGGCATGGGTGAAGGTGAATCCGGTGAGCCACGCCGTGGACGCCTGCCGCGGCCTGCTGATCGGCGGGCCGGTCGCGCACCAGGCGATGCTGACGCTGGTGTGGTCGGCGGTGTTCCTGGCGGTGTTCGCGCCGCTGGCGGTGGCGGCCTACCGGCGGCGCAGCTGATCGTCCAGAAGGGCGAGCGCGTCCGGGACCTTCCGGGCGGCGCCCTTCGCGTAGGCGTCCCGGTAGGCGCGCTCCCCCAGGATGCGGCGCAGCTGCCGGGACGCCTGGACGACATCGGGATTGAACGCGTCGGGCGCCCCGCGCAGAACCGAAGCGGCGCCGAGGGTCTCGGCCGCCGCATCGGGCACGGACGCGGCGCCCAGCCGTGCGACGGCGATGCCGGCGACCGCGGCGATCGGCAGGTCGGGCGCGTCCATGGCCAGGGCGAGGGCTTTGCGGAGATGGCGGCGGGCCGCGTCCGGCTCGTCCGCCTCGATCGCCAGGTGCGCCATCGCGGTCTCCAGCAGTGAACCGAACTGCGGGTAGGCGGGGACGCGGGCGAGGTACCGCTCGGTGGCCGCGTAGTGGTGGCGGGCCCGGCCGACGTCGCCGTCGTGGCGGGCGAGATCACCGAGGGCGAGATGCGCGGGAACGAGGTGCCGGACCGGCGTCGCGGTACCTGGGCCGGTCATCGCGGCGAGCTCGTCCCGGGCCCGCCGGACGTCGCCGGAGCGGGCCCGCGCCACCGCGAGCATCACCCGCTGCATCCCCGCGCCGCTCTCCTGCCCCAGCTCGCGCAGCAGCTCGACGGACTCCTCCAGCTCGGCGATCGCGGTCTCGAAGTCGCCCGCGACCGTCCGTCCCTCGGCCGAGAACGCCAGCGCCAGCGCCAGCCCCGCCCGCTCGCCGGACCGCCGGAATCCCGCCAGTGCCGCGGCGATGTCGCGGGCGGCCTCGTCCATGGCACCGCGATTGCCGTTCAGCATCGCCCGTACCAGGTGCAGAGCGGCACGCGCCCATGGATCCGGCTCCGCGCTCAGGCCGCGGTCGACGGCCGCGAGCCCGCGGACGGGGTCGTCGTCGAGCAGCGCGGCGGACGGTTCGGCGAGCGCGGCGAGCGGATGCCCGGCGGCCGCGCCCGGTCGTGACCGTCGCAGCAGCGGATCATCGCGGGCGTCGCCGCCCGACAGGACGGTGTTGAACGCGTACCCGCCCAGAGCGACCGCGACGGCATCGCCGGGGACGGTGTCCTCGCCCCGCATCCCGAGCGCGAGGCGCAACCGCCGCGCCGCCTCGGCATGGTCCCCCTGGATCATCCAGAAGGAGGCGAGCGCCGCCCCCAGGCGGACGGCGGACACGGCGTCGCCCGACTCGACCGCCCACGCCAGAGCCGCGGACAGGTTGTCGCGCTCGCCGTCCAGCAGTCCGATCCAGTGCAGCTGCCCGGCGCCGCGCAGGTGGGGCTCCGCGCGTTCGGCCAGATCGAGGAAGCAGGCCAGATGGGCCGCCCTCGCCTCGCCGGTCTCCCCCGCCGCCTCCAGCTGCTCCAGCCCGTACTCGCGGATCGTCTCCAGCATCCGGAACCGCGGCCGCGGACCGTCGATCACCTGGAGCAGCGACCGGTCGGCCAGCGCTTCGAGGGCCTCCAGGACGTCCGGCCGTCCGCCGACCCGTGCCGCGCCCTCCGGGCCGATCGCCCCCGGGAACACCGACAGCCGCGCGGCGAACCGGTGCTCGGGGCCGTCCAGCAGGTCCCAGCTCCAGGCGACGACGGCGCGCAGCGTCCGATGCCGCGGCAAGGCCGTGCGGGCGCCGCCGCCCAGCAGGGCGAACCGGTCCTCCAGCCGCGCGGCGAGCTGCTCGGCGGGCATCGTGCGCAGCCGCGCGGCGGCCAGCTCGATCGCCAGCGGCAGCCCGTCCAGCCGGCGGCAGATCTCCCCGACCAGGGCGGCGTTCTCCGCACCGACCTCGAAGCCGCGCCGGACCGCCGCCGCCCGCTCCCCGAACAGGCGCGCCGACTCCGCCTCGTCCATCGGCGGGACCGGGCACAGCGCCTCCCCGTCCAGCCCGAGCCGTTCCCGGCTGGTCGCGAGGATGCGCAGGCCGGGGCAGCGGCCGAGGAGGTCGTCGGCGAGCCGGGCGGCCGCCTCCACCACGTGCTCGCAGTTGTCCAGGACGATCAGCGTCTCGTCCAGCGCCAGGGCGTCGACCAGTCCCTCCGCGGCGCCGCGCCAGCCCCCGCCATCGCGGAGCCCGAGCGCCTCGGCCACCGCCCGCGGGACCCCGCCGGGGGCGGCGACCGCCGCCAACTCCACCAGCCACACTCCGCCGGGAAACCGGCCGGCCACCTCCGCCGCGACGGTCGTCGCCAGCCTCGTCTTGCCCGCACCGCCCGGCCCCACGAGCGTGACCAGCCGGCCCTCCCAGAGCCGGCTCCCGATCCAGGCGCGCTCGTCCTCCCGTCCGACGAAGCTGGTCGACGGGGCGCGCAGGTTCCCGCGCGGCCGCTCCGGCGGAGCCGATCGCAGTACGGCGAGGTAGGCCTCCCGCGACTCGGGCCCGGGGTCGGCGCCCATTTCCTCGGCCAGGATGTCCCGGAACCGCTCGTACGCCGCCAGCGCTTCGGCGGGGCGTCCCGCACGGTGGAGAGCCCGTACCAGCAGCGCCTGCACCCGCTCACGCAGCGGATGCCGCGCCGCCAGCCCTTCCAGCTCCGCGACGAGCCCTGCCTCATCGGCTCCCGTAGCGAGGTCCGCGGCGACACGATCCTCCGTCGCGGCGAGCCGCAACTCCTCCAGCCGAACGGCCGCGGCGTCGGCGAACGGCAGGCCCGCCGCGTCCGCCAACGCGTCCCCTCTCCACATCTCCAATGCCTCGCGCAGAAGGGCGGACGCGCGAAAGGCGTCGCCCTCCCGCAAGGCCCGCGCACCGTCGCGAGCCATGCGCTCGAAGGACAGCGCGTCAACCGCCTCGTATGCAATATCCAAGACATATCCTCCAGGCAGCGACCGCAGCCGCCCTTCGGGAAGCACCCGCCGCAACCGCGAGACCAGCGCCTGCAACGCGTGCACGCGATCGGCCGGGCCGCCGTCCGGCCACACCGCCCGCACCAGCGAATCCACCGGCACCGGCCGACCCGGCTCCAACGCCAGCCTGACCAGCAGCACCCGCAACCGCGCACCGCCCACCGCGACGCCACCGCCCTGATCGGTGACCGACAACGGCCCGAGGATCGCAACGCGCATGCCCTCACTCTGCCACCGGCGGCTCGGCGAAACGGCTCCGGCGGACACCGCCGAGTATCCCGACCACAGGAGCGCAGCTCACCCTCGGAGTCGACTCGCATTGATCCGCCGAGAAGCCGCACCCGATTAGCGGGAGCGGCTACGCGCATTGCCGGTCGTCGGCCATCCACGAGCCCGCGAGCAACGGGGCGCCCGGAGGTACCTCACAGGATCCGCGCCCTGATGTGCTCAGGTGCCGCCTTCATCAGCTGACCCGAGTGCCCTGGCCGGGCGTGGCTGAACGAGGAAGTCGGTGAGGGCGGCGGCCAGTGCCTCGGCCTGGGCGAGGGGCACGGCACCATCTCCGGTAGCGGCGATGATCAAGGACAGTCGCTTGGCGGAAGGCACCAGACCGCCACATGCCATGCCGCGGATATCCACCGCAAAGCCGAATCCTGAACGCATCCACGCGAAGAGGTCCAGCAGCAGAGCGCGGTGTTCGCCGGAGGCGAGTTCACCGATCGGCGCAGTGGTCAGGTCGCGTAGCGGCAGGTGCAGCGCCGCCAGCGGCGCCGACGGACCAACGCCGTGGGCGAACGTGGGCCGGCGCGCGTTGCTCCGAGCGGACCAGGCCGGCGAGCAAGGTCGCCCAGCGACGCGCGGCCGAGCGCGCCCGGTCGCGTACCGGCGCCCACCCCGCAGACCCCAGCCGCACGGGCGCTGGGACATGACCCCCTGTGGGTCTTGTAGGGCGGTATGGTCGGTGCCCGCACACGGGTACAAGCGACAACCGGAGCCGCCATGATCGCCAGAGTCTGGCGCGCAACCGCCACCCCCGAGGGGGCGGAGGCCTACCGTGCGCACTTCACCGGCTCGGTGCTGCCAACGCTCCGTCGCCTCGACGGGCACCGAGGCGCGTACCTCTTTCGCCTGGACAGGGATGACCTGGTGGATCTGGAGGTCATGACCCTGTGGGAGTCCGATGAGGCCATACGGGCTTTCGCTGGAACCGACATGACGACGGCCGTGGTGGAGCCGGAGGCACGAGCCGTGCTGTTGACCTATGACGAGACGGTCAGCCATCGGACGGTCGTGGTCGACACCGTGAACGATCTGGTCTAGCGGGCGCTCCGCGCTCCCTAGCCGGGGATCAGAGCCGGTAAGGTTGCGATCTTCGGTCGGCGGGAACGTCCCGGAGCCCTTGAAGGCGATCGCCCATGACGAGCCTTGACCCGACGTGCGCCGGCCTGCGCCTCACGTCCGCGTTGGACGGCCTGTCCGTCACCTTCCGCGGGATGGTCGCCGCCCCTGACGAGCACAACTGTGAGTGTCACTGGGGCAGCGCGAGAGAGCTCGCGCTGTTGAAGATGCCCGATGTGACGCTCGATCCGGACCTGCTGCGCCGCACCTGGCAAGCTCCAGGATGGGACGACCACGCGTCCGTGGTCCGCCGGATCCTGCCGCAATTCGCGACCGCCCTGGTAGGTGGCCTGATCGAGTCTGAGCGCGGTTTCGAGGACGTTGGACGGTTCCTCGCCCGCGGTCAGT
Source organism: Actinomadura nitritigenes (assembly GCF_017573545.1). Lineage (GTDB taxonomy): Bacteria > Actinomycetota > Actinomycetes > Streptosporangiales > Streptosporangiaceae > Spirillospora > Spirillospora nitritigenes. The sequence continues at coordinate 58,662 of NZ_JAGEOK010000019.1, read as the reverse complement.
GGCAGGAATGGCCAGCGGGCCAAGCGAGTGCGGTCGCCGAGTTCCTCGACGCCTGGTGGGACCACACCTTGCCCCTGCCGGAACCCGCCGTACCCGCCTACGACGTCCTCGCCTGCGTCGCCGAAGCCTCCGGCACCCTCACCCCATGGCTGACCGCTTGGGAGACCTCGCGCGCCCCGGCAGCCGACCGACATCTGGTGCAAGCGGTAGAACAGTGGGACTACGACCTCCTGGGCGACAGCCTGCCATGGGACACCTGGAGCTCTGAGGAGACCGAGGCGCAGACCCTCGCCGAACTGGTGGCATGGCTGGTCGATCACGCCTCGGACCGGCTCCGGCAGCACGGCGCTCCACCAGCACTGCTCCACCGTGTCCGTCTGATCGGCCTCAACGGACCGGCCCGCTGGGACGACCCGCACTGGCCCGGCTACAGGTACTGATCCGGCGCCTGCTCCGGGTTCACTCACCGGCAGCATCACCGACGAGTCCGGAGGCCGTGGGTCCTCTCACGCCATGGATCGCGTGGTCACTCAGAAGACGAGCCATAAAGACGCTAGTGTCTGCATGACCGTTGTGAGCGGCGACTGGAGGTTCACAGATGACTGACCGGCCCCCCTCCCCGGCCGACCGGCCCCCCTCGGCGCAAGACCCTGGTCCCGCCTCCAGTCGCGCGGCCATGCACGTCCGACCACCGCTCCCCAGCGGTCCGTTGGGGCCGTCCATGCCGCCCAAGCGGCCCAACAAGGTGCTCATCGCGTTCCTCGCTGCCGGCGGGACACTGCTGGGGCTCGGCGCGATCACCGTGGCCATTGCCTTGATGATGTCCCGGCCAGGGGGAGCGAACTCGCCCACGACACCTTCGCCCGCAGGGCAGCAGAAGCTGGTGGCGGTCTTCTTGAACGACGACGTCACCCCCACACAGATGCGGGAGATCCTGCAGACTCTGGATCCCGACCCTGGCGTCATCTCGGTGGCGTACGTGACCCCTCAGCACTCCAAGACGTCAACGCAGCTTCCGCCCAGCATCCGCCCGAGCCAACCCACAGCATTGTTCGTGGCTCGGATCCGCGACACCGCCACCATCAAGACCCTGCGTCAGAGACTGGCGGGCAGGCCAGGCGTGCAAGACGTCAAGGACGCCGAGTAGACGCCAGGACGTCGAGCGAGCAGTGCAGCCGCTCATTCCTCCCCGTCTTCCTTCGCTAAGGGCCCCGACGAAACCTCCACCTTGCGGTGGAAACCCAGGCGGTTCCGGATCAAGTTGCAACCCGGTTCAGTCGGCGAGGTGCTGGGGTGATCGAGGGCAGTTCGCCGTGACGGCGGTGGCGATTCACCCACTTCGGCGCACACGCCCTGGACATGCCCATCTCCCCGGCCACATGGGCGAAGGGACGCGTCTTGCTGCGCGCTGCCAGTCGGCGTCGCCCTTCAACCAGAAGTGGGGCGTTCCGATGAAGCGCGGACGTACCCGCGATCACGATTCGCGTCGTTCGCATGGAGAAGTGGAAGGCAGGCGTACGGCTGTTCGTGGCAAGAAGAAGCCCACGAGAGGCCCCATGCACAGCGCGATGAGCACGGTTCCCGCCCCGACGGTCCCTCCCAGCAGCCAGCCGATGCCGGCGACCACGACTTCGATTCCGGTGCGGACGGCGGCGACGGGCAGACGGGTGAGCCGCACAAGTCCGGTCATGATGCCGTCGCGTGGGCCCGACCCGAACTGTGCGCCGAGGTAGAGCGCATCGAAGAACGCCAGTGCGACCAGGCCGAGCAGGAGGTACCCGCTCTGGCCGAGCATCCCCTGCGGCTCGGGGAGCACGGCCGCGGTGGCATCCGCGGCGAATCCGACGATGGCCACGTTGAGAAGTGTGCCGAGTCCGGGTAGCTCCCGCATCGGGATCCATGCGAGGAGCACAAGGACGGAGATCAGGTTCGTCGCCCAACCGAACGAAACGCCCAGCGCGTCGGCCGTCCCCTCCGTGAGCACGTTCCAGCTCGCAGCTCCAAGCCCGGACCGGACCAGCATCATCACGGCGGCCCCGTACCCCGCCAGACCGGCCAGGAGCTGGAGGATTCGGCGGGTCTTTCGGCCCGCCCGAACTTGGGCGGCGGCGCTCATGCGCAGCAGCACGGGTCGGTCGCAAGGAGGCGGCTCGGAGAAGCGTTCAGGAGTAGCAAGAGGTGCCATGGGGCAACCTTGCAGACGATCTGGCCCTGGATTCCATAGCCAGATTCGTTACGCTGGTCCGGTGAAGGTCAGTTCGCACACGGTGGCCGGCATGGTGGGCGACTGGCAGGAGGGCCCCGGGCCGGCGCACCAACGCCTGTCCGACCGGCTCCGGCTGCTGGTCCTGGACGGACGCCTCTCCCTGGGCGCGGCCATGCCGAGCGAGCGGGACCTGGCCAACACGCTCGGCACCAGCAGAACCACCGTCGGCACCGCGTACCGCACCCTGGTCGATCACGGTTACCTCGCAACCCGGTCACGCGCCAGAGCGACCGTGCGGCTGCCCGATGACACGCCGGCCGAACGGCGGAACGACGCAGGCTCGGCGACCATCGACCTGTCCTTGGCCGCTCCGCCGGCACCGGTCGAGATCCTCCACGCCGCGTTCGCGACCGCTCTCGAACAGCTGCCCCGGCACTTCGAGCGGCACGGCTACGACCGCTACGGCACCACAGAGCTGCGCGAAGCGGTCGCCCACTGGTACCGGGGGCGAGGACTGCCCACCCGACCCGACCACATCATGATCACCAACGGCGCCCAGCACGCACTGGCCGTTCTGGCGCGAATGATCCTGTCGCCACGCGACAGGATCGTGATCGACCATCCGACCTACCCGCACGCGATCAAGACGTTCCTGGAGGTTCGCGCCCGGCTGTTGCCCGTCGCCTTGACCCCTTCCGGCTGGGACACCGCGCAGCTCCGTGAAGCGGCGCGCGCCGCGCATCTCGCCTACCTGATACCCGACTTCCACAACCCGACCGGGATGAGCATGGCCGCGGGCGTGCGCCGCGACCTCCGACTGCCCTGCCTCACCGTCGTCGACGAGACCATGAGCGATCTCGCTCTGGACGGAGCGAGCCCGGAGCCCTTCGCGGTCCACATGCCCACCGCCATCAGTATCGGCTCAGTCTCCAAGAGCATCTGGGGCGGCCTCCGCATCGGCTGGATTCGCGCGACCCCCTCCCTTCTGGAACGCGTCGAACAGGCTCGCCCCGCCACGGACCTCGGCACCCCCGTAGTCGAACAGCTCGCCACCGCCGTCCTGCTCAACGAACGTCGGACCCGGCGGCACAAGACGCTCCATCAGCTGAGAGAACAGCGAGAAGCGCTGAGGCGAGCACTCACCGAGCACCTGCCTCATGTCCACGCACCACAGCCGGCCGGTGGCATGACGCTGTGGGCTACATTCCCCGAACCCATCAGCTCGCGCCTGGCAGCCATCGCCCCTGACCACGGAGTGGCGATCGCGGCCGGACCTCGATTCGGTGTCGGAGGCGCGTTCGAACGCAACATCCGCCTGCCGTACACGCTCCCTGCGGACCAACTCACCCAGGCGATCCGCAGACTCGCACAGGCGGAACAGGCGCTCACCCAAGGAGCGACCGGAACCCATACCCCCGCGCCTGTTGCATGAGCGTCAACAACGCTATGACCCGCAACGACGTTGTCACGTTCGCACTGGGCGCCGTCGCTTAGCACTGCCCAAGGTCGGCGCTCTCTGGGCGGTCAACGACCTGCCCACCTCGCTGCTCATGGAGCGCTTCTACGGCTCGGGTCGGCCAGCCGGGGCAGGGCCGAGTGGAGCAGTTCGTCCAGGTGCGCGAACGGCCCGATCGGCTCCCGGACCTCTCGCGTCATGCGCGCGATTTCCCCCCCGGCATGGGCTTCGCTCACCCTCGGCTCCTCTTTCAGTCGTCCCCAATTAGTGATTTTCCCCGATTTGCCGGACTGTGCCATGAGAGAGCCGCAAAGGGAACTTCTCTCCACCATCGGCCAAAGACCAAAAGCACCACATTATTGAGCATTAGCCGGTTGCTCGCACTCATTTCAGGAACGACGGCCCGTGTGACGAGTTATTTGCTGAAGAGGACTTCCCGGACAACGGCGTTCCTGCTGGCCGCGGCGCTCACCGCGCTCGTGGCGGGGTGCACGGCCGACGTGCGCCATGCTCCGTCCCATCGGCGTGCGGCCGCGCCCAGGGGGCCCGCCACCGTCACGGTGGCGGCCACCGGCGACTTCCTTCTGCACCAGCCGCTCATCACGCAGGCGGCCGAGGACGCCGCGACGAGCGGCCACCGCGGCTGGGACTTCCTCCCCATGCTGAGGCAGCTGCGCCCCCTCATCGACACCGCCGACATCGGCATCTGCCACCTGGAGACACCGGTGGCCACGCGCCGCGGCCCGTTCCAGGGCTATCCCACGTTCAACTCCCCGCCGCAGATCGTCGACGCCATCCGCGACCTCGGCTACGACACCTGCTCCACCGCGTCCAACCACACCATCGACCAGGGCGACGCCGGGGTGCGGCGGACGCTCGGCGCCCTGGACGCCGCGGGCGTCCGGCACACCGGATCGGCGCGCGGCCCCGCCGAGGCCGACCGCACCGATCTGCTCGACGTGCGGGGTGTGAAGGTCGCGCAGCTCTCCTACACCTACGGCACCAACGGCATTCCGATCCCGCGGGGCCGGCCGTGGCTGGTCAATTCCGGGCTGGACGCGCCCGCGATCCTGCACGCCGCCGCCCGCGCGAGAGCGAACGGCGCCGAGATCGTCATCGTCAGCCTGCACTGGGGCGAGGAGTACCGGCACGCGCCCACGGACGAGCAGCGGGCGCTGGCCCGCCGCCTGCTCGCCTCACCCGACGTCGATCTGATCATCGGCGATCACGTGCACGTCGTGCAGCCGTTCGACCGGATCAACGGTAAGTGGGTCGTGTACGGCATGGGCAACCAGGTCGCCAATCCGGTCGCCAACAGCGAGGACACCCACGAGGGCCTGGTCGCCCGGTTCCAGCTGACGCGCGACGCGGCGGGCCGCTGGCGTGCCGCGCCGTCGTTCGTCCCGACCCTCGTGGAAGCGGGCCCGCCGATCCGGCTCGTCGACCTGCCCCGTGCGCTCGCCCGTGGCGACCTTCCCGCCTCGACCCGCGCCCGGTACCGCGCGGCGCTCGACCGCACGACGACGACCGTCCGCAGCCTCGGACCGAAGGTCCCCATGCTGGACGGCCCCCTCCCGGGCGCCCCGGCCTCCGCCGAGCAGCTCGCGGGCCCCTAGGACGCGTCGAGACGGGCGTGCGGCCGCTCACTCCGCACCGTAGCCGCCGCCGCCCGGTGTCTCGATGACGAAGACGTCGCCGGCGCCGACGTGCAGCGAGTCGCAGCCCTTCATCGGCGTCACGGTGCCGTCGGCGCGCTCCACCCACTGCCGGCCCAGCGCGCCCGGAGCGCCGCCCGCCATGCCGTACGGCGGGACGCGCCGGTGGCTGCTCAGCGTGGTCACCGTCATCGGTTCCAGGAAGCGGATGCGCCGCCGGGCTCCGTCGCCCCCGCGCCGGCGTCCCGCCCCACCGCTGCCGCGGCGGATCTCGTGGCCTTCGAGCAGCACCGGGTAGCGCCACTCCAGCACTTCGGGGTCGGTGAGCCGGGAGTTGGTCATGTGGGTCTGGACGACGTCGGCGCCGTTGAAGCCGCTCCCGGCACCGGAGCCACTGGCCACCGTCTCGTAGTACTGGTGGCGCTCATTGCCGAAGGTGACGTTGTTCATCGTGCCCGAGCCCTCCGCCATCACCCGCAGCGCACCGTACAGCGCACCGGTCACGGCCTGCGAGGTCTCGACGTTGCCCGCGGCCACGGCCGCCGGGTACTCCGGCGACAGCATCGTGCCCGGGGGGATCGTGACGTGGATCGGCGTCAGGCAGCCGGCGTTCAGCGGGATGTCCTCGGCCACCAGCGTGCGGAACACGTACAGCACGGCCGCCATCGCCACCGACGACGGCGCGTTGAAGTTGCCGTCCGACTGGGGGGAGGTGCCGGTGAAGTCGATGTCGGCCGTCCTGGCACGGCGGTCGATGCGGATCGCGACTCTGATCACCGCGCCGCTGTCGAGCTCGTAGGCGTACGAACCGTCGTGCAGCGCGCTGATCACCCGACGGACCGACTCCTCCGCGTTGTCCTTGACGTGACCCATGTAGGCGTGCACGACGTCCAGGCCGAAACTCCGGACCATGTCGCGCAGCTCCCGCACGCCCTTCTCGTTGGCGGCGACCTGGGCGCGCAGGTCGGCGACGTTGTCGAGCGGGTTGCGGGACGGATGGACCGCCGAGCTGAGCAGCTCGATCGTCTCGGCCTCCCGCATCCTGCCGCCCTCGACGAGGAGCCAGTTGTCGATCAGGACGCCCTCCTCCTCCACCCTCCTGCTGAAGGCCGGCATGGACCCCGGGGTGATGCCGCCGATCTCGGCGTGGTGCCCCCTGGACGCGACGAGGAAGGAGAGGCCGCCGCCCTCGCCCGGCGCGGAATCCACGTCCCCGGCGAAGACGGGGGTGACGACGGTGACGTCGGGCAGATGCGTCCCGCCATGGTAGGGGTCGTTGAGCACGTAGACCTCGCCCCGCCGCATCCCCCCGGCGGGCATCCGCCGCCTGATCAGCTCCTTGATGGAGGCCCCCATCGAGCCGAGGTGCACGGGGATGTGCGGCGCGTTGGCGATGAGGTCGCCGTCCGCGTCGAAGATCGCGCAGGAGAAGTCCAGGCGCTCCTTGATGTTGACCGAGTGCGCCGTGCTCCGCAGCCGGACGCCCATCTGCTCGGCGATGGACATGAAGAGGCTGTTGAAGATCTCCAGCATGACCGGGTCGGCGGCGGTGCCGACCGCGCGTCCCCCGGGCCTCGGCGCCACCCGGGCGAGCAGCAGGTGGCCGAGCTCGTTCACCCTCGCGCTCCAGCCCTCGTCGACCACGGTCGTCCCGTTGGCCTCCGCGATGATCGCCGGGCCCGGGACGGTGTCCCCGGGCCGCAGGTCCCCCCGCTGGTACAGGGCGACCTCCCGCCAGGCGCCGCCGGCGTACGCCCGGACGCTCACCGGCTCGGCGGGCCCTCGGCCGCCGCCCGGGAGCGGCGCCTCCGCCGCCCGGTCCAGGTCGCCGACGGCCTCGATCGACACGGCCTCCACGACGATCTGCTTGTCCCGCATGAGGAAGGCGAACCGGCGCCGGTAGGTCTCCTCGAACTCGGCGACCATCGACTCCACGGTGCCGATCCGGACCAGCAGGGCCGTGTCGGTGCCGGCGTAGCGCAGGTGAGCGCGGCGCAGGACGCGCTTCGCCCCCATCCCCTCGTCCCGCAGCTCATCGCGCGCGTCGCGCTCCAGCCTCCCCAGGATCGCGCTCAGCTCGGGCAGCAGGTCCTCGCTCAGCGGGGCCTCCACCGCGGACTCCCGCATGGCGGTGACGTCGGCCAGCCCCATCCCGTACGCCGACAGCACCCCGGCCAGCGGATGGACGAGCACCTGCCGCATGCCGAGGGCGTCGGCGACCGCGCAGGCATGCTGGCCGCCGGCGCCGCCGAAGGTGGCCAGCACATATCCGGTGACGTCGTAGCCGCGTTGCACGGAGATCTTCTTGATCGCGTTGGCCATGTTGGTCACCGCGATCTCCAGGAACCCGGCCGCGACGTCCTCGGGCGGGCGGCCGTCGCCGATCTCGGCCGCCAGGGCGGCGAAGCGGTCCCGGACGACCTCGGCGTCGATGGGCCGGTCACCCGCCGGGCCGAAGACGTGCGGGAAGTGCTCGGGCCGGATCCGCCCGAGCATCACGTTCGCGTCGGTCAGGGTGAGCGGGCCGCCGCGGCGGTAGCAGGCCGGACCGGGATCGGCGCCCGCGGAGTCGGGGCCCACCCGGTACCGGCCGCCGTCGAAGTGCAGCACCGACCCGCCGCCGGCCGCGACCGTGCGGATGCTCAGCATCGGCGCCCGCATCCGCACTCCCGCCACCTGCGTCTCGTACTGGCGCTCGAACTCGCCCGCGTAGTGCGAGACGTCGGTGGAGGTCCCGCCCATGTCGAAGCCGATGACCCGCTGGAAGCCCGCGGCGGCCGACGTGCGCGCCATTCCGACGATGCCGCCCGCCGGCCCGGACAGGATCGAGTCCTTGCCGCGGAACCCCCGGGCGTCGGTGAGCCCGCCGTTGGACTGCATGAACATCAACGGCACGCCGTCCAGCTCCTCGGACACCCGGTCGACGTACCGGCCCAGGATCGGCGAGAGGTAGGCGTCGACGACGGTGGTGTCGCCGCGCGAGACCAGCTTCATCAGCGGGCTCGTCGCATGCGACTCCGAGACCTGGGTGAAACCGGTCCGGCGTGCGATCTCCCCGATGGCGATCTCGTGCGCGGCGTGGCGGTAGCCGTGCACGCACACGATCGCGACCGAACGCAGTCCCTCCTCGTAGGCCGCGCGGAGGTCGCGTTCGACTGCGTCCTCGTCCAGCGGGACGACGACCCGCCCGTGCGCGTCGACGCGCTCCTTCACCTCGATCACCCGTGCGTACAGCAGCTCGGGCAGCACGATCTCCCTCGCGAAGATGTGCGGGCGGTTCTGGTACGCGATCCGCAGCGCGTCGCGGAAACCCTCGGTGATGACCAGTACCGTCGGCTCGCCCCTGCGTTCGAGCAGGGCGTTCGTCGCCACCGTCGTCCCGAGCCGCACGCCCGCGATCCGCTCCGTCGGGATCGGCCCGCCGGGCGCCACCCCGAGCAGGTGCCTGATCCCGGCGAGCGCCGCGTCCTGATAGCGCTCCCTGGCCTGCGAGAGGAGCTTGTGCGTGAGGAGGGCACCGTCCGGCCGCCTGGCGACCACGTCGGTGAACGTGCCGCCACGGTCGATCCAGAACTCCCAGCCCGAGAAGCGCGGCGAGGCAGGCCCGCTGGGCGAGGCGCCCGCGGCGTCGTCCCGCGAAGGCGGGTCGTGCCCGTCGTCAAGGGCCATGCTTCACGTCTATCACCCGACGGCCGAGAGGAAGGAGGCGGCCCAGGTCACGGCCCGCCGGGCGACCGGTGCCCCCTGTGGTTTCGGTCCGGCGAGGCTGGACACAACCGCCGCGAAGGGAGGCGGCAAATGAACCAGAACCACAGGTCAGACACCGTACTGGTCGGATACGACGGGTCCCCCGCCAGCGATCGGGCGCTCCAATGGGCCGTGGAGGCGGCTCGGCTGCGCCGGCTCCCTCTCACGATCTGCCACGCATGGCACTGGCCCTACCCGCTTCGCCCGCCGGACGAGGACACCCTGGAGGTGGTCCAGAGCGCGGGGGCGATCGTGGCGGACGAGGGCGTGCGCAAGGCGCACGCTCTGGCCGAAGACCTGGAAGTCCGCTGGGAGCTGGAACGGGGGTGGGCCTCGGCCATGCTGCTGAAGGCCTCCCGGAGCGCCCGCCTGGTCGTGCTCGGCGCCCGCGGGCACGGCGGGTTCGAGGGCCTCGTGGTCGGCTCCACCGCGGTCCAGATGGCGGCCCACGCCGATCGGCCGGTCATCGTCGTACGGGCGGACTCGCCCGTCGCCCACCCGGACGGGGGACGGATCGTGGTCGGCGTGGACGGCTCACCGGCCAGCGAATCGGCGCTCGGGTTCGCCTTCGAGGAGGCCGCTCTGCACAAGGGATCGGTGACCGCCCTGTGCAGCTGGTGGGACCCCGCCGCGCTCCCCGGACCGGACCGCGCGCCCTTCAGCGACCCCGAGGCGGTCAGGCGTGAGGCCACAGCACGGTTCGAGCACGCCGTCAGGCCGTGGCAGTACGACTTCCCCGACATCCCGGTGGAGGCGGAGTTCGTCGTGGACACGCCGCGACGTGCCCTGATCAACGCCGCTCAAGGCGCCTCCCTCCTGGTGGTGGGCGACCGCGGGATCGGCTCGGCGCCCCAGATGCTCCTGGGACCGGTGACCCAGGCGGCACTGCAAGAGGCGCCATGTCCGGTGGCGGTGGTGCCCGCACAGCAGAACGAACGATGAAGGCAGGCGCCCCCCGTTACGAAAACGTCGGCCACATCGACGAAAGGGGCGATGACATGCCGGGACCCACCATCGAGCTCCTGCGGGAACAGGCGCGTGGCCGCGTCATCACTGCGGATGACGCCGGCTACGACGAGGCCCGCAGAGTTCACAACGCCATGATCGACCGCCGCCCGCGCGTCATCGTCGAGTGCGCCGACGCCGGCGACGTCATGGCGGCCGTGGACTTCGCGCGGGAGAACGATCTCGATCTCTCGGTGCGAGGGGGATCCCACAGCGTGCCCGGGTTCGGCACCAACGACGGCGGCGTCGTGATCGACCTCTCGGCCACGATGAGGAGTGTCCGGGTCGAGCCGCACACCCGGACGGTGCGCGCCGAGGGCGGATGCACCTGGGGGGACTTCAACCACGCGACGCACGCCTTCGGGCTGGCCACCACGGGCGGGATCATCTCCACGACGGGAATCGCGGGCCTCACGCTCGGCGGCGGCATCGGCCACCTGAGCCGTAGCCGCGGGCTGTCGGCCGACAATCTGATCTCCGCCGACGTCGTCACCGCGGACGGGCGCTTCCTCACGGCGAGCGAGAAGGAGCATGAGGATCTGTTCTGGGCACTGCGCGGAGGCGGCGGGAACTTCGGCGTGGTGACCTCGTTCGAATACCGCCTCCACCCGATCAGCGACGTCTATGCGGGCTTGTTCTTCTTTCCGCTGGACAGGACACGCGACGTGCTCGAGTTCTACCGCGGCCACATCACCGAGGCGAGGGAGGAGCTGGGCATGTTCCCCGCCTTCCAGATCGCCCCACCGCTGCCGTTCATCCCCGAATCCGAGCACGGCAAGCCGTTCTGTGCCGTCGTGGCGTGCTGGGCGGGCCCGCTGGAGCAGGCGGAGAGCGCTCTCGCCCCGATCCGCGAGGTGGCGCCCAGGGTCGCCGAGCTGGTCACGCCGATGCCCTACCCGGCGCTCAACAGCCTGTTCGACGATCTGGTCCCGCGGGGTCTCCAGCACTACTGGAAGACCGCGTTCGCCTCCGAACTGACCGACGGGGCCATCGCCGCACACGTCGAGCACGGCCCGCAGGTGCCGGCCGTCAACTCGACCGTTCACATCTACCCGATCAACGGGGCCTGCCACCGGACGGCGCCGGACGCCACCGCCTTCGTCCACCGCGATGCGACCTTCGCGACCGTCATCGCCGGGATGTGGCCCGACCCGGCCGAGAACGACGACAACGTCCGGTGGGTGAAGGACTACCACCGGGCCCTGGAACCGCACTCCGCCCGAGGCGGCTACGTCAACTTCATGGCCGGCGACGACGCGCCCCGCCTCCGTGACGCCTACAAGGAGAACTACGAGCGGCTCGTGTCGGTCAAGAACGTGTACGACCCGGGCAACCTCTTCCACATGAACCAGAACATCGCTCCTGCAGGCCCTGCCGCAGCAGGCGCCGCGCGCTGATCCGATGACGCGAACGCCGGCGGCCTCGGCGAGGCCGCCGGCGGGGGCGCACGAGCTCTTCAGCGTTCAGTGGCGTCCCCGGCGACGGCGTCGAGATCGAAAACGGCCAGGCGCAGCCGTCTGACCATTCCGTCCAGCGCGTCCAATGCGGCCCGGACCCGTTCGGCGGCGGCCGGGTCGGCGATCTCCGGCAGCGCTCCGTGCAGGCGCAGGCTGACCTCGAAGATCTCCTGCACCAGGGTGTCGGACAGATAGCGCCCGATCCGCTCGCGATGCGCGTCCAGCGCCCCTGTCTCCCCTAAGGCATCACGTGGGAGGGCGCTGCCGCCTTGGTGGACCGAAGGGCAGATGGAGTTCGGGAGTGACATGACGGAAACCTTCCTTCATGTTCACGTGAGTCGCCCGGTTGAGCCGATCTGGGACGAACGTACCCGGAACGCTCCAAGTGGCTCGAGGAGAATGTCACCTGCGCCCCAAATTGTCCTATCCATGAGGGCGATCACCTGATCCGCACCCGCGCAGCGGATCCTCGCCTCCCCCGCGATGACCGATCGAGCCCGGGCGTTCGGCGGACCGGATCACGGGCGGTCGTCGCGGCCGGCGAGCAGGCGCAGGCGGGCGCCGTCCTCACGCTCGCGCTCCTCCAGGGAGAGCTCGATCCGGTCGAGCGCGGAGCGCAGCCTGGGAAGGCGGCGGCGTTCGATCGCGCGAATGCGCTGGCGCGTCGCCGAGACCTCGGCGTCGATGACGGCCGCCGCGGCCTTCGCGGCGGCGTGCGCGCAGGCGGCTTCGAGTGCGGCCCGGCATGCCCGCCGGGCGGGTTCGAGAGCGGGGCTGCCCGGAGCCGGGCCGGACTCGTCCGGCAGGTCGAAGGCGATGTGCGCGGGGTGGTCCACCCCCATCGTGGTGGCGTGCTCCACGGTCAGTTCGGCATGCCGTCCGGTCGAGGCGAGGGGCAGGACGCGGCGCCCGCCCAGCAGGAGGGCGCGCAGGAGAAGCCGGTCGGCCTCCCGGCAGCGGCGGTCCCATTCGTCGCCCGTCGCGGCGGCGAGCCGGTGGAGTCCGTCCTGCTCGCCGCGCAGGATGGCGAGCTTGCGCTGGAGGAGGTCGAGGGCGGCTTCGGCCGCGTCGATGCGCTGCCGGTGCCAGAGCCGCCCGGCGCGTCCCTGCGGGCCGGCGCTCATCGTTCGCGCCCGAGGTGGGCGTCGATGGTCTCGCTCGGCAGCATGGTGAGCTCTCTTCGGGGCAGCGCCGCGAGCGCACGCCAGGCCCTGTCCAGGGTCTGCCGCAGTGGCCGGGACTCGGATCTGCCTTGTGCGATGAGGGTCTGGCGGCAGGCCCGCTCGAAGTCGAGGTAGCGATGGTCGGTCTCGCTGAGGGCCCCGATCCCGACGAGTTCGCCGAGTTCACGGGCGTGCCGGGCCCCGGAGAGGGCCGCGAGCGTCTGCGCGGCGACGTCGAGGTGGTCGGAGCGGGTGCGGCCGGGGCCGGCGGCCTTGCGCATGAGCCGCGACAGGGACTCCAGCGGGTCGACCGGCGGGTAGACGCCGAGAGCGTGCAGTTCGTCGGACAGGACGATCTGGCCCTCGGTGATGTAGCCCGTCAGGTCGGGCACGGGGTGGGTGATGTCGCCGCCCGGCATGGTCAGGACGGGGATGAGCGTGACCGAGCCGGCGCGGCCGCGGACGCGTCCGCACCGTTCGTAGAGGGAGGCCAGGTCGCTGTAGAGGTAGCCGGGGTAGGCGCGCCGGGCGGGGATCTCGCCGCGGGCGGAGGACACCTCCCGCAGCGCTTCGCAGTAGGACGTCATGTCGCCCATGACCACCAGGACGTGCCGTCCCTCCTGGAAGGCGAGGTGCTCGGCCACGGTCAGCGCGATGCGCGGCGTGAGGATCCGTTCGATCACGGGGGCGTCGGCGAGGTTGAGCAGCAGCACCAGGTCGCCGGCGGCGGAGCGGCCCTCCAGGATCCGGCGGACGGTGGCGGCGTCGGCGTGGGTCAGGCCCATCGCGGCGAACACGACGCAGAACGGCTCGTCGCCCGCCGACGCCTGGGCCGCGATCTGGGCGGCCAGTTCCAGGTGGGGAAGCCCCGCCCGGGAGAAGATCGGCAGCTTCTGCCCCCTGGCGAGCGTGGTCAGCGCGTCGACGGCCGAGATCCCCGTCAACACCGGCTCGGCGGGCGGGTCGCGGTGCACGGGGTTGAGCGGGACACCGGCGACGGGGGCGTCGGCGGCGCCCAGCACCGGCGGCCCGCCGTCCAGCGGCCGCCCCATCCCGTCGCAGACCCGCCCGAGCCAGGCCGTACCGACCGGGACGCGCATCGGCGCGCCGCTGAAGGTGACGCGGGTGCCCTCGGTGTGCATTCCGCCGGTGCCCTCCAGCACCTGGACCAGCACGCGGTCCCGGGCGGTGTCCAGGACGAGCCCGTGCCGCCTGTCGCCCGTGGCGAGCCGGATCTCGGCGAACTCGTCCCACCCCACGTCCTCGGCACCCGACACGATCATGAGGGGGCCGCGGAGCCGCGCTATCCGGGTGAAGGCCGGCCTCGGCCAGGCGGTGCGGTCCGTTTCCCGCCCCGGCGCCTCACCCGCCTCTCCGGTCATGGCAGGCTGCCCAGCCTGCTCAGGATCGCGTCCCGGCGGGCCTGGACGTCGGTCACGGTGCGGGCCTCTTCACGAGCGCGGACAAGGGGTGAGTAGTCGAGGTCCTCGACGGCCGCCACGTCGCCTCCCGCGCTCACCAGGTCGCGGCAGCGGTCCACCACGGCGATGACGGCGTCGGCCAGCGCGGCGGTGCGCTCGGGCGAGCAGGACGCGTCATGGGGGCTGAGTGCGCTCTGCTGAAGGACGCCCTCCCGCAGCAGGCGACCGGCCAGCAGCATCACGCGCTCGGTGCCGGGCAGGGTGCTCGTCCCGACGAGTTCGGCCAGGGCGGTGAGGCGGTCGGCCTCCGCGAGCAGGCTCGCCGTCCGCGACCGGCGCCGCGCCCATTCGGGGTCGCCCGCGGCGGCGTGGCTGCGCGCCAGCACCGGGACGTCCCGCGCGAACGACCCCGACCAGGAGACCGCCGGATAGTGGCGCGAGTACGCAAGGTCCTTGTCCAGACTCCATCTCGCGCGCACGAATCGTTCGGTGTAGGCGGTGACGGGCTCGGTCATGTCGCCGCCCGGCGGGGACACCGCGCCGATGATGGTGACCGACCCGTCAGCGCCGCCGCGGGTCCGGACCCGCCCGGCCCGCTCGTAGAAGGCGGCGAGCGCGGACGGCAGCGCGGCCGGGTAGCCCTCCTCCCCCGGCAGCTCGCCGGCCCGGGAGGCGAACTCGCGCAGAGCCTCGGCCCACCGCGAGGTCGAGTCGGCGATGACCACGGCGCCCTTTCCCTGGTCGCGGAAGTACTCGGCCACGGTGACACCGCTGTGGACACCGGCTTCGCGGGCCATCATCGGCATGTTGGAGGTGTTGGCGATGACGACGGTGCGGTCGGCCAGGCGCCCGCCCGTCCGCGGATCGTCCAGCTCGGCCAGCTCGGCGAGGACGTCGGCCATCTCGTTCCCGCGCTCACCGCAGCCGACGTAGACGATCACGTCGGCGTCGCACCATTTGGCGACCTGCTGCAGGAGCATGGTCTTGCCCGTGCCGAAACCGCCGGGGACGGCGACGGTCCCGCCGCGCGGCACGGGGAAGAGGAGGTCGATGACGCGCTGTCCCGTGTGGAGGGGCGTGTCGGCGTCCAGCCGTTCGGCATAGGGGCGCGGCTTCCTGATCGGCCAGTACTCCGCCCCGGGCATGTCCGCCCTCAGGGTGCGGGTCGCCGGATCGAGCCGGACCCCCGCGTCGCCCAGCGGACGCAGCAGCCCGTCGAAGACACCGCCGAGCAGATGGGGGCCGAGCGGAGCGGAGAGGGCCCTGCCCGTCGTGCCGCCGGCGGCGCCGGGAGCGAGCCCGCCGGTGTACTCATAGGCCTGGACGGCGGCGGTCTCGCCTTCCAGCGCGACGATCTCGCCGGGAAGCGCGGCGGAGCCGAGTTCGACCACGTCGTTCATGGCGGCGCCGCGCAGGCCCACCATCTCCACGAGGGGGCCGTTGACGCGGGTCACTTCGGCGTCCACAGGTCCGCCGCCTCCTTCCCCAGTGCCGCCATCGCCCGCTCGGCGAGGGCGCCGGCGGACAGGTCCAGTTCCGCGTCGGGACCGCGCGCGATCAGGCCGCCGCCGGCCGCCCGCTCGACGAGTGCTCCGGGGCCGAGCAGGCGGCGCGCCCTCGCCGTCAGCGCCCGTTCGGCCGTCGCCGCCGCCGGCCCGTCGAAGAGGCTTCGCACCTCGGCACGGACCCTGCGCAGCAGCTCTTCGTACACCTCCCTGCGCGCGCCCAGGATGATCTCCCGTGACGCGGCGCGGGCCTGGGAACGCGCCGCCGCCGCGGCCGCCGTCCCGTCGGAGCGGCCGGCCGCACGCGCGTCGTCGAGGATCCGGGCCGCTTCGGCGCGGGCCGCGTCGACGGTGGCGGCCGCGTCGCGTTCGGCCTCGGCGATCAGGCGAGCGGCCTCGGCGCGGGCACGGGCCGCCAGAGCCTCGTGCACCGGCGCCAGGGCGTTCCTGACGTGGCGGTCGCCTTTCATGGCGGCATCACGACGGTCAGGATTCCGGGGCGCCGGTCGTACGCGCCCTCGAGCGCCGCCGCGGCGGCGGGCGTCAGCACGACCACCCTCACCCGGTCGTCGAGCGAGTCCCAGGCGGACCGGACCTCCCGCGCTCCGTCCGCGGGGCTGATCAGCGCCCCGCCGAGGGAGTACGCCTCCACGCGGGCGCGCTCCCCCAGCACGGCGATGCGGCCGGTGGCGCTCATGCCTTCCCGATCAGGATGATGCCGATGATCAATCCGTAGATGGCGATGCCTTCGGCGAGCCCGACGATCACCATCGCACGGCCGAACAGCTCGGGGCGCTCGCTCAGCGCGGCGAGCGCCGCGGCGCCGGTGTAGGCGACCGCGATGCCCGCGGCGATCGCGGCCCCGGCGACCGCTATCCCCGCGCCCACGTACGGGGCCCAGTTCGCGGCCACCGTGTGCCCGGCCGCCATCACGTCTGCGGACATGAGGTGTCCACCTCCTCTGCCGTCATGGGAATGTGCCAGGGCCGGAACGTCCGGCCCTGGGTCCGGAAAAGCCGGGAGAACAGCTCGTAGTACTCCAGCCGCAGCGCCTGCACGCCCGCGACGAGCGCTTCGAGCGAGAACGTCACCGCCGTGCCGGCGGCGAAGACGACCACGGCGACCGCCGCGAGGGCGCCGCCGTGCCGCCACAGCGCGGCGGTGCCGGACCAGACGATGGCGGCCAGCGCGGCGTGCGTCAGCCCGAACGCCGCCAGCCGCGCGAACGAGACCACGTTCGCCCCCAGCCGCACGACCAGGTCGAACAGCTCGACCACCGCTTCCATCACCCCGGTGCCGCCCCCGCCCGCCCCGGCGAGGAAGCCGGTGAAGGCGAGCAGCAGGCCGGCGACCGCGACCACCGCACCGGCCACGGCGACCGCCGGCAGGGCCAGGGCGATGCCGGCGGCCAGGCCGCCGATCCCGGCGAACACCGAGGCGCCGGAGATCCCCGACGGCTCGTACAGGGTGGCGGACCAGCCGCCCTCCCTCCAGCGGTTCGCGATGGCGATCGCGTACGCCCCGGCCAGCAGCACGGTGCCGAGGCCCACGGCGTACACCAGCAGTTCGACCGGGCTGTCGAGCGGCGCCAGCCACAGCCGCGGAACCACGCCCGTGGGGCCGAAGAACTCGCCGTACAGCACCCCGAAGATCGTGCTGGTGACACCGGCGCCCAGGACGAACGGCCACGCGCGCCGCCACCGCGACAGCGTCCGGGGACGCCCGGCCAGCAACGCCGCTCCGGCCGCCAGCAGGATCAGCCCGTGGCCCGCGTCCCCGAACATGATCCCGAACATCAGGACGTAGGCGGCCCACGCCAGCGGCGTCGGATCGAGATCGGCGTAAGGGACGGCACCGTAGGTCGCCACCAGGGGCACCAGGGAACCCCGCAGGCTCTCCCGGCGGTCCTCTCCCGGCAGCAGGCTCGGGGCCTCCACACCGCGCGGATGCGGTAGCCGGACCAGGGCGGCGCCGACATCGGCGAGCCGGGCGGCCAGCCCGGGACAGGCCGCGCGGGGCGTCCAGCCGGCGAGCGCCGCCACATGCCCCCTGCGGACCGCGCCGGCGGCCCGCTCCTCCAACCGCGCTTCCCCTTCGAGCAGGTCCAGCCTGTTCAGCTCGGCCAGGCGCCGCAGGTCGGGTGCGGACGGAAGGATCGCTGGCCGTGCACGTCCCGCCGGGGAGCGCGGCGGCACGGGTGCCGCGCCGCCCTGCCCGTCGCGCCGTTCCAGTCCCGGATCGATCTCGACCACCCCGGCGTCCGCCACCAGCGCCAGAGCGTCCCGCAACGAGTCGGCGGGGGCCACGACGGCGACGCGCGCCATCCGCACCGGCCAGAGGCTTTCACGCCACTTCATCGAAGGCCTCCCCCGGTCCGCCGCCGCGCGCGGCCATCTCCAGCGCGGCCCTGATCCGCCGGGCATCGGCCGCCAGCACCGCCACCGCCCCGACGATCGGACCGATGTCGAACGCGGAGCCGCGAAGGAGGGCCTTGCCGTCGTCCTCCAGCCGGTGCCAGCAGCGGGTCTCCGCCCGCCAGAGGCCGGCCGCGTCATCGATGCCCTCGAACGGCCATCGGGCGTGCCGGTCGAGCCGCCCGGCCATCTCGGGCAGCGAGGGCGCGTCCAGCGCGGCCCGTCCGAGCAGCCTCGCGGCCCGGCCGAACGCGCCCTCGGGAAGCTCACGGGCCGCACCGAACCGTTCGCCGGCGACGAGCACGGCCGCCGCTCCAGCCGCCCACTCGGCGGCTCGTCCGCCGATGCCGGAGACACGCCAGGCCCACGACAGCCTGAGGAAGAGCCGGATCCCGTACGGGTCGGCCGCACCGGGATCTCCCCAGGGAGTGGCCGCGAGGCGCTCCCGCAACGCCTCGGTGTCCGGCACGTCCACCAGCAGCGGCCACGCGGTCTTGAGGGCTCCGAGGGCGTACGGTTCCTCGGCGGGCCGGCCTTCCAGCCGCTGGAGCAGGCCGTCGATGTTCGCCAGCTCGAACCACCCGGCCAGCGCCCGCAGCGCGGTCACGCCCTTGCGCGGCAGCCAGCCCGCCAGGACCCGCAGGTGCCACAGCAGCGAACTCGCGACGGCGTGCTGCGCCGCGTCCACTCCCGGTTCCGCCGGAAGGGTCTTCCCGTACGGCGTCGCCGACAGGGCCGCGAAAGCCTCCTGCACCGACACCGATCGTGCGATCGTCCTGACCCGCTCGGGGCCGAGCGCGTTCCGTGCGAGCGCCCGGGCCCGTACCTGACCGGCGACCAACCCCGCGCTCATGGCGGTGTCCACGTGTCGTCGACGAAGGAGCCGACGAGCCCCACCGCCCTGGCGACCAGCCCATCGAGCCTGCTCGAGGCCACGGCCCGGATCCGGTTCGCCTCGTCGTCCGCAGCGGACAGCAGAGCCCGATCCTCTCCTTCCGCCGCGTGCCTCACCTCGGCCTCGGCCGATGCCCGCTCGCCGGCGGCCGCAGAGCGCGCTTGCTCCACCAGGCCGGCGGCCTCCGCCCGAGCGGTCTCCTCGAGGACGCGCGCCCGGTCGCGGGCCTCGCTCACGATCCGCCGCCAGTCCGCCTCGGCATCCTCCAGTCCGGTGAAGACCGGTGCGAGCTCCTCTTCCAGGGCCGCACGCCGATCAGCCGGAACGGCCGCGGCCGGGCCGGGCGCTCCCGCGGGGCGGAACCGCTGCAGTACGTCGTGGATCGCCGGCACCGTCCCTCCCCGCGTCTCGCCGTGCCTCCCTGGTTCGGCATCCTCATGGTCGGAGCCGGCACCATCGGCCGCCAGGGGCCGGAAGTCCGACAACGCAGAGACGAAAGTCCCCTTCACCCGGACGCACAAACAGCGAGCGAGCGGCCACGGTCCGCGACCGCGACCGCGACCGCGACAGATCCTGCGGGACCGGGGAGCCCGACTCTCAGACGAGCCACCCCGGCGGCGGTCTCCAAAAAGGCCGGCACCTCGAAACCGCGAGGCGACCGATCAGCCCGCTTTTCTCAATGGTTCGTCGTTCTTGGCCATTGATATACCCAGCCAGCACCATGGACGGGTGGAGGAACAAAAGGGAGCAACCTAACATATATAGGGCAATACCCCATCAGATGTCGGGAGTTGAAAGATGAACTACCCACTTCTCAACGTGTTCTTGACCATGATGTGGGTCTTCCTCTGGGTGCTGTGGTTCGTGCTGCTGTTCCGCGTGATCAGCGATCTGTTCCGCGATGACTCCCTGAGCGGCTGGGCCAAGGCCGCTTGGACGGTCTTCGTCATCGTCCTGCCGTTCCTCGGTGTCTTCACCTACCTGATCGTCCGCGGCAGGGGAATGGGCAAGCGCGAGATCGGCCATATGCGCGAACGCGAGGCCCGCTACCGGGAGGCCGTCGCACGGAGCTCGCCGCCCACCGGAGGAAGCGCCGAGGAGCTGGCTCGCCTGGCGGAGCTGAAGGCCCACGGCGACCTGACCTCGGACGAGTTCGAGCGCGCCAAGACCAAGGTCCTCACGGGGTGAGTTCGCGCGCTTCGCAGAGACCGGCCTGATGGCTCGAGGGATGAGGCGGAACGTGCGCTCGGGGCGCCGGGCGGCCGCCCGGCGCTTCGGAGCGGTCCGATCGAACCGGATCTGGGTGCGCCTCACGGCCCTGGACTTCTTCGGCAACTCCTTCCAGCTGGCCGCGCTCGCCGTGCTGTGCTTCTTCCCGTTCCTCATCGTCGTCACCACGGCGCTCGGCCGGGACACCGCCACCGTGGTCGCCGGATGGCTGGGCCTGGACGAGCCGGCCGCGAAGGCCGTCGCGGACCTGTTCAAGATCGGTTCGATCTCCGGATCGGTGACGGTGCTCGGGACGTGCCTGCTGCTCCTCGGCGCCGTCGCGGTGGCCGGCGTCCTTCAGGGCTGGTACCAGCGCATGTTCGACGTCCCGTCCAGGGGCTGGCACGATCTGACCTACCGGCTGCTCTGGCTCGCCGTACTGTTCGGCTACGGCACGATCCAAGCCGTCGTGGCGAGGGCCCTGGGCTCCTTCGGAGACGCCGTCCTGCAGAACGTGGTCGGCTTCATACTGGCGACCACGTTCTGGTGGACGACCGTCGAGGTGCTGCTCGCAGGTTCGGTCCGCTGGCGCACGTCGCTCCCCACAGCCGCGGCCACGGGAGCGTGCTGCATCGGCCTCGGTGTCTTCTCGGCGCGCTTCTTCTCCGACCAGATCGTGGCCAACAACCAGAACTACGGCCCCATCGGGGTCGTCATGGTGATCCTGTCCTGGCTGGTCGCCGTCGGGGTGGTCGTCCACCTCGGTTCGGTGCTCGGGGGCCTGTTCACCGAGCACCGCGGCCGGTCCCGCCCGCGCCGCCGGGCAGCGGGCTCCATGGGCGCCTCAGCGGCGGCTGAGGACCCTGTCAGGCGACCGTGACGGCGTCGTCCAGGTAGACGTCCTGGACCGCGTGGATGAGCTCCACGCCCTCGTCGCGCGGGCGCTGGAAGGACTTGCGCCCCACGATGAGGCCCATGCCGCCGGCCCGCTTGTTGATCACGGCGGTCCGGACGGCCTTCGCCAGGTCGCCACCGCCGACCGAGGCGCCGCCGGAATTGATCAGCCCGACCCGGCCCATGTAGCAGTTGGCGACCTGCCAGCGGGTCAGGTCGATCGGATGACCGGTGGTGAGTTCGTCGTAGACGCGGTCGTCGGTCTTGCCGAACCCCAGCGCGGTGAAGCCGCCGTTGGTCTCCGGCTGCTTCTGCTTGACGATGTCGGCCTCGACGGTGGCGGCGAGATGGTTGGCCTGCCCGGTGAGGTCGGCGCTGACGTGGTAGTCGATCCCGTCCTTCTTGAACGCGGGGTTGCGCAGGTAGGCCCACAGCACCGTGAACATGCCGAGCTCGTGGGCGCGTGCGAACGCCTCCCGCACCTCCTGAAGCTGCCGCATGCTCTCGGGCGCCCCGAAGTAGACGGTGGCGCCGACGGCGACCGCGCCGAGGTCGAACGCCTGCTCGACGGAGGCGAACATGACCTGGTCGTAGGAGTTGGGGTAGCTGAGCAGCTGGTTGTGGTTGAGCTTGGCGATGAACGGGATCCGGTGGGCGTACCGGCGCGAGGCCATGCCGAGCACTCCCAAGGTGCTGGCGATCGCGTTGCAGCCCGCCTCCACCGCCAGCCGGCACAGGTTCAGCGGGTCGAAGTAGTCGGGATTCGGAGCGAAGGAGGCCGCCGCCGAGTGCTCCACGCCCTGGTCCACCGGCAGGATCGACAGATAGCCGGTGTCCGCCAGGCGTCCCGTGCCGAAGACGTGCTGGAGGTTCCGCAGCACCGCCGGAGGCCTGTCGCTGACCGCCTGGACCCGGTCGACGAAGTCCGGTCCCGGTACGACGAGCCGGTCGCGGGAGATCGTCTCGCACCGGTGCTCCAGCAGGGCGGGCGCTTCCTCGCCGAGCAGTTCTTTGAGTCCCATGCCCTCAGGATCAGCGGCCCGCCGAGCCCCTTCCCAGGGCCGAACGTCCCGGGTCGGCCGCTTCGGGGACCCGGAGGAGCCCGGACGCGCTGGGGGCGCCCCCGCCGGCCCCCCTTCGCGTCCGAGCCCGGCACCTCCGAGTTCCCGCCGCCCCGGCGGTCGCGGGTCACTTCGGCCGGGTGACGACCGCGACCGGGGAGGCCGCGTGATGGATCACCCCATGGGCGACCGACCCCAGCCACGGGCCGGGCCAGTGGTGCTCGCGGGTGCCGACGACCAGCAGCGCCGCCTTCCGCGACCGGTGGGCGAGGACGGAGACGGGGTGGCCCGCGCGCACCTCGGTGGCCACGTCGACGAGCGGGAAGCGCTCGCGGAACGGCGCGCAGGCGGCGACGAGCCGAGCGCGCCGCTCATCGTTGATCCGCTCCTCGTCGGCCCAACGGCCGAGCTCCGCTTCCGCGGGGGCCTGCCAGGCGTGCACCATCCTGAGCCGCGCCCCGCGCGCCGAGGCCGCGGCGAACGCATGGGCCAGGACGTCGTGGTCCTCCCCGTCGAGGCCGCATCCGACCGCCACCTCGCCGTCCTGCACGCCCCCGTCGCGGACGATCACGACCGGTACGGAGGAGCGCCCGGCCATCCGCAGGCTCACCGAGCCCAGGAGGAGGTCGGCGAAGCCGCCGCGGCCCCGGCGGCCGAGGACCAGCTCCAGGCCGCCCTCGGCCTCGGTGCCCAGCGCGTCGATGGTCGAGCCGACCGCCAGCGCGGCGGTGACCCGGAGATCGGGGTAGCGGTCCCGGACCGCCGCCTCGGCCTCCGCGAGCACGGCGCGGCCGGCGCGCGAGACGCGCTCGTCCTCCTCCGGAGGCGCGAAGCGCCTGACCTGGTACGGCCAGATCTCCGCCACATGGACGATGTGCAGCCGCCGATGCCATCGGACCGCCTCGGCGGCGGCCCAGGCGACGGCGCGGCCGGCACTGACGGAACCGTCGGTTCCCACGATGACCGGTGCGGACATGGCCTCCTCCAGCACTCAGACGCATTCGCCGTCACCTCAAGGTTCGGCCGGGCCGTGCCGCGCCCACCAGAGACGAAGGTCCATTCGGAGCGGGACCGTTCGGCTTCCCGCGAGGCCGCGAGGACCGTCGAGAACGGCGCATCGGACGCGACCGAAATCGATCACGGGACCTTGGTCCCTTGGCGGGCACCGCGGGGCACGTTCTCATGGTGGTGTGCCAGGCGGCCTCTCAGGGGAGGAACGTCATGTGCCTGGAGCAGATCGGCCGGGTCGTCGAGACGGGGGACGGCACCGCCACGACCGCCATCGGACGGCGACGGCTTCCGTTGTCACTGGTGATCCTGGAGTCGCAGGGCACCCCGGTCTCTCCCGGAGACTGGCTGGTCGCCCACTGCGGCATCGCCCTGCGAAAGATCACGGAGGACGAGGCCGCCGGGCTGCTGGCGGCGCGCGCCGAGGCAGTGGAGCCGCCGTCATGAGCCCTCGATCACGAGGAATCGCGTTCGCGTCCGGTACCGCGGTCATCAGCGGTGTCGCGATCTTCCTGAACGCCCGCGGTGTGCGCGAGGCCGGCGACGTGACGGTCTACACCACCGCGAAGAATCTGGTCGCCGCCGGCCTGCTGGCCGTGCTGCTCGTCCTCAGGCCGGGCTCCGGGCGCCGGCTCAGGGGCTCCGAGGGCGACGGCCGGGCGGCGGGGCGGCCGTCGAAGGGGGCGGTCGCGGGGCTGGTCTGCGTCGGGATCATCGGCGGCAGCGTGCCCTTCGTGCTCTTCTTCGAGGGGCTGGCCCGGGAGTCGTCGGTTCATGCGGCGTTCCTGCAGAAGACGCTGGTGATCTGGGTGGCGCTGCTGGCGCCCGTCCTCCTGGGCGAACGGCTCCGGGCCGGCCACGGCGCCGCGATCGCCCTGCTGGTCACCGGGCAGGCGTTCGCGGACGGCGGTCTCGGCGGCTTCCGCTTCGGTCCGGGAGAGGCGCTGATCCTCGGTGCGACCCTGCTGTGGTCGATCGAGGTGATCCTGGCCAGGCGGCTTCTGGCGGGGCGGGTGGCCCCGCTGGTGCTGGGCACCGCGCGGATGGTCCTCGGGTCGGCCGTCCTGATCGGGTGGATCGCGGCGAGCGGACGGTGGTCCGCGCTGACCGGGCTGGACGCGCGCGGCTGGGAGTGGGCGGCGCTGACCGGCGCGATCCTGGCCGGGTACGTCGCCGGCTGGTTCACGGCGCTGTCGCTCGCCCCGGCCGTCGACGTGACGGCGGTGCTGAGCACGGGTGCGGTGGTGACCGCGGTCCTGAGCGCCCTCGACACCGGTGCGGCGCCACCGGCCGTCCAGGCGGGCGGGCTGGTCATGCTGGTGGCGGGAGCGGCGCTGGTCGTGACGCTCGCGTCCCGGGCGCGGCGGGCGGGCGTCGAAGAGGTCTCCGCGTGACCTGCGGCCCGGTGCTCTTCGCACGGTTCGCCTATCCGCCGAACGCCCTGGGCTACTGCGGACCGGCCGACAGCGAGGCCGTGCGGGGATACGCGGGCGCGGGCACCGTCGATCCGGGCCTGGTCGACCTTGCCGGACGGTTCACCGGAGCATGGCCCTACCTGCAGCTCATCGCCGCGGCCTCGCGCATCACCGATCCGCTGGACGCGCGGGTGGTCCGCGCCTACTGGGTCGGCGGCCCGCTTCTGGAACGGGTCGGTGCCGGGCTGATGAGGGCGCACCTGGAGGAGCGGTTCCGCCGCAGGATCGGCGGCCACTGGGCGGACCTGACATCCGCCGAGATGACCGGAGCCCGCGCGCACCACAACTTCCACGTGTTCGCGGTCTATCCCTGGGTGGGGCTGCTCAGGGCCGAGTTCGCCGAGGAGCCTCTCCGTGTACTGGATCGGTGCCGGATCCGCTGGGGCCGGGTGGAAGCCGTCGGGACCGGGTCGGTGACGGTGCGGTCGCGTCCCTTGGTGTGGGACGGCCTCGGGCTCGCGTTGGGCGCGCCCCGCGACGAGCAGGTCATGCCCGGCCCGGGGATCGAGGTCGCCGTGGGCGATGTGGTCGCCCTGCACTGGGACTGGATCTGCCACCGTCTCGACGCCTCCGGTCTGGCCGTCCTGCGGCACTACACGATGAGCCAGATGGCGCTGGTCAACGCCGCGCCACGGCCCGCGCCCGTCCTCGACCGCGGGCCCGGGACACGGGCGTCCCTCTGAGAGGAGGTCGGTAGGGGTGGAGACAGCACACGACGCCGCCGAGATCATGGCCGGGCAGCGTTTCTTCGCCGGCATGCGGGAACGCCATCGCGACGCCCTCGCCGCGGCGGCCGAGATCGAGGACGTCCCGGCCGGGCACCGCTTCTTCACCGAGGGCGGCCCGGCGGAGCGGTTCTGGCTGCTGCTGACCGGTTCGGTCGCGCTGGACCTGCAGGTTCCGGGCCGGGGCGCGGTGGTGGTGGAGACGCTTCCGCCGTCGTCGATCCTCGGCTGGTCGTGGCTGTTCGGCCCGTACCAGTGGAGGTTCGGCGCCGTGGCCGTGGACCCGGTGACGGCGCTGCGGTACGACGGGCCGATCGTGCGGGAGCTGTGCGCCGCCGACCTGACCCTCGGATACGAGCTGACCAAACGGTTCGGTGCCGTCATACTCGACCGCCTGGAGGCCACCCGGGTCCGGATGCTCGACCTGTACGCCCACCCGGAGGAGCGGGCATGACATCCGCAGCCTCGCTTCCCATGGAGCCCGTCCCGTACCGGGTGACGCGGCGGCGCGAGGAGACGGCCGACACCGTGACGCTCTCGCTGGAGCCCGTCGGCACGCCCATCCCCGAGCCGGAGCCGGGGCAGTTCACCATGATGTACGCCTTCGGCGTCGGTGAGGTGCCGATCTCGGTCAGCCGCACCGTGCCGGTGCTCGAGCAGACCGTCCGCGCGGTCGGGGCGGTGACGAGCGCCGTCACGCGGGCACGGCCGGGACAGGTGCTGGGGCTGCGGGGGCCGTTCGGCTCGGGGTGGCGGCTGGACGAGGCGCGCGGCCGGGACGTCCTCGTCGCCGCGGGCGGGATCGGCCTCGCGCCGCTGCGGCCCGTGGTGCTGCGCGCGCTGGCCGACCGGGACGCGTTCGGCCGCGTCGCCGTCCTCATCGGCGCCCGCACCCCCGGCGACCTGCCGTTCGCCGCCGAGTTCGACGAGTGGCGTCGGCGCGGCGCACAGGTCGAGGTCACGGTGGACCGGCCCGCTCCGGGCTGGACCGGCCACGTCGGGCTGATCACCGCTCTGGCGAAGGCCGCCGGCGTCGATCCGGGAAGGGCCACCGCCTTCGTCTGCGGGCCGGAGGTCATGATGCGGCTCACCGCCGAGTCGTTCATCGGGCTCGGGATGCGCGCGACCGACGTGCGGCTGTCGCTGGAGCGCAACATGCATTGCGGGCTCGGCTGGTGCGGGCACTGCCAGCTCGGGCCTCTGCTGATCTGCCGGGACGGGCCCGTCGTCGCCTACGAGCGGGCGCTGCCGCTCATGACCGTCAGGGAGCTGTAGCGATGGGACGGCCGACGCTCGCCGTGTGGAAGTTCGCCTCCTGTGACGGCTGCCAGCTGACGCTCCTGGACTGCGAGGACGAGCTGCTCGCCCTCGCCGGTCAGATCGAGATCGTGCACTTCCTGGAGGCCGGCGCCTCCGGCGCCGGGCCCTACGACGTCTCGCTGGTGGAGGGGTCGGTCACCACGCCCGCCGACCTGGACCGCATCCGCCACGTGCGCGCCGTCTCCCGGAGGCTGGTCACGATCGGCGCGTGCGCCACCGCCGGAGGCGTCCAGGCGCTGCGTAACTTCGCCGACGTCGAGGAGTTCGCGTCCGTCGTCTACGCCAGTCCGGAGTACATCGACACGCTCGCGACCTCCACGCCCATCGCCGCGCACGTGCCGGTGGACTTCGAGCTGCGCGGATGCCCCATCGACCGCCGCCAGCTGCTGGAGGTCCTCGCGGCACACCTCGCCGGCCGCAAGCCCGACGTGTCGCGGCACAGCGTCTGCTTCGAATGCAAGATCCGCGGGAACGTGTGCGTGATGGTCGCGCACGGCACCCCCTGCCTCGGCCCCATCACGCACGCGGGATGCGGCGCGATCTGCCCCGCCTACGGGCGCGGCTGCTACGGCTGCTTCGGACCGACGCCGACCTGGAGCGGCGCCCGCCCCAACACCCGCGGGCTGCTGCCGTGGCTCGACATGACCGACGACGAGGCGGATCGCGTGCTGTCGACCTTCAACGTCGCGGCCTTCCGCGAGGAGGCGCGGCCGGACGGAGCGGGCGATGACGCATCGCAATGACAGGACGCTGAAGGTCGGCGCCCTCGCACGGGTCGAGGGCGAGGGGGCGATGTACGTCCGCGTCCACGGCGCGGACGTCCGGGAGGTGCGGCTGAACATCTACGAGCCGCCGCGCTTCTTCGAGGCGTTCCTGCGGGGCCGCGCCCACACCGAGCCGCCCGACATCACGGCGCGCATCTGCGGGATCTGCCCCGTCGCCTACCAGATGAGCGCATGCCAGGCCATCGAGGCCGCGTGCGGGGTGACGGTGGACGGCCCGATCGCGGACCTGCGGCGGCTGCTGTACTGCGGGGAGTGGATCGAGAGCCATGCCCTGCACGTCTACCTGCTGCACGCACCCGACTTCCTCGGCTACCCCAGTGCGGTCGAGATGGCCCGCGACCACCGCGACGTGGTGGAGCGGGGGCTGCGGCTGAAGAAGGCGGGCAACACGGTCATGGAGACCCTCGGCGGCCGGGCGATCCACCCGGTGAACGTCAAGGTGGGCGGCTTCTACCGGACACCGGCACCGGCGGAGCTGGCCCCGCTCGCCGAGGCGCTGCGGGCGGCCCGCGACGACGCGCTCGCGACCGTCGAGTGGGCCGCTGGATTCGAGTTCCCCGACTTCACCCACGACCACGAGTACCTCGCCCTCACCGCCGAACGGTATCCGCTGGAGGGCGGCGTCCTCAGCCGCGGTTCGGGGCGTTCCTTCCCGGCCGCCGACTTCGAGGAGAACGTGATCGAGCAGCAGGTGCCGCACTCGACGGCCCTGCACGCCCGCTTCGCCGACGGCGGCCGCTACCTCGCCGGACCGACGGCCCGCTACTCGCTCAACCGCGGCCGGCTGTCGCCGCTCGCGCTGGAGGCCGCCGACCGGGCCGGGCTCGGCCCCGAGTGCCGCAACCCGTTCCGCAGCGTGCTGGTCCGCGCGGTCGAGATCGTCTACGCCGCCGACGAGGCCCTCCGGATCATCGCCGGCTACGAACCGCCGCCCCGTCCGGCCGTCCCGGTGCCCCCGCGAGCGGGGACCGGGCACGGGGCCACCGAAGCACCGCGCGGACTCCTCTACCACCGCTACGACCTCGATGCCGACGGGAAGATCACGGCCGCCCGGATCGTCCCGCCGACGTCGCAGAACCAGGCCGCCATCGAGGACGACCTCCGCCGGTTCGTCGCGGCCCGCATCGACCTGGACGACCATTCCCTCACCCACCAGTGCGAGCAGGCGATCCGCAACTACGACCCCTGCATCTCCTGCTCGACGCACTTCCTCGACCTCACGGTGGAACGGTCGTGACCATCGTCATCGGGATCGGCAACGAGCTGCGCCGCGACGACGGCGCCGGTCCCGCCGTGATCGCGGCCCTCCGCGGCCGGGCGGCGGCGCCGCCGGCGACCCTGGCGGTGACCGACGGCGAGCCCGCCCGCCTGATCGAGCTGTGGGCCGGGGCCGATCTCGCGATCGTCGTCGACGCGGTGCGCGCCGAGCCGCCCGCTCCCGGCCGGATCCACGACCTCGGCGCGGACACGGCGGCCCTCGCCGCGCGGCCGGTCAGCGGGCACGCGCTCGGGCTCGGGGAGGCCGTGGCGCTCGGGCTCGCCGTCGACCGGATGCCGGAGCGCCTGCGCGTCCTGGCGATCGAGGGCCTCGACTTCGGGCTGGGGCCCGGCCTCACCCCGCAGGTCTCCGCCGCCGTCGGCCTCGTCACCGACCGGCTGGCCGCCGAACTCGCCGCACCGGCGGTGACCGGGCCGCCGGGCGGCCACGGCGGACACCATTCCGCACGCATCGCAGACAGGGAGAAACCCATGCCGCAGCCCGAACCGCTCAGCGTGCCCGCCTCGCACCGCCGGGAAGGAGGCCGGCCGTCATGACCGCGCCGGAGAGCACGGCCCTGGAACTGACCGGCCTCGGCCCCCTGCACGACGCCCTGCGCCGCGCGGGATACACCGTCATCGGGCCGACCGTCCGCAACGACGCCATCGTGCTGGCCGAGCTGGCGTCCGCCGACGACCTGCCGTACGGGTGGGGCGTCACGCTCTCCCCCGGCGGCTACCGGCTGACCCGCCGGCGGGACCGCGCCGCGTTCGCCCACGCGGCCGGGCCGCAGTCGTGGAAGCCGTACCTGCACCAGACCCGGATCAAACTCTGGGACGCCGACCGCACCGAGGACGGCTTCACCGTGCGGAACCGGCCGCCCGACCCGGGCCCGCCGTTCGCGTTCCTCGGCGTGCGGCCGTGCGACCTTCGCGCCATCGCCGTCCAGGACCGCGTCCTCATCGGCGGGGAGCACGTCGACCCCGTCTACGAGCAGCGGCGCCGCGGCGCCTTCATCATCGCCGTCAACTGCACCGAGCCCGGTGGAACCTGCTTCTGCACGTCCATGGGCACCGGCCCGGCGGCCGGCCCGGGATACGACCTCGCGCTCACCGAACTGGTCGACGACGGCGACCCCCGCTATGTCGTGGAGATCGGGTCGGAACGCGGCACCGCCCTCATGGACGACCTCAGGGCGGCCACCGCGGACCCGGCCGACGTCGACCGCGCCCGCGCCGACGTCGCCGCCGCGGCCGGCCGCATGGGCCGTGAGATGCCCGCGCTCGGCCTGCGCGATCTGATGGCCGGAACGCTGGAGGCCGACCGCTGGGACGAGGTCGCCCAGCGCTGCCTGAGCTGCGGCAACTGCACGATGGTGTGCCCGACCTGCTTCTGCACGCGGGTCGCCGACACCACCGACCTGACCGGCGACCACGCCGAACGCTGGCAGCTGTGGGACTCCTGCTTCGACCTCGACCACTCCCACCTGCACGGGGGGAGCGTGCGCTCGTCCCCCAAGAGCCGCTACCGGCAGTGGCTCACCCACAAGCTCGGCACCTGGCACGACCAGTTCGGCTCGTCGGGCTGCGTGGGCTGCGGCCGCTGCATCGTCTGGTGCCCGGTCGGCATCGACCTCACCGAGGAGGTGGCCGCCCTGCGCGCCGAGGCCGCCGGGAACGGCCCCGGCGAGCCGGGCGGGGGGTAGCGGCGCGCGCATCCGGGCCGGGACCCGCGTTCCGGCCCCGTCCCGTCGCCGGTCGACGGGAGATCACTCGTGCGGTCGGAGGAGAAGGAGCGCGATGTCGTCCGCGCGGTCGCCGACGTCGCCTGCGGCGGCCGTGAGGCGGTCGGCGATCGTGTCCAGGGAGCACCGGGCGCCGCGGTCGAGGATCTCCGCGAGCTTGTCGATACCGGAGGCGATGTCCTCGCCGGGGACCTCGACGAGTCCGTCGGTGTAGAGCGCCAGCACCGCGCGGGGCGGGAGCGGAACCTCGTGAGACCGGTAGGTCGTGTCCGCGGTGATGCCGAGCAGGAGGCCGGGGTCCAGGTCCAGGACGGTCGCGGTGCCGTCGGGCTCGTGCAGCAGCGGCGGCAGATGGCCGGCGCTGGCGAAGCAGGCGGTGTTCGCGCCCAGGTCGATACGGGTGTACAGGCAGCTGGTGAACAGGTCCGTCTGGAGATCGGCCAGAAGCCGGTTGGTGCGGGCGAGGACCTGGTCAGGCGGTGCACCGGCGGCAGCGTGGGCGTGGATGGCGGTGCGGACCTGGCCCATGAGCGCCGCGGCGGCGATGTTGTGCCCCTGGACGTCGCCGATGACCGCGGCCACGGTCCTGTCGTCGAGCCGGATGACGTCATAGAAGTCGCCGCCGATGTCCACTCCCTGGGCGGCGGGCAGATATCGGGCCGCCACGTCCAGGCCGCTCACCTCGGGCAGGGCGTGGGGGAGCAACTCCTTCTGAAGGCCCTGGGCGAGAGCGTGTTCGGTGTCGTAGAGGCGGGCCCGGTCGAGCGCCTGGGCGATCAGCCCGCTGAGTGCCGTGAGGGTGGCGCGGTCCTCGGCGCCGATCGTGTGGGGATGGTCGTAGGCGAGGATCCAGGTGCCGATGGGACGGCCGGAGGCGATCAGCGGCAGGTACGCCCAGGCGGCCATGCCGTCGTACTGGCGGGCGCGGGCGGGGTAGGCGCGTTCCAGGTCGGCGCGGTCGGCGAAGAAGCCGGCCGTTCCCTCGGCCAGCGCCCGCGCCGCCGGGCTGGGGAAGGTCAGCGGCGTGCCGTCGAAACGCTCGACGACCCTGGGCGTGTAACCGCGGTGCCCGATGACGCGCAGGCGGCCGCCCTCGGCGACGGCCATCGCCAACGCCTGGGCACCGAACGCGGGCAGGACGGTGTCGGCGACCAGGTCGACGACGTCCCGTACGCTGACGGCCTCGGTCAACGCACCGGCCAGATGCAGGAGATGGTGCAGGGCTCCCAACCGCAGCGGAGGGGCGCCGGCGGGCGAGCGGGCTTGTGCCACCGCCGGGGCCTGCGCGGGAGCGATGCGGAGACTGATGCCGGTGTCGTCGGGGAACAACCCGAAGTCCAGCCACTGGCCGTCCGGGCGCATGGCGGTGAAAGAGGACGGCTGCCTGCCGATGACCGCGGCACGGTAACGGTCCTCGCAGACCGGGTCGTTGAGCCACGGCAGCGACTCCCAGGGCAGCGTCCCCACCAGGTCGACGGAGTCCTTACCGAGCAGGGCGGCGGCGGTGCGCGTGGCGAAGGCGACCCGGCCGTTGAGGTCCAGTGAGACACCGCCCTCGGGAAACCGCTCCGCGAACCTCACCGCCTCTCCCTCGGCCGGCTCGGCGCCGGACGACGGGATCGCCATGACCCGTGGCTCGGGTGCGGGCTCGAAGGCCCGGTCGGCGGCGGGTGTGCAGTGCAGAACGGTCCCCAGCAGGTCGCACGCGGCACCGACCCGCTCCCGGACGGGTGGCGTGAGGAAGTCGTGCCGCGCCCCGGGCCAGAGCAGCAGCAGCGCCCCGTGGACGATCCCGTCGTGCGTCACCGGAGCCGCGACCAGGCCGAACCGGTAGGGGAACACCAGGGCGGCCCGCGGGTAGCGGCGCGACAGCTCCTCCGGGCCGTCCACCTGTATCAGCTGCCGAGCGCGGACGGCGTCGGTCGCCGGCAGGGGATGCGTCAGCGCGACCCGCCGCCACAGGGCCGCGACCTCCCCCGGCAAGCCGACGAGCACCTCCAGCGCGAGGGTCTCCTCATCAGGTGCCAGGACGTACAGGGCGCCGGCGTGCGCCCCGGCGTCCCGTACCGCCTCGAAGACCATGTCGCCCAGCGCGCGCCGGGCGATCTCGCCCGCCCCGCCGTCGAGGGGGGCCGGCCCTGATCCGGGATGCCGGTTCAGCGGGGGACCACGGCGACCGGGCAGTGCGCGTGGTGGATGGCCCCGTGGCTGATCGAACCGAGCCGGGGCGCGGTCCAGCTGCGCTCGTGCGCGCCGGTGACCACCAGGCGGGCGCTGCGGGAGGCGTTGGTCAGCGCGGCCACGGGGTGCTCGATGAGGACCTCTTCCACCACCTCGACATGCGGATACTTGGCGCGCCACGGCGCGATCACGGTCGCGACCTGCTTCCGGATCTCCGCCTCGACCTTCTCGTCGTCGGGGGCGTACCCCGCCTCGATGTAGGTGGGGTACATCAGCCAGGCGTGGACCACCCGCAGGCGGGCCTCGTTGAGGGCGGCGGCGTCGAAGGCGTAGCTCAGGGTCGTCTCCTCCTCCTTGGTCAGGTCGAGACCGACGACGACTTCGCCCTGGGCGTCGGTGTCGCCGCGGACGATGACGAGCGGGACGGTCGTGCGAGCCGCCATCCGCAGGCTCGTCGAGCCGAGCAGCATGCTGGAGAAACCGCCGTGCCCGCGGCTCCCGAGCACGAGTTCGTAGGCCTTCTCCGACTCGCGCATCAGGGCCTTGGGCGCGTACTCGGCCACCAGCAGCGTCGTGGTCTGCAGCTCCGGGTGCCGTTGCCGGACCCGCTCCCGTGCTTCGTCGAGGACGCGATGGCTGAGCCGTGTCAGGCGCTCGATCGTCTCGGGCGGTGCGAACAGCGGCGCGCGGTACGGGCTGCTGTCGACGGCGTGGACGATGTGCAGGGGCCGGTTGCGGCGGACGGCTTCGTCGGCGGCCCAGTCGATGGCGTGGTCGGCGCACTCTGACCCGTCGACGCCGACGACGATCGATTCGGACATGTTCCCTCCTCGGTGATGCGCATCGCGGACGCCGGTGCCCCCGCGGCTCTGCGTGCGGTCTCGACTCCAGCGTCACCGGCGCGGCCGATCACTCCCTAGGGGCGAAGGTCCCCCAGTTCAGGGCCTTCCCAGCGTGGAGGTCCTTTACCGCCGCACGGGACGTCGGGCCGCGGTCGGGGAACCGCGCCGGGTCGGGGCCGTAGGCGCCATCGCCGAACGCGGTCCCTATAGGCCGGCGAAAACCTGACGAACTCTTGAAGTGTGAAGCGCGGCCGCCACCGAGCGGCGCGGGCGCGGCTTAGAACCTGGTCAGAAGCCTTCCCAGAGGGAAGGGAGGAGGGTATGACCGGTGGATTGCTGACCGACCTCTACGAGCTGACCATGGCGGCGAGCTATCTCCAGCACGGGATGACCGAGCGGGCGACCTTCAGCTTGTTCGTCCGCCGCCTGCCCGCCGATCGCGGCTTCCTCGTCGCCTGCGGGCTGGCCGACTGCCTGTCGTTCCTCGAGGACTACCGGTTCGCTCCAGAGGACATCGACTATCTGGAACGACAGCAGCGATTCGGCAGGAGCACGCTTCGGGCGCTGGAGGACCTCCGGTTCACCGGGGACGTGTGGGCGGTGCCGGAGGGACGGGTCGTCTTCGCCGGTGAACCCCTCCTGGAGGTCACCGCACCGATCATCGAAGCGCAACTGGTGGAGACCGTCCTGCTCAACCACGTCACGTTCCAGTCCCTGATCGCCACCAAGGCCGTCCGCTGCGTCCAGGCCGCCGCCGGCGCGGACGTCATCGACTTCTCCTTCCGCCGGACGCAGGGCGTCGACGCCGCCATGGCCGTCGCGCGCGCAAGCCACATCGCCGGCTTCGCCGGCACGAGCAACGTCGAAGCCGCCCGCCGCCACGGCATCCCGGCGGCCGGGACGATGGCCCACTCGTACATCGAGGCGTTCTCCGACGAGGAGCACGCCTTCGCGGCCTTCGTCGGCGACTTCCCCGACCGCTCGACACTGCTGGTGGACACCTACGACACCCTGGACGGGGTCAGAACCGCGATACGCGTGGCCCGGCGTGCCGGCCTTCACCACCTGCCCGGTGTCCGGCTCGACTCCGGAGACCTCGGTGCGCTGGCCGTGGGGGCCCGGCGCATCCTGGACGAGGCCGGCATGACGCAGACCCGGATCGTGGCCAGCGGCGGGCTCGACGAGTACCGGATCGCCGAGATCGCGGATCGCGGCGCCCCCATCGACACCTACGGCGTGGGCACCAAGATGGGCGTCTCCGCCGATGCCCCGGTCCTCGACAGCGCGTACAAGCTCGTCTCCTACGGCGACCGGCACGTGATGAAGCTGTCGGCCGGCAAGGCCACCGCACCCGGCGCCAAGCAGGTGCACCGCGGGCCGCAGGGCGACACCGTCTCCCTGCGGGACGAGCCCGCGCCGCCGGGCACCGAGCCTCTGCTCGTCCCGGTGATGCGGGGCGGGCGCACGATCGTCTCCGAGCCGCTCTCCGCGGTCCGGGACCGCCTCGCCGGCGAACTCGCGGCGCTGCCCGGGCAGGTCACCCGGCTGCGGGCTCCGGAGACCGGTGCCGTCCGCCTCAGCGACGGCCTCCGGCGAGCCCGCGACAGGCTCCGCGAGGAGCTGATCTCCCGCCAGGGCCGGTGAGAGGCCGCCGGGCGACGTCACCGTGCGGTCGGGGTGGGGTCGTCGGCGAGCACGAAGTAGTTCTCCTCCTCCTGCGCGAAGTGCAGCCGCAGGACGGCGTGCAGCTCCTGGATCGTCGCGCGGAGGTCGGCGGCCGTTCCCTCCGAGTCCGGCCGGTCGCGCAGCTCGGCGGCCAGCAGGCCGATGCGGCGCGTCAGGTCGGCGATCTCGGTGTGGCCGCGGCTCATCACCCCGGTCGGGTCCGATCCGCCCAGGGCGCGGGCCACGGCCGGATACAGCTGGTCCTCGTCGCGGCGCTCGTGGTCGGCGATGTCGCGCAGGAGCCTCTCGACGGTGTCGAGCGCGGCGTCGCGCGTCCCGAGGTCCGGTCCGGCGATCTTCTCGGCGAGGTCGGGAAGCCCGTCGATGCGGGGGCGCAGGGCCCGGTGCTCGTCGTCGAGCCGGCGGACGAGATCCGCCTCGTCTCCGTGCAGCCGGGGCCTGCTGTCGCGTCCGGGGCCGAGCGCGCGCAGGGCGCCGAGGATGGCGGCGAGGTCGATGCCCTCCTGCAGCAGGGCGCCGACCGCCGGGGCGAGGTAGCCGAACGCGGCGGCCAGCATGGCCACCAGCGACAGCCCCATGCCGAGCAGGGCGCTCTGCCGGGCGACCGAACGGGTCCGCCGGGCGATCGCGAGCGTCTCGGCCAGCCGCTCCAGGCGATCGACCGTGATCACGACGTCGGCGGTCTCGGAGGCGGCCGTCGCGCCGCGGGCGCCGAGCGCGACGCCCACGCCGGCCGCCGCCAGGGCCGGGGCGTCGTTGACGCCGTCACCGACCATGACCGTGGCGGCGCGGGCCGTCTCGGCCCGCGCGATCTCGACCTTGCCCTCGGGGGTCTGCCCCGCGTGGACGGCGTCGGCGCCCACCAGCTCGGCGATCGGTCCCGCGACGGACGGCCGGTCGCCGGTCACCATCACCGTCCGCTCGATCCCCGCCCTGCGCAGCAGCCGGAAGGTGCGGGCCGCGTCGGGACGGACCGTGTCGCGCAGCAGCAGGACCCCCGCGAGCCGCCCGTCGACGCCGACGAACACGGTGATCATGCCGCGCGCGGCGGCACGGGCCCGCATGCGCTCGACCCAGGCCGGGTCGCCCTCCCCCGCCCAGTCGGCCTTTCCGACGCTCACCTCGTGACCCGAGACCTCCCCACGCGCACCCTTGCCGGGCTCCTCCGTCACCCCGGACGGGGCGGCGAGCCGCAGTCCGCGATCATGGGCCGCGCCGACGATCGCGGTCGCCAGCACGTGCGGGGACACCTGGTCGATGGCGGCGGCCGCCCCCAGAACGTCCTCGGCGGTCCGGCCCTGAGCCGTGACCACCTCGGTGAGGGCGGGGTGCCCGGCCGTGACCGTGCCGGTCTTGTCGAACAGCAGCACCCGGGCTTCGGCGAGGCGCTCCAGCGCGCTCCCGCCCTTCACGACCACTCCCCTGCGCGCGCACCGCGACAGCCCGGAGACGAAGGCGATCGGCGCGGCCAGGATCAGGGGGCAGGGGGTGGCCACCACCAGCACCGCCACGGCGCGGACCGGATCCCTGGCCGCCCACCAGGCCGCCCCCGCGAGCACCAGCGTCGCCGGCAGGAAGAACGCGGCATAGCGGTCGGCGAGCCGCACGAACGGGGAGTTCTCCGCCGCCGCCTCGCGGGCCAGCCGGACGATCCCCGAATAGGTGCTGGAGCGGCTGTCGGTGGTCGCCCGCAGCCCGAACGCGCTCCCGGAGTTCACGGCTCCGCTGCGCACGCCGTCCCCCTCGGCGTGCTCCACCGGGACGGGCTCGCCGGTCAGCGTCGACTCGTCCAGCACCGCCGGCCCCTGCTCCACCTGCCCGTCCACGGGGACCACCTCGCCCGGACGGACGAGCAGCCGGTCCCCGGGACGGACCCGTTCGACCTCGACGGTCTCCAGCCCGTCCGCGCCACGGCGATGCGCCACGCGCGGCGCCATCGACAGCAACGCCCCCAGGTCCCGGCGGGCGCGGCGTCCGGCGCGCTCCTCCAGCAGCCGACCGCCTGTGATCATGGCCGCGATCACGGCGCCCGCCAGGGGCTCGCCGACGGCGAGCGTGCCCGCCAGGGCGAGCAGGGCGATCACGTCGCTGCCGAACCTGCGGTGCAGCAGCCCGTCCAGCACCCACCAGGCGGCGGGGACGAGAACGATAACGGTGACCAGCGCCCAGGCGTCGTCACCAGGACCCGGCAGCCCCGCCCAGCGCAGAGCCGCGCCCACCGCCAGCCCCAGCGCGGCGGCGATGAAGAGAAGCTCCGAAGCACGGCGCCTGAGCCCGTCGATGACGTCCATCCGCCCTCCCACGATCAGCGATGGGCCCGGCGGGCGGCGTCCACCGCCACCACGAGCCGCGACACGGCGAGCGCGACGGCGAGCACGATCGCGCCCCACAGAACGGCGTTCAGGGACGCTCCCAGCCAGAGAGCCGTCGCGGTGCCCGCCGTCGCGACGGCGGGCACCGCGAGATGCGGACGCCGGCGCGGCCCGCGGTGTGCGGCCCCGCCGTGCCCCGTCCCGGACGCTCCGGGGACCTCGGTTCTCACATCGGCCCCGTGAGTTCGGCGATGTCCTCGCTCGCGAGTCCCTGGAGCCGGTCGGCGAGGTCCGCCAGCGCCCGGCTGACGGCCAGTTCGTCGCCGATCTCCGGTATCCGGCGGTCGGCCGGATTGCGGCGGGCGTGCCCGTGCCCGGTGGTCTTCTGCTCACGGCCGGTGAACAGCACCGCGCGCACGTCGGTGTCGGTGGCGTCCTCGCTGATGTAGAGCTCCACGCTCCACTGCTTGGTCTCCATGGTGAACCTCCTCACCTGGCTGGCCTCCAAATCCCATGCTCGGCGGCCGCCTCCGGCCGCCCCAGGGGCGAACGTCCCTCGCCCGGACGACCAACGACCCGTCGTGCGTCAGGACCGTTGACCGGCCGAAACGGCCTCGGCCACCGCATCCCGCCGCCCCGAGGCGCTGGGACGGGAGCCGCCGGGTCCCCGGCGAGCGGGGCGAAGGTCCCGTGCGGAAGGCGCCTTCCGCCTCTGCTTCCGCGACGGGACGGCGCCTGCACTGAGAGCAGGAACCCCCCGTCCAACCGTGCCGCAGGGCACGCGGAAGGAAAGATCATGTTGATCAGCGGCTCCGTGGTCCACGCGTTCATCGCGCTCCTGGCGCTCACCCCCCTGGACCCGACCCCCACCCCGACGACCACCGCCCCCACGACGCCGGCGACGACCCCCGGCACTCCCTCACCGACGACTCCTGAGCCGACCACGCCGACGCCCACCGCGCGGGTGGCGATCACTCCCTCGACGGTGCCGGCGGGCGGCGCCCAGGTCACCGTCACCGCGTTCTGCCCGCAGGGCACCGCGAAGGCCACCGTCGGCTCCAACGCCTTCGGGCGGCACCCGCTCAACGGCACCGGCCGGCTGACCGTGCAGACCCTCGCCGCCGCCAGGCCCGACCGGTACGCGGTCAACCTGCGCTGCGAGGGGACCACCATCAGCGCGCAGACCTCGCTGCTGATCACGCAGGCCAGTCCCGCTCCGACCCCCTCCGGCCCGACCCCGTCCGGCCCGCCGCAGACCGGAGGCGGCGCCACCTCGGCCGCGAACCCGCTGCTGACCGGCGGCGTCGCCCTGATCGGCCTCGGCGCCGTGGCGGGCGTGCTGGCGCTGCGGCGCCGCCGCGAAGGCGGTGAATGACATGCGCCGATGGGGCGGCAGGTGGCTGCCGATCGCAGCCGCCGCCGTCGCCATCGGAGCGCTGCTGGTGGTGTTCGGCCTCCACCGCGCCGGCCCTCCCCCGCACCCGTCCACCAGCCCGAGCACGACCCTCCACCCACGCCCCGCCACACCCATGCCCAGATCGGTGCCCGTCCGCATCCGCATCCCCGCCATCGGCGTGGACGCCCCCGTCCTCGCCCTGGGGCTCAACACCGACGGAACCGTCCAGGAACCCTCACTGAGCCAGCCGCACCTCACCAGCTGGTACAAGGGCGGTGCGGCACCGGGCGAGCGCGGCCCCGCCGCCTTCTACGGACACGTCGACACCCGCGCCTCGGGACCGGCGGTGTTCTACGCCCTCGGCAAACTGAAGCCCGGCGCCCAGGTGAGCGTCACCCGGCAGGACGGCCGCACCGCGGTATTCCAGGTCACCGCCCTCGAACAGGTACCCAAGGCCCACTTCCCGACCAAGCGCGTCTACGGCCCGACCACCGACCCCACCATCCGGCTCATGACCTGCGGCGGCACCTTCAACCCGGCCAAGCACAGCTACAACGACAACATCATCGTCTACGGGGTCCTCGTCGGATGGACCATGACGTGACCGGGCCCGGCGTGCGGCACAGCGCCCGCGCTGTGCCGCGGGACCCTTGGCGGGCCGGACCTTCACGACCCCGCACGGCCTCCGCCGTGGACGGTATCGTCGCCGTCGACAACCGGCTCACCGCCGCCGTCGACGACCGGCCGTCCCCGTACCGCCGATCTCACCGACTACTGACGGTCGCCCGGCGACCGCCGAGCGGAGGGGCCGATGCCGCTCACCCGTCCACGCT
This sequence comes from Actinomadura nitritigenes, assembly GCF_017573545.1. Lineage (GTDB taxonomy): Bacteria > Actinomycetota > Actinomycetes > Streptosporangiales > Streptosporangiaceae > Spirillospora > Spirillospora nitritigenes. Next base: position 19,009 of record NZ_JAGEOK010000019.1, on the reverse strand, counting down.
CCGGTGCTCAGACGGCCCTGTACTCCGGTCCGTGCCGGGCGAAGGGGCCAGGAGCCGGGTTCGCGCCGTCCGCAGCCGATCGGCCATGACCTCCGCGAAGCGGCGCGTCAGCTCGTAGCCGAGCGAGGGGTCGACGGCGCACAGGACCCGGACCAGCCGCCCGTCGAACTCGACGGCTTCGACGGGTGTGCTCGCCACCGCTCCGAACCGCCACCGGTACGGCGGGAACATCCACGACCATCCGACGACCGCGCCGGGGCCCAGCGCGTCGATGGGGACGGAGCCGCCCCCGGGCAGGCGCGAGTCGAGAGCGACCGTCCCGTCGCGGATGATCCAGAACCGCTCCGCCGGTTCGAGCTCGGTGGCCAGGCGGCGGCCCGCCGGGAAGGCGGTGAGCCGAGCGGCGGTCGCCAGCCTGCCGAGATCCGTACCTCGCATGCCGCTCAGGAAAGGCTCTCGCGCCAGTTCCCCCGTCACCATGGCCATGATCGCTCACCCCCCGGCCTCGTCGTCGGTCTGCTTCGGCCCGGCGCGCGCGGGCGCGGGGCCGCTCGTACACGTCCGGGCCGAGAGGGTCTGCCCTCGGCCCGGACGTTCACCGGCGGTCCGTTCACTCGACAGGGCGGGGGACGACGGCGACGGTACAGGCGGCGTGCTGCAGCACCGCGTGGCTCGTCGCTCCCAGCGTCAAGTGCTCCACGGTGCCCGTCCCGCGCTGGCCGACCACGGCCAGCGCGGCGCCTTCGGCGGCTCCGAAGAGAGCGTCACGGGGCGACTCGAGCATCAGCTCGGTCACGGCCTCGACGTAGGGGTACTTCACCCGCCACGGCGCGACCGCCCGCTCCAGGACGGAGCCGCACACGTGCCGGAGCTTGTCCTCGTCGGCGAAGAGCGACAGGTCCCCGTCCGGGGCCGCACCGGGCTCCCAGCACCCGTAGACCGCGCGCAGCTCCCAGCCGCGCAGAGCCGCCTGCTCGAAGCCGAACGCCAGCGCCGCGTCCGCGGACCGCGACCCGTCGACGCCCACGACCACGCGGCGGTGGTGCGCGCCGGCGGACCTGACGACCACGACCGGGCGGCGTACCCGCGCGGGCAGCTGCAACGCGGTCGAGCCGATGGGAAGCTCGCCCGTTTCGTGCGAGCCGACCACGATCAGGTCGGCGTCCTCGCTCGCGTGCAGCAACGCGGGGTAGACGCTCCCGTCCATCAAGCGTTTGCGCACCTGCAGGGCGGGCGCCATCTCCCGCGCGAGCTCCACACCGCTGTCGAGCAGGTGCTCGCCCATGCGCTTGACGATCCCGACGCCCTCGGGGTCGAGGTAGGTGATCGGGTACGGCCAGCGCCAGACGTGGCAGACGGTCAGCGGAACGCGCCGCATGCGCGCCTCTTCCACCGCCCACCGCAGGGCCTGCTCGCTGCCGGTACCGCCGTCATAGCCGACGAGCACGTGGCTCATGTCCCCTCCTCACGATCTGCCGGTACCGCGGCCGCGGTCCCGGGGGCGGAGCGCCGCCGTGATCCGCCCGCTCAGACGGCCGGGACGGCGCCGAGCACGTCCAAGTCGACCTTCGGCGGGTCGAGTATCGAGTTCTGCACGGTGCAGCTGGCCACGGCGGCCTCCAGGCCCTTCAGCGCCGTCGCCGGGAGGTCGACCGGGGGACGCAGGTGGAGGCGGACCCGCGCGACGCGGGCGGGGACGCCCGGGTTCATCGTGAAGTCCGCGGTGATCTCCAGTCCGGTGGCCGGTAGCGCGCGTCCCGCGAGGTAGCGGCGGGCATAGTGCGCCGCGCACGCCGCCAGGGCCGCCACGAACAGCTCGACCGGTGTCGGGCCCGCGTCCATGCCTCCCGAGGTGTACGGCTGGTCCACGCCGATCACGTGGTCCCGTATGAGCACGGTGAAGGCGTCGTTCTCACGGTGGACGACCCTGATCTCCTGCATCGGGAGGTCGCCTCCCTCATTCGTTTCGTCGTTTGCCCTTCACCTATAGCCTCACCTGGGGAGACACCGTCGCATGAGTGCCGAAGGTCCCGCCCGGGAGGGCTGGAGGACCCGTCTCGGCGGTCAGGCGGGGGCGACCACGGCGACGGGGCACCGGGAGCGGTGCAGCATCGCGTGGCCGACGGATCCGAGCAGCAGTCCGGTGAATCCGCCGCGCCCCCGCGAACCCACCACGAGCAGGTCCGCCTGCTCGGAGGCGCGTACCAGCGCCGGTGCGGCGCGGCCGTGGACGACCTCTGGGACGACCTCGACGTCGGGGAACTTCGCGCGCCATCCGGACAGGCATTCGCTGAGGACGCGCTCCTCCCCCTTCGTGACCACCTCCGGGTCATAGACCAGGGGCTGCATGTCTCCGGGGCCCGTCGAGATCGGGTGCGGCCAGGCGAGCACGGCATGCAGCCGGGCTCTGCGGACGGAGGCCTCTCCGAAGGCGAATCCGACCGCTTCCGTGGAGGCCGGCGAACCGTCCACGCCGAGCGCGACCTCGCCGTACTCCTCGGACGGCGCGTCGCGGACGACGACGGCCGGGCAGCGTGCGTGAGAGGCGACCTGGAACGCCACCGACCCCAGGACGAGCCCTCCGACGCCTCCTCGGCCGCGGGAGCCGACCACGAGCATCAGCGCGTCCTGGGCCCTGTCGACGAGCAGCTCGGCGGCCTGCCCGCCGATCTGCTCCCCTGTGACGTCCAGGCCGGGGGCACGTTCGCCCGCCCGGTCGACCGCGTATCCGACGATGTCCTCACCGCCGTACAGCAGCCATGCCCGCATCGCCCCCGCCCGGGGGTCGACGGGCACGTCGAACAGCCACGGCGTGACGACGTACAGGATCCGCAGCGGGGCGTTCCGGCGGACCGCCTCGTCCGCCGCCCAGTCCACGGCGCGCAGGCTCTGCTTGGATCCGTCGACCCCGACGACGATGCCGTTCATGCGCTCACCGCCCTCAGGTCGTCGGCGATGGCGTCCGTCCATGCGCGGACGCGGTCGCGGTCGCGGTGGTCGCCGCTCGCCCGCTGGGCGATCCGGGAGGCCAGGAACCCGCGGGCACCGGGGTCGAGCCGGCCGCCGAACGTGGCGTGCCCCCGCGCGCCGACGTGCCGGGCGACCTTGGCCACGCCCGGCACCGGGGCGATCTCCCGCTCCTCGGCCGAACGGTCGAGGGGACCGCTGCTGAACAGCCACACCGGCCGATCCGCCAGGGCCCCGGCGTGGTGGCGGGCGAAACGGCGCGCCTCCCGGTGCCAGCGCCCGGCGTAGAGGGCGCCGCCGAGGACGACGGCGTCGAAGCCGTCGAGCGTCGTGACGTCCCCGGCCGGGCTGACCTGTGCGTCCACCCCCGTGCGCAGCAGTTCGGCGCCGATCCACTCGGCGATCTCAGCGGTGCCCCCGCGTTCGGACGCGTACGCCACCAGCACCTTCATGGTCTCTCCCCTCACTGCCCGGGGCGGCCCTTCAGGCCCCTCGGTAGGGCCTGTCGTCGGAGTCGTCGTGGCGGCCCGGACCGCGGCCGGCGAGATAGAAGACGGCGACGAGGAACGTCACTCCGAGAACCACCAGAACGATCATCGAAATGCCCAGTAGGAGCGTGCCCGCCGGCATCGCGGTCACCTCGTTCCGTGCTCGCTTCGCGGCCGGCACCGCCCGGCGGCGGCCGGTGCCGGCGTGGAGGCACGGCTTCGTCAGCCGTGCGCGCCGCTCGGCGCGTGCTGTTCGATCACGGCGTCCGAGGCGGGGTAGTAGGTGCTCTCATGACCGTCGTCCCAGCGGACGACGTAGGGCGGCTCGCCGTCGTGGCCGTGCACGTCGAGGATCAGCGCCTTGCGGGTCGGCTCCCCCACCTGGTGGCCGCGAACGATCACCCAGTCGCCCTTGTTCGCCTTCATGTCGTCTCCTTCGTCAGCCCGTCGGCCGGTTCTCACCGACACCTCCAGCGTGGTCACGGGCGGTTCCCGGATGCAGGGGCCGAAGGTCCCGGCTTCATCGGTGCCTACGTCCCCCGGGCTCCGCGCGGGCCGGAACGGGCCCTACGGCCCTGTTCCCGCCCCCACGCCGCGGCTGCAATGGAAGGGAGAGCGGAGTCAGGCACGACCGAGGGGGCGAGCAACCGTGAACGCAGGTCGCATGAAGGAGGCGGCGGGCACGAACACGCCGCGAATCTCACAGATCGTCATTCTCATCGGCGGACCCGAGGAAGCGCGGCGCACCGGCGGCAGGGTGATCGCACCGGCGCGCCTGCTGCGTGCCTGGCGCCGGCTCACGATGCTCGACGAGGAGATGCACGCCGGTCCTCACGACGAGGAGGAGGACCGCCGGATCGGCCGGCTGTTCGACCGTCTGCGGGACGAGATCCTCGCGTCGGTGTCGGCGCCGCTGGCCGAGGAGGCGCGCCTGCTGATCCCCGCGCTGAGCGAGCATTCCGGCCCGGTGGAGACCCGGCTGGCCTGCTCCGGCGCGCTGGGCTGGCTCGACAGCCTGGTGACCTCCATGCTCATGCAGCTCGGAACGCAGGCGACGCGGATGTCGGCCGGCCGCCGGCCGGCACCGGACAGGCCCTTCCGGGACGCGGACGCGTGACGCCCCCGGCGCCCGAGATCCCGGACTTCCACGGACGCGCAGGGGACTTTGGTCCCTGGAGCCGGCTCCGCCCCTCGTCAGAGGCTTGAGAAAGCCGCGCGGCGAGCGGACAGGAGACGATTCCATGAACATGACGACCGGACGGCCCACGCCGTCCACGCAGCTTCGGACCACGGTCCGGCCCGGGTCGCCCCAACGCGTCGCCGTGGCCGGAGAGCTCGACATCCTCACGGCCGCGCACCTGGAAGGCCTGCTCACCGAGATCATCGAGAACGGCCCACCGCGGGTCGAGATCGACGCCCGCGACCTCACGTTCTGCGACGCCACCGGCCTCCAGGCGCTGGTCGCCGCCGACGAGATCGCCATGCGGCGCGGCGGCGGCCTCACGCTGACCGACGCCCCGCCGCTGCTGCGCAGGATCCTGCGCATCACCGGCCTCGACCGGCGCTTCCCCGTGGGCGAGCGGACCGGAGGCGGGCGCCCGGCATGATCACGGTGATCGAGACCCTGGGCCTCGCTCGACGCTGCTGTTTGGGCTGAGCCTGGTGATCGATCCCGTGGGTGTTCGAACGCCCTGGACAAGTTCACGCCACCGGGCGCCCTGGTCGACCGCTACTGGGCGTCGCGTTCCTGTTCGTCGCCGCCATCGTCGCCCTGATCCCCGCCGGCCGGCTCACCGCTCTGACGGCCGAGGAGACCTCCGGCCGGACGGCCCACGTCCTCTCGGGCATCGCGGCATGGCTCGGCGCCGCTATGCGCGGCACCGGCGTCCTGGCATGCGTCCTCAAGAAGGGACGGGACATCCGCCTCCCCTGACGTGCCCGATGCCGGACGCCCCGGCCTCGGCCGCGGTCCGGATCCACGCCTCCTCGCCCAGGCGCGCACGACCGCTCGCACCGACTCCACGCGAGTGGCACACCGCTCAGCCGGCCGCGGCGCGGCGGCGGCGGAACCACCGGCGCAGTTCGTCGGTGCCCCAGACGATGAAGGGGAACACGGCGATGATGCCCAGGACGTCCGCAGGCAGGGCCGCCGTGCCGAAGAGGTGCTGGAAGGGCGGGAGGTAGATCAGGGCCGCGGCGAAGAGGAGTTCGAAGCCGATCCCCGCGAGCAGCAGGGGGTTGGACGTGAGGCCGACCTGGCGCAGCGACGCGTGGTCGGTGCGGGACGCCATGGCGGTGCCGATCTGGCAGGTGACCAGCCCGGCGAAGGTCGCCGTGGTCGCCGCCAGGTAGGCGTGGTGGAGGGCCGTGCCGGAACCTGTGGCGTCACCGGGATGCCAGCCGGCGCGCCACAGCACGTAGAAGAAGACCGACATCACCAGCACGGCGGAGACCAGGCCGAGGTAGCCCCAGGCGCGGATCAGCATGTCCCGGGAGATGACGCCCTGGGAGGACGGCCGGGGCGGGCGGCTCATGATGCCGGGCTCGGCCGGCTCGCGACCGAGCGCCAGGGCGGGCAGCGTCTCGGTGCCGAGGTCGATCGCCAGGATCTGCAGCACGGTGAGCGGCAGAGGGACGAGCCCTCCGCTGAGCGCGAAGATCAGGAAGGGAACGATCTCCGGGATCGCGTGGGCGAAGATGTAGAGGATGAACTTGCGGACGTTGTCGTAGACGCGGCGCCCGGACTCGATCGCCGTCACGATCGTGGCGAAGTTGTCGTCGGTCAGCACCATGGTCGACGCCTCGCGGGCGACGTCGGTGCCGGACCGTCCCATGGCGACGCCGATGTGGGCCTGGTGCAGGGCCGGGGCGTCGTTGGCGCCGTCCCCGGTCATCGCGACGATCTGCCCGTGGGCCCGCAGGGCGTCGGCGACCTTGAGCTTGGTCTCCGGGGAGGAGCGGGCGAAGACGATCTCGGCGGGGCCGGTGAGCAGCTCGTCCAGCTCGTGGTCGTGCACCTCTTCGGACTCGGCGACCACGCGCAGTTCGGGGACGCCGATGCCGACCTCCCGGGCGACGGCCGCAGCCGTGGTCCCGTTGTCGCCGGTGACGATGTGGACGCGCAGGCCCGCATCGTGGCAGCGGCGGACCGCGGCGGCGACCTGGGGACGCGGCGGGTCGTACAGGCCCACCAGCCCGATCAGCCGCAGGTCCTCCTCTGCGTCCTCCCGCTTTTCCGGCACCTGCCGCCCGGAGGGCAGCTCACGGACGGCCACCGCGAGGACCCGCAGGCCCTTCTGGGCGAGCTCGTCGACGGCGGCGAGCATCCGGGTCCGCTGATCATCGGTGAGGTCGGCGTGGCGGAGCACCGACTCCGGGGCGCCCTTGACGGAGATGAGAAGCCGGTCGTCCCGCTCCGCGACCGTGGACATCAGCCGCAGCCGGGCGTCGAAGCGGAAGACCGCGCGGCGGCGGGAATCCCGGTCGGCCAGCCGCTCGGCGACGTCCGGGCCCGCGCCCTCGAAGAGGGCGATCTCGGTCGGGTCCCCCTGCAGTGCGCCGTCCTCGCCACGGGAGACCGTCGTGCAGTCGGTGATCGCCTGTGCCAGGTCCGGCGGCGGCGGGCGGTCCTCCGACGCCGTGACCGTTCCGGCGTCCGGAGTCCAGAAGGTGTGCAGCCGCATCCGGTTCTGGGTGAGCGTGCCGGTCTTGTCGGTGCAGATCACGTTCGTCGACCCGAGGGTCTCGACCGCGCTGAGGCGCTTGACCACCGCGCCCTGCTTGGCCAGGACCCGGACGCCGACCGCCAGGGCGAGCGTGATGGTGGGCAGCAGACCTTCGGGGACGTTGGCGACCAGCAGGCCGATGGCGAACATCAGCGCGTCCCGCAGCGGGAGGCCGACCAGCGCGCCGATCAGCAGGAAGACGACGCCCATGCCGATGGCGACGCCCGCGATCAGCCAGGCGACCTTCTTGACCTGGCTCTCCAGGGGGCTGTCCTGGCGCGGGGCGCGCTGGCTGAGCGCCGCGATGCGGCCGAGCTCGGTGTGCCCGCCGGTGGCGAACACGATCGCCCGCGCCTCTCCCCCGGTGCAGGTCGTCCCGCTGAAGACCAGGTTCGGTTCGCGCAGGAGCGCGATCCCCTCCTGCCCCGGGGCCGCGACGCGCTCGACGGGGGCCGACTCCCCGGTGAGCATGGACATGTCCAGCTCCAGCGCGCCGTCGGTGAGCCGGGCGTCGGCGGGGACCTTGTCGCCCTCTTCGATGACCACCAGGTCACCGGGGACGAGCTCCGCGACGTCGACGGCCTGGCGCCGGCCGTCCCGGACGACTCGGGCCTGTTCGGGCAGGTAGGCGGCCAGTGCCTCGACGGCCCGTTCGGCCTGGTGCTCCTGCAGGAGCGCGAACGCCGCGTTCACCAGGATCACCGCGAGGATCGCCCACCCCAGCACCTGCATCCCGGCGATGAAGGCGAGCGCGCCGGCGCCCCACAGCAGCAGCGCCAGCGGATGCGCCAGCTGGCCCGCGAGCAGCCGGACGAACGACGTCCTCTCGTGCCGGCGCACCTCGTTCGGCCCGTACACCGCGAGCCGGCGGGCCGCCTCGCGCGCCGACAGCCCGCGGTCCCCCGTTCCGAGTTCCTTGCGGAGCAGCGGCAGCGGCTCCTCGGGGTTCGCCGCGGCCGCCGCGTCCGGCTTCGACTCGGGACGCGCGACGGAATGATGTGCCATGGATCTCATGCTCGTCACCCCGTGATCAGCGGGTCAGGGCCGAACGCCGGGCGTGCGGCGGGCCGAAGGTCCTTCAGGCCGTACCCCCGCCGAAACCGGGGTAACTCCCGCGGGAACCGCCGCCCGGAAGAGCGCCGAGATCAACGGAGGCGGCGGAGGTACGGATCCCAGACGCGGCCCGGGGCCAGGCGGATGCGCGCGTCGACGGCCACGACGCCGTCCGGCCGGACGATCGTCGGGTTGAGGTCCAGTTCGGCGATCTCCGGAAGATCGGCCACGAGCCGGGAGAGCCGGAGCAGCGCGTCCCGCAGCGCCGGGAGATCACCGGCGGGCCGGGCGGGATGACCGGCGAGGAGCGCGGACACCCTCGGCTCGCGGGCCAGTTCGCCGGCCTCCCTCTCGGTGAGGGGCGCGAGCCGCGCGGTGCGGTCGGCGAGGGCCTCGGTGTCGACACCGCCGGCCCCGAAGATCACGACGGGGCCGAAGACGTCGTCCTGGACGGCGCCGCACAGGACCTCGACGCCCTCGGCGGCCATCCGCTGCACGATCGCCCCCCGGAGCCGGTCCCCGAACCGGTCGGCCAGCGCCCGGTACGCGTCGCGGACGTCCTCGGGCCCGCGCAGGTCGAGTCGCAGGGCCCCGGCCGCGGTCTTGTGCAGGACGCCCTCGACGTCGGCCTTCACCACCACGGGACCGCCGAGTTCGTCCGCCGCGGCGATCGCCTCCTGCTCGCCGCACGCCCAGCGCCACGGCGCGAGGGGCAGCCCGTAGAGCTCCAGCAGTTCGAACGCCTGGACGGGCGGCAGCCAGCCGCCCTCCGGTACGTCCGCCAGGAAACCGCCGATGAGCCTTGCGGCCTCGCCCGCACGCAGCCCCGGCAGCTCGGGCGGCAGGCCGGGGGCCTGGTCGCGGCGCCGGGCGTAGGACCACGCGTGCGCCAGGGCGCGAGCGGCGCTCTCCGGGTAGGCGTAGCAGGGAACGCCCTGATCGGAGATCAGCACGGTCTCCGGCTGCCCCAGGACCACGGCGGCCACCGGTTTGGCGCAGCCGTCGAGGGCGCTCGTCAGATCCGCCAGCGCCGTCGGCGCCACGACCGCGAGCACGGCGTCCACCGACGGGTCGGCCGCGACCAGCCGGATCGCCTGCTGGAAGGTCTCGGCGGAGACGGCCGCGGTCGTGTCGACGGGATCGGCGACCGAGGAGCACGCGGGCAGCACCGCGGTCAGCCGGCGGCGCGCCGCCGCTCCGAGGGTCGGGACGGTGAGTCCGGCGTCAACGCAGGCGTCGGCGGCCAGGACGCCGGCGCCCCCCGCGTTGGACACGACCGCCACGCGCGGCCCGGCGGGCGGCGCCTGGCTCGCCAGCAGCGCGGCCGCGTCCACCAGCTCGCCGAGGTCGTCGGTCGCGACGATGCCCGCCTGCTCGAACAGGGCCCGGCGGGTGGCCTCCGGCGTGGCGGCGGCGGCCGTGTGCGACGCCGCCGCCTTCGTGCCCGGGCCGGAGCGTCCCGCGAGGACCGTCAGCAGCGGCATGCGGGACGCCACCCGGCGCGCCGTGCGGGCGAACTTGCGCGGGCTTCCGAACGACTCGACGTGCAGCAGGCCGAGCCGCGTGGTCTGCTCCGACTCCCACCACATGAGCATGTCGTTGGCGCTGACGTCGTACTTGTCGCCGAGGGAGGCGAAGGACGACACGCCGATGCCGAGGCGGGAGAGGTGATCGATCAGCGCGATGCCGACGCCGCCCGACTGCACCGCCACCCCGGCGACGCCGGGGGCGGGGCGGCGGGCCGCGAAGGTCGCGTCCAGCTCGGTGCCGGTGTCGGCCACGCCGAGGCAGTTGGGGCCGACGAGCCGGATGCCGTGCTCCCGGCAGGCCGCCAGCAGCTCGCCGCCCTGGTCGGCGGTGAGCCCGGACGTGATCACGACGACGGCCGGGATGCCGAAGGCCCCGCATTCGGCCGCCACGCCGGTGACGGCGTCGGCCGGGACGGTGATGACGGCGAGGTCGACCGGCCCCGGCAGGTCGGACACCGCGGCCACGCACGGCACTCCGTGCAGCTCGGTGCCGGCGGCGTGCGGATTGACCGCGTAGAGCCGCCCCGCGTAGCCGCCCGCCGCGATGTTGCGCAGGACGGACGCGCCCACCGTGCCCGCTCGCCGGCTCGCGCCGACGACCGCGACCGCACGGGGCCTGAACAGCGGCAGGAGGCTGGCGACGTCGGCGCTCCGCTCGCGCTCGGCCACCACGTCCAGGTAATGCTCATCGGACACCAGCGGCATCGTGATCTCGACGACGCCCGATGAGGCGCGGCGCTTGGCGGGCATGCCCGCATCGGCGAAGACCCGCAGCATCGGGCCGTTCTCGGCCAGGGTGTCGGCCCGGAACGCCACGATCCCGTTCTCCCGGGCCAGCGATCCCAGGTGCTCCAGCAGCAGGGTGCCGACACCGCGATGGTGCATCCTGTCGGCGACCGCCATCGCGATCTCGGCTTCGCCGGGCGCGTCGGACGGCTCGTACTCCGCGATGCCGATGAGCTCGCCGCGCAGCCAGACCCCCAGCGCCGCGTGGCCCGAGCCGTCCGGGCGGCAGACCTGATCGGCGATCCGGTCGGCCATCCCCCTGTTCAGCCCGAAGAAGCGCAGGTACAGGCTCTCGTCGCTGAGGTCGCGGTGCAGCGCGCACACCGCCTCGCGATCGGCTTCGGTCAGCTGTCTGATCTCGACCTGCGTGCCGTCGGCCAGGAGCGCGTAGACCTGCCCGGTGGACGTTCGTGCCCTCATGGGCCCAGCCTCCGACGGATGGATCGCGGGGTCAGCACCCGAACGTCACCGCGCCCCGGGACCTTCGGCCCTCGTGACCGCGGCATGCCCGCGGCGGCCGCGCCCAAGCCCCGGCTCGGCGTGTCGCCCGCCATGCAACGGACGGGGCTCTTGCGTCGCGGGCGCCCGGAGCCGCTCAAGGGCCCTCGGCCACCGCGCCGCGGGACCTTGGTCCGGTGTGCCCGGGACCGATGCCCGGCGACTCGCCGGGGTCGCGGGTGATCGGCTGATGGCGCGGCACGCGGGCCGCTCATCGAGGAGGCGCTCATGCGCACGCAACCCGCCCGACGGAGACTGGGGCTGTGGATGGCCTCGGCTCTGGTCGTGGGCAACATGATCGGATCCGGCGTCTTCCTGCTGCCCAGTTCACTGGCCAAGTACGGCCCCATCTCCCTGGTCGCCTGGGTCTTCACGGCCGCCGGCGCCGTCCTGCTGGCGCTGGTGTTCGCGCGGCTGGCCCGCGCCTACCCGAAGACCGGCGGGCCGTACGCCTACGCGCGGCGGGCGTTCGGCGACTTCGTCGGATTCCAGACCGCGTGGGGGTACTGGATCGCGGTGTGGGCCGGGAACGCGGCGATCGCGGTCGCGTTCGTCGGGTACCTCGCGCACTTCTGGCACGCGCTCGGCACGAACAAGCCCCTGGCCGCCGGCGTGGGCCTGGCGGCGATCTGGGTCCTGACGGCCGTCAACGCGTACGGCGTGCGGCAGGGCGGGGTCGTCCAGGTCGTGACGACCGTGGTGAAGCTGGTGCCGCTGCTGCTCATCGCGGTCGGCGGGCTGTTCTTCATCAAGTCCGCCAACTTCGGCCCGTTCAACGCGAGCGGGACCAGCGCCTTCTCGGCGGTCACCGCCGCCGCGGCGCTGACGCTGTGGTCGTTCATCGGCCTGGAGTCGGCGACCGTCCCCGCCGAGGACGTGGAGGACCCCGAGAAGACGATCCCCCGCGCGACCGTGGCCGGCACCGCCGTCACCGCGCTGATCTACATCCTCGGCACCGTCGCCGTCCTCGGGCTCGTCCCGGCGGCGGCCCTGTCGGGCTCCACGGCGCCGTTCGCGGACGCCGCGGACGCCGCGTTCGGCGGCTGGGCGGCCGACCTGGTGGCGGCGGGCGCCGCGATCAGCGCGTTCGGCGCGCTCAACGGCTGGATCCTGCTGCAGGGACAGGTGCCCTACGCCGCGGCGCGCGACGGGCTGTTCCCCCGGTTCTTCGCCCGCACGGGACGCGGCGGAACCCCCGTCGCCGGGCTCGTGGTGTCCAGCGTCCTGGTCACCGTGCTGATGGTCATGAACTACAACAGCAGCCTGGTCGACCAGTTCACCTTCATCATCCTGCTGGCCACCCTCACCACCGTCATCCCGTACGCCTACGCGGCCGCCGCCGAGCTGGTCCTGCTGGCCACCGACCGCGCCGCGTTCTCCGGGCGCCGCCTCTCCGTCGCCGCGGTGATCGCGCTGCTGGCGTTCGGCTACTCGGTCTGGGCGATCGCCGGCGCCGGCTACGAGGTCGTCTACAAGGGCACCCTGCTGATCTTCGCCGGGATGCCCGTCTACGCCTGGCTGAAGTACCGGGAGAACCGCACACCGATCAAGGCCGTGGGCAGCGGGACCGAACCGCCCGCCAAGGCCGCCTGACCCGCCCCACCCGAAAGGACGTCATTCGTGTTCACCGTTTCCTCCGAGGTCGGGCGGCTGCGGCAGGTGCTGCTGCACCGCCCCGACCTGGAACTCCTCCGCCTCACCCCCGGCAACAAGGACGACCTGCTCTTCGACGAGGTGCTGTGGGCCAAGCGCGCCCGCCAGGAGCACGACGTGTTCGCCGACACCCTGCGCGAGCGCGGCGTCCAGGTGCACTACCTCGGCGAGCTGCTGGCCGAGACCCTCAAGATCGAGCAGGCGCGGGCGCACGTGCTCGACCACACGGCGTCCGAGACCGCGCTCGGCCCGACGCTGGCCGGCCCCGTCCGGGCCGCGCTCGACGGCATGGACCCCGACACCCTCGCCCGGCACCTCATCGGCGGGCTGACGAAGGCGGAGATGGGCCTGGCCGTCCACAGCCTGCTGCTCGCCTCGCTCGACGACGGCGACTTCGTCCTGCCGCCGCTGCCGAACCACCTGTTCACCCGAGACCCGTCCGCGTGGGTGTACGGCGGCGTGACGCTGCATCCGATGGCCAAGCCCGCCCGCCGCCGCGAGACCCTGCATCTCAGCGCGATCTACCGGTTCCACCCGATGTTCGCCGAACGGCCCCCGACCATCTGGTATCCGGGCGCGGACTTCGCCCTGCCCACGATCGAGGGCGGCGACGTCCATGTCCTCGGCAACGGGCTGGTCCTGATCGGGATGAGCGAGCGGACCACCCCGCAGGCCATCGAGCTGCTCGCCCAGCGCCTGTTCACCGCCGGCGCCGCCGGACGCGTCATCGCCGCGCAGCTGCCGCGCCGGCGGGCGTTCATGCACCTGGACACCGTCATGACGATGGTCGGCAAGGACGTCTTCACCGTCTACCCCGAGCTGCCGCCGCTGCGCTCCTACACCCTGACGCCGGGGCGCGCGGACGAGGTCGTGGTCCACGAGAACGAGGCGCTGTTCCCCGCGATCGCCCGCGCCCTGGACCTCGCCCACGTCCGCGTCCTGACCGCCGAGCAGGACGTCCGCGCGGCCGAGCGCGAGCAGTGGGACGACGGGAACAACGTCCTGGCCGTCGAACCGGGCGTCGTCGTCGCCTACGAGCGCAACGTCACCACCAACACCATGCTCCGCCGCAACGGCATCGAGGTCGTCACCATTCCGGGCGGCGAGCTCGGCCGCGGACGCGGCGGCCCCCGCTGCATGACCTGCCCCCTCCACCGCGACGAGGTGACCCCGTGAAAGACCTGCTGCGCGTCGGCGACATGAGCGCCCGCGACCTGGCCCTGCTGCTGAAACTGGCCGCCGGGTTCCAGGACGATCCCACCGCCGCAAGCGAACTGCTCGCGGGGCGGATCGTCCCGATGTACTTCGCCAAGCCGTCCACCCGGACCCGCCTGTCCACGGCGGCGGCGGTCGCGCGCCTCGGCGGCGCCCCCGTCACCGTCGGGCCGGACGAGCTGCAGCTGCGGCGCGGGGAGACCATCGGCGACACCGCGCGGGTCATGGGCTCCTACGCCGCCGCGGTCGTCATCCGCACCTTCGCCGACGCCGACGTCGAGGAGCTCGCGGCCGCCGCGCCGATACCGGTGATCAACGCCCTGACCGACGGCCACCACCCCCTCCAGGCCGTCGCGGACCTGCTGACCGTCCAGGAGCACTTCGGCGACCTGCACGGCCGCCGGATCGCCTACGTCGGCGACGGCGCCAACAACGTCGCCCGCAGCCTGACGGAGGCCGCGGCGCTCGCCGGCATGGACATGGCGATCGCGGCTCCGGACGGCCACCTGCCCGGCGAGGAGGCCCTCGCGTCCGCAAGAGCCGAGGCCGGTCGGCACGGCGGAAGCGTCCTCGTGACGCACGATCCCGCCGTGGCCGTCGCCGGCGCGAGCGTGGTGTACACCGACGTCTGGTTGTCGATGGGCGATCCCGAGGAAGAGCGCGCGCACCGCCGCGCCGCGTTCGACGCGTACCAGGTGAACCAGGACCTCATGGACCGCGCCGGTGAGGACGCCGTGTTCATGCACTGCCTGCCCGCCCACCGCGGCGAGGAGGTCACCGCGGCCGTCATCGACGGCGGCCGTTCGCTGGCCTTCCGGCAGGCCGCCAACCGGCTCCCGGCCGCCCAGGCCGTCCTCTACGCCCTCCTGACGGACCAGCTGGAAGGACGCCGATGAGGATCGTCGCCGCGCTCGGAGGCAACGCGCTGCTGCGGCGCGGGGAACCCCTGGACGCCGCCGTCCAGATCGCCCACGTCCGCGAGGCCGTCCGCGGCCTCGCGGCGCTGGCGGAGGGCAACGAGCTGATCGTCACGCACGGGAACGGCCCGCAGGTCGGGTTGCTGGCGATCGAGAGCGCCGCGGACCCGGAGCTCAGCACGCCCTACCCGCTCGACGCGCTCGGCGCCGCGACCCAGGGCATGATCGGCTACTGGCTGATCCGGGAACTCCGCCGCGCACTTCCCGGCCGCGAGGTCGTCGCCCTGCTGACCGAGACCCTGGTCGACCCGGCCGACCCCGCCTTCCGGAACCCGACCAAGTTCATCGGCCGCGGCTGCACGCCGGCCGAGGCCAGGCGGATGCGGGACGATCGGGGCTGGGCGATGCGCCCGGACGGCCGGATGTGGCGACGCGTCGTCCCGTCCCCCGAACCGCGCGACATCGTGGAGCTCGCGACCATGCGGCGGCTCGTCGACGGCGGCTGCGTGGTCATCGCGGCCGGTGGCGGCGGCGTGCCGGTCGACCCGGACCACCATGGCGTCGAGGCGGTCGTCGACAAGGACCTCACGGCCGCCCTCCTCGCGGAGCGCCTGAAGGCGGACACGCTGATGCTGCTCACCGACGTCCCCGCCGTGATGCGCGACCATGGCACGGTGAACGCCCGTCCTGTCGGCACCATCACCCCGGACCGGCTGCGCGCGATGGACCTGCCGAGCGGCTCCATGGGGCCGAAGGCGGAGGCGGCCTGCCGCTTCGCCGAGCATCGGCCCGGCGCCGTCGCGGTCATCGGGTCCCTCGCCGACGCGCCCGCCCTGCTCGCGGGCGGCACGGGCACCAGAATCGAGGCGCCATGACCACCGGACTCCAGATCCTCGACACCGACGCCTGCCTGACACTGCTGCGCAGCGTCGCGGTCGGCCGGATCGCCTGGGCCACCGACGACGGCACCGCGTCCATCCTGCCGGTCAACTTCATCCTGGACGGCACCACCCTGGTGTTCACCACCGCACCCGGCTCCAAAACGGACGCCATCCAGGCCCGACGCCCCCTCACCCTCGAGGCCGACGACCTCGAACCGGCACTGCGAACCGCATGGAGCGTCATCGCCACCGGCCCCGCCGAGATCGTCACCGACCCCACCGACATCCAACGCCTCAAAACACTGCCACTCGCCCCATGGATCCCCGCCCCCGAACCGTTCTTCGTCCGCCTCACCCCCGAAAAGATCACCGGACGCCGCATCCCCCTGCACCCCGGCGGCGTCACCACCGAGCACATCGACCCCCGCGACGAACCGACCTGACGAAGGCCGGACCCGCTCGACGAACACGGAGGGAGCCCTAATGCCGCCGGCCCGCGCGGCCCCGGTGCGGCCGCGCGGAGTCGTCCTCGTCGTAGTCCAGTCGATTGATCACCCTGACGACGCCGTCGACGGAGGCCGTCAGGCGTTCGGCGATCGGGACGAGACTCGCCACGGGCACACGGCCCCGCAGGGTGACCACACCGTCGCGCACGTCGACCTCCACCTCGGCGGGGTCGAGCCAGAGGCTCTGGATGACGATCTCGTGGATCACCTCGTCGTGGATCTCCGCGTCCGCTCTCAGGAAGACGCTCAGCAGGTCGGCACGGCTGACGATGCCGACCGGCCGGCCGTCGGGGTCCACGACCGGGAGCCGCTTGAAGCCGTGGCGGCACATCGACCGCGCCGCTTCGGCGACCGCGGTGTCCGCGGTCGTGGTGACCGCGGGCGAGCTCATGGCCTCACCGGCCGTGGTGGCCTCGGACCGCTGCCGCTCAAGGCGTTGCCTCCGTCCCGGCCCCCCTTGGCCGGCCGCCGCCTTGCGGAGCAGGTCCGCCTCGGTGACCACGCCGATGAGGCGCCCCCCCTCGTCCACGACGGGTGCTCCGCTGATCTCGTGGTCGGCGAGAGCGGTGATCACGTCCTTGAACGAATCGTCGGGCGACACCGTCACGACGTCGGATGTCATGACCGTCTCCACGGTCGGTCGCTTCATCTGCATGAGTCCCTTCAGCGGGATGGGATGACCGCCACCGGGCACTGCGCGTGGTGCATCACTCCGTGGCTGACGGATCCGAGCTGGGGCGAGGTCCAGTGCCAGTCGCGGGCACCGACCACCAGAAGGCGGGCCTCGCGCGAGGCCTTGGACAATGCGGTCACCGGATGCTCCAAGACGATTTCGTCGACGACGTCGACTTCGGGATATCTCCCTTGCAGTGACTGGTAAGCGGTGATGACCGCTTTCCTCAGGTCCGCCTCGATCTGCTCGACGTCGGCGTAACCCGCCTCGATGAAGGTCGCGAGCGTCTGCCACGCGTGGACGACGCGGAGCCGGACACCGTGGAGCACGGCGGCGTCGAAGGCGTAGTCGAGGATCGCGCCGGCGTCTCGCACCGGGTCGATGCCCACGAGTATGTCGCCGCCACGGGCGGCCTCCCCGCGCGCGATCACCACCGGGACGGTGGAGCGCTCGGCCATGCGCAGGCTCGTGCTCCCCAGTTGCAGGTCGGTGAATTCGCCCAGGCCACGGCTTCCCAGGACCAGCTCGAACGCGTTCTCCGACTGTGCTCTCAGGGCCCGCCAGGTCTCCCCGGTCACCAGAACGGTCGTCGTCTCCAGGTCCGGCCACCGCTCCCGGACGCGTTCGTGGGCGGCCGCCAGGAGCATCCTGCCCACCCGGGTAATGGGCCCGGCGTTCTCGGGCTGCGCCGGATGGGGCGTCGTGGACGGCCGACACTCGACGGCATGGACGATGTTCAGGGGACGTCCGCGCACGACGGCTTCAGCGGCGGCCCAGTCGAGGGCGCGCGCCGCCCCATCGGAACCATCGGTGCCGATGACGATCGGGGCGGACATCGATCTCTCCTCATTGACCTCTGCGAGCGGCACGGACAGGCCGCGTGAACGCTTGTTCCCACGTTTCATGGCCTGCTAGTGCCGCCCCAGGGGCAAAGGTCCCTCCTATCGGGCAACCTTTGTCCCGCGAAGAGGAAAGCCACGTCCGGGATCACTCGTGCGCGACCGCGGGAAGAGACCAGCCGGTGCGTCAGGCCGCGCCCGGCCGGCCGCGCAGCGCCGAACTCGCCCGCCCTGGATCTCCTCGATCGCCTTCCGTTGCGCGGTGCCGAGGGTCGCGGGGGCGGCGGGGAACACGCCGTCCTGCTCCGCAAGGAGAAGGTGCACGCGGTCAGTGGGAGGCTCCCGCCGGGGCCGGCGCCTGTTCCAGGAGGCTGAGGCGCGTGGCGTGGAGCCGTTCGACGACGAGTTCCGCGAATCGGCGCGTCAGCTCGTACCCGAGGGCCGTGTCGACCGCACAGAGGGTGCGCGCCAGCCGGGCGTCGAACTCGAGGGCGTCGACCCTCGTGCTCGCGACGGCCCCATAGCTCCATAGACGCGGCTGGAAAAGCCATGACCACCCGAGCACGGACCCGGGTCCCAGGGTCTCGATGACCGCACGCCGATCGGGCAGCTGCAGGTCGACGGTCACCGTCCCGGCGTCGATGATCCAGAATCGCTCAGCAGGCCGCCCCTGCGTGCACATCCGGTGCGCGGCCGGGATCGTGACGCGACGGCCCGCAGTCGCGAGCCTCGTCAGATCGGCCTTCCTCATGCCGCGCAGGAACGGTTCGCGAGCGAGTTCTTCGCCGGTCAGTACGCCCACCGCGCTCACCCCCTGCAATTGCGAGACGCTCCGCGCCCTGCGGAACGGCACGGTCCCCGATCAGCGGCATCGGCCGCCACCAACCACCCCACCACCCGCGCGGGCACGACGCACAGGGCCGAAGGACCCGCCCGTATCCGGGTCGGCACGGGACCGTTCCGGCTCGCCGTTCGGTCCCGCGCCCGTGTCGCCGGCCTGCAGGCCAAGGGATTCGACCGCTGCAGCGGTTTCGGCCGGCGCGTGTTCGGCGCCCGTTTCAGCGGGGAGGCTTCATACGGCGGCTGCACCGTACCGGACACCGCGCGGACCGGATGGTGGCACGGAAGCGAGTACCGGGACCGCGGGGAGCGGGCCGAAGGTCCCGGTGGCGGGGGACGCTCGGCACTGATCTTGCGGCCGGGCGGCTGCGACGCTGGAAGCGACCGAGGGAGGTCGTCAATGCAGATCATGCCCGAACACCGCGCCGTCGTCGTCGGC